>NZ_CP157874.1:4552500-5853041 GCF_040214835.1 Pseudomonas asiatica | reverse complement strand
GCACTGCTGCCAAAGTTCCACTGACACGGATATCCCCTGAGTTTGAAAGCCGGATGAGGCAAAAACAAACCGCCATTGTACCGGTCGAGCGTTCAGTTATCCACATGTGGACACGTTAGGAACCATGACAAAACAGCCATTTATCGACCAAAACGACTTCTTCGCACTGTGAATAAGCCCTGTGGATAAGCAGCCATGAGCGCTATGCACAACCCTGAGGTCAAGCCTGTTGATAACTCTGCTGTGGATAAGCGGCTATTTAATCCACAGCTTTTGACCACGAAGAAAACAAGCGCAGCACCGGTTGAGAACACAGTTGTAAAACTCTGTACAGCCCGGATTTTATGGCCTCAAGCTGGTTATCCACAGAAGGTTATCCACTTAAGATTTATAGATTCTTCAGAAAAGCTTTTTATATGTCTCTTCTTTTTTTTCATGTTGTCCCCAATTCGTGTGTCCGATCAAGCACCCTTGGGCGATGGACAAGCACGCACCGTCCATCACGTGCTCTATATGGAAAGACTGGTTGGAAATTGACCTACGGGCTTGCTTTCTCTAGAATCGCCGGTCTCTTAAAAAGGGGGCCATCCCGGCCCGTCGTCGACAAACCAGGTAACACGCCATGAAACGTACTTTCCAACCAAGCACCATCAAGCGCGCGCGCACCCACGGCTTCCGTGCCCGTATGGCTACCAAGAACGGCCGCGCTGTTCTGTCGCGTCGTCGTGCCAAAGGCCGTAAGCGTCTGGCCATTTGATTTTTCGGCACAGGTGGTGAGTCAGGACTTCAGTCGGGAAAAGCGACTGCTTACACCCCGACATTTCAAAGCGGTCTTCGACTCCCCAACCGGCAAGGTTCCAGGGAAAAACCTGCTGATCCTTGCTCGCGAGAACGGCCTCGATCACCCACGCCTTGGCCTGGTGATCGGCAAGAAGAGCGTCAAGCTCGCCGTTCAACGCAACCGCCTCAAGCGCTTGATGCGCGATTCCTTTCGCCTGAACCAGCAATTGCTTGCCGGGTTGGACATTGTGATCGTCGCGCGCAAGGGATTGGGTGAGATAGAAAACCCGGAATTGCACCAACACTTTGGCAAACTCTGGAAACGCCTGGCGCGCAGCCGGCCTACTCCAGCAGAGACCGCCAATTCCGCAGGGGTAGACAGCCAAGATGCGTAAACTGGCGCTCGTTCCGATCCAGTTTTACCGTTACGCCATTAGTCCTCTGATGGCCAACCACTGTCGTTTCTTCCCCAGTTGCTCCTGTTACGCTTATGAAGCCATCGAAAACCACGGCCTCTGGCGTGGTGGGTGGCTAGCCGTTCGTCGCCTGGGGCGTTGTCATCCGTGGAACGACGGCGGTTTCGATCCCGTTCCTCCCGCTCCTTCCTCCCGAACTTCTTCGATAGCCGAGTAATCATGGATATTAAACGCACGATCCTGATCGTCGCCCTGGCAATCGTGTCCTACGTCATGGTCCTCAAGTGGAACCAGGACTACGGCCAGGCTGCCCTGCCGACTCAGAATACTGCTGCCAGCACCGTTGCCCCGGGTTTGCCGGATGGCGTACCGGCCGGTAACGCCGGCGCCAGCGCCGATGTGCCAAGCGCCAACGCCGAAACCAGCGCAGCCGAACTGGCACCGGTTGCGGTCAGCAAGGACCTGATCCGGGTCAAGACCGATGTCCTGGAGCTGGCTATCGATCCGGTCGGTGGTGACATCGTCCAGCTGAACCTGCCGCAGTACCCACGTCGCCAGGACCACCCGGACATTCCGTTCCAGCTGTTCGACAACGGTGGCGAGCGTGTCTACCTGGCACAAAGCGGCCTGACCGGCGTCAACGGTCCGGATGCCCGTCCTGCTGGTCGCCCTCTGTACGCTACCGACAAGAAGGGTTACCAGCTGGCCGATGGCCAGGAACAACTGGTGGTCGACCTGAAGTTCAGCGACAACGGCGTCAACTACATCAAGCGCTTCAGCTTCAAGCGCGGCGAGTACGACCTGACCGTCAGCTACCTGATCGACAACCAGAGCGGTCAGGCCTGGAGCGGCAACATGTTTGCCCAGCTCAAGCGTGACGCCAGCTCCGATCCGTCGTCGAGCACTGCCACCGGCACCGCCACCTACCTGGGCGCAGCCCTGTGGACAGCTTCCGAGCCTTACAAAAAGGTCTCGATGAAGGACATCGACAAAGGTAGTTTGAAAGAAAATGTGTCCGGCGGCTGGGTTGCCTGGCTGCAGCACTACTTCGTGACCGCCTGGATTCCGGCCAAGTCGGACAACAACGTTGTCCAGACCCGCAAGGACAGCCAGGGCAACTACATCATCGGCTACACCGGCCCGGCCATCAGCGTGCCTGCTGGCGGCAAGGTCGAAACCAGCGCCATGCTGTACGCCGGCCCGAAAATCCAGTCCAAGCTGAAAGAGTTGTCCCCAGGCCTGGAACTGACCGTCGACTACGGCTTCCTGTGGTTCATCGCCCAGCCGATCTTCTGGCTGCTGCAACATATCCACAGCCTGCTGGGTAACTGGGGCTGGTCGATCATCGTGCTGACCATGCTGATCAAAGGCCTGTTCTTCCCGCTGTCGGCTGCCAGCTATCGTTCGATGGCGCGCATGCGTGCCGTTGCGCCGAAGCTCGCTGCACTGAAGGAACGCTTCGGTGACGATCGCCAGAAGATGTCCCAGGCGATGATGGAGCTGTACAAGAAAGAGAAGATCAACCCGCTGGGCGGCTGCCTGCCGATCCTGGTGCAGATGCCAGTGTTCCTGGCCCTGTACTGGGTACTGCTGGAAAGCGTGGAAATGCGCCAGGCTCCATGGATGCTGTGGATTACCGACCTGTCGATCAAGGATCCGTTCTTCATCCTGCCGATCATCATGGGCGCCACCATGTTCATCCAGCAGCGCCTGAACCCGACGCCGCCGGATCCGATGCAGGCCAAGGTGATGAAAATGATGCCGATCATCTTCACCTTCTTCTTCCTGTGGTTCCCGGCTGGTCTGGTGCTGTACTGGGTTGTGAACAACTGCCTGTCGATCGCACAGCAGTGGTACATCACCCGCAGCATCGAAGCAGCCAGCAAAAAAGCTGCTGCTTGACAGGCTACTGCGCTAGCCTGTGAATAAAAAACGCCCCCTAGTGGGGCGTTTTTGCTATCTGTCGTTTTTGTCGTAGAGGCTTTCGAGCATGAACACTGTGCGTGAAACCATCGCCGCCATCGCCACCGCCCAGGGCCGCGGCGGTGTGGGTATTGTCAGGTTGTCCGGCCCTCTGGCTGCCAAGGCCGGCCAGTTGATCACCGGCCGTACGCTTACCCCGCGCCACGCCCATTACGGCCCGTTCCGCGACGAGGAAGGCCTGGTGCTGGACGAAGGGATCGCGCTGTTCTTCCCCGGGCCGAATTCGTTCACCGGCGAGGACGTGCTGGAACTGCAGGGCCATGGTGGCCCGGTGGTGCTGGATATGCTGCTGCAGCGCTGTGTACAGGTTGGTTGCCGGCTGGCTCGCCCGGGTGAGTTCAGCGAACGTGCATTCCTCAATGACAAGCTCGACCTGGCCCAGGCCGAAGCCATTGCCGACCTGATCGAGGCCAGTTCCAGCCAGGCCGCACGCAATGCCCTGCGTTCGCTACAGGGGGAGTTCTCCAAGCGCGTGCACTTCCTGACCGAGGCGTTGATTGCGCTGCGTATCTACGTCGAGGCGGCGATCGACTTCCCTGAAGAGGAAATCGACTTCCTCGCCGACGGCCACGTGCTGGCGATGCTCGATACGGTGCGGGGCGAGTTGTCCAAAGTACAGCGTGAAGCCGGGCAGGGCGCCTTGCTGCGTGACGGCATGACCGTGGTCATCGCCGGTCGGCCGAATGCCGGCAAGTCGAGCCTGCTGAACCAGCTGGCCGGGCGGGAAGCGGCCATCGTCACCGATATTGCCGGCACCACGCGGGACATCCTGCGCGAACATATCCACATCGACGGTATGCCGCTGCACGTGGTCGATACTGCCGGTTTGCGCGACACCGATGACCATGTGGAAAAGATCGGCGTGGAACGTGCGCTGAAGGCCATTGGCGAGGCAGACCGTGTGTTGTTGGTGGTGGATTCCACTGCGCCCGAGGCCAGCGACCCGTTCGCCCTGTGGCCAGAATTTCTCGACCAGCGGCCAGACCCGGCCAAGGTGACGCTGATTCGGAACAAGGCCGATCTTAGTGGTGAGCGGGTAGCGCTGGAACAGTGCGATGACGGCCATGTAACGATCACCCTCAGTGCCAAAGGGGACGATGCAGGGCTGCAGTTGCTGCGTGACCACCTGAAGGCCTGCATGGGTTATGAACAGACGGCCGAGAGTGGTTTCAGCGCTCGCCGGCGCCATCTGGATGCCCTGCGCCAGGCCAGTGAGCACCTGGAACATGGCCGTGCACAACTGACCCTGGCTGGCGCGGGTGAGCTGTTGGCGGAAGACCTGCGGCAGGCGCAGCAGGCCCTGGGGGAGATTACCGGGGCATTCAGCTCTGATGACCTGCTGGGGCGGATTTTCTCCAGCTTCTGCATCGGCAAGTAATTCACAGCCAGGCAAAACCAAGAGCCGCTCCTTCGGGAGCGGCTTTTTTTTGCCTCAAATTTCGCAGCTTCTACGGAAATCGCGCCGCACCTGAAGGCTGTGCAGAACCCTGTGGGAGCGGGTTCACCCGCGAAGAGGCCGGTGCAGGTTCACATTTTTTTCATTCACCTACCCCAATCTGCTCTCAGGAGCCCTGTGGAAAACTCGCCTTCAGCTCCGTTGATAAGCAGGCTTTTTTTCTGAGGACAAACCCGCTTGTGGGTAAACAGCCATTTAATCCACAGGCTAAATCGTGTTATCCATAGCCCTCATGGTACTCCAGCCACAGGGTTTAATTTTTCTCTACACTGCATGAATAAAGGCCTGCATAACCTTATCCACAGTAAAGCTTGTGCATAAGAATAAACATAAAAACAAAGCTTTTTTAAATTCTTCCTCTTTGATTTGTGTTAGCTGCCACTCATCCACAGACTGGTCAAAATTTGCTCAGACGGTTTCTTTAAAGGGGGTGAAGTCCCTATACTTGTCCGCTTACCTTCTCTATTCGCAAAAACAGGCACGAGGTGCGTGGTGGATTTCCCTTCCCGTTTTGAAGTGATCGTCATCGGCGGCGGCCATGCCGGTACCGAGGCTGCGCTTGCGTCTGCACGCATGGGTGTGAAAACCCTGCTGCTGACCCATAACGTGGAAACCCTCGGTCACATGAGCTGCAACCCCGCCATTGGCGGTATTGGCAAAAGCCATCTGGTCAAAGAGATCGATGCCCTCGGCGGCGCCATGGCGCTGGCCACCGACAAGAGCGGCATCCAGTTCCGCGTTTTGAACAACCGCAAGGGCCCGGCCGTACGCGCCACCCGTGCACAGGCCGACCGCGCCATCTACAAGGCAGTGGTGCGTGAAATCCTGGAAAACCAGCCGAACCTGTGGATATTCCAGCAGTCCTGCGACGACCTGATCGTCGAGCAGGACCAGGTCAAAGGCGTGGTGACCCAGATGGGCCTGCGTTTCTTCGCCGAATCGGTGGTACTGACCACCGGTACCTTCCTCGGCGGGCTTATCCACATTGGTTTGCAAAATCATTCCGGTGGTCGCGCCGGCGATCCACCTTCGATCGCCCTGGCCCACCGCATGCGTGAACTGCCGCTGCGCGTCGGCCGCCTGAAAACCGGTACCCCGCCACGCATCGACGGCCGCTCGGTGGACTTCTCGGTGATGACCGAGCAGCCAGGCGATACGCCGATCCCGGTGATGTCGTTCATGGGCAATGCCCAGATGCACCCGCGCCAGGTGAGCTGCTGGATCACCCACACCAATGCGCGCACCCACGAGATCATCGCCTCGAACCTCGACCGTTCGCCGATGTACTCGGGTGTCATCGAAGGTGTCGGCCCGCGCTACTGCCCGTCGATCGAAGACAAGATCCACCGCTTCGCCGACAAGGAAAGCCACCAGGTGTTCATCGAGCCGGAAGGCCTGACCACCCATGAGCTGTACCCCAACGGTATTTCCACTTCGCTGCCGTTCGACGTGCAGTTGGAGCTGGTGCGGTCGATCCGCGGCATGGAGAACGCCCACATCGTTCGCCCGGGCTATGCCATCGAATACGACTACTTCGACCCGCGCGACCTCAAGTACAGCCTCGAGACCAAAGTCATCGGCGGCCTGTTCTTCGCCGGCCAGATCAACGGCACCACCGGTTACGAAGAAGCCGGCGCCCAGGGTTTGCTGGCCGGGACCAACGCCGCCCTGCGGGCGCAGGGCCGAGACAGCTGGTGCCCGCGCCGCGACGAGGCGTACATCGGCGTACTGGTCGACGACCTGATTACCCTGGGTACCCAGGAGCCGTACCGCATGTTCACTTCGCGTGCCGAGTACCGCCTGATCCTGCGCGAAGACAACGCCGACCTGCGCCTGACCGAAAAGGGCCGCGAACTCGGCCTGATCGACGACCAGCGTTGGGCCGCCTTCTGCGCCAAGCGCGACGGCATCGAGCGCGAGGAGCAGCGCCTGAAGTCGACCTGGGTACGCCCGAACACCGAGCAAGGCCAGGCCATTGTGGATAAGTTCGGTACCCCGCTCAGCCACGAATACAGCCTGCTCAACCTGCTGGCGCGCCCGGAAATCGACTACGTCGGGCTGATCGAGGCAACCGGCGGCGAAGCGATCGATCCACAGGTCGCCGAGCAAGTCGAAATCCGCACCAAGTACGCCGGCTACATCGATCGCCAGCAGGATGAAATCGCACGTTTGCGTGCCAGCGAAGACACCCGCCTGCCTGTGGATATCGATTATTCGACGATTTCCGGCCTGTCCAAGGAAATCCAGGGCAAGCTGGGCCAGACCCGACCGGAAACCCTGGGTCAGGCTTCGCGTATCCCGGGCGTGACCCCGGCGGCGATTTCCCTGTTGCTGATTCACTTGAAAAAACGCGGCGCTGGCCGCGAATTGGAGCAAAGCGCTTGAGTTCCCTGGTCACCCCGCAACACGCTGAAGAGTTGTCCACAGGTGCGCGCCAGCTCGGTGTCGAGCTGAGCGCCGAGCATCACGAAAAGCTGCTCGGCTACCTGGCCCTGTTGATCAAATGGAACAAAGCCTACAACCTCACCGCCGTGCGCGACCCCGACGAGATGGTGTCGCGTCACCTGCTCGACAGCCTCAGTGTCATGCCGTTTATCCACAGCGAGCGTGACAACTGGCTGGATGTCGGTAGTGGCGGTGGCATGCCCGGTATCCCATTGGCTATCCTGCATCCGCACAAGCGCGTGACGGTGCTGGACGCCAATGGCAAGAAGACCCGCTTCCTGACCCAGGTGAAAATGGAGCTCAAGCTGGACAACCTCACGGTTATCCACAGTCGGGTCGAAGCCTTCCAGCCGACACAACCGTTCAGCGGAATTATCTCCCGCGCCTTCAGCAGCATGGAGAACTTCACCAACTGGACCCGCCACCTGGGCGACACCGGGACGCAATGGCTTGCAATGAAGGGGCTGCATCCTGCCGATGAACTGGTAGCATTGCCCGCAGACTTCACAGTGGAAAGCGAGCAGGCCCTGACCGTTCCAGGTTGCCAGGGCCAGCGCCATCTGCTGATACTGCGCCGCAAGGCATGACTGGGAACACACGCAACAATGGCTAAGGTATTCGCAATCGCGAACCAGAAAGGTGGTGTGGGCAAGACAACCACCTGTATCAATCTCGCCGCCTCGCTGGCCGCGACCAAGCGTCGTGTGCTGCTGATCGACCTCGATCCGCAGGGCAACGCCACCATGGGCAGCGGTGTGGACAAGCACGAGCTCGAGCACTCGGTCTACGACCTGTTGATCGGGGAATGCGACCTGGCCCAGGCCATGCATTACTCCGAGCACGGTGGTTTCCAGTTGCTGCCGGCCAACCGTGACCTGACCGCCGCCGAAGTGGTGCTGCTGGAAATGCAGGTCAAGGAGAGCCGCCTGCGCAACGCCCTGGCGCCGATTCGCGAGAACTACGACTACATCCTCATCGACTGCCCTCCGTCGCTGTCGATGCTCACGCTCAACGCCCTGGTCGCCTCCGATGGCGTGATCATCCCGATGCAGTGCGAGTACTACGCACTGGAAGGTCTCAGCGACCTTGTGGATAACATCAAGCGCATCGCCGCCCGGTTGAACCCGGAGCTGAAGATCGAGGGCCTGCTGCGGACCATGTACGATCCGCGCCTGAGCCTGAACAACGATGTCTCGGCGCAGCTGAAGGAGCACTTTGGCCCGCAGCTGTACGACACGGTCATTCCGCGCAACATTCGCCTGGCCGAGGCCCCGAGCTTCGGCATGCCGGCCCTGGCCTACGACAAGCAATCGCGAGGCGCGCTGGCTTATCTGGCCCTGGCCGGGGAACTGGTACGCCGTCAACGCCGTCAATCACGCACTGCACAAACAACTTAAGGAATCCGTATGGCCGTCAAGAAACGGGGTCTCGGACGTGGGTTGGATGCACTGCTCAGTGGTCCTTCCGTCAGCGCGCTCGAAGAGCAGGCTGTGAAGATCGACCAGAAAGAACTGCAACACCTGCCGGTCGAGCTGATCCAGCGTGGCAAGTACCAGCCGCGCCGGGACATGGACCCGGAGGCGCTGGAAGAGCTCGCGCACTCGATTCGCAACCATGGCGTGATGCAACCGATCGTGGTGCGCCCGATCGATGGCAACCGCTTCGAGATCATCGCCGGTGAGCGCCGCTGGCGCGCCACCCAGCAGGCTGGCCTGGACAAGATCCCGGCGATGGTCCGCGAAGTGCCCGACGAAGCCGCCATCGCCATGGCGCTGATCGAGAACATCCAGCGCGAAGACCTCAACCCGCTGGAAGAGGCCCTGGCCCTGCAGCGGCTGCAGCAGGAGTTCGAGCTCACCCAGCAACAGGTGGCCGATGCCGTGGGCAAGTCGCGGGTGACCGTGGCCAACCTGCTGCGCCTGATCACCCTGCCTGACGCGATCAAGACCATGCTCGCCCATGGCGACCTGGAGATGGGCCACGCCCGTGCATTGCTCGGCCTGGAAGAACACCGCCAGGAAGAGGGGGCGCGTCATGTTGTCGCACGTGGCCTCACCGTGCGCCAAACCGAGGCACTGGTTCGTCAGTGGCTCAGCGACAAACCTGATCCGGTCGAACCGAGCAAACCTGATCCGGATATCGCACGCCTTGAACAGAGGCTCGCAGAGCGCCTGGGCTCGGCCGTGCAGATCCGCCATGGCAACAAGGGCAAAGGCCAATTGGTTATTCGCTACAACTCGCTTGACGAGTTGCAAGGCGTGCTTGCTCACATCCGCTGAAACAATTCCCGTTGTAGCGCGCAGTCGGAAATCACTACCGAATAGTTGAATAGGGGTTAATCCACCCCTATACTCTGCGCGCATTTTGTCGGCACAAATTATGCCAAGTCATAACTGACTTGCTGGTCGACTTCCGAGGAGCAGTTGTGATGGAAATCCGCACGCCAAACCGCCTGCCTTTCCATCGCTGGGCGGTTTTCCCGGTACTGCTGGCTCAATTCGTCGTACTGCTGCTGGCAACGTTGGTGTTGTGGCAGTGGAAAGGGGCGGTCAGTGGATATTCAGGCCTTTGCGGAGGTTTGATTGCCTGGCTACCCAATGTGTATTTCGCCTGGAAGGCTTTTCGCTTCAGCGGGGCCCGGGCGGCACAAGCCATCGTCAAGTCGTTCTACGCTGGCGAGGCAGGCAAGATGATTTTGACGGCAGTGCTTTTTGCACTGACCTTCGCAGGAGTGAAGCCACTGGCGCCGTTAGCAGTATTCGGCGTCTTCGTGTTGACCCTTTTGGTCAGCTGGTTCGCGCCCCTGCTGATGAATAAAAGACTTTCGAGACCTTAGGGCGTTTGAGGCAACCATGGCAGCAGAAACCGCTTCGGGCTATATCCAGCACCACTTGCAGAACCTGACCTACGGTCAACTACCAGACGGCAGCTGGGGCTTCGCCCATTCGGCTGCAGAAGCCAAGGCAATGGGCTTCTGGGCGTTCCACCTGGACACCCTGGGTTGGTCCGTCGCGCTGGGTCTGATCTTCCTGTTCATCTTCCGCATGGCGGCCAAGAAGGCGACTTCCGGCCAACCTGGCGGCCTGCAGAACTTCGTAGAAGTGATGGTGGACTTCGTCAACGGCAGCGTGAAGGACTCCTTCCACGGCCGTAGCCCGGTAATCGCTCCGCTGGCGCTGACCATTTTCGTCTGGGTATTCCTGATGAACGCCGTCGACCTGGTACCGGTCGACTGGATTCCTCAGCTGGCCATCCTGATCTCCGGTGACCCGCACATTCCGTTCCGCGCCGTGTCGACCACCGACCCGAACGCGACCCTGGCCATGGCCTTCTGCGTGTTCGCCCTGATCATCTTCTACAGCATCAAGGTCAAGGGCCTGGGCGGCTTCATCGGTGAGCTGACCCTGCACCCGTTCGGCAGCAAGAACATCTTCGTTCAGATCCTGCTGATTCCGGTCAACTTCCTGCTGGAATTCGTCACCCTGATCGCCAAGCCGATCTCGCTGGCACTGCGTCTGTTCGGCAACATGTATGCCGGCGAACTGGTGTTCATCCTGATCGCTGTAATGTTCGGCTCCGGCCTGCTGTGGCTCAGCGGCCTGGGTGTGGTGCTGCAATGGGCGTGGGCTGTGTTCCACATCCTGATCATCACCCTGCAAGCTTTCATCTTCATGATGCTGACCATCGTCTACCTGTCGATGGCTCACGAAGATAACCATTAAGACCGCCTGGCGTGTCTGATAGCCTTCCCCGCCTGTTCGGGGGGAGGGCTTAAAAAGTCCGCAAGGGCATGCTGTACCAAACGATTTGTTTTACCGCTTCAAACTAAAAACCTAACCAATACGACGTAAAAGTCGGGAGGAAAGATGGAAACTGTAGTTGGTCTGACCGCTATCGCTGTTGCTCTGCTGATCGGCCTGGGTGCTCTGGGTACCGCCATTGGTTTCGGCCTGCTGGGCGGCAAGTTCCTGGAAGGCGCTGCTCGTCAACCAGAAATGGTTCCGATGCTGCAGGTTAAAATGTTCATCGTTGCCGGTCTGCTCGACGCCGTAACCATGATCGGTGTTGGTATCGCTCTGTTCTTCACCTTCGCGAATCCGTTCGTTGGTCAGATCGCCGGCTAATCACTCGTCACCACGAGTTGATGGCTGTATGAATTAAGACCGAGCGAGGTGTTGGCGTGAACATTAATGCAACCCTGATTGGCCAATCCGTTGCTTTTCTGATTTTTGTACTCTTCTGCATGAAGTATGTATGGCCTCCGGTCATCACTGCCCTGCAAGAGCGCCAAAAGAAGATTGCCGACGGCTTGGACGCTGCCAACCGCGCAGCTCGCGACCTGGAGCTGGCCCAAGAGAAAGCGGGTCAGCAACTGCGTGAAGCTAAAGCACAGGCAGCCGAAATCATCGAGCAAAGCAAGAAACGCGCTGCTCAGCTTGTCGAGGAAGCCCGTGATCAGGCCCGCGTCGAAGCTGACCGTGTGAAAGCTCAGGCTCTGGCCGAGATCGAACAGGAACTGAACAGCGCTAAAGACGCCCTGCGTGCCCAAGTGGGTGCCCTGGCCGTTGGTGGTGCTGAAAAGATCCTTGGCGCCACAATCGATCAAAACGCGCATGCGGAGCTGGTTAACAAACTGGCCGCTGAAATTTAAGCGAGGGCGATCATGGCAGAACTGACCACGTTGGCCCGACCTTACGCTAAGGCTGCCTTTGAGCATGCCCAGGCCCATCAGCAACTGGCCAATTGGTCAGCCATGCTCGGCCTGGCTGCTGCGGTGTCGCAAGACGACACCATGCAGCGCCTGCTCAAGGCCCCGCGACTGACGAGCGCAGAAAAGGCCGCCACGTTCATTGACGTGTGCGGTGACAAGTTCAATGCACAGGCACAGAATTTCATTCATGTTGCCGCGGAAAACGACCGTCTCCTGCTTCTGCCGGAGATTGCCGCCCTGTTCGACCTGTACAAGGCCGAGCAAGAGAAATCCGTGGACGTGGAAGTCACCAGTGCCTTCGCGTTGAACCAAGAACAGCAAGACAAACTCGCCAAGGTTCTCAGTGCACGGTTAGGCCAGGAAGTGCGCCTGCACGCGTCGGAGGATGCCAGCCTGATTGGCGGCGTCGTCATCCGCGCTGGTGACCTGGTAATCGATGGCTCTGTTCGCGGCAAAATCGCGAAACTGGCCGAAGCATTGAAATCTTGAGTTTGAAGGGGCAGCAGAGCAATGCAGCAACTCAATCCTTCCGAAATTAGTGAAATCATCAAGGGCCGCATCGACAACCTCGATGTGAGCTCCCAAGCCCGTAACGAAGGTACCGTTGTTTCGGTATCCGACGGTATCGTGCGGATCCACGGTCTGGCCGACGTCATGTACGGCGAAATGATCGAGTTCCCTGGCAGCGTATTCGGCATGGCCCTGAACCTGGAGCAAGACTCCGTAGGTGCAGTGATCCTGGGTGCCTATGACACCCTCGCCGAAGGCATGAGCGCCAAGTGCACCGGTCGCATCCTGGAAGTTCCGGTCGGCAAAGGCCTGCTGGGCCGCGTCGTCGACGCTCTGGGTAACCCGATCGATGGCAAAGGTCCTCTGACCACCACCGAAACCGACGCGGTCGAAAAGGTCGCTCCAGGCGTGATCTGGCGTAAGTCGGTAGACCAGCCTGTACAGACTGGCTACAAGTCCGTCGACGCCATGATCCCTGTCGGCCGTGGCCAGCGCGAGCTGATCATCGGTGACCGTCAGATCGGCAAGACCGCCATGGCCATCGACGCCATCATCAACCAGAAAGACTCCGGTATTTTCTGTGTTTATGTTGCTGTCGGCCAGAAGCGTTCCACCGTTGCCAACATCGTTCGCAAGCTGGAAGAAGCCGGCGCCCTGGCCAACACCATCGTGGTCGTTGCCAGTGCTTCGGAATCCGCCGCACTGCAGTTCCTGGCGCCATACGCCGGCTGCACCATGGGCGAGTTCTTCCGTGACCGCGGTGAAGACGCCCTGATCGTTTACGATGACCTGTCCAAGCAGGCCGTTGCCTACCGTCAGATCTCCCTGCTGCTGCGCCGTCCACCAGGACGTGAAGCGTACCCAGGTGACGTGTTCTATCTCCACTCCCGTCTGCTGGAGCGTGCATCGCGCGTTTCGGAAGAGTACGTCGAGAAGTTCACCAACGGTGCTGTGACTGGCAAAACCGGTTCCCTGACCGCCCTGCCGATCATCGAAACCCAGGCTGGCGACGTTTCCGCCTTCGTTCCGACCAACGTGATTTCCATCACCGACGGTCAGATCTTCCTGGAATCGGCCATGTTCAACTCGGGCATCCGCCCTGCAGTGAACGCCGGTGTTTCGGTATCCCGCGTAGGTGGTGCCGCTCAGACCAAGATCATCAAGAAGCTGTCCGGTGGTATCCGTACCGCTCTGGCTCAGTACCGTGAACTGGCTGCATTCGCCCAGTTCGCTTCCGATCTGGACGAAGCGACCCGCAAGCAGCTGGAGCATGGTCAGCGCGTTACCGAACTGATGAAGCAGAAGCAGTACGCGCCGATGTCCATCGCGGACATGGCCCTGTCGCTGTACGCCGCTGAGCGTGGCTTCCTGACTGACGTAGAAGTCTCCAAGATCGGTAGCTTCGAGCAAGCACTGATCGCCTTCTTCAACCGTGATCACGCTGAACTGATGGCGAAGATCAACGTGAAGGGTGACTTCAACGACGAAATCGATGCAGGCCTGAAAGCCGGTATCGAGAAGTTCAAGGCCACCCAGACCTGGTAAGCCGCAGCGGGGGCTCAGGCCCCCGCTTGCTAACCTGATAGGTGATACATGGCAGGCGCAAAAGAGATTCGCAGTAAGATTGCGAGCATCAAAAGCACGCAAAAAATTACCAGCGCCATGGAGAAAGTGGCGGTCAGCAAGATGCGCAAAGCACAAATGCGCATGGCTGCTAGCCGTCCTTACGCGGAGCGTATCCGCCAGGTGATCGGTCATCTGGCCAACGCCAACCCGGAATACCGCCACCCGTTCATGATCGAGCGCCCTGTAAAGCGCGCCGGTTATATCGTGGTGAGCAGTGACCGTGGTCTGTGCGGTGGCTTGAACACCAACCTGTTCAAGGCCCTGGTCAAGGACATGAACGAAAACCGCGAACAGGGCGTGGAAATCGACCTGTGCGTGATCGGCAGCAAGGGTGCGACTTTCTTCCGCATCTTTGGCGGTAACGTCGTAGCCGCGATCAGCCACTTGGGCGAAGAGCCATCGATCAACGATCTGATCGGCTCCGTCAAAGTAATGCTGGACGCCTACCTGGACGGCCGTATCGATCGCCTCTCGGTGGTTTCGAACAAGTTCATCAACACCATGACCCAGAAGCCAACGGTCGAGCAATTGGTACCGTTGGTGGCAACCCCGGATCAGGATCTCAAGCATCACTGGGACTACCTGTACGAACCCGACGCAAAAGAGCTGCTGGACGGCTTGATGGTGCGTTACGTGGAGTCGCAGGTGTACCAGGCGGTGGTCGAGAACAACGCTGCTGAACAAGCGGCCCGGATGATCGCCATGAAGAACGCCACAGACAACGCCGGTGATTTGATCAAAGAGCTTCAGTTGATCTACAACAAGGCGCGTCAGGCTGCGATCACCCAGGAGATCTCGGAAATCGTCGGCGGCGCTGCCGCGGTTTAACGGTTCAAATATTCAGAGGATCCAGCTATGAGTAGCGGACGTATCGTTCAAATCATCGGCGCCGTCATCGACGTGGAATTCCCACGTGACGTCGTGCCGAGTGTTTACAACGCGCTGAAAGTACAAGGCGCGGAAACCACCCTGGAAGTTCAGCAGCAGCTGGGCGACGGCGTGGTTCGTACCATTGCGATGGGCTCGACCGAAGGCCTGAAGCGCGGTCTGGAAGTCGTTGACTCCGGCGCTGCCATTTCCGTTCCTGTTGGTAAGGCCACCCTGGGCCGTATCATGGACGTACTGGGCAACCCGATCGACGAGGCCGGCCCGATCGGCGAAGAAGAGCGTCGCGGTATCCACCAGCCAGCGCCTTCGTTCGCTGACCAGGCAGGCGGTAACGACCTGCTGGAAACCGGCATCAAGGTTATCGACCTGGTTTGCCCGTTCGCCAAGGGTGGTAAGGTTGGTCTGTTCGGTGGTGCCGGTGTCGGCAAGACCGTAAACATGATGGAACTGATCCGTAACATCGCCATGGAACACAGCGGTTACTCCGTGTTCGCTGGTGTGGGTGAGCGTACTCGTGAGGGTAACGACTTCTACCACGAGATGAAGGACTCCAACGTTCTCGACAAGGTAGCACTGGTCTACGGTCAGATGAACGAGCCACCAGGAAACCGTCTGCGCGTAGCGCTGACCGGCCTGACCATGGCCGAGAAGTTCCGTGACGAAGGTAACGACGTTCTGCTGTTCGTCGACAACATCTATCGTTACACCCTGGCCGGTACCGAAGTATCCGCACTGCTGGGCCGTATGCCTTCGGCAGTAGGTTACCAGCCGACCCTGGCTGAAGAGATGGGCGTTCTGCAAGAGCGTATCACCTCCACCAAGGAAGGTTCGATCACCTCCGTTCAGGCCGTATACGTACCTGCGGACGACTTGACCGACCCGTCGCCAGCGACCACCTTCGCCCACTTGGACGCCACCGTCGTTCTGTCCCGTGACATCGCCTCCCTGGGTATCTACCCAGCGGTCGACCCACTGGACTCGACTTCGCGCCAGCTGGACCCGAACGTGATCGGCAACGAGCACTACGAGACCGCTCGTGGCGTTCAGTATGTTCTGCAGCGCTACAAAGAGCTGAAGGACATCATCGCGATCCTGGGTATGGACGAACTGTCCGAAGCCGACAAGCAACTGGTAGCCCGCGCTCGTAAGATCCAGCGCTTCCTGTCGCAGCCGTTCTTCGTGGCCGAAGTCTTCACCGGTTCCCCAGGCAAGTACGTTTCCCTGAAAGACACCATCGCTGGCTTCAGCGGCATCCTCAAAGGTGACTACGACCACCTGCCAGAACAAGCGTTCTACATGGTCGGCAGCATCGACGAAGCGATCGAGAAAGCCAAGAAACTGTAATTCCTGCGCCCCGCAAGGGGCGCTATCAGGTTGAGGCAAGCAGATGGCTATGACAGTCCATTGCGATATCGTCAGCGCGGAAGGAGAGATCTTCTCCGGCCTGGTCGAGATGGTAGTTGCGCACGGTAACCTAGGTGATCTTGGTATCGCTCCGGGTCACGCGCCGCTGATCACCAATCTCAAGCCTGGTCCGATCACGCTGACCAAGCAGGGTGGCGCCCAAGAGGTGTTTTACATCTCTGGTGGTTTCCTCGAGGTTCAGCCGAACATGGTCAAGGTGCTTGCCGATACCGTGCAACGTGCTGCAGACCTGGATGAAGCTCAGGCTCAGGAAGCCCTCAAGGCTGCCGAGAACGCCCTGAATCTGAAAGGCGCGGACTTCGACTACGGCGCCGCCGCCGCACGTCTGGCCGAGGCCGCAGCTCAGCTGCGTACCGTCCAGCAAATGCGCAGAGGCAAGTAATCGGCCCTCGGCTGATAACTTCTGTAGCGATTGAGTAAAAGGGTAGCCTCGGCTACCCTTTTTCTTTTTCTGATTTCTCCCCCCGGTCATTTCACTGACCACCCAGGATTGGTAGCCAGTAATGTCACTCGATATCGTTATTCTCGCCGCCGGCCAAGGCACCCGCATGCGCTCGGCGCTGCCCAAGGTGCTGCACCCGGTAGCCGGCAACTCCATGCTCGGCCATGTTATCCACAGCGCGCGCCAGTTGCAGCCGCAAGGTATTCATGTGGTCATTGGCCATGGTGCCGAGCTGGTTCGCGAGCGCCTGGCCGCCGACGACCTGAACTTTGTCATGCAGGACAAGCAGCTGGGTACCGGTCATGCGGTTGCCCAGGCACTACCGGCCTTGACCGCCGAAACCGTGCTGGTGCTGTACGGTGATGTGCCGTTGATCGAAGTGGAAACCCTGCAGCGTCTGCTGGCCAAGGCCAACGAGCAGCAGCTGGGCCTGCTCACGGTGACCCTCGACGACCCGACCGGCTATGGCCGCATCGTGCGTGACGAGCAGGGCAAGGTGACCGCCATCGTTGAGCACAAGGACGCCAGCGATGCGCAGAAAGCGATCAAGGAAGGCAACACCGGTATTCTGGCCCTGCCAGCCGCGCGCCTGGCCGACTGGATGGGCCGTCTGTCGAACAACAACGCTCAGGGCGAGTATTACCTGACCGACGTCATCGCCATGGCTGTGGCCGATGGCCTGGTGGTGGCTACCGAACAGCCGCACGACCCGATGGAAGTGCAAGGTGCCAACGACCGCCGCCAGTTGTCGGAGCTGGAGCGCCACTACCAGTTGCGCGAAGGCCGTCGCCTGATGGCCCAGGGTGTGACCCTGCGCGACCCGGCGCGCTTCGATGTCCGCGGTGAAGTGACCGTTGGCCGTGACGTGCTGATCGACATCAACGTGATTCTCGAAGGCAAGGTGGTCATCGAGGATGATGTGCAGATCGGCCCTAACTGCGTGATCAAGAACACCACCCTGCGCAAAGGCGCAGTGGTCAAGGCCAACAGCCACCTCGAAGGCGCCGTGATGGGCGAGGGCAGCGATGCCGGCCCGTTCGCCCGCCTGCGCCCCGGCAGTGTGCTGGATGCCAAGGCCCATGTGGGTAACTTCGTCGAACTGAAAAACGCCCACCTCGGGGAAGGCGCCAAGGCCGGTCACCTGACCTACCTGGGCGATGCCGAAATCGGTGCGCGCACCAACATCGGCGCCGGCACCATTACCTGCAACTACGATGGCGCCAACAAGTTCAAGACCGTGATGGGCGAGGACGTGTTCATCGGCTCGAACAACTCGTTGGTAGCGCCTGTGGAAATCAAGGCTGGTGCGACCACTGCTGCCGGTTCGACCATCACCCAGACCGTGGAGGCAGGCGACCTGGCGGTAGCTCGTGCCCGTCAGCGCAACATCTCGGGTTGGAAGCGGCCGGAGAAGATCAAGAAGAGCTGAGTTATACACAGCTGTTTCGATCGAAAGCCGACTTATGTGAATAAGTCGGCTTTTTATTTTGCGGCATATCGCACCCTCTGTAGGAGCGGCCTTGTGTCGCGATGGGCTGCAAAGCAGCCCCGGCAATTTCTGTTTTCCCTCGAAAACCTGGGGCCGCGCTGCGGCCCATCGCGACACAAGGCCGCTCCTACAGAAGCCGCGCCAGTGCAGAGAGAATCTATCCACAGGGCAGCGATAACTTGACGAATCGCTCATCTTAGGTTTTGATTGCCACCATTATCTTTCGAATCGAAACTTAAGCGCTCATGTCGAAACGAAACACCCCGCAGCGGCGGCACAACATCCTGGCTTTGCTCAGCGAGCAGGGCGAGGTGAGTGTGGACGCGTTGGCCAAGCGTTTCGCTACCTCGGAAGTCACCATCCGCAAGGACCTCGCTGCCCTCGAAACCAACGGCCTGTTGCTGCGGCGCTACGGTGGCGCGGTCCCGGTGCCACAAGAGTTGCTCGGCGAACCTGCCCAGCCGGTGTCTTCCTATAAAAAGGCCATCGCCCGCGCCGCCGTGGCACGTATCCGCGAACATGCGCGCATCATCATCGACAGCGGTAGCACCACGGCAGCCATGATCCCCGAACTGGGGCGCCATCCTGGCCTGGTGGTGATGACCAATTCGATGAACGTGGCCCGCGCCATCTGCGACCTCGAACACGAGCCGGTGCTGCTGATGACCGGTGGCACCTGGGACCCGCATTCCGAGTCGTTCCAGGGCCAGGTGGCCGAGCAAGTGTTGCGCTCCTACGATTTCGACCAGCTGTTCATCGGCGCCGACGGCATCGACCTCGGTCGTGGTACCACCACCTTCAACGAACTTCTCGGGCTGAGCCGGGTCATGGCCGAAGTCGCCCGTGAAGTGATCGTGATGGTCGAATCGGACAAGGTAGGGCGCAAGATCCCCAACCTCGAGCTGCCCTGGGGCAGCGTGCACACCCTTATTACCGACGAACGCCTGCCCGCAGCGGCACGCGAACAAATTCAAGCCCGCGGCATCAACCTGATCTGCGCCGCGATCAGCCAGGAGCAATAAACCATGTGTGGAATCGTTGGTGCCGTCGCCGAACGCAACATCACAGCCATCCTGATCGAAGGCCTCAAGCGTCTTGAGTACCGCGGGTACGACAGCGCCGGCCTGGCCGTCCTCACCCAGAACGGTGAACTGCAGCGCCGTCGCCGTATCGGCAAGGTCAGTGAACTGGAAGCCGCTGTTGCCGCCGAGCCACTGGCCGGCCAGCTGGGCATCGCCCACACTCGCTGGGCCACCCACGGTGCGCCGACCGAGGGCAACGCCCACCCGCACTTCTCGGGCAATGAAGTGGCCGTGGTGCACAACGGCATCATCGAGAACCACGAAGAACTGCGCGAAGAGCTGAAGGGCCTTGGCTATGTCTTCACTTCACAGACCGATACCGAAGTCATCGTCCACCTGATCCACCACACCCTGAAGAGCATTCCGGACTTGACCGATGCCCTGAAGGCTGCGGTGAAGCGCTTGCATGGTGCTTACGGCCTGGCGCTGATCAGTGCCAAGCAGCCTGACCGCCTGGTAGCCGCACGCAGTGGCAGCCCGCTGGTCATCGGCCTGGGCCTGGGCGAGAACTTCCTGGCGTCCGACCAGCTGGCCCTGCGCCAGGTCACCGACCGCTTCATGTACCTGGAAGAAGGCGACATTGCTGAAATCCGCCGTGACCAGGTCTCCATCTGGGACCAGGATGGCCACAAGGTCCAGCGCGAAACCGTGCAGTACCACGAAGGTGCCGAAGCTGCCGACAAAGGCACCTACCGCCACTTCATGCTCAAGGAAATCCACGAGCAGCCAAGCGTGGTGCAGCGCACCCTGGAAGGTCGCCTGGGCAAGGACAACGTGATGGTCCAGGCCTTCGGCCCGCAGGCTGCCGAACTGTTCGCCAAGGTGCGTAACGTGCAGATCGTTGCCTGCGGTACCAGCTACCACGCCGGCATGGTCGCCCGTTACTGGCTGGAAAGCCTGGCCGGGATCCCGTGCCAGGTCGAAGTGGCCAGCGAGTTCCGTTACCGCAAGGTGGTAGTTCAGCCGGACACCCTGTTCGTCTCCATCTCGCAGTCTGGCGAAACCGCCGACACCCTGGCCGCACTGCGCAACGCCAAGGAGCTGGGCTTCCTCGGTAGCCTGGCGATCTGCAACGTCGGTATCAGCTCGCTGGTGCGTGAGTCGGACCTGACCCTGCTGACTCTGGCTGGCCCGGAAATCGGCGTGGCGTCGACCAAGGCTTTCACCACCCAGCTGGTTTCGCTGATGCTGCTGACCCTGGCTCTGGGCCAGGTGCGCGGTACCCTGGAAGCCGGTGTCGAAGCCGAGCTGGTTGAAGAACTGCGCCGCCTGCCGGCCCGCCTGGGCGAAGCCCTGGCCATGGACGCCACCGTCGAGAAAATCGCCGAGCTGTTCGCCGACAAGCACCACACCCTGTTCCTCGGCCGTGGTGCGCAGTACCCGGTGGCGATGGAAGGTGCGCTCAAGCTCAAGGAAATCTCTTACATCCACGCCGAAGCCTACCCGGCAGGCGAGCTGAAGCACGGCCCGCTGGCGCTGGTGGATAGCGACATGCCGGTGGTTACCGTTGCGCCGAACAACGAACTGCTGGAGAAGCTGAAGTCCAACCTGCAGGAAGTACGCGCCCGTGGTGGCGAGCTGGTAGTGTTTGCCGATGAGCAGGCCGGCATGACCAATGGCGAAGGTACCCACGTGATCAAGGTGCCGCACATCGCCGACGCCCTGGCGCCGATCCTTTACACCATCCCGCTGCAGCTGCTGTCTTACTACGTGGCCGTGCTCAAGGGCACCGACGTGGACCAGCCGCGTAACCTGGCCAAGTCGGTTACGGTCGAGTAAGCCAGAAGCCAGGGGCGCTTTGCGCCCCATCGCGACACAAGGCCGCTCCTACAGGAGAACGCAATTTCCTGTAGGAGCGGCCTTGTGTCGCGATGGGCTGCAAAGCAGCCCCCCGGCTATCTCACCTCAAATCTGCATCGCCATCCCGTCCACATTCATCGCTGCCTGGCGCAAGGCCTCGGAGCGGGTCGGGTGGGGGTGGCAGGTGAGGGCGATGTCTTCCGCCGAGGCCGAGAACTCCATGGCCACGCAGAACTCACCGATCATCTCGCTGACACTTGGGCCTACCAGGTGCACACCCAGCACTTCGTCGGTCTCGGCATCGGCGATGACCTTGGCGAAGCCTTCGGTCTCGTGGTTGATCTTGGCCCGGCTGTTGGCCGTGAACGGGAACTTGCCGACTTTATAGGCACGCCCTTCGGCCTTGAGCTGCTCTTCGGTCTTGCCCACGGTGGCCAGCTCCGGGCGGGTGTAGATCACGCCAGGGATAAGGTTGTAGTTGACCTCGTGGGGCTTGCCGGCGATGCGTTCGATGCAGGCCACCGCTTCGTCTTCGGCTTTGTGCGCCAGCATCGGGCCGGAGGTGACGTCGCCAATCACCCAGATACCCGGCACGGAAGTGCGGTGGTGGTCGTTGCCGAGCATGCCGCGCTTGTCGGTTTCCAGGCCCACGCTTTCCAGGTTCAGCCCTTTGGTATAGGGGCGTCGTCCGATGGCGACGAGTACATAGTCAGCTTGCAGCGTTTCTGCGGTGCCACCGGCGGCCGGCTCCAGGGTCAGGTTCACGCCATCGGCGCTGGCGCTGGCCTGGGTCACCTTGCTGCCCAGCTTGAACACCATGCCTTGCTTGGCCAGGGCCTTCTGCAGGGTCTTGGCGGTTTCTTCGTCGGTACCCGGGCAGATGCGGTCGAGGTATTCGATGACCGTGACCTGGCTGCCCAGGCGGCGCCATACCGAACCCAGCTCAAGGCCGATCACGCCGGCGCCGATGACGACCAGGTGCTTGGGCACCTGTGGCAGCGACAGCGCGCCGGTCGAGTCGATGATGCGCTGGTTGTCGATGGTCACGCCCGGCAGGGGCGTAGGTTCGGAGCCGGTGGCAATGACAATGTCCTTGGCCTGCAATGCGGTTTCGCTACCGTCCTCAGCCTTGACCACGACCTTGCCGACGCCATCCAGGCGGCCCCAGCCCTTGATCCAGTCGACCTTGTTCTTGCGGAACAGGTACTCGATGCCCTTGGTCAGGCCGGTCACGCTCTCGTCCTTCTGTTTCATCATCTGGGCGAGGTTGAGGTTAGGTTTGACTTCGATACCGAGGTGGGCGAACTCGTCACCACTGGCGGCTTCATACAGCTCGGAAGCATGCAGCAGCGCCTTGGAGGGCATGCAGCCCACGTTCAGGCAGGTGCCACCCAAGGTCGAGCGGCCTTCCACGCAGGCTACGCTCAGGCCCAGTTGGCCGGCGCGGATGGCTGCGTTGTAGCCGCCAGGGCCACCGCCGATGATCACCACGTCATAGGATTTCATGGGTTCAACTCCAGGATGAAGAAGCGCAAGAGGGGCACAAGGTTAAGCTGAGACGCAAAAATTGTATACAATCTGCTGCGTGGATAAGATCAGTTGGTTCTAGACCATGGTCTCGTTTAGAGGAAACATCCCACGAATGAACTACTCTGATCCGGCGACGTTCGAAATATCAGGCGTCGTGGCCAAATACGGACAGGAGGGTCGTTCATGCTTGCGCAACTTCCACCGGCACTGCAAAGCCTGCATCTGCCGCTGCGGCTGAAACTGTGGGACGGTAACCAGTTCGATCTGGGGCCTAGCCCGCAGGTCACTATCCTGGTCAAGGAGCCACAGCTGATCAGCCAGTTGAGCCACCCGAGCATGGACCAGCTGGGCACAGCTTTCGTCGAAGGCAAGCTGGAGCTGGAGGGCGATATTGGTGAGGCCATCCGCGTATGCGATGAGCTGAGCGAAGCGCTACTGACCGATGAGGACGACGCTCCACCGGAGCGCCGGGCCCATGACAAGAGCACCGACGCCGAAGCCATTTCCTACCATTACGATGTTTCCAACGAGTTCTACCAGCTATGGCTGGATCAGGACATGGCCTACTCGTGCGCCTACTTCCGCGAGCCGGACAACACGCTGGATCAGGCACAGCAGGACAAATTCGATCATCTGTGCCGCAAGCTGCGCCTGGATGCAGGAGAGTACCTGCTCGACGTCGGCTGCGGATGGGGCGGGCTGGCGCGTTTCGCTGCTCGCGAATATGGCGCCAAGGTGTTTGGTATCACCTTGAGCAAGGAGCAACTCAAGCTCGGTCGCGAGCGGGTGAAGGCAGAGGGGTTGGCCGACAAGGTCGACCTGCAGATTCTCGACTACCGCGACCTGCCTCAGGATGGCCGCTTCGACAAGGTTGTCAGCGTTGGCATGTTCGAGCATGTCGGGCATGCCAACCTGGCGCTGTATAGCCAGAAGCTGTTCGGTGCCGTGAGGGAAGGGGGGCTGGTGATGAATCACGGTATCACCGCCAAGCATGTCGATGGCCGCCCGGTCGGGCGTGGCGCTGGCGAGTTCATCGATCGCTACGTCTTCCCCCATGGCGAGCTGCCGCACCTGTCGATGATCAGTGCCAGCATCTGTGAAGCGGGCCTGGAGGTGGTAGACGTGGAAAGCCTGCGTTTGCACTACGCCAAGACCTTGCACCACTGGAGCGAGAACCTGGAGAACCAGCTGCACAAGGCGGCGGCGCTGGTGCCCGAGAAGACTTTGCGCATCTGGCGCCTGTACCTGGCCGGGTGTGCCTATGCCTTCCAGAAGGGGTGGATCAACCTGCATCAGATCCTGGCCGTGAAGCCGTACGCCGATGGGCACCATGACCTGCCTTGGACGCGTGAAGACCTGTATCGCTGAATTGCTCCAAAGCATGCAAGCGCGCCACCATACCCTGTGGGAGCGGGTTTACCCGCGAATGCGTCGGTACAGCCACTGACGTCTTCGCGGGTAAACCCGCTCCCACAAGGTCCGCGATACCCTGCAACGGGCGCAGGCGCATCAGAGAATCGGCGAAATCAGCCGCGCAATCCGCATCCCCAGTTGCTGCAGCCGATGAGTATCGCGGCTGTCCTCCGCAGTAATTTCCCGTGCCTGTTCAAAGTCATTGTTCAGCATGTTCTCGACCTGGTCAGCGAAGCCGCGGTCGACTGTCAGCAGGGTGATTTCGAAGTTCAGGCGGAACGAGCGGTTGTCCAGGTTGGCACTGCCGATCGCGCTGACATCGTCATCCACCAGCACCACCTTCTGATGCAGGAAGCCCGGTTGGTAGCGGAACATGCGCACACCCGCACGTACCGCTTCGAAGGCGAAAAGGCTGGAAGCGGCATAGACGATGCGATGGTCTGGGCGTGACGGAATCAGCACTCGCACATCGACCCCACGCAGTACCGCCAAACGCAACGCGGCGAAAACCGCCTCGTCGGGGATGAAGTACGGGCTGGTGATCCACACGCGCCGGGAGGCTGAATGGATCGCCTCAAGGAAGAACAGCGAGCAGGTTTCCTGTGGGTCGGCCGGGCCGCTGGCCAAGGCTTGGCAAAGCACGCCGTTGTCCGGGTAGGCATCCGGCAGAATCAGCGGTGGTAGCTGGCGCGTGGCCCAGTACCAGTCTTCGGCGAACGATTCCTGCAGGCAGGCCAGCACCGGCCCGCTGATCTGCACATGGGTGTCGCGCCAGGGTGAGAGCTGCGGGTGGCCACCGAGGTACTCATCGCCCACGTTGTGCCCGCCGATGAAACCGAGCAAGCCATCCACCACCACGATCTTGCGGTGGTTACGGAAGTTCACCTGGAAGCGGTTGAACCAGCCACGACGGGTTGCGAAGGCATGAATCTGTACACCACCGTCGCGCAGCAACTGGCTGTAGCTTGCCGGCAAGGCGTGGCTGCCGACACGGTCATACAGCACGAACACCCGCACCCCCTCGGCGGCCTTGCGCAGCAGCAGTTGCTGCAGCGCTTTGCCAAGGTTGTCGTCATGGATGATGAAGAACTGCACCAACACTACGTCGCGGGCTTTTTCGATGGCGGCGAATATTGCATCGAATGTTGCCTTGCCATCGATCAGCAGCTTCACCTCGTTATTGGCAAGGCAGGGCATGCGCCCGAGCTTGGGCATGGCGCGCAACGCCGCATAGCTTTCCGACTCGCGGGCGGTAAGGGCTTCTTCTACCCAAGGCCGCCAGTTGAGGTTGGCCATGGCCACATGCATTTCCTGGTTGGCCTGGCGCCGGGCCTTGATGTAGGCATAGAACGAGCGCGCACCAAAGATCAGGTAAGGGATCAGGGTGAGGTAGGGGATGAAGAACAACGGCATGGCCCAGGCGATTGCGCCTTGGGCAGTGCGCACGGTGAACAGTGCGTGCAGTGCGGCGACGATACCCAGCAGGTGAACCAGGCCGAGTAGGTAACCGAAGAAGTAGGGGCTGTGGTAGTCCATATGCATCCTGCTTGCCGAGTACACTTGAGTAACAGAACACGTTCCCGGTCCGCCTTGCAACCTGCAGGTGGATTTGGCGTCTAAGGCTCAGCCCGGCCCGCTTGGCCGGCTTTTTTCCAGGAGCGTTCGTCCATGAAGATTCGTCTGCCACTGTTGGCGTTGGCCCTAGGTGTGAGCAGCCCGCTGGTGCATGCTCAGATGCTACAGCCAGGTTTGTGGGAGCTGACCACCAGCAACATGCAGGTCGATGGCAAGCCGTTACCCGACATGGAGTTCATGCTCGGCCAGTTGAAGAACCTGCCGCCAGAGCAGCGTGCGATGATGGAAGGGGTGCTGGCCAAGCAGGGAGTGACTGTTGGGGGTAAGGGGGTGCGCTCGTGCCTGACGCCAGAACAAGTGGCAACCAACGATATCCCGCTGCAGGATCCGAAGTCAGGGTGTACCCAGAAGATCACCGACCGCACCGGCAATGTGTGGAAATTTCAGTTCAGCTGCCCCAAAGCGCAGGGCAGCGGCCAGGCGACATTCCTCAGTGACCGGGAATTCACCACCCAGGTCAATGGAACGTTCAACGCCTCGGGTGTACAGCAGCAAGGCAGCATGAACACCCGTGCCGTGTGGTTGGGTAATGACTGCGGCTCGGTCAAGCCGCGCAGCTGACATCCCATTGCCACTGGCTGGTCGCAACAACATCGTGGGCATGCAGGCTTTCTGCATGTTCCACGCGCAGCTTGAAGGCCGTGCTCCATTCCATTTGCCGTAGCGCCTTGTGCAGGCGTCGTGCGGCGTCTTCGCAGAACATCAGGTTCTGGCCGTTGGCCAAGGCAAAGGCTTGTTCGTCTGCGCGCTTCACTGCGGTCTGCACCGCTGTCCCCAGGCTTGCTTCTATGCGGTCGATCAACTCGGTGATTGGCAGTACCTGCTGATTGCTGCGCAGTCTTACCTGGATTTGCGCGCTACTACGTTGGCTATGGGGCGTCGCTACGATGCCTTCGGCGCTGCCAAGCCACTGTAGAACTGCAGATTTGTCGACCTGCTCGGCGCTGAAATGCGCCTGGAACTGCTGCTGAATCAGCTGCCGTGCAAGTGCAGCCGAGCATGGGCAGGTCGAGGAGTAAGGGACGGAAACGGATAGTTCCACGTGGAACATTTCATTTTCGATCCTTGCATCGACTGTGACGGCATAGCTTTTCCAACCCTCCAGCGGGCTGATCAATGCAGGCCTTTTTAGCAGATGCTCGAAGCGCAAACGCAGATAGGCTGCGGAGGAAAGGCCTTCGTGGCTGCTGAGGAAGTCAGTCAGCAGCTGGTGGATGGTGAGCGGCGTCAGGGGCTGATGCGCCAACGACTCCAGGGCGAGATAAAGCCGCGACATATGGATACCGCGTGAGCTGCCGTCTACCAGGCTAACGCCAGCATCGACAGTGGCAGCTGCTGTGCGCCCCTCGAACTGCACGGGTTGGGCGATCCCGCACATACCCACCCAGTTCAAAGGCAAGGCGTATTCATGGGTTTGTGCGGCAATGTCGGGGAGCTTGAGCTGAGTCATCTGGTATTCCAAACAAAAGGGAGATCAGCGGCCACCACCGATCAAGCTGCAATGCCGGGAGGGGCACCCTGGCACGTGGCGGGTCCATTTCTCCTCCCGGTGGGCACTCGTTCGTCACGAACGGCTTGGCGAAATTGTATTGTTACTTTATAACATTGTGCAATGCATCGTTTCGAATGCGCTCGCCTGAAGAGGTTTCGCCATGTCCAACCGTCTCCCTGTCACCGTGCTGTCCGGCTTCCTTGGCGCCGGCAAGAGCACCTTGCTCAACCATGTGCTGCGTAACCGCAACAACCTGCGGGTTGCGGTCATCGTCAATGACATGAGCGAAATCAACATTGATGCCAGCGAGGTGCAGCGCAATGTAAGCCTCAACCGTGCCGAGGAGAAGCTGGTGGAGATGAGCAATGGCTGCATCTGCTGCACGTTGCGTGAAGACCTGCTCGAGGAGGTGGCGCGGCTGGCCGAAGAAGGGCGTTTCGATTATTTGCTGATCGAGTCCACGGGGATCTCGGAGCCACTGCCGGTGGCCGAGACCTTCACCTTCCGCGACGAACAGGGCCGCAGCCTGTCCGACATGGCGCGTCTGGACACCATGGTCACTGTGGTCGATGGCTTGAACTTCCTGCGTGATTACCAGGCAGCAGACAGCCTGGCCAGCCGTGGCGAAACCCTTGGTGAGGAGGACGAGCGCTCGATCAGTGACTTGCTGATCGAGCAGGTCGAGTTCGCCGATGTACTGTTGCTGAGCAAGATCGACCTGATCAGCCAGCACGAGCGCGAAGAGCTCATGGCCATTCTGCGCAGCCTCAATGCCCGGGCGCAGATCGTGCCCATGGTCATGGGCCAGGTACCGCTGGAACGCATCCTTGACACCGGCCTGTTCGACTTCGACCAGGCCGCCCAGGCACCGGGCTGGCTGCAAGAGTTGCGCGGCGAGCATGTGCCGGAAACCGAAGAGTACGGCATTGCCGCCACCACCTGGCAGGCCCGGCGCCCCCTTCATCCACAGCGCTTTTTCGATTTTATCCACACGCCTTGGAGCAATGGCCGACTGCTGCGTTCCAAAGGCTTTTTCTGGCTGGCCAGCAAATACCAGGAGGCCGGCAGCTGGTCGCAGGCAGGCGGCATGATGCGCCATGGCCTGGCGGGCCGCTGGTGGCGTTTCGTGCCACGCGAGCAGTGGCCACAGGATGTGGATAACACCACCGCGATCTTGAAGAACTGGGTTGCCGAGAGCGGTGACTGCCGCCAGGAACTGGTGTTCATCGGGCAGAATATCGACTTCGAAAAATTATCCACAGCACTCGATGCATGCCTTTTGACCGATCAGGAAATGGAATTGGGGCACATGGGCTGGTTGCGCCTGCCCGATCCGTTCGGTCCATGGCATGAGGAGGCGGCAGCATGAACCCTGCACGCAAGCCTGTGGATATTTTCCAGGTATTTGGCGAGACACCGCAGGTGCTGACCGATGTGCTGCAGGATGGCGTGAACCTGGCGGTATGGCGCCGACGCTTGCCGCCACAACTGGAGGACTTTGCCGCCCTGGTAGTCAGCCTCGGCCAGCCCTTGGCAGACCAGCGCGTCATCGATGTGGACGAGCAGCACATGCCGGTATTCACCGAACTCTTGCGCGAAGCGGCCGACTTGCACGGCTATGAGGCATTCGTGGCGGATGTGGCTTGGCTGGTGGCGGCCTATACCTGCCTGGTGGGTGCGCAGCGGGTCGGTTTGCGCCTGCGGGTACTGACAGGCCCGATGTGCCCGCGCTTCCATGTGGATAACGTTCCGCTGCGTCTGCTCACTACCTACGCAGGCCCAGGTAGCGAGTGGTTGAAAGAGGACGCGAGCCCTCGTGGCAACTTACACACAGCAATACCGCCTGTGGATAACGTTCAGCACCTGCAAGCTGGCGACGTGGCTGTGCTCAAAGGTGAGAAGTGGCAGGGCAACGAAGGTGCGGGTCTGGTGCATCGTTCGCCGTCGGGGCAGCTGGGGCGCCTGATGCTCAGCCTTGACTGGCTGGCCTGACAGCGCATAGTGAGGCATCACCATCGCCCGAAGCCGCCCCATGCTGCAGAACATTCCCACCCACGTGATTGCCGGCCCGCTGGGGGCCGGCAAGACCACCCTGATCCGTCACCTGCTGGCCCAGCGCCCGGCCAATGAGCGCTGGGCGGTATTGATCAACGAATTCGGCCTGGTAGGCCTGGATGCGGCCTTGCTCAGCCGTGACGAAGACGGCATCGCCATCGGCGAGGTCGCAGGTGGCTGCCTGTGCTGCGTCAATGGCATGCCGTTCCAGGTGGGCCTGGGCCGACTGCTGCGCAAATCCCGCCCTGACCGGCTGTTCATCGAGCCGTCCGGGCTGGGTCATCCCTTGCAGTTGCTCGCTCAGTTGCAAAAAGCCCCTTGGGCTGGAGTGCTGACAATACAGCCATTGCTGATAGTCGTGGACGCGCAGTCGATGGTCCGGAACGAGCAGCTTACGGAGGCTCAACAGCAGGCGTTCGATGCTGCTGAAAGCGTTGTCTTGAACAAATCAGAGGCTGTGGATCAAAGCACTAAGTTGTTGATAACTAATAAATTTTATGGAAAGAAAATCTTCTGGACTGTCCAAGGTAGGTTGCCCTTGTCGGACCTTCCGGCTGTAACCAATGGCATTGTCGACAGCTCGGTTGTGGATAACAGGATTGTCGACAATCTTGTAAATCCACCGGCAGCGCTATGGGCAGATCCCGGGCAGCCTATCTGTCTTGCCCAGCAGGGGGAGGGAGGTTGGAGCATCGGCTGGCGCTGGCACCCTGGCCAGCAGTTTTATCCACAGCGGCTGCAGGCGTTCTTGCGGGCTTGGCCGTGGCGGCGCGCGAAGGGGGTTATCCACAGCGTGGAGGGCTGGCAATCATTCAATGGCCTGAATGGGGACATGCCTGCCTGGCAGCCAAGCGACTGGCGCAGGGATACGCGTATCGAGCTGATTTTCGACCAGCCGCAATCGCAATCCGCGCTGCAGGCCGGGTTAAGCGAATGTCGTGTCAGCTGATCAGTTGCGCCAGCGGTTGTGCTCCTGGCGCCACTGCTGCATCTCGATGACATTGTCGGTGCGTGGTGGGGTCTTGATCTCGAACGGGTAGGGCGCCAGTTCAATCTGCACGCTGTGGGCGCCGAACTGGGTCACGGTACCGGGGTGGCGCTGTTCGCCCGTGACGGTGAACTCGAATGCGTAGACGCGCGCCAGGCGCTTGCGGCCGTTGGCGTCACGGACAAAGGCGATACGCTTGAGAGCGACCGCGTCGTCGAGCAGTTCGAGGTCGAGCTTGGCGCAATGCTGTTTGACCCGTTCCAGGGCTTTCTCGCGCAACCCGTGGTTGTGCCACAACCAGGCGCCTGCCGTGGCGACCAGCATCAGGACGAAGAGGTTTTCCAGGGTCAACATTTGCGTATGCTCCAAACAGGTCGATCCAGCTTAACTGCGTCCCTGGCCTGTCGTACAGGTGGCAATCGAGTTCATACTGCGTTGCGCACAATCCCTGAAACAGCTTTGGAAACCTCCCGCATGAAACGTACCCCGCACCTGCTCGCCATCCAGTCCCACGTGGTGTTCGGCCACGCCGGCAACAGCGCCGCGGTGTTTCCCATGCAGCGTATCGGGGTCAATGTGTGGCCGCTCAATACCGTGCAGTTCTCCAATCACACACAGTATGGCCAGTGGGCGGGTGAAGTGCTTGCCCCCGCGCAAATTCCTGCGTTGGTGGAAGGCATTTCCAACATCGGCGAACTGGGCCATTGCGACGCGGTGCTGTCCGGTTACCTGGGCAGCGCCGAACAAGGTCGGGCGATTCTGGCCGGCGTCGAGCGGATCAAGGCAGTCAACCCAAAGGCTTTGTACCTTTGCGACCCGGTCATGGGGCACCCTGAGAAGGGCTGCATCGTGCCAGCGGAAGTCAGCGAGTTTCTGCTCGACGAGGCGGCTGCCAGGGCTGACATCCTGTGCCCCAACCAGCTGGAGCTGGACAGCTTCTGTGGCCGCCGAGCGCAGTCGCTGGAGGACTGCGTGAACATGGCGCGCAGCCTGTTGCAGCGCGGGCCGCAGGTGGTGCTGGTCAAGCACCTGGCCTACCCCGGGCGCGCCGAAGACCAGTTCGAGATGCTGCTGGTGACCGCCGAGCAAAGCTGGCACCTGCGCCGCCCGCTGCTGGCGTTCCCGCGGCAGCCGGTAGGGGTGGGTGACCTGACTTCAGGCCTGTTCCTGGCCCGCGTTCTGCTCGGCGACGGCTGGGTGCAGGCGTTCGAATTCACCGCTGCGGCCGTACACGAAGTGCTGCTCGAAACCCAGGCCTGCTCCAGCTATGAACTGCAGCTGGTGCGGGCCCAGGACCGCATTGCGCACCCAAGGGTACGCTTCGAGGCACAGCTGCTGGCGCTTTAAATCGCGTCGGTTTTCAGGTCCTGGTAGCGCTTTTCCAGCTCCTGGCGGATCTGTCGGCGCTGCTGGCCCTGCAGGAAGCGGCGCTTTTCTTCACTGCTTTGCGGCTGGCGCGGCGGCACCTGCACCGGGCGACGGTTGTCGTCGACCGCGACCATGGTGAAGAAGCAGCTGTTGGAATGGCGCACCGAGCGCTCGCGGATGTTCTCGGTCACCACCTTGATGCCCACCTCCATCGAAGTGTTGCCGGTGTAGTTGACCGACGCCAGGAAGGTCACAAGTTCACCCACGTGCACCGGCTCACGGAAGATCACCTGGTCGACCGACAGGGTGACTACATAGGTGCCGGCATAGCGGCTGGCGCACGCATAGGCCACTTCGTCGAGGTACTTGAGCAGGGTGCCGCCATGTACGTTGCCAGAAAAGTTGGCCATGTCCGGGGTCATCAGGACGGTCATGCTCAGCTGGGCGTTTCCAGGTTCCATAGTGTGCTCACGGTGAGGTTGCGCTGAATCGGGCGAATGGGGGGCATTATCTGCAGACACTTCTGTTCCCCTCTTTTGAATTTGCCTTCCTGGTACGGGACGTTGGCTGACGCTCCATCGTCACGCCGATCATGCCATCAGCGGCGCTTTTCCAGCCGATCTGTTTCTGCATATTGCACCGCCTTTTTGCGGCGGGGTGCGATGTTAACCTGACTACACCCATGCAACATGGGCTTTTCCTGCATTCAAAACAGTATGTACTTGCTGCTCGCTCAGGGTTGCCTTGGCAGAGGAGCGGTCTGCCCAGGCATCCAGCAACGGACGAGAAAAGGAGTATCACGCCATGCATGCCATCAGCTTCATCCAGGACCTGGCAGTCATCATGCTGGTTGCTGGCGTGGTCACCATTCTCTTCCACCGCCTCAAGCAGCCCGTGGTGCTGGGCTACATCGTCGCTGGCTTCATCATCGGCCCGCACACCCCACCGTTCGGCCTGATCCACGACGAAGACACCATCAAGACCCTCGCCGAGCTGGGGGTGATCTTCCTGATGTTCTGCCTGGGGCTCGAATTCAGCCTGCGCAAGCTGTTCAAGGTAGGCGCCACGGCGTTCATCGCGGCGTTCCTGGAAATCGTGCTGATGATCTGGATCGGCTTCGAGATCGGCCGCTGGTTCGGCTGGAACACCATGGATTCGCTGTTCCTCGGCGCCATCCTGGCGATTTCCTCGACCACCATCATCGTCAAGGCGCTCAACGACCTGAAGATGAAGAACGAGCGTTTCGCCCAGCTGATATTCGGCGTGCTGATCGTCGAGGACATCCTCGGTATCGGCATCATCGCCCTGCTGTCGGGCATTGCCGTCAGCGGCACGGTCAGCTCGGGCGAGGTGTTCTCCACTGTCGGCAAGCTGTCGCTGTTCATGATCGTTGCGCTGGTCATCGGCATCCTGCTGGTGCCGCGCCTGCTGGCCTACGTGGCCAAGTTCGAAAGCAACGAGATGCTGCTGATAACCGTATTGGGCCTGTGCTTCGGCTTCTGCCTGCTGGTGGTGAAGCTCGAGTACAGCATGGTGCTTGGCGCCTTCCTGATTGGCGCGATCATGGCCGAATCGCGCCAGTTGCTGAAGATCGAGAGCCTGATCGAACCGGTACGCGACCTGTTCAGCGCCATCTTCTTCGTCGCCATCGGCCTGATGATCGACCCCCAGGTGCTGATCGACTACGCCTGGCCAATCGTGGTCATTACCCTGGCGGTGGTATTGGGCAAGATGTTGTCGTGTGGCATGGGCGCGTTCATTGCCGGAAATGACGGGCGTACATCGCTGCGGGTGGGCATGGGGCTTTCGCAGATTGGCGAGTTTTCCTTCATCATCGCCGCGCTGGGCATGACCCTGCAGGTGACCAGCGACTTCCTCTACCCGGTGGCTGTGGCGGTATCGGCAATCACCACGCTGCTGACACCCTACCTGATCCGTGCCGCCGACCCGCTGTCGCTCAAGCTGGGCAAGGTGGTGCCCAGCCGCCTGGCGCGGGTGCTGTCGTTGTATGGCGAATGGTTGCGCAGCATCCAGCCGCAGGGCGAGGGCGCCATGCTCGCGGCGATGATCCGGCGCATCCTGTTGCAGGTTGGGGTGAACCTGGCGCTGGTGATCGCCATCTTCTTCAGTGGTGGCTATTTCGCCGGGCGGATCGGCAACTGGCTCAGCGAGTGGGTCAGCGATGCCAGCCAACAGAAAGCGCTGATCTGGGGCGCAGCGCTATTGCTGTCGCTGCCATTCCTGATTGCCGCCTATCGAAAGCTCAAGGCGCTGTCGATGCTACTGGCAGAGATGGGCGTCAAGCCGGAAACGGCCGGGCGGCATACCCAGCGCGTGCGCCGTGTGATTGCCGAGGTGATCCCGCTGTTGTCGCTGCTGGTGATTTTCCTGCTGCTCTCGGCGCTGTCGGCGAGCATTCTGCCCACCAGCGAGCTGCTGCTGGTGATTGCCGTGGTGGCTGCGGTGGTGGTGGCCTTGCTGTGGCGCTGGTTTATCCGCGTGCATACGCGCATGCAGATTGCCTTGCTGGAGACGCTGGAGAACAGCCGCGAGAATACGCACTGAGGGGGCAATACTCCCTGCGCAAGATTTCACCGTCGTCCGAGGGGATGGAGCGGTAGCGATGTCGCCAAGCGCAGAAAGCCTGGCGATTTTGACTACGTTGATGGCACTAGGCCATAATTTTTCCTATTCCTGTGCCGGCCTCTTCGCGGGTTTACCCGCGAAGAGGCCGGCACAGGCAGCATCAAATCAGAGGTTGGAATCAGCTCTCCAGCCAGACATCCCGCGCCCAGTGCCACACCGATTCCCAGCTGTCTTCACCGACGATTTCCTCTTCGGCATCCCACAGCACCACGGTCCCATCCTCTTCGACGCAGTAGTAGTTGTCGCCGTCCTGGCACAGCGGAATCAGGTCACGTGGCACGCCGGCATCCCAGGCGTTGGCGGCGACTTCTGGCAGGTAGGTATGCGACTGTGGGTCGGTAACGGTCACCGGCTCCAGTGAGCCATACACCACGTCACTGACGGTCAGCAGGAACTCTTTGAACACGAACGGAATGTTGATGAACAGCTCTTCTTCGATCTCGACCAGCTGGTCCTCGTCGGGAAGCTCAAGGGGCACCGGCACTGGCTCGTTGGCTTCACGGAGTTGTTCGATCACTTCTTCCACGGTTCACTTCCTCTGACCTAGATGACAACGCTGCGCGTTATACCCTAGTAGGCCACTCTGGCAAAAGCAAAAACCCCGGGACAGGCCCGGGGTTTTTTGTGCAGCACGCAGCGGTTAGCCGTTTTGACGGATACCGGCCACCAGCCAAGGCTGGTTTTCGCCCTGGGCGCGAACCATGTGCCAGCTTTCGCTGAACACTTCGCCCTGGTCGAAGCGCGAGTTCTTCGACACGCCACGGAAGGTCAGGGTGGCGTCGGTACGGTCGGCGCGGTCGTCGACACCGTCCAGCTGTACCTCGAGGTTGTCGATGTAGGTGGACTGGAAGCCATCACCCAGTTCGGCGCGCTCGCGCTTGAGGAACTCGAGCATCTGCGGGGTGACGAACTCGGCGATCTTGTCCATCTCGTTGGCGTCCCAGTGCTGCTGCAGCGCCTGGAAGTGGTTACGGGCAGCAGCCAGGAAGTTCTGCTCGTTGAACCAGGCCGGGGCGGTGATCACCGGGGCGGCTGCGGCAGCAGGTGCGGCCGAACCACCGAAGATCGACGGCTGGGCAGGCTGCGCGTGAGCTTCACGCTGCATCGGCGCATGGCCCGGCATGGCCATTTGCGGCTGCTGCTGGCGACGGCGCGCGGCGATGAAGCGGAACACCAGGAAGGCGATGAGCGCCACGATCAGGAAGTCCATGATCTGGAAGCCTTCGAAACCGTCGCCCATGAACATGGAAGCCAGCAGGCCACCGGCGGCGAGGCCGGCCAGAGGGCCCAACCAGCGCGAAGCACCGCTGGCGGCCGGGGCGGCACGGCCAGGTGCGGTCGGCGCGGCGGCAGGCGTGGTTGGCGTGGCCTGGCGGGTCTGGTGAATAGGCGCGGAGCCCGAGCTCTTGCCGCCGCCAAAACGCTTGGCGTTGGCGTCCAGGCTCAGCGTCAGGCCGACGCAGAGCGCCAGAGCGATGCTAAGAAAACGTTGCATAAGTGGGATATCCCCTGTTGTGGATTGCACGCGCGTCATGGTGCACAGGTTCCCGGGCACATGACCAGCGACATAATGTTTCGAGCTTTTGCCTGAATGTTACAAGGTGCTTATGACGGACCTGTAGGAGCGGCCTTGTGTCGCGATAGGGCTGCGAAGCAGCCCCGAGATATCAGTGTCAACGCCACGATTGTGGGGCCGCTTTGCGGCCCTATCGCGACACAAGGCCGCTCCTACAAGGGACCGCGCAGGCTTTTAGATGGCCTCGAGCTTGGCATACCCCAGCATCAGCCACTTGCTGCCTTCGGCAAAATTCACCTGCACCCGCGCCTGGGCGCCGGAGCCTTCGAAGTTGAGGATCACACCCTCGCCAAACACCGCATGCTGAACACGCTGGCCCAGATTGAACGGGGTCTGCGGAATGCTGGCATTGGCGAACAGGTTGCTGTTCGTGGCCGTCTTGGCCCCGCCGAACGGGCGGCTGACGCTGTTGGACAGGCGCACTTCCTGAACCAGGCCTGCCGGAATTTCGCGTACGAAACGTGACACCTTGTTGTAGGTCTCGCTGCCATACAGGCGACGCGTTTCGGCGTAGGTCATGACCAGCTGGCGCATGGCGCGGGTGATGCCCACATAAGCCAGGCGGCGTTCCTCTTCCAGGCGGCCAGGCTCCTCCAGGCTCATCTTGTGCGGGAACAGGCCTTCTTCCATGCCCACCAGGAACACATACGGGAACTCCAGGCCCTTGGCGCTGTGCAAGGTCATCAGCTGGACGCTGTCTTCATGCTCGTCGGCCTGGGCATCGCCTGCCTCGAGCGAGGCGTGGCCGAGGAACGCCGAGAGTGGCGAGAGGTCGGCGTCTTCTTCGGTGGATTCGAAGTTGCGCGCTGCGCTGACCAGTTCCTCAAGGTTTTCTACCCGTGCCTGGCCCTTCTCACCCTTTTCTTCCTGGTGATAGATGATCAGCCCGGACTGCTCGATGGTGGTCTGGGTCATGGTATGCAGTGGCATGTCCACGACCTTCGCCGCCAACCCCTCGATCAGCTCGATGAACGCACCCAGGGCACTGGCCGCGCGGCCTTTCAGGGCTTTGGCGGCGAGCAGCTGGCACATGGCCTCCCACATCGACACCTGGCTGTGGCGGGCGTGCTCGCGGATGGCTTCGACGGTTTTTTCGCCAATGCCACGTGGCGGCACGTTGATCACCCGCTCCAGGGCTGCATCGTTGCCACGGCCTTCGATCAGCCGCAGGTAAGCCATGGCGTTCTTGATTTCGGCGCGCTCGAAGAAGCGCTGGCCACCGTAGATGCGGTAGGGGATGCGTTCGCGCAGCAGGGCTTCTTCCAGCACCCGCGACTGGGCGTTGGAGCGGTACAGAATGGCGATCTCGTTGCGCGCATTGCCCTGCTTGACCAGGCTCTCGATGGTTTCCACCACGTAGCGGGCTTCGTCGTGCTCGTTGTAGGCCGCATACAGGGTCAGCGGTTCGCCTTCGCCCATGTCGGTCCACAGCTCCTTGCCCAGGCGCCCGCTGTTGTTGGCGATCAGCGCGTTCGCTGCCTTGAGGATGCCGCCAGTGGAGCGGTAGTTCTGCTCCAGGCGGATCATCTCGGCGTCGGGGAAGTCGGCAGTGTACTGGTGAATGTTCTCGATCTTGGCACCGCGCCAACCGTAGATCGACTGGTCGTCATCGCCCACCGCCATCAGGCTGTCACCGCCGCGCGCCAGCAGGCGCAGCCAGGCGTACTGCACGGCGTTGGTATCCTGGAACTCGTCCACCAGCACGTGGCGGAAGCGCCGCTGGTAGTGCTCCAGCAAGCCCGGGTGGTCGCGCCACAGGTCCAGGGCGCGCAGCAGCAGCTCGGAGAAGTCGATGACCCCGGCGCGCTCGCAGGCCTGCTCATAGGCGGTATAGACGTCGCGCATGGTCGACAGGAACAGGTCGCCCCCGGCCTGGATATGCTGTGGTCGCAGGCCTTCGTCCTTCTGCCCGTTGATGAACCACTGGGCCTGGCGTGCCGGCCATTTCTGCTCGTCCAGGCCCAGCTCGCGCATCACCCGCTTGATCAGGCGCTGCTGGTCGTCGCTGTCGAGGATCTGGAAGTTCTGCACCAGCCGTGCTTCCTGCCAGTGGGCCCGCAGCAGGCGGTGGGCCAGGCCGTGGAAGGTGCCGACCCACATGCCCGCCGGGTTGATGCCCAGCAGTTGCTCGATCCGCTGGCGCATTTCTGCCGCGGCCTTGTTGGTGAAGGTCACCGACAGGATCGAGTGCGGCGATGCCTGCTCCACCTGGATCAGCCAGGCAATGCGGTGCACCAGCACGCGGGTTTTACCGGAACCGGCGCCAGCAAGCACCAGTTGACGCCCGAGCGTGGCCGCTACGGCCTGGCGTTGGGCATCGTTGAGGGAATTCAGCAGGAGGGAGAGGTCGTCTGTGCGCATCGGGCCATTCTAGGGCGCGGCAGGAAATGGGGCAAACCTCTACTGTATAAATATTCACCTGCCGCATGCCCGTTCATCGAGCCGATGGCAGGTGCCAGGCTACCGCTCGGGCGGCCTGGCAGGTAGCTGTTCAGTCAATCGCCTCGATGGTGCGAATTTCGCAGCGCTGCGAACCGTCGGCATGGATGATCTCCACGGTTTTCCAGCCAGTGCCGCCTGCACGTTCGAAAACCACGGTTTTTTCGGTCAGCACCTGCGGGGTGATTGCGCCGCTATCCAGCAGCTGAAGCTCCAGCACTTCCCAGCCACCCCGGTGGCGCAGCTTGGGCTCGACCAGCACCGGTTCGATGGCCGGAGAGGCGACCGTAACGGTGCCATGAACCCTGAAAACCTGCTTGCCGTGGGCGATGTCGTTGATTGCAACGAGGTTGGTGATAGTAGCCATTGTCTGCTCCTGTCTCGGGTTGAAAGTAGCGCCAGCGCGCTGGGGCTACTTTCTGCCCTTTCGCCTGCCGCGGGAGCAGGGCAGTGCTTCAGCTATGCCAGTGCCTGCCGTGCCTGGCCAGCAGGCTGTTGGCTTGCTCCGGCCCGTTACTGCCTGCCGGGTACGGTCGCGGTGCCTGGAAGTGCTCTTCACAGCCCTTGATGATCGGGTCGATCCAGGCCCAGGCCGCTTCCACTTCATCGCGGCGCATGAACAGCGTCGAGTCGCCCTCCAGCACATCCAGCAGCAGGCGCTCGTAGGCGTCCCAGCGGCGGGTCTGGCTGAACACCTGGGCCAGATTCAGGTCCAGGTCCACAGGTTCCAGGCGCATGCCCTTGCCCGGGCTCTTGGTCATCAGGCGCAGGCTGATGCGTTCGTCCGGTTGCAGCTGGATCAGCAGCTGGTTGACCTGGCCGCCATTGAAAAGCTCGTGTGGCACCGGCTTGAACTGGATGACGATCTGCGATGAGCGCCGTGCCATGCGCTTGCCGGTACGCAGGTAGAAGGGCACGCCCGCCCAGCGCCAATTGTCGATGTGCGCCTCGATGGCGATGAAGGTTTCGGTGTCGCTGTCGTTGTCGACGTCCTTTTCGAAGTAATAGGCCGGCACTTCCTGGCCGCCGATGCGCCCGGCGCCATACTGGCCGCGTACGGTCTTGTCCTGCACGTCCTGGCCAGTGATGGGCTTGAGGGCCCGCAAGATCTTCACCTTCTCGTCACGCACCGCTTCGGCCTCGAACTGCGCGGGCGGCTCCATGGCCACCAGGCATAGCAGCTGTAGCAGGTGGTTCTGCAACATGTCGCGGGTCGCCCCGGCGCGGTCGTAGTAGGCGCCGCGATTCTCTACACCCAGGGTCTCGCAAACGCTGATCTGCACGTGGTCGACCTGGTTGTTGCGCCACACCGGCTCCAGCAGGGCGTTGGCAAAACGCAGGGCCATCAGGTTCTGCACGGTTTCCTTGCCCAGGTAGTGGTCGATGCGAAATACCTGGTTTTCCTCCAGCACTGCGCCAATCGCTTCGTTGATGGCGGTAGCCGATTCCAGCGAGTGGCCGATCGGCTTTTCCAGCACGATGCGCGCTTCGGCGTCGGCCAGGCCGGCGTTACGCAGGTGCTTGGCAATCGGCACGAACAGGTTGGGGGCGGTGGCCAGGTAGAAGATGCGCGTCAAGCCGCCGGGTTCGCCCAGGTAGCGCGCCAGGCGGCCGAAGTCGGCGCTTTGCGAAGCATCCATGGCGAAATAGTCGACCCGCGCGGAAAACCGCTGCCAGACCTCTTCGTCGAAGTCGTTGCGGGCAATTTGTGCCCGGCAATGGCGTTCGGCGAGCTTGAGATAATCGTTACGTGGCAAGTTGCGTCGTGCCAGCGCGATGATGCGCACGGCGTTGTTCAGACGGGCCTCGCGAAACAGGTGGTAGAGCGCCGGAAGCAGTTTGTGCAGGGCCAGATCGCCGGTGCCGCCGAAGACCAGAATGTCGCAAGGAATAGTCAAACCACCACTCTCCACGTTCGTTTAACTGGGCGGGTTGGCGTCCATGTAGTATAACTACAAGATAGCTACAACCCGGCCAGCCGATCATAACCGAGTCCAGCCTGTGAATCTGTTGCAACATATCGCCCAATCGCGCCACCTGCTGCGCAAATCGGAACTCAAAGTAGCCGACCACGTGCTACTCGACCCGGCTGCCGTCATGCACAGCTCCATGGCCGACCTGGCGCACAGCGTGGGTATCAGTGAACCGACCATCGTGCGTTTCTGCCGCGCGATCGGTTGCTCGGGCTTCCAGGACCTGAAGCTGAAGCTGGCGCAGAGCCTGGCTGCGGGGGCCAGTTTCGGCCAGTTCGCCATCCATGAAGATGACTCGGTCGCCGACTACAGCCTGAAGATCTTCGACACCACGCTGCACACCCTGATGGAAGTGCGCGAGCACCTCGACCCGCAGGCGCTGCAGCAGGCGGTGACCGCCATGGCCCAGGCGCAGCGTGTGGAGTTCTATGGCTTTGGCGCCTCCGGTGCGGTAGCGGCCGATGCCCAGCACAAGTTCTTCCGCCTGCTGCTCAGCGCGGCAGCCTATTCCGACCCGCACATGCAGGCGATGTCGGCGGTGACCCTGAAGCCGGGTGATGTGGCGGTATGCATTTCCCAGTCGGGCCGTTCCAAGGACCTGCTGATCACCGCCAACCTGGTCCGTGAGAGCGGCGCCAACCTGATAACCCTGTGCCCCAGCCAGACACCGCTGGCGGAGCTGTCGACGGTCAACCTGGCGATCGACGTGCATGAAGACACCGAAATCTACACCCCGCTGACCTCGCGTATCGCCCACCTGGTGGTGATCGACGTGCTGGCCATGGGCGTGGCCATGGCGCGCGGGCCGAGCCTGGTCAACCACCTGAAGAGTGTGAAGCGCAGCTTGCGCAGCCTGCGCTTGTCGCCCAAGTCGATCAAGGCTACCGACGACTGATCTGCATTGCCTGTGCTGGCCCTATCGCCGGCAAGCCGGGCTCCCACACAGTCACCACAGGCCTCGAGTCCTGTGGAGTACCTGTGGGGGCTGGCTTGCCGGCGATAGGGCCAGCACAGGCAGCAAAAATTCACTGTTTTGTCACCATTCCACAGCCAAACCGTAAACCACTCAAGCCAGTCTGAAACTCCCGCATCCTATCTGGGAGACAGGCAATGGCTCGTGACTTCGACGGTACGTACCAACCCAGCGCCAAGGCTCGCAAGCAGCAGGAAAAGGATCAGCGCCGCATGGAATACCGCCGCGCGATCGAGAGCTATTGCGACCAACGTCAACTGCTCCGCGAACTAGTGGATTACCCCGAGCTGCAAGAGCTCACGGTCTGGCAGGCGTCGGCAGCAGCTTCCCCGAAAAACGCTCAACCAGTGCGCTGATCAGCGCACGTTCGCTGCGGATGAACGCCAGGAAGGCCAAGGCCACCGGCGACTGCCGTTTGGCCTTGGACTGCACCACGCACCAGCTGCGGTACAGGGGTAGTTCCTCCACGGGCAGCTCCCTCAGCACACCGGTGGCCAGCTCCAGGTTGACCGCATGGCGGGTAAGCAAGGCAATGCCCAGGCCGGCGATCACGCATTCGCGCTGGGCGTCGGCCGAGGCCACCTCCAGGGTCTGGGTGAAATGCACGCGCTTGTCCTTGAAGTATTCCTCGCAAGCCTTGCGCGTGCCCGAACCCTGTTCGCGGACCAGCAGGGTATGAGGCTCCAGGTCCTGCAGGCGCAGTTGCTCCAGCTTGCACAGCGGGTGCTCGGGCGGCGCCACCGCGACGATCGGGTTGTTGAGGAACGGCAGAAACTCCAGGCCCATGTCCTGCGGCACCATGGACATGATGATCAGGTCGTCGCGGTTGTCCGACAGGCGGCGGATGGCCTGGGCGCGATTGACCACCGTCAGGGTCAGGTTGACCTCCGGGTGACGCTGCTTGAAGGCCGCGAACAGGTGTGGCACGAAGTACTTGGCACTGGATTCGATCGCCAGTTTCAACTGCCCCTGCAATGAACCCTGCATGTCCGAAAGCTGCATGTCCAGGCTCTCCAGGCGCCCGAAGATATCGCGGCTGGCGCGTTGCAAGGCCTCGGCAGCTTCGGTCAGGTAGAGCTTCTTGCCCACGTACTCGAACAGCGGCTGGCCGATCAGCTCTTCGAGCTGGCGGATCTGTAGACTAACGGCGGGTTGCGTCAGCGCCATCTCTTCCGCCGCACGGCTGTACGAACGCAAATCGCATACCTCGTTGAAGATCTGCAATTGACGCAAAGTCATACGCATCAAGGACTTACGCATTTTTATCCGCCCTTCGGCAACACCTTGTTACCGCACTATAAGCTTTTGCTAATACAGCCCCTAACAAATATTGATTTTTGTTTATCAATCTACAGCGCTAGGGTGAATGTGCGACTGGCCAGCAACGTCTGGTCACGCGCCGACCGGGAGAACCGGCTCGACTGTTCCTACGGCTTTGGGAAGACTCCAGTGATAAAAAAAATCCTGATCGCCAACCGAGGTGAAATTGCAGTTCGGATCGTGCGTGCCTGCGCCGAGATGGGCATTCGCTCGGTGGCGATCTATTCCGACGCCGACCGCCACGCGTTGCACGTCAAGCGCGCCGACGAAGCCCACAGCATTGGTGCCGAGCCGCTGGCCGGTTACCTGAACCCGCGCAAGCTGGTGAACCTGGCTGTGGAAACCGGCTGTGATGCCCTGCACCCGGGCTATGGTTTCCTGTCGGAAAACGCTGAACTGGCAGAGATCTGCGCCGAGCGCGGGATCAAGTTCATCGGCCCGGCCGCCGAGGTCATTCGCCGCATGGGCGACAAGACCGAAGCACGCCGCACCATGATCGCCGCCGGTGTACCGGTAACCCCGGGTACCGAAGGCAACGTTGCCGATATTCACGAAGCCCTGAGTGAAGGTGACCGCATCGGTTACCCGGTCATGCTCAAAGCCACTTCTGGTGGTGGTGGCCGTGGTATTCGCCGTTGCAACAGCCGTGAAGAACTGGAACAGAACTTCCCCCGCGTCATCTCCGAGGCTACCAAGGCCTTTGGTTCTGCGGAAGTGTTCCTGGAAAAGTGCATCGTCAACCCCAAGCACATCGAGGCGCAGATCCTCGGTGACAGCTTTGGCAACGTCGTGCACCTGTTCGAGCGCGACTGCTCGATCCAGCGCCGCAACCAGAAGCTCATCGAAATCGCCCCGAGCCCACAGCTCACCCCCGAACAGCGCGCCTACATCGGCGACCTGGCGGTGCGTGCGGCCAAGGCAGTGAACTACGAGAACGCCGGTACCGTGGAGTTCCTGCTCGCCGATGGCGAGGTGTACTTCATGGAAATGAACACCCGGGTGCAGGTGGAACACACCATCACCGAGGAAATCACCGGTATCGACATCGTCCGTGAGCAGATCCGCATTGCCTCGGGCCTGCCGCTGTCGGTCAAGCAGGAAGACATCCAGCACCGCGGTTACGCGCTGCAGTTCCGCATCAACGCCGAAGACCCGAAGAACAACTTCCTGCCCAGCTTCGGCAAGATCACCCGTTACTACGCCCCCGGCGGCCCGGGCGTGCGTACCGACACGGCGATCTACACCGGCTACACCATTCCGCCGTTCTACGACTCCATGTGCCTGAAACTGGTGGTGTGGGCGTTGACCTGGGAAGAAGCCATGGACCGCGGCCTGCGGGCCCTGGACGACATGCGCGTGCAAGGGGTGAAGACCACCGCCGCGTACTACCAGGAAATCCTGCGCAATCCCGAATTCCGTAGCGGCCAGTTCAACACCAGCTTCGTCGAAAGCCACCCGGAACTGACCAACTACTCGATCAAGCGCAAACCCGAAGAGCTGGCCCTGGCCATCGCCGCCGCCATCGCCGCCCACGCAGGCCTGTGAGGAATCCCATAATGTCCAAGAAAATTCACGTAACCGACACGATCCTGCGCGACGCCCACCAGTCCCTGCTGGCCACCCGCATGCGTACCGAAGACATGCTGCCGATCTGCGACAAGCTCGACAAGGTCGGCTACTGGTCGCTGGAAGTCTGGGGTGGCGCCACCTTCGACGCCTGCGTGCGCTTCCTCAAGGAAGACCCGTGGGAGCGCCTGCGCAAGCTGCGCGCGGCACTGCCCAACACCCGCCTGCAAATGCTGCTGCGCGGCCAGAACCTGCTGGGCTACCGCCACTACAGCGACGATGTGGTCAAGGCGTTCGTCGCCAAGGCAGCGGTCAACGGTATCGACGTGTTCCGCATCTTCGATGCGATGAACGACGTGCGTAACCTGCGCGTGGCCATTGAAGCGGTCAAGGCGGCCGGCAAGCATGCCCAGGGCACCATCGCCTACACCACCAGCCCGGTACACACCATCGAAGCCTTCGTGAAGCAGGCCAAGCAGATGGAAGCCATGGGTTGCGACTCGGTGGCGATCAAGGACATGGCCGGCCTGCTGACCCCGTTCGCCACCGGCGAACTGGTCAAGGCGTTGAAGGCCGAGCAGTCGCTGCCGGTGTTCATCCACTCCCACGACACTGCCGGCCTGGCCGCAATGTGCCAGCTGAAGGCTGTGGAAAACGGCGCCGATCACATCGACACCGCCATCTCCAGCTTCGCCTGGGGCACCAGCCACCCGGGTACAGAGTCGATGGTTGCCGCGCTCAAGGGCAGCGAATTCGATACCGGCCTGGACCTGGAGCTGCTGCAGGAAATCGGCCTGTACTTCTATGCCGTGCGCAAGAAGTACCACCAGTTCGAAAGCGAGTTCACCGCCGTGGACACTCGCGTGCAGGTCAACCAGGTACCGGGCGGCATGATTTCCAACCTGGCCAACCAGCTCAAGGAGCAGGGCGCCCTCAACCGCATGAACGAAGTGCTTGCCGAGATCCCGCGCGTGCGTGAAGACCTCGGCTTCCCACCGCTGGTAACCCCGACCTCGCAGATCGTCGGTACCCAGGCGTTCTTCAACGTGCTGGCCGGCGAGCGCTACAAGACCATCACCAACGAGGTGAAGCTGTACCTGCAAGGCGGTTACGGCAAGGCTCCGGGCGTGGTCAACGAGCAGCTGCGCCGTCAGGCGATCGGCAGTGAAGAAGTGATCGACGTGCGCCCGGCCGACCTGCTGAAGCCGGAAATGGCCAAGCTGCGTGCCGATATTGGCGCCCTGGCCCGTTGCGAAGAAGACGTGCTGACTTTCGCCATGTTCCCGGACATTGGCCGTAAGTTCCTCGAAGAACGCGAAGCCGGCACCCTGACCCCTGAAGTCCTGCTGCCAATTCCTGAAGCGGGCGCAGTGGCGTCTCATAGCGGTGAAGGCGTACCGACCGAGTTCGTCATCGACGTGCACGGCGAAACCTACCGCGTCGACATCACCGGTGTGGGCGTGAAGGCCGAAGGCAAGCGCCACTTCTACCTGTCGATCGACGGCATGCCGGAAGAAGTGGTGTTCGAGCCGCTCAACGAATTCGTCGGCGGCGGCAGCAGCAAGCGCAAGCAGGCCAGTGCCCCGGGCCATGTCAGCACCACCATGCCAGGCAACATCGTCGATGTGCTGGTCAAGGAAGGCGACATGGTCAAGACCGGCCAGGCCGTGCTGATCACCGAAGCCATGAAGATGGAGACCGAAGTGCAGGCGGGTATCGCTGGCAAGGTCGTGGCCATCCACGTGGCCAAGGGCGACCGCGTGACACCGGGCGAGATCCTGATCGAGATCGAAGGCTGAGATAAGCCTTCATCTACAAGCGGTTAACCTCTGGGGAGCGGAATGCTCCCCTTTTTTTATGGAACAATATGCAATTTAGTGCAGATTACAGGCGCCAAAGCCTCCATAATCTGCACTAAAATGCATAAATTGGGTGTGGTTCAGAAAAACATCTGCACTATACTGCAGGCTGACGGCTGAGGCTGATCGAATACATGCAGTAAATTGCAGGTGGCCAATGTACCGACTCACGCTCCAATTACATGACCAAGGTAAATGGCATGATGCTATTGCCATCGCCTTCGCCGAACCGGAAAGAAGCCTCTCCAGTCCTTGCGAGTTCGGATACACATCCAACTACGTCAAGACCAATCTGCATGCGTACGACAGCCTGTTCAGCCAGGCGGCCAGTGCCAAGCTCCCGGTGGACTTTGGCTCTCATCGTCTACCGCATGCTCCTGCATTCCTTTACGACATCGCGCCTGCAGGGGCTGCGAAGCGTTTTCTGCTGAGGCATATCGGTCGTGAAAAACCGGCAGGCATGGGGGAAGACTTGTTTCTGCTAGGGCGCTCCACCCCAGCTCCGATTGGCAATATGCGCATCAGGGAGTCGGCTGAGTTACTGGACCTTGCGGACCCCATCGGTTTTACCCGCCAGGACGTCATCGTTCGCGATCAACGTTTTCTGGAGTACGCCTACGAGCAGGGTGCGGCCATAGGTGGCGCGACAGGCGCCGGTGGAGAGGCGCCAAAGCTGCTGATGACCGAAGATGAAAACGGCCAGCTGTACCCGGACGCGGTGCTTGCGGATGAGAGGGCCTGTCGCCATTGGTTCATCAAGTTCGCCAGGCACCAGGCCTTGGCCGATGATCAGGAGATCCTGCGGGCCGAGTACCTCTATTACAGGGCGTTGCAGCAGCTTGGCATCGAGACGGTGGCCAGTGAACACATGGCGCTGGAAGAGGGAGCCAAGCCCAGCCTGTGGATGGAACGCTTTGACCGTCAGGTTACCGATCAGGGAGTACAGCGGTTTGCCGTGGAATCGATGTATTCCTTGTGTGGTGTAACCGAACCCGGTAGCCGGATGGGGCATTTGGAGGTGATCGAGACGCTCGTTGGCTTGTGGAAGATGGCCGGGCAGGGTAAAGAGGTGCCTGATCTGATCGCGGATTACCTGCGGCGCGACCTGATCAACAAGATCCTGGGTAACGCCGATAACCATGGACGTAATACAGCGATCATTCGTACCCGCGACACGGTGCGTCTTGCACCCATTTACGACTTGGCACCGATGGTGATGGATCAGGAAGGAGTAACCAGAACGACGAAGTGGCCCGCTTTGATCGAAAGAGCAGGCGAAATCGACTGGCAAGCAGCCTGTGTTGCGCTGGCCGAATTCATCGATCCGGATGAGGCTTACCAGCGTCTGCGTCAGGAGGCCCGGCACCTATTGGCATTGCCCGATATCTTGTCCGGCCTTGGGCTCCCGGAGGCAGTGATGAATCACCCGGCGATTGCGCTGGGCAAGCTCGAGCGCCGGATGGCGGAGTGGGGGTTGGCATGACGGTTTCCATCGATGCCCGAGGTCTGATGATCGATGGCGTGCGCGAAGGTATTGCCGACGGCACAATCGAGCTGGGTACTGCCGTTCGCCGCCTGCGCGTAGAAGTTGCAAAGATGCAGCAGACCCAGTTTGCGCTGATGTGCAAGATTTCCGTGCGAACGCTCATTCAGATCGAGCAGGGGGACGGTAACCCCACGCTCAAATCGTTGAACGCGGTATTCAAACCGTTCGGTTTGCAGATGGGCGTCGTCAGGCGTGCGAGCCCGATCAGATAACCGGGCTTGCACCGATCGCGGGCCTGCCGGCCCGTGATCGGTTATGCCGTTCACCCCCTACGGCAGTCCTCAAGTGTCCGCACCTGGCCTTGCGGCCGCTGGTTCTCTTCACTCAACCAGCGCTCGAACGCGGTCGCCAGCGCCGGCCACTCATCATCGGTAATCGAATACCACGCCGTATCCCGGTTGTGATCCTTCACCACCAGGTGCTTGCGGAAAACCCCCTCGAACACAAAGCCAAACCGCTCCGCCGCACGCTTGGAGCGTGCGTTGGCGTTGTTGCACTTCCACTCCAGCCGGCGGTTGCCCAGCTCGAAGCCCAGCTTACCCAGCAGGTACACCGCCTCGGTGCCCCTGGGCGTACGCTGCATGGCGGCGCCGAAGGCAATGTGGCCGATTTCGATGCGGCCGTGGTCGGGCACGATCGACATCAGGCTCAGGATGCCCTGGGCCTGGCCGCTGGCGCGGTCGATGACGGTGTAGAACAGCGGGTCGCGGCCAGCGGCGTTGCCTTCCAGCCAACGGTCGAAGGCGGCACGTTCGGTGAACGGGCCATAGGGCAGGTAGTCCCACAGCACCGGGTCGGCCGCCGGGCCTTGCAGCACCTCCCAGAGGTCGTCGCCATGGCGCGCCGGGTCGAGCTTTTCCAGGCGGATGAAGCGGCCGTCGATGGGCTCGGCCTGGGGGGCTGCGGCGGGTTTCCAGTTCAATGCGTCGGTCATGTTCGGCTTAGAACTCTTTGCGGAATTGGATGAAGCCCGAGCGCTCGGCAACCTGTTGGTACAGGCTGATGGCGGTGGCGTTGGTCTCATGGGTAAGCCAGTGCACCTTGGCGCAGTTGTCGGCCTTGGCTTTGGCGTAGACGTGCTCGATCAGCTGGCGGCCAATGCCAAGGCCGCGCTGTGTGCTGTCCACGTACAGGTCCTGCAGGTAGCAGGCGTTTCCGATGCTCCAGTTGGAACGATGGTAGATGAAGTTGACCATGCCCACTGCCTTGCCATCGACCCAGGCAAGGGCCGAATGGGTCGGTTCGTTCGGGTCGAGCAGGCGTTGCCAGGTGTTGAGGCTGACCTCTTCGGTCAATTCGGTCTCATAGAAGTGCAAGTAGGCCTGCCACAGGGCGAGCCAGGCAGCATGGTCTTGGGTGGTAACAGGACGCAGGGTAACGCTGGACATGGGCTATTCCTTCAGAGTTGGCGCATGTGCGCCGCGAGTTGGTTATCCAGGTAATCGGGGCTGGCGCTCAGGCCTTCACGCACGCCGGCAATGTCTTGCTCAGAGCGGTTCTGGCTGAGCTTGCGCGCGCCTTGCAGGCGGGCGATGGGCAGGCGGATGCCGACGATGGCGCGGAGCATGCCATCGAGGTAGTCACGCGGGGCATCGGTGACGTTCCACGGTTCGCCGCGGCCTTGTTCGTGGCGCTCGGTCAGGCGGCTGACAATAGCCAGCAATGGCTCGGCTTCGTGAATCACTTCGGCCGGGCCATAGGCGTGCACGGCCAGGTAGTTCCAGGTTGGCACCACCTTGGGGTTGTCGGCCTTGCTCGGGTAGTAACCGGGGCTGACATAGGCATCGGCGCCGGGGAACACCAGCAGGGCTTCGCCACCTTGCTTCAGGTCGTGCCACTGGGGGTTGGCCCGCGCCAGGTGGGCATAGACGGTGCCGAATTCGCCTTCGGCGATATCGACCAGCACTGGCAGGTGCGTGGCCAGCAGGCCTTGTTCGCCCTGGCTGACCAGGATGGCCAGGCGGGTGTCGAGCATGTGCTGGTGCAGGCGCCCGAGGTCGTGTTCCTGATGGGGTTTGCTGTTGTACATGCTCGGTTTCCTTGTGCGATGGCTCCATCCTAGGCAGGCTATTGGTTCATAGTAAGAGCCATTAACGGCTGTTTTTATAGGTCCAATGCCATGAGCGAGCGCCCCCTAGTGTTGCCTTTCGACCCTGCCGGGATCGCCCTCGATCGCCGCCGCGGGCTCAGCCAGCAGCTGTACCAGGCGCTACGTGCGCGGGTGCTGGACGGGCGCCTGAGCAGTGGCACGCGGCTACCGGCCACTCGTGATCTGGCCGCCATGCTGGCGCTGTCACGCAACAGCGTGGTGCGGGCCTATGACCAGCTATATGCCGAGGGCTACATCGAAAGCCGGGTAGGCGACGGCACCTATGTCAGCCAGTTACCGAAACTCTCCACTGCAAAACTATCCACACAAGTATCCACAGGGTTATCCCGGGGGTTATCAACAGACTTATCCACATTTTCCTCAGAAAATACTGAGGATTTATCCAGCAAACGCTGTTCCAGCGAGCCTTTGCAGCGCCTGAAAAGTAACCATCTGCCGCCCCCAAGAAGCGGTGCACCGCGTGCTTTTCGCGTCGGTATTCCGGCGTTCGACCTGTTCCCGTTCGACGTCTGGGCCAAGCTGCAGGCGGGTTTCTGGCGCAACCCGGCTCCGGCGCAGTTGGGTTATGGCGACCCGGCAGGCGAGCCGCTGCTGCGCGAACTGATCGCGGCCTACCTGCGTCGCTCGCGTGGGCTGAGTTGTACTGCTGAACAAATTGTGATCACCAGTGGTGCGCAGCAGGCCATCAGCCTTTGTGCACAGTTGCTGTTGCAGCCCGGCGACGGTGTGGCTGTGGAAAACCCGGGTTACCGCGCAGCCGGACATGCCTTTGCGCTGGCCGGTGGCAGGTTGTGTGGTGTGCCGGTGGACGAGGACGGCATGGACTGTCGCCGGCTTGGGCAGCTGACGGATTGCCGGCTGGCCTATGTCACGCCAGCCCACCAGTACCCGACCGGGGTGACCATGAGCCTGGCGCGACGCCTGGAACTGCTGGCCTGGGCCGAGCGCAGCGAAGGCTGGATCATCGAAGACGACTACGACGGCGAGTATCGCTACAGCGGTGCGCCCTTGGCCCCGCTAGCGGCACTCGACCGGCACGGGCGGGTACTGTATGTCGGTACCTTCGGCAAGATCGCCTTTCCAGCGTTGCGCCTGGGCTACCTGGTACTGCCGCCGCAACTGGCGCAGGCGTTCAGCCAGGGCAGGGCGCTGGCGGTGCGGCATTCGGAGGTCAGTAGCCAGTGCGTGATGGCCGAGTTCATGGCCCGGGGGCACTTCCAGCGGCATATTCGGCGCATGCGCAAGGCAGCGTTGAGCCGGCGCAATGTGCTCAAGGCTGGCTGGCCTGTGGATATTCCGGGTTTGGGCGGCATGCCGGAGGTGGCGGCCGGGCTGCATGTGAAGGTCGATGTGGATAACTTTGCGCGGGAGCAGGAGCTGGTGGTCAAGGCTGAAGCGGTGGGGGTGGAGGTGACGCCGCTGAGTAATTTCTGGCTGGCGGACAGCGAGGTACCTGTGGATAAAAGGGCAGGGCTGGTGCTGGGGTTTGCAGCGGTGCCGGAGGGGGAGATTGCCGAGGCGTTGATGCGCTTGCGCAAGGCCTGGAGAAAGTGAATGGGGCCGCTGTGCGGCCCTTCGCGGGCACGCCCGCTCCCACAGGGACTGCACCGGTCTTGAGAGCTGTGCAGCCCTGGGGAGCAACTGCCTTGCACTAAATCCTCAAGCTTGCGAGATCCCTGTGGGAGCTGGCTTGCCGGCGATTGGGCTGCAAAGCAGCCCCCGGCTCTAAATCAGGTGCCGGACTTGATCCGCGTCCAGGCCCTGGTCCGAGCCCGCTCGGCATCCCGCGCCAGGGGCTTGAGGGTATACAGCTTGGCCATCGCCTCCGCCGTCGGATACAGGTTGGGGTTGTTGCGAATCGCCGGGCTCACCTTGTCGGTCGCGTCTTTGTTCGGGTTCGGGTACCCGACAAAGTCACTGATCGGCGCAATCACTTCGGGCCGCAGCAGGTAGTTGATGAACGCGTGGGCATCTTCCGGGTTGGCCGCGTTCTTCGGAATCGCCAGCATGTCGAACCAGATCGGTGCACCTTCCTTGGGCAGGCGCATGTCCACCACCACGCCATTCTTCGCCTCGACGGCGCGGTTGGCGGCCTGCGAGAAGCTGCCGCTGTAGCCCACTGCCACGCAGATATCGCCGTTAGCGATGTCGGCCATGTATTTCGAGGAATGGAAGTAGGTGATGTGCGGGCGGATCTTCAGCATCAGCGCTTCGGCTTTCTTGTAATCAGCCGGTTTGTCGCTGTTAGGTGGCAAGCCCAGATACTGCAACGCCAGCGGCATGATCTCCGACGGCGAGTCGAGCAGGGCCACGCCGCATTGCTTGAGCTTGGCGATGTTCTCTTCCTTGAAGATAAGGTCCCAGCTGTCCACCGGGGCGTTGTCGCCGAGCGCAGCCTTGACCTTGGCCGGGTTGAAGCCGATCAGCACGGTGCCGTACATGTAGGGCACGGCAAATTTGTTGCCGGGGTCGTTGGCCTCGATCAGCTTCATCAGCGCCGGGTCCAGGTGCTTCCAGTTCGGCAGCTTGCTGCGATCCAGTGGCTGGAACACCCCCGCTTCGATCTGCTTGGCGAGGAACACGTTGGACGGCACTACCACGTCATACCCGGAGTTGCCGGTCAGCAGCTTGGCTTCCAGCGCCTCGTTGGTGTCGAAGATGTCGTAGACCAGCTTTACCCCGCTGTCTTTCTGAAATTCGGTGAGGGTTTGCGGAGTGATGTAGTCGAACCAGTTGTACACCCGCAGGGTGCGCTGTTCGGCCTGGGCGTGCAGGGCACCGGTGAACAGGGTAGCGGCGATGAACGGGGCGAGCAGACGCTTGAGTCGGACCATTACCGGGCTCCTGGCTGGGCGTGCTGGAAGCCTTCCAGCACATTGACCGCGTTGATACCGATTTCTTCCACAGCGTAGCCGCCTTCCATCACGAACAGGGTCGGCTTGCCGAGCTGGGCGATGCGCTTGCCCATTTCCAGGTAGTCCGGGCTGTCCAGCTTGAACTGCGAGATCGGGTCGTCCTTGAAGGTATCCACGCCCAGCGAGATCACCAGCACATCGGCGTCATAGGCGGCGATGCGCTGGCAGGCGTCCTCCAGGGCAGCGCTCCAGGCGGCCCAGTCGCTGCCGGCCGGCAGTGGGTAGTTGATGTTGCAGCCTTCACCGGCACCCTCGCCGGTTTCATCGGAATAGCCGAGGAAGAACGGGAACTCGTCGCGCGGGTCGCCATGGATCGAGGCGAAGAACACATCGTTGCGGTTGTAGAAGATGTCCTGGGTGCCGTTGCCGTGGTGGTAGTCGACGTCGAGGATGGCGACCTTGCGCCGGCCCTGGTCGAGGAAGGCCTGGGCGGCGATCGCGGCGTTGTTCAGGTAGCAATAGCCACCCATGACTTCGCCGGCGGCATGGTGCCCTGGCGGGCGGCACAGGGCGAAGGCGGAATGGGCGCCTTGCTGGATCGCCGCCTGCGCGGTGAGGGCGACCTGAGCGGCGCTGTAGGCGGCCTGCCAGGTACCGGCGGTGATCGGTGCGCCGGCATCGAAGCTGTAGTAGCCCAGCTCACCGTGCAGGCCGGTGGGTTTTACCTGGCGCAGGGTGCGTGCGGGCCAGGTGAACGGCAGCAAGTCGCCTTCCTGGCCCAGTGCGGCCCAGCGTGCCCAGGCGCCTTCGAAGAAGTCCAGGTAGCCGGCGCTGTGGATGCGCAGCAACGGTGCGCGCCCGAAGTCGGTGGGGCCCTGGATGTCGCCAAGGTTGCGCTTCTTGACTTGGTCGAGCACATGGTCGGCGCGTGACGGCATTTCGAAACAGGGCATCAGCTTGCCGTCGATCAGCTCGCAGCGGCCGTGGTGCAGGCGGTGGTCATCGGAATAGATCGTCAGCATTGTTGTTCTCCGGTGGGTACTGGCGTGGGCCCATTCTCATGGGCGGGCCAGTGGGGGAGAACGACGCAAGTGGCCAAAAGGGGATCGATATGGCCAAGCTCTTTGGCTGGATTTGTTGGTGGCCTGTACTGGCCCTTTCGCGGGTGAACCCGCTCCCACAGGTACAGTGTTGCACCTGAGTGTGTGCAATCCCTGTGGGAGCGGGTTCACCCGCGAAAGGGCCGGTACAGGTCAACCGCGAAAATGGCTGGGCGCGACGCCACTCCAACGCTGGAAGGCATGCCGAAAACTGGCGGTCTCGCTGAACCCCAGGCACTCGGCAATCCGATAGATCGGCATCTGCTCATCAGCCAGCAATTGTTTGGCCCGCTCGAACCTCAGTTCATCCAGCAGCTGTTGATAACTGCTGCCCAACGCCTGCAAATGCCGGCGCAGGGTGCGCGATGAGCAGTTCATCTGCCGCGCCAGCCCATCCAGCCCGGGCGCTGCATCCAGTTGCTGCGCCAGCAGTTGGCGAATCCTCCCCAGCCAGGCCTGGCGGCCGGTGAATTCCAGGTTCAGGCGCCGGCAGCGTTCGCTCATGGCCTTGTGGGTAATCGGGTCGGCCAGCGGCAGTGGCGTGTCCAGCCAGCGCCGTTCGAAGGCAAAGGCATTGTCCTCGGCTTCGAAACCGACCGGGCACTGGAATGCCCCGGCATAGAGTGCGTGGTAACCGGGCCGTGGGTGTTCGAAACGGGCTGCCAGCAGGGGCAGCGGGCGGCCGAGCAGGTCGTCGCAGATGACCTTCAGCGACACCAGGCAGAACTCGGCGTTGAAGGCGGTCAGCGTCGGGCTGTCGTGGTAGTCGCTGGCGCTGAACCAGACGCGCTGGCCGTCGTCGAGCAAACGCAGCTTGAAGACTGTTCCCAGCAGTGCCGGATACTGCAGCGCCAGGCGCAAGGCGTCACCCAAAGTGGCACTGGAGAGCAGGGCGTAACCGAGCATGCCGTAGCACGACACATGCATGCGTCGGCCCAGTTCCAGGCCGATATCCTCGCGTCGGGCAACGGCGTTGGCGCACACCTGCAGTTCCTGCTGGGTAGTGATGCGCGCATCGGCATGGCCCAGGTCTGCCGGGCCGATGCCGCTGCCGGCTAGCAGCGCCGACGCCTCGCAACCGTCTGCCTGGAAGACGTTGAGGATCAGCGAAACCGCGTTGAGGGTGGTCAGGTGGCTGTGCAGCATGCTGGGTAATCCCGTTGGGCTGGGACGCATTATGGAGCAAGTTGTGTGCCGATGTTCGGGGGCCGCTCCCACATTGGCCGGTGTACGCAGGGCTCTTGTAGGAGCGGCCTTGCGTCGCGATGGGCTGCAAAGCAGCCCCAAATCCTTCAGGCAAAAAAAAAGGCCCGAAGCATAGGCTCGGGCCTTGGAAAGGTTGAGAGGTGTCTAGTCCCTCGACCTGGTGAGACTGTTTACAGCGGCCTGGTTACGCCTTCAGCGGAACCAGACGGGGAGCGATCATGTTTTCCGGACGCAGGATGTCGTCGAGCATCGCGTCGTCCAGCAGCTTCTCTTCGCGCACCAGTTCCAGTACGCCGCGGCCGGTTTCCAGGGCAACGCGGGCGATACGGGTGGCGTTTTCGTAGCCGATGTACGGGTTCAGGGCGGTGACCAGGCCGATCGAGTGCTCGACCAGTTCACGGCAGCGCTGTTCGTTGGCGGTGATGCCGACGATGCAGTGCTCGCGCAGCATGTCCATGGCGCGTTGCAGCAGGCGGATCGAGTCGAAGATCTTGTAGGCGATCAGCGGCTCCATAACGTTCAGCTGCAGCTGGCCACCTTCGGCGGCGACGGTCAGGGCCAGGTCGTTGCCCATGATGGCGAAGGCCACCTGGTTGACGGCTTCCGGGATAACCGGGTTGACCTTGCCTGGCATGATCGAGCTGCCTGGCTGACGCGCTGGCAGGTTGATCTCGTTGATGCCGGTGCGCGGGCCGCTGGACAGCAGGCGCAGGTCGTTGCAGATCTTCGACAGCTTGACGGCGGTACGCTTGAGCATGCCGGAGAACAGCACGAAGGCGCCCATGTCCGAGGTGGCTTCGATCAGGTCGGCAGCCGGTACCAGTGGCTGGCCGCTGATGGCAGCCAGGCGCTGTACGGCCAGGGCCTGGTAGCCAGGGTCGGCGTTGATGCCGGTGCCGATGGCGGTACCGCCCAGGTTGATTTCGGTCAGCAGTTCCGGGGCCAGCGAGCGCAGGCGCTGCAGGTCTTCGGTCATGGTAGTGGCGAAGGCGCGGAATTCCTGGCCCAGGGTCATCGGTACGGCGTCCTGCAGCTGGGTACGGCCCATCTTCAGTACGTGGTCGAACTCTTTACCCTTGGCAGCGAAGGCCTGGATCAGGCTGTCGAGGCTGGCCAGCAGGGCGTCGTGGCCCAGCAGCAGGCCCAGACGGATGGCGGTCGGGTAGGCGTCGTTGGTCGACTGCGCCATGTTCACGTCGTTGTTCGGGTGCAGGTACTGGTACTCACCCTTCTGGTGGCCCATGGCCTCCAGCGCGACGTTGGCGATGACTTCGTTGGCGTTCATGTTGGTAGAAGTACCAGCACCGCCCTGGATCATGTCCACCACGAACTGGTCGTGGTAATCGCCTTTGATCAGGCGGGCGCAGGCTGCGGTGATGGCAGCGTGCTTGGCATCGCTCAGGTGACCCAGCTCACGGTTGGCGTCGGCAGCAGCCTGCTTGACCATGGCCAGGGCCACGACCAGCTTCGGGTAGTGCGACAGCGGAACACCGGAGAGGTGGAAGTTGTTGGCAGCGCGCAGGGTCTGGATGCCGTAGTAGGCATCTGCAGGAACTTCAAGGGTACCCAACAAATCTTTTTCGACGCGGAACGATGCAGCGGAGGACATGATGTATATCATCTCGATTTTGACCCGGCACATGCCGGAATGGCGCCAATCCTAGGCCTGAAGGTGATTTTGCGGCCAATGCTGTTGCACGCTAACCTATGCACAAACGGCATAGTGTTTCATGTGACGCCAATTGACATTCGAGCGTGTTCCATTTTGGTGCACGCCAGGAGATGTGCTTCGTGAACCTTGAAAGCAAATGGCTGGAAGACTTCAGCGCGCTGGCCGCCACCCGCAGTTTTTCCCAGGCGGCAGAGCGGCGTTTCGTCACCCAACCGGCCTTCAGCCGGCGCATTCGCAGCCTGGAAGCAGCCTTGGGCCTGCAATTGGTGAATCGTTCCCGCACGCCGATCGAGCTGACAGAGGCCGGCCAGCTGTTTCTTGTCACGGCGCGTACTGTTGTCGACCAGTTGAGCGAAATTCTCCGCCACTTGCATCATCTGGAAGGCGGGCAGGGTGAGGTGGTGCAGGTGGCCGCAGCACACTCCCTGGCATCGGGCTTTTTCCCGCGTTGGGTGGCCCAGTTGCGCAACGACGGGTTGAACATCGCCACCCGCCTGGTTGCGACCAACGTCGGAGATGCAGTGCATGCATTACGCGAAGGTGGCTGCGACCTGATGCTGGCCTTCTATGACCCGGATGCCGCCCTGCAGATGGATGCCGAGATCTTCCCGTCACTGCACATGGGCACCACTGAAATGTTGCCGGTATGCGCCGTGGATGCCGACGGCAAGCCGTTGTTCGACCTGGAAGGCGAGGGCAGCGTGCCGCTGCTGGCCTATACCGCCGGCGCCTTCCTCGGTCGCTCGGTCAATTTGCTGCTGCGTCAGCGCAACCTGCGCTATACCACCGTCTATGAAACCGCCATGGCCGACAGTCTGAAGAGCATGGCGCTGGAAGGCATGGGCATCGCCTGGGTACCGCGCCTGTCGATGCGTGGCGAACTGGAACGGGGCGAACTGGCGATCTGCGGCGGCAGCCAGTGGCACGTGCCGCTGGAAATCCGCCTGTACCGCTGCGCCCTGGTGCGCAAGGCCAATGTAAGGCTGTTGTGGCGCAAGCTCGAGGGGGCGGCAATGGTTGACCCAAAAGTCAGTCAAAGCCCCGAAAAATAAGGGGCGACAGTTGGTCGCCGGGGTGCCTTAAACGCACCACCTTACGGTATACTGCGCGGCCTTTCGACCGGATGCGTCCGGTCCTGATCAGCAAACAAGCCACGCCGGTCGTCCCGCGTGGCTTGTTGTTTTTTGACGCGCCCAAGGGCGCACAAGCGAAGAGGCTCGACGATGAGTGCACTGGTTGGCGTGATCATGGGCTCCAAGTCCGATTGGTCCACCCTTAGCCACACCGCCGATATGCTGGAAAAACTCGGCATTCCCTACGAGGTGAAGGTGGTTTCCGCCCACCGTACCCCGGATCTGCTGTTCCAGTATGCCGAGGAGGCTGAGGGCCGTGGCATCGAGGTGATCATCGCCGGTGCCGGTGGCGCAGCCCACCTGCCAGGCATGTGTGCCGCCAAGACCCACCTGCCGGTGCTGGGCGTGCCTGTGCAATCGTCGATGCTGTCGGGTGTCGATTCGCTGCTGTCGATCGTGCAGATGCCAGCCGGCGTGCCGGTTGCCACCCTGGCCATCGGTCGTGCCGGTGCGGTCAACGCCGCGCTGCTGTCGGCCAGCATCCTCGGCGCCAAGTACCCGCAGTACCACGCGGCGCTCAAGCAGTTCCGCACGGAACAGACCGACACCGTGCTGGACAACCCAGACCCGCGCCAGGCTTGAGGCTCAACCCATGAAGATCGGTGTAATCGGTGGCGGCCAGCTGGGCCGCATGCTGGCCCTGGCGGGTACCCCGCTGGGCATGAACTTCGCCTTCCTCGACCCGGCGCCGGACGCCTGCGCTGCGCCGCTGGGCGAGCACCTGCGTGCCGACTACGGCGACCAGGACCACCTGCGCCAGTTGGCCGACGAAGTCGACCTGGTCACCTTCGAGTTCGAAAGCGTCCCGGCCGAGACCGTGGCCTTCCTCTCGCAGTTCGTGCCGGTGTACCCCAGCGCCGAAGCGCTGCGCATCGCCCGTGACCGCCTGTTCGAGAAGAGCATGTTCCGCGACCTGGGTATCCCTACCCCGGCCTTCGCCGACATCCTCTCGCAGGCCGACCTGGACGCCGCGGTGGCCAGCATCGGCCTGCCGGCCGTGCTGAAAACCCGCACCCTGGGTTACGACGGCAAGGGCCAGAAGGTGCTGCGCACGCCTGAGGACGTGGTCGGTACCTTTGCCGAGCTGGGCAGCGTACCTTGCCTGCTGGAAGGCTTCGTGCCATTCACCGGCGAAGTGTCGCTGGTGGCCGTGCGTGCCCGTGATGGCGAAACCCGCTTCTACCCGCTGGTGCACAACACCCACGAAAGCGGCATCCTGCGCCTGTCGGTCGCCAGCCAGGCGCACCCGCTGCAGGCTCTGGCCGAAGACTACGTGGGCCGTGTGCTCAAGCAACTGGACTATGTGGGCGTGATGGCCTTCGAGTTCTTCGAAGTCGACGGCGGCCTGAAGGCCAACGAAATCGCCCCGCGCGTGCACAACTCCGGGCACTGGACCATCGAAGGCGCCGAGTGCAGCCAGTTCGAGAACCACCTGCGCGCCGTCGCCGGCTTGCCGCTGGGCTCGACTGCCAAGGTCGGCGAGAGCGCGATGCTCAACTTCATCGGTGAAGTGCCGGCGGTGGACAAGGTGGTTGCCATCGGTGACTGCCACCTGCACCACTACGGCAAGGCCTTCAAGGTTGGTCGCAAGGTTGGCCACGCCACCCTGCGCTGCCACGACATGGCCACCCTCGAGCGCAAGATTGCCGAAGTAGAAGCCCTGATCGGCAACTGATCGAACTTCTACCAGCGGCTTGCCCTCTGAAATGGCAACAAGCCAAAGCGCTGTCTAGGCTTTGGCTTGTTCCATCTTCACTGCAGAGGGATTGCCATGGGTATCATTGGAACCATCTTCATCGGCCTTATCGTCGGCCTGCTGGCCCGCTTCATCAAGCCGGGCGACGACAGCATGGGCTGGATCATGACCATCCTGCTGGGGATTGCCGGCTCGCTGCTGGCCACCTACGGCGGCCAGGCGCTGGGTATCTACCAGGCCGGGCAGGCTGCCGGTTTCCTTGGCGCGCTGATCGGTGCTGTGATCCTTCTGGTGATCTACGGATTCATCAAGAAACGCTGAATACTGGTTAGAATGCCCGGCAATTCATTCGAGTTGCCGAGCATTTTCATGCGTGCCTTTTTCCTCGCCCCACTGCTGTTGGCCAGCACCCTGGCCCATGCCGAACTGCCTGAAACCGACTGGCTGGAGCTGATGCCCAAGTCGGACCAGCAGGCACTCGAGCAAATGCCCGATATCGACCACAACTCGCCGGAAGCCATGGGCACCTTTACCGACAAGGGCGGCCTGAAGCAGAGCAAGGGCCTGCCGGCGGTGATGTACTCGACCAAGACCGTGGCGGCCATGAACGGCAAGGAAATTCGCCTGGGCGGCTACCCGGTGCCGCTGGAGAGCGATGCCAAGGGCAACAGCACGTTGTTCTTCCTGGTGCCGTACCCGGGCGCGTGCATCCATGTGCCGCCACCGCCACCGAACCAGCTGGTACTGGTGCGCTACCCGAAAGGCCTGAAGATCGATGATATCTACACACCGCTGTGGGTCAGCGGCAAGCTGAAGGTGGAGAAGGTCAGCAATGACCTGGCCGATGCGGCCTATGCGCTGGATGCCGGGAAGGTGAGGGTGGTGGAGGATGCAGACCTCTGATTGCCTGCACTGGCCCTTTCGCGGGTAAACCCGCTCCCACAGGGTCTCCACAAACCTTGAATATTGTGGAGACCTTGTGGGAGCGGGTTTACCCGCGAAGGGGCCCGAACAGGCACTGCAAAACTCAGATCATTTCACAGCCAATCCTGACCCCCAGCGAGCTGCTGCCCCCAGGCTTCAATTCCACCAAGTCATCCCACACATTCGCCGTCTCGATGCACAGCATCCGCTGCCACCCATCATCAGCCATGTCCGGCAGATCCCTGGCCCGTTCAGTCCAAGGGTTCCAGATCACCGCCGAGCGCGACCCACTGCTGGTCAAGGTAATGCGCCGCTCCCAATGCGGGTCGACGATGCTAAGGGTTTGCGGGGTCGCCAGGTAGATCCGGTCGGTCTCCCCGGCAAACGCCAGCGGCCCCTGCTGCTGGCGCTGCTCCCAGTCAGCCAGGGTCTCGATATAGCTCAGTCCCTCCACCCCTTCGACCCGCGCCTGGCGCACGTCACTGACCGCGAAGTAGCTGTGCAGGGCCTGGCTGATGGTGACGGGGGTATTGCCCATGTTGCGGCTGGTCAGGTTCAGCTTCAGGTCCTCGCCCAGCTCCACTACCAGCTTCAGCTCGACGTCATGAGGCCAGCCAGGCAGGTCACCCTGCGCTTCCGGCAGTTCGAATTCGATACGCAGGCCTTCGCCCGCTTCCTCGATAGCCAGCAATTGCCAGTCGCGCGCGCGCACCAGGCCGTGGGCGGGAGCCTGTTTGCCGTGGTACATGGCCTGCACGGCCTGGGGGTTGCGCTGCAGGTTGCCGAACCACGGCCAGCACACCGGCACACCGGCGCGTACCGACTTGCCCTGACGGAAGATGGCCTGGTCGCTCAGCCACAGCAGCGGTGGCTCGCCAACGCGCTGGTAGCTGAGGATCTGCGCGCCCTGCTGGGCGATCAGTAGTTCGGCTTGGTCGCTGCTGATACGCCAGCAGTTGAGTTCGCCATGTTGCTCGGTTACGACCTGGAAGGTAGCCATTGCATTCATCTCATTGATTGCCAGTGGGCCTTGGACCCGGGCACATGCAATGAGTTTACCGCCGGCGTGGCTCAGCGACGAGGTACGGAGCGGGTGCGGCCACTGCCGTCGATGGCGACGAAGACGAAGACTGCTTCGGTGACCTTGCGCCATTCGCTGGACAGCGGGTCGTCGCTCCACACTTCGACCATCATCTGGATCGAGCTGCGACCGATTTCCAGGGTCTGGGTATAGAACGACAGCTGCGCGCCGACGGCGACCGGGACCAGAAAGGCCATGCGGTCGATGGCTACGGTGGCCACGCGGCCGCCGGCGACACGGCTGGCCATGGCGGTACCGGCCAAGTCCATCTGGGCGACCAGCCAGCCGCCGAAGATGTCGCCAAACCCGTTGGTTTCGCGCGGCAGTGCGGTGATCTGCAAGGCCAGGTCACCTTGCGGGATAGGATCTTCTTGTTCGAGCTCAATCATGCGATGGGGCCTCTGACCCGTGACGCTTTTCGTTGGTGTGGCGCAAAGGCCGGGTAAACGATTCAGCTTGAAACATACTACGCCGATTTCGTTTCACTGAGCGGCCGTAGGGAAACTCTGCGAAACCGCCTGACATAAAGACCGGCGTTTTCGCACAACATCCCACGCTAGCAGCAACCTTTTCCTACGAACTGCCAGTATATAGAGCATAACGGCCAGCGACGACCGTGCATTCATGAATATGTGTAGGGATTTTGTATCGCTTCCGGCGCAGCTCAGCAATTTGCTATCTTCGCCTGTCTCCCACTCCAGAAGCCGCGTGCCAAGCGGCCTGCATGCCTACAAAGAGAACAATCAGCGATGACTTCCGTGCCGAGCAGTATCGAGCAGCCCTCGCGGCCGCTGACCCGCAGTGACTACAAGACTCTCTCACTGTCCGCCCTGGGCGGCGCGCTGGAGTTCTACGACTTCATCATCTTCGTGTTCTTCGCCACGGTGGTCGGCAAGCTGTTCTTCCCCGCCGACATGCCCGAATGGCTGCGCCTGATGCAAACCTTCGGCATTTTTGCCGCCGGCTATCTGGCGCGGCCGCTGGGCGGCATCATCATGGCCCACTTCGGCGACCTGCTCGGGCGCAAGAAGATGTTCACCCTGAGCATCTTCATGATGGCCCTGCCAACGCTGATCATGGGCCTGCTGCCCACCTATGCACAGATCGGCATGTGGGCGCCGATCCTGTTGCTGCTGATGCGCGTGATCCAGGGCGCGGCCATCGGCGGTGAGGTACCGGGCGCCTGGGTATTCGTGTCCGAGCACGTGCCAGAGCGCAACACCGGCTACGCCTGCGGCACCCTAACCGCTGGCCTCACCGCGGGTATCCTGCTTGGCTCGCTGGTGGCGACCCTGATCAACAGCGTCTACAGCGCAGAGGAAGTGGCCGATTACGCTTGGCGTATCCCGTTCCTGCTCGGCGGTGTATTCGGCCTGTTCTCGGTGTACCTGCGCCGTTGGCTGCACGAAACCCCGGTGTTCGCCGAGATGCAGCAGCGCAAGGCGCTGGCCGAGGAGCTGCCGTTGCGCGCGGTGCTGCGTGACCATCGCGGTGCGATCATCCTGTCGATGCTGCTGACCTGGATGCTGTCGGCCGCCATCGTGGTGCTCATCCTGATGACTCCGGCGCTGCTGCAGAGCATCTACCACATCAGCCCCACCGACTCGCTCAAGGCCAACAGCCTGGCCATCGTGCTGCTCAGCTTCGGCTGCATCGGCGCTGGCAGCCTGGCTGATCGTTTTGGCGCGGGCCGGGTGTTCGTGATCGGCAGCCTGTTGCTGCTGGCGACCTCCTGGACCTTCTACCACAGCTTGCCTACGCGCCCCGAGCTGCTGTTCCCGCTGTATGCAGTGACCGGCCTGTGCGTGGGCGTGATTGGCGCGGTGCCTTATGTGATGGTCAAGGCGTTCCCGGCGGTGGTGCGCTTCAGCGGGCTGTCGTTCTCGTACAACGTGGCCTACGCAATCTTTGGCGGGCTGACGCCGATGGTGGTGACTGCGCTGCTGAAAGTGAGCCCGATGGCACCGGCCTACTATGTGGCGGGGTTGTGTGCCGTTGGTCTGGTTGTGGGCCTGTACCTGCTCGCCAACAAGCGCTGATCGGCACCGATTGGTCAACGCAGTCATTGTAGGAGCGGCCTTGTGTCGCGATGGGCTGCGCAGCAGCCCCAGAGATCGCAACCCGGCACAAATTGCCGGGGCTGCTGCGCAGCCCATCGCGACACAAGGCCGCTCCTACAGGTATTGCCAAGCAGCTGAGCGGTGATGGCCTTTCATCCAATTGTCATATTCAAGTCATATCGTATTCATGCGGCCTGCAGATACTTGGGCCCGTTCCATCCAACACCCCAATATTCCTGCTAGGAGCAAGGCATGAAACTGAAGCGTTTGATGGCGGCCCTCACCTTTGCCGCCGCTGGCGTTGCAACCGCCAACGCGGTAGCCGCTGTCGATCCTGCGATCCCGACCTACACCAAGACCACCGGTGTTTCGGGCAACCTCTCCAGCGTCGGTTCGGACACCCTCGCCAACCTGATGACTCTGTGGGCCGAGGCCTACAAGAAGGAATATCCGAACGTAAACATCCAGATCCAGGCTGCCGGCTCCTCCACCGCGCCACCCGCGCTGACCGAAGGCACCGCCAACCTCGGCCCGATGAGCCGCAAGATGAAGGACGTCGAGCTGCAGGCCTTCGAGCAGAAGTACGGCTACAAACCGACCGCCATCCCGGTCGCCGTAGACGCCCTGGCTGTGTTCGTGCACAAGGACAACCCGATCAAAGGCCTGACCATGGCCCAGGTCGACGCCATCTTCTCTTCCACCCGCCTGTGCGGTGGCAAAGCCGACGTCAAGACCTGGGGTGACCTGGGTGTGACCGGCGACCTGGCCAACAAGCCAGTACAGCTGTTCGGCCGTAACTCGGTATCGGGCACCTACGGCTACTTCAAGGAAGAAGCCCTGTGCAAAGGCGACTTCAAGCCTAACGTCAACGAACAGCCTGGCTCGGCCTCGGTCGTGCAGTCGATCAGCTCCTCGCTGAACGGTATCGGCTACTCGGGCATCGGCTACAAGACTGCCAGCGTCAAGACCGTGGCCCTGGCCAAGAAGGAAGGCGGCGAGTTCGTTGAAGACAACGAAGCCAACGCCCTGAACGGCACCTACCCGCTGTCGCGCTTCCTGTACGTCTACGTCAACAAGGCCCCGAACAAGCCTCTGGCCCCGCTGGAAGCCGAGTTCGTCAAGCTGGTGCTGTCGCAAGCTGGCCAGCAGGTCGTGGTGAAGGATGGCTACATCCCGCTGCCGGCCAAAGTCGTCGACAAGACCTTGGCTGACCTGGGCCTGTCCCACGCTGGTAACGTCGCAAAAAAGTAAGTAATTGAAGGGGAGGCCGGCGCTGATGCCCGGCCTCTTCCACGAAATTCCAGTCCGAAGCCAGGTTTCCTGTGCGGCGGGCTTTCGTGCGTCACCACTTTGTAATGTTTTTGTCACACGGGACCGCTAGGGTGTGCGCATGAATGATCTGGCCAACTCCAACATGACCCAAAACTCCCAGCCCGTGCGGATTGATTTCAATACGCCGGAGTTGCAACGCAAGCGCCGCATGCGCGCGCTCAAGGACCGCCTGACCCGCTGGTATGTACTGGTGGGCGGGCTTGCCGTATTGGCGGCGATCACCCTGATCTTCTTCTATCTGGCCTATGTGGTGCTGCCGCTGTTCCAGGGCGCCGAGCTGACCAGCAAGAAAGCCTTGGAGCCGACCTGGTTGCAACAGGATGCCGGCAAGCCGCTGATGATCGCGCTTGAAGAGCAGAACCTGGTGGGCATGCGCGTTTCGGACAAGGGCCAGGCACTGTTCTTCGATACCAAGACCGGTAACGAGCTCAAGCGTTTCGACCTGCCGGTACCGGCAGGCACCCAGGTCACTTCGATCAGTGCCGACCAGCCGGGTAGCCCGCTGGTGGTGCTGGGCTTGTCCAATGGCCAGGCGCTGGTGTTCCACCACACCTACAAGATCACCTACCCGGACAACAAGAAAACCATCGCCCCCGGCATCGACTACCCGTACGGCGAGCAACCGTTCGTGCTCGACGAGCAGGGCCGTGCGCTGGAGCATGTCAGCGTCAACGTCAATGGCGACACCCTGCTGATGGCCGGTTCCACCGGCGCGCACCTGCAGGTGGTCGAGCTGACCCGCACCGAAAACATGATGACCGAAGAGGTCACCACCGAGCAGAACCGCATCGAATTGCCGCAGATGACCGAAACGGTGAAGAACATCTTCATCGACCCGCGTCAGCAGTGGCTGTACGTGATCAACGGCCGCGCCACCGCAGACGTGTTCAACCTGCGCGACAAGAGCCTCAACGGCCGCTACAAATTGTCTGAAAGCGCCGACACCGAAATTACCGCCACCGCCCAGCTGGTCGGCGGCATCTCGCTGATCATCGGCGACTCCAAGGGTGGCCTGGCTCAGTGGTTCATGGCCCGTGACCCGGATGGCGAATCCCGCTTCAAGCTGATCCGCACCTTCCAGATGGGCAAGGCCGCGGTCGTGCAGATCGACGCCGAAGAGCGCCGCAAGGGCTTCGTCGCCCTCGACGCCGCAGGCGAGCTGGGCGTGTTCCACAGCACCGCGCACCGTACCCTGCTGGTCGAGCCGGCCGCCGAAGGCCCCGGCATCCTGGCCCTTTCGCCACGTGCCAACCGCATCATCATCGAAGAAGGCGGCAAGCTGCTGCCACTGAGCCTGCGCAACCCGCACCCGGAAATTTCCTTCAGCGCGCTGTGGGGCAAGGTGTGGTACGAGAACTACGACGAGCCGAAATACGTCTGGCAATCTACCGCATCGAACACCGACTTCGAGCCCAAGCTGAGCCTGTCGCCGCTGACCTTCGGTACCTTGAAGGCCGCGTTCTACGCCATGATCCTGGCGGCCCCGCTGGCGATTGCCGCGGCCATCTACACCGCCTACTTCATGGCCCCGGGCATGCGCCGCAAGGTCAAGCCGGTGATCGAACTGATGGAAGCGATGCCGACGGTGATCCTCGGCTTCTTCGCCGGCCTGTTCCTCGCCCCCTACCTGGAAGGCCACCTGCCGGGCGTGTTCAGCCTGTTCCTGCTGATGCCGCTCGGTATCCTGCTGGCCGGCTTCGCCTGGACCCGCCTGCCCGAGTCGATCCGCCTGCGTATCCCGGATGGCTGGGAAGCGGCGATCCTGATCCCGGTCATCCTGTTCACCGGCTGGTTCGCCCTGACCATGAGCCCGCACCTCGAGAACTGGTTCTTTGGCGGCGACATGCGCCTGTGGATCACCAACGACCTGGGGATAACCTACGACCAGCGCAACGCCTTGGTCGTGGGTATCGCCATGGGCTTCGCGGTCATCCCGAACATCTACTCCATCGCCGAAGACGCCGTGTTCAGCGTGCCGCGCAGCCTGACCCTGGGCTCCCTGGCCCTGGGAGCGACGCCATGGCAGACCCTGACTCGCGTGGTCATCCTCACCGCCAGCCCGGGTATCTTCTCGGCGCTGATGATCGGTATGGGCCGTGCGGTGGGCGAGACCATGATCGTGCTGATGGCCACCGGCAACACCCCGGTGATGGAGTTGAACCTGTTCGAGGGCATGCGCACCCTGGCCGCCAACGTGGCCGTGGAAATGCCGGAGTCGGAAGTCGGCGGCAGCCACTATCGCGTGCTGTTCCTGGCCGCGCTGGTGCTGCTGATGTTCACCTTCATCATGAACACCTTGGCCGAGCTGATTCGCCAGCGTCTGCGCAAGAAATACTCGTCGCTTTGATAGAAAGGTAGCGATCCGTGAAAAAGGATTCCCTCAAAGGCTGGTTCAAGAGCGGCGCCCCAGGCGTCTGGATGAGCGGCGGTGCGGTGGCCATGGCAGTGATCATGACCGTTGGCCTGCTGGCGGTGATTGCCGTGCGCGGCCTGGGCCACTTCTGGCCGGCCGATCTTGTCCAGGCCACCTACAAGGTGCCGGGCCAGGCCGACCACGTCGTCATTGGCGAAGTGGTGCAAAAGGAAGAAGTACCCCGTGCCCGCCTGAAGGGCGCCGGCCTGCCAGTGCCTGACCAAGGCCCGGAGTTCATGACCCGTGAGCTGATCAAGGTGGGCAACCGCGACCTCAACGGCAGCGACTTCACCTGGGTGGTCGGCGACTGGCTGGTCGACGAAAAGCGCCCGACCGACCTGATCGCCCTGGAGCGTCGCGAGTGGGGCAACTTCTACGGCTACCTGGTCAGCGTCAAGGAAGAAGGCCGCGTGGTCGCCGAAGGTGCTGCCGCCTGGGCCGAGCTGCAGGCCCGCCTCAAGCGCGCCAACCAGCTCAACAGCGAACTGCAAAGCCTCGAGAAGAAAGACATCGGCGCCATCAACCATGGCCTCGAGCGCCTGCGTCTGCAGGCGCGCAAGCTGGAGCTGGACGGCAAGCTGGACGCCGCTGCCCAGGCCGACATGGACGCCGAGCGCGCCGAGCTGAACAGCCGCTACAAGGCCATCGAAGACCGCCTGACCGGCCTGCACCAGGCCTTCGCTCGCGACAGCCTGGTGGCCCGCGATGGCAACGGCCGTGAAGTGGAAATCAACCTCAGCAAGGTGGTGCACGCCATCCAGCCGAACGCCATGTCGGGGTTCACCAAGCTGGGGGCCTACTTCACCAAGGTCTGGGAGTTCCTCAGCGACGACCCGCGTGAAGCCAACACCGAGGGCGGTATCTTCCCGGCCATCTTCGGTACCGTGATGATGACCCTGATCATGGCCGTGATCGTCACCCCGTTCGGTGTGCTGGCTGCCGTGTACCTGCGCGAATACGCCAGACAGGGCCCGGTGACCCGCCTGATCCGCATCGCGGTGAACAACCTGGCCGGTGTACCGGCGATCGTCTACGGCGTGTTCGGCCTGGGCTTCTTCGTCTATGTGCTGGGTGGCTCGATCGACCGCCTGTTCTTCCCCGAAGCACTGCCGGCGCCAACCCTGGGTACCCCGGGCCTGCTGTGGGCATCTTTGACCCTGGCGCTGCTGGCCGTGCCGGTGGTGATCGTGGCCACCGAGGAAGGCCTGGCGCGTATCCCGCGTACCGTGCGCGAAGGCTCGCTGGCCCTGGGCGCGACCAAGGCCGAGACCCTGTGGAAGATCGTCCTTCCAATGGCCAGCCCGGCGATGATGACCGGCATGATCCTCGCCGTGGCCCGCGCCGCCGGTGAAGTGGCACCGCTGATGCTGGTAGGTGTGGTAAAGCTGGCCCCGTCGCTGCCGGTGGACGGGAACTACCCGTACCTGCACCTGGACCAGAAGATCATGCACCTGGGCTTCCACATCTATGACGTCGGCTTCCAGAGCCCCAACGTCGAGGCCGCGCGGCCGCTGGTATATGCCACGGCGTTGCTGCTGGTGCTGGTGATTGCGGCCCTCAACCTCTCGGCCGTGTGGATCCGTAACCACCTGCGCGAGAAGTACAAGGCCCTCGACAGCTGATCCTGATTGCAAGCGTGCCGCCCGTGAGCCGGGCGGCCCTTTGAAACGAATTGTTAGCGTATGGAGTTGACCATGCAGCAAGAATCCCATACCCACGGCATCGACATGTCTGCCCTGGGCCGCGACAAGCAGAGCCTGCGCCTGGCCGAAGAAACCGTAGCCATCGAAGTGCCGGGCCTGAGCCTGTTCTACGGCGACAAACAAGCGCTGTTCGACGTGCAGATGAACATCCCCAAGCAGCGCGTGACCGCCTTCATCGGCCCGTCCGGCTGCGGCAAGTCGACCCTGCTGCGCACCTTCAACCGCATGAACGACCTGGTTGACGGCTGCCGCGTGGAAGGCGCCATCAACCTGTACGGCAACAACATCTACCGCAAGGGCGAAGACGTGGCCGAGCTGCGCCGCCGTGTGGGCATGGTGTTCCAGAAGCCCAACCCGTTCCCCAAGACCATCTACGAAAACGTGGTCTACGGCCTGCGCATCCAGGGCATCAACAAGAAGCGCGTGCTCGACGAAGCGGTCGAGTGGGCGCTGAAGGGTGCGGCCCTGTGGGACGAGGTCAAGGACCGCCTGCACGACTCGGCACTGGGCCTGTCCGGTGGCCAGCAGCAGCGTCTGGTCATCGCCCGTACCATCGCCGTGGAGCCGGAAGTGCTGCTGCTCGACGAACCGTGCTCGGCACTGGATCCGATCTCGACGCTGAAAGTCGAGGAGCTGATCTACGAATTGAAATCCAAGTACACCATCGTCATCGTGACCCACAACATGCAGCAGGCGGCCCGTGTTTCGGACTACACCGCGTTCATGTACATGGGCAAACTGGTCGAATTCGGGGATACCGACACCCTGTTCACCAACCCGGCGAAGAAGCAGACCGAAGACTACATCACCGGTCGCTACGGCTGATCGCCGCTCCGGATAGGTACCTGGCCCCTGTGGGAGCGGGTTTACCCGCGAAGCAGGCGCCGCGGTGTCTGGCACCGGCTTCGCCGGTGTTCGCGGGTAAACCCGCTCCCACAGACCAGGGAACGAGACGAACAAATTGAAGCTTGCAGCTTCTTCGCGGAGCGAACGATGATCAACAAAGAAAGCCTTACGCATCACATTTCCCAGCAGTTCAACGCCGAGCTCGAAGAGGTGCGTAGCCACCTGCTGGCCATGGGCGGCCTGGTCGAAAAGCAGGTCAACGACGCAGTCACTGCGCTGATCGAAGCCGACTCGGGCCTGGCCCAGCAAGTGCGCGAAGTCGACGAGCAGATCAACCAGATGGAGCGCAACATCGACGAGGAGTGCCTGCGCATCCTCGCCCGTCGTCAGCCGGCGGCCTCCGACCTGCGCCTGATCATCAGCATCTCCAAGTCGGTGATCGACCTGGAGCGCATCGGTGACGAGTCGACCAAGATCGCCCGTCGCGCCATCCAGCTGTGCGAGGAAGGCGAGTCGCCGCGCGGCTATGTCGAGGTGCGTCACATCGGCGATCAGGTACGCAACATGGTCCGCGACGCGCTGGACGCCTTTGCCCGCTTCGACGCCGACCTGGCGCTGTCGGTGGCCCAGTACGACAAGACCATCGACCGTGAATACAAGACCGCCCTGCGTGAGCTGGTGACCTACATGATGGAAGACCCGCGCTCGATCTCGCGGGTACTGAGCGTTATCTGGGTCCTGCGTTCGCTGGAGCGTATCGGCGACCATGCGCGCAACATCTCCGAGCTGGTGATCTACCTGGTGCGCGGCACCGACGTGCGTCACATGGGCCTCAAGCGCATGACGGCAGAAGTGCAGGGCACTGCTGTTTCCGACGGCGAAAACGCTAATGTTCCGGCCGAACCTGACGATAAGTAAGGTTGCTCCCGAGCATCGACGCCCGGCCTTGGCCGGGCGTTTTCGTTTGCGGTCGAGGAGCCGGCAGGCACCCGCGAACGATGTGAAGAAGTCCCGGCGTGACCAGGTTGTAGCAAGTGGCCATTATTCGGCGGTAGGCTAGTCGGGATTCAGAAGGAGTATCGATGAGTAAAGTGAATGTGCTGGTCGTGGATGACGCCCCGTTTATCCGTGACCTGGTCCGCAAATGCCTGCGCAATGCCTTCCCGGGCATGACCATCGACGACGCCGTCAACGGTCGCAAGGCCATGGCCATGCTGGGCAAGGAAGCGTTCGACCTGGTTCTGTGCGACTGGGAGATGCCGGAAATGTCCGGTCTGGAACTGCTCACCTGGTGCCGCCAGCAGCCTGAGTTGAAGAACCTGCAGTTCATCATGGTGACCAGCCGTGGCGACAAGGAAAACGTCATCCAGGCGATTCAGGCGGGCGTTTCCGATTTTGTCGGCAAGCCGTTCACCAACGAGCAATTGCTGACCAAGGTGAAAAAGGCCCTGACCAAGATCGGCAAGCTCGACAGCCTGATGGCCAGCGGCCCGGCACGGGTCAACTCGGCGTTCGCCAATGACTCGCTGAATGCGCTGACCGCCGGCAAGCCTGAAGCGGTGAAGGTCACGGCGCCAGCGCCGGCACCTGCACTCGCCAGGCCAGTGGCCAATGCCCCCCGGCCCGCCGCTCCTGCGCCGACCGGCCGTGGCCAGGGCCAGTTGCGCCTGGCCGGCGGCATGCAGCCATGCGTGATCAAGGCGCTGAGCCTGAAAGAGGCCCTGCTGGTGGTGCGCCGTGGCGAAGCGCTGCCCCAAGTGCTGGAAGGCGCGGTGCTGGACCTGGAGCAGGGCGAGAACGCCGAAGTCGCGCGCCTGAACGGCTACCTGCATGCCGTCGCGGCACTGGAACCCAAGCCCGACAGTGACTGGTTGCAACTGACCTTCAAGTTCGTCGACCAGGATGCCCAGAAGCTCGACTACCTGTCGCGGCTGATTGCCCGCGGGACGGCGCAGAAGCATTTCACCCCGGGCGCCTGAGTAATGACTACTGGCCCCATTGCCGGCAAGCCAGCTCCCACAGGTACAGCGTCAACCTCTGGCCTTGTGCATTTCCTGTGGGAGCTGGCTTGCCGGCGATGGGGCCAGTCCTGTTGACGCCATCCGACCAACTGTCATACCCGCCGCAAAACCCCCTGCTAGGCTTCGACAAATCATAACTGTCAAAAAGCCACTATCATGCCCGCCCGCCTGCTGCTGTTCTGTGCATTGCTCATGGCCTCGGCGTCGAGCCTGGGCATGACTATCTACGAGATCACCGATGATGGCCGTGTGACCTCCTATTCCGACCGGCCCGGCCCCGGTGCCAAAACCTTTGTGCGGCGCGTACCCATGGTCGAAGTGCCCGAAGGCCAGGTGCTGCTGAACGCGATAACCTTCAACGGTGGCGTGAGCTTTTCGGCCCGCAACCAGCTGCATGTGCCGGTGGAGGTAGAGCTGCGCCTGGACAACCTGGTGAACGCACAAGGTGGCAATGCCCCGCGTACCGTGCGCCGGGTACTGCCGCCGCGCACCACGCAAATGCTCAGCGTGCTCAGGGGGCGTCCCGGGATGTTGCTGAACTACCGCTCGACCCTGCTGCAGGCCATGGGCGACCCGGGCAAGCGGCCCCAGGGCTTCCGCTATGCATTCCCCTGGATTGGCGGGCCGTTCCGCGTGACCCAGGGCCCCAATGGCCGGGTCAGCCATTTTGGGCCCAAGGGGCGTTATGCCATGGATATCGCCATGCCCGAAGGCACCACCATCATCGCGGCGCGGGAAGGGGTGGTGGTGAAGACGGAGAACAGCCAGAGCGGGCGCGGCCCCAACCCGTCGGGCAATTTCGTCAGGATCCTGCACCCGGACGGCACCATGGGTGTGTACCTGCACCTGATGCGCGGTTCGGTGGTGGTGGCAGAGGGGCAACGGGTGCGGCAGGGGCAGATGCTGGCCAAGTCGGGCAATACCGGCAACAGCACCGGGCCGCACCTGCATTTCGTGGTGCAGCGCAATGTGGGGTTGGCGCTGGAGTCGATACCTTATCGGTTCGACAGGCCGATCGGAGGGTTGCCTGACTTCACTGCGGGTAACCCTTGAGATTTTTGGGGCCGCTTTGCGGCCCCATCGCGACACAAGGCCGCTCCTACAGGGATACGCGAACCCCTGTAGGAGCGGCCTTGCGTCGCGAAGGGCTGCAAAGCAGCCCCCTGGCCCTCAATCCAGCTTGAGCACCTTGGCCAGCACGATCTTCGGCCCTTTCATCTTCTTGATGATGATGCGCAGCCCTTCGACCTCCAGCACTTCCTCTTCTTCAGGCACGCGCTTGAGCGTCTCGTAGACCAGCCCGGCGAGGGTTTCTGCTTCGATATGGTCAAGGTCGACGCCCAGCAGGCGCTCGACCTTGAACAGCGGCGTGTCGCCACGCACCAGCAGCTTGCCCGGCTGGTAGGCGAGGATGCCGCGCTCGGTCTTGCGGTGCTCGTCCTGGATGTCGCCCACCAGCACTTCCAGCACGTCTTCCATGGTCAGGTAGCCAATCACCTTGCCATCGGCTTCCTCCACCAGCACGAAGTGCGCGCCGCCCTTGCGGAACTGCTCCAGCAACTGCGCCAGCGGCATGTGCCGCGACACGCGCTCCAGTGGCCGTGCCAGGTCGTCGAGGTCGATGGTTTCGGGCAGGTGCTCGAGTTCGGCCAGCTCCAGCAGCAGGTCCTTGATGTGCAGCAGGCCGGTGAATTCTTCACGCTCGGCGTCGTACACCGGGTAGCGGCTGAACTTGTGGCGGCGCACCAGGGCCAGGATCTGCTTCAACGGCGCATGGGCGTCGATGCTGACCATGTCCTCGCGCGAGTTGGCCCAGTCGACCACCTCCAGCTCGCCCATTTCCACGGCCGAGGCCAGCACGCGCATGCCTTGGTCGCTCGGGTCCTGGCCACGGCTGGAGTGCAGGATCAGCTTGAGCTCTTCACGGCTGTAGTGGTGCTCGTGGTGTGGGCCGGGCTCACCCTGGCCGGCAATGCGCAGGATGGTGTTGGCGCTGGCATTGAGCAGGTAGATGGCCGGGTACATCACCCAGTAGAACAGGTACAGCGGCACGGCGGTCCACAGCGACAGCAGCTCGGGCTTGCGGATGGCCCAGGACTTGGGCGCCAGCTCGCCGACCACGATGTGCAGGTACGAGATGACGAAGAAGGCGACGAAGAACGAGATGGCCTTGATCAGCTCGGGCGTGTCCACGCCCAGGTAGGCCAGCAGCGGCTCGAGCAGGTGGGCGAACGCCGGTTCACCGACCCAGCCCAGGCCCAGCGAGGCGAGGGTGATGCCCAGCTGGCAGGCCGACAGGTAGGCGTCGAGCTGGTTGTGTACCTTGCGCAGGATACTGCCACGCCAGCCATGCAGCTCGGCGATGGACTCGACGCGGGTGGCGCGCAGCTTGACCATGGCGAACTCGGCGGCAACGAAGAAGCCGTTGAGCAGCACCAGGAGCAAGGCAAAGATGATCATGCCGAAATCGGCGAATAACGAGGTGAGGCTGATACCAGGGGAAGGGTCCATGATGGAGTTTTTACGGGGTCCGTCTTCGAAATAGAGAGAAAAAAAGTGCCAGCTCTTGCTGGCACAGGGGGTCCAATGTAGCGGCTGGGGCCGTAAAAGCAAAGGGCGATGGATTCTTTGGGGGCGCTTTGCGCCCCATCGCGACACAAGGCCGCTCCTACAGGAGACCGCGATCCCGTGTAGGAGCGGCCTTGTGTCGCGATGGGCTGCAAAGCAGCCCCCGAGGCCCTCAAGCCTTGCCGTTGGCCAATTGTGCCGGCGCGAAGTGACAGGTAAAGGTACTGCCATGCCCCGGCACGCTGCTGATCTCCAGCTTCCCGCGGTGGCGCATCAGCACATGCTTGACGATCGCCAGCCCCAGCCCGGTGCCGCCGGTATTCGACGCACGGCTGGAATCGACCCGATAGAAGCGCTCGGTCAGGCGTGGCAGGTGCTTGGCATCGATGCCCACCCCCGAGTCCTGCACCGACAGGTGCGCGCCTTGGGCATCGGCCCACCAGCGAATACGGATGCTGCCTTCGTCCTGGGTGTACTTGACCGCATTGAACACCAGGTTGGAAAAGGCACTGCGCAGCTCCGACTCGCTGCCCTTCAACTGCACGCCAGGCGCGGCTTCCAGGGTGATGCGCTGGTTGCGGGGCCCGGACAGGGCCTGGGCGTCGTTCTTGATCGCGGCAAGCAAGGCATCGACCGCCACTGGCTGGTTGTCCGACGGGTAGTCGGTGGCCTCCAGCTTGGCCAGCAGCAGCAGGTCGTTGAGCAGTGTCTGCATGCGCGAGCCTTGCTGGCTCATCTGCTGCAGGGCTCGGCCCCAGCGCGGGTTCACGTCTTCGACGTTGTCCAGCAGGGTTTCCAGGTAGCCGGTGATCACCGTCAGCGGCGTGCGCAGCTCGTGGGACACGTTGGCGACGAAGTCCTTGCGCATCTGCTCCAGCTGGTGGATGCGGGTAACATCGCGCACCAGCATCAGGTGCTCGTTGTTGCCGTAGCGGGTGATGTGCAGCTGCACGCGCATACGGTCGTTGATCGGCGAGGGGATTTCCAGCGGCTCGAGGTAGTTCTCCGCCTCGAAGTATTCCTTGAAGCGCGGGTGGCGCACCAGGTTGGTCACCTGCTGGCCGCCGTCCTGTGGGGTCTTGAAGCCCAGCAGGGTCTCGGCGGCGCGGTTCCACCATTCCAGGTTGCCGTCGCTGTCCAGCATGATCACCGCGTCACGCAGCGCGGCGGTAGACTCCTGCACCCGGTCGATTACCGCCTGCAGGCGGCCGCGCACGCGCTGGTCGCGGCGTTGCAGGTGGTAGATGCTGTCGAACACTTCGCCCCACAGGCCGTAGCCATCGGGTGGTGCTTCGTCGGGTTGGTGGTTGCGCAGCCAGTCATGCAGGCGCAGCAGTTGCTTGAGGGTCCAGCCCAGGTAGAGCGCCAGGCCGATGGCCAGGCTCCAGCCATAGTAGCCGCTGACCAGCCCGCCGATCAGGCAGACGGTAATCAGCAGCAGCAGGTGGCGAATCAGGGTCGCGTGCCAGTTCTGGTTCAATTGACGGTCCTTGTACAACGACGTGCAGCTTGGCGCTTTTCAGCTCGATCAGCTCTTGGTCGAGAAGCGGTAGCCGGTGCCCCGGACGGTTTGTACCAGATTTTCGTAGGCTTCACCCAGCGCCTTGCGCAGGCGGCGGATGTGTACGTCGACGGTGCGCTCTTCGACATAGACGTTACCGCCCCACACCTGGTCCAGCAGCTGGCCACGGGTGTAGGCGCGCTCCTGGTGGGTCATGAAGAACTGCAGCAGGCGGTATTCGGTAGGGCCCATCTCGGCCGGCTTGCCGTCGATGGTCACGCGGTGGCTGATCGGGTCGAGCAGCAGGCCGCCGACTTCGATCGGTGCCTCGCTATCGCTCGGGCCAGTGCGGCGCAGCACGGCTTTCAGGCGGGCGACCAGTTCACGCGGCGAGAACGGCTTGGTGATGTAGTCGTCGGCGCCCACTTCCAGGCCCTGGATCTTGTTGTCCTCTTCACCCTTGGCGGTGAGCATGATGATCGGGATGTCGCCGGTCAGTTCGTCGCGCTTGAGGCGGCGGGCCAGTTCGATGCCGGAGGTGCCCGGCAGCATCCAGTCGAGCAGGATCAGGTCCGGTTTGCGGTCGACGATGATCGCGTGGGCCTGTTGGGAGTTTTCCGCTTCCAGGCAGTCATAACCGGCCATTTCCAGGGCAACGGCGATCATCTCGCGAATTGGTGCTTCGTCGTCGACGATCAGAATGTTCCTGCCAACCATGCTCAAAACCTCTCCTGGATACGGTGTCTTGGCCCGCATTAGATAACGGAATTATTGCAGCTGTGTGACAGGGTGTTGGCCGTTCTGGCGACATTCCATGACTGAACTAGGCTTGAAAGGGCCGTAGTTGTGGCAACCAGAACTCAATCCCCCCGAAACAATGGTGAATCCAATGACACGACAAACGCTGAGCTGGATGGCCCTTTTCACTGCGCTGGCGCTCCCGGGGGTGGCCTTGGCCGACCATGCGATGGAGAAGGGCGGGATGTTGGTCGATCATGCCGGCATGACCCTGTACACCTTCGACAAGGATGCGGGCGGCAAGTCGATGTGCAATGGCGAATGCGCCACCAACTGGCCGCCGCTGATGGTCAAGGCCAATGACGAACCGGCCAAGGACAAGTGGACAGTGGTGATGCGCGATGACGGCAGCAAGCAGTGGGCCTATGACGGCAAGCCGCTGTACACCTTCATCAAGGACAAGAAGGCCGGCGATATGACCGGTGACGGCATGAAGGACGTCTGGCACGTTGCCAAGCCTTGAGATTGCCGGGGCCGCTTTGCGGCCCTCTCGCGACACAAGGCCGCTCCTACAGGAATGCGCGATCCCCTGTAGGAGCGGCCTTGTGTCGCGATGGGCTGCAAGGCAGCCCCAGAATCCTCAGCGCAACGCGTAATCCAGCACCACCCCGATGAACACCAGCATCCCCGCCCAGTGATTGTGCAGAAACGCCTTGAAGCACGACTCCCGGTCCAGTTTGCGCGTCGCCCAGTACTCCCAGGCAAAGCACGCCGCCGCGCCCAGCAGCCCCAGGTGGAACCAGCCACCCAGCTCGAAGCGGCTGCCGGCCAGCAACAGGCAGCCCAGCGACAGCAGCTGCAAGGTCAGGATGATGGTGCGGTCGGCGTCGCCGAACAGGATAGCGGTCGACTTCACGCCTATCTTCAGGTCGTCATCACGGTCGACCATGGCGTAGTAGGTGTCGTAGCCCACCGTCCACAGCAGGTTGGCGATATACAGCAGCCAGGCGCTGGCCGGCAGCTCGCCACCCGCTGCGGTGAAGGCCATGGGAATGCCCCAGGAATACGCCGCCCCCAGCACCACCTGCGGGTAATAGGTGTAGCGCTTCATGAACGGGTAGCAGAACGCCAGTGCCACCGCACCGAACGACAGCCAAACCGTGCGGCTGTTGGTACACAGCACCAGCAGGAAGCTCACTCCGACCAGGATGGCGAACAGCGCCAGTGCTTCGCGCGGGCGGACCCGGCCGCTGGCCAGTGGGCGGTCGGCGGTACGTTTGACGTGGCCGTCCACCTTGCGGTCGGCAAAGTCGTTGATGCAGCAACCTGCAGCGCGCATCAGCACCACACCTAGGCCGAAGATCAGCACGTTGGCCAGGGTTGGTGAACCGTTGCCGGCAATCCACACCGCCGACAAGGTCGGCCACAGCAGCAGGTAGATACCAATCGGCCGGTCCATGCGGCTGAGCTGGACGAAGTCCCAGGCCCGCGGGTGCAGGCGGTTGAGCGACTTGAGCAGTTGCAGGTACATCAGCGGTTTTCCTCCTTGGCCGCTTGCCACAATGCTGGCAGAAACACCTCTGCCACCAGCAGGTCCAGGCCGCCACGTTCGAAGCGCGAACGGCGGCCCCACAGCGCCGCGTGGGCGGCTTCACCCGGCAGCCAGGCCTGTGGATAACTGCACACCTCGATGGGGTGGCGGATGAATGCCTGGTCACAGAACAGCAACTCGCCCAGCGAACGGCTGCCCAGGGTTTCCAGGTCCAGCCCGCCGCGCTCCAGGGCGCTGCGGCTGGCGACGCTGCGGGCGAACACCCAGGGTTGGCCATGGCCGCGCAGGTAAACCTCGCGCACCCAGCCTTCGGCGCCAGCGGCGATGCCCAGTGCCTGGCATTCGTCATCGCGCAGCGGCTGCCAGCCCTCGAACAGCGGGGTGACGGAGAAGTGATCGTTGGACAGGCGGGTCAGGCGGCGGGTCAGCGAGCCCTCGTCGAACAGCCAGTCAAGGGTGGGCTGGTCGAGATCGGTCGCCAGCTGTGAATACGGCAGCCACGCGACAGCGGCTGCTTGCGGGGATTCGTACGACACGTCGGTCTGCTTGTTACAACCAGAGAGGCGGCGAGCTTAGCATGATTGCCCCGACTGCTTGCATACTGCTGGCAGGGCCGCTACAAAGCCCCACGAATTGCGCGCTGGTCTCTTCGCGGGCATGCCCGCTCCTACAGGTTATGCACAATTCCTGTGGGAGCGGGCATGCCCGCGAAGAGGCCATCAGCAGCAACACAAAGCTCCAGCCTGAACCGAGGAAACCCACCCCCATGAAAAAGTGGCAATGTATTGTCTGTGGCCTGATCTACGACGAAGCCGAAGGCTGGCCAGACGACGGCATCGCCCCCGGCACCCGCTGGGAAGACGTGCCTGAAGACTGGCTGTGCCCCGACTGCGGCGTGGGCAAGAGCGACTTTGAAATGATCTCCATCGGCTAATCGAGGAAAGCACGACATGACGTCCCCTGTGGTAATCATCGGTACCGGCCTTGCGGGCTACAACCTGGCCCGTGAATTTCGCAAGCTCGATGCGCAGACGCCGCTGCTGCTGATCACCGCCGATGACGGTCGTTCCTACTCCAAGCCCATGCTGTCCACCGGCTTTGCCAAGCAGAAGGACGCCGACGGCCTGTGCATGGCCGAGCCGGGCGCCATGGCCGAGCAACTGAATGCCGAGATTCGCACCCATACCCGCATCAGCGGCATCGACCCGGGCCACAAGCGTTTGTGGATAGGTGAAGAGGCGGTGGAATACCGCGACCTGGTGCTGGCCTGGGGCGCGCAGACGGTGCAGGTGCCGATCGAAGGTGATGGCGGCGATCGAGTGTTCCCGATCAACGACCTGGAAGACTACGCGCGCTTCCGTGCCGCCGCCGTCGGCAAACAGCGCGTGCTGATCCTCGGTGCCGGCCTGATCGGCTGCGAATTCGCCAACGACATGAGCCTGGGCGGCTTCCAGGTCGATGTGGTGGCGCCGTGCGAGCAAGTCATGCCGACCCTGCTGCACCCGGCCGCTGCCACTGCCGTGCAGGCCGGGCTGGAAGGCCTGGGCGTGCGTTTTCACCTCGGCCCGGTACTGACCCGCCTGCAGCAGGTGGCCCAGGGGCTGGAGGCGCACCTGTCCGACGGCAGCGTGATCGCCTGCGACCTGGTGGTTTCGGCCATCGGCCTGCGCCCGCGCACCGACCTGGCCGCAGCCGCTGGCCTGCAGACCAACCGCGGCGTTTGCGTGGACCGCCAGTTGCGCACGTCCCACGCGAACATATTCGCCCTTGGCGACTGTGCCGAAGTCGATGGCATCAACCTGCTCTATGTGATGCCGCTGATGAGCTGTGCCCGGGCTCTGGCGCAAACCCTGGCCGGCAAGCCGACAACGGTCGCCTACGGGCCGATGCCGATCACCGTGAAAACCCCGGCCTGCCCGCTGGTGGTCTCGCCGCCGCCCCAGGGCCACGAAGGCACCTGGCAGGTAGAAGGGCAGGGCAGTGACCTCAAGGTGCTCTGCCTTGATGCAGAGGGCAAGCTGCTGGGCTACGCCCTCACCGGGGCGGCCGTGATGGAAAAGCTGGCCCTGAATCGCCAGCTGCCGGCCGTGATGGCGTAAATAGCTGGCGTTCTGTCGGATTTATCCTGTTGTTGCTTGCACAATGGCCGCCCAGATACTGGCGCGGCCCCTGTGCACGTGCCATCCTCACTTCCGTCTGCCGCAGATTAGAGCCTGCGGTGCCTTGAGCGCTGCTCCCAGGGCAGCACGGCATAACAACAAGAATTCCGTCAAAGAGGCTTCACTATGCGCAAACCAGAACTCGCCGCCGTCATCGCCGAAAAGGCCGATCTGACCAAGGAAAAGGCCAATCAGGTTTTGAACGCGATTCTCGACAGCATCACGGGTGCCCTGGACAAGGACACTGTGACCCTGGTCGGTTTCGGCACCTTCGAAAAACGTCATCGCGGTGCGCGTACCGGCAAGAACCCGCAAACCGGTGAACCGGTCAAGATCAAGGCCAGCAATACCGTGGCTTTCAAGCCAGGCAAGAACCTGCGCGACAGCGTCAACGCCCCCGTCAAGCCGGCCAAGAAAGGCAAGTGATCGCTCCCTGACAACCCCAGTGTCAGCCAAGCGGGCGCCCCAGGGCGCCCGTTGTGCTTTCTGCAGGCAAAATGTTTCGAACTTGCATAAATAGTTTCGGAAAAGGATAGACTGCGCGCCTTAGTCACTTTTAATTCGAGGCGCGTTGATGAAGTTCCGCTTTCTTCTCTGGGCCATGGGGCTGTTGATGGCCAGGGCCAGCCGCAACAACCCGGCATTCCAGCAGCAGCTCAAAGGCAAGGACTTGGTGTTCCAGATGCAGACCCTGGACGGCAAGGTCGCCCGGCACTTCATCGTCAACAACGAACGCGTCAGCAGCAAGGGCGGTGCGCACCCGCAGCCGGCGTTCGCCATTGCCTTCAAGGACGCCGCCTATGGCTTCGCCACCATGCAGGCAGGAAACAAGCAGTTGGCGTTCATGCAGGGGATCCAGGACAAGCATATCCAGATCAAGGGCAACCCGGCGCTGGTGATGTGGTTCCAGGGGTTGATGAAGTACCTGAAGCCGAAGAAGAAGGGCTGAAATTGTAGGGGCCGCAAAGCGGCCCCATTTGATATCAGTGAGGTGTGTGGAACTGCGAAGCCAGCTCACGCAGCAGGCTCTCTGCCTCGAGCACCTTGTTCACCACATCCTCGGCCTTGTCCCGGGTAATCCCCAGCCGCTCCAGCAACTCGTCTGGAATCTCCTGCTGCGGCCCCGAGCCAATCCCCCGCGAGCGCAGCAGGCGGGTGGCCAGGCACACCAGGTTGGGGAACGCCGAAAACTCGCCTTCATAGGCCGGGTCGTGCTGGAAGCGCAGCGCGGTGGACAGTTCTTCCGGCATGTCCCACAGCTTCATCAACCAGGCACCGATCTGCTCGCGGCTGATGCCCAGCAGGTGTTGTTCCACGTAGGTGTGGCACAGATGCGGGTTGACCTCCAGGTGGCGGCAGATCAGCGAGAAGTGCGGCGGGAAAACGTGCGCCAACAGCAGGTAGCCAAAGTTGTGCAGCAGCCCGGCCAGGTAGGTGAGGCCGGCCTCGGGGCGCTCGGCCCGTGGCATGGCGCGGGTCAGGCCTTCGATGATCGCGGCGGTGTAGATCGACTGCTGCCAGTACGGCGTGGCTTGCTGCGGGTGGTCTTTCGGCAGGCTCAGGGTCTTGCCCAGCGCCAGGCCCAGGGCCAGGTTGATCACCAGGTCGAAGCCCAGCACACGCACGATGGCATCTTCTACCGAGCGGATCTTGCCAGGTGAGGCGTAGTAGGGCGATGCCGCCCAGCTCACCACCTGTGCTGCCAGCGCCGGGTCGGTTTCGACCACGCCGGTGATATCGTCGATGCTGGCGTTGGGGTCTACCCGCAGCTTGATGATCTTTTGCGCGGTGTCGGCCAGCGGCGGAATTTCGATGGTTTCTTCCAGGCGCTTCTGGATGCGCCGGGCAGTGAAGGCCTGGACGGCGTTGGTGATTTCCCGGGTGTCATCATCGGGGCGGTCGAGGTTGGGGCTGATGGCCTCGACTTCCTGGCCGAAGCTGCTGGCGCTGGCCTTGACCAGCATGCGCTTGAAGTGCGCGCGTTCGATTTCCAGCAGCAGGCCGGCTTCGCCAGACTGGATAAACACTTTATCGGCGTCGAGCAGGCTCTTTTCGTACTGGCAGGGCGAGCTGGTCAGCGCCGGGATGCCCGGCAGGGCCTTGAGCTGGTGCTTGTCCAGCATCTGCTTCAGGCGCGGCACCGACACCGCGGTGAGCTTGCGCCCGGTCAGTTCGGCGAGGCGGTTGAGGTCCAGCAGCTGGCTCTGCGGGAACAGCACCATCAGGGCGCCGACCTCGTCGTCGAGCAGCACGGCCTGTACCCGCGACGCTGCCGGCAGGTGCGGATGTTCGACCACCTCGCGGTAGGCCACGCCGAGTTTGTCGAGCAGCAGCCGGATGACCGAGGGAGCGTGTGGGGTTGCGGTGTCCAGGGCAACTTCAGTCATGGTCCGTATCCACTGATTCTTTTAAACGCGAAGTATAACCAGCCTGGGGGCAAAACTGGATCCATTATGGGACCAGCGTCACACTTGGCCATATTGCTGGCCATGACGCAGCCAGCGATCGAGCAGGGGGCTGACGTGCTCCGGCCAGCGTGCGACCAGGGCCTGGGCGGCGTCGCGCACGGCCGGCAGCAGGTCGGCGTCGCGCATCAGATCGGCGACCTTGAACTGCAACAGGCCGGTCTGGCGGGTGCCGAGCATCTCGCCTGGACCACGCAGTTCCAGGTCTTTCTCGGCGATGATGAAGCCGTCGTTGGTTTCCCGCATGATCCCTAGGCGCTCGCGGCCGATCTGCGACAGTGGCGGGTGGTACAGCAGCACGCAATGGCTGACGGCGCTGCCCCGGCCAACCCGGCCGCGCAGCTGGTGCAACTGGGCCAGGCCCAGGCGCTCGGGGTTCTCGATGATCATCAGGCTGGCGTTGGGCACGTCCACGCCCACCTCGATGACCGTGGTTGCGACCAGCAGCTGCAGGTTGCCGGCCTTGAACTCGGCCATGATCTCAGCCTTTTCCGCCGGCTTCATGCGCCCGTGGATCAGCCCCACCCGCAGCTCGCCCAGGGCGCTGCCCAGCTCCTCGTAGGTGCTTTCGGCGGCTTGGCAGGTCAGCTCTTCGGATTCTTCGATCAGGGTGCACACCCAATAGGCCTGGCGCCCTTCGGCGCAGGCGGCGCGCACCCGCTCGACCACTTCGAAGCGGCGGCTGTCGGCCACCAGCACGGTGTTCACCGGGGTGCGCCCGGGTGGCAGTTCGTCGAGCACCGAGGTGTCCAGATCGGCATAGGCGCTCATGGCCAGGGTGCGCGGAATGGGCGTGGCGGTCATGATCAGCTGGTGCGGGCACAATTCCCCGGCCACGCCCTTCTTGCGCAGGGCCAGGCGTTGCTGCACGCCAAAACGGTGTTGTTCATCGATGATCGCCAGGGCCAGGTGCTTGAACTTCACCTCTTCCTGGAACAGCGCATGGGTGCCGACCACCATTGGCGCACCGTTGGCGATCTGCTCCAGGGCGGCTGCCCGAGCCTTGCCCTTGAGCTTGCCGGCCAGCCAGGCCACTTCTATGCCCAGCGGTTCGAGCCAGCGCTTGAAGGTGATGTAGTGCTGTTCGGCGAGGATCTCGGTGGGCGCCATCAAGGCCACCTGGTAGCCGGCCTCCAGGGCCTGCAGCGCGGCCAGGGCGGCGACCACGGTCTTGCCGGCACCCACATCGCCCTGCACCAGGCGCATCATCGGCTCGTGCTGGCTGAGGTCGTAGGCAATTTCGTTGGCCACCCGCTGCTGCGCGCCGGTCGGCTGGAAGCCCAGGTTGGCCAGGTACTGCGCCTGCAGGCGCTGGGCCTTGGGCAGCACTGGCGCGCGCAGGCTGCGCAGGCTTTCGCGCAGGCGTTGCTGCGACAGCTGGTGGGTCAGCAGTTCTTCGAAGGCCAGGCGGTGCTGGGCCCAGTGCTGGCCTTCGGCAAGTTCGTCGAGGTCGGCGTCGGCCGGCGGGTTGTGCAGGTAGCGGATGGCATCGTCCAGCGGCGCCAGCTGGTAGTCCCGGGCCAGTTCGTCGGGCAGCCAGTCTGGCAGGCTGCGCGGGCCGAGCAGGCCCAGGCTCTGCTGGCACAGCAGGCGCAGGCGTTGCTGGGTGAGGCCTTCGGTGGACGGGTAGATCGGCGTCAGGGTCTGCTCGACCGGTGGCGGCGGCTCGTCGCCGTTCAGTGCGCGGTACTCCGGGTGGTAGATTTCCAGGCCCGAGGCGCCGGGGCGGGCTTCGCCGTAGCAGCGCAGGTGGGTACCACGCTTGAGGCCTTCCTTCTGCGCGTTGCTGAAGTGGTAGAAGCGCAGGCTCAGCACGCCGCTGCCGTCACCCAGGCGCACCACCAGGCTGCGGCGCTTGCCCATGGTCACGTCGGCGCCGCTGACCACGCCCTCGATCACCGCGTCCTGGCCAGGGCGCAGCTGGCCGATCGGCACCACGCGGGTGCGGTCCTGGTAGCGCAGGGGCAGGTGGAAAAGCACGTCCTGCAGGTTCTCCAGGCCGACCTTGGCGAGTTTCTCCGCCATGGCCTCGCCAACCCCCTTGAGTACCGTGACCGGGACCTTCGACAGCTCACTCATGACTCAGGCCGGTTGTTCCGCAGGGGCTTTGGCGACCGAGCACAGGCGGATCGAGTCGGCGAGGATCTCGATGGCCTTCGGCCGCGGGAAGCTGGCGCGCCAGGCGATGGCCACGGTGCGGAATGGTGCCGGTGCGGTCAGTGGGCGAACCTCGATGACGCCGGGGGCGTAGTGGTGGCTGTGCACCGCCGACAGCGGCAGGATCGACACGCCAAGGCCCGAGGCCACCATGTGGCGGATGGTTTCCAGCGAGCTGGACTCGACCGTGGTGTGCTTGGAGCCTTCACCGCCCTTGTTCAGCGTTGGGCAAGCTTCCAGTACCTGGTCGCGGAAGCAGTGGCCTTCACCGAGCAGCAACAGGCTCTTGTCGTTGAGCATGGCGGTGTCGATGGTCTTTTTCGCCGTCCACGGGTGGTCGGCCGGCATCAGGGCGCAGAACGGTTCATCGTACAGCGGCAGGGTCAGCACGTCGGCTTCGTTGAACGGCAGGGCGATGATCACCGCATCCAGTTCGCCGTTGCGCAGCTTTTCGCGTAGTACATGGGTGAAGTTCTCTTCGATGTACAGCGGCATCTGCGGCGCCACGCGGTGCAACTGAGGGATCAGGTGCGGGAACAGGTACGGGCCGACGGTGTAGATGGCACCAACCTTGAGCGGGGCGGTCAGCTGGTTCTTGCCGGCCTGGGCCAGCTCGCGAATGCCCTGGGCCTGCTCCAGTACCTTTTGCGCCTGGGCGACGATGCTTTCGCCGACCGGGGTCAGGCGGACCGCGCTCTTGCTGCGCTCGAAGATCAGCACGCCAAGCTCATCCTCGAGCTTCTTCACACCGACCGACAGGGTCGGCTGGCTCACGTGACAGCGTTCGGCGGCATGGCCGAAGTGCTGTTCCTGGGCGAGTGTGACGATGTAGCGTAATTCTGTGAGGGTCATAACGTGCGTCCATGAAGTTGCGAGCCCAGCATAGCGGCTGCAATCGATAGACGCACGTTATCAGACTTGCCGATTTGTGACAGAAACAAAAGTCTCAGCGGCGGTCCAGCGAGTAGACGAACGGTGCCACGACCTCGATCGTGCCATTGTTCAGCAACTCGGGTGGCGGCTTGGGTACCGTGCCGGCCCGACGGATCATTTCCAGGGTCGCCCGGTCCAGGGCGGCACTGCCCGAGCCACCGGCCATGGAGTACGACACCACCTTGCCTTCGGCGTCGACCACGAAGCGCAGGCGGTTGATGCCCTGCAGACCGCGACGGCGCGCGTCTTCCGGGTAACGCTTGTACTTGGCCAGGTGACGCAGCAGGTCGCTCTGCCAGGTCGGCAGGGCGTTGCTGTTGGACGCAATGCTCGGCGCCGGTGCCGCGGACTTCTGCGGTGGCGTGTTGCTGGGCGGTGCGTCTACCGTTTGTTCGGTCGGCGGTGCTTCCTTAGGCGGCTCAGGCTTTTTCTCGGGCTTGGGCGGCTGTGGCTTGGCCTTCGGCTTGGGCGGCTTGGGAATGGCGATCTTGGGCTTGGGTGCCTCGGCCAGCTTCGGCAGCGGCGGTTCCTCGACCGGCGCCGGTGGCTGCGGCGCCGCTTTCGGGGGCGGTGGTGGCGCAGGCTCCGGCAATGGCGCCAGCTCGACCATCATGGCTGCCGGTGGCAGTTCGATGGCCTGGGGCACCGACCAGTTGAGCGTCAGCAGCACGGCGACCACGTGCACGCCCAGCACGATCGCCAGGCTGCCACCGTAGCGCGCCATGTTAGAGCGCGTTTTTGTCATTTCTTGGCTGCCGTCTCGAGACCTACCAGACCGACTTTCAGGTAGCCGGCCGCGCGCATGTTGTTCATCACTTCCATCAGGTCACCGTAATCCACGCCTTTGTCAGCCTGGAAGAAGATGGTGGTTTCCTTGTCGCCCTTGGTTCTGGCATCGAGCATCGGGCCAAGCTGGTCGGGGGCAGGGACCTGATCGTCGCCGACGTACAGCTTCTGGTCGGCCTTGACGCTGACGAACACCGGTTTCTCGGGCCTCGGCGCCGGCTTGGCGGTCGAGGCCGGCAGGTCGACCTTGATGTCGACCGTGGCCAAGGGGGCTGCGACCATGAAGATGATCAGCAGCACCAGCATCACGTCGATGAACGGCGTAACGTTGATTTCGTGGTTTTCGGCGAGGTCGTCGCCACCTTCGTTGAGATGCAGGCCCATGGCTTACCCCACTTTCACCATGTGCGGGGCGGCGCGCTCGCTGCCCTGGTGGTCCAGATCACGGCTGACCAGCAGCAGCACCTGGGCGGAGGCGTCGGACACCTGGGCCTTGTAGCCGGCGATGGAGCGGGCGAAGACGTTGTAGATGACCACGGCCGGGATTGCGGCGACCAGGCCCAGGGCGGTGGCCAGCAGGGCCTCGGCGATACCCGGGGCAACCACGGCCAGGTTGGTGGTCTGGGTCTTGGCGATGCCGATGAAGCTGTTCATGATGCCCCATACGGTACCGAACAGGCCGACGAATGGCGCAGTGGAGCCGATGGTGGCGAGTACGCCGGTGCCGCTGCTCATGGTGCGGCCGCTGGCGTGTACCAGGCGCTCCAGGCGGAAGCTGACGCGCTCCTTGATGCCTTCTTTTTCGCGGGCGTTGGCCGACAGGCGCATCTCTTCGAGGGCATCGTGGACCAGGGTGTGGGCCAGGGTGCCTTCCTTGTTGGAAACGTCGCTGGCTTCCTTGAGGCTGGCGGATTTCTTCAGCAGGGCGATTTCACCACGCAGACGACGCTTGGCGCCCATCAGCTCGAAGCCTTTGGCGATCCAGATGGTCCAGGTGATGATGGAGGCGATGGCCAGGCCGATCATCACCGCCTTGACCACCACGTCGGCGTTCTTGTACATGCCCCATGGGGACAGGTCGTGGGCCATGCCCAGCGAGGTGTCTTCAACCAGGGCTTCGACGCTCGGGTCTACCGCGACCGGGGCATCAACCGGGGTGGCGGCCACTGCGTCGGCAGCCGGTGCTGCGGCTGGGGCAGCGGCCGGCGCAGCTGGTGCGGTAGCGGCAGCAGGCGCGGCAGCATTGGCGGTTGGCTCATCGGCCATGGCCACCGGGGCCAGCACCAGGCTGAGCGTCAGCGCGGCGATGGCGCGCCAGGCGCGCGACGGGGTTGGCGAAGCGGAAGGTTGAGTACGTGTCATGCTGGCCGGACCTGATGAAGAATAAAGTGAACGTTCTCCAAGGCCTCGAGGTAGGCCGAGAACAATTTGGCGGCCATTATTGCAAGTAATTCTTGTTAACAAAAGTAATCTTGTTGCTTTTTTCGCCTATGGTCTAGCCATCCATCGTGTAGCGTGGTCGGGCTGATCAATTGGTCTAGGGAGTTTAGAGATGTCAGACCTTTCCGTGATGGTGGTGGGATGTGGTGATGTAGGCGGGCGTCTTGCCCGGCAGATGCTTGCGCGCGGCTGGCAGGTGAGCGGCCTGCGTCGCTCGGTCGGGCAGTTGCCTGCGGGGGTCGTGCCGGTGGCGGCGGACTTGTCCGAGCCATCGATCCCCGACACCTGGCCGCAGCGCGCGCCGGACTACCTGGTGTATTGCGTGGCGGCCAGCCAGCACGACGAGGCGGGTTACCAGGCAGCCTATGTCGACGGTTTGCGCCATGTGCTGGGTTGGCTGGCCGAGCGCGGCCAACGCCCACGGCGCCTGCTGTTCGTGTCCAGCAGCAGCGTGTATGCACAGAAGGACGGCGAGTGGATCGAAGAAGGCGCGGCCACCGAGCCTGAAGGTTATTCCGGGCGGTTGATGCTGGAGGCTGAGCGGCTGGCGCTGGCCAGCGGCATCCCGGCCAGCGTGGTGCGCCTGACCGGCATCTATGGCCCCGGCCGCGAGTGGCTGCTCAGTCAGGTGCGCCAGGGCTACCGCGTGGCCGAGGAACCACCGCTTTATGGCAACCGCATCCATGCCGAGGATGCCGCCAGCCTGTTGGCGTTCCTGTTGCTGGCCGATGCTGATGGCAAGGTGCTCGACGACTGCTACATCGGCGTCGACGACGACCCGGCACCGCTGGCCGACGTGGTGGCCTGGCTGCGGGCGTACATGGGGGTAACCGAGTGGTCGGATGAGCAGCGAGTGCGGCGTACCGGCAGCAAGCGCTGCAGCAATGCGCGGGCGCGGGCGTTGGGCTGGGCGCCGGTGTATCCGAGCTACAGGGAAGGCTATGCGGCCATCCTGAAAGGGAAAAACTAACTCCAGGTTTGATGCGGCCTCTTGTGGGAGCGGCCTTGTGTCGCGAAAGGGCCGCAAAGCGGCCCCAGGATTTCAGCGTTACGGCACCACCTGCCGGGGCTGCTTTGCAGCCCTTTCGCGACACAAGGCCGCTCCCACAAAGGGGCGGCGCTTGGTCAGGGACGGTTTTCAGTCCAGCTCCAGCACCCACTGGCGCTTGCCGGCTGCCAACACTGGCATTTCATCCGGCTGTGCGCGGTTCACCGCCTGGAAGATCTCCAGCTTGTCGCCATCGCGCTTGAGGATGAACGGGGCGCCACGCTGGTTGCGCTCCAGCCACAGGCTGTCATTGCTGCCACCCATGGTCGCGCAGTCACCCGCCAGGCACAGGGCGAAACGGTCTGGCCCCGGCAGGCCGGTGACGTTGCCGGTGTCGCCGAAGCGCACGCTGGCACCTTTGCCCTGGCCTTCGATGATCTTCCAGTTGCCGCCCAGATAAGCCTGGTACAGGGCTTTCTCGAAGCTGCTGCCCAGTGGCGCATTGGCCGTCGCCGGCGCTTTGGCGCGCACGAAGGTCTGCTTGCCGCCGCTTTGATCGACCGCCTGCAATTCGTCGCCATCGAGCGACAGCTGTTCGGTCTGGCCACCCTGGAAGCTGGCCTGCCATTGCTTGTCGGTGGCGCTCAGCTGGCCGTCGGCCGCTTCGAAACCATTGCTGTAGCTGGCCTGTTGGCTGGCGACGTCGAGCTTCCACTCGAACACCGGCCCGTGCTCACTGAGCGCCTGACGCAGGCTGCCGCCCTTGACGGCCGCATTGATGGCGTCCTGGTTGATCCAGGTACCGTTGAAATCTTCGGGTTTGTGGCTGGCGCAGCCGCCCAGAAGCAGGGCTGCCAGCGCGAGGGGCAGTGCTTGACGCATGACGGGGTAACCTTGCAGAGAAGGGAAGGTGACGGGCAGGGCGCCCGTCACCGGGGGCATCATTCGATGACCAGGATAGCGTCCATTTCGACCTGGGCGCCTTTCGGCAGCGCGGCAACGCCGATGGCGGCGCGGGCCGGGTAAGGCTGCTCGAAGTAGCGGCCCATCACCTCGTTGACCTTGGCGAAGTGGCTCAGGTCGGTGAGGAAGATGTTCAGCTTGACGATGTCCTTGAACGAACCGCCAGCGGCTTCAGCCACGGCCTTGAGGTTCTCGAACACCTGTACGGTCTGGGCTTCGAAGCCTTCGACCAGTTCCATGGTCTTCGGGTCCAGAGGGATCTGGCCCGACATGTACACGGTGTTGCCGGCCTTGATCGCCTGCGAGTAGGTGCCGATGGCGGCAGGGGCCTTGTCGCTGTTGATGACGGTCTTGCTCATGATGACTCCTTGCGGTTGGCGGACTACGTACGCATGCGGGTGATGCGGACCACACCGGTCAGGGTACGCAGCTTCTTGATCACACGCGCCAGGTGCACGCGGTCGTGCACGCTGACCACCAGTTGGACCACGCTGATACGGCCGTCGCGTTCGTCCATGCTGATCTTCTCGATGTTGCCGTCGGCGGCGTTGACACTGCTGGCCAGCAGGGCAATCAGGCCGCGCTGGTGCTCCAGTTCGACACGCAACTCGACATTGAATTCACCGGTGATGTCCTTGGCCCAGGAAAGCTGTACGCACTTCTCCGGGTTGTGGCGGATTTCACTGATGTTGCGGCAGTTTTCCAGGTGCACGACCATGCCCTTGCCGGCTGACAGGTGGCCGACGATCGGGTCGCCCGGGATCGGCGTACAGCACTTGGCGTAGCTCAGCACCAGGCCTTCGGTACCGCGGATCGCCAGCGGGCCTTCCGGTGCCGGCAACTGCTCGCCCTCGGCCGACAGCAGGCGGCGCGCGACCACGTAGGCCATGCGGTTGCCCAGGCCGATGTCTTCGAGCAGGTCTTCGATCAGCTCCAGGCGGTACTCGGCGAGAATCGCCTGGATACGCTCCTGGGGGATCATTTCCAGGCTGCTGTCGAAGCCGGTGAGCACCTTGTTCAGCAGGCGTTCGCCCAGGCTGATGGACTCGGAGCGGCGCTGTTGCTTGAGCGCGTGGCGGATGTGCGTGCGCGCCTTGCCGGTAACCACGAAGTTGAGCCAGGCCGGGTTCGGCCGTGCGCCCGGGGCGCTGACGATTTCCACCGTCGAGCCGCTTTGCAGCGGTTCGGACAGCGGCGCCAGGCGGCGGTTGATGCGGCAGGCGATGCAGCTGTTGCCGACGTCGGTGTGCACCGCGTAGGCGAAGTCGACCGCCGTGGAGCCTTTGGGCAGCTCCATGATGCGGCCTTTGGGCGTGAACACGTAGACCTCGTCCGGGAACAGGTCGATCTTCACGCTTTCAATGAATTCCAGCGAGTTGCCGGCACGTTGCTGCAGCTCGAGGATGCCCTTGACCCACTGGCGGGCGCGGGCGTGGCTGCCCTTGGGCTGCTCGTCGTCGTTGGATTTGTACAGCCAGTGCGCGGCGATGCCGTTGTTGGCCATCTCTTCCATCTCGCGGGTGCGGATCTGGATTTCGATGGGCACGCCGTGCATGCCGAACAGCGTGGTGTGCAACGACTGGTAGCCGTTGGCCTTGGGGATCGCGATGTAATCCTTGAAGCGACCGGGCAGCGGCTTGTACAGGTTGTGCACCGCACCGAGTACGCGGTAGCAGGTGTCGACCTTGTCGACGACGATGCGGAAGGCGTATACGTCCATGATCTCGTTGAAGGCGCGGCGCTTGCCGCGCATCTTCTTGTAGATGCCATAGAGGTGTTTCTGCCGGCCGCTGACCTCGCCCTCGATGCCGTCGGCGGCCAGGCAGTTGGCCAGCGAATGCTCGATCTTGGCGACGATCTCCTTGCGGTTGCCGCGAGCGCTTTTCACCGCACGGTGGATCAGCGACGAACGCATCGGGTGCATGGCCTTGAAGCCGAGGTCCTCGAACTCCACGCGCACGGTGTGCATGCCCAGGCGGTTGGCGATGGGGGCGTAGATCTCGAGGGTTTCCTTGGCGATGCGCCGGCGTTTTTCGCCGGACAGCACTTCCAGGGTGCGCATGTTGTGCAGGCGGTCGGCCAGCTTGACCAGGATCACGCGGATATCGCGGGCCATGGCCATGGCCATCTTCTGGAAGTTTTCGGCCTGCGCCTCGGCTTTGGTCTCGAAGTTCATCTGGGTCAGCTTGCTGACCCCATCGACCAGTTCGGCCACGGTCTCGCCAAACTGCTGGCTGAGGGCTTCCTTGGCGATGCCGGTATCTTCGATCACGTCGTGCAGCATGGCCGCCATCAGGCTCTGATGGTCCATGTGCATGTCGGCGAGGATGCTGGCCACGGCCAGCGGGTGGGTCACGTAGGGCTCGCCACTGCGGCGGCGCTGCCCATCGTGGGCCTGTTCGGCGTAGAAATAGGCGCGCCGGACCAGATTGACCTGTTCGGGGCCAAGATAGGTCGACAGCCGTTCGGCCAAGGCTTCTATACCCGGCATGGGTTCACCTCCTGCCGAGGAAGGGGGCCTTGCGCCGTGCGACGTCGACCTGGCATCAATCAGACAGCCTCGTTGTTCTCGTCCTCGAACGCGGCGAACACCGGATCCTCGGTGACGATCTCTTCAGCGGCGATGAACTCGTTGGTGACGATGCCTTCGGCGATTTCACGCAGGGCAACAACGGTCGGCTTGTCGTTTTCCCACGCAACGCGTGGCTCTTTGCCGCCGGTCGCCAGCTGGCGAGCGCGCTTGGTCGAGAGCATGACCAGCTCAAAGCGGTTATCCACGTGTTCCAGGCAGTCTTCAACAGTTACGCGGGCCATGGTCTTCCTCAGTAGCAATTGCGGTGGGCGTGCAGCCCAATAATGGGCAGGCGGACTCGATAGTTTAAAAAATCACCAGCCAATAGGGAAGCGCTGTTTTGTCGGGTGGTTACCTTCAAGCCCTGTGTTGCCTTCTTCGCGGCTGAAGCCGCTCCCACAGGGACCGCATTGTCCTCAGGTTCATCACCGCACCCTGTGGGAGCGGCTTCAGCCGCGAAAGGGCCGGAACAGACACCCTATCGCTTGAACCTGACGATAACCTCAGAGCATCGCATCACGCAACCGCGGGGTCAGCTCCTCGAACAGGGTCTGCACCGAGCGCAACGCCCGGCAGTCCGGCCGGGTCAGCAGCCACAGCTGTGTGTCGCAACCCGGCAGCGGCCCGCTCAGCGCATCCACCCCGGGCAGCGCGTGCACCATGTAGTCCGGCAACGCTGCCACGCCGAGCCCGGCCGTGACCAGCTGGGCGATGGTCGACATGCCGCTGCACTGGTAGCGCGGGCTCAAGCCCGGGTGCTGCTGGTTGCGCCAGACCACCGTGGGGTGGTCCTGCATCGAGTCGTCGGGGGCGATCCACGGCACGCTGGCAGGTGACTCGGCCAGGCGCTCGCGCCACTGCGGCTGGCCGCAGACCACGTAGGAGGTGGACCCCAGGTTGCGGCCCACCAGGTGCTCCGGCGGCGTGTTGGTCAGGCGCAGGGCAATGTCGGCATCGCGCCGGCTGAGGTTGGCGAAGGTGTTGGAGGTACCCATCTCCAGCGACAAGGCCGGGTAGTTGGGCATGAACTCGGCCAGCGCCGGCAGCAGCAGGCTGTGCATCACCGCCTCGGTACAGGTCAGGCGCACGGTGCCGCTGACCACCTGCTCGCCACTGGTCATGGCGATGCGCGCCGCCTCCAGCGCCTGCTCGGCGCGTTCGGCCTGCTCGGCCAGGGCCTGGGCGGTGTCAGTCGGCAGGTAGCCTTTGCGGCTCTTGACGAACAAGGCTGTGCCCAGCGCCGACTCCAGCCGGCGGATCGAGCGGAACACCGTCGAAACATCGACCTTGAGCAACTCGGCAGCCTTGGCCAGCGAGCGGCCACGTTCCAGGGCCAGGACCAGGGAGAGGTCGGCATGGGTAATCTGATATTGCATTGGTGCACGCTCTGCTTGCCGAATTGCCAATGTCTGTTGCGTTTTGGCCATTTTATAGTGAAACGGCCCCCGGGAATCAATGCGCCCGGTCGGGTAACCAATCCCCACGATGGGAAAGTGAAAAGAACAACAGCTGCAACCATCGTCGCCCGTGAGGCGCCAGCCGTATCCCCCACATCGCCGCAGCAAATCAAAGGATGTACAGCCATGACGTCGGTAACCCCGTGCGCCAGTTCTTCCAGCGAGATGAATGACTTCCTCCAGGCCCATCCGGACACGCAGTACGTCGACCTGCTGATCTCCGACATGAACGGCGTGGTACGTGGCAAGCGCATCGAGCGGGCCAGCCTGCACAAGGTGTACGAGAAGGGCATCAACCTGCCGGCATCGCTGTTCGCCCTGGACATCAACGGGTCCACCGTCGAGAGTACCGGCCTTGGCCTGGACATCGGCGATGCCGACCGCATCTGCTTCCCGATCCCCGGCACGCTGTCGGACGAGCCGTGGCAGAAACGCCCCACCGCCCAGCTGCTGATGACCATGCACGAACTGGATGGCCAGCCGTTCTTCGCCGACCCGCGCGAAGTACTGCGCCAAGTGGTGAGCAAGTTCGATGACCTGGGCCTGGATATCTGCGCCGCGTTCGAGCTGGAGTTCTACCTGATCGACCAGGACAACCTCAACGGTCGCCCGCAGCCGCCGCGCTCGCCGATTTCCGGCAAGCGCCCGCAGTCGACCCAGGTGTACCTGATCGACGACCTCGATGAATATGCCGACTGCCTGCAGGACATGCTCGAAGCGGCCAAGGAGCAAGGCCTGCCCGCCGACGCCATCGTCAAGGAAAGCGCCCCGGCACAGTTCGAGGTCAACCTGCACCATGTGGCCGACCCGCTGAAGGCCTGCGACTACGCGATCCTGCTCAAGCGCCTGATCAAGAACGTTGCCTACGACCATGAAATGGACACCACCTTCATGGCCAAGCCCTACCCGGGCCAGGCAGGCAATGGCCTGCACGTGCACATTTCGTTGCTGGACAAGAAAACCGGCAAGAACATCTTCGCCAGCGACGACCCGCTGCAAAGCGACGCGCTGCGCCACGCCATCGGTGGTGTGCTGGAGACCATGCCGGCGTCGATGGCCTTCCTCTGCCCGAACATCAACTCCTACCGCCGCTTCGGCGCGCAGTTCTACGTGCCCAATGCGCCAAGCTGGGGCCTGGACAACCGTACCGTGGCGGTGCGCGTGCCCACCGACAGCAGCGACAACGTGCGCCTCGAGCACCGCGTGGCCGGTGCCGACGCCAACCCCTACCTGATGCTCGCGGCGATCCTCGCCGGTGTTCACCACGGCCTGACCAACCAGGTCGAGCCGCAGGCACCGATCGAAGGCAACTCCTACGAACAGCTGGAGCAGAGCCTGCCGAACAACCTGCGCGATGCCCTGCGCGCGCTGGACGACAGCGAAGTCCTCAACCAATACATCAGCCCGGACTACATCGATATCTTCGTGGCCTGCAAGGAAAGCGAACTGGCCGAGTTCGAAGTGTCGATTTCCGACCTCGAGTACAACTGGTACCTGCACACGGTGTAAGCCCATGAGCGCAAATGCGGTCCCCTTGATCGGTGTCAGCGCCTGCCGCCAGCAGGTGGGGAAGAACTCGTCGCATACGGTAGGCGACAAGTATGTCGAGGCGGCCGGCTTTGCCGGCTTGCCATTGATCTTGCCGGCCCGTGACGGGGGCAGCGACACGCAGGCGCTGCTGGCCCGTCTGCACGGCATTGTTTTTACCGGCTCACCTTCAAATATCGAACCGCATCATTACAATGGCGCCCCCAGCGCGGCGGGTACCCGGCACGATCTGGCACGCGATCGCCTGACCCTGCCGTTGTTGCAGGCGGCCATTGCCGCCGGTGTGCCGGTGTTCTGTATCTGCCGTGGCTACCAGGAATTGAACGTGGCCCTGGGCGGCAGCCTGCACCAGCGCGTGCAGGAACTGCCCGGCTACCTTGACCACCGTGAACCTGAGGACGCACCCCTGGAGGTGCAATACGGCCCTCGTCACCTTGTCGGCATCGAGCCTGGCGGGTTGTTCGAGCGCCTGGGCCTGGCGGCGCAGTTCGAGGTCAACTCGCTGCACAGCCAGGGCATCGACCGACTGGCCCCGGGCCTGCGCGTCGAGGCACGGGCCCCGGATGGCCTGATCGAAGCAGTGTCCATGCCTGCGGCGCCGGGTTTTGTGCTCGGCGTGCAGTGGCACCCGGAGTGGCGATTTACCGAAAACCCGGTCTCGCGGCGCCTGTTCCAGGCGTTTCGTGAGGCCTGCATTGCTTACGCTACACGGGAGGGCGCACGGCAGGAGGCATTCTGATGTCACCCGAAGGTCTCGGATGACTTGTTCCCGGCAGCAAGCTTTCAATGAGTGAAAGCGGGCCTTGTACGCAAGGCCTGTGAAAACAATTCCAAAATTTACGGCAAATACTCATGAGCAATTACACAGAAGCCGGCCGCCCACCCGACGTGGCGGCCGACGCGGGCAACACCCAGCGCAGCAAGGGCCTGGCCACCGGCCGGCTGGGCTTGCTGGCCAGCGTGGTGCTGGGCATTTCCACCATCGCCCCGGTCTACACCCTAACCGGTGCCCTTGGCCCGACCGTGCGTGAAGTGGGCGCGCACCTGCCGGCGGTGTTCATCGTCGGCTTCCTGCCGATGCTGCTGGTGGCCTTGGGTTACCGCGAACTGAACTCGGCGGAGCCGGACAGCGGTACTTCGTTTACCTGGTCGGCGCGTGCCTTCGGCCCGATGATCGGCTGGATCGGTGGCTGGGGCCTGGTGGTCGCCACCACCATCGTGTTGTCGAACCTGGCAGGGGTGGCGGTCGACTTCTTCTACCTGTTCCTTGGCCAGATCACCGGCAAGCATGAACTGGCGGCCTTGGCCGACAACCTGCTCATCAACATAACCACCTGTTGCGTGTTCATCGCCCTGGCGGTGTGGATCTGCTGCCGCGGAATGACCACCACCATGACCGTGCAATACGGCTTGGTGGCCCTGCAGTTGCTGGTGCTGATCGGCTTTGCCTTTGCCGCTTTCGGCGAAACCACCGCGCCGCCACCGCTGGAATTCGATTTCGCCTGGTTCAACCCGTTCGGCGTCGAATCGTTCTCGGCCTTTGCCGCCGGGCTGTCGCTGTCGATCTTCATCTTCTGGGGCTGGGACGTGTGCCTGACTGTCAGCGAGGAATCGGTCGGCAGTGACGAAGTGCCGGGCAAGGCGGCCACCTGGACCGTGCTGCTGATCCTCGGCCTGTACCTGTTCACCGCGATTGCCACCCTGCAGTTTGCCGGTATCAGCGAACAAGGCCTGGGCCTCAACAACCCGCGCATCCAGGAAAACGTCTTCGCCCACCTGGCCGGTCCGGTCATGGGGCCGCTGGCGATCCTGATGTCCATCGCGGTGCTGGCCAGCACCGCGGCGTCGCTGCAGTCGACCTTCGTGTCGCCGGCGCGCACCCTGTTGGCCATGGGTTACTACGGTGCGGTGCCGCAGAAGTTCGCCAGCGTCTGCCCTCGTTCGCAGACCCCGCGTTACGCCACCATCTGCGCTGGTGTGGCCGCGGGCCTGTTCTACGTGACCATGCGCACCCTGAGCGAGAACGTGTTGGCAGATACCATCACTGCACTGGGCATGATGATCTGCTTCTACTATTCGCTGACGGCGTTCGCCTGTGTCTGGTACTTCCGCCACAGCCTGTTCGACAGCCTGCGCCACTTCCTGATGCGCGGCCTGTGCCCGCTGGTGGGTGGGGTGATCTTGTCGGTGATCTTCGTGCGTACCGCCATCGACAGCGCCTCGCCGGACTTCGGCAGTGGCTCGCATGTGGGCGGGCTGGGGCTGGTGTTCGTGATCGCCGCGATCATTTCGGTGCTGGGGATCGTGCTGATGATGCTGTCGCGCCTGCGCGCGCCGGCGTACTTCCTGGGGGCTACCCTGCGTCAGCAGGCTACCTTGCCACTGCAGGAATAAGGCTGGGGGCGCTTCGCGCCCCTTTCGCGACACAAGGCCGCTCCTACAACAGCACGGCGTACGCCTTCCGATGTAGGAGCGGCCTTGTGTCGCGAAAGGGCCTCGAAGAGGCCTCGGCAATCTTCAGCCGATCATTTGCTTCAGCAATGCCGCATGACGCTGTTGCTGCTTCTTCAGCACCAGGCGGTTCGAGCGGAACACGGCCTTCAAGTCTTCCAGCGCCACGTCGAAGTCATCGTTGATGATCACGTAGTCATACTCGTCGTAGTGCACCATCTCGCTGACCGCTTCTTTCATGCGCCCGGCGATGATCTCTTCGCTGTCCTGCCCGCGGCCATCCAGGCGCTCGCGCAGGGCCTGCTGGCTTGGCGGCAGGATGAACACCGACAAAGCCTCGGGCATCAGCTTGCGTACCTGCTGGGCGCCTTGCCAGTCGATTTCCAGGATCAGGTCATTGCCCTGGTCGAGTACCTCTTGCAGCGCACTGCGCGAGGTCCCGTAGAAATTGCCGAACACTTCGGCGTGCTCGAGGAAGTCACCCTTGGCGATCAGCCCCTTGAAGTCGTCATGGCTGACGAAGTGGTAGTTCACGCCGTGCTGCTCGCCCGGGCGCATGGCGCGGGTGGTGTGCGAGACCGAGACGCTTACGCGCTTGTCGGCCTTGATCAGGGCTGTGACCAGGCTGGTCTTGCCGGCGCCCGAAGGGGCCGAAACGATGTAGAGGGTGCCGCTGCTGTGGTTCATGGTCGGGGTGGCCTTACTCGATGTTCTGTACTTGTTCACGCATCTGTTCGATCAATACCTTCAGGTTGACCGCCGCTTGCGTGCTGCGTGGGTCGAAGGCCTTGGAGCCGAGGGTGTTGGCCTCGCGGTTGAGTTCCTGCATCAGGAAGTCCAGGCGCCGGCCGGCGGCGCCGCCACCCTTGAGCACCCGGCGCACTTCGGTGACGTGGGTGGTGAGGCGGTCGAGTTCCTCGGCCACGTCGCTCTTCTGGGCCAGCAGCACCATCTCCTGCTCCAGGCGTTGCGGGTCGAGTTCGGCCTGCATGTCGCCGAAGCGGTCGAGGATCTTCTGCCGCTGAGCTGCCAGCATCTGCGGCACCAGGGCGCGCAGGGTGGTGACTTCGCTGGCCATGTTGTCCAGGCGTTCGTTGATCAGCCGGGCCAGTTCCTGGCCTTCACGCTGGCGTCCGGCCTTGAGCTCGGCCAGTGCTTCATCGAACAGCGCCATGGCTTCGGTATTCAGTGCCTGCGGGTCGCTGGCGTCGGCCACCAGCACGCCTGGCCACGACAGCACCTCCAGCGGGTTCAGTGGTGCCGGCTGCTTGATCAGGCCGGCCACTTCCTCGGCGGCGGCAACCAGCTGCGCGGCGCGCTCGCGGTCCACCTTCAGCGGTTTGCCGTTGCTGTCTTCGTTGAGGCGCAAGGTGCATTCCACCTTGCCCCGCGACAGGCCCTGGCGCAGGCCTTCGCGCACGGCGCCTTCGAGGTCGCGCAGGGCCTCGGGCAGGCGCAGGTGCGGCTCCAGGTAACGGTGGTTGACCGAACGCAGCTCCCAGACCAGGGTGCCTTGGCTGCCGGCGCGCTCGACACGAGCAAAAGCGGTCATGCTGTGCACCATGGGGAGTACCTCGCGTATATGAATGAACGGTGGGAGCCTCTCGGCTGCAAGGCGCAGGATTGTAGCGCAGTGGGGCCTTGGCGCCCAATCCACCCATGTTACCGACGGGTGGCCTGGCCGGCAGGAAAAGGCGACGGGCTGTGTCGGGCGCGACAATAGGCATGTCTTCCCCGGGCCGTGGGCTCTATAATGCTCGGCAGATTCAAAGTCCCAGTACAGGTATCCCAGATGAAACGTCCAAGTGGTCGCGCCGCCGATCAGCTCCGCTCGATCCGCATCACCCGCAACTACACCAAGCACGCCGAAGGGTCGGTACTGGTCGAGTTCGGTGACACCAAGGTCATCTGCACGGTCAGCGTGGAAAACGGTGTGCCGCGCTTCCTCAAAGGCCAGGGCCAAGGCTGGCTGACCGCCGAATACGGCATGCTGCCGCGTTCCACCGGCGAGCGTAACCAGCGCGAAGCCAGCCGTGGCAAGCAGGGTGGCCGCACCCTGGAAATCCAGCGCCTGATCGGCCGTTCGCTGCGCGCCGCGCTGGACATGAGCAAGCTCGGTGACATTACCCTGTACGTCGACTGCGACGTGATCCAGGCCGATGGTGGCACCCGTACCGCATCCATCACCGGTGCCATGGTCGCCCTGTGCGACGCCCTGGCGGTGATCAAGAAGCGCGGTGGCCTGAAGGCCGGCAACCCGCTCAAGCACATGATCGCCGCAGTGTCGGTGGGCATGTACCAGGGCGAAGCGGTGCTCGACCTGGACTACCTGGAAGACTCCGCCGCCGAAACCGACCTGAACGTGGTCATGACCAGCGCCGGTGGTTTCATCGAAGTGCAGGGTACTGCCGAAGGTGCGCCGTTCCAGCCTGAAGACTTCAACGCCATGCTCGCCCTGGCACAGAAGGGCATGAGCGAGATCTTCGAACTGCAGCAGGCGGCACTGGCCGACTGAACCCAGCCAGGGAGGTGAGGGGCATGAGCGAATCGAACCTGTCGATCACCCCGCCCAATGCCGAAATCCGGCAGTGGGCGATGTTCTGCCACCTCTCCGCGCTGCTGGGCCTGGTGGTGCCGCTCGGGCACTTGCTGGGCCCGCTGGTGCTGTGGCACCTCAAGCGCGAGCAAGACCCTTTCATCGACGCCCAGGGCAAAGAGGCGCTGAATTTTCAGATCAGCGTGACCATTGCCGGATTCATCTGCTTCCTGCTGATGTTCGTGTTCATCGGGCTGGTGCTGTTCGCCATGCTGATGGTCGCGGTGATGATCCTGATCATCATTGCGGCTGTGCGGGCGAATGAGGGCAAGCCGTATCGCTACCCGATGATCTGGCGGCCGATCAAATAAGGCTGGGGCTGCTTTGCAGCCCTATCGCGACACAAGGCCGCTCCTACAAGGGATATGCATTCCCCTGTAGGAGCGGCCTTGTGTCGCGATAGGGCCGCAAAGCGGCCCCATGCCTTCAGATGGTCAACGTCCAGTCATAGTCGACAATCAGCGGCGCATGCTGGGAGAAGCGCGGTTGACGCGGCAGGCGGGCGTTGCGCACGAAGCGGCGCAGGCCCGGGGTGAGGATCTGGTAGTCGAACCGGTAGCCCAGGTTGAGCATCTCGGCCTGCTCGTTGTCCGGCCACCAGCTGTACTGGTCGCCCTCACGGCTGACTTCGCGCAGGGCATCGACGTAACCCATCTCGCCAGTGATCGCGTCCATCCAGGCACGCTCCGGCGCCAGGAAGCCCGGCGACTGCTGGCTGTCACGCCAGTTCTTGATGTCGAGCTTCTGCTGCGCCACGTAGAACGAGCCGCAGTAGATGTATTCGCGACGCTTGCGACGCTGTTTGTCCAGGTACTTGGCGAAGTCGTCCATCAACTTGAACTTCTGGTTCAAGTCTTCGTCGCCGTTCATACCCGAAGGCAGCAGCAGGCTGGCAATACTGACTTTGTCGAAATCTGCTTGCAGGTAACGCCCGTAGCGGTCGGCTGTCTCGAAGCCCAGGCCGGTGATGACTGCCTTGGGCTGCATGCGCGAATACAGGGCCACACCACCTTGGGCAGGCACCTCCGCGTCGCAGGCATAAAGGAAATAGCCATCGAGCTGGAAAGCTGGGTCATCGAGTTCAAAGGCCGAGGCGCGGGTATCCTGAAGGCAGATGACGTCGGCATTCTGGGCTTGCAGCCAGCTGAGCAAACCACGCTCGGCCGCAGCCTGAATGCCATTTACGTTCACACTGATGATCCGCATAAATGGCCCCAAAAATCTCGTGCGTGTATGATACCCGAGCTCAACCCATTTAGCTAAATCCGTGGTGTCCGGGACTATCCATGCAGCCGTATCAGCGCGACTTCATCCGTTTTGCCATCGATCGCGGGGTACTGCGTTTCGGTGAATTCACCCTGAAATCGGGGCGTACCAGCCCGTATTTCTTCAATGCCGGCCTGTTCAACACCGGTTCCGCCCTGGCCGAACTGGGCCGTTGCTATGCTGCAGCCATCGTCGACAGCAAGATCCCGTTCGATGTGCTGTTCGGCCCGGCCTACAAGGGTATCCCGCTGGCAGCGACTACTGCCGTGGCCCTTGCCGATCAGCATCAGCTCGACGTGCCATGGTGCTTCAACCGCAAGGAAGCCAAGGACCACGGTGAAGGTGGCAGCCTGGTCGGTGCCCCGCTGGCCGGTGATGTGCTGATCATCGACGACGTGATCACCGCCGGTACCGCCATTCGTGAGGTCATGCAGATCATCAATGCCCAGCACGCCAAGGCCGCTGGCGTGCTGATCGCGCTGAACCGCGAAGAGCGCGGCAATGGCGAGCTGTCGGCGATCCAGGAAGTGGAGCGTGACTTCGGTATCCCTGTGGTCAGCATCGTTTCGCTGACCCAGGTGCTGGAGTTCCTGGCCGATGACCCACAGCTGAAGCAGCATCTGCCAGCTGTCGAGGCTTACCGGGCGCAGTACGGTATCTGATCCGGGCCCGGAAATGAAAAAGGCGACCTTCTTGTGAAGGTCGCCTTTTTTTGTGTCGCCTGTTCTGGCCTCTTCGCGGGCATGCCCGCTCCCACAGGTACAGCACCGCCTTTGAGGGCTGTGGAGATTCTGTGGGAGCTGGCTTGCCGGCGATAGGGCCAGTGCAGGCTAACCAACCAATCAGCGCTGCTTGCGGTTGGTAATCAGGGTACCCACGCCGCTGTCGGTGAAGATCTCCAGCAGCACCGCATTCGGCACGCGGCCATCGATGATGTGCGAGCTGTTGACACCGCCCTGCACCGCATCCAGCGCGCACTTGATCTTCGGCAGCATGCCGCCGTAGATGGTGCCGTCGGCGATCAGTTCGTTGACCTGCTCGGTGGTCAGGCCGGTCAGTACTTCGCCCTGCTTGTCCATCAGGCCGGCGATGTTGGTCAGCAGCATCAGCTTCTCGGCCTTCAGTGCTTCGGCTACCTTGCCTGCCACCAGGTCGGCGTTGATGTTGTACGACTCACCATTGGCACCCACGCCGATCGGCGCGATCACCGGGATGAAGTCGCCCTTCACCAGCATGTTCAGCAGGTCGGTGTTCACGCTTACCACTTCGCCAACGTGGCCGATGTCGATGATTTCCGGGGTGGTCATCTCGGGCGTCTGGCGGCTGACGGTCAGCTTGCGGGCGCGGATCAGCTCCGCGTCCTTGCCGGTCAGGCCGATTGCGCTGCCGCCGTGGCGGTTGATCAGGTTGACGATGTCCTTGTTGACCTGGCCACCCAGCACCATCTCCACCACGTCCATGGTCGCCGAGTCGGTGACGCGCATGCCGTCGATGAAGTGGCTTTCGATCGACAGGCGCTTGAGCAGGTCGCCGATCTGCGGGCCACCACCGTGGACCACCACCGGGTTGATGCCCACAGCCTTCATCAGCACGATGTCACGGGCGAAGCCGGTCTTGAGCTCCTCGCTCTCCATCGCGTTGCCGCCGTACTTGATCACCAGGGTCTTGCCGACAAAGCGGCGGATGTAAGGCAGTGCTTCGGACAAAACCTCGGCTACATGGGAAGCGGCATCGCGATCGAGGGTCATGCAGGGCTCCTGTAAGGAACAGATAGTCGGTCAGAACGGCAGTTGCAGCTCAGGCTCAACCCGCAGCAACTGGGTACGGAAAACATCCTTGATACGTTGCAATTCGGCGTCGCTGTCGGCCTCGAAGCGCAGCACCAGCACCGGGGTAGTGTTGGAGGCGCGAACCAGGCCCCAGCCGTGGGCGTAATCCACCCGCACACCGTCGATGGTGGTCAGGTTGGCTTCGCCCCAGTCGGCGTCGCGTTGCAGTGCATCAATGATGCTGAATTTACCCTCGTCGGTCACATCAATATTGATTTCCGGCGTGGAAATATCGTTCGGGAACGCGGCGAACAGGTTTTCGGCGCTCTGCCCGGCCTTGCTGAGGATCTCCAGCAGGCGCGCGGCGCTGTAGATGCCGTCGTCGAAACCGTACCAGCGTTCCTTGATGAAGATGTGACCGCTCATCTCGCCGGCCAGCAGCGAGCCGGTCTGCTTCATCTTCTTCTTGATCAGCGAGTGACCGGTCTTCCACATCAGAGCGCGGCCGCCGTGCTGCTCGATCAGCGGGGTCAGGCGACGGGTGCATTTGACGTCGAAGATGATCTCGGCGCCCGGGTTGCGCGATAGCACGTCCTGGGCAAACAGCATCAGCAGGCGGTCTGGGTAGACGATGCTGCCAGTGTTGGTCACCACGCCGACGCGGTCGCCGTCACCGTCGAAGGCCAGGCCGATGTCGGCGCCGGTTTCCTTGACCTTGGCGATCAGGTCTTCGAGGTTTTCCGGCTTGCCCGGGTCCGGGTGGTGGTTGGGGAAGTTGCCGTCGACCTCGCAGAACAGCGGGATCACTTCGCAGCCAAGGGCTTCGATCAGTTGCGGCGCGACCACGCCGGCGGCACCGTTGCCGCAGTCCACGACCACCTTGAGCTTCCTGGCCAGCTTCACGTCTTCGACGATCTGCTGGAAGTAGCGGTCAAGGATCTCGACCTTTTCCACGCGGCCTTCGGCGCGGGTCAGGTCGTTGGTTTTCAGGCGCGTCAGCAGGGCCTGGATCTGTTCGTTGGCCAGGGTGTCGCCAGCGATGACGATCTTGAAGCCGTTGTAGTCCGACGGGTTGTGGCTGCCGGTCAGCATCACACCGGACTTGCCGGCCAGCACGTTGGCTGCGTAGTACAGCGCCGGGGTGGGTACCAGGCCGACGTCACTGACCTGGCAGCCGGCATCGACCAGGCCCTTGATCAGCTGTTCGACCAGCATCGGGCCGGACAGGCGGCCATCGCGGCCGACCGAAACCTGCGGTTCGCCCTGGGCCAGGCTCTGCGCGCCGATGGCGCGGCCGATCCAGTAGGCGGTTTCGGCGTGAAGGGTCTTGCCGACCACGCCGCGAATGTCATACGCGCGGAAAATGCTGTCTGGCAGTGCGGCGGGTACCAGGTGGGCCATGTCGTTCATCTCTGGAAGCTCCATTAGTCAAAGGCTTTCTGGGCAGGCGCAAACTGAACGCTTGGACGGTGGTTTCGCCAGAGAGTTCGCCATCCTTGGCCTGAACGGTCATTTCTCGGCTCAGTGGCTGCCGGAATGGCCGAAGCCGCCAGCACCGCGCTGGCTTTCATCGAACGCTTCGACGATGTCGAAATGGGCCTGTACCACCGGTACCAGCACCAGCTGGGCAATGCGCTCGCCAACGGCGATGGTGAACGGGGTGTTGCCGCGGTTCCAGCACGACACCATCAACTCGCCCTGGTAGTCCGAGTCGATCAGCCCGACCAGGTTGCCCAGCACGATGCCGTGCTTATGGCCCAGGCCCGAGCGCGGCAGGATCACCGCCGCCAGGCCCGGGTCGCCGATGTAGATCGACAGGCCGGTGGGGATCAGCAGGGTCTGGCCTGGCTCGAGGACGGTGTCTTCCTTGAGCAGGGCGCGCAGGTCCAGGCCGGCGGAGCCGGGGGTGGCGTACTGCGGCAGGGGGAATTCGGTGCCCAGGCGTGGGTCGAGGATCTTGGCTTGAAGAGCGTGCATGTAACTTATTGAACCTGATTGAGCCGTTCGGCGATGAAGGCGACCAGTTGCCGGGCAATCTTGCCCTTGCTGGTCTGCGCGAAGAGGGTCTGGTGCTGCTGGCGGTCGATCACGGTCAAGGCGTTTTCCTCGCTGTTGAAGCCGATGCTGGGGTTGGCCACATCATTGGCGACGATCAGGTCGAGGTTCTTGTCCTTGAGCTTGCGCGTGGCGTAATCGAGCAAGTGTTCGGTCTCGGCGGCGAAACCGACGCTGAACGGGCGGTCGGCGCGGCCAGCGATGGTGGCAAGGATATCGGGATTGCGCACCATCTGCAGCAGCATGCCGTCGCCCGTCGTAGGATCTTTCTTCAATTTTTGCGTGGCAACGACTTCCGGGCGGTAGTCCGCAACCGCCGCAGAGGCGATGAACAGGTCGCACGGCATGGCCGCTTCACAGGCCGCGAGCATGTCCCGCGCGCTGACCACGTCGATACGGCTGACCCGGTCGGGGGTCGGCAGGTGCACCGGGCCAGTGACGAGGGTCACCCGAGCCCCGGCTTCGGCGGCCGCTTCAGCCAGGGCGAAGCCCATCTTGCCGGAGCTATGATTGGTGATGTAGCGCACCGGGTCGATGTTTTCCTGGGTCGGGCCGGCGGTGATCAGCACGTGCTTGCCGGTCAGTGCCTGGCGCTTGAAGCTTTCCGCGGCACACCAGGCCAGGTCGGTGGCTTCGAGCATGCGGCCCAGGCCGACATCGCCACAGGCCTGGCTGCCGGACGCCGGGCCGAACACCTGGATGCCACGGCTCTTGAGCAGTTCGAGGTTGGCCTGGGTGGCCGGGTCGCGCCACATGGCCTGGTTCATGGCCGGGGCCACGGCAACGGTGGCATCGGTAGCCAGCACCAGGGTGGTCAGCAGGTCGTCGGCCATGCCTTGGGCCATGCGCGCCATGAGGTCGGCGGTGGCCGGGGCGATCAGCACCAGGTCAGCCCACTTGGCCAGTTCGATGTGGCCCATGGCCGCTTCGGCGGCAGGGTCGAGCAGATCCATGTGCACCGGGTGGCCTGACAGCGCCTGCAGGGTCAGCGGGGTGATGAACTCTGCACCACCACGGGTCATGACGACGCGCACCTGCGCGCCGTGCTCCAGGAGTCGGCGAATCAGTTCGGCGCTTTTGTAGGCGGCAATGCCGCCACCCACGCCGAGAACGATGCGCTTGCGATACAGCCGCTGCATAGGCTTGCCTTTTTCCAGTGAGAGCGGGCGACGACGTTTGAAAATGCCTGCGGCAGAACGTCGCATGTACGAGGCGAAATAGATTAACACAGGGCCGAAATGGGCCGCAGCAAGGGCAGAGGGACGGGATGAATATCAGGGAGTGGCCGGCTGAAGAGCGGCCGAGGGAGAAGTTGTTGCAGCGTGGGGCTGGAAGCCTGACGGACGCGGAATTGCTGGCTGTATTTCTCGGCTCAGGTGTGCGTGGGCGCAATGTCGTGGAGCTGGCGCGAGGTCTGCTCGTGAAGTTCGGGGGTTTGCGCCAGTTGCTGGAGGCCGACCGTGAGGCTTTCGTCGGCGAGCTTGGGTTGGGCCCGGTGAGGTACAGCCAGCTGCAGGCGCTGCTGGAGATCGGGCGCAGGCACCTTGCAACTTCGATTGAGCGTGAATCCGCGATGGACAGCCCGGCAACGGTGAGGCGCTATTTGAAAGCGATGCTGCGACATGAAGTCAGCGAAGTGTTCGGGTGCCTTTTTCTCGATACCAAGCACAGGCCGTTGGCGTTTGAGATCCTCTTCCGAGGCACGATAGATCGGGCCAGCGTCTACCCGCGGGAAGTGGTGCGGCGGGCATTGCTGCATAACGCAGCGGCCTTGATCCTGTGCCACAACCACCCCTCGGGCAACAGTGAGCCCAGCCAGGACGATGTGCACTTGACCCTGTCGTTGAAGCGGGGGCTGGCGTTGATCGATGTGCGGGTGCTGGATCACATCATCATCGGTGACGGGGAGCCACTGTCGATGGTCGAGCATGGGTGGATTGTGGCTTAGGCACTTTTGCTGCCTGTCCCGGCCCTTTCGCGGGTAAACCCGCTCCCACAGGGAAAGTGCCATGTTGAAAGTTGGCGCGGTCCCTGTGGGAGCGGGTTTACCCGCGAAGAGGCCGGTGCAGGCTTACTTGTTCACAGACACCTTGCTGAAATCCAACCGCCCGAACGGGCTCACCTGGTACCCCTCGACCCCTTGGCGCAGCAAGGTCGCCGCCGTCGGGTGCGCCAGCGGCACCCACAGCGCCTGCTGCTGGATCAGCGTCTGTGCCTGCTGATAAAGCCGGCTGCGCACACTCTGGTCGTTGGTGGTGCGCCCGGCGCTGATCAACTGGTCCAGGCGGCTGTCGCAGAAGCGTGCGAAGTTGGTCCCCGACTGCACCGCCGCGCAGGAAAACTGCGGGCTGAGGAAGTTATCCGGATCGCCGTTGTCACCCGCCCAACCCATGAACAGCAGGTCATGCTCGCCCGCCTTGGCGCGACGGATCAGCTCGCCCCACTCGATCACGCGGATCTCGGCCTTGATGCCGATCTTGGCCAGGTCGGCCTGCAGCATCTGCGCACCGAGGCTGGGGTTGGGGTTGAGCAGGCTGCCCGACGGGCGGGTCCAGATCGTGGTGCTGAAGCCCTCGGCCAGGCCGGCCTTGGTCAGCAGGGCCTTGGCTTTCTTCAGGTCCAGCGGGTAGCCGGGCAGGTCTTTGGCGTAGCTCCAGGTGTTGGGCGGGTAGGGGCCGTTGGCGGCCACCGCGGAGTCTTCGAATACGGCCTTGAGGTAGGCCTGTTTGTCGAAGGCCAGGTTGATGGCCTGGCGCACTTCCGGCTTGTCCAGCGGTGGGTGCTGGCTGTTGATGGCGACGAAGGCGGTCATGAACGCCGGGGTGGTGGCCACCTTGAGGTTGCCGTCCTTGCCGGCTTCGGCAATGTCCAGCGGCTTGGGCGACAACGCGACCTGGCACTCGCCGCGCTTGAGCTTCTGCAGGCGCACGTTGGCATCGGTGGTGATGGCGAAGATCAACGGGTCGACCGCTGGCTTGCCGGCGAAGTAGTCGGGGTTGGCGCGATAGCGCACCACGGCGTCCTTCTGGAAGCGCTGGAAGATGAACGGCCCGGTGCCGACCGGCTGGCTGTTTAGCTTCTCCGGCGTACCGGCCTTGAGCAGTTTGTCGGCGTACTCGGCGGAGTAGATCGAGGCGAAGCCCATGCTCAGGGTGGCCAGGAAGGTGGCGTCCGGGTGGCTGAGGGTGAAGCGCACGGCGTTCGGTGCCGGCGCCTCGATTGCCTTGATCAGGCTGCCCAGTTGCAGCGACTGGGCATGCGGGTAGCCGCCCGGTGCAGTCTTGTGCCAGGCATGGGCGGGGTAGAGCATGCGCTGGAAGCTGAACAGCACGTCGTCGGCGTTCAGTGCGCGGCTTGGCTTGAAGTAGGCGGTGGTGTGGAATTTCACGTCATCGCGCAGGGTGAAGTCGTAGATCAGGCCGTCGGCCGATACCGTCCAGCTGGCCGCCAGGCTCGGCACCACCTTGCCTTGCGCCGCGTCGAACTCCACCAGGCGGTTCATCAGCACATCGGCCGTGGCGTTGGTGGTGGTCAGCGAGTTGTACTGCACCACGTCGAAGCCTTCGGGGCTGGCCTCGCTGCAGACGCTCAGCGGGTCGGCCTGGGCAACGCCGGCGGCGAACAGGGCGCCTGCGGCGAACAAGGAGTTGAACAATAAGGAAAGGGCGGCAGCACGCATAGTGGCTCCTTGGCTGTCAGTGGCCCATCTGCCAGTGCAGTCTGGAAAAGGCCTACCCTAGTGTGCCCGTCGGGAAATGACCACACCCTTTTTTACAAAATTGGCGACGGGCGGTCGACGGCTGGCGGGGCCTGCCGCTATGCTGGCCCGGCGCGTTCCGGCTCGTGACAATGTGCATCTAATGTTGTTGCGGCCAAGTCTTTCTGGTATAAAGCAGCGCTCTTTTCTAGGGGCTCGGCCTGTCGCATAAGCGGATCCGGTCGATAAGACCTCCAGAATCACGGCGCCTAGGCGCCAAAGACTGAGAGATTAAGCGGCCAACCCATGCCGGGTTGGGCATGTGGTTTTAGAGGGCTGAGTCATGTCGAGAGTCTGTCAAGTTACTGGTAAGGGTCCAGTAACCGGGAACAACATTTCCCACGCAAACAACAAAACCCGTCGTCGTTTCCTGCCGAACCTGCAGCACCACCGTTTCTGGGTTGAATCCGAGAAGCGTTTCGTGCGTCTGCGCGTATCTGCCAAAGGCATGCGCGTTATTGACAAGCGTGGTATCGACGTAGTGCTGGCCGAGCTGCGCGCTCGCGGCGAAAAGTTCTAAGGAGAACGTCATGCGTGAATTGATCCGTCTGGTTTCGAGTGCTGGCACTGGCCACTTCTACACCACCGACAAGAACAAGCGCACCACTCCGGACAAAATCGAGATCAAGAAATACGATCCGGTTGTTCGCAAGCACGTGGTGTACAAGGAAGCCAAGATCAAGTAATTGATCGGCGACCTGAAAAAAACCCGCATCCGAAAGGAGGCGGGTTTTTTTATGCCTGTGCTGGCCTCTTCGCGGGTAAACCCGCTCCCACAGGTACATCACAAGCCTTTAGGGCGGTGAAATCCTTGTGGGAGCGGGTTCACCCGCGAAGAGGCCGGCACAGCCTCAAATCATTTCTGCTCGAACATCACATAGATCTTGCGGCAAGGCTCCAGCACCTCCCAGGTGCCCTTGAAGCCGGCCGGGATGACAAACCGATCACCGGCACGCAGGGTCTTGGCTCCGCCATCCTGGTCACGCAGCACCGAAACGCCCTGGACGATCTCGCAGTACTCATGCTCGGTGTAGTTCACCGTCCACTGCCCCACCTCGCCTTCCCACACGCCCGCGGCAAACTGCCCGCACGGGCTGGAATAATGGTTGTAGACAGCCTGGTCTGGCTCGCCCTTGAGGATTTTTTCCGCCGCCGGGCGGTAGCGTTCGGCCTCGGTAATGACCTGCGCGAAGTCGATGATGCTGTCGATGCTCATGGTTCGGCTCCTGTTGTTGTTTAATAAAATGCACATGAGTAGGCTTTTGAGCCATTCGTGTCAAATATATTGATAGTTTACACGGGCTGGTTTAGGGTGTCGGTAGCTAAAATGCCCTCGACGCTTGGGCAGAATTCTGACAACGCCTGTGAGTCCTCAGTGCGGCGTTGCACCTATACAAGAGGAGGAGTTTCGTATGACCACCCTGACTCGTGCGGACTGGGAACAACGTGCCCAGCAACTGAAGATCGAAGGCCGTGCCTTCATCAACGGCGAATACACCGATGCCGCATCCGGTGAAACCTTCGAGTGCCTGAGCCCGGTCGACGGACGCTTCCTGGCCAAGGTTGCCAGCTGCGACCTGGCCGATGCCAACCGCGCTGTGGAAAACGCCCGTGCCACCTTCAACTCCGGCGTGTGGTCGCAGCTGGCCCCGGCCAAGCGCAAGGCCAAGCTGATCCGCTTCGCCGACCTGCTGCGCAAGAACGTCGAAGAGCTGGCGCTGCTGGAAACCCTGGACATGGGCAAGCCGATCGGCGACTCCTCCAGCATTGACGTACCTGGCGCGGCCAATGCCATCCACTGGACTGCCGAAGCCATCGACAAGGTCTACGACGAAGTCGCCCCGACCCCGCATGACCAGCTCGGCCTGGTCACCCGCGAAGCGGTGGGTGTGGTCGGTGCCATCGTACCGTGGAACTTCCCGCTGCTGATGGCCTGCTGGAAGCTCGGCCCGGCCCTGGCCACCGGTAACTCGGTAGTGCTCAAGCCGTCCGAAAAATCGCCGCTGACTGCCATTCGTATTGCCCAGTTGGCCATCGAAGCCGGTATCCCGGCTGGCGTGCTGAACGTGCTGCCAGGCTACGGCCACACCGTGGGCAAGGCCCTGGCCCTGCACATGGACGTCGACACCTTGGTATTCACCGGTTCGACCAAGATCGCCAAGCAACTGATGGTTTACGCGGGCGAATCGAACATGAAGCGCATCTGGCTGGAAGCCGGCGGCAAGAGCCCCAACATCGTCTTCGCTGACGCTCCGGACCTGCAAGCTGCCGCCGAAGCTGCCGCCAGCGCCATCGCCTTCAACCAGGGCGAAGTGTGCACCGCCGGCTCGCGCCTGCTGGTCGAGCGTTCGATCAAGGACAAGTTCCTGCCGATGGTGGTCGAGGCCCTGAAAGGCTGGAAGCCAGGCAACCCGCTGGACCCACAGACCACTGTCGGTGCCCTGGTCGACACCCAGCAGATGAACACCGTGCTGTCGTACATCGAGGCTGGCCACAAGGACGGCGCCAAGCTGCTGGCCGGCGGCAAGCGCACCCTGGAAGAAACCGGTGGCACCTATGTCGAGCCGACCATCTTCGACGGCGTGACCAACGCCATGAAGATCGCCCAGGAAGAAATCTTCGGCCCGGTGTTGTCGGTGATCGCCTTCGATACCGCCGAAGAAGCCGTCGCCATTGCCAACGACACGCCGTATGGCCTGGCCGCTGGCATCTGGACCTCGGACATCTCCAAGGCTCACAAGACCGCCCGTGCCGTGCGCGCTGGCAGCGTCTGGGTCAACCAGTACGACGGCGGCGACATGACCGCGCCGTTCGGTGGCTTCAAGCAGTCGGGCAACGGCCGTGACAAGTCGCTGCATGCGCTGGAGAAGTACACCGAGCTGAAGGCGACCTGGATCAAGTTGTAATCCCGGGGGCCGCCTAGCGGCCCATTCGCGGGTAAACCCGCTCCCACAGGTACTGCACCGCTCTCAAGGGCGGTGGTGTACCTGTGGGAGCGGGTTTACCCGCGAATGGGCCATGGAAAATTCTTGGCCTGGGAGGCTGCAATGCGTTGGGGTACCTACTTCGCCGTACTGGCATCGGTGCTAAGCGTCGGGCTGGCACTCGGCGTGAGCATGCCGCTGGTATCCCTGCGCCTGGAGGCCTGGGGCTACGGCAGCTTCGCCATCGGCGTGATGGCCGCGATGCCGGCGCTGGGCGTGCTGGTAGGTGCCAGCCTGGCCAGCCGCCTGGCCGGCTGGGTCGGCGTGCCATCGGCCATGCGCCTGTGCCTGTGGGGCGGGGCGCTGTCGATCGGCCTGGTCGCACTGCTGCCCAGCTACCCGCTGTGGCTGCTGTTGCGATTGCTGATCGGTATGTCGCTGACCGTGGTGTTCATACTCGGCGAAAGCTGGATCAACCAGCTGGTGATCGAGCAATGGCGCGGCCGCCTGGTGGCGCTGTATGGCAGCAGCTATGCCCTCAGCCAGCTGGCCGGGCCGCTGGTGCTGGGCTTTCTCGGCTCGGATGACGACTTCGGCTTCTGGGCCGCTACCGGCCTGCTGCTGGTGGCACCGCTGATTCTCCTGGGCCGTGGCGGGGCACCCAGCACAGAGGCCTGCAGCGTCACCTTCGGCGACCTGTTCGCCTTCTGCCGGCGCTTGCCGGTGATCGCCTGGGCCATTGCCCTGTTTGCCTCGTTCGAGGCAATGATCCTTACCTTGCTGCCGGTGTATTGCCTGCAGCAAGGCTTTACCACTGAAATCGCCCTGTTCATGGTCAGTACCGTGGTGGTGGGCGATGCGGTGCTGCAACTGCCCATCGGTGCGCTGGCCGACCATATGTCGCGGCGCGCTCTGTTTACCGGCTGTGCGGTGACCCTGCTGGTATCCAGCCTGGCGATTCCGTTGCTGCTGCATACGCCGGCGATCTGGCCGCTGTGGGTGCTGTTCGGGGCTAGTGCGGGGGGCTTGTTCACCTTGTCGCTGGTGCTGATTGGTGAGCGCTACCGGGATGATGCGCTGGTGCGGGCCAACGCCCATGTGGCGCAGCTGTGGGGTATTGGCTGCCTGCTAGGGCCGCTGCTGGCCGGGGCAGGCAGCCAGTGGATCAGCGGGCATGCGTTGCCGTTGCTGATGGCGGCGGGGGCTGCGGGTTTGGTGGTGTTGACCCGGCGGCGCGGGGCGTTTGAGCCTGCCTCTGCCTGATGGATTCTGGGGCCGCTTTGCGGCCCATCGCGACACAAGGCCGCTCCTACAGGAGATACGCGATCCCATGTAGGAGCGGCCTTGTGTCGCGATGGGCTGCAAAGCAGCCCCAAAATCGCCGCTACAACATCTTCTCCAGGCCAACCGCCTTGCTGATCCAGGCATTGAACCGCCGCCACATCCCGCCCGGTTCGGATGTGAGCATGCGCCGCCTGCCATTTTCCTCGGTCACCCACACCATCTGGTTACCCACCAGCGTCGGCTGATAGCTCAAGGCCGGGGCCATGCCCTGTACCGCCAGCGCGCGGGTGTACTCGGCCAGCTCCGGGCTGTCCACCAGCACTCCGACCTCGGTATTCCACAACACCGAACGCGGGTCGAAGTTGAACGAGCCGATGAAGGTCTTGCGCCGGTCGAACACGATCGCCTTGCTGTGCAGGCTCGAGTCCGAGCTGCCATGGAAGCTCACGCGGTGCTGCGCGCTGGGGTCGCCTGGTTGGCGGCGCAGCTCGTACAGCTGCACGCCATGCTCCAGCAGCGCCCGCCGATACGGCGCGTAGCCGCCATGCACCGCCGGCACGTCGGTAGCCTCCAGCGAGTTGGTCAGCAGCTTGACCGATATGCCCGCGTCAGCGCTGTGGGTCAGGTACAGCAGGCCGGACTCGCCGGGCACGAAGTACGCCGATACCAGGATCAGCTCGTGTTGCACCTTGCTCAAGTCCGGGGCCAGTTGCTGGGTCAGCAGCAGTTGCGGGTCCGGTTCGTCATCGGCCAGCACCTTGCTCGGCGCATCCCACAGCGCCTGGGCATGGGCCCAGATAAGCTCGTTGCGCCACACATCCAGGCGTGGCTGCGACTGGTAGGCCATCAAGCGGTCATACAGGGCTTTGCGCTGGGTCCTGGCTTCGGCCAGTGAAACTTCCAGGCGGTGGCGGCTGGCGCGCAGGTCGCTGGCATCCGGGTCGCGCCAGAGGAAGTCGGTAATCGGCCGGCTCAGGGCGCTGTTCCAGTATTGGTCGAAGCTGTGGCCGAGCTGTTCGGCCACCGGGCCGACGCCCAGCAAGTCGATGTCGGTGAAGTTGAGGTTGGGTTCGGCATCGAAATACTCATCGCCCAGGTTGCGCCCGCCGACGATGGCCATGCTGTTGTCCACCAGGAACAGCTTGTTGTGCATGCGTCGGTGCTGGCGCGACAGGTTGAACAGGCGGCCCACCGCGCGTGTCGCGCCGGTGCTGCGGCCCAGGTGCAGCGGGTTGAACACGCGGATATGGATGTTCGGATGGGCATCGAGGGTACCCATGATGACGTCCAGGCCGTCGCTGGTGGTGTCGTCGAGCAGGATGCGCACGCGCACGCCACGGTCGGCGGCGCGCAGCAGTTCATGCACCAGGGCGCGGGTGCTGAGGCCATCGTGGACGATGTAGTACTGCAGGTCGATGCTCGCCTGGGCGTTGCGGATCAGTTCGGCGCGGGCGCGGAACGCCTCGTTGCTGTTGGGCAGCAGGCGAAAGCCTGAGCGGCCGCCGTAGGGCGCGGCCTGGCGCAGAACCGAACGGCCGAAGGCCGAGTCGTTGGCAGGCAGCGCCTGGCTGGTTTCGCGGGGCGTGCCGACGCTGGCGCAGCCGGCAAGGCCGAGCAGTAGCACCAGCAGCAGAGGCAGGGCTCGCTGGAGTCTCAAGGGTGGATCGTCCTGTGCAGCAAAGGCTTGATAGGTTGGACCGTGGCGGGCGGCGCAAAGTTACGCGCCGGCGCTTTCTTCATCCAGTAGACGAAGGGCGGTTTCACCAACCTTGCGCACGGCGGCTTCGATCTGCGGCGTCGGCCGCGCGGCGAAGTTCATGCGCAGGCAGTGGCGGAACTTGCCCGAGGCCGAGAAGATGCTGCCCACGGCAACCTGTACGTCCTGCTCCAGTAAAGCCCGGTTCAGGCGCAGCGTATCGAAATGTTCGGGTAATTCCACCCACAACATGAAGCCGCCTTGCGGCCGGCTGACCCGGGTGCCCGCCGGGAAGTAGCGGGTCACCCAATCGCTCATCAGGTCGCGGCCACGCTGGTACTGGCTGCGCATGCGGCGCACGTGGGGTTGGTAGTGCCCGCCGGCGATGAAGTCGGCAATGGCCAACTGCGGCTGGCTGGCCGTGCTGCCGGTGCTGATGTACTTCATGTGCAGCACCCGCTCCAGGTAACGCCCGGGCGCCACCCAGCCTATCCGCAGGCCGGGGGCGAGGGTCTTGGAGAACGAACTGCAAAGCAGCACGCGGCCGTCGTCGTCAAACGACTTTAGGGTGCGTGGGCGCGGGTAGGTATAGGCCAGGTCGCCGTATACATCATCTTCGAGGATCGCCACGTCGTAGCGCTGGGCCAGGCTCAGCAGGGCCTTCTTGCGGGCCTCGGGCATGATGTAGCCGAGCGGGTTGTTGCAGCTGGGGGTGATCTGGATGAGCTTGATCGGCCACTGCTCCAGGGCCAGTTCCAGCGCTTCCAGACTGATACCGGTGACCGGGTCGGTAGGGATCTCCAGGGCTTTCATGCCCAGGCCCTTGAGGGTCTGCATGGCGCCGTGGAAGCTGGGGGAGTCGACCGCGACGATATCGCCCGGCTCGCACACTGCGCGAATGCTGCATGACAGCGCCTCATGGCAGCCGGTGGTTATCACCAGGTCGCCCGGGCCCAGGCGGCAGCCGGAGTCGAGCGTCAGCCGGGCCACCTGTTCGCGCAGGGCCAGGTTGCCGTGGATGTTGTCGTAGTACAGGCCGGGCATGTCCTGCCGCCGGCTCAGCTGGGCGAGGCTGCGCAGCAGTGGCTTGAGGGTGGGGCTGTCGATGTCGGGCATGCCGCGGCCGAGCTGGATCACGCCTTGGCGTGGGGTGCTGCGCACCAGTTCCAGCACCTGCTCCCATTGCGAGATGTCTACCGGGCGCTGGGCCGGGCGGCTGACGGCGGGCAGGGCTGGCAGGTGGCGGTGGTCGTTGACGAAGTAGCCGGACTTGGGCCGGGGCGAGACCATGCCGCTGTCTTCCAGCATGCGGTAGGCCTGCTGCACGGTGCTCAGGCTGACCCCGTGCTCCACACTCAGGGCGCGCACTGACGGCAGGCGCTGGCCGGGGCGGTAGAGGCCCTGTTCAATGCGCGCACCGAGCAGTTCGGCGAGGTTCAGGTAAAGGGTCACGGCATACTCCTTCGCTGCAATAGCGTGGCGACCGGTACAGTTGCGCTGAAAATACAGCATTCAGTCGGCCTGCGGCCAATTCTGTATGGGAATAATAAGGCTGTATTGGATCTGTATTGCCGGTGCTGTCGACGCGCATGCTTTCACCACGGTATCAACTGAACGAGAGGATGCGGTGATGGGTGGCATGAGCGATGTGCGCTTGCAACTGTTGGCCAAGGAACTGGAAGCCGGGCAGCAAGCCAAGGTGTTCAACGCGCCGGAAGGGTTGGGGCGTTGGGGGCTGATGCTGCATCGCTGGCACACCCGCAGGGCGCTGCTGCAGTTGACCGATGACGAGTTGCGCGATGTCGGGCTGAGCTGGGAGCAGGCCCGGACCGAGGGGCGTAAGCCCTTCTGGAAGGACTGACCATACAGATGTTGCGCGGTCGATGTAGGAGCGGCCTTGTGTCGCGATTGGGCCGCAGAGCGGCCCCAGCGATATTTGCGGCAAAGCTGAAACCTGGGGGCGCTACGCACCCCTTTCGCGACACAAGGCCGCTCCTACAGGGACCGCGTGGCTTTCAGATCAGCTCTTTCAGACGATGCCACAGCATCCCCAACGCCAGCAGCGGCGAGCGCAGGTGCTGGCCGCCGGGGAAGGTGATGTGCGGCACCTTGGCAAACAGGTCGAACCGCCCGCTTTCCTGGCCGCTGATGGCTTCGCCGAGCAGGCGCGCAGCCAGGTGGGTGGCGTTGAGCCCATGGCCGGAGTAGGCCTGGGCGTAATACACGTTCGGCTGGCTGGCCAGGCGGCCAACCTGTGGCAGGCGGTTGGCGCCGATGCCGATCATGCCGCCCCACTGGTAGTCGATGCGCACATCGGCCAGTTGCGGGAATACCTTGAGCATCTTTGGCCGCATGTAGGCGGCAATGTCCTTCGGGTCGCGGCCTGAATAGTGGCAGGCACCGCCGAACAACAGGCGCTGGTCGGCGGACAGGCGGTAATAGTCCAGCGCCACCCGCTGGTCACACACCGCCATGTTCTGCGGCAGCAGCGAACGGGCACGTTCCTCGCCCAGCGGCTCGGTGGCGATGATGTAGCTGCCGGCTGGCAGCACCTTGCCGCCCAGTTCGCGGTTGAGGTCGTTGTGGTAGGCGTTGCAGCACAGCACCAGAGTCTTGGCGCGTACCCGGCCCTGGGCGGTGTGTACCTGTACTTCCGGGCCGTAGTCGATGCGTGTGACCTCGGACTGCTCGAACAGCTTCACGCCCAGGCGGCTGGCCACGGCAGCCTCACCCAGGGCCAGGTTGAGCGGGTGCAGGTGCCCGGAGCCCATGTCGACCAGCCCGCCGACATAGCAGTCGGCACCGACCACGCTGTGGATATCGTCCTTGCCGACCAGGCGCAGTTCATGTGCGTAGCCGAGGGTGCGCAGTTCTTCAGCATCCTCCGCAAAGCCCAGCAGTTCGGCGGGTTTGTTGGCCAGGTCGCAGTAACCCCAAGTCAGGTCGCAAGCGATGGCATGCCTTTCGACCCGCTCGCGGACGATCTGCACGGCTTCCAGGCCCATCAGTTTCAGGCTGCGCACGCCTTCCTCGCCGATGACCGGGAGGAATTGTTCCAGGCCGTGGCCGACGCCACGGATCAGTTGCCCACCATTGCGCCCGCTGGCGCCCCAACCGAGCTTGCGCGCTTCCAGCAGGATGACCGAGAAGCCGCGTTCGGCCAGTTCGATGGCGGTGTTCAGGCCCGAGTAGCCGCCGCCGACGATGCACACGTCGGCGCTGTGCTCGCCTTGCAGGAAGGAGTGGTCGGGGTGTGGCGCGCTGCTGGCGGCGTAGTAGGAGGCGGCGTGCTGCGCGCTGTGGATCATTGGGCAGGTCCTGAGGCTGGTGGGCTGAGGGGGAGGAGGATAAGCCGGGGTAGGGTGGTGGGCAACAAGGCGAGGGCTGCGCCCTCGTTCGCGGGCAAGCCCGCGAATGGGCCTATAATCTGGCCAATTTCCTAGTTTTGAACCCAGCCATGTCCTGCAACCGCCACAAGATCCACTTCCTGCGCGAACTCATCCCTTCCTTCGAGTGCGAGCCCGGCTGCCACGACTGCTGCGGCCCGGTCACCACTTCGGCGGAAGAAATGGCCCGCCTGCCGCGCAAGTCCCAGGCCGAGCAGGACGCCGCCCTGGAGCGCCTGGACTGTGTGCACCTGGGCCCCAACGGCTGCACGGTGTATGAAGAGCGCCCGATGATCTGCCGCCTGTTCGGCACCACCCCGCGCCTGGCCTGCCCGCGTGGCCGTGGCCCTGAACAGATGATCGAGCCCGCTGCCGAGCAGTTGGTCCATCAGTTCATTGCCACCACCCGCCAGGTGCTGGTCTGACTTCAGTCCGGGATCGGCAGGCAAAGGCTCTCCTTCACCTCTTCCATCACGATGTAGCTCTTCGATTCGCGCACGTGCGGCAGCTTCAACAGGATGTCGCCGAGCAGCTTGCGGTACGAGGCCATCTCGGAAATGCGCGCCTTCACCAGGTAGTCGAAGTCGCCTGAAACCAGGTGGCATTCCAGCACGTGGGGCAGTTTCAGCACCGCGCGGCGGAACTCCTCGAAGGTGTCGCCCGATTTGTAGTCCAGGCTGATTTCCACGAACACCAGCAGGCTGCCCTTGAGGTGCTGCGGGTTCAGGCGGGCGTTGTAGCCCATGATGATGCCCTCGCGCTCCAGGCGGCGGACCCGCTCGGTGCAAGGGGTGGTGGAAAGCCCAACTTTCTCGCCCAGTTCGGTGAAGGAAATACGCCCGTCATTCTGCAGGATACGCAGGATGTTACGGTCGATCTTGTCCAGTTCACGCTTGCTCTGGTGCTGGGTTCTCATAGGGGATGCCCCTCCGTGAAAGGCGATTTTGCCGAGAATTCTCGCCAATAATAGGCTTTTATATAGTGAATTGCACTGCCTTCAAATTCCTATACTGCGCGCATTCATGCCATTTCAATAAAAGTCTGCGGCGCGCCGCGTGCGAGGGATAAAACGATGCGAGTTCTGGTACTTGGTAGCGGTGTGATCGGAACCGCCAGTGCCTACTATCTGGCCCGGCAAGGTTTCGAAGTAACGGTGGTCGATCGCCAGCCGGCGGTGGCCATGGAAACCAGCTTTGCCAACGCAGGCCAGATCTCGCCCGGCTATGCCTCGCCCTGGGCCGCCCCAGGCGTGCCGCTGAAGGCCATCAAATGGCTGCTGGAGCGCCACGCGCCCCTGGCCATCAAGCTCACCGGCGACGTCGACCAGTACCTGTGGATGGCACAGATGCTGCGCAACTGCACCGCCAGCCGTTACGCGGTGAACAAGGAGCGCATGGTGCGCCTGTCCGAGTACAGCCGTGACTGCCTCGACGAACTGCGCGCCGAAACCGGCATCGCCTACGAAAACCGCAGCCTGGGCACCACCCAGCTGTTCCGTACCCAGGCCCAGGTGGATGCCGCGGCCAAGGACATTGCCGTGCTGGAGCAGTCCGGCGTGCCTTACGAGCTGCTCGACCGCGACGGCATTGCCCGCGTCGAGCCGGCCCTGGCTGGCGTCAAGGACATCCTGGCCGGCGCCCTGCGCCTGCCAAACGACCAGACTGGCGACTGCCAGCTGTTCACCACCAAGCTTGCCGAAATGGCCGTTAAGCTGGGCGTGGAGTTCCGCTTCGGCCAGGACATCCAGCGCCTGGACTTCGCGGGTGACCGCATCAATGGCGTGTGGATCGACGGCAAGCTGGAAACCGCCGACCGTTACGTGCTGGCGCTGGGCAGCTACTCGCCGCAGATGCTCAAGCCGCTGGGCATCAAGGCCCCGGTGTACCCGCTGAAGGGCTACTCGCTGACCGTGCCGATCACCAACGCCGACATGGCCCCGACCTCGACCATTCTCGACGAGACCTACAAGGTCGCCATTACCCGTTTCGACAACCGTATCCGCGTCGGCGGCATGGCTGAAATTGCCGGTTTTGACCTGTCGCTGAACCCGCGTCGGCGCGAAACGCTGGAGATGATCGTCAACGACCTTTATCCTCGCGGCGGTGATCTGAGCCAGGCCAGCTTCTGGACCGGCCTGCGCCCGGCGACCCCGGACGGCACGCCGATCGTCGGCGCCACGGCGTTCCGCAACCTGTTCCTGAACACCGGTCACGGTACTTTGGGCTGGACCATGGCGTGCGGCTCCGGTCGCCTGCTGGCCGACCTGATTGCGCGCAAGAAGCCGCAGATCAGTGCCGAAGGCCTGGACATTTCCCGTTATGGCAACAGCCCGGAAGTGGCCAAGCACGGGCAGACTGCGCCGGCTCACCAGCAGTAAGTTCGCCTGTACCGGCCTCTTCGCGGGCTCGCCCGCTCCCACAGGAACACCACAGATATTGAAAACTGTGCAGTACCTGTGGGAGCGGGCGAGCCCGCGAAGAACCCAACACCGTTTTCAACCTGTGAACCACCATAAGGCAGCCGCCATGCGTCCCGCCCGCGCCCTGATCGACCTCCAGGCCCTGCGCCACAACTACCGTCTGGCCCGTGAACTGACCGGTGCCAAAGCCCTCGCCGTGATCAAGGCCGACGCCTACGGCCACGGCGCCGTGCGCTGTGCCCTGGCCCTGGAGGCAGAAGCCGACGGCTTTGCCGTGGCCTGCATCGAAGAAGCGCTGGAGCTGCGCGCCGCCGGTATCAAGGCCCCGGTGCTGCTGCTGGAAGGCTTCTTCGAAGCCAGCGAATTGGCCCTGATCGCCGAACACGACCTGTGGTGCGTGGTGCACTCGCTGTGGCAACTGGAAGCGATCGAAAAGACCCAGCTGCACAAGCCGCTCACCGTCTGGCTCAAGCTCGACAGCGGCATGCACCGCGTCGGCCTGCACCCCAAGGACTACCACGAGGCCTACCAGCGCCTGCTGGCCAGCGGCAAGGTCGCGCGCATCGTGCTGATGAGCCACTTCGCTCGCGCCGACGAACTGGATGCCGACGCTACCGCCCAGCAGATCGCCGTGTTCGAGGCCGCCCGCCAGGGCCTGGCCGCCGAGTGCAGCCTGCGCAACTCCCCCGGTGTGCTGGGCTGGCCGCAGGCCCCCAGCGACTGGGTGCGCCCGGGCCTGATGCTGTACGGTGCCACACCGTTCGAAGTGGCTCAGGCCGAGGCCGAGCGCCTGCAACCGGTGATGACCCTGCAATCGCGGGTGATCAGCGTGCGCGAACTGCCTGCCGGCGAGCCGGTGGGCTATGGCGCCAAGTTCGTCAGCCCACGGCCAACCCGCGTTGGTGTGGTTGCCATGGGCTATGCCGATGGCTACCCGCGCCAGGCGCCCAACGGTACCCCGGTGCTGGTCGCTGGCAAGCGCACCCAACTGATCGGCCGAGTATCGATGGATATGCTCAGCATCGACCTGACCGACGTGCCGGAAGCCACCGTCGGCAGCCCGGTCGAACTATGGGGCAAGCATGTGCTGGCCAGTGAGGTGGCTGCGCACGCGGGTACCATTCCGTACCAGATTTTCTGCAACCTGAAGCGAGTACCGCGGGACTACATCGGCGAATGACACGCTGAAGCGGACAGGTTGAGGGGCGGTGTGTTGTAAATACTGAACGGCATTGCCATGATATCGTTCACATCCACCCCCCTTTCCACCGTTTCAGGAGGCTCCAGCTTTGGACGTCGGCGAACGACTGCAAGCCATCCGCAAGCTCAAGGGCCTGTCCCAGCGTGAACTCGCCAAGCGTGCCGGCGTGACCAACAGCACCATCTCGATGATCGAGAAGAACAGCGTGAGCCCGTCGATCAGCTCGCTGCGCAAGGTGCTGAGCGGCATTCCCATGTCCATGGTCGAGTTCTTCTCGGTCGAACTGGAACCTGAAAGCCCCACGCAGATCGTCTACAAGGCCCATGAACTGATCGATATCTCCGACGGTGCGGTGACCATGAAGCTGGTCGGCAAGTCGCACCCCAACCGTGCCATCGCCTTTCTCACCGAGGTGTATCCACCGGGTGCCGATACGGGGGCCGAAATGCTTACCCACGACGGCGAAGAAACCGGCATCCTGCTCGAAGGCCGCTTGGAGCTGGTGGTCGGCAACGAGATCTTCATCCTTGAAGAGGGCGACAGCTACTACTTCGAAAGCACCCGCCCGCACCGCTTTCGCAACCCGTTCGACCGGCCGGCGCGGCTGATCAGTGCGGCGACGCCTTCAAACTTTTGATCCAGCGCAGTGCATTGATTCGGCAATACCCCTTTCCTGTGTGGGGTCGTTTCACGGCCTCTGGGTTCCCGCTATACTTTTCAACGCTCGCCGATCCGTGGCCGCGAGCGTGATTAGCCACCATGAGGGTGTTCGCGTGAACCAAATCAAGAAGATGCTGGCCGTACCAGCAGCCGTATTCGCCCTCTGGGCAATGAGCGCAACCGCTGCGACCAATGATGACATCGCCAAGCGCCTGGAGCCGGTTGGCCAGGTGTGCGTCCAGGGCCAAGAGTGCAAAGGCATGGAAGTGGCCGCCGCCGCAGGTGGCGGTGGTGCCAAGACGCCGGACGAGATCATCGCCAAGCACTGCAATGCCTGCCATGGCTCCGGACTGCTCGGCGCACCGAAGATTGGCGATACCGCGGCGTGGAAGGAACGCGCCGACCACCAGGGCGGCCTGGACGGCATCCTGGCCAAGGCCATTACCGGCATCAACGCCATGCCACCGAAAGGCACCTGCGCGGACTGCTCGGATGACGACCTGAAAGGGGCGATCAAGAAAATGTCCGGGCTGTGAGAAACAGCTGAATTGCATGAGGCCCGCCATTGATGGCGGGCTTTGTTTTTGTGGTGCCTGTGCCGGCCCTTTCGCGGCTAAAGCCGCTCCCACAGGTGCAGTGCAGGCTTCAAGGGCTGTGGGGCCCCTGTGGGAACTCACAGGTACAGCACAGGACTCAAGGGCGGTGAGGTCTCTGTGGGAGCGGCTTTAGCCGCGAAGAGGCCGGCACGGGCAACCAACCCACCAAAGCCCATGTCCAACCCCTGAACCCATGGATGTCTCAGGAGGCCCCGATGCACCTCTGCTCCATCGACCAGGCCGTCGAGCAAGTCCTGTCGCGCCTGCCAGCCCATATCCACATGGGCCTGCCGCTGGGCCTGGGCAAGCCCAACGCCTTCGTCAATGCGCTTTACGCCCGCATCCGCGAGCTGCCCGAACGGCAGCTGACCATCTACACGGCCCTGTCCCTCGGACGTCCGTCACTGGGTGACGGTTTGCAACGGCGCTTTCTCGAACCCTTTGTCGAACGCGTTTTCGCCGACTACGAAGAACTCGCCTACCTCACCGACCTTCGCAACGACACGTTGCCATCCAACATTCGCGTCGAACAGTTCTTCATGCAGCCCGGCAGCCTGCTGCACAGCGCGTCGGCCCAGCAGAGCTACATCAGCAGCAACTACAGCCACGCCGCACGCGACATCAACGCCAAGGGCCTGAACCTGATCGCGCAGCTGGTGGCCGCCACCCCCGAGAGGCCGGTGCACCTGAGCCTGGCCTGCAACCCCGACATCACCCTCGACCTGCTGCCGATGATCGCCAAGCGCCGCGCCGCCGGCGAGACCATCCTCATGCTCGGCCAGGTGCATGCCGAGCTGCCTTACATGCCGGGTGACGCCGAGCTACCCATCGATACGTTCGACCTGCTGATCGACACAGCCGAGCAACGCCGCCTGTTCTCCACGCCGAACATGCCGGTCAACACCCAGGACCACTGCATCGGCCTGCACGCCAGCAGCCTGGTTCGCGACGGCGGCACGCTACAGATCGGCATTGGTGCCATGGGCGATGCGGTAGCTGCCGCATTGCTGGCGCGCCAGGGTGACAACGCCGGATATCGTGCCGTGCTCGACGCGCTGGGTGCTGGCTCGTGGCAAGCGCTGATCGAACGGGAAGGGGGCCTGGATACCTTCGCCCAAGGCCTGTACGGCTGCAGCGAGATGTTCGTCAACGGCTTGCTGGCGCTGGCCGAAGCGGGCCTGTTGCGGCGCCCGGCGGACGAGCAGGGGGCGGCAGTGCTGCATGGCGGTTTCTTCCTCGGCCCCCAGGCGTTCTACCAGCGCTTGCGCGACATGCCGCTGGAACAGCGCGCACGGTTTGCCATGACGCGTATCAGCTTCATCAACGAGCTGTATGGACAGGAGGAGCTCAAGCGCCGCCAACGCCGTGATGCGCGCTTCATCAACACCGTATTCGGCATGACCCTGCTCGGCGCCGGGGTGGCCGACCAGCTGGAGGATGGCCGGGTACTCAGTGGCGTGGGCGGGCAGTACAACTTCGTCGCCCAGGGCCATGCGCTGGTGGGCGGGCGTTCGATCCTGCTGCTGCGCAGCTGGCGTGAGGCGGGCGGGGAGGTGACCTCGAACCTGTTCTGGAACTATGGCCATTGCACCATCCCCCGGCACCTGCGCGATATCGTGGTGACCGAGTACGGCATCGCCGACCTGCGTGGGCAGACCGACAGCGAGGTGATTGCGCGGTTGCTGGCGGTATGTGATTCACGGTTCCAGCAGGGGTTGATCGAGCAGGCAAAGGACGCCGGCAAGCTGGCCAAAGACTTTCAACTGGAGGCGTGCTTTACCGACAATACGCCGCAGCGGCTGGAGGCGATCAGGGCGCGGCACTCGCGGTTGTTCCCGGAGTATCCGCTGGGCACGGACTTTACGGCTGAAGAGCGGGATTTGCTGCGGGCACTGAACTGGTTGAAGAGCAAGTTCAAGCTGAGCGAGGTACTGGAGCTGGGCAAGGCAGCGCTGGATGCGCCGGGGCCAGAGGGGTATGCGAGGCATCTTGCGCGGATGCAACTGGATCAGCCGCAGGGGCTGAAGGAAGAGCTTTACCAGCGGTTGCTGCTGGCGGGCTTACAGGCTGCAAAATAAGCGCTCGGACATACTGTCCCCTGTGGGAGCGGGTTTACCCGCGAATGCGATGGCGCATCCCAAATCGCCTTCGCGGGTAAACCCGCTCCCACAGAGATCGCGTAGCGGCCTTATTCGATGAAGGACACCACACCACCTTCCAGCGACTTCACCCGGGCCAGCGACTCAACGCGATAGCCCTGGCTGTCCAGCTCGGCACGGCCGCCCTGGAACGACTTTTCGATCACGATACCCAGGCCGGCCACGGTGGCGCCGGCCTGCTTGATGATCGAGATCAGGGCCTGCGACGCCTTGCCGTTGGCCAGGAAGTCGTCGATCACCAGCACGCGGTCGCTGCTGTTGAGGTGACGCGGCGAGATGGCCACGGTGTTCTCGGTCTGCTTGGTGAAGGAATACACCGAGGCGGTCAGCAGGTTCTCGGTCAGGGTCAGCGACTGGTGCTTGCGGGCGAAGATCACCGGCACACCCAGCTTCAGGCCAGTCATCACCGCCGGGGCAATGCCCGAGGCTTCGATGGTGACGATCTTGGTCACGCCCGCGTCGGCGAACAGGCGGGCGAACTCGTCACCGATCAGCTGCATCAGCGCCGGATCGATCTGGTGGTTGAGAAACGCGTCGACTTTGAGAACCTGATCGGAAAGCACGATGCCTTCTTCGCGAATCTTCTGATGCAGTGCTTCCACTTTGTTTTCCTCGATGTAGCAAAGGTGGCCGCAAATAGCGGCAAAGTTAAAGAGTAATGGTTGATCAGCGTTTGAGCATTGCCCGGATATCGGCCAGGGCATTGTTGCCCCGTGCGGCCTTTACCTCGACCGGCGCATCGTCCAGGCCTTCCCAGGCCAGGTCGTCCGGTGGCAGTTCGTCGAGGAACCGGCTGGGCGTGCAGTCGATGATTTCACCGTACTGCTTGCGCTTGGCGGCGAAGGTGAAGGCCAGGGTCTGGCGCGCGCGGGTGATGCCCACGTAGGCCAGGCGGCGTTCCTCTTCGATGGTGTCGGCCTCGATGCTGGAGCGGTGCGGGAGGATTTCCTCTTCCATGCCCATGATGAACACGTAGGGGAATTCCAGGCCCTTGGAGGCATGCAGGGTCATCATCTGCACACCTTCGGCGTTCTCTTCCTCTTCCTGCTGGCGCTCGAGCATGTCGCGCAGCACCAGCTTGCCGATGGCGTCCTCGATGGTCATGTCACCCTCTTCGTCCTTCTCGAGGGTGTTCTTCAGCGCTTCGACCAGGAACCAGACGTTGCTGATGCGGAACTCGGCAGCCTTGTCGCTGGCGGTCTGCTGGCGGATCCAGTTCTCGTAGTCGATATCGCGGATCATCTCGTGCAGCGCGGCAATCGGGTCTTCCAGGGCAACCTTGTGGCGCACCCCGTCCAGCCAATGCTTGAAGCGCTGCAAGCGCTCGGTATAGCGGGCGTCCAGATGCTCGCCCAGGCCAAGCTCCTCGCTGGCGGCGTACATCGAAATACCGCGCTCGGTGGCGTAGTTGCCGAGCTTTTCCAGGGTGGTGGAGCCGATTTCGCGGCGCGGTACGTTGATCACCCGCAGGTAGGCGTTGTCATCGTCCGGGTTCACCAGCAGGCGAAGGTAGGCCATCAGGTCCTTGACCTCCTGGCGGCCGAAGAAGCTGTTGCCGCCCGACAGGCGATACGGCACCTGGTGGTGCTGCAGCTTCAGTTCGATCAGCTTGGCCTGGTAGTTGCCGCGGTAGAGGATGGCAAAGTCGCTGTACGGCCGGTTGGTGCGCAGGTGCAGGGTGAGGATTTCCATGGCCACGCGTTCGGCCTCGGCTTCCTCGTTCTTGCAGCGGATGACGCGGATCTCGTCGCCCACGCCCATCTCGCTCCACAGCTGCTTCTCGAACGCGTGCGGGTTGTTGGCGATCAGCACGTTGGCGCAGCGCAGGATGCGGCTGGTGGAGCGGTAGTTCTGCTCCAGCATCACCACTTTCAGGGAGGGGTAGTCCTCCTTGAGCAGCATCAGGTTTTCCGGCCGGGCGCCACGCCAGGCGTAGATCGACTGGTCGTCGTCGCCTACCACGGTGAACTGGTTGCGCATGCCGATCAGCATCTTCACCAGCAGGTACTGGCTGGCGTTGGTGTCCTGGTATTCGTCCACCAGCAGGTAACGCACGCGGTTCTGCCAGCGCTCCAGCACATCGGGGTGTTCCTGGAACAGCTTGACCGGCAGCAGGATCAAGTCGTCGAAGTCCACCGCGTTGAACGCCTTGAGCGTGCGCTGGTAGTGGGTGTAGACGATTGCTGCGGTCTGCTCGCGCGGGTTGCGCGCCTTCTCCAGGGCTTCGGCGGGCAGGATCAGGTCGTTCTTCCAGGCACCGATCATGTTCTTGATCTCGTCGATGCCGTCGTCGCCGGAGTATTCCTTCTGCATGATGTCCGACAGCAACGCCTTGATGTCGGACTCGTCGAAGATCGAGAAACCCGGCTTGTAGCCTAGGCGCTCGTGCTCCCTGCGGATGATGTTCAAGCCCAGGTTGTGGAACGTGCACACCGTCAGGCCACGGCCTTCCCCCGGGCGCAGCAGGGTGCCGACCCGCTCCTTCATCTCGCGCGCGGCCTTGTTGGTGAAGGTCATCGCCACGATGTACTGGGCACGGATGCCGCAGTTCTGGATGAGGTGGGCAATCTTGCGCGTGATCACGCTGGTCTTGCCCGAGCCTGCACCGGCGAGCACCAAAAGAGGGCCGCCGACATAGTCACGGGCTTCCTGCTGCCGGGGATTGAGTCGGGACATGCTAGAAACCGGGGGTCGCCAGAAAATAGCCGCGCATTCTAACAGGCATGGGGCGTTTGTGGCGCGACCGTCTGACGTCTGAGTCAAATATGTAAACGGGATTTGCCGGCTGGCGCAGTTTCGCGCAGGATGCACGACAAAATACGTCGGGATGCTACACCCGTAAAAACATGTATTAAATTGAAAATCATTTTCATTAATGCAGTAGCATACCTGCCAGTTTCCGTTGCACCGTGAAGCCCTAAGGAGCCCGCTTGTCCACGCCTGTCGAACCATTGCGTTTGCTGCTGTTGGCCGATGAGCCGGAATGGGGGGCGCTGCTACGCGAGTGCACGCCCGCACTGGGTGGCAGCGCCGTACTGCTGACGGCGCCGAACTGGGAGTCGGTCGACAGCCTGTTCAACCAGGACCGTCAGGCTATCGTGCTGGCAACCCCGGCCCTGCAGCCCGCGCCCGGGCGCTGCGAGTTGCCGACCATCCTGCTGCTCGACCACGAGCCCCAGGTAGCGCCCACCGCTGTCAGCGACTGGCTGGTGCGTGACCAGCTCAATGCCGACACATTGCGCCGCTCGCTGCGCCATGTGCGCGAGCGCGGCGTGCTGGTGGCCACCCTGCAGCGCCTGGCCGAGCAGGACCCGCTGACCGGCATCGCCAACCGCCAGGGCTTCCAGGCCTTGCTGACCGCGCGGCTGGCCGAGAACGACGGCCGTGGCCTTGCCCTCGGCCACCTGGACCTGGACAACTTCCGCCACGTCAACGACGCCCTTGGCCACCAGAGTGGCGACCGCCTGATCCTGCAGGTGGTGGCGCGCCTGAAACAGCAACTGGAGGCGGGTGACCAGCTGGCGCGCCTGGGCAGCGACGAGTTCGCCCTGCTGATCGACACCCGACGCGACCCCAATCGTGCCGAATCGATTGCCGAGCGGATTGTCGAGGCGTTGGCCGAACCCTACTGGATCGACGGCGAAAGCCTGCTGCTGGGCTGCAGCCTGGGCCTGGCCCATGCCCGCGCCCAGGGTGGTGCCGACCCGCTGATGTGGCACGCGCACATCGCCATGCGCCAGGCCAAGGGCAGCCAGGGTTGCACTTTCCATGTGTTCAACGAACGCATCAACCGCAACGCCCGCAGCCTTGCCGACCTGGAAAGCGAACTGCGCCGCGCCCTGCGCCGGGACGAACTGGAGCTGCATTACCAGCCGCGGTTGAACCTGGCCGACGGGCGCATCGTCGGCCTCGAGGCGCTGGTGCGCTGGCGGCATGCCGAGCGCGGCCTGTTGCCGCCCAGCGAGTTCGTGCCGCTGGCCGAGCAGAGCGGCCTGATCGTGCCGCTGGGCTACTGGGTGATTTCCCGTGCCCTGCGCGACATGCAGGCGCTGTGCGAGCGCGGCCTGGAGCCGCTGCACATGGCGGTCAACCTGAGCTTCCGCCAGTTCCAGGACAGCCAGTTGCTGGCGACCTTGAGCCGCCTGATTCTCGAACATGGCGTGGATGCCCGCTGGCTCGAGTTCGAACTGACCGAAACGGCGGTGATGCGCCGCAACGAACTGGTGCGCCAGACCATGGACGCCCTGGGGCGTCTGGGCGTGCGCTTTTCGCTCGATGATTTCGGTACCGGGTTCTCTTCGTTCGTGCACCTCAACAGCCTGCCGATCACCTTGCTCAAGGTGGACCGCAGCTTTGTCGCGGAAATGGAAATGCGCGAGGAGAACCGCAAGCTGGTGCACGCCATGATCAACCTGGCGCACAACCTCAACCTGGAGGTGGTGGCCGAAGGGGTGGAGAGCGAAGAGCAGATGGCGTTGCTGCGCGGGTTTGGCTGTGACCAGGTTCAAGGCTTCCTGGTCAGCAAGCCGCTGCCGGTGGGGGAGTTGATGGAGTTCTTGCTGCAGGCGACCGGCTGCCAGTTGGGCACAGCCCTTTAGGGCCCTTTCGCGGGTGAACCCGCTCCCACAGGCTTTGCACAGTATTCAGACCCTGCGCAGTCCCTGTGGGAGCGGGTTTACCCGCGAAGAGGCCCGCAAGTCAGGCCGAAGCCGTCGCTGCTCCACCAATCCCGGCCTTGCCCAAAAGCCGCTTCATCCGCCACTCAAAGCCAAAGGTCAGTGCCACCGCCGCACACGCCAGCCCCAACGCCAGCCCCCACCACACCCCGACCGCGCCACCACCCAGGGTAAAGGTGAACAGCCAGGCGCTCGGCGCCCCCACCAGCCAGTAGCACACCAGGCCGATCAGGAAGGTGGTCTTGGCATCCTTCAGCCCACGGATCGAGCCCATCGCGATCGTCTGCATGCCATCGAACAGCTCGAACCACGCAGCCACCATCAGCAACTGCACCGCCAGCTGGAAGATCGCCGCAAATGCCGGGTCGTCACGGTCGATGAACAGCCCCACCAGCGCATCGGGCAGCAGCCAGAACAGCGCGGCGAAGGCAAACATGATCATCGCCCCGAAGCCGATGCCCACCCGCCCGGCACTGCGCGCCGCCAGCAGGTTGCCGGCGCCGTAGTACAGCCCCACGCGCATGGTCACCGCATACGACAACCCGGTCGGCACCATGAACGCCGTGGAGACGATCTGCAGGGCGATCTGGTGCGCCGCCAGCTCGGTGCTGCCCAGCACGCCCATGCACAGCGCGGCGAAGGCGAACAGGCCGACTTCCACCATGTAGGTGCCGCCAATCGGCAGGCCCAGCCGCCACAGCTCGCGCAGGGCCGGCAGCGAAGGGCGCGACAGGCCCTTGCGCAGTGGGTAGGCGGCATAGGCCGGGTGCCAGCGGATATACAGCGCCAAGGCAATGGCCATGCCCATCGACACCACCGCGGTGACCAGGCCGATACCCATCAGGCCCAGCTTGGGCAGGCCGAACATGCCTTCGATCAACGCCACGTTGAACAGGTAGTTGAGCACCGTGCCGACCAGGCTGATGACCATCACCGGGGTCGAGCGGCCCAGCGCGCTGGTGAAGCCGCGCAAGGCCATGAAGGTCAGGTAGCCGGGCAGGGCCAGTGGCAGCAGGGTGAGGAATTCGGCGGCCGAGGCAACGTTCTCGGGCTTTTGCCCGAACAGCAGCAGTACCGGCTCAAGGTTCCACAGCACCAGCGCAGCGAACAGCGCCAGGCCCCAGGCCAGCCACAGGCCACCCTGCGCCAGGCGGGTGGCGCCCTCGATGTCGTTGGCGCCCTTGCGAATGGCCACCAGGGTGCCGACCGCAGCGATCACGCCAAGGCAGAAGATCGACACGAACGAGTAGCTCGCCGCGCCCAGGCCGCCGCCAGCCAGGGCTTGCGGGCTGATGCGGGCCATCATCAGGGTATCGGTCAGCACCATCAGCATGTGCGCCAACTGCGAGGCGATCAGCGGCCCGGCCAGGCGCAGCAAAGCCTTGAGTTCTGTGGTGGGCGCGACATGCATGGGGGCAGTCCTTTTCCTGGGGTGATCAACGAAGGGCGATTCTGAGGCTTTGGTCAACTTTGCACAAAAGGATAAAAGCGATCATTGGCATGAGTCTGACTCATGTATATATGCTTCCCGGTGATTCATTTCACAGCCCCGTATGGCAGGTGCCTCATGTCCCGTCAGCTCCCCCCGCTGTATGCCCTGCGCGCATTCGAAGCCGCCGCGCGGCTAAGCTCCTTCACCCGTGCCGGCGAAGAGCTGTCGATTACCCAGAGCGCGGTCAGCCGGCATATCCGCACGCTGGAGGAGCATTTTGCCTGCCGCCTGTTCGTGCGCAGCGGCCGCAGCCTGCAACTGACCGAAGCGGCGCGGGTGTTGCTGCCCGGTGTGCGTGAAGGCTTTGCCGCGCTGGAACGGGCTTGCGATACCTTGCGCGGTGAGGATGACATCCTGCGCATGAAGGCCCCCTCGACCCTGACCATGCGCTGGTTGCTGGCGCGCCTTAGCCGCTTTCGCCACTTGCAGCCTGGCAACGAAGTGCAGCTGACCAGCGCCTGGATGGATGTCGACCATGTGGACTTCAACCAGGAGCCGTTCGATTGCGCGGTGTTGCTCAGCGACGGGGTGTTCCCGCCGGAATGGGAAGTGCGCAGGTTGTTCCCGGAGCTGCTGATCCCCGTGGGTGCGCCAGACCTGCTCGACGAAGAACCCTGGGACGAGCGTCGGCTGGCCTGCATCGAGCTGCTGCACCCCACGGTGGACAAGCGCGACTGGCGGGAGTGGTTGGAGCGCATGGGGTTGAGTGACAAGGTTTCGCTCAAGGGCGGGCAGGTGTTCGACACCCTGGAGCTGGGCATGATTGCCGCGGCGCGTGGCTATGGCATTTCCATGGGTGATTTGCTGATGGTGGCCGAAGATGTGGCGCAGGGGCGCTTGAGCCTGCCTTGGCCGACGGCGGTGCCCAGCGGGATGGATTATTACCTGGTGTGGCCGCGCACTCGGCCAGGGGGCGAGCGGTTGCGGCGTTTGAGCGCGTTTCTGGAAGAGGAGGTGGCGGCGATGGATTTGCCGAATGTGCAGATCCTGCCGGCCCTTTGATCGCCTGTACCGGCCTCTTCGCGGGTAAACCCGCTCCCACAGGTACAGCGCAGGCCTGAAAGCCTGCATCGAACCTTTCCCAGGTACAGTACTGGCCTCAAGGCCTGCGCCGAAGCTTCCACAGGACAGCGCTGGCCTCAAGGACTGCACTGTACCTGTGGGAGCGGGTTTACCCGCGAAGAGGCCGCAATGCCTTACATCGAGCCCAGGTTCAAAGCCTGTGCACACGCCTGCAGCGACCGACGCTCGCTCTGCGCATACAGCGCCAGCTCATCCTGCACCTGCAGCCCCAGCGCCGCTTCGAACGCATCGCGGTTGGCGTTGCTGCCGTACTCGGCCTGCGCATCGTCACCCAGGTTGGACTGGAAGATCCCCGCCGCGCTCACCGGCAGGAAGTCCTCGTACACCAACGCCTCGAAGTGCACATGGCCAGCCTCGATCAGCCCTTCCAGTGTGGTCGGGCGGCCGTCCTGGTCGCGCGCAGCCAGGCCTTTTTCGGTGGCGAAGTAGCGGAAGTAGGCCAGCCCTTGTTCACGCATCTGTGCCAGGTCATCCGGGAACTCGGCAAATGTGTCCTTCAGCAACGCCATGTAGCGTTCGGCATTGGCCTCGGCCGGGGCGCCACCCAGGGCGGCGCGGGTGGCGTCGAGCAGCTTGTCGTACAGCTGGCGACCTTTCGGCGTCAGCGCCGCACCGCGTTGCTCGATTTCGCCGAAGCGCGCGGTATGGCTGCCTTCGCTGCCCTGCTGATCGCTGAACGCGACCTTTTCCTGCAGGGCCTTGAAGCTGGTCTGGCGCAACAGGATCGGGTGGCGGCGGGTGGGTGGGCCTTCGACCACGGCCTTTGGCGGGATGCCCTTGGCCGGCATGCCAAGCTGGATTGCATCGATGTCCAGGGTGCGCGGGGTCAGGTGGTTGATGTGCGGGCCCTTGAAGGCCACCACATCGGCGATCAGGCGGTGCTGGTCGTGCAACTGCTGGTACTGCTCGGCAGTGACGGTGGCGTCATGGTGCCAGCGGAAGGTGTGCAGCGCTTCCTGCACGAACGCTTCGGCATCGGCGGCGTTCAGGCCACCATCGCGCTCGCATTGGGCGATCAGTTCGAGGGCACGTGCGGTGAAGATCTGGCGCTTGGCCAGGATGCTCTCTGCCAGCTCGCGCAGTTGCGGGTTGTCGATCAGTTCCAGGCGCAGCAGCGAGGTGAACACGCGGAACGGGCTGACATGCAGCGACTGCTCGTGCACCGCGCGGAAGGCGGTGGAATGCACCGGCACGCCAGCGGAACTGAGGTCGTAGTAGCCGACTGGCTGCATGCCCATGACCGCGAACAACCGGGCGATGGTGGCCAGCTCTGCGGCGGTGCCCACACGGATGGCGCCGTGGCGCTCCTGATCAAGGCGCTCGATTTCGCCGGTCCAGCGCAGGGCCTCGGCAACCTCGGGTTGCTGGGCCATGACCTGCTGGTTGATTTCGCTCACCAGCTCCAGCAGCGTGCCGTACAGGGGCACTTCCTGTTTGTACATGAGCGACATGGCGGCAGAGAACTGCGCGCGGATGCTGTCGGGGCTGACGAAATCGTGGGCGGGCATCGCTAGCTTCCTGGTTGGGTTCGGACGCTTACATGAAAGCTGGGAATGCACTTTGCTCACAAGCGAAAAAAAGTGAGTGTGTCATTCCTTTTTTGATCGACCTCAAGGGCCCTTTCGCGGGCACCTCACAGGGTTCAGGCCTTGCGCGATACCTGTGGGAGCGGGCGTGCCCGCGAAGAGGCCCTCAGGTCGATAGCTGCTCACGAATCCATTCCACCAACGCCCTTACCTTGGGCACCTCCGCCGCATGCTCGGCATACGCCAGGTAATGCGCCCCGGCACTGCGCATCGCATGGTTCCACGGCACCACCAAACTCCCCTCGGCCAGCTCCTTCGCCGCCAGGTAGCGCGGCACCAACGCCACCCCGCACCCGGCCTGCGCCGCGCTCAAGGCCATGTAGAAGGTATCGAAGCGCGGCCCGTGGTAGGCGCTGACGCTCTGCAAGCCCAGCTCCAGGAACCACTCGTGCCAGGCTTCTGGCCGCGAGGTGCTCTGCAGCAGCACCAGTTCGGCCAGCTCCCCGGCATCGTTCAGTTCACGTCCGGCCAGCAACTCCGGCGCGCACACTGGCACCACCTCCTCACCGAACAGCTCAACGCAGGTGGCCCCCGGCCAGGTGCCCTGGCCATAGAAGAACACCACGTCCGCCGAGCCCTGCAGCAGGGCGAACGGTTCCATCTCGTTGCGGATGTCCAGGTGGATGTTGCTGTGGCGCTTGCCAAAGCCCTTGAGGTGCGGGATCAACCAGCGCACGCCAAAACTCGGCTGAGTGGCTACCTTCAATATCTCGGTCTGCTCGCCGTAGGTGAGCACGTAGCGGCTGGACATGTCCACCTGGGTGAGGATCTTGTTGACCTCGGCCAGGTACAGGCTGCCCGCCGGCGTCAGCTGCAGGCGGCGGCGGATACGCAGGAACAGGTGGTGGCGCAGCATGTCTTCAAGCTGCGCCACCTGCTTGCTGACCGCGCTCTGGGTCAGGTGCAGCTCTTCGGCGGCACGGGTAAAGCTCAAATGGCGGGCTGCAGCTTCGAAGCACTGCAGGGCGGTCATGGAGGGCACCAGGCGTTTGGACATAGCGGTCTCTGCGGCTCAAATCATTACCTGACGGAATGATATGCGGAATAAAGGTCGTTTGTTGCACCGGTGTGATCGGATTAATACTGATCCACATCATTTTTCCACCCCATCACCCGATGTAGGAGATGCACAAATGGTTGCTGGACTGCTCGAGCGCCTTGGCGTTGCTGCCGAGGCTTACACCCAGGGCGACTACCCTGTTCACACGCCGATCGACGGCAGCCAGATCGCCTCGGTGAAACTGCTCGGCAAGGCCGAGACCATCGCCCGCATCGATCAGGCCCAGAGCGCCTTCGAAGCCTGGCGCAGCGTGCCGGCCCCGCGCCGCGGCGAGCTGGTGCGCCTGTTCGGCGAAGTGCTGCGTGAGCACAAGGCCGACCTCGGCGAGCTGGTTTCGATCGAAGCCGGCAAGATCACCCAGGAAGGCCTGGGCGAAGTGCAGGAAATGATCGACATCTGCGACTTCGCCGTTGGCCTGTCGCGCCAGCTGTACGGCCTGACCATCGCTTCCGAGCGCCCTGGCCACCACATGCGTGAAACCTGGCACCCGCTGGGCGTGGTCGGCGTGATCAGCGCCTTCAACTTCCCGGTCGCAGTCTGGGCCTGGAACACCGCCCTGGCCCTGGTCGCCGGTAACTCGGTGGTATGGAAACCGTCCGAGAAGACCCCGCTGACCGCCCTGGCCTGCCAGGCGCTGTTCGAAAAAGCCCTGAAAGCCTTTGGTGATGCCCCGGCTGGCCTGGCACAACTGGTAATCGGCGGCCGTGAAGCCGGCGAAGCCATGGTCGACGACCCGCGCGTACCGCTGGTCAGCGCCACCGGCAGCACCCGCATGGGGCGCGAAGTCGGCCCACGTGTGGCTGCCCGCTTCGGCCGCAGCATCCTCGAACTGGGCGGCAACAACGCCATGATCCTGGCCCCGAGCGCCGACCTCGACCTGGCCGTGCGTGGCATCCTGTTCTCCGCAGTCGGCACCGCCGGCCAGCGTTGCACCACCCTGCGCCGCCTGATCGTGCACCGTTCGATCAAGGACGAAGTGGTTGCCCGTGTCAAAGCCGCCTACGGCAAGGTGCGCATCGGTGACCCACGCAAGGACAACCTGGTGGGCCCGCTGATCGACAAGCAGTCGTTCGACGCCATGCAGGGCGCGCTGGCCAAGGCCCGCGACGAAGGTGGCCAGGTATTTGGTGGTGAGCGTCAGCTGGCCGACCAGTACCCGAACGCCTACTACGTATCGCCTGCCATCGCCGAAATGCCGGCGCAGAGCGACGTGGTGCGCCACGAAACCTTCGCCCCGATCCTGTACGTGCTGGCCTACGACGACTTCGAAGAGGCCCTGCGCCTGAACAACGAAGTGCCACAAGGCCTGTCGTCGTGCATCTTCACCACCGACATCCGTGAGGCCGAACGCTTCCAGAGCGCCTCGGGCAGCGACTGCGGCATCGCCAACGTCAACATCGGCACCAGCGGCGCCGAGATCGGCGGTGCTTTCGGTGGCGAGAAGGAGACTGGCGGTGGCCGTGAGTCCGGTTCGGATGCCTGGAAAGGCTACATGCGTCGCCAGACCAACACCGTGAACTACTCGCGCGAACTGCCGCTGGCGCAGGGTATCGTGTTCGACTGATGGGTTGATGCTGCATGGCCGGGGGCTCAGCCCCCGGTTCGCGGGCAAGCCCGCTCCCACAGGTACCCCACAGATTTCGAAACCTGTGTACCTCCTGTGGGAGCGGGCTTGCCCGCGAATGGGCCCTAACGCGGCCCCAAACAAGAACAAATTGCTGGAGCCGGGCCATGTCCGAACTGCGTCAAGAATGCTTGTGGGAATTCGTCAGCAAACCGACCGTCGCCGCCCAGGCCCTGGCCGGTGAGCACAAGGCCGATGTCTGCGTGATCGGTGGCGGCATTACCGGTCTGTCGGCGGCCATCCACCTGCTCGAACAGGGCAAGTCGGTGATCCTGCTGGAGGCCTGGAAGATCGGTCACGGTGGCTCCGGGCGCAACGTCGGCCTGGTCAACGCCGGCACCTGGATCCGCCCCGACGATGTCGAGGCCACCCTTGGCCTGCAGCAGGGCAGCCGCCTGAACCAGGTGCTCGGCGAAGCCCCGGCCGAAGTGTTCGCCATGATCGAACGCCTTGGCATCGACTGCCAGGCCCAGCACAAAGGCACGCTGCACATGGCGCACAACGCCACCGGTATCGCCGACCTCGAGGCCCGCCACGAACAATGGCGCCGCCGTGGTGCCGATGTGGAGCTGCTGACCGGCGCCCAATGCCAGGAATACTGCGGCACCGACAAGATTTCCGCCGCGCTGCTCGACCGCCGCGCCGGCACCATCAACCCCATGGGCTACACCCAGGGCCTGGCCGCAGCGGTGGCACGCCTGGGTGGCAAGCTGTTCCAGCAGTCTTCGGTCGAAGGCCTGGAGCGTGACGGCGATGCCTGGCGGGTGAAGACCGCACGTGGTTCGGTGCGCGCCGACAAGGTGGTGATTTCCACCGGCGCCTACACCGAAGGCGACTGGAGCAACCTGCAGAAGCAGTTCTTCCGTGGCTACTACTACCAGGTGGCATCCAAGCCGTTGCAGGGTGCTGCAGCCGACAAGGTGCTGCCACATGGCCAAGGCTCGTGGGACACCCGCACCGTGCTCAGCAGCATCCGTCGCGACGACCAGGGCCGCCTGCTGCTCGGCAGCCTGGGCCGGGTCGACAACAAGCCGGCCTGGTTCGTGCGCAGCTGGGCCGACCGCATCCAGAGCCACTATTACCCGGAGCTGGGCAAGGTCGAGTGGGAAATGCACTGGACCGGCTGCATCGACTTCACCCCAGACCACCTGATGCGCCTGTTCGAGCCGGCGCCGGGGCTGGTGGCGGTGACCGGGTACAACGGGCGGGGTAATACTACCGGGACCGTGATTGGCCGGGCGTTTGCCGAGTTCCTGCTGAAGGGGGAGGCGGGCAGCCTGCCGATTCCGTTTTCGCCGATGAAGGGCGTGAGTGCGCCCTCGCTGCGGACGGCGTTCTATGAGTCCGGGTTCTCGCTGTACCACGCGGGGCAATGTTTGAGAGTTGTGTTGTAAATACTGGCCTCTTCGCGGGTAAACCCGCTCCCACAGGTACTGCGCAGCGTTCTGAATTTGCGCGGTCTCTGTGGGAGCGGGTTTACCCGCGAAGAGGCCGGCACAGGCTTACTTGTGCAACCAGCTGAGAAAGCCGCCCTTCTTGATCGAAACCGGCTTCTGCAGCAACAACGACTCCCGGCTCTGCCGCCGAAACCGTTGCAACTTGCTCAAGGCCGTCTGCACATCGCCGCGTTGCACCAGGCAGCTCTTCACCTGTTCCTTGTCGATCCGATACAGCACGCAACCGGTCAGCGTGCGGAACTCGGCCAGCGATTCCTCTTCGTCGATGATTCCTTCGATTCCCAGCACCTCGCCCGGCCCCATGCGTCCTGCTTCGACCAGCTTGTCGCCATCGCGAATCGACGCCGAAACCACCCCGCTGCCAATCACCAGCAAATGATCGGAATGCTCGCCCACGCCCAGGATTACCTGGTCGGCCAGGTATTCCACCGCCGTCATGCGCTGGCTAAGCGCATCGCGCTCTTCCGCGCTCAGCGAGCGGAACACCCGCACCTCGTCCAGCACCTCGCGCTGGCGGCTGCGTGGTGGCATGGCCAGGTCGGTGTTCCACATCACCCCGCTGGCCTCCAGGTGCCGGTGGGCCAGGTCGAACAGTTGGTTGCGCGCGTCGCCCTTGGCGCCCGCATCGGCCACGAAGCCACTGGCTTCGTATTCCACTGATTCCAGCGTCGAGGCTTTCACCGTCACCTTTGGTCTTGGTGTAGCCAGGATGGCACTGACGCCTTGCAAGGCTTTTTCCAGAGCATCGAACACCCGTTTGGGCCGCACCTTGGCCGGTACCACCACGCTGACCGACACTCCGTGCACATCGGCCGGGCGGCTGTGGTTGAGCAGCCGGGCCTTGGCCGCCACCGAGTTGGGGATCACCGCCAGGCTGCCGGTGCTGGTGAGCAGGCGGGTGGCACGCCAGTCGATTTCCAGCACCTTGCCTTCGGTGCTGTCGATGGAGATCGAGTCGCCAATCTGATACGGCCGCGTGGTGTTCAGGATGATGCCACTGAACACGTCGGCCAGTGTGCTCTGCAGCGCCAGGCCGATGACGATGGCCATTACCCCCGATGTGGCCAGCAGGCCCTTGACCGGCAACTGCAACACATAGCCTGCGGCAGCGACCACGGCAGCCAGGAAGATCAGCGCCCCCAGCACATCCTGCAGCAAACGCCCGCCATGGCTGCCGCGGGCCACCAGCAACAGGCCGAACACCACCGTCACCGTGCGTGCGCCGAACAGCCACCAGCCGATCGCCAGTACCGTGGCGATCAGGTTGCGCGAGACATCATCGGGCCAGGGTGGTGGTTGCAGCGGGCTCATGCCGGCAGCCACCAGCACCGAGCTGAACAGCAGGAACAGCACCAGCCGCGCGCCGATGCGCCAGGCCCGGTGCTGGAGAGGGATCAGTTGCCAAAGCACGAGGTCGAGCAGGATCAGGGCGGTGCCGAGCAACAACGGGTATGACTGGATGAACGCCAGCATGGTGGTCTCGGGTGAGGGGAGGGCTGTGGGTAGTAATAGAGCAGGTTGGCCGGGCAGGCAATGGGGCCTGTGCCGGCCTATTCGCGGCTAAAGCCGCTCCCACAGGTACTGCGCACGATTCAAATCCAGCGCAATCCCTGTGGGAGCGGCTTTAGCCGCGAAAGGGCCGGTCGAGCCCATACAAAACCATCGTTCATAAAACAGAACGCTAGAGCCAAAAACCGCTATCTACCGCCAGAAAGGTCATGGTTTTAATCTTCTCCCATCAACGCGAAACACCCAACTTACTGAAAAGATCAAAACCCTTAGGAGCAACGACCATGACCAACTTCAAATACAACCGCCTGAACAAAGACGACGCCGCTGTCCTGCTGGTCGACCACCAGGCTGGCCTGCTGTCCCTGGTCCGCGACATCGAGCCGGACGCGTTCAAGAACAACGTATTGGCCCTGGCCGACCTGGCCAAGTTCTTCAACCTGCCGACCATCCTCACCACCAGCTTCGAACAAGGCCCGAACGGCCCGCTGGTACCAGAACTGAAAGCCCTGTTCCCGGACGCCCCCTACATCGCCCGCCCAGGCCAGATCAACGCCTGGGACAACGAGGACTTCGTCAAGGCGGTGAAGGCCACCGGCAAGAAGCAGCTGATCATCGCCGGCGTGGTGACCGAAGTGTGCGTAGCCTTCCCGGCGCTGTCGGCCCTGGAAGAAGAGTTCGAAGTGTTCGTGGTCACCGATGCCTCCGGCACCTTCAACGCCATGACCCGCGACGCCGCTCACGACCGCATGAGCCAGGCCGGCGCGCAACTGATGACCTGGTTCGGCGTGGCCTGTGAGCTGCACCGCGACTGGCGCAACGACATCGAAGGCCTGGCCGCGCTGTGCTCCAACCACATCCCGGACTACCGCAACCTGATCACCAGCTACAACGCCTTCAACGCCAGCAAGTAAACCGATCGCCCCGGGCACCGCCAGTCGGTGCCCGGCAAGGCAGCACACCTGTCCAATCCAGCGCCCGTCCGCCGTTGCACAGTGGATGCGGGCAAGCTCATCCCAAGGAACGCTGATGAACACCGCACTCCAAGACAACCGCGAAGTGGTAACCGTATGCCTGCAACACCAGGTTCTTGATAGCACCCCGGGCACCACGGCAGCGCAACCGCCGCGCTGGAAACAGGCGCTGCTGACCTACCTGGTGATCTGCCCGATGACCATGATCATTCCGCAACTGCTGGCACCGCTGTTTGCACGCTTCCCGCAGCTGGGCGGTGTGATTGCCGGCAACCTGATCGTCAATGTGTTCGTCATCCTGCCCGTGGTGTTCTACATCATGCCTTGGGTAACCCGCCGCTGCGCCAACTGGCTGCGTGGCTGAGCCAGGCCTTTACCTCGACATTTTCAAGGAGATACCGACATGAGCACGTTCGTTACCCGCGATGGCACTTCGATCTACTTCAAGGACTGGGGCAGCGGCAAACCTGTGCTGTTCAGCCACGGCTGGCCACTGGATGCCGACATGTGGGATTCGCAGATGGAATTCCTGGCCAGCCGCGGCTACCGCGCCATCGCCTTCGACCGCCGTGGTTTCGGCCGTTCGAGCCAGCCATGGAGCGGCTACGACTACGACACCTTCGCCGATGACATCGCCCAGCTGATCGAACACCTCGACCTGCGCGATGTGACCTTGGTGGGCTTCTCGATGGGTGGCGGCGACGTCAGCCGCTACGTCGCCCGCCACGGCAGCGAGCGTGTGGCCGGGCTAGTGCTGCTGGGCGCGGTGACGCCGGTGTTCGGCAAGCGTGACGACAACCCTGAAGGTGTCGACCTGTCGGTGTTCGAGGGTATCCGCGCCGGCCTGCGTGCCGACCGGGCGCAGTTCATCGCCGATTTCGCCGCGCCGTTCTATGGCATCAACCATGGGCAGCAGGTGTCCCAGGGTGTGCAGACCCAGACCCTGAACATTGCGCTGATGGCATCGATCAAGGGCACTTTGGATTGTGTGACGGCGTTTTCCGAAACCGACTTCCGTCCGGATATGGCCAAGATCGATGTGCCGACCCTGGTGATCCACGGTGACGACGACCAGATCGTGCCGTTCGAGAGTACCGGTAAGCGGGCGGCGGAGCTGATTCGCGGGGCTGAGCTGAAGGTGTACGCGGGGGCGCCGCACGGGTTTGCGGTGACTCATGCACAGCAACTCAATCAAGACTTGCTGGCGTTCCTTCAGAAGTAACTGTGCTGGGGCATTCGCGGGTAAACCCGCTCCCACAGGGGATATCACAGTCTTCCAGGCCTGTGGTGTCCCTGTGGGAGCGGGTTCACCCGCGAAGAGGCCAGCCCAGGCAGCACAAATGCTGAACAGGGCTAACCTTCAACAACCCACCGCACATCCATCCAAGCCTTGCCCCTACACCAACCGGCATGCTCCGCAGTTGCGCCTGCCCGCTGCCGCACCCAGACGGAGAACACCATGTCCCAGGACCGCAACGACAAGACCCGTCGCCAGTTCCTCGCCACCAGTACCGTGCTCGGTGCCGCCGGCGCGCTCTGGTCCGCATTGCCTTTTACCGGTTCCGCCGGTTCCGCTCACGCATCCACCCAAGGAGGTTCCATGACCGCCGATCTGATTCTGTTCAACGGCAAACTGCACACCGTTGATCGTGAAAAGCCCACCGCGACCGCCGTCGCCATCAAGGATGGCCGTTTCATCGCCGTGGGCAACGACGCCGAAGCCATGGCCCACAAGGGCGCCACCACGCAGATCATCGACCTCAAGCAGCGCACGGTCATCCCCGGCCTGAACGACTCGCACCTGCACCTGATCCGTGGTGGCCTGAACTACAACCTGGAACTGCGCTGGGAAGGCGTGCCTTCGGTGGCCGATGCCCTGCGCATGCTCAAGGACCAGGCTGCGCGTACGCCGACCCCGCAGTGGGTGCGCGTTGTCGGTGGCTGGAACGAGTTCCAGTTCGCCGAAAAGCGCATGCCCACCCTGGAGGAAATCAACCAGGCCGCACCTGACACCCCGGTATTCCTGCTGCACCTGTATGACCGCGCACTGCTCAACCGCGCCGCGCTCAAGGCCGTCGGCTACACCAAGGACACGCCCAACCCGCCGGGCGGCGAGATCCAGCGTGACAAGTTCGGCAACCCGACCGGCATGCTCATCGCCCGCCCCAACGCGATGATCCTCTACGCCACCCTGGCCAAGGGGCCGAAGCTGCCGCTGGAATACCAGGTCAACTCCACCCGCCAGTTCATGCGCGAGCTCAACCGCCTGGGCCTGACCAGCGCCATCGATGCCGGTGGTGGCTACCAGAACTACCCGGACGACTATCAGGTGATCCAGGAGCTGGCCGACAACAACCAGCTGACTGTGCGCATTGCCTACAACCTGTTCACCCAGAAGCCCAAGGAAGAGCTGGACGACTTCCGCAAGTGGACCTCCAGCGTGAAGCTGCACAGCGGTACCGACTTCCTGCGCCACAATGGCGCCGGCGAGATGCTGGTGTTCTCCGCCGCCGACTTCGAGGACTTCCTCGAACCGCGCCCGGACCTGCCGCAAACCATGGAACAAGAGCTGGAGCCGGTGGTACGCCACCTGGTCGAGCAGCGCTGGCCGTTCCGCCTGCATGCCACCTACAACGAATCGATCACGCGCATGCTCGACGTGTTCGAGAAGGTCAACCGCGAAATCCCGTTCAATGGCCTGCCGTGGTTCTTCGACCACGCCGAAACCATCACCCCGCAGAACATCGAGCGTGTGCGTGCGCTGGGCGGCGGTATTGCCATCCAGGACCGCATGGCCTTCCAGGGTGAGTATTTTGTCGACCGCTACGGTGCCAAGGCTGCCGAGCAGACCCCGCCAATCAAGCGCATGCTCGACATGGGCGTGCCGGTGGGCGCCGGTACCGACGCCACTCGCGTGTCCAGCTACAACCCGTGGACTTCGCTGTACTGGCTGGTCAGCGGCAAGACCGTCGGTGGCATGGAACTGTACCCGGAAGGCCTCAGCCGTGACACCGCGCTGCAGCTGTTCACCCAGGGCAGCGCCTGGTTCTCCAGCGAGCAGGGCAAGAAAGGCCAGATCAAGGTGGGCCAGCTGGCCGACCTGGCGGCGCTGTCGCTGGACTTCTTCAGTGTCGATGAAGAGGCGATCAAGGGCATCGAGTCGGTGCTGACGGTGGTCGACGGTAAGGTGGTGTATGGCGCGGCGGAATTCGACAAGCTCGGCCCGCCCCTGGTGCCGGTGCTGCCGGAGTGGTCGCCGGTGACCAAGGTGCCGGGCCACTGGCGCGTGGGCACGCCATCGCTGGCAGCGGTGGCGCACCAGTGTGTCGGGCCTTGCGGGGTGCATGCGCACAGCCATGAGAAGGCACGGCATTCGAATGTGCCGGTGAATGACTTCCAGGGCTTCTGGGGGGCGTTGGGTTGTTCGTGCTTTGCTTTCTAAGCTGAGCTGATGTGAAAAGGGGGGCCAGTTATTGGCCCCCTTTTTTGTTCCTTCTGTGCTGGCCCCTTCGCGGGCGAGCCCGCGAAGAGGCCGGAAAGGCCAGCATCAATGGTGAGCCTTGTGCTCAGCTCCAGCCAACAGATGCCGAATCTTAACTTCCACCCCATCGGTCTGCAGCATCCGCACCCTGGCCTCGATCTTCAGCTCACCCCGGGTTACCCGGTGGTGATGCCTCAAATGCTCCAGCCACGATTCCTCGAAGAAGAACTCCAGCCACAACGCCGGGTCCGCACTGTCGCGCATCAACCCCCACGACAACGCGCCATTGCGCTTGCGCATCGCCTCCAGCTCCCGCGCTGCCTGCTGGAACGCCTCGGCCTTGGCCGGGTCGATGTGGTACTCAACGGTGACCATCACCGGCCCGCTTTCCTTGTCCATGTCGTCGCTCAGCAGCGGCACCGGCCAATGCAGTGACGGCGTCAGCTCCTCGGCTGCGGTTTCCGGCAGCGTCACCTTGCAGGTCAGCAGCGTGCCCAGTGCCAGGCCTCCTGCGGCCAGCAGCAGGCTCAAGGTGATGGTTGCATGGCTGGCCAGCGTGCCCCACAGCAACCCGCCACCGGCCATGGCACCAAAGAAGATCAGGATGTACACCGACAGCGCCCGCGCCCGTACCCAGGCTGGCACCGAGGTCTGCGCCGCCACCTGCAGGTTGGACAGCACGGCAATCCACGCCGCGCCGCTGAGCAGCATTGCCGGCAGCAGCACATAGAAGTTGCGCACCAGCGCCAGGGCCAGCAGGAACAGGGCATACAGCAGGCTGGCCAGCAGCACCAGGCGGTCGCGGCTGATGCGTTCGCGCAGGCGTGGCAGCAAGGTGGCGCCGGCCACCGCGCCAATGCCGATGGCCGCCAGCAGCAGGCCGAAATCGGCGGCGGTGCCATGCATCTCGCCACGCACGATCAACGGCAGCAGCGAGGTGCCGGCGCTGGCGCAGAAAAAGAATGCCAAGGCGCGCAATATCACCGCCTGCAAGGGCTTGGCACTGCGCGCGAAACGCAGCCCGGTGCGCATGGCGCCAACGAAGCGCTCGGCCGGCAGCAGCGGCTCCTTCACCTCGCGCTTCCACAGGAACAGCACCAAAATCACCCCGGCGAACGAGATGGCATTCAGGGCGAAGGTCAGCCACGGGCCGACCATGCTCACCACCACGCCCGCCAAAGCCGGGCCGATGGCGCGCGACACATTGATACCGACACTGGAAAGCGCCACCGCGTTGGCCAAGTCGTCCTTGCCCACCAGCTCCGGTGTCAGCGCGCTCCAGGCCGGCATCATCAGTGCCGTGCCGATGCCCAGCGCCAGGGTAAGCACCAGCAGCAGGGTGACGTTCATCAGCCCGAGCAGGGTCAGGGCCGCCAGCACCACGGCCACCGAAGACATCCACAGTTGCACCAGCAACAGGTAGCGGCGCTTGTCGACGATATCCGCCGCCGCGCCGGCCGGTAGGGCGAGGAAGAACATCGGTAGCGAGCCGGCTACCTGGATCAGGGCCACATGCAACGGGCTGGCCGACAGCGTGGTCATCAGCCAGCCGGCGCCCACCTCATGCATCCAGGTGCCGATGTTGGACGCGATGGTGGCGATCCACAGCATGCGGAAGGTGGCGTTGCGCAATGGGCTCCAGGCGCCTGAAGGGGTCGTGCTCATGTCAGAAGCTGCCTTTGAGTGGGTATTCGATGATCAGGTAGATCCGGTCGATGTCATCGCCGGCCTGGGCCTGGTTGGCGCGGTGGCTGACGTGGGAAAACGACAGGCTCAGGTCCTTGGCGGCGCCCGACTGCACCACGTATTTCAGGTCGATGTCGCGCTCCCAGTGCTTGCCGCCGTCGCCGTACAGGCCCACATAGGCGCCGCCTGCCGGGGCATGGCTGCCGTCGATGCCACGGCCGCTGACGTAGCGGCCCATCAGGCTCAGGCCGGGGGCGCCGAGGGTGGCGAAGTCGAGGTCGTAGCGCAGTTGCCACGAGCGCTCGCCGGGGCCGTTGAAGTCGGCGTACTTGATCGAGTTGGCCAGGTAGATGGAGTCGCCGCCGACGAAGTCGAACGGGGTATCGCCCTCGACCTTCTGGTAGGCCAGGCTCAGCGCCTGGGCGCCAAAGCTGTACCTGGCCAGCAGGCTGTAGGCGAGGGTGTCGATTGCCCCGGCACTGGCATTGCCGGTGTCGCGGGTCTTGTACAGGTTGCCGTCCAGGCGCCAGTTGCCCTCGGCCAGGTTCAGGTTGAGGTAGGCCTGGCGCCAGGTGTCCTCCAACTGGCCTGCGTACAGTGCGCCACCAAATGGCCCGTCGGGTGCGAACGCGGCGCCGGCCAGGCTGATGGCACGGTTGTCGGTGGTAGCGCCGTAGCCGCTGAAGTCATCATGGCTGGAGCTGTTGTCCTGGTTGTTGAAGGCGGTGAAGTGCCCGGCCTGCAGGCGCCAGTCGGGCAGGTCGGTGTTGTCCAGCAACCAGCCGGTGGCGTACTCCGGGTGCAGGCGTTTGTCGCTGGTGTCGAACACAGGGGTTTCCACGGTCATTTCGCCGTAGCGCAGTTGGGTGTTGCCCATCCGCAGCTTGAGTGCAGCGCCGGCGCTGGAGTAGTCGGACTCGGCGCGGCCATCGCTGTCGCGCGGCAGCAGGCCGGTGCCGGCATGGCCGCGGCCGCCGTCCAGCTTGAGGCCGAGAAAACCATGGGCATCGATGCCGACGCCGAGTGTGCCCTCGGTGAAGCCGGAGCGGATTTCGCCAATGAAGCCCTGAGCCCATTCCTGGCGGTAGTTCTGGCCACTGCCGGAGGGCGAGCGGAAGTCGCTGTGCAGGAAATAGTTGCGGCTGAGCAGCGACCAGCCGGGCTCTTCGGCCTGGCTGAGCGCCGGGCACAGGGCGAGGGTGGCGAACAGGGCGCGGCCTGGTCCGTGAGTGGCGCGGATCATGGGGGCTCCGGGAGGGATGATCCGGGAATGTGGATGAAGGATAGGCCAGGGGTCTTGTATGTGTGTGCTCTGGCTGGTTTTGCCTGTGCCGGCCTCTTCGCGGGCTCGCCCGCTCCCACAGATTCACCGCAGGCTCTGAACCCTGTGCAATACCTGTGGGAGCGGGCGAGCCCGCGAAGAGGCCCGTACAGCCAACCCAGAACTCAAGCCATGTCGCTGATCGCAAACTCCTCGGCCAGATGATCGATCAGCGCCCGCACCGACGGCAGCAACCCCCGCCGCGACGGGAAGATCGCATGCACGATGCCGCAACGCGGGTGCCATTCCGGCAACAACTCCACCAGCCGCCCCGCCGCCAGGTCTTCACGCACCGCCACCCGTGGCAGGTGCGCAATACCCACCCCGGCCACCACGAAATGGCGCAGGGCGAACAGGTCGTCCGTCACCATGCGCGGTGTGTGCGGGATGACGATGCTGTGGCTGCTGTCCTCACCCTGGAACAGCTCCCATTGGTACTCACGCTGGGCGCTGCCCCAATGCAGGCTCGGCAGCGTGCCGAGCAGCTGCGGGTCGAAGCCCTTGGGCAACTGCTCCAGGTACTGCGGCTGGCCGACCAGGCACTGGGTACTGTTGCTCAGTACCTTCATCACCATGTCGGTGTTCTCCAGCGGCGGAAAGCGCACCCGCAGGGCAATATCGAAGCCCTCGTGCAGCAGGTCGACGCGGCGGTTGGTGCTCTCGATGAACAGCTCCACCTGCGGGTACTTGAGCATGTAGCGGGTCAGCATCGGCCCGACCCAGGAATTGAGCAGGGTGGTCGGGCAACTGATACGCACCAGGCCACGCGGTTCGCTGCGGTTGCGCTCGATGATCTCCGCCGCGCCCTCGGCCTCCACGCGCATGGCCAGGCAGCGGTTGTAGTAGGCCTGGCCGATCTCGGTGAGCGAACAATGGCGGCTGGTGCGGTGCAGCAGGCGCACGCCCAGGCGGTCTTCGAGATCGGCAATGCGCCGGCTTAGCTTGGACTTGGGCATGTCCAGCGCCCGGCCAGCCGGGGCGAAGCCGCCGTGTTCGACTACCTGGGTGAAGTAGTAGAGGGAGTTGAGGTCTTCCAATGATCGGTCTCCGGGTACTTGGTTGCCTGTGCCGGCCCTTTCGCGGGTAAACCCGCTCCCACAGGTACTGCACAGGGCTCAAGCCCGGCGCCATCCCTGTGGGAGCGGGTTTACCCGCGAAGAGGCCGGCACAGCCCCTACGAATCTATCGTTCATAAAACGGAACGCTAAAGCCAAATTCTGCTATCTACCGCCACAAAGGTGATGATTTTAATCTGTGCCCATCAACGCGAAACACCCCCGAATGCTGAAAAATTCATAACCCTTAGGAGCACGGACCATGAGCAAATTCACCTACAACCGCCTGAACAAAGACGACGCCGCTGTCCTGCTGGTCGACCACCAGGCTGGCCTGCTGTCCCTGGTCCGTGACATCGAGCCGGACAAGTTCAAGAACAACGTGCTGGCCTTGGCCGACCTGGCCAAGTTCTTCAACCTGCCGACCATTCTCACCACCAGCTTCGAACAAGGCCCCAACGGCCCGCTGGTACCAGAGCTGAAAGCCCTGTTCCCGGACGCCCCCTACATCGCCCGCCCAGGCCAGATCAACGCCTGGGACAACGAAGACTTCGTCAAGGCGGTGAAGGCCACGGGCAAGAAGCAGCTGATCATCGCCGGAGTGGTGACTGAGGTCTGTGTAGCGTTCCCGGCGCTGTCGGCCCTGGAAGAGGAGTTCGAAGTGTTCGTGGTGACTGATGCTTCCGGCACCTTCAACGAAATGACCCGCGATGCTGCCCATGACCGCATGAGCCGCGCAGGCGCGCAAATGATGACCTGGTTCGGCGTGGCCTGTGAGCTGCACCGCGACTGGCGCAACGACATCGAAGGGCTGGCGGCGCTCTGCTCCAACCACATTCCGGATTATCGCAACCTGATTACCAGCTACAACGCGCTGACTGCGGGTAAGTAACAGTCCGTTAGTTGAATGCAAAAAGGCCGGCTTCCTCTGTAGGGAGCTGGCCTTTTTTGTTTGCTGCGCTGGCCCTTTCGCGGGTAAACCCGCTCCCACAGGTATGGACTGCCCCCGAAAAGTTGGACAGTTTTAGCCCGTGGCCTGAGTCCTGTAGCTGACAGGGCTCAGGCCATTGAGTTTCAGCCTGATGCGGTCATGGTTGTAGTAATGGATGTACTCCTCCAGGCCCGCCTTCAGCTGTTCGACGCTTTCAAAGCGCTTCAGGTAGAAGAACTCTGACTTCAGTGTGCCGAAGAAGCTTTCCATCGCTGCATTATCCAGACAATTACCCTTGCGAGACATGCTCTGCTTCACACCGTGCGCTGCGAGCTTATGGCGGTATTGGGGCTGCTGGTAATGCCATCCCTGGTCTGAGTGGATCACTAGCTTGGGCTTTTCACCCAACCCATCGAGCGCCTTTTCCAGCATGTTCCCGACCAAGCCATAGGTAGGCCGGCAAGCTGTTTCATAGGCGATGATCTCACCGTTGTACAAGTCCATCACGGGCGACAGGTAGAGCTTTTGTTGGGCCACTTTGAACTCAGTGACATCGGTCACCCACTTCTGGTTGGGGCGTTGCGCGACGAAATTACGCTCCAGCAAATTCATTGCCACCTTGCCGACAATGCCGCGATAGGATCGATACTTCTTCGGGCGTACAACGGACTGCAAACCAAGCTCAGCCATCAACCGTTCAATGACCTTCTTGTTGACCAAGGTCCCCTGATTCCTGATGGCAAGGGCAATGCGGCGGTAGCCATACAGCCCTTTCTCCTCGTGATAGACACGCTGCACCAACTCCTTGAGCGAGGCGTGCCTGTCCGGCTTTTGCTGGCACTTGACCTGGTAATAAAAGGTACTGCGTGCCAACCCCACCATCTGCAAGAGGTCGGGCAGCGGATATTTATGTCTGAATTTGCAGACGATCAGGGCTTTTTCGTCCGTGTTCGCTCCTTCTCCTCTCGCAGAGCCTTTAACTCCTTTAGGACATCATTCTCCATGCGCAGATACTCGAGCTCGCTCAACAACTGCTCACGAGATTTCTCTGCGTCATTGGTGTCTGTCGGCTTGATGGGCTTAATTTTCTTCGGCACGGCTGATTTTCTTTGTTTGGCGAGAGTGGCTACAGGACTGCCACTGTAGTGCTGCCGCAGCCAAATGCCTATCTGTGAGGACTGTCCAAGGTCAAAGTGCGCCGCTGTTTGGCGCAGGGACAGGCGATGCTCAAGCATGTACTTGAGCACCCGCCGCTTGAATTCCTCGGTGTAGCGGCGACCATGCGAGCGAGGGCTGAGGCTGGCATCGACTTGGTAGCCAGCAACCCAGCGCCGAAGCAGGCTGAAATCGATGCCAAAGTGTTGTGCCACCTTGCGAAAGCCCCGGCTGCCCTCTAGGTAAGCGGTGATAGCCGTGAGCTTGAACTGCTCTGTGTATTTACCCATAGATCCCCCAAGGGTTGGATTGGTGTCCAACTTCTTGGGGGCAGTCCAGGTACTGCACAGTTTCAGCTCCTGTGGTGATCCTTGTGGGAGCGGGTTCACCCGCGAAGAGGCCAGCAAGGACAACATCAATTCATGGGCTGCGACTCAATCCCATCCAACAATGCCTCAACCAACCCTTCTGCCATTTCGACTGCATTCAGGTTGCTCCAGAACAGGCTCTTGCCGGTTTCATCCAGGTGTTCCAGGGCTTTGTAGCCACAGTCGTAGGCGCCGCGCAGGTACTGGGCGATATGCACCAGGGCGTCGTGGGCAGAGACGCCCGGGTTTACTGTGAACAAAGGTGGATGGCCGGCATCGCAGCGGCTGAAAGCGCGCTCTTTGGTGTCGGGAAGAGGTGGATTGGGGACAATCTTTTTCATTGCAGTAAGCTCTCTAGGTTGTACTGCAACCATCCGTTTCCACGCGAAGGGTGGCAGTTGTACGCGGGGTGGAAAACCGGTGAGAGGCAACCCGGTAGGCCATACGGCCTCCCGCGCACAACTGCCATTGACGACAGAACCTCAAACCGAGACGGGTTTCCACACCCGATCGCTGAACCGACAGCGACCCGGCAAGCCTAGAGAGCAGGCTTTCCCCGGACAATCAGACGGGCGTCGACACGGTGCGTAGGATAATTCGTCAGGGTCAGCATTAACGTAGGAAATGGTTCGCTAGGAGGTAGGACCTTGCTGAGACGGACGATTTTTTGATGGTTTTTTGGTATCCGCGTAATGGCAGGGAGGTGACCGTCGGGAGGTTGCAGAATGGCCTCCAGGTGCCTGACGATAGATTTCTGGCGCCTATGAGACCGAGCGCCGCGCGGGCGGCGCTCGATCTCAAGGCCGCTACATCTCTACAGCCATGCGCTCGAAACCCTCAATCCGCATCCGAATCAAACAACCGCTCCAACTCCGCCCGGGCCTCCTTGGCCGTCTGCATCACCTTGGCCCGGTCATCACGCACCTGCCCCTGGGCCACCAGCACCTCTTCGTCATGCTGGGTAAACCGCGCAATCCGGTCCGCCGCCTGCGCCTCGCTCAACCCCAACCCCACCAATGCCCGGCGGGTCATCTCCAGGCTGGAGTAGAACGTCTCGCGAATCGGCTCGGCGCCGACATCCGCCAACTTGTGCACATGCTGGCGGTTACGCGCGCGGGCCAGCACTTTCAGGTGCGGGTACAGGCGTTTCACCCGTTCCGCCGTGTGAATGGCAGCTTCCGGGTCATCGATGGTGATGATGAAGTATTCCGCCTCGCCCACCTTGGCGGCATGCAGCACCTCGGGGCGCAGCGGGTCGCCGTAGAACACGGGTACCTGTTCGAACATACGGGTCATCTCGATGGTGTCCACCGAGGTTTCCAGGGCAATGAACGGAATCTTCTGTGCCCGCAGGATGCGCGCGACGATCTGGCCCATGCGGCCCATGCCGACGATCACCACCCGTGGCGTGTCAGCCTGGATCTGCTTGTAATGCTCCGGCACCTCACGCACAGGTTGCGGGCGCTTGAGGGCGTGGGCGCAGCCAATCATCAGCAGCGGGGTAATGGCCATCGACAGGGTGATGGTCATCAGCAGCAGGTCGTAGGTCTGGGTGTCGAACAAGCCTTGGTCCTTGCCCAGCTTGAACACCACGAAGGCAAATTCGCCACCGGCAGCCAGCACCATGCCCAGGCGCAGGGCGCTGGCGCTGTTCAGGCCACCGGCCAGGCGCCCGACGCCGATCAGCAGTACCAGCTTCACGGCCACCAGCAGCAGGGTCAGGCCCAGCACCACCAAAGGCATTTCAATCAGCAGGCGCAGGTTGGCGCCCATGCCGACGCTGATGAAGAACAGCCCCAGCAGCAGGCCCTTGAACGGTTCGATCTGCGATTCCAGCTCGTGGCGGTATTCCGAGTCGGCCAGCAGCAGGCCGGCGAGGAAGGCACCCAGGGCCATGGAAATGCCGGCTTCTTCCATCAGCCAGGCCGTGCCGATCACAACCAGCAGCGCGGTGGCGGTGGACACTTCCGGCAGGCCGGTGCGGGCCACGGTGCGGAACACCGGGCGCAGCAGGTAGCGGCCACCGACGATGACCACGGCGATGCTGGCGAATACCTTCAGGCCATGCTCCAGGCTGTCGCCGTGGCTGGTGTCCGGGCCACTGGCGGCCAGCAGTGGAACCAATGCGATCAGTGGGATGGCGGCGATGTCCTGGAACAGCAGGATGGCGAACGCCAGGCGGCCGTGCGGGGCGTTGAGCTGCTTGCTTTCGGCCAGGCTCTGCAGGCCAAGGGCGGTGGACGACAGCGCCAGGCCCAGGCCGAGCACGATGGCCGCCGGTAGCGTCTGGCTGAAGCCGAACAGGGCGATGGCGCCGATCAGCGCACCGGTCAGCAGCACCTGGGCGGTGCCGACGCCGAATACGGACTTGCGCATCAGCCACAGGCGCTTGGGCGAAAGCTCGAGGCCGATGATGAACAGCAGCAGGACCACGCCCAGCTCGGAAATGTGCGCCACGCTTTCGGTATCGCGGATCAGGCCCAGCGCCTGCGGGCCGATGATCACGCCGGCGAGCAGGTAACCGAGCACGGCCCCCAGGTGCAGGCGCTTGGCCAGGGGGACGGCGAGGACAGCGGCGAGCAGGAAGATCACCGCGGTTTGCAGAAGGCTGCCTTCGTGTGGCATTGGCTCGTACTCCATGAGCTGCCGGGGCAGCGTTAGATCAGTTTGGCGGACAATTCTGGGGAATGTGGGAGTGCCAGACAATCTGCTGTGAGGAAGACACATTGTCCTGAATCAGGTGACAATCGTGCTGGCCTCTTCGCGGGTGAACCCGCTCCCACAGGTACAGCGGTGTCTTCAAGCCTGCGCAACACCTGTGGGAGCGGGTTCACCCGCGAAGAGGCCGGCACAGGAAATCTGCATACTCAACTGCCACCAAACTGCGCCCGATACTGCGCCGGCGTCATGCCAATCCGCTCGCAGAACACCTTGCGCAAATGCCGGTCACTGCCAAACCCGCACTGCGCCGCCACTACCTTCAACGGCAGGTCGGTGTCTTCCAGCAGCTTGCGCGCGCGGTCGATGCGTGCGTTCTGCAAGTATTGCAGCGGCGTGATGCCCACCTCGCGTTGAAAGGTGCGGGCGAAGTTGCGCCCGCTCATGGCCACCAGGTCGGCCATCTTCTGCACGGTGAAGGCTTGCTCGATATGGTCGACGATATACGCCTGCACCCGTGCAATCGGCGAATCATCCCGCGGCACAGCCGCCAGCAGTGGCCCGTAAGGCGTTTGCCCACCCTGGCGATGGCGGGCGACCAGCAGCACCTTGGCCACTTCCAGGGCCAGCGCCTTGCCGTGGTCTTCGGCCACCACCGCCAGTGCCAGGTCGATGCCAGCGGTGATGCCGCCTGAGGTAATCAGGCAACGGTCGATCACGTAGATCTGCTCTGTCTCGACCTTCGCCTCGGGGAACGCTTGTGCCAGGCGCTCCACGTAGTTCCAGTGGGTGGTACAGCGATAGCCGTCCAGCAGCCCGGCCCGGCCCAGAAGGAATACCCCGGTGCATATTGCACCAAAGCGTTTGGCCCGGCGCACGGCCTGGGGCAGCCAGCGCTCGATGCCTGGCAGGGCGACGTCATAGGCGCCCGGGCCGCCTGGCACCAGCAACAGGTCGACGGCTTCCGGCAAGTCCTCCAGACGCAGGTCGGCCATCACTTTCAGCCCGCATGAGCCGCGCACCGCCGCTTGCCCCTCGGCCAGGGTCAGCAACCGGTATTGCCGCTCTGCAGGCAAGAACCGGTTGGCTATGGCGAAGGCATCCATGGGACCGGTGACATCCAGCAACAACACATCATTGAACAACACCATGGCCACGGTGCGGTGGGCGGGTTTTTCCTGCATCGCTCTTTTGCCTTGAATGCCGGCCGCCACCAGCGGCCCGAAGCTGAATACGAAACGCATCTTAAGGTATCGGCAAAACCGTCAGGGCCAGCAGCGCGCAATTAACAACAATTCAGGTTTGGCTCAGGACTTTGTCATGTGCCGGAGGCGAGACTTTCTGCATTGAACAGGAGAGCCGCCATGCACCCCGGGACGCCCCAAGCGCCGCTGCAAACCCCCGGCGCACTGACGCCGGCGCGCTTGCGCCGGGCCAAGGAACTGATGTTGCACAGCCCGTTGTCGATCATCGAAATCGCCGGGTTATGCAACCTCACCCGCAGCCACTTCTCGCGTGCGTTCAAGGTCAACACCGGCCTCTCGCCCCAGGCGTGGCGCCTGCTGGCACGCATGGAAAAGGCCAAGCGTCTGCTCGCCACCGAGGCGCCGATCACCCACGTGAGCCTGGAATGCGGCTTCTGCGACCAGGCCCATTTCACCCGCGCCTTCAGCCGCCTGGTCGGCCAGCCACCCAAGGCGTGGCGCCAGGCGCAGGCCCATCCTTAAGCCGAACCTATCCGCCGGTATAGCCCCTTGTGAACAGTGCCGGCCTGTTTTCCCAACCCAAGGAGTCACCCCGATGAGCCAACCCGATTACAAGCGCCTGAACAAAGACGACGCCGTGGTGCTGCTGGTCGACCACCAGACCGGCCTGATTTCGCTGGTGCAGGACTTCTCGCCCAACGAGTTCAAGAACAACGTGCTGGCCCTGGGCGACCTGGCCAAGTTCTTCGGCCTGCCGACCATCCTCACCACCAGCTTCGAGCAAGGCCCGAACGGCCCGCTGGTGCCCGAGCTGAAAGAGATGTTCCCGGATGCGCCGTACATTGCCCGCCCTGGCCAGATCAACGCCTGGGACAACGAAGACTTCGTCAAGGCGATCAAGGCCACTGGCCGCAAGCAGCTGATCATCGCTGGCGTGGTGACCGATGTGTGCGTGGCGTTCCCGACCCTGTCGGCGCTGGCGGAAGGTTTTGAAGTGTTCGTGGTGACCGATGCTTCGGGCACCTTCAACGAAACCGTGCAGCAGGCGGCCTGGGTGCGCATGACCCAGGCGGGTGCGCAGATGATGAACTGGTTCTCGGTGGCCTGTGAGCTGCACCGCGACTGGCGCAATGACATCGAAGGGCTGGGTAACCTGCTGTCGCAGCGCATTCCCAACTACCGCAACCTGATGAACAGCTATGCGGCCCTGAGCGCCCGTTGATGTAAACCTGTACCGGCCCTTTCGCGGGTGAACCCGCTCCCACAGGAACCGTGCAGTTCTCAAGCTGTGCACTATCCCTGTGGGAGCGGGTTCACCCGCGAAAGGGCCGGTACAGGCTCAAGAAGGATTCACAGGCAGCGTAAAGCGAATCCGACACCCCCCCAACTCCGACACCAGCGCCTGCAACTGCCCACCATGGGCCTGCACCACCGAGTTGCAGATCGCCAAGCCCATCCCCATGCCGCCGATCTTGGTGGTATGAAACGCATCGAACACTCGCTCGCGCTCATCCGTTGCAATCCCCGGCCCGTTGTCGTCCACGCAGATTTCCACCCCATCCCCGACCACCGCCGACGCAATCCGCAGCACCCCATCGCTGCGATACCCCGCCAGCGCCTCCAGGCCATTGGTAATCAGGTTGAACACCAACTGCTGCAACTGCACCGGGTCGGCCATCACGCTCACCCCCGCCTGCAAGCGCATCTGCACATCCACCGTGCCCTTGGCGGCATCGGCCGAGGTCAGGCGCACCACTTCGCGGATCAGTTCGTCCAGCTTCAATACCTTGAGCTGCATCGGTGACTGCTTGGCCAGCGAGCGCAGTGCACGCACGATGTTGGCGGCCCGTTCGCTGTCGTTGCGGATGTCTTCCAGGCCGGCAATCGCCTCTTCCAGGTCGGGCTTGGCGCGCTTCAGCCAGCGCAGGCTGGCAGCGGCGTTGGAGGCGATGCCCAGCAGCGGCTGGCTGATCTCGTGGGCGATGGACGCTGACAGCTCGTTCATCACCTGCAGGTGCGCCGTGCGCGCCAACTCCGCGCGGGAGCGGCGCAACTCGGCCTCCATCTGGGCGCGGGTCTGGTTGTCTTCGGCCAGGCGTGTGTAGAACTTGGCGGTTTGCAGCGACACCGCCGCCTGCGAGGCGAGTATTTCCAGCATGGCCAGGCGCTGGCTGCCGAACAGGTTCGGTACCAGGCGGTTTTCCAGGTACACCAGGCCGATAAGCACGCCCTGGATCACCAGCGGCAGGCACAGCACCGAACGGGCCTTTCGCGCCTGCAACTGCTGGCGGAAGGCCTCGGGGCAATCGCTCTGGGCATCGTTGAGCACCAGGGGCTTCTTGGTGCGCATGGTGGCGTTGATGATCGACAGCGGCGCCTGGGTCATGAACTTCTGGCAGTCGTCCATGCTCACGTGCAGCCCGGCGTCGTCGATGTAGGCGAGGGCCGCCATCTGGAATTCGGCACCGCTGACGATCAGCAGCGCACCGTGGTCGGCGCCGGAATGCTGGGTCAGCTGGCCCATCAGGGTTTCGATCAGGCCCTCGAGCAGCACTTCCTCGGACAGCGCCCGGGCTGCCTCGATGCCGGCTTCCAGGTCGAGCTTGGCCTGGTGGGTGGCGCGGTGGCTTTCCTGGATCGGCTGGGTGCGCAGGAACGGGTGCAAAGCCTCCAGCTGGTGCACCTTGCCGGTCGCGCCCCAGATATGGAAACAGTCGCGGGCGATGCGCAGGTGCAGGTTGGCGCCGGAGATCAGGCCGCTGGGGATGCATACCTCGGCCAGCTGTTCGTGGGCCAGCGCCTGCTCGTGGATGAAACCGGCGGCGGTGGCGGCGATCTGTGCCTGGTCGAAGCAGCGGATGGCGGCCAGGCCGTCGCCTTCGAGTTTGGCGATCACGCCTTCGATCAGCAACAGCTTGTTGCGGAAGGTGGCCGGGTTGAAGCCGGCCCAGCGGCCGAAGCGCTCCCGCAGGGCGTGTAGCTCGCGCAGCTTGTCGGCAAGGCTGCCAATGGCCTCGGGGCTGCCAAGGGCCAGGCCGCGGAACAGGTGATAGTCGGCCAGGTTGATGTGCGCCGGTACCGCCCAGGTGTTGTCGCCGGCCAGTGCCAGGTTGCGCATGGCCTGCGGAATGTTGCCCAGGTAGAAATCGCACATGCCGGCCATCAGGTACTGGAAGAACCGCGTGGTAGGCGATTTCGAGGCTGTGGCCGAGGCCGGGCAGGGCGTGCCGCTCAATTTGCCGACGAACGCTTGCTGGGCCTGCAGGATCTGCTCGATGTCGCGGTAACCGTAGCGACGCACGGTGGCCAGGCCTTGCGCCAGTTCCTCCACCACGTCCGGCAGGTAGCGGCCCATGAACAGCGAATCGGAAACCAGGTGGTTGCAGGCATAGCAGCTCATCGCCAGGTCACCGCTCACGCGCCCTGAGTCGACCGCATCCAGCGCAGTACGGCGGGCGAACTCCATGGGCGAGGTCCAGGCGCTGACCTGGTCCAGGGCCAGCAGCGCGCTGGTCAAGTCAGCGTCGAAACCGTGCCGCTCTATCAATTTGAGCGCAGCCAGGCAGCAAGCATGGCCATCATGGTAGGCGCCGAAGCGCTCGGCAATCATCACTCCGTACCAAGCCATGCCGTAGGTGCTGCCCGGGGCGACGCCGTGCACCAGCGACAGCTCCATGAGTTTGGCCAGGTGCAGGAAGCAGATGTCGTCCTTTACGAAAAACGATGACGACAGGGTGGCCAGCAGGCTGATGGCAACCGTCACTTCCTCCGAATCGGTGCGCTGCAGCGACTCCAGGCAGTGGCGGCCTTTCTGTTCGACCAAGGCCTGTACATGGGCATGACTGGCCTCGACCTGTTGCCAGTCGACACCCCGCACCGGGCTTATACCTAGCAAGTCCAGGCCGGATATGGCGCTGTCGATGGCCGCCTGATAGTCGCCGCGCAAGGTGTACAGCAGCGCCTGCAGGCGGCACACCCGCGCCTGGTCCAACGCCGAGCGAGCGCGCTGGCGGCATTCAGTGATGCGGGCCTCGGCCGCGATCATTCGCGACAGTTGCATGTCGCACTCGGTCGCCATGCAGGCGATGGCAAAGCCATGCGTGGCGCGGCTTTCCAGCGTTGCGCCGTGGTGCAGCAACTGCTCGGCCGTGTGCAGGTAGCCAGCTGTCTGTTCGAAAGCGCCGCCGTCGCGTGCTCGTGCTGCGGCTTCGCGTAAAAGCTGCAGGAACGCTTCGCAGTCATCCGCTGCAAACCCGCATGGGCTGGCGCGTTGCAGCTGGTTGGCAAGCTCGAACAGTGCCTCGTGCAGACGCCCCGGCCAGGCCTGGCGCATGGCCAGGGCGATATTTGCATGCAGCTGGGCACGCTCGCGCGCGGGCGTGAGAGCGTACGCGGCTTCCATCACCCGCTCGTGGGCGAAGCCCAGGCCGTTCTGGCCCGATTGCAGGAAACCCGCGCCAATCAAGGCTTTCAACGGTTCGCCGGGCACTTGAGAGAGCACCTGCTGAAGCAGGCGTTCATCGCAGCGGCTGCCCGCAGCGCTGGCCACTCGCAGCAGGTCGCGCTGCGGCTCTGGCAGGCGCGCCAGGCGGTGGATCATCAGGTCGGCGACATTGTCGGAATAGCGGTGGCGGGCCACGGCCTTCAGGCACCATGACCAGCGCATGGCCTGGGTGTCGAAGGTGAACAGCTGGTCCTCGACCAGGGCCCGGAGAATCTGATTGATGAAGAACGGGTTGCCCGCCGTCTTGTCGTGCACCAGTTCGGCCACCTGCAATGCATCCTCGGGGCCGACATGGTAGCGCTCGCCGATCAGCTCGGTCACCGCGCCCACCGCCAGGGGCCGCAGGTTCAGCGTGGTGCTGCGCACCGCTGCGGGCAAGGCAAGGGGGGTACTGCTGGCTGGCGCATCATTGCGCCGGGCGAAGATCAGCAACAGGTTGCCGGGCGCGTGAGCCAGCAGTTGCGCCAGCAGTTGCTGGCTGGCGTCGTCGACCCACTGCAGGTCATCGAAGAACAGCACCAGCGGCTGGCCGGGGCGGCTGAACACCTGCAGGAATTCGACGATCGCCCGCAGCTCCTTCTGCAGCGCCAGGCGCGTGGGCTTGGCCGGCAATTCGGGCAGGGGGCCGAGGACCAGTTGCAGGTCTGGCGCCAGCTTGCCGAGCAGCCGGCCGTGGCCCTTGATGCGGCGCAGGATCTCGCGGCGCAGAGTGTCGAGGTCCTGGCTGTTCTGGGCCAGCAACTGGGTGGTCAGCGCGCCGAGAATTTCGACCCAGGGCGCGTAGGGCACGGCCTGGGCAACGCCGCTGCACTTGCCGGTGGCCCAGTAGCCCTGGGCGTTGGCCTTGAGTGCTGCCTCGACCAGGCTCGACTTGCCCATGCCGGTAGCCCCATTGATGAACAGGGCCTGTGGCTTGCTGTCACGGCGCAGGGCCTTGAGCAGCAGGGCGATGGCCTTCTGCTCGGCGCAGCGGCCATACAGGCGTGCGCGGTCGGGCGTGACCGGGTCGGCACAGCCTGGTTCGAAGGCCTCCATGGACTTGCTGGCGGCCCACTGCCGCTGGCAATGGGCCAGGTCCACCGACAGGGCGCGGGCACTCTGGTAGCGGGCGTCCGGCTCTTTGGCCAAAGCCTTGGCCAGGATCCGGCTGAGAGGTTGCGGCACATTGCTGTCCACTTCGCAGGCCGCTCGTGGCTGCACGCCGGCATGCAGCTGGCGCCAGTGCTGGGTGTCGCGTCCGGCCAGCGGCAATTCGCCCAGCAGTAGCTGATAGAGGATCGCGCCAAGGGCATAGATGTCGGTGCGTCGGTCGCTGCTGCTGCCATGTGGGCAGACCTGTTCCGGCGCCAGGTACGCCCAGTTGCCGAGCGCGGTGCCATGTTCACTGATCAGCTCCGCCGGGTCGGCGCGAAAGCAGCCCAGCCGCACTCGCTGGTTGGAGTGCAGGCACACATGTTCGGGCTGCAGCGCGCCGTGCAGCACGTTGCGTTCGTGGGCCTGGGCCAAGGCAGTGGCCGCGTTTACCGCAATCTCGAGAAACGGCGTCAGGGCTGCTGGGCCTTCTGCGATAAGGTCGGCGATTGAGCGGCCGGCCGGGTACACCAGTAGCGGGCCTTCGGCCGAACGTACGAACGCCGAGGGGATCACCGCCCACTGCGGGTCGAGTTGCAGGCGGTAGTCACGTTCCAGGCGCTGGCAGGCGGCGGGGGCCTCGCGCGGGGCGCGCACGGCGATCCAGGCCTGGTGGGTGGCAGGGTCGCGCAGGCGGAAGTAGCTGAGCTCACCTTCCTGGCCCAGCGCGCTGATGTCGCACCGGTTCAGCCAGCCCTCGTCGACGGTCTGGTCGTAATCGATGGGCCTGTGGGCAAGGCGTTCATCGAGCATAAGGCACCCCTGCTAGCGACATCCTGACGCGCGAGTATACGCAGCGAGCCCAGCACGGATGCGGCCTGCAGCCTGCTTGGCAGGAACGGGCACGCTGTTGTCCGTTATCGTCCCCTGGGGGCTGGCGGGCTTTTGTATAGTCCCCAGGCCAACCTATCCCTCGGGATAATTGTCTGAAGGCGTACGCTGGCCTAGGCTGCCCGGGGCTGGGAAACGCCCATGCCCGCGCGAGGAAGCCATGATCCGAATAGGTAATGCCCAGGTGTCGCTGGAGCGGCGCGAAGCCTTTGTTGATGGCAAGCCGATCCTGTTGGGCGGGCGTGCCTTCGAGGTGCTGGCTACGCTGATCAAGGCCAAGGGCCGGGTGGTCGGCAAGGACGAGCTGTTCAGCCAGGTGTGGGCTGGCACGGTGGTGGAGGACAACAACCTGCAGGTGCAGGTGTCCTTGCTGCGCAAGGCCTTTGGCGACCGTGGCCTGATCCAGACCGTGCCGCGCCGGGGCTATCGCCTGGCCGCCGAGATCAGTCTCGAGGTGCCTGGCGAGGCGTTGGGCAAATCGCCGCTGTGCGCCGTGGCCGACACTGTCGAGTTGTTCGATGAGCACTTGAACGTGCCGGTGCTGGTGGTGGATGACGACCCGTCGGTGCGTACGGCGTTAGGCCGCCTGCTGCGCTCGCAGGACATTCCGCATCATTTGTTCGCCAGTGCCGAGGCGTTGTTCGAGGCCCGCCTGGAAACCCCCTATGCCTGCCTGTTGCTGGACATGCACCTGCCCGATACCAGCGGCCTGGAGGTACAAGACGCGCTGCGCCGGCTGGCGCTGCCCTGGCCGGTCGTGTTCATGACCGGCTTCGGCACCATCCCGATGACCGTCCAGGCCATGCGTGCCGGGGCCGTGGAGTTCCTGACCAAACCGTTCGACGAAGACCAGCTGCTGACACTGCTGCAGGCGGTGCGCACGCGTGCCGTGGCCGAAGGGCGCAGGTGGCACCATGCGCGGCAGGTCGAGGAAAAGTACCAGCGCCTGACCCAGCGCGAGCGCCAGGTGTTCTCGCTGGTGGTTGGCGGCCTGTCGCACAAGCAGATCGCCAAGCAGATCGGCACCAGCGAGGTGACGACCAAGGTGCACAAGAAGAACATCATGAACAAGATGCAGTCCCGCTCGCTGCTGGAGCTGGTGGCCATGCACAACGTCATCGGGGCGCAGCCTGAGGGCCTGGGCGGCGCATGAGCAGAGCGGTGTGCATCGTCGACGACGATGCGTCGGTGCGCAAAAGCCTGGCCAACCTGCTGCGTTCGGCAGGTTTCGAGACCTTGTCGTTTGCTGCAGGGGACCTGTTCCTGGCCTCGGCACTGGCGCGGCAAGCGGGGTGTGTGCTGCTCGACCTGAGGATGCCCGGAATGAGCGGGCTGGCGGTGCAGCGCGAACTGGCCCGGCTGGAGTGGCGTTTGCCGGTGATCTGCATGTCGGCGCATTGGGATGAAGGGGCGGTGCGGGCGGCGATGGCGCTTGGGGCGCTGGTCTGCCTGGGCAAGCCATTTTCTGAAGAGGTGCTGCTGAAGGTGGTTGAGGATGCTTTGGTGGGCAGCCAGTGATGCCTGTGTCGGCCCTTCGCGGGCTTGCCCGCTCCCACAGGGATCTCCACAACCCTTGAAACTGTGGTGTCTCTTGTGGGAGCGGCCTTGTGTCGCGATGGGCTGCAAGGCAGCCCCGGCAATTTAACTGCTCCCCGGCCGGTACTGCAGGGCCTCGGCCAGATGCGCCCGGCCAATTGCCTGGCTACCTTCCAGATCCGCCAGCGTTCGCGCCACCTTCAACAACCGGTGTGCCGCGCGCAACGACAGGGTCAGCCGTTCACATGCCCCCTCCAGCCAGGCCTGGTCCGCCGCTGCCAAGCCACAATGGCGGCGCAACCCCTCAAGGTCGAGAAACGCATTCGCACACCCTTGCCGCCGCTGTTGCAGTTCACGTGCCTCGGCTACCTTGGCCGCCACATCGGCACTGGTCTCGCCGCAGGGCTGGTTGTTCAGCGTGGTGCTCTCCCGGGCCACGGTCAGGTGCAGGTCGATACGGTCCAGCAACGGCCCGGACAGCTTGTTGCGATACCGCGCGATCTGCTCGGTACTGCAGCGGCAGCGGCCAGTGGGGTCGCCCAGGTAGCCGCAAGGGCAGGGGTTCATTGCCGCCACCAGTTGGAAACGTGCCGGGAAGCGCACCTTGTCGCGGGCCCGGGCAATCACGATCTCGCCCGACTCCAACGGCTCGCGCAACACCTCCAGCACACGCCGCTCGAATTCCGGCAGTTCGTCCAGAAACAGCACGCCATGGTGGGCCAGGGTGATTTCGCCCGGTTGCGGCCGGCTGCTGCCGCCGACCAGCGCCGGGCCGGAGGCGGAGTGGTGTGGATGGCGAAAAGGCCGCTGCGGCCAGCTGCTCAGAGGCGCATGGCCGCTGACCGACTGGATCGCCGCCACTTCCAGTGCCTCGTGCTCGTCCAGCGGTGGCAGCAGCCCTGGCAGGCGGCTGGCGAGCAAGGTCTTGCCGGTACCGGGAGGCCCGGTGAACAGCAGGTTATGTGCCCCGGCCGCCGCTAGCAGCAGTGCACGCTTGGCAGCCAGTTGGCCCTGCACCTCGCTCAGGTCCGGGTACGGGCGTTGTTGCAGGATCAGGCCGTTGGCCGCATACGGCGGCAACGGCACCTGGCCGTTCAGGTGGGCGACCAGCTCCAGCAGGTGCCCCACCGCATACACCACCAGCCCGCCTGCCAGGCTGGCTTCCTCGGCGTTTTCCCGTGGCACCACCAGCGCCCGGCCTGCTTCGCGTGCCGCCAGTGCCGCGGGCAGCACGCCCTGCACCGGGCGCAACTTGCCAGACAGTGCCAGTTCGCCCAGGCATTCGACCTCGGCAAGGGTGGCCATTGGTACCTGGCCATCGGCGGCGAGGATACCCAGGGCAATGGCCAGGTCATAGCGCCCGCCATCCTTGGGCAGGTCGGCGGGGGCGAGGTTCTGGGTGATGCGCCGCTGCGGGTAGTTCAAACCGGAGTTGACGATGGCGCTGCGTACCCGGTCCTTGCTCTCTTTGACCGTGGTTTCCGGCAGACCGACCAGCGTGAGATGGGGCAAGCCGTTGGCCAGGTGGGTTTCGACGCTGACCGCCGGTGCCTGCACGCCCACCTGGGCGCGGCTGTGGACGAGGGCTAGGGACATGGACGCTCCGTTGTCGCTGAAAAGGGCCGCTTCCTGCGGCTTTGCAAGCATAGCCAGCGCGGCCCGGGCCGGAGCTACAAGTGTGCGTCGTGGTTTTTCAGGCTAGGGCGTTACCCTGTATTTTCATGCCCTTGCGCATTCATTCATCCTGCGGGGCTGGATTCAGCCGTGCTTCCAGTTCGGCTACCTGTTTTTCCAGGGCTTCGAGGCGTGCGCGGGTGCGCGCCAGGACGACCATCTGGCTGTCGAATTCTTCGCGGCTGACCAGGTCCAGCTTGCTGAAGGCACCTTGCATCAGCACCTTGAACTGGCTTTCCAGTTCGGCGCGGGGCTGGGCGGTATCGCTGCTGAACAGGCGCGAGGCCTGGTCGCTCAGGGCATCGAGAAGGGCTTTGGGCGCGAGCATGGGGCTGTCCACTGATACTGGGAAATGGCCGGCAGTGTAGCACGCACACATGCGCATCTGATCCGGTCGCGGGCTTGTGTAGGAGCGGCCTTGTGTCGCGAAAGGGCCGCACAGCGGCCCCAGCGATATCAGTATCCAGGCACAAATCGTGGGGGCGCTTCGCACCCCTATCGCGACACAAGGCCGCTCCTACAGAAAGCAGCGCACCTCTGAAACTGCACATTTTTCGAGCAATGCGCCAGGCCGGGATGCACCGAAATTGTGCATGTTTCGCATGCTGGCGACTGGCCAATCCCGACTGATTCACATAACTCGCTGTTTTCCCGTGCTTTGACGGAACTGGCAAGGTTTCTGCAAAGACCACTGCGAGCCATGCACTGATGCAGTTCCTTGTGACCAGGCAGTGCGCACGCGGAGCCGGATGCCGACGACGCGTTACAAAGCCAAGCGCTGCGCTTAGACTTGAGACGGGTTTGTTTTCCTGGGGCAAGTCCACCAAATCGGGAGAGAGTTTCATGAAGCTAGTCACAGCCATCATCAAGCCGTTCAAGCTGGACGACGTGCGCGAGTCGCTGTCGGAAATCGGCGTGCAGGGCATCACCGTCACCGAAGTCAAAGGCTTCGGTCGGCAGAAGGGCCATACCGAGCTGTATCGCGGTGCTGAATACGTGGTCGATTTCCTGCCCAAGGTGAAGATCGATGTCGCCATCGATGACAAGGACCTTGATCGGGTAATCGAAGCCATCACCAAGGCAGCCAACACCGGCAAGATCGGTGACGGCAAGATTTTCGTGGTGAATCTGGAGCAGGCGATCCGTATCCGTACCGGCGAAACCGATACCGACGCGATCTAAGCAGCAACAAAGCCTCACCAAACCCAACGCCCCAGGAGAAAACAACATGACTCTGCGTAAGATCGCAGGGCTAGGAGCCCTATTGTCCCTCGTAATGCCCGGGCTTGCCCTGGCAGAGGAAGCTGCCCCAGCGCTGAACTCCGGCGACACCGCCTGGATGCTGACCGCAACGGCGCTGGTGCTGTTCATGACCATTCCGGGCCTGGCCCTGTTCTATGGCGGCATGGTGCGTTCCAAGAACGTGCTGTCGGTGATGATGCAGTGCTTTGCAATCACTGGCCTGATGAGCATTCTCTGGGTCGTCTACGGCTACAGCATGGCCTTCGATACCACTGGTATGGAAAAGGGCGTGCTCAACTTCAATTCCTTCGTCGGCGGGTTCTCCAAGGCGTTCCTCAGCGGCGTCACGCCCTCGAACCTGACCTCGGCTGCCGCGCTGTTCCCTGAAGCGGTATTCATCACCTTCCAGATGACCTTCGCCATCATCACCCCGGCGCTGATCGTCGGTGCCTTCGCCGAGCGCATGAAGTTCTCCGCGATGCTGGTGTTCATGGGCATCTGGTTCACCCTGGTCTACGCGCCGATCGCGCACATGGTCTGGAGCGGTGACGGTGCACTGATGTGGGACTGGGGCGTGCTGGACTTCGCCGGCGGCACCGTGGTGCACATCAACGCCGGTATCGCTGGCCTGGTCTGCTGCCTGGTGCTGGGCAAGCGCAAGGGCTACCCGACCACCCCGATGGCCCCGCACAACCTGGGCTACACCCTGATGGGCGCGGCCATGCTGTGGATCGGCTGGTTCGGCTTCAACGCAGGCTCTGCCGCTGCCGCCAACGGCACCGCCGGCATGGCCATGCTGGTGACCCAGATCGCCACCGCCGCCGCGGCCCTGGGCTGGATGTTCGCCGAGTGGATCGGCCACGGTAAGCCGAGCGCCCTGGGCATCGCATCGGGCGTGGTCGCCGGCCTGGTCGCCATCACCCCGGCTGCCGGTACCGTAGGCCCGATGGGCGCCCTGGTGATCGGCCTGGTCTCGGGTGTGGTCTGCTACTTCTGCGCCACCAGCCTCAAGCGCAAGCTGGGCTATGACGACTCGCTGGATGCCTTCGGCGTGCACGGCATCGGCGGTATCATCGGCGCCATCCTCACCGGCGTGTTCGCAGCCCCGGCGCTGGGCGGCTTCGGTGCCGTCACCGACATCGGCATGCAGGTCTGGATCCAGGCCAAGGGCGTGATCTTCACCGTGGTCTACACCGCCATCGTCACCTACGTGATCCTCAAGGTGCTGGATGTGGTGATGGGCCTGCGGGTCAGCGAAGAAGAAGAGTCGGTCGGCCTCGACCTGGCTCAGCACAACGAGCGCGGCTACAACCTGTAACTGCGACGCGGTAAAAACTTGCCCGGCTTGCCGGGCATTTTTTTGCCAGATTTTTAGCATTTCCCGCACGGCAAACGGTTTATCCGACACGTTCGCGACGTAGGCGGAAATCTTACAAAACGCAGAGCATTCATGGTGCTTTGCTTTTTCTGCTGGCGCGCTAGAATGCGCGCCGAAGGGTGTTTGACGAGTAGTCCACACGCTTCGCCAGCCTTTGCTAGGCTTGCCAATAGCGTGTGGCCAGCAGGGGCTAAAGGATTTGTCAGGTCCTGCCAGGAGCAGGGCCTGCTGGGTGCCGCCTCCCATCAGGAGCGCCGACCCTAGGGCAGTGGCCTAACCCACGGCCAGTTGAATTTTCACTGGTGGCTGCCGGTCTACGGCTGCACTGGTCTATAACTAACCTGCTTTTCGCAAGTCATGAGGTAGAACATGAGCGACGACGATCTGGAAAATGATGACCTCGAAGTAGGCGACGAAGACGAGGGCGATGAAGGCCTCGAAGCGGCAGCTGATGACGGCGCCGAAGACGCTGGCGATGACGACAGCAGCCCGGCACCCGCTGCCAAGGGCAAATCCAAGGCCGCGGTCTCGGTAGACGAGATGCCGAGCATGGAAGCCAAGCAGAAGGAGCGTGACGCCCTGGCCAAGGCCATGGAAGAGTTCCTCGCTCGCGGCGGCAAGGTTCAGGAAGTCGAGGCCAACGTGGTCGCCGACCCGCCCAAGAAACCGGACAACAAGTACGGCAGCCGCCCTATCTGAGTGGCTGATCGAAAAAAAGCCCGCCGTCGCTGCGGGCTTTTTTGTGCCTGCTGTTCAGGCCAGGTTGACGCGGTCCCTGTAGGAGCGGCCTTGTGTCGCGAAAGGGCTGCGAAGCAGCCCCAGGGTTTTCGCGTAGATGCACGAATTGCTGGGGCTGCTTCGCAGCCCTTTCGCGACACAAGGCCGCTCCTACAACGGGCCGCGCAGGCCTCGAGGGCTGTGCAGTACCTGTCAGCGCCAGCGCGCGAGGATGTCGGGTAACTGCGACAGGCGCTGGATCTCGGCATCAGGCGCCTGTTCGCCTGCCCACGCCTTGCCCTGCGGGTTGAACCACACCGCACGCAGCCCGGCGCGCTGGGCGCCGGCGATGTCATCGCCCGGGTGGTCACCGATGTGCACCGCCGCGCTGGCTTCCACGTCGCCGCGGCGCAGGGCTTCGAGGAACGGCGCCGGGTCCGGCTTGCCGATGCCGAGGTCCTCGGCACACAGGGCAAAGCGGAAATAGTCCGCCAGCCCCAGCCGGCTCACGTCGGCATTGCCGTTGGTGACCACGCCCAAGGTGTAGTGATGGCGCAGGATCTCCAGCACCGGCTGTACCTCCGGGAAGATCTCCACCTGGTGACGGGCATGCAGGAATACTTCGAAACCTTCGTTGGCCAGCTCCTGCGCATGCTTTTCGCTGTAGCCGACTTCTTCCAGGGCATGGAACAGCACCCGTCGGCGCAGGGCGCTGATGCGGTGCTTCAGGCCGGGTTCAGCTTGCACCAGGCGCTCGCGAATGGCGAACAGGTGCTCCACCGGCACGCCGCCAAGGATTGGGGCGTTGGCTTCGAGCCAGTCGCGCAGCACGACTTCCGCGCTGGCAATCACCGGCGCGGTATCCCACAGGGTGTCGTCGAGGTCGAAGGTGATCAGCTTGATGCTCATGAGTCTGTGCCTTTGCTGCGTTTGGCCCGAGGGTGGGCGCTGTCGTACACCGCGGCCAGGTGCTGGAAGTCCAGGTGGGTATAGATCTGCGTGGTGCCGATGTCGGCATGGCCGAGCATCTCTTGCACTGCGCGCAGGTCCTGGGACGATTCCAGCACGTGGCTGGCGAAGGAATGGCGAAGCATGTGTGGGTGCAGGTGCTGGCCCAGCTCGCGCTCACCGGCTGCCTTCACCCGTTGCTGAACGGCCCGTGGGCTGATGCGGTTGCCCTGGCGGGTGATGAACACCGCGCGGTCGCGCGGGTTGCCGATGCCGCGCAGGCGGTACCAGGCCTGCAAGGCTTCGCGGGCCTTGCGGCCGACCGGCAGCACGCGGGCCTTGCCGCCCTTGCCCAGCACCTGCACCAGGCCGGCGGCGAGGTCGAGGTGATCGAGGTCGAGGTTGGTCAGCTCGGACAGGCGCAGGCCCGACGAATAGAACAGTTCGAGGATGGCCTGATCGCGACGGGCGATGAAGTCATCGTCGACACCGCCATCGAGCAGTTGCAGGGCGCGGTCGGTGTCCAGCACCTTGGGCAGCCGGCGTTCGCCCTTGGGCGCGCTCAGGCCGCTGGCCGGGTCGTGCTGGCACAGGCCTTCGCGGTTGAGATAGCGGTACAGGCCACGCACCGCCGACAGTAGCCGGGCCAGGCTGCGCGAGGACTGGCCGTGGTGGTGCTGGCGGGCGATCAGCTGGCGCAGTTGCTGGATCTGCAGCGCCTGCCAACCGGCAATGCCGTGCTCCTTGCAGTAGGCGACCACCTTGTCCAGGTCGCGACGGTAGCCCAGCAGGGTGTGCTCGGACACCTGGCGCTCGTTGCGCAGGTGTGCGCAATAAGCCTCCAGCTGGCGTTCCATCAGCGTACCGGGCGCAGGGTCTGGGTAACGCGTGGCACAACGCGGCCAAGCACCTCGGCAATGTAGCCAAGGAACAAGGTGCCGACGCTGCTCTTGTAGTGTTGCGGGTCGCGGCTGCCGATCGCCAGCACCCCGTGCAGACCCTGGTATTCCAGGGCAGCCACGGCGCTGGAGCCCACTTCCCGGCGCTGTTCTTCACCGAACAGGAAGGCCAGCTCGTGCTCGCGCAAGTTGCCGCTGACCGTCTTGCCGCCGCCCAGCAGGGCACCGATGGCCTGCTGCGCTTCGGCGTTGCTGACCCAGCGCCCGACCGGCGCGACGTTTTCGCCGAACAGGATCAGGCTGACGAAGGGCACCTGGAACTCCTGGCGCAGGCTGTCTTCGACCGCCATCACCACTTCTTCCAGGCTGCCGGCGTCGAGCAGGTCGAGGATCAGCCGGCGGGTCTTGTCGAACAGCCGATCGTTGTCGCGGGCCACGTCCATCAGTTGCGACAGGCGGTGGCGCATCTCGATGTTGCGGTCGCGCAGCAGCTTGAGCTGGCGCTCCACCAGCGACACGCTGTCGCCACGCTGGTGCGGGATGCGCTGTTCGATCAGCAGCTCGTCGTGCTCGGCGAAGAAGGTGGGGTGGGCGCGCAGGTAGGCGACCACCGCTTCGGCATCGAGCTCGGCGGACTGCTGGGGTACAACCTGGGGCTGATCGGTCATGGCGGTTACTCGCTTAGAGACGAACCTGTCCTTCGTAGACGCGTACGGCCGGGCCGGTCATCACCACGGGCTTGCCGGGGCCGGCCCATTCGATGTGCAGGCGGCCACCGGGCAGGTCGAGGGACACCGGGGAGTCCATCCAGCCCTGGCTGATCGCCGCCACGGCGGCGGCGCAGGCGCCGGTGCCGCAGGCCTGGGTTTCGCCCGCACCACGTTCCCACACACGCAGGTTGGCGCGGTGGCGGTCGATGACCTGGAGGAAGCCGGCATTCACCCGCTGCGGGAAGCGTGGGTGGTTTTCGATCTTCGGGCCCAGCTGGTGCACAGGGGCGGTACGCACGTCGTCGACACGCAGCACGGCATGCGGGTTACCCATGGACACGGCGGCAATCGAATGCACCTGGCCGTCGACTTCCAGTGGGTAGTTCAGCGCCTGCTCGTCGGCGACGAAGGGGATTTCGGCAGGGATGAAGCGCGGTGGGCCCATGTCGACACTGATCTGGCCGTCGTTCTGCACGTCCAGCTCTATGATGCCGCTCTTGGTTTCCACGCGGATGCGCTTTTTCGCGGTCAGGCGCTTGTCCAGCACGAAGCGGGCGAAGCAGCGCGCACCGTTGCCGCACTGCTCGACCTCGGAGCCGTCGGCATTGAAGATGCGGTAGCGGAAGTCCACTTCCGGGTTGCTCGGCGCCTCGACGATCAGCAACTGGTCGAAGCCGATGCCGGTGTGGCGGTCACCCCATTGCTTGGCGTGCTTGGGCTGGATGTGCGCGTGCTGGCTGACCAGGTCGAGGACCATGAAGTCGTTGCCCAGCCCATGCATCTTGGTAAAACGCAGCAGCATGGGCTTACTCCGGCAGCAGGCTTTCGCCAGCGTACAATTCGGCGATGGTCTCGCGGCGGCGTACTTCGAAGGCCTGGTCGCCGTCGACCAGGATTTCAGCGCAACGGCCACGGGTGTTGTAGTTGGAGCTCATGACAAAACCATAGGCGCCCGCGGACTGTACGGCCAGCAGGTCACCTTCGGCCAGGTTCAACACGCGGTCCTTGCCGAGGAAGTCGCCAGTCTCGCAGATCGGGCCGACCAGGTCGTAGGCACGGCCTTCGCCTGCGCGTGGCTTGACCGCGCTGACACCCATCCAGGCCTGGTACAGGGCCGGGCGGATCAGGTCGTTCATCGCCGCATCGATGATGGCGAAGTCCTTGTGCTCGGTGTGCTTGAGGTATTCCACGCGAGTCAGCAGGACGCCAGCGTTGGCCACGATGTAGCGGCCCGGCTCGAACACCAGGGCCAGGTCGCGGTCGCCGACGCGCTCGCGGATCGCCTTGATGTAGTCGGCCACCAGCGGCGGCTCCTCATCGCGGTAACGCACGCCGACACCGCCACCCAGGTCCAGGTGGCGCAGGTGGATGCCGCACTCGGCCAGGCGGTCGACCAGCACCAGCAGGCGGTCGAGGGCATCGAGGAAAGGCTCGACGGTGGTCAGTTGCGAACCGATGTGGCAGTCGACACCGACCACTTCCAGGTTCGGCAGCTGCGCGGCACGCACGTAGATGGCCTCGGCGTCGGCGATGGCGATGCCGAACTTGTTCTCTTTCAGGCCGGTGGAGATGTACGGGTGGGTGCCGGCGTCGACGTCCGGGTTGACCCGCAGTGAGACCGGGGCAACCTTGCCCATCTCGGCGGCCACCACTTGCAGGCGCTCCAGTTCGTCGGTGGATTCGACGTTGAAGCAGTGCACGCCGACTTCCAGGGCACGGCGCATGTCGTCGCGGGTCTTGCCGACGCCGGAGAACACCACGCGGTCGGCACGGCCGCCAGCGGCCAGCACGCGCTCCAGCTCACCGCCGGAGACGATGTCGAAGCCTGCGCCCAGGCGCGCCAGCACGTTCAGTACGCCGAGGTTGGAGTTGGCCTTGACCGCGAAACACACCAGGTGCTCGGTGCCTTGCAGGGCGTCGGCGTAGCTACGGTACTGGGCCTCGATGTGGGCGCGCGAGTACACGTAGGTCGGGGTGCCGTAGCGTTCGGCGATGGCCGACAGGCCCACGCCTTCCGCGAACAGCTCGCCGTCGCGGTAGTTGAAAGCGTTCATCTGGTTTCCTTACTGCGCTGGCGACTGCTCGGGCTCGAGCTCCGGCTGCTGTTCTTGTACCGGGGCCGGCTTGGCTTTTGGCTGGTGCTGGTGCGACTTGTGCGCTTTGCCGTTATCGCCGTCTTCTGGCAGATACAGCGGGCCTTTCTGGCCGCAGGCCGAAACGAGGCAGGCAACAGCGACCAGCGCCGCGAGGGAGGAAATCAGGCGCTTCATGGGTGAAATCCTTAGAAATATGCAGTATTGCGCCCGAGTATACCGAGCGACCGACGGCTTGCCTATGCAAGGGCCGGCCCGCCTGGCGGGCTATTCTTACCGCCTGCAAGGGCCCTTTCGCGGCTGAAGCCGCTCCCACCTCGACCGCATCGGCCTCACGCCATGTGCAGTACCTGTGGGAGCGGCTTTAGCCGCGAAGGGGCAAGTGAAGGTAGCGGCTAAACCTTTGCATTCGGCGGCAAGCGCCCGTATCTTGCCGGGCTTGCCTGTAACGCAGCCAATTTCGAGGTTCCTGCAATGAGTTTGAGTGAAGCGCGTTTCCATGATCTGGTCGACGCGACCCAACAGGCCCTGGAAGACCTGTTCGACGAGAGCGGCCTGGACCTGGACATGGAGAACTCCGCTGGCGTCCTCACCGTCAAGTTCGAAGGCGGCGCCCAGCTGATCTTCAGCCGCCAGGAGCCGCTGCGCCAGCTGTGGCTGGCCGACCGTTCCGGCGGTTTCCACTTCGACTACGACGAAGACAGCGGCAAGTGGGTGTGCGAGAAGAGCGAGGAGCTGCTGGGCGAAATGCTCGAGCGCATCGTCTGGGAGCGGGCCGGCGAGAAGCTGGACTTCGACGAGATCTGACATGAGCAGCACCCAGGCCCGGCCGCCCAAGCCGCTCTACAGCAACGTCAGCCCCGCAGTACCGTCGCCCTGCATCAGCGTTTGCCGGCTGGACGAACAGCGGGTCTGCACGGGTTGCCACCGGCATGTCGAGCACATCCGCGAATGGCGTTCGGCCGATGACGAACGGCGCCGGCAGATCTGCCGCGAGGCCCAGGCCCTGCGCGACCAGGCTAAGGCACACTGATCGCAGGGGCTTGAGTATTTACCCGGCTGTGGTAACGTCGGGTTCTGCGTCGGTGACGCCAAAGCCTTCACAAACCCCGCCCTTGGGCGGGGTTTTGCTTTATCTGCACGATGAAAACCGCCTGTTCAAAGGAGTCTGACTGGATCATGAGCACCAAGCCTTCCCTCATCCTCACCCGATTGGACGTACAACGTCTGGAGCGTCTGATCGACAGCCTCGACGAGAGTACGCCGGGTGTGCTCGCCCTGCAGGACGAGCTGGACCGCGCCGAGCAGGTGGTCGGTCACGAGGAAGTCCCGGCTGGCGTGGTGACCATGAACTCGCGCGTGCACTGCCGTGAGGAAGCCAGCGGCAAGGACTACCACCTGACCCTGGTGTATCCGAAGGATGCCGGGCCGGAAGGCAAGGTCTCGATCCTGGCGCCGATCGGTTGCGCCTTGCTGGGGTTGTCGGTGGGCGCGCAGATCGACTGGCCGGCACCGGGGGGCAAGACCCTCAAGCTGAAGCTGCTGGAAGTGGAATACCAGCCGGAAGCGGCGGGCGATTTCGACCTGTAAGGGCCTGGGGGCCGCTTTGCGGCCCATCGCGACACAAGGCCGCTCCTACAGGATTACGCATTCCCCTGTAGGAGCGGCCTTGTGTCGCGAAAGGGGCGCAACGCGCCCCCCGGCAATTCAAGCTTCTTGCGCCAAAACCTGCTCCAACCCCTCGTTCAAAGCCTGCTCCAGCTCCCGCTTGTAGCGCAGGTACAGCTGCGTCGACCCCAGCTGGTCATCCAGCAACTCGGACAAATCCAGGTCAGTGATGTAGCAGCGGTACTGCCCTGCACCATGTCGCTGCCCGATGATCTGCCGGGCGGCTACCGCATACAGCTGTTCACCATGCTCCAGTTCGGAAAACTCCTGCTGGTCGCAATACAGCGTCACGTGCGCCGCACCCGCCACTCCGGCCTGGATGATCGCCTGCACCTCATAGTAAGGCTGGTCGCTACCCTCGAGCGGGGCCTGGCGCGGCTCGATGCTGCGCGCCTTGCCTGGCCCGGAAGGCAACAGTTGCGCGTAGTGGATGTCCAGTGAGGCCGCGCGCTGGGTGTCCAGCGGCAGCCGGGCATCACGGCGCATCACCACCGAACGCAGAAAGCGCTGCAGCGGCAACAGCAGGTGGGCTTCGTCGTGCAGAGGCAGGCGTTGCTGCCACAGGGCATTGTATTCATCCAGCACGTACAGCTCGGCCCAGCCACCCTGCAGGCGGTAGAACACCTGGATGCAGGCCGGCCGGCCCTGCTCCAGCACCAGGTGCAGGTCATGGTCCTGCAGGGCGTTGGCATCCAGGTACAGCGGGCTGTAGGCGCTACGCTCTTCGCCTAGGTGGTCCAGCAGTGCCTCGTGCTCGGCCAGGGTGGTGAGGCCGACGTGCCCGGCCAGCAGCTCCAGCACATGGGTGTGCTGGGCCACCTGCAGCAGGTAGCGGTGGTTCAGGCCCTGGTCCAGCAGCAGCTGCACGGTGTCGAAGATTTCCTCCACGCGTTGGCCGATGGCTTGGGCGCGGCTGTGGCAGAAGCAGCGCACCCGCACCCTCGGCCGGTGGCCGCGCAGCACGGGGCTGTTGAGGAAGTCGCGCAGGCAGCGCACCAGCGCGTGCTCGCCGTCATAGCGCTGGACCAGTACCTCGTTCCAGCTGTTGAGGGTGACCTGGTCCAGGGTCAGGACCAGGTTTTCGCGCACGCCTGCATAGCTCAACGAGTCGGTACGCTCGGTGGTCATCAGGATGTTCAGGTCGCGGTGGTGGCGCAGTGGGTCGATGGCGACGTTGACCAGCAGCAGCACCTCGTCGGCAACGCTGGGTTGCAGCAGGCGCACTTCGCTGACGGTCGGCAAGGGCAGGGGGATGCTCTGCTGCAGGCAGCCGACCAGGTTGAACAGCTCGAATTCGCTGAGGTCGCTGACACCCGGGTGCAACGCCAGACGCGTGCTGCTGTCGATCACCCCGTTGCGATGGGCCCAGGTCAGCAGTTCGAGTAGTTCGCGGCAACGCTTGAGCGGGCTGAAGTGGTCCACCTCATGGGGGCTCAGGTTGCCGGTGTACAGCTCCCAGTGGTGGCTGCCGGGCTCTTTGCGGTTAGGCGCCTGGACCAGGGTCAGGGTGCCTTCGGCCAGGTCCGGGGCGATACCGGGGTTGATCACTTCGACCTTGCCGGCGCGGCGCTCGAAGGCCGCGTAAAGGCGCCGGCCCAGCACATTGAGATCGCGCTGGTCGGCGCGGCTGCTGGCGTTCTGAGTGCGGGCGAACTGGCTGAGAAAGCGGTAGCTGTGGTTCAGTTCGGCCACCAGCTCGCGGCGCTCGACGGCAACCTGCTGCACTTTCCATTGGTTGCGACTGTCCAGCAGGGCCAACTGGCGCTCGTCCCAGCCCCACTCGTCGGCCAGGCGCTGCAACAGCCGGCGTTGCCAGCCATTGGCCCGGGCCGGGTCGCTGAGCTTCTTGTTCACCTTCAGGTACAGGCTGCGCCGCACCAACTCCAGGCGCGCGTGTTCGCCACGCTGCAGCAGGTAGCGCTCGATGCGCCGGTACACCATCACGTACGGGTCCAGCTCGTCGAGGTCGAGCTGGTTGGCGAACACTGCCTGCTTGTAGTCCAGGCTCAGGCAGCGTACTGCGGGGTGTTCGCTGGCATAGGCCTCGGTCAGCAGCAGCTTGAGCAGCGACTTGTAGGGCGAGTCGATGCCTTTGAACAGTTGCCACAAGCCGGCGCCGACGAACTCGCCGGGCGGAATGTGCGCCAGGTTGCCGAGGTCGAGGGCGTCCTGGCTGCGGATGAAGCGCTTGGACAGCAGGGTCTGGGTATAGGTGTGGTAATCGTGTTCCTGGTAGACCGGCACCAGCCACCACAGTGGTGTGCGCCCGGCCAGCCAGATAGTGGTGCGGTAGAACTCGTCCAGCAGCAGGTAGTGCTGGGTGGTGCCGCAATCGTCGGAACCGAGCTGGCCCTCGCGTTGGCCCTGGGCGAAACCTTGCGTGTCGATCAGGAAGAAGTGTGCCTCGGCACCCAGGCTTTCCGCCCATGCCTCCAGCAGTTGGCATTTGCGGCGCAACTCGCCCAGCAGCTCGTCGGCCAGACCGGGTGCATGGCACACCCACAGGTCCATGTCGCTGTGCTCGGCCTGGGCGAGCGAGCCCAGGCTGCCCATCAGGAACAGGCCGTGGATCGGCCGCGGCGGATTGCCATGGCGGGCCTTGTAGGTGAACGAGCGTGCCAGGCGCTGGGCCTCGACTACCAGGTCGGCGCTTGGCTCGTAGCCCGATACGCCGGCGGGGGTGCTGCCGGAGACATAGCCCGGCAGCAACGGGTGGTTCACATGAAACAGCAGCGGCAGCAGCGTCAGCACCTGTTGCTGGCGCGTCGACAGGCCCTCCAGGGCCCGCTGCAGCCGACCCTGGTTGAGCCGCAGGAAGCGCGCACGCAATGTCGCCAGGACCTTGCGGTCGATGCCTTCGTCCAGGTCGGGGCGGATTTCGTGGGGGTGGTTCATTGCGCACTCGGGCAGGCCAGCGGAGCTGTGGCGAGTGTAGCCTGAGTGGCGGGGTCGGATAAGCGGCAATTGAAATATTGGCGCCATTTTCCCAGCGCGCGTGGGCGGCGGCTGCAGCTTTCGTTGCGCTTGAGGCATGATGGGGGCCTCAAGCTGATTGCGAGGTTTTCCGATGCGTGTGTGGATCGATGCCGACGCCTGCCCCAAGGCGGCCAAGGATCTGATCGTCAAGTTCGCCCTCAAGCGCAAGTTCGAGGTAGTGATGGTGGCGGGCCAGGCTGTGGCCAAGCCGGCGTTCGCGATCGTGCGCCTGATCGTGGTGCCCAGCGGCATGGACGCGGCCGATGATTACCTGGTGGAGCACGCCGTGCCTGGCGAGCTGGTGATCTGCAGTGACGTGCCGTTGGCCGACCGCCTGGTGAAAAAGGGCGTGGCGGCACTGGACCCGCGCGGGCGCGAGTTCGACGAGCGCAACATGGGTGATCGGCTGGCGGCGCGCAACCTGTTCACCGAGCTGCGCGAGCAGGGCCAGGTGGGGGGAGGGCAGGCGCCTTATGGCGAGCGCGAGAAACAGGCGTTTGCCAATGCGCTGGACCGGATCATTGCCCGGTTGTCCAGAGCCTGAGGGCAGGAGCGGTCCCTGTAGGAGCGGCCTTGTGTCGCGATCGGGCCGCAGCGCGGCCCCAGGTTTTCAGCTTCGCCGCATAAATTGCCGGGGCCGCTTCGCGGCCCGATCGCGACACAAGGCCGCTCCTACACAGCGCGTGCCAGCAAGAACCTATTCGTGCGTCAGCTCCAGCACCCGATCCACCAGCTTGTAGATCCCGCCAGCCGCTTCACTGATCGACTTGGCCTCCATGTACGCCGGGGTGGTCACCAGCTTGCGCTGGGTGTCCTCGACAATATCGTGCACATCGCACTCTTCATGGGTGCCACCCATCTTCGTCACGGCCGCCGCAGTGCCAGCGTCGGTACCGATGGTGCAGACCACGCCTGGTCCGTAGATCTTCGCCGCCAGCGCCGGCGAGATGCAGATCAGGCCAACCGGCTTGCAGGCGTCGGCAAAGGCTTCGGCCAGGGCCAGCACATCTGGGTGGACGCTGCAGTTGGCGCCTTCCACGGCAAAGTTGGACAGGTTCTTCGCCGCCCCGAAACCGCCCGGCACGATCAGCGCATCGAAGTCTTCGGCCTTGGCCTCGCGGATGTCCTTGACCTCGCCGCGGGCAATGCGCGCCGACTCCACCAGCACATTGCGCGATTCGGGCATTTCCTCGCCGGTCAGGTGGTTGATCACATGCATCTGCGCAATGTTCGGCGCGAAGCACTGCACCTGCGCACCACGCTGGTCGAGGCGCAGCAGGGTGATCACGCTTTCGTGGATTTCGGCGCCGTCATAAACGCCACAGCCGGAAAGAATCACCGCTACTTTTTTTGTCATGCTTTTTACTCCAGTGTCGAGGCGCTAAATGTCCTCTAGTTTGGCAGATGTAGCCATAGGGATTCCTGCAAGCGCGGCCTAATCTTGGCGGATAACACCTGAGGTCGTACCCATGGACCTGATCCTGCTGGCCGTGCCGTTTTTCTTCGTGCTGATCGCCGTCGAACTGCTGGCCGACCGTGTGCGCGGCCAGCGCAACTTCACCCTGGCTGACTCGATCAACAGCCTCAGCACCGGTGCGCTGTCGACCAGTACCGGGTTGCTGACCAAAGGGGTGGGGCTGGTGACCTATGCCCTGGCGTTCGAGCACATGGCGTTGCTGCGCCTGCCGCCGCAGGCCTGGTGGGTGTGGCTGCTGGCCTTTGTCCTGTACGACTTCTGCTACTACTGGCTGCATCGTCTTGGCCACGAGCGCAACGTGCTGTGGGCTGCGCACTCGGTGCATCACCAGAGCGAGGAATACAACCTCACCACGGCGCTGCGCCAGACCAGCAGCGGGTTCATCTTCTCGTGGCTGTTCTACCTGCCGCTGGCGTTGCTCGGTGTGCCGCCGCTGGTGTTCATCACGGTGGCGTCGCTCAACCTGCTGTACCAGTTCTGGGTGCATACCCGGCACATTCCCAAGCTGGGCTGGCTTGAGTGGGTGTTGATCACGCCATCCAACCATCGCGTCCACCATGCGCAAAATCCTGCTTACTTGGATCGCAATTACGGCGGCGTGTTCATTCTCTGGGATCGTCTGTTCGGCACCTTCAAAGAGGAAGACCCGGCCGAGCCGGTGGTGTTCGGGGTAACCACGCCGCTGGCCAGCTGGAACCCGCTGTGGGCCAATCTGCAGTTCTATGCCCAGCTCTGGCACGACGCCCGTCGCGCCGGCAGCCTGTGGGACAAACTGCGCATCTGGTTCATGCCCACCGGCTGGCGCCCGGCCGATGTGGCTGCACGCTACCCGCAGGCCAAGCAGGACCTGGCGTTGTTTCGCAAGTTCGAGGTTGCCCTGGGCCGAGCGCAGCAGGCCTATGTGGCGGCGCAATTCGTGGGTTACGTGGCGCTGGGCAGCTATCTGATGGAGGTGGCCGAACGCGTGCCAACCTCCGCCCTGGTACTCGGCTGGGCGCTGATGGCGTTTGGCTTGTTCGTGCTTGGCGCGCTGCTGGAGAACCGGCCATGGGCCGTGCGCCTGGAGCTGGTACGGTTGCTGGCGAATGCGCCGGCGCTGTACCTGGCCGGCGCACTGGGCCTAGCGGTGGTCGTGCCGCTGGCCTGGTTGCTGCTCGTGGCTTACAGCCTGCTCAGCCTCTGGGGCCTGGGCCTTGCCCGCCGCCTTGCGCTCCGCGCGCAACGTGCGGAAGCGCCGGCGCAGCCACAGCAGGCCGCCCAGCGCCAACAGGCCACCGAGCACCCATAGCTCGTAGCGCTTCACGTTGCCCAGCAGGCCTTCGAGGATGGCGCCGAAGTGATACGCGGCCGCGCCCAGGGCCACTGCCCAGATGGCCGCGCCAAGACCATTCAGCAGCAGATAGCGGCGTGGCGGGTAGCCGGACAGGCCAATGGCCACCGGCATGACCGTGCGCAGGCCATAGACGAAGCGGAAACTCAGTACCCAGATGTCGGGATGGCGACGGATGTGGTCCAGCGCCCGGTCACCCATCGCCTGCCAGCGCGGTTTGCGTGCCAGGATCCTGCGCCCGTGGCGACGGCCCATGAAGTACCACAGCTGGTCGCCGGCATAGCTGCCGAAAAACGCCACCAGGCACACCAGGTTGATATCCATGTAACCGCGGAACGCAAGGAATCCCGCAAGCACCAGAATGGTCTCGCCTTCGAAGAAGGTGCCTAGAAAAAGGGCGAAGTAGCCGAAATCCTGCAGGAATTGTTGAAGCATTTTCTGAGGTGCTGGCGAAATGAACGCGAAGCCTACCCCTTCGCGCGCGTTCGTGAAAGTGTCCAAATGTGTCTCGACATGAACAATTCCTGCTCGGAGAATGCCAGAAGCCACGCGCCATGGCTTGCCCTGGCATGTAACACAGGCGTCATAATGGGCGCTTATCTTGCCGCTCAATAGATGATAGGGCGTTAACGTCCTCAGGAACGCCAGATGAATAATGAAGTGCTAACCCCTGTCGCGATCAAGGATGCCCAGGAGCTCCCCGAAGAGATGGTGCAGACCCCGCCAGACCTGCCGCCGGCGCCCCTGCCTGCCGCGGAACCGGTGGCAGAAACTGCGGCTCCGGCACCCGCGCCGGCCCCGGCAATCATCATCCCAGGCCTGGACGACAGCAGCCTGTACATTCATCGCGAGCTCTCGCAGCTGCAGTTCAATATCCGTGTGCTGGAACAGGCGCTGGACGAGAGCTACCCGCTGCTCGAACGCCTCAAGTTCCTGTTGATCTTCTCCAGCAACCTCGACGAGTTCTTCGAGATCCGCGTCGCTGGCCTGAAGAAGCAGATCAACTTCGCCCGTGAGCAGGCCGGTGCCGACGGCCTGCAGCCGCACCAGGCGCTGGCACGCATCAGCGACCTGGTGCACAGCGAAGTGGAGCGCCAGTACGCGATCCTCAACGACGTGCTGCTGCCAGAGCTGGAAAAGCACCATATCCGCTTCATCCGCCGGCGTTACTGGACACCCAAGCTCAAGACCTGGGTGCGCCGCTACTTCCGCGACGAAATCGCCCCGATCATCACCCCGATCGGCCTCGACCCGACCCACCCGTTCCCGCTGCTGGTGAACAAGAGCCTCAACTTCATCGTCGAGCTCGAGGGTGTCGACGCCTTCGGCCGCGATTCGGGCCTGGCGATCATCCCGGCCCCGCGCCTGCTGCCGCGGGTCATCCGGGTGCCGGAAGAGGTGGGTGGCCCGGGCGCCAACTATGTGTTCCTGTCGTCGATGATTCACGCGCACGCCGACGACCTGTTCCAGGGCATGAAGGTGAAGGGCTGCTATCAGTTCCGCCTGACCCGTAACGCCGACCTGGCGCTGGACTCCGAAGAGGTCGACGACCTGGCCCGCGCCCTGCGCGGCGAGCTGTTCTCGCGCCGCTACGGTGACGCTGTGCGCCTGGAGGTGGCCGACACCTGCCCGAAACACCTGTCGGACTACCTGCTCAAGCAGTTCAGCCTCAGCGAAAGCGAGCTGTACCAGGTCAACGGCCCGGTCAACCTTACCCGCCTGTTCAGCATCACCGGCCTGGACAGCCACCCCGAGCTGCAGTACACGCCGTTCACCCCGGCGATCCCCAAGCTGCTGCAGAACGCCGACAACATCTTCAGCGTGATCGGCAAGCAGGACATTCTGCTGATGCACCCGTTCGAGTCCTTCACCCCGGTGATCGACCTGCTGCGCCAGGCCGCCAAGGACCCGCACGTGCTTGCCGTGCGCCAGACCCTGTACCGTTCCGGGGCCAACTCGGAAATCGTCGACGCGCTGGTGGACGCAGCACGTAACGGCAAGGAGGTCACTGCGGTGATCGAGTTGCGGGCGCGCTTCGACGAAGAGTCCAACCTGCAGATGGCCAGCCGACTGCAAGCGGCCGGTGCGGTGGTGATCTACGGCGTGGTCGGCTTCAAGACCCACGCCAAGATGATGCTGATCCTGCGCCGCGAGCAGGGCGAGATCGTGCGTTATGCGCACCTGGGCACTGGCAACTACCACGCCGGCAACGCCCGCCTGTACACCGACTACAGCCTGCTGACATCCGACGACGCCCTCACCGAGGACGTCGGCAAGCTGTTCAGCCAGCTGATCGGCATGGGCAAGACCCTGCGCATGAAGAAACTGCTGCACGCGCCGTTCACCCTGAAGAAGGGCATGCTCGACATGATCGCGCGGGAAACCCAGTTCGCCCTCGAAGGCAAGCCGGCGCATATCATCGCCAAGTTCAACTCGCTGACCGACGCCAAGGTCATCAAGGCGCTGTACAAGGCCAGCCAGTCGGGCGTGAAGATCGACCTGGTGGTGCGTGGTATGTGCTGCCTGCGCCCAGGCATTCCGGGGGTATCGCACAACATCCAGGTGCGTTCGATCATCGGCCGTTTCCTCGAGCACACGCGGGTGTTCTACTTCCTCAATGGCGGCGAAGAGCAGATCTACCTGTCCAGTGCCGACTGGATGGAGCGCAACCTCGACAAGCGTGTCGAGACCTGCTTCCCGGTGGAAGGCAAGAAGCTGTTGCTGCGGGTGAAGAAGGAGCTGGAAGGCTACCTGACCGACAACACCCACGCCTGGACCCTGCAGCCGGACGGGCGCTACGTGCGCAGCACGCCGACCGGCAACCAGAACCCGCGCAGTGCCCAGGCGACCCTGCTGGAGCGCCTGAGCAACCCGGTCCTCAACGTACGCTGAGGACGAAGCCGACCCGGGCCAGCCACTCCGCCTCGTTGGCGAAGTCGGCCTGGGTCAGCTGGTTCTGTTCCAGCCAGCCCTCAGGGAAGGCCACATCGAGGCTGCTGTCGGCAGCCTTGAGCTCGACCTTCGGCATCTGCTGGTTGCCACGGATGTGGTGGAACAGGATGGCGAAGCGCAGCAGCACGCACAGGCGCAGCAGCTTGACCCCTTCCTCACCCAGCTCGGCGATCTTGTCCTTGGGGATGTTGCGGCGGTGGCCGCGCACCAGCAAGGCCATCATTTGCTGGTCCTCGCGGGAGAAGCCCGACAGGTCGGAGTGTTCGATCAGGTAGGCGCCGTGCTTGTGATAGTGGTAGTGGGCGATATCCAGGCCGATTTCGTGCACTTTCGCCGCCCAGCCCAGCAGATCGCGCCAATTCCCGTCTTTGAGGTCCCACGCGTCGGCCACCTGGTCGAAGGCGTGCAATGCCTTGCGCTCGACGCGCGCAGCCTGGCCCTGGTCCACGTGGTAGCGCTCCATCAGCGAGTTCAGGGTGCGTTCGCGCACGTCTTCGTGGTGGTGGCGGCCCAGCAGGTCGAACAGCACGCCTTCGCGCAGGGCGCCGTCGCAGTGTTCCATGCGCTGCAGTTCCAGGGCATCGAAGATCGCTTCGAGAATCGCCAGGCCCGCCGGGAAGATGGTGCGGCGGTCCGGCTTGACGCCTTCGAAGTCGATCTTGTCGACCTCGCCAAGCTTGAACAGCTTGCGCTTGACCCAGGCCAGCCCCTCGGCGTTGACCTCGCCATTGCCCAGGCCGCCTGCCTTGATGGCGGCGCCGATGGCACGAATGGTACCGGACGAGCCGATGGCCTCGTCCCAGGTCAGGCGGTGCAGGGCATTCTCGATGCTCATCAGCTCGAGGCGCGCTGCGGTGTAGGCCTGCGCGTAGCGAGCCGGGGTGATCTTGCCGTCGCGGAAGTAGCGCTGGGTGAAACTGACGCAGCCCATCTGCAGGCTTTCGCGCAGCAGCGGCTCGAAGCGCTGGCCGATGATGAACTCGGTACTGCCGCCGCCGATATCGGCGACCAGGCGCTTGCCGGGTGTATCGGCCAGGGTGTGCGACACGCCCAGGTAGATCAGGCGCGCTTCTTCACGGCCGGAGATCACCTCGACCGGGTGGCCAAGGATGGCTTCGGCGCGCTGGATGAATTCGTTGCGGTTGCGCGCTTCGCGCAAGGCGTTGGTACCGACGATGCGCACCGAGCCTGCCGGCATGCCGTTGATCAGTTGGGAAAAGCGCTTGAGGCAATCCAGGCCTCGTTCCATTGCCTCTTCACTGAGCTTGCGTTCTTCGTCGATGCCAGCGGCCAGCTGAACCTTCTCGCCGAGCCGCTCGAGAATGCGGATTTCGGTATGGTGGGCCTTGGCCACGACCATGTGAAAGCTGTTGGAGCCAAGGTCGATGGCGGCGATCAGGGACAGGTTCTTCGCGATGGTTTGCGGCATGATCTGGTTGTTCTCGGTCGTTAACCCGGCAATCGTGCCACGATAGCAGGCTGTCGCCAACGCGTGGTACATAGCCGTTGAGCTGGCCTTGATGCAAGGCAATGTGCCATTCGATGCTATGACGTTTGTATGACAGTTTCGATTCGTGGCGTCTTGCACAACTATAGTTACACTCAATCGTCCGTGGCTTCCTGTCGGGCGTGGGTGCGGCTATCATGGGCCACGTTTTTTTGCTTACGACCCTGGAGATATCCATGAGCAGCGATCTGATCAAACATGTCACCGACGCCTCCTTCGAAGCCGATGTCCTGAAGGCCGAAGGCGCGGTATTGGTCGACTACTGGGCTGAATGGTGCGGTCCATGCAAGATGATCGCTCCAGTACTGGACGACATCGCCGCTACCTACAACGGCAAACTGACCGTCGCCAAGCTGAACATCGACGAGAACCAGGAAACCCCGGCCAAGCACGGCGTGCGTGGTATCCCGACGCTGATGCTGTTCAAGAACGGCAACGTCGAAGCCACCAAGGTCGGCGCCCTGTCCAAATCGCAGCTGGCCGCGTTCCTCGACGCCCACCTGTGATATGAAAAAGCCCCGCAGATGCGGGGCTTTTCTTTGCCCGAAGGGCCTGTGGGAGCGGGTTTACCCGCGAATTCGATGCCGAACCCGCTGCCGCCTTCGCGGGTAAACCCGCTCCCACATGGCACGATTTACCCGGTCAAAACCACTAGACGTCGAAAAAAGCAAGTGTTACATTCGGCCTCGCACTGCTTCTCCAGTGCCCTCTACACGCCGTCGCCGAAGCATCCCTAATTCGAATCAGTACGCGATCCTGTCGCCATCTAGCGGCGCGGCCTCATTAAGCCAGAAGCTTAATTCTCCCTTCTTACATGATTACGTCACTCCCCTTATGAACCTGACTGAACTCAAGCAAAAGCCGATTACCGATCTTTTGGAAATGGCCGAACAGATGGGCATCGAAAACATGGCCCGTTCGCGCAAACAGGACGTGATTTTCGCCCTGCTGAAGAAGCACGCGAAAAGCGGCGAAGAGATCTCGGGTGACGGCGTGCTGGAGATTCTCCAGGATGGTTTCGGTTTCCTGCGTTCGGCTGATGCGTCCTACCTGGCCGGCCCTGACGATATCTACGTCTCGCCCAGCCAGATCCGCCGCTTCAACCTGCGTACCGGTGACACCATCGTCGGCAAGATCCGCCCGCCGAAGGAAGGGGAGCGTTACTTCGCCCTGCTGAAGGTCGACACCATCAACTTCGACCGCCCGGAAAACGCGAAGAACAAGATCCTGTTCGAAAACCTGACGCCGCTGTTCCCGAACAAGCGCCTGAAGATGGAAGCCGGTAACGGCTCCACCGAAGACCTGACCGGCCGCGTCATCGACCTGTGCGCCCCGATCGGCAAAGGCCAGCGTGGCCTGATCGTTGCTCCGCCGAAAGCGGGCAAGACGATCATGCTGCAGAACATCGCGGCCAACATCACCCGCAACAACCCCGAGTGCCACCTGATCGTTCTGCTGATCGACGAGCGCCCGGAAGAAGTGACCGAAATGCAGCGCACCGTGCGCGGCGAAGTGGTTGCTTCCACCTTCGACGAGCCGCCAACCCGCCACGTGCAGGTTGCCGAAATGGTGATCGAGAAGGCCAAGCGCCTGGTCGAGCACAAGAAGGATGTGGTCATCCTGCTGGACTCCATCACCCGTCTGGCGCGTGCCTACAACACCGTGATCCCGAGCTCCGGCAAGGTACTGACCGGTGGTGTCGACGCCCACGCCCTGGAGAAGCCGAAGCGCTTCTTCGGTGCCGCGCGTAACATCGAGGAAGGCGGTTCGCTGACCATCATCGCCACCGCGCTGGTCGAAACCGGCTCGAAGATGGACGAAGTGATCTACGAAGAGTTCAAGGGCACCGGCAACATGGAGCTGCCGCTGGACCGCCGCATCGCCGAGAAGCGCGTGTTCCCGGCCATCAACATCAACCGTTCCGGTACCCGTCGCGAAGAGCTGCTGACCGCCGACGACGAACTGCAGCGCATGTGGATCCTGCGCAAGCTGCTGCACCCGATGGACGAAATCGCCGCCATCGAGTTCCTGGTCGACAAGCTCAAGCAGACCAAGACCAACGACGAGTTCTTCCTGTCGATGAAGCGCAAGTAAGCGTTTCAGGCCGGAATTGATTGGGGCCGCTTCGCGCCCCATTGCGATACAAGGCCGCTCCTACAGGGGAATGCGTAATCCTGTAGGAGCGGCCTTGTATCGCGATGGGGCGCGAAGCGGCCCCAAGTCATTTTTGGCTATTAGGCACTGAACGGCGCTACACTCTGCACCCCCGACCGATACGGCCAACACGAGGCTCCTGCATGCAGTATCGCGACTTGCGCGACTTCATCCGTGGCCTGGAACAGCGCGGCGAGCTCAAGCGCATCCAGGTTCCGATCTCCCCCGTCCTGGAAATGACCGAGGTCTGCGACCGCACCTTGCGTGCCAAGGGCCCTGCATTGCTGTTCGAAAAGCCCACCGGCTTCGACATCCCGGTGCTGGGTAACCTGTTCGGCACCCCGGAGCGCGTGGCCATGGGCATGGGCGCCGAGTCGGTCGATGAACTGCGGGAAATCGGCAAGCTGCTGGCCTTCCTCAAGGAGCCTGAGCCGCCGAAGGGCCTGAAGGATGCCTGGTCCAAGCTGCCGATCTTCAAGAAAGTCGTGTCGATGGCGCCGAAGGTGGTCAAGGACGCGGTGTGTCAGGAAGTGGTGGTCGAGGGGGACGATGTCGACCTCGGCGCTCTGCCGATCCAGCACTGCTGGCCGGGCGACGTGGCGCCGCTGATCACCTGGGGCCTCACCGTCACCCGCGGCCCGAACAAGGACCGCCAGAACCTGGGCATCTACCGCCAGCAGGTGATCGGCCGCAACAAGGTCATCATGCGCTGGCTCAGCCACCGTGGCGGGGCCCTGGACTACCGCGAATGGTGCGAGAAGAACCCTGGCCAGCCGTTCCCGGTCGCCGTGGCCCTGGGCGCTGACCCGGCCACTATCCTCGGCGCCGTGACCCCGGTACCGGACACCCTCTCCGAGTACGCCTTCGCCGGCCTGCTGCGCGGCAACCGTACCGAACTGGTCAAGTGCCGGGGCAGCAACCTGCAGGTACCGGCCACCGCCGAAATCATCCTGGAAGGCGTGATCCACCCGGGCGAAATGGCCCCGGAAGGCCCGTACGGCGACCACACCGGCTACTACAACGAAGTGGACAGCTTCCCGGTGTTCACCGTCGAGCGCATCACCCATCGGCAGAAACCGATCTACCACAGCACCTACACCGGCCGCCCGCCAGATGAGCCGGCGATCCTCGGCGTGGCGCTGAACGAAGTGTTCGTGCCGATCCTGCAGAAGCAGTTCCCGGAAATCGTCGATTTCTACCTGCCGCCGGAAGGCTGCTCGTACCGCATGGCGGTGGTGACCATGAAGAAGCAGTACCCGGGCCACGCCAAGCGCGTGATGCTGGGTGTGTGGTCGTTCCTGCGACAGTTCATGTACACCAAGTTCGTTATTGTCACCGATGACGATATCAATGCCCGCGACTGGAACGATGTGATCTGGGCCATCACCACGCGCATGGACCCCAAGCGTGATACGGTGATGATTGACAACACCCCGATCGACTACCTGGACTTCGCGTCGCCGGTATCAGGTCTGGGGTCGAAGATGGGCCTGGACGCCACGCACAAGTGGCCGGGCGAGACTACACGCGAATGGGGACGGGTCATCGTCAAGGACGAAGCCGTCACCCGCCGTATCGATGAGCTGTGGGATCAGTTGGGAATAGATTGATGCAGGTAACGTTGCAGCCGTCCGGGGCGGTGCTGGCGCTCGAACCCGGGGAACGGATCCTGGATGGAGCGCGGCGGCTGGGCTATGACTGCCCGAACAGCTGCCGCAATGGCAATTGCCATGTCTGCGCCGCGTTGTTGGTCGAAGGCCGGGTACGCCAGGACGGTGAAGTCCGCGACCATGGCGAGCTGTTCACCTGCATTGCCGAACCGCTGGAGGACTGCGTGTTGCTCTGGGATGGTGTGCTCGCCCTGGGCGAGTTGCCGGTGCGCAAACTGGCGTGCAGTGTCAGTGAGTGCGTCGAGGTCGGTGGCGACGTCTGGCGCGTGCGATTGCGCGCGCCGGCGGGCAGGCCGCCGCGCTACCACGCGGGGCAGTACCTGATGATCGAGCGCGAAGGCGGCAAGCAGGCGGCGTTTTCGCTGGCCTCCGCACCCCATGCCGGGCGCGAGCTGGAGCTGCATGTGCTGGCGCGCGAGCCCAGTGCGGTACAACTTATCGAGCAGCTCAAGCGCGACGGCCTGGCGCGCATCGAAATGCCGTTCGGCGACACCCACCTGGCCGAGTTGCCCGATGGGCCGCTGGTGCTGATCGCTGCTGGCACCGGCATGGGCCAGATGCACAGCCTGGTCGAGCATTGCCGGGCTCAGGGTTTCAAGCACCCGGTGCACCTGTACTGGGGCGTGCGCCGGCCCGAGGACTTCTACCAGATCGAGCACTGGGACGAATGGCAGCGCCTGCCCAACCTGTTCCTGCATCAGGTGGTCAGCGACCTGTGCGGTTGGGAAGGCCGTTGCGGCATGCTGCATGAGGCGGTCTGCGAGGACATCGCCAACCTCAACAGCGTGCATGTATATGCCAGCGGCTCGCCGAACATGATCTATGCCACGCTCGACGCCCTGGTCGAAGCCGGAATGGATGCGCACCGCATGCGCGCCGATGTGTTTGCCTACGCACCACGCGGCTAATAACCGAAGTTTGAAAGTGTGGGTATAAGGCGGTAATTGTTACCGCCTTGGCTAATAACTTTCACAGTTGCCGAAACAGTACTTTCCAGTCGTCGGGAGCGCGGATGAAACTCTGGCGCGAGGGCTTGAGTATTCCTGCACTTCTGTCCTATGGTTACTGCAAGCGCCCTTGGTACAGAGGCTGGGGGCGCATCGTAATCGAATCTCGCTACATCCGTAGTTCACAGGGATAATGGCGGCAGCTTATGTCGGCACTTGAAAGTATGTCCTGGGAAGTTTCATATCCACCGACACTCGACTTCGGTCAGCAACATACCCGCGAACAGTTGTTCAATTCCATGAAGACAACCATGTCTCGCCATCAGGGTGGGCCGGTGTGGTTGTTCGCCTATGGTTCGTTGATCTGGCGACCGGAGTGCAACTCGGTGGAGCGCCAACGCGCGCGGGTACATGGTTACCACCGTGGTTTGTACCTGTGGTCGCACGAACACCGCGGCACCCCGGAAACCCCCGGGCTGGTGTTCGGCCTGGACCGTGGGGGCTCCTGCAGTGGTTTTGCCTACCGGCTGGATGAAAGCAGCCTGGACGAGTCGCTGATGGCCCTGTGGCAGCGCGAGATGCCGTACCCGGCGTACCGGCCGCACTGGCTCAGTTGCCGGTTGGGTGATGGCAGCAAGGTGCAGGCCCTGGGCTTCGTGCTGGAGCGGCATCTGCCGTGCTATGCCGGGAACCTGCCGGACACCCTGCTCAGCCAGATCCTGGCCAGTGCCAAGGGGCGCTATGGCACCACGCGTGATTATGTCGAACAGACCTTGAATGCCCTGCGCAGCCACCAGATGCCCGATCGCAACCTGGAGGCGCGGTTCAGGCGCTGCCATAACCTGCGCGAAGTTTGATTAGCCTGCACCGGCCTCTTCGCGGGCACGCCCGCTCCCACAGGATCACCACAGCCTCGAACGGCATGGTATTCCTGTGGGAGCGGGCGTGCCCGCGAAAAGGCCGGAACTGTCTTACCTGGCCAGCACCACCAACTTACCCACAGCCTGACGCTGCCCCAACTTTTCAATGGCAGCCCCTGCCTCAGCCAGTGGATAAGTCTGCGACACCAGCGGCTTCAACTTGCCTTCGGCATGCCATGCAAACAGCTGCCGGAAGTTGGCCGCATTGTCCTCCGGCTGGCGCTGGGCAAACGCCCCCCAGAACACCCCGAGCACCGCCGCGCCCTTGAGCAACACCAGGTTGGCCGCCAGCTGCGGGATGGTCCCGCTGGCAAAACCCACCACCAGCAACCGGCCATTCCAGGCCAGCCCGCGCACTGCCTGCTCGAACAACTCGCCACCCACCGGGTCGTAGATCACGTCCACGCCCTGGCCGCCGGTCAGGCGCTTGATCTCGTCACGCAGGCTGGCCTGGCTGTAGTCGATCAGTTCATCCGCGCCGGCTGCCTTGGCCACGGCCAGTTTTTCCGCACTGCTGGCGGCCGCGATCACCCGCGCGCCCATGGCCTTGCCGATCTCCACCGCCGCCAGGCCGACCCCGCCGGACGCGCCCAGCACCAGCAGGGTCTCGCCCGCCTGCAACTGGCCGCGCTGGCGCAGGGCGTGCATGGAGGTGCCGTAGGTCATGCCGAATGCCGCTGCGGTGGTGAAGTCCATGCTCGGCGGGATCGGCAGCACATTGTAGAACGGCACCGCCACCTGCTCGGCGAATGCACCCCAGCCGGTCAGCGCCATGACCCGGTCGCCGACCTTGAACGCGCCGGCCTTTTCCCCGACGGCGGCCACCACGCCCGCTGCCTCGCCGCCGGGTGAGAACGGCAACGGTGGCTGGAACTGGTACTTGCCTTCGATGATCAGGGTGTCGGGGAAGTTGACCCCGGCGGCCTGCACATCGAGCAGGATCTCGTTTTTCTTCGGCACCGGGCTGGCCACCTCTTCCAGCACCAGGTCGCGCGCCGGGCCCAGGGTTTTGCACAACACAGCTTTCATCGGGGCTATTCCTTTGCGGGTCGTGGCCGATAAGTGTAGGAGGGCCGCCTGCACGGTCAACGAGCATGGGGCGCCCTGATGTGCAGGCATAAGTGGCGGCACAAGCCCGGGCTTGGGTTTGAGCGGCATGCTGGGTAAGCTGGCGCCAACTGTATTGAGGAGCAAATTCGTGAAAGCGTGGATCTTGATGGTGCTGGCGCTGCTAATGCCGGCTGCGGCCATGGCCGAGGAAGCCAAGGAAGGGGCGCCAAAAGTCGCCTACATCAGCCTGAGCCCGCCCTTTGTCGGCAACTACGCCCTCGACGGCAGCCCGCGGCTGCGCGTGTACAAGGCCGACGTGGCCCTGCGCGTGACCGGCGACGAAGCCGCCAAGGCGGTGAAGCACCACGAGCCGCTGATCCGCAACCAGCTGGTGGCGCTGTTCACCCAACAGTCGGTGGACAGCATGAGCAACGTCGAGGCCAAGGAGCATCTTCGCCAGGAAGCGCTGAAACAGGTGCAGCAGGTGATGGAAGCCGAAGAGGGCAAGCCGATCGTTGAAGACTTGCTGTTCAACAACCTGATCGTGCAGTGACCGGCAAGCCGGCTCTCTCAGGAACAGCGCAATCCGCACTGTGGCGCGATCCCTGTGGGAGCGGCTTTAGCCGCGAAGAATCCAACGCGGTGCATGGCACCGGCTGCGCCGGTGTTCGCGGGTAAACCCGCTCCCACAGGAATCGCGCAATCTTTCAGATTTTGAGCCGGGTATGCGCGGATCAGGACGCCAGGCTTCGGCGGAACCGCGCCAGCGCCACACCGAACAACACCAGCCCGATCACGGCCAGTGCCAGGATGTCCGGCCACACCACCGTCCATCCGGCATCACGGAACAGGATTGCGGCGCCAAGGCTGACAAAGTGCGTCGACGGCGACCCTTGCATCACCCACTGCAGCCACTGCGGCATGCTGTCCAGCGGTGTGCTGCCGCCGGACAGCAACAGCATCGGGATGATCACCGGGATTGCCAGCAGGCCGAATTGTGGCGTCGAGCGCGCCAGTGTGGCGAGGAAGATGCCCAGTGCGGTGCTGGCGAACAGGTACAGCGCGGTCACGGCCAGGAACAGGCCCATCGAACCGGAGAGCGGCACGCCAAGCGCGCCCTTGACCACCACCACCAGCGAAATCCAGGTGCAGATCACCACCACCAGCGCGTTGCTGGCGATTTTCGCCAGCATGATTTCCAGCGCGGTCAGCGGCAGCACCAGCAGGTGGTCGAGGGTGCCGTGCTCGCGCTCGCGCAGCAACGCGGTGCCGGTGAGGATGATCGCCAGGATGGTGATGTTGTTGACGATCTGGATCACCGCCAGGAACCAGCCACCCTCCAGGTTGGGGTTGAACAGCGCCTTGGCGTTGATTAGCACCGGGCTCTGCGTGTTGTTGCGCTGGCTGTAGTCGAGCAACTCGCGTTCGAAGATACGGCCGATATAGCCGGCCCCCATGAACGCCTGACTCATGGCCGTGGCGTCGACATTGATCTGCAGTTCCGGCGAGCGCCCGGCCAGCAGGTCGCTCTGGAAATTCACCGGCACGTTGATCACGAAGGTGTACTGGCCGCTGTCCATGGCCTGGTCCAGGCGCCCCGGGGGCAGCGGCACGGCGGGCTGGAATTCGGGTGGTTGCAGGGCTTCGCCGAGCTTGCGTGACAGCAGGCTGTGGTCTTCGTCCACCACCGCGACGCTGGCGTTGTGCACGCCGATCACCGAGCCGGCTGCGGGCATGTAGATGGCCACGCTGAAGGCATACAGCAGGAACAACAGCAGCACGCTGTCATGGCGCAGGCTGGTCAGCTCTTTCAGGCCCAGGCGCAGGGTGTGGTTCAGGCGCGACATCTCAGGCCTCCTGCTTCTTCAGCATGGCCAGGCTCAGGCCAGTGAACACGACAAAGAAACTGAGCAGGATCAGGCACTGCGGCCACAGCTCGCGCAGGCCCAGCGCCTTGGTGAAGGTGCCGACCGCGATGTCGAGGAAGTAGCCCGCCGGGAACAGCTGGCCCATTACCGCCGCCGCGCCGTCCAGCGACGAGCGTGGCACGATCAGCCCGGAAAACTGGATGGTCGGCAGGCTGGTGATGATCATGGTGCCCAGGATGGCGGCGATCTGGGTGCGGGTGAAGGCCGAGATCAGCAGGCCCAGGCTGGTGGTCGCCAGCAGGTAGGCGACGCCGCCACAGGCCAGGGCCAGCACGCTGCCCTTGAGCGGCACGGCGAACAGCCAGCGGTTCATCGCTACCAGCAGCGCCAGGTTGACCAGGCTCACGGCCAGATAGGGCATCTGCTTGCCGAGCAGAAACTCCAGGCGGGTGAGGGGTGTGGCGTAGAAGTTGGTGATGGAGCCGAGCTCTTTCTCGCGGACGATACCCAGCGCGGTGAGCATGGCCGGGATGAAGGCCAGGATCAGCGCCATTACCCCCGGGCCGATTGCGTTCACGCTGACCACATCCTGGTTGTAGCGAAAACGGGTTTCCAGGCGCACCAGGTCCTGGCGCGGCTGCGGCTGTGGGCTGGCCTTGGCCAGTTGCTCGAGGTTGGCCTGATGCACGGCTTCCACGTAGTTGCGGCTGGTTTCCGCGCGGAACGGCATGCCGCCATCGAGCCAGGCAGCCACCACCGGTTGACGCCCGGCGTACAGGTCGCGGCCAAATCCGGGGGGGATTTCCAGCGCCAGTTTGATTTCCGAGCGCTGCAGGCGCTGGTGCATTTCGCGGGTATCGCGGATGGGCGCTTGTTCGGCGAAATAGCGTGAACCACGGAAGGCTTCCAGATAGGCCCGGCTTTGTGGGCTCTGGTCCTGGTCGTGTACGGCGAAGGCGAGGTTTTCCACATCCAGCGAAATGCCATAGCCGAAGATCACCATCATGAACACCGCCCCCAGCAGGGCGAAGGCCAGGCGTACCTTGTCGCGCAGCAGCTCCTTGCCCTCACGGCTGGCCACCGCCAGCAGGCGACGCAGGCTGAAACCCTGGCGCAGCACCGGCGCAGGCGTGGCGGCCTGTTCCAGCACGGCGTTGTCGGTGGCTTGCGGCGCCAGTTCCTGGGCCTGTTCCAGGCAGCGTACGAACGCGTCTTCCAGGGTGTTGCCCTGGTACTGGCGTTGCAGGGCACCCGGCGTGTCGCAGGCCAGTACCCGGCCTGCATGCATCAGCGAGATGCGGTCGCAGCGTTGGGCTTCGTTCATGAAGTGGGTGGAAAGGAAAATGGTCACGCCCTGCTCGCGTGACAGCTCCACCAGCAGGCGCCAGAAGTCGTCACGGGCAGCCGGGTCGACACCGGAGGTGGGTTCGTCGAGGATCAGCACTTCCGGGCGGTGCAGCACCGCCACCGCCAGCGACAGGCGCTGGCGCAGGCCGAGGGGCAGGGCGCCGGATGGCTGGTCGGCGATGGCACCCAGGTCGAAGCGCTCGATCAGTTCGTCGATACGCTGGGCGCTCTCGGCCTTGGGCAGGTCGAACAGGCGGGCATGCAGGGTCAGGTTCTGTCGGGTGCTGAGCTCGCCATACAGCGAAAAACTCTGCGACATGAAACCGACCCGCTTGCGCGTGGCCAGGTCGCTGGCATCCACCGGGCGGCCGAGCAGGCTGGCGCTGCCTTCGCTGGCCGGCATCAGGCCGGTGAGCACTTTCATGGTGGTGGTCTTGCCGCAGCCGTTGGAGCCCAGGAAGCCGAAGATCTCCCCGCGGCCAATGGCGAAGCTGACCTTGTTCACTGCAGTGAAATCGCCAAAGCGCAGTGTCAGGTCGTGGGCCTCGATGGCGACCGAGGTGTCAGTGGCCGGGCGCGGTGGAATGATGAGCGGAGGGTGTTGTGCCTTGCCTGCACCTTGGTAATGGGTGAAGGCGTCGTCCAGCTTGCCACTGGGGGTGACTGCGGCAAGCTCATGGCTGGGGCCGGCGGCCAGCAGGCGGCCGCCATCGAGCATCAGGCAATGCTCGAACTGTTCGGCCTCCTCCATGTAGGCGGTGGCCACCAGCAGGGTCAGTTGCGGGCGCTGCGCGCGTACCTGTTCGACCAGCTCCCAGAAACGCCGCCGTGACAGTGGGTCGACGCCGGTGGTCGGCTCGTCGAGGATCAGCAGGTCCGGCTCGTGGATCAGCGCGCAGCACAGGCCCAGCTTCTGTTTCATGCCGCCCGACAGCTTGCCCGCCGGGCGCTCGGCAAAGCGCTGCAGGTCGGTGGCCTGCAGCAGGTTGGCCATGCGCTGTTCGCATTCGCGGCGGCCGAGGCCGAACAGGGTGGCGAAAAAACGGATGTTCTCGCTGATCGACAGCTCCGGATACAGGTTGTTGCCCAGCCCCTGCGGCATGAACGCCACTTTCGGGTACAGCGCCGCGCGATGGCGCCGCTGGCGGATCGAGCCACCCAGCACCTGCAGTTCGCCCTGTTGCAGGCGCTTGACGCCGGCGATCAGCCCCAGCAGGGTCGATTTGCCAGCCCCGTCAGGGCCGATCAGCGCGCAGCGGGTGCCCGCCGGCAGGCTGAACCCGAGGGGGTGCAGGGCCACCAGGTCGCCGTAGCGATGGCTGATACCCTCGGCCAGCAGTGCCGGGGCGTTCATTGCAGGTTGGCCGGCCAGTCCACCTCAGCCGTGCGTACATAGCCGGCGCCTGGCATGCCCGGCTTGGCCTGCGGTACGGCGCCCGGGTCGGTCAGGCGCAACTTGACCCGGAACACCAGCTTCTGCCGCTCGTCGCGGGTTTCCACCTGCTTGGGGGTGAACTGGGCCTTGGCCGCGACAAAGGCCACCTTCGCCGGCAGCGCCCGCTCGGGCAGGGCGTCGAGCACGATCCGCGCCTGGTCGCCGACGGTCAGCCGGCCGCTGGTGGAGGCGGGCAGGTAGAGGTTCATGTACTGGTCGCTGGGGTCGATCAGCATCAGTACGCGGCCGCCGGCACCCAACACTTCACCGGGCTCGGCCAGGCGCAGCTGGATGATGCCGTCGATCGGTGCGCGCAGGCTGCTGTCGTCGATCTCGCTGGTGAGCTGCGCCACCTGGGCCTCGGCGGCGCCGATGGCGGCCTTGATCGCCGCCAGTTGGGCGCGGGCGGCGACCACGGCGGCGTTGGCCGTGTCGAAGCGCGCCTGCTGTTGGTCGAGCAACTGCTGGCTGGCGTATTTGCGCTGGAAGATCTCGCGCACGCGCTTGAGCTCCTGGCTGGCCAGTAGCAGTTCGCTTTGGCGCAGCTGCACGCTGGCCTGGGCGGCGGCGTAGTTTTCCCGAGCGCGCAGCACTTCGGCTTCGGCCTGGCTGCGCTGGGCTTCCATGGTACGGGTGTCGATGCGCGCCAGCAGCTGGCCGCGAGTTACCTTGTCACCTTCGTCGACCAGCACTTCGGCCAGGCGGCCGGGGATTTTGCTGGCGATCTGCACTTCGGTGGCTTCCAGCCGGCCGTTGCCCATGCTCAGGCCTTCGGGCAACTGGTCGTGGAGCGACTTCCAGTACCCCAGCCCACCGGCTGTTGCGAGTAGGGCGATCAGCGCGGTGGCGAAGATCCTGGGGGCGTATCGGTTCATCGGTCTGCATCCTTGCGGTCATGCACACTGCATCATGGCCTGCGGCCATTGGCGATGTGTTGATATCAATCAAAGGCCCTGTAGGAGCGGCCTTGTGTCGCGAAAGGGCTGCAAAGCAGCCCCGGCAATTCATGGGGTGACGCTGATATCCCCGGGGCCGCTGTGCGCCCCATCGCGACACAAGGCCGCTCCTACAGGGGACCGCGCCGGTCAGCAAGATCTGACCTTAGCCGCAGTTTCAACGCAAAGCGACAATCACCGCCCATTGCTCTGGCGTCACCGGCATCACCGACAGGCGGCTGCCCTTCTGAACCAGTGGCAGTTCGGCCAGGCCTGTCTGCTGTTTCAGCCAGCCCAGCTCCAGCACCCGTGGCAGGGTTTGCACATGGGCCACATCCACCGCGCTCCACGGGTTTTTGTCGGCCGTGGCCTTGGCATCGTAGTAGTGGCTTTGCGGGTCCAGCGCGGTCGGGTCGGGGTAGGCAGCGCGGGTGATCCTGGCAATGCCGGCGATGCCCGGCTGCGGGCAGCTGGAGTGGTAGAAGAAGAACTCGTCGCCAACGCTCATGGCCCGCAGGAAATTGCGCGCCTGGTAGTTGCGCACGCCGTCCCAGCGCGCTTCGCCGAGGCGGCCGAGGGCTTCGATGGAGAGCTCGTCGGGCTCGGATTTCATCAGCCAGTAGGCCATGGGTGCTGCTCCTGAAAAGGTTTGAAATAACCTGTTGCATGAAACCGACAGTCGGTTGGCGTCAAGGTTTGCGTGCAGACGCAGGTTGTCGGAAAATGCGCCCCGTTTAAAGCGCGATGCTCCGGCGATACCCAGAAAATTGCCGAGCCTGAACAGTTTGCCTGGGGGGCAATCTTCGATGAATCAACGTAACAAGCCGGATCTGCTGTGGATCCTGGTGTTCATTTTCGGCCTGGGTGTGGTCACGACCGGTTATGCGCAAGGGATCTGGGAGCGCAAGCTGGACAACGCCTATCAGATGCCGGTCGACGCCAGCCAGCCGCAACGTTGATGCCTCTGCCGGCGCCGCTCAACGCGGCGCCAGGTACCAGCCACGGTCCGAGACCGTCCCCTGCAGCGGTACATCCCAACTGGCCTGAGCCAGCCGCTCGACCTTCTGGCATTCATGTGCCAGCCCCAACAGCAACGGCTTTTTCCAGGTCTGGCGACGCGCCTGGTAGGCCAGGCTGCGATCATAGAAACCACCGCCCATTCCCAGGCGACCGCCCACTTCGTCGAAACCGACCAACGGTAGCAGGATCAGGTCCAGCGACCAGATCGGGCGCTGGCGCTTGCGCTCGGTGACCGGCTCGGGAATGCGAAAGCGGTTGGGCTTGAGCTTCTCGCCCTGCTCGAAGCGCTGGAACACCATGCGCGTGCGCGGCCAGGCGTGCAGCACCGGCAGGTAGGTGCGCTTGCCACGGCGCTGGGCCTCGCGCAGCAGCAGGTAAGGGTCGATCTCGCCGTCGTTGGGCAGGTAAAGGGCAATGTGCCGAGCGCGTCGGAACAGCGGGTGCTGCGCCAGCTGGCGGTACAGGCCAAGGGCGGCTTGGCGTTGCTGGGCAGGGGTAAGGGCGCGGCGGGCGTTGCGGAGCAGGCGACGGAGCTGGGGGCGGGTGAGCTGCGCGGTGTCGGTCATGGCACGGGCGATCCCAGGTGCTGGCCGACGTGGTCGGCCAAAACGAATTGCCCGCCGGAAGGGGCGGGCAAGAGAATTCAGGCTCCCCGATAAGACCGCTATCGGTGTAGCCCTTGAACCCGAAAGTTCAAGGTGGAGATTGCAGGGGGCGTTAAGGCTTTCCGTCGGGCGGACATGCACACCGGCCCCAGCGTGCAACCCCCGTGGTTGTGCGTATCGGCTCAGGGACATAACCGACTGGCGCATCCCCCAGGGAGTGGCGCCAGTATACCAATCTCAGCCGATTTTGGTATCCGCGTCGTCGGACAATGCCTGGTCGACCCGTTCCAGCAGGTCGCGCACCTGTTCGCGGGTGGTGCCGCCTGCCGGGGCATCGTTGCGGTCTTCCTGGCGGTGCAGCATTTCGTGGGTGATGTTCAACGCTGCCATGACCGCAATGCGGTCGGCGCCGATCACCTTGCCGCTGCTGCGGATCTCGCGCATCTTGCCGTCCAGGTAGCGCGCGGCGCTGACCAGGTTGTTGCGCTCTTCCGGCGGGCAGATGATCGAATATTCCTTGTCGAGGATCTGCACGGTGACGCTATTGCTTGAACTCATGAGTCTTGCTCCAGAGCCTTGAGGCGTAAAATCATCGACTCGACCTTGCGCTTGGCGATCTCGTTCTTTTCGATGAGGTGGGCGCGCTCTTCGCGCCAGGATTTTTCCTGAGCTACTAGGAGTGCATTTTGCCGTTTTAGTTGCTCGACACGTTCGATCAGCAACTCGAATCGGCTCATCAGTGCCTGCAGGTCGTTCTCTTGCGTGGGTTGCACTCGATTCGCTCCGTCGTTGAGTCACCTGGCGATGATGCCTCTCCCTGGGCGGCGACGGCCAGTGCCGATGGTCTTGGCGCGCCTGCCGGTGCTAGGATACAAGGTCTCCATTCTAGTCATTGCGCCGTCTGGCGCCTAGCTGCCCATGCCCAATACCCAATCGCCCTACATCGCCTTCGCCATGCTGCTGTCCAGCAATGGTCATCCTGTCACCCCGGCCGAACTGCACGGCCTGCTGATCGGCCGCAGCTGCGCCGGTGCCGGCTTCGACGCCGACGGCTGGCTGGCCGATGCCGCCCAGCTGCTGGAAACCGAGCCCGGTGACACCGTGCGCAACGCCCTGGTCGGCCTGCAGGAAATGGTCAAGGGCGAGCTGACCAGCGACGACATGGCCATCGTCCTGCTGCTGCCTTCCGACGCCGCCGCCCTGAGCGACCGCGCCACCGCGCTGGGCCAGTGGTGCCAAGGCTTCATTACCGGTTTCGGCCTGAATGCCGGTGGCAAGGACCTGTCCGACGAGGCCAAGGAAGTGCTGCAGGACCTGGTGGCGATTTCCCAGGTCCAGGAAGCCCTCGAGGAGTCCGAGGACGGCGAGAGCGACTACATGGAAGTCATGGAATACCTGCGCGTGGCGCCGTTGCTGCTGTTCTCCGAGCTGGCCAAGCCGGCCGCCCCCGCACCCAAGCCATCGCTGCACTGATCAACCGGGGGTAGTCTGCCCATGAGCCACATTCCCAAGGCCGAGTATGCCCGTCGGCGCAAGGCGCTGATGGCGCAGATGGTCCCCAACAGCATCGCCATCCTGCCCGCCGCCGCGGTTGCCATCCGCAACCGCGACGTCGAGCACGTTTACCGCCAGGACAGCGACTTCCAGTACCTCAGCGGGTTCCCCGAGCCGGAAGCGGTGATTGCGCTGATCCCGGGGCGCGAGCATGGCGAATACGTGCTGTTCTGCCGTGAACGCAACCCCGAGCGCGAACTGTGGGATGGTCTGCGGGCCGGCCAGGAAGGTGCGGTGCGCGATTTTGGCGCAGACGATGCCTTCCCCATCACCGACATCGACGAGATCCTGCCGGGCCTGATCGAAGGCCGTGAGCGGGTGTACAGCGCCATGGGCAGCAACCCCGAGTTCGACCGCCGGCTGATGGACTGGATCAACGTGATCCGCTCCAAGGCCCGCCTGGGCGCCCAGCCGCCGAACGAGTTCGTTGCGCTGGATCATCTGCTGCACGACATGCGCCTGTATAAATCGGCAGCGGAAGTGAAGGTGATGCGCGCTGCCGCAGACATCTCGGCGCGGGCCCACGTGCGGGCCATGCAGGCCTGCCGGGCCGGGTTGCACGAATACAGCCTGGAAGCCGAGCTGGACTACGAGTTCCGCAAGGGCGGGGCGAAGATGCCGGCCTACGGCTCTATCGTTGCGGCCGGGCGCAATGGCTGCATCCTGCACTATCAGCAGAACGACGCCCCGCTCAAAGATGGCGACCTGGTGCTGATCGACGCCGGCTGCGAGATCGACTGCTACGCCAGCGACATCACCCGTACCTTCCCGGTCAGCGGGCGCTTTTCGCCGGAGCAGAAGGCCATCTACGAGCTGGTGCTCAAGGCCCAGGCAGCGGCGTTTGCCGAGATCGCCCCCGGCAAGCACTGGAACCACGCCCATGAGGCGACCGTGCGGGTCATCACCGAGGGCCTGGTGGAACTGGGCCTGCTGACGGGCGAGGTGCAGGCGCTGATCGACAGCGAGGCCTATCGTGCCTTCTACATGCACCGCGCCGGGCACTGGCTGGGCATGGATGTGCACGATGTGGGCGAGTACAAGGTGGGCGGTGAGTGGCGGGTGCTAGAACCCGGCATGGCGCTGACCGTCGAGCCGGGCATCTACATAGGCGCCGACAATCAGGCCGTGGCCAAGAAATGGCGCGGCATTGGTGTAAGGATCGAGGACGACGTGGTAGTGACCAGGCAAGGTTGTGAAATCCTGACTTCGGGCGTGCCGCGCACGGTCGCCGAGATCGAGGCGCTGATGCAGGCCGCCCGCAAGGACGCGGCATGAATCGGGTAAACCTGGCGATCATCGGTGGCGGCCTGGTGGGCGCGAGCCTGGCCCTGGCCCTGCAGGCGGGGGCCAAGGCGCGAGGCTGGAAGATCCTGCTGATCGAGCCGTTCGCCCCCGGTGACAGCTTCCAGCCCAGCTACGACGCGCGTTCGTCGGCACTGTCGTTCGGTACCCAGCAGATCTACCAGCAGCTGGGCCTGTGGCAGGCCATCGGCCATCGCGCCGAGCCGATCCGGCAGATTCACGTATCCGACCGCGGCCGCTTCGGCGCCACCCGCCTGGATGCCCTGGAAGAGGGCGTGCCGGCGCTTGGCTACGTGGTGGAAAACGCCTGGCTGGGCCAGTGCCTGTGGCAAGGGCTGGACAGCGAGGTGGTGAGCTGGCGCTGCCCGGCGGAGGTGACCGCGATGCAGGCCATCGACGGTGGCTACCGCCTGCTGTTGAACGACGACACCCAGCTGGAGTGCGACCTGGCGGTACTGGCCGACGGTGGCCGCTCCGGCCTGCGCGAACAGCTGGGCATCCATGTGCGCCACACGCCCTACCAACAGAGCGCGTTGATCGCCAATATCACCCCGGGCGAGGCCCACGGCGGCCAGGCCTTCGAGCGCTTCACCGAAGAAGGCCCCATGGCCCTGCTACCGCTGCCGGATAACCGCTGCGCGCTGGTCTGGACCCGCCAGGGCATGGACGCGCGACGCCTGGCCGACATCGACGAGCGCAGTTTCCTGCGCGAGCTGCAGGGCGTGTTCGGCTATCGCCTGGGCGCCTTGCGCCAGGTCGGCGCGCGGCACCTCTACCCACTGTCGCTGATCGAGGCCCAGGAGCAGGTGCGGCCGCATCTGGTGGTGCTGGGCAACGCCGCGCACAGCCTGCACCCCATTGCCGGCCAGGGCTTCAACCTGTCGCTGCGTGACGTGCAGGCGCTGGCCGAGGCGCTGCTGGCCGGGCCGCAGCAGCCTGGCGATCTGACCACGTTGCAGGCCTACCACCAGCGCCAGCGCCTGGACCAGGCCATGACCATCGGTTTTTCCGACCAGGTCACCCGCCTGTTCGGCAGCAGCCAGCCATTGCTGGCTGCCGGGCGCAACCTTGGCCTGCTCGGGCTCGACCTGCTGCCACCGGCCAAAAGCTGGTTCGCCCGCCAGGCCATGGGCCTGGGCACCCGCCCCGATCCGCGAGGTCAGGCATGAGTGACGACGCGCGCAGGCTGGCGCGCCGGGCGTGCCTGTTGCGCTGGCGGCTGAACCTGTTCCCGCCGCACCTCGGTGCTGGTATCCGCGTGCAGCACATCAGCCCGGACCTGCGCAGCGTCAAGGTGGCGATGAAGCTGACCCGCTGGAACCGCAACTACGTCGGCACCCAGTGCGGCGGCAGCCTGTACGGCATGGTCGACCCGTTCTACATGCTGCTGTTGATCGAGCAGCTGGGGCGTGACTACATCGTCTGGGACAAGGCTGCCAGCATCGATTTCATTTCGCCGGGCAAAGGCCCGGTGTATGCCGAACTCCACGTCGATGACGCGCTGCTGGACGAAATCCGCCAGCAGACCGCCACCGGCAAGAAGTGCCTGCCGCGTTTGCAGGTCGATATCCGCGACGGCGCCGGCGAGCTGGTGGCGCGGGTCGATAAAACCCTATATGTGCGGCTCAAGCCGCAAGCGAGGCTGGCGTAAGGCATGGAAATGCGCGCAGATCTGTTGATTGTCGGTGCCGGTATGGTCGGCAGCGCCCTGGCCCTGGCGTTGCGCCACAGTGGCTTGCAAATCCTCTTGCTCGACGGCGGCCCGCTGACGGTCAAGCCGTTCGATGCCCAGGCCCCGTTCGAGCCGCGTGTCAGCGCGCTGTCGGCAGCCAGCCAGCGCATCCTCGAGCGCCTTGGCGCCTGGGATGGCATTGCCCAGCGGCGTGCCACTCCATACTCGGACATGCATGTGTGGGATGGCAGCGGCACCGGGCAGATTCACTTCTCGGCTGCCAGCGTGCATGCCCAGGTGCTCGGCCACATCGTCGAGAACCGGGTGGTGCAGGATGGCCTGCTGGAGCGCCTGCATGACAGCGACATCGGCCTGCTGCCCAACGCGCGGCTCGAACAGCTGCGCCGCTCCGGCGACGAGTGGCTGCTGACCCTCGCCGATGGCCGCCAGCTGCGTGCGCCGCTGGTGATTGCGGCCGACGGTGCCAACTCTGCAGTGCGGCGCCTGGCCGGCTGCGAAACCCGCGAGTGGGATTACCTGCACCATGCCATCGTCACCAGCGTGCGTTGCAGCGCCGGGCACCAAGCCACGGCCTGGCAGCGCTTCACCGATGAAGGGCCACTGGCGTTCCTGCCGCTGACCCGCGATGGCCAGCAGGACTGGTGCTCGATCGTGTGGTCGACCACCCCCGAGCATGCCGAGCAGTTGATGGCGCTGGATGAAGCGGCCTTCCTGAAAGCCCTGGAGCGGGCTTTCGAGGGGCGCCTGGGTGATGTGCTGCAGGCCGACCCGCGGCTGTGCGTGCCGCTGCGCCAGCGCCACGCCAAGCGCTATGTGGATGAAGGCCTGGCATTGATCGGCGATGCCGCGCACACCATTCACCCGCTGGCCGGGCAGGGCGTGAACCTAGGCTTCCTCGATGCTGCGGTGCTGGCCGAGGTGCTGGTCAACGCCTGCGAGCGTGGCGAGCGGCTGGCGGATGTGAAGGTACTGAGCCGTTACGAGCGACGGCGCATGCCGCACAACCTGGCGCTGATGGCGGCGATGGAAGGGTTCGAGCGGTTGTTCCAGGCCAACCCGTTGCCGTTGCGCTGGTTGCGTAACAGCGGGTTGAAGCTGGTGGAGCAGATGCCGGAGGCCAAGGCGCTGTTCGTGCGGCAGGCGCTGGGTTTGAGCGGTGATCTGCCGGATCTGGCCAAGGCTTGAGATTGTCGGGGCCGCTTTGCGGCCCTTTCGCGATACAAGGCCGCTCCTACAGGGGGACGCAATCTCTTGTAGGAGCGGCCTTGTGTCGCGATGGGCTGCACAGCAGCCCCCTCTGCAACATCCGGTAACGCCTATGTAGATGAGTCGGAAAATGGGATTCACTACCATTTGCGCCTCTCATACGATCCGAGGAGTGCTTTCCATGTTGCCACGCAAGCCCCTACTGGCCGCCCTGGCCCTGACCCTGTTTGGCGGCACCGCCCACGCAGCGGACGAAGTGGTGGTGTACTCCTCGCGCATCGACGAGCTGATCAAGCCGGTGTTCGATGCCTATACCGCCAAGACCGGGGTCAAGATCAAGTTCATCACCGACAAGGAAGCCCCGCTGATGCAGCGCATCAAGGCCGAGGGCGAAAACGGCGTGGCCGACCTGCTGCTGACCGTCGATGCCGGCAACCTGTGGCAGGCTGAGCAGATGGGCATCCTGCAGCCGATCAAGTCCGACATCATCGACCAGAACATCCCGTCGCAGTACCGCGCCTCGTCCCACGACTGGACCGGCCTGAGCCTGCGCGCCCGCACCATCATCTACTCCACCGAGCGGGTCAAGCCGCAGGAGCTGAGCACCTACGAAGCCCTGGCCGACAAGCAGTGGGAAGGCCGCCTGTGCCTGCGCACGGCGAAGAAGGTGTACAACCAGTCGCTGACCGCCACCCTGATCGAAACCCACGGCGAGGCGAAGACCGAGCAGATCGTCAAAGGCTGGGTCAACAACCTGTCCACCGACGTGTTCTCCGACGACAACGCAGTGATCCAGGCCATCGAGGCCGGCCAGTGCGACGTGGGCGTGGTCAACACCTACTACTACGGCCGCCTGCACAATCAGAACCCGAAACTGCCGGTGAAGATCTTCTGGCCCAACCAGGGTGACCGTGGCGTGCACGTGAACCTGTCGGGCATCGGCCTGACCAAGCATGCGCCACACCCGGAGGCGGCGAAGAAGCTGGTGGAATGGATGACCGGTGAAGAGGCGCAGAAGCTGTTCGCCGACATCAACCAGGAGTTCCCGGCCAACCCGAAGGTCAAACCATCGGAAGAAGTGGCAGCGTGGGGCAGCTTCAAGGCTGACAGCATTCCGGTGGAAATCGCCGGCAAGCGCCAGGCTGAAGCGATTCGCTTGATGGATCGGGCTGGCTGGAACTAAGCGCCAGGCTTTATCCTTCCGGGGCCTTTCAGGGCCTCTTCGCGGGCATGCCCGCTCCCACAGGATTACTCGATCCCTGTGGGAGCGGGCGTGCCCGCGAACGACCGCATAGCGGTCGCAAATCAGCCACAGAGACATTCAACTTGCCCCACACCCCCCAACGCCGCTGGTACCTCCCGGTCACCCTGGTCGCCGCCCTGGTGCTCCTGCCCCTGAGCGTCCTGCTGTTGTCCTGGCAGTCGATCGACCTGCAGATCTGGTCGCACCTGCTCGACACCCAGATGACTCGCCTGCTGGGCAATACTCTGACGCTGGTGGTGGGTGTGGGCATCGGCGTCACCGTGCTGGGCGTCAGCCTGGCCTGGCTGACCAGCCTCTGCGAGTTCCCTGGCCGGCGCTGGCTGGACTGGGCGCTGATGCTACCGTTCGCCATCCCGGCCTATGTGCTGGCGTTCGTCTTCGTCGGCCTGCTGGACTTCGCCGGCCCGGTGCAGAGCGCCCTGCGCGAGGTGTTCGGGCCGATGCGCCTGCCGCGGGTACGCTCTACCGGCGGGGTGATCGTCGTCCTGGTGCTGGTGTTCTACCCCTATGTCTACCTGCTGGCGCGCAGCGCATTCCTGGCCCAGGGCAAGGGCCTGATGGAAGCGGCGCGGGTGCTGGGGTTGTCCCCGCTGCAAGCGTTCTGGCGTGTGGCCCTGCCTATGGCACGGCCCGCGATCGGCGCCGGTATTGCCCTGGCCCTGATGGAAACCCTGGCCGACTTCGGCGCGGTGGCGGTGTTCAACTTCGACACCTTCACCACGGCCATCTACAAGACCTGGTACGGCTTCTTCAGCCTGTCCAGCGCGGCCCAGCTGGCCAGCCTGTTGCTGCTGGCGGTGATGCTGGTGCTGTATGGCGAGCGCCGTGCCAGGGGGGCCAGCCGCAGCGGCAACGAGCGGCCGCGCGGGCAGGCGCTGTATCACCTGCGCGGGTTCAAGGCATTGCTGGCCAGTGGCTGGTGCCTGCTGGTGTTCGCCTGCGCATTCGTCATCCCGCTGCTGCAACTGCTGGCGTGGTTCTGGCAGCGCGGGCGGCATGACCTGGACGAGCGCTATGTCGGCCTGGTGCTGCACACCCTGTACCTGGGCGGCATGGCGGCGCTGGTCACGGTGTGCGTGGCGTTGCTGCTGGCCTTTGCCCGGCGCCAGGCGCCGACGGGCGGTATCCGCGCCGGGGTAGGCCTGGCCAACCTGGGCTATGCCTTGCCCGGCTCGGTGCTGGCGGTGTCGATCATGCTGGCCTTCAGTTACCTCGACAACCACCTGGTCATCCCGCTGTCCAGCTGGCTGGGCGGTGCCGGCAAGCCGCTGCTGCTGGGCAGCCTGGCCGCATTGCTGCTGGCCTACCTGGTGCGCTTCATCGCGGTGGCCTACGGGCCGCTGGAGAGCAGCCTGGAGCGGATCCGCCCGTCACTGCCCGAGGCATCCCGCAGCCTGGGCGTCGGTGGCGTGGGATTGTTTTTCAAGGTGTATCTGCCGCTGCTGGTGCCTGGCGCGCTCAGCGCCGCCCTGCTGGTGTTCGTCGACGTGCTCAAGGAAATGCCAGCCACCTTGCTGATGCGCCCGTTCGGCTGGGACACCTTGGCGGTAAGGGTGTTCGAGATGACCAGCGAGGGTGAGTGGGCGCGTGCATCTTTGCCGGCACTGACGCTGGTGCTGGTGGGCCTGCTGCCGGTCATCGGCCTGATCCGCCGTTCGGCACGTCGACCCGGTCACAGTCACTGAGGGTGCCAGCCCGCGCCCTTGCGGCTACAATGCGCGGCATTCGCGCGGCGGGTCCTACACAAGAAGAGCTGACGACCCGACGTCATCGACCGCCGCCGCTTCGCCACGCCCGGAAGGAGAAACCCATGGGACAGCGCACGCTTTTGTATGACCTGCACCTGGCGCTTGGCGCCAAGACGGTCGATTTCGGTGGCTGGGACATGCCCCTGCACTATGGCTCGCAGGTCGAGGAGCACCATCAGGTGCGCAGCGATTGCGGAGTGTTCGATGTTTCCCACATGACCGTGATCGATGTCGATGGTAGCGACGCCACTGCCTGGTTGCAGCGTCTGCTGGCCAACGACGTGGCCCGCCTCGACGACACCGGCAAGGCGCTTTACAGCCCGCTGCTGCAGGCGCAGGGCGGGGTGATCGATGACCTGATCGTCTACCGCACGGAAGATGGCTATCGTCTGGTCACCAACGCCGCCACTCGCGCCAAGGTGCTCGACTGGCTGCAGCTGCAGCGTGACGGTTTTGCCGTGGACTTCGAGGTCCGCCCAGACCTTGCCATCCTTGCCATCCAGGGCCCGCATGCCCGAGATAAGGTTGCGGCCCTGCTCAGCTCCGCGCGTGCCGCGCTGATCCGCGAGTTGCGCCCGTTCGAAGGCGTTGCCGAAGGCGACTGGTTCATTGCCCGCACCGGTTATACCGGTGAAGACGGCCTGGAGATCATCCTCCCGGGCGAGCAGGCCGTGGCTTTCTTCAACGACCTGGTCGGTGCCGGTATAGCCCCTAGCGGCCTTGGTGCCCGCGATACCCTGCGCCTGGAAGCCGGCATGAACCTGTACGGCCAGGACATCGACGAAACCCACACCCCGCTTACCTCCAACCTGGGCTGGAGCATCGCCTGGGAGCCGGCCGAGCGCGATTTCATCGGCCGCGCCGGGCTGCTGGCGGAAATCGAGCACGGCGTGCAGGAAAAACTGGTCGGCCTGGTGCTGGAAGAGCGCGGCGTGCTGCGTGCCCACCAGGTGGTGCGTGTAGCCGGGATTGGCGAAGGGGAGATCACCAGTGGTAGTTTCTCGCCTACGCTGAGCAAGTCCATTGCCCTTGCACGCGTGCCCATGGCCACCGGCGACCGGGCCGAGGTGGAAATCCGCGGCAAGTGGTACCCGGTGCGGGTGGTCAAACCGACCTTCGTGCGCCACGGCAAGATCCTGATCTGAACAATTTTTAACCGGCGGGCGTACCGCTGAGCCAATCGAGGAATTCAAGACATGAGCAATATCCCCGCCGACCTGCGTTTTGCCGAAAGCCACGAGTGGGCTCGCGTGGAAGCCGACGGCACCGTGACCGTGGGTATCAGCGACCACGCCCAGGAAGCCCTGGGTGACGTGGTGTTCGTCGAGCTGGCCGAAGTCGGCAAGGTATTCGCCGCTGGCGACGCTGCCGGTGTGGTCGAGTCGGTCAAGGCCGCCTCGGACATCTATGCCCCGGTCGGTGGCGAAGTGATCGCGGTCAACGAAGAGCTGGCTGACAGCCCTGAGCTGCTCAACGAAGAACCTTACGAGTCGTGGATCTTCAAGCTGAAGCCAAGCAACCCGGCCGAGCTGGACAAGCTGCTGGATGCTGCTGGTTACGCGGCCGCCATCGGCGAGTAAGACCGCGTTGCCTTCTTCGCGGCTAAAGCCGCTCCCACAGGGACTGCACAGCGTCTGATACCTGTGCGGTCCCTGTGGGAGCGGCTTTAGCCGCGAAGAGGGCGGTACTGCAAAACAAGTTTCCCCGCAGAATCGGCAATCCCTTCCTAGACTTGTAAGTCTCCATGAGAGCTGTTCCAGGAAGAGAGCGTCGTCATGTCCCAGTCGCCATCCCTGCATCAACTGCAAGAGCTCAACCCATTCCTGCGTCGCCACCTGGGCCCGGATGCCACGGAGCAGCAGGCCATGCTCAACGCGCTGGGTGTCGCCAGCCGCAGTGAGCTGATCGAGCAGACCGTACCGCCAGACATCCGCCTCAATCGCCCCCTCGACCTGCCGCCGGCACTGGACGAACAGGCCGCCCTGGCCAAGCTCGCCGGTTACGCCGGGCAGAACCAGGTCTGGACCAGCCTGATCGGCATGGGCTACCACGGCACCATCACCCCCACGGTCATCCTGCGCAACGTGCTGGAAAACCCGGGCTGGTACACCGCTTACACGCCTTATCAGCCCGAGATTGCCCAAGGCCGGCTGGAGGCGCTGCTGAACTTCCAGCAGATGGTCATCGACCTCACCGGGCTGGCCCTGGCCAATGCCTCGCTGCTCGACGAAGCTACCGCCGCCGCCGAGGCCATGGCCCTGGCCAAGCGGGTGGCGCGCAACAAGAGCAATGCCTTCTTCGCCGACGAGCACTGTCACCCGCAGACCCTGTCGGTACTCAAGACCCGTGCCGAGGGCTTCGGCTTCGAGCTGATCGTCGACTCTGTGGATAACCTTGGCAAACACGCGGTTTTCGGGGCCTTGCTGCAGTACCCGGATACCCACGGCGAGGTGCGCGACCTACGCCCGCAAATCGACCATTTGCACAGCCAGCATGCCCTGGCCTGCGTAGCCGCCGACCTGCTCAGCCTGGTGGTGCTGGCACCGCCTGGGGAGCTGGGTGCCGATGTGGTGCTGGGCTCGACCCAGCGCTTTGGTGTACCGATGGGCTATGGCGGCCCCCACGCGGCCTATTTCGCCTGCCGCGATGACTACAAGCGAGCCATGCCGGGGCGCATCATTGGCGTGTCGCGCGATGCCCGTGGCAACACCGCGTTGCGCATGGCCCTGCAGACCCGCGAGCAGCATATCCGCCGCGAGAAGGCCAACTCCAACATCTGCACGGCCCAGGTGCTGCTGGCCAACATTGCCGGCTTCTACGCGGTGTACCACGGCCCGGAAGGCCTGCAGCGCATTGCCCAGCGCGTGCACCGGCTGACCTTCATCCTGGCCGCCGGCCTCGAGGCCAAGGGCATCAAGCGCCTAAACCAGCACTTCTTCGACACCCTTACCCTGGACGTCGGCGGTGCCCAGGTGGCCATCATCGAAAGCGCCGAAGCTGCGCAGATCAACTTGCGCATCCTTGGCCGCGGGCATCTGGGCGTGAGCCTGGACGAGACCTGCTCGGAGCAGACGGTGCTGCGCCTGTTCGACATCTTCCTGGGGGTGGACCACGGCCTGGATATAGCCGCACTCGACCAGCTGGCCCTGCCCGAAGGCATCCCCGCCAGCCTGGTGCGGCGCACGCCGTTCCTCCCCCACCCGGTGTTCAACCTGCACCACAGCGAAACCGAGATGCTGCGCTACCTCAAGCAGCTCGAGAACAAGGACCTGGCGCTGAACCAGTCGATGATCCCGCTGGGTTCGTGCACCATGAAGCTCAATGCCACCAGCGAGATGATCCCCATCACCTGGCCTGGCTTTGCCCAGCTGCACCCGTTTGCCCCGGCGGCCCAGGCCACCGGCTACAAGGCGATGATCGACGAACTGGAAAGCTGGCTGTGCGCCATTACCGGTTTCGATGCCATCTGCATGCAGCCCAACTCCGGTGCCCAGGGCGAGTACGCCGGCCTGATGGCCATTACCCGCTACCACCGCAGCCGCCACCAGCCGCAACGCACGCTGTGCCTGATCCCGTCGTCGGCCCACGGCACCAACCCGGCGTCGGCGCAAATGGCCGGCATGGAGGTGGTGATCGTCGATTGCGACGACGATGGCAACGTCGACCTGGCCGACCTCAAGGCCAAGGCCCACTCGGCCGGGGATCGGTTGTCGTGCCTGATGATCACTTACCCGTCGACCCACGGCGTGTATGAAGAGGGGATTCGCGAAATCTGCGAAGTGGTCCACCAGCACGGTGGCCAGGTGTACATGGATGGCGCCAACCTCAATGCCCAGGTGGGCCTGGCGCGGCCGGCGGATATCGGCGCCGACGTTTCACACATGAACCTGCACAAGACCTTCTGCATCCCCCACGGTGGTGGCGGGCCGGGCATGGGCCCGATCGGCATTCGCGCGCACCTCAAGCCGTTCGTCGCCAGCCACCCGGTGGTGCCGGTACCCGGCCTGGACCCGAACAACAGCGCGGTCAGTGCGGCGCCCTGGGGCAGTGCGAGCATCCTGCCGATCAGCTGGATGTACATAGCCATGATGGGCCCGCAGCTGGCCGATGCCAGCGAGGTGGCGATCCTCTCGGCCAATTACCTGGCCAGCCAGCTAGGTGGGGCCTTCCCGGTGCTCTACCGCGGGCGAAACCAGCGGGTGGCGCATGAGTGCATCCTCGACCTGCGGCCGCTGAAGGCGCTGACCGGCATCAGCGAAGAGGACGTGGCCAAGCGCCTGATGGACTATGGCTTCCACGCGCCGACCATGTCGTTCCCGGTGCCGGGCACGCTGATGGTCGAGCCGACCGAGAGTGAGTCGAAGGCCGAACTGGACCGCTTCGTCGAGGCGATGCTGGCGATTCGGGCGGAAATTGGCGAAGTGCAGGAGGGCAACTGGCCGGCGGAGAACAACCCGCTCAAGCATGCGCCGCATACCCTGGCCGATGTGCTGGCGGTGTGGGACAGGCCCTACAGCCTGGAACAGGCGGTGGCGCCCAGTGCTCATGTGCGCCAGCACAAGTACTGGCCAGCGGTGAACCGGGTCGACAATGTGTATGGGGACAGGAATCTGTTCTGTGCTTGTGTGCCGGTGGAGGCTTACCGCTAATTGTGGTTTGCCTGTGCCGGCCTCTTCGCGGGTAAACCCGCTCCCACAGGGCTTGTACAAGTTTTGAATACTGTGCAGTACCTGTGGGAGCGGGTTCACCCGCGAAGCAGGCGACGCGGTTACTCGGCTACCGCATTCTTGGCCAGGATGGCATTGGCCAGTTCCATGTCGGAAGCCTGCATCCCCGGGTTCTCCGCGCGGGCCTGGCGAATCGCCGCTTCAAGGAACGGCCCGCGGATCGCGCCTTCGCTGGCCACGAAGCTGCCGGCGTCATCCTGCGCCGCCATCACCAGCTTGTGATCCCCGGAAGTCAGGTAGCTCGATGCCGTGGTAGCACCGGTAGTCATCACGTTACGCCAGAAGGTATCGGCCATGGCCGAGCCGATAGGCAGCGAAAGCAAGGCAGCGGCAGCGATGGCGGTTTTGAAACGCATGTTGAAACACCTCGAAGGGTGAGGGTTGAAGATGCGCGATTTGATCCTGCCACAGGGGTGCAAGTTCCTTGAATACAAAGGATTTTTGCTCAGGAACAGGCCCGTAGCACTTCCTCTTGGCGGGTCTGCCCGCAGGCTACCTTGGCTTCGCCGCAGCGGCGCAGATCGAGCAAGCCATCGGCCACGGCCTGGCGCCGCAAACTGGCCAGATCGCTGCCCGGGCCTATCAGGGCGCGCAGGCTGTCGCTGGGTATCAGCAGCTCGAACAACCCTGTGCGGCCATGGAACCCCGTGCCACGACAGGTACGGCATGGCTGCCCTTCGCGCAGCGCTGTATAACCCCGGCAATCCGCGCACAGTGTGCGCACCAACCGCTGGGCCATTACCCCAACCAGCGTTGCCTTGATCAGGTAGTCGGCCACACCCAGCTCCTGCAGGCGGGTGATCGCGCCGCAGGCGTCGTTGGTATGCAGGGTCGACAGCACCAGGTGCCCGGTCAGGGCTGCCTGCACCGCCACCAGGGCGGTCTCGCGGTCACGGATTTCGCCGATCATGATGATGTCCGGGTCCTGGCGCAGCATGGCCCGCACACCGTTGGCGAAACCCAGGTCCAGGGCGGGCTGCACCTGCAACTGGTTGAAGGTGGGATCCAGGCGCTCGATCGGATCTTCGATGGTGCACAGGTTGACCTGCGGCGTGGCCAGCAGCTTGAGGCTGGCGTACAGCGTGCTGGTCTTGCCGGACCCGGTGGGGCCGGTGACCAGGATGATGCCCTGGCGCTGGCGCAGCAGGCCTTGCCACTGGTCCAGTTGTGGCCCATCCAGGCCCAGCCGGTCGAAGCCTTCTTGCAGCTGTTGCGGGTCGAACAGGCGCAGCACCAGTTTTTCGCCGAACGGGGTCGGCAAGGTCGACAGCCGCAGTTCCACCTCGCCGCCGCCAGGCAGGCGGCTTTGCAGCCGGCCATCCTGCGGCCGGCGCTTTTCGGCGACGTCCATGCGCCCCAGGTGTTTCAGGCGGCTGACCAGCGCCAGGGTCACCCCGGCGGGGAAGGCATAGACGTTGTGCAGCAGGCCGTCGATGCGGTAGCGCAGCTGGCCCTGCTCGCGGCGTGGTTCCAGGTGGATATCGCTGGCGCGTTGCTCGATGGCGTACTGCAGCAGCCAGTCGACGATATGCACGATGTGCGCGTCGTCCGCACTGGCCTCGGCCTGGCGCTTGCCCAGCTCCAGCAGCTGTTCGAGTTCGCCCAGGCTGGCTGACTGCTGGTGTTGCGCACCCTTTACCGATTGGGCCAGGCGGTGGAACGACTGCCCTGCCTGGCGGACCTGCTGCGGGTTGGCCAGCACGCGATGGATCGGCCGGCCCAGGCTGCGGGTGAGGTCGGCCAGCCAGTCGTCCTGGTAGGGCTGGGCGCTGGCGACGGTGACGCTGGAGGCGTCGGCGGCGACGATAAGAATGCCGTGGCGCTGGGCGAAGGCCGGGGATATCAGGCCGGTGACCTGGGGCAGGTCCAGTTGCAGCGGGTCGATGCGCAGGTAGGGCTGGCCGACCTTGTTGGCCAGCCATTGGCAGAGGCGGTCCAGGTCCAGGGGCTGGCCAGGGTGTCGGCGGTCTTCCAGGGCGCAGGCGGCGATCTGTTCCAGCGGGTGGGCGGTGGGGTGATTGGCGGCGTGCTCGAGTACCGGGAGGGTGTCGTTGGCGTGCAGGTGCTGGTCGGCGAGCAAGGCCTGGAGCAGGAGCTTGAGGTCGAGTGCCGGGTTGTCGGGGGTGTGCATGGTTGGCGTCCGTGCCTGATAGGGGAGTGCTGATCAAGGCTAGCCGGGCGAGGGAGGGTTACCGAGGGTGAAAGGTTTCGGAATCTTGCAGTGCCTGTACTGGCCTCTTCGCAGGTAAACCCGCTCCCACAGGACCGCACAAACCTGAATGTTGCGCAGTACCTGTGGGAGCGGGTTTACCCGCGAAGAGGCCGGCACAAGCACCGAGCATGGCTCAGACCACCGCCAGCTCCACCCGCTGCAGGTTGCTCAGGCTCACTTCACCCACACACACCAGGTTACGCAGTTTCTGCGCAATCACCTCGGCCCGGTGCCAGCTCAGGCCGCCGATGCCGACCTCGATATCCAGCCAGTCATCCTGTTGGCTGACCTGCACGCTGTGCGGGGTCAGGAACTGCAGGGCAAACAGGTTGAGCACCCGGCACAGGCTGTCAGGCTCGGCCTCGGCCTGCAGGCGATAGTGCACGGTGCTATGGGCGCTGCTGGCGGCCCAGGCGTCGGTACGGGGCTGTGCGTTCATGCTGGTCTCCGCAAATGTGGGAGAAATTCTTGCACGTTGGCGGCGGTATTTTTTCGCTATGATTTGATCATTTCGCTGTATTGGCGAATTGTTCTATTCATGAAGTGCTGTTCAGGAGAATTATTGATGCACAGCGAGCTGGACTCCTACGACCGCCGTATCCTCGAACTGCTGCAGGAGGACGCTTCTCTGTCCAGCGCGCAGATCGCAGAACGCGTGGGGCTGTCGCAATCGCCGTGCTGGCGGCGTATCCAGCGGTTGAAGGAGGAGGGGGTGATTCGCGGGCAGGTGACCTTGCTGGACCGCAAGAAGGTCGGCCTGAACACGCAGATATTCGCCGAGGTGAAACTGAACGCCCACGGGCGCTCCAACTTCACCGAGTTCACCGACGCAATCCGCGGGTTTCCGGAGGTGCTGGAGTGTTATGTGCTGATGGGGTCGGTGGACTTTCTGTTGCGCATCGTCACCCCGGATATCGAGGCTTATGAACGGTTCTTCTTCGAAAAACTGTCGAACGTGCCGGGGATACAGGAGGTGAACTCGATCGTGGCGCTGTCGGAGATCAAGTCCACCACCAGCCTGCCACTTTCGCGGTAAGACCGTTTCAGACCCGCTGACGCGGTCCCTGTAGGAGCGGCCTTGTGTCGCGAAAGGGGCGCGAAGCGCCCCCAGGCTTTGTGCACCAAGCAGATATTGCCGGGGCCGCTGTGCGGCCCTTTCGCGACACAAGGCCGCTCCTACAAAGGCTGCGTCAGCCTTCAGAAGGGTTCACGCCTTGAGCAAGTGCTTCCAGCCGCGGCTCTGGTCCACCGCACGAGCCTGTTCGATACGCGCTTCCAGCACTTCATCGCTGATCGGCTGTTCAGCCAGCTCATGCAGCTTCTTCAGGTCGCCATACAGGCGGTCCATCTGCGGCGCTTCCAGCACCTGACGGGCATGGTGCAGCCAGGCCAGCAGCTGCTCGATACGCGGCAGTTGCTCGGCCAGGTCTTCCGGACGCTGGGTGTACAGCGGCAGTTTCAACGCTCGGCCTTCTTCGCCCAGCAGGTGCGCCAGCCAGCTTGCCAGCTGCGCCTTGCCCTGGCGCTCGCCACGGCCTTTGCGCTCCACGGTCCAGGCACGGGCCAGCAGCCAGCGCGAGGTTTCCAGCGAGAACTGGCCCCAGCGCACGTCCTCCAGCTCTTCGGCGAACTGCTCGGGGGCGGCGCGGCGGATATCTTCGTCTTCGTTGCCAGCCTGCACCAGCGGGCGCCAGTCTTCGAGCAGGGCGTCGAGGCTGCTGCGCAGGTCGCGGGTGGTGGCGCGCGGCGCGGCCTGGCCCAGGCTGGCGGTAATGGCACGCAGCTCGCTCAGGCACTCGACCCAGTCTTGCAGCAGGCGCCAGTGGCCGTTGTGGCGGTATTGCTCGGCCAGGCGCTGGCTGCTGCCCAGCAGTTGCCAGGCCAGTGCGGCGTAGGCGTCGTCCACGGCCATTTCGGCTTCCAGCTCGGTGTGCGGCAGGCCCAGCTCGTAGCTGTCCGGCTCCAGCAGGCGGTAACCACGCTCGGCCTTGCTGATGTCGCATGGCATCAACGGCAGGCTGGCGGCCAGCTCTGCGGCCAGTTCCAGCAGTGCCTGCGGCTCGCCTTCACGCAGTTCCAGTTCCAGCTCGCAGATTTCTTCCTTGCGCTTGCCGGCGATCACGAAACCCTGGTCCAGCGCGGCCTCGATCACCACCTTGCTCTTGCCACGGCCCCAGGCGATTTCGGCGTATTCACGGCTGAAGTCGGTGGTGAACAGCGGCTTGATGGTCTTTTTGTCCAGGTTGGCCAGTTGCGCGGGCCAGCAGCTGTCGTCGAGCTTCTTCAGGTCGAGCTTGACCTTGTCCAGCTGCCATTCGTGCTCGTTGCGCTCGGACAGGCCGGCCACGCTGGTGCCGCGGCACTTGAGGGTCTGGATGATGGCCTCGCCATCGCGGCGCAGGCGCAGGGCGACACGGGCGGCGGAGAGCTCGCGCTCGGGGGTGTCGAAGTACTGGTTGAGCAGTTCGCGGGTCTGCCAGCCGGACTTGTTGCGCTTCTTCAGCAGAGGGTGCTCGCGCAGGGCGGCAAGGGTCTCGCGGCTGGCGCGGAGCTTGAGTTCGGTTTCTTTGTGCATCACAGGCTCGAAGGAGGGGGCGTGGTTGCCCAGCAGTCTACAGGAGTCGGCTCTCGTCTGTTGGATCGTGGTGGCCTTCTTCGCGGGTGAACCCGCTCCCACAGGTACTGTGTAGCCCTCAGGTGTAGCGCTTTCCCTGTGGGAGCGGGTTTACCCGCGAAGAAGCCCACACGGTTGGACGGCATTGCTATGATGGGCAACGCTTCCGAGGAGTACGCGCATGCCGTTGCCGACGCTGAAAGACCAGTTCGCCGCCCTGATCGCCGCGCCCTCGGTCAGTTGCACCCAGCCTGCGCTGGACCAGTCCAACCGCCAGGTCATCGACCTGCTGGCCGGCTGGCTGGGCGACCTGGGTTTCAAGTGCGACATCCAGCAGGTCAGCCCCGGCAAGTTCAACCTGCTGGCCAGCCGTGGCACCGGCCCGGGTGGCCTGGTGCTGGCGGGGCACAGCGACACCGTACCCTATGACGAACAGCTGTGGGCCAGCGACCCGCTGAAGCTGACCGAAACCGATGGCCGCTGGGTCGGCTTGGGCAGCTGCGACATGAAGGGCTTCTTCGCCCTGGTCATCGAGGCGGTCATCCCACTGCTGGAGCACGATTTCAAGCAGCCGCTGCTGATCCTCGCCACCTGTGACGAAGAAAGCTCCATGTCCGGTGCCCGCGCCCTGGCCGAGGCCGGCCAGCCACTCGGCCGTGCGGCGGTGATCGGCGAGCCCACCGGGCTGCGGCCGATCCGCATGCACAAGGGTATCCTCATGGACCGAATCGACATCCTCGGGCGCAGCGGCCACTCCTCGGACCCAAACCTGGGCCGCAGCGCCATGGAGGCCATGCACGCGGTGATGGGCGAGCTGATGGGCCTGCGCCAGCAATGGCAGCAAACCTACCGCAACCCGCAGTTCACCGTACCGACCCCGACCATGAACTTCGGCTGCATCCACGGCGGCGACAACCCCAACCGTATCTGCGGCCAATGTGCCCTGGAGTTCGACCTGCGCCCACTGCCAGGCATGGATGTGGAGCAACTGCGCGCAGCCATCCGCGGCAAGCTGGTACCGGTGGCAGAGCGTTTTGAGGTGCGCATCGACTATGCGCCGCTGTTCCCGGAGGTGCCGCCATTCGAGCAGGCCGCCGACGCCGAGCTGGTGCAAGTGGCGGAGCGCCTGACCGGCCATCGCGCCGAAGCGGTGGCGTTCGGCACGGAAGCGCCTTATCTTCAGCAACTGGGTTGCCAGACCATCGTGCTGGGCCCCGGCGACATCGCCTGTGCCCACCAGCCCGGCGAATACCTGGAAATGTCACGAATCGAGCCTACCGTGCGTCTATTGCGTGACCTGATCCGGCACTATTGCCTGGACTAAACGTCAACCGAACTGTTTCGTTCCTGCCTAGAGGAGACCGCGCGTGACCGCAAGCCTGTTCCGACGATGATCCTGAACGCCCCCTGTATCGCCGTTCTCCGTCCACTTATCCACAGGCCCTGTCATGCCCGACTACGTCAACTGGCTGCGTCATGCCTCCCCGTATATCAATGCCCATCGCGACTGCACCTTCGTGGTCATGCTCCCTGGCGATGGGGTGGAACACTCTAATTTCGGCAACATCGTCCACGACCTGGTGCTGCTGCACAGCCTGGGCGTGCGCCTGGTGCTGGTGCATGGCTCGCGCCCGCAGATCGAAAGCCGCCTGGCTGATCGCGGCCTGACCCCGCACTACCACCGTGGCCTGCGCATCACCGATGCCGCCACCCTGGATTGCGTGATCGATGCCGTCGGCGCCTTGCGCCTGGCCATCGAGGCACGCCTGTCGATGGACATCGCCGCTTCGCCGATGCAGGGCTCGCGCCTGCGCGTGGCGTCCGGCAACCTGGTCACGGCGCGGCCGATCGGCGTGCTCGAAGGCGTGGACTACCACCACACCGGCGAAGTGCGCCGGGTCGACCGCAAGGGCATCAGCCGCCTGCTCGACGAGCGCTCCATCGTGCTGTTGTCGCCGCTGGGCTACTCGCCCACGGGTGAAATCTTCAACCTGGCCTGCGAAGACGTGGCCACCCGCGCCGCCATAGAACTGGGTGCCGACAAGCTGCTGCTGTTCGGTGCCGAGCCGGGCCTGCTGGATGCCGATGGCAAGCTGGTGCGTGAGCTGCGCCCGCAGCAGGTTGCCCCGCATCTGCAGCGCCTGGGCAGCGATTACCAGGGCGAATTGCTGGATGCCGCGGCCGAAGCCTGCAAAGGCGGCGTGGCGCGCAGCCATATCGTCAGCTATGCCGAGGACGGCGCCTTGCTGACCGAGCTGTTCACCCGTGGTGGTGGCGGCACGCTGGTGTCGCAGGAACAGTTCGAAGTGGTGCGCGAGGCGACCATCGAGGACGTGGGCGGTTTGCTGGAACTGATCAGCCCGCTGGAAGAGCAGGGCATACTGGTGCGCCGTTCGCGTGAGGTGCTGGAGCGGGAGATCGAGCAATTCAGCGTGGTCGAGCGCGAGGGCATGATCATCGCCTGTGCGGCGTTGTACCCGATTGCCGACTCCGACGCCGGCGAACTGGCGTGCCTGGCGGTGAACCCGGAATACCGCCATGGCGGGCGTGGCGACGAGCTGCTGGAGCGCATCGAAAGCCGGGCGCGGCAGTTGGGGCTGAACACCCTGTTCGTGCTGACGACGCGTACTGCGCACTGGTTCCGCGAACGCGGGTTTGCGCCGAGCGGGGTCGAGCGGCTGCCAGCGGCGCGGGCTTCGCTGTACAACTACCAGCGCAATTCGAAAATCTTCGAGAAGCCCTTGTAAACCTGTACTGGCCTCTTCGCGGGTGAACCCGCTCCCACAGGATCTTCACCGGACCTGAGGCCGGCGCGGTCCCTGTGGGAGCGGGTTTACCCGCGAAGCAGGCGACACCGATCTCGAACAAGAACGCCGCCCTTGTGGGCGGCGTTTTCGTTTACACGGTATGCAGGTACCAGTTGTACTCGAGGTCGGAGATCGAGTGCTCGAACTCCTCCAGCTCGCTCTCCTTGCACGCGACGAAGATGTCGATGTACTTCGGATCGATGTACTTGTTCAGGATCTCGCTGTCGTCCAGCTCGCGCAGGGCATCGCGCAGGTTGTTCGGCAGGCTCTGCTCCAGCTGCTCGTACGAGTTGCCTTCGATCGGCTCACCCGGCTCTACCTTGTTGGTCAGGCCATGGTGCACGCCGGCCAGTACGGCGGCCATCATCAGGTACGGGTTGGCGTCGGCACCGGCCACGCGGTGCTCGATGCGTACGGCGTCCGGCGAGCCGGTCGGCACGCGCAGGGCCACGGTGCGGTTGTCCAGGCCCCAGCTTGGCGCGTTCGGTACATAGAACTGCGCGCCGAAGCGGCGGTACGAGTTGACGTTCGGGCAAAGGAACGCCATGGACGCGGGCAGGGTCTCGAGCACACCGCCGACAGCGTGACGTAGCGCGGCGTTCTGCTCGGGATCCTCGCTGGTGAAGATGTTGTTGCCATCTTTGTCCAGCACGGAAATGTGTACATGCAGGCCGTTCCCTGCCTGGCCCGGGTAGGGCTTGGCCATGAAGGTGGTGTCCATTTCATGGTCGTAGGCGATGTTCTTGATCAACCGCTTGAGCAGTACTGCATAGTCGCAGGCCTTGAGCGGGTCGGCCACGTGGTGCAGGTTGACTTCGAACTGCGCCGGGGCGCTTTCCTTGACGATGGCGTCGGCCGGGATGCCTTGCTCCTTCGCGCCTTCCAGGATGTCCTGCAGGCAGTCGGCGTATTCGTCGAGGTCGTCGATCAGGTACACCTGGGTCGACTGCGGGCGCTTGCCCGAAATTGGCGAGCGCGGTGGCTGCGGGCGACCGTTCACGTTCTCCTGGTCGATCAGGTAGAACTCCAGCTCGAACGCGGCACAGATGGTCAGGCCCAGTTCGTCGAACTTGCTCACCACCTGACGCAGCACTTCACGCGGGTCGGCGAAGAACGGCTCGCCTTCGAGCTCGTGCATGGTCATCAGCAGCTGAGCGGTAGGGCGCTTTTGCCACGGCTCGTTACAGAGGGTGTCAGGGATTGGATAGCAGATGCGGTCAGCATCGCCGATGTCCAGGCCCAGCCCGGTGCTTTCAACGGTGGAACCGTTGATGTCCAGGGCGAAGAGGGAGGCAGGCAGGTTGATGCCTTTCTCGTAAACCTTGTGGAGGCTGGTGCGCTCTATGCGCTTGCCACGCACCACACCATTCATATCTGCAATCAGAAGGTCAACGTAGAGAACCTCAGGATGTTCCTTAAGGAACGCGTTCGCTTCGTTAAGCTGAACGGCACGCGGGGGTACCGACATGATGCAACACCTTTGTTGTTAAAAATATCAATCAAGGGGGGCTTGCAAGACCAGTCAATCGAAAAGACAAACTGATGTCAAGCCAACCCCATGATGCCCTGAAATGGCACATCGACGGCAGATTTGCTGCATATCGGGGCAAGCCATTATCCGCTATTTCCCTCGCAAAGGGCTATCTCCGACCAGCCGTGTTTTATTTTTTACGGAGGTGTTGTGTAAAAAAATGAACAAGGCTAAGCTCGGTCTCAACCCAGAACACAATAATACGAGGGTCACATGGTCCGCTTGCCGAGACCTGAAAGTACTGCCTGCGCAGTGCCATCGGGTACATCCGTCATTTTTGCAAGCTTCGTCAACGGCGTGGCCGCCCTGGCCGCAATAATTGACGTTTGGTGCTCCCGGACCTGCCCTCGCAGCGGCTTGCCGCCCTTCGTTTCGTCTTCCTGCCTTTCGAACTCATTACGGACACACTTGTTTTCAGTGTATCCACTGCGGCTCTGCGCGGGGGTTTTTGCTTTAGCAATGTACTCCATCCAGAATCAGTGCGCGGACCACCTTACCTCCTGAGGTATTTATGAGTAACAACCTCGACCAGCTCACCGATTGGTTGAAAGAGCACAAGATCACCGAAGTCGAATGCATGATCAGTGACCTGACCGGCATCACGCGCGGCAAGATTTCGCCTACCAACAAGTTCATCGCCGAAAAAGGCATGCGCCTGCCCGAGAGCGTGCTGCTGCAGACCGTGACCGGCGACTACGTCGACGACGACATCTATTACGAACTGCTGGACCCGGCGGACATCGACATGATCTGCCGCCCCGACGAGAACGCCGTGTTCCTGGTGCCATGGGCCATCGAGCCGACCGCCCAGGTGATCCACGACACCTACGACAAGAAGGGCAACCCGGTCGAACTGTCGCCGCGCAACGTGCTGAAGAAAGTCCTCAAGCTATACGCCGACAAGGGCTGGCAGCCGATCGTCGCGCCGGAGATGGAGTTCTACCTGACCAAGCGCAGCGAAGACCCGGACTTCCCGCTGCAGCCCCCGGTAGGCCGTTCGGGCCGCCCGGAAACCGGCCGTCAGTCGTTCTCGATCGAAGCCGCCAACGAATTCGACCCGCTGTTCGAAGACGTCTACGACTGGTGCGAACTGCAGCAGCTGGACCTCGACACGCTGATCCATGAAGACGGCACGGCGCAGATGGAGATCAACTTCCGTCATGGCAACGCCCTGCACCTGGCCGACCAGATCCTGGTGTTCAAGCGCACCATGCGCGAGGCCGCGCTCAAGCACAATGTGGCCGCCACCTTCATGGCCAAGCCCATGACCGGCGAGCCAGGCAGTGCCATGCACCTGCACCAGAGCGTGGTCGACGTGGCCACCGGCAAGAACATCTTCAGCAACGACGACGGCAGCATGAGCGAACTGTTCCTGCACCACATCGGTGGCCTGCAGAAGTTCATCCCCGAGGCGTTGCCGCTGTTCGCCCCCAACGTCAACTCGTTCCGCCGCTTCCTGCCCGACACCTCGGCGCCGGTGAACGTGGAATGGGGCGAGGAAAACCGTACCGTCGGCCTGCGCGTGCCGGACGCCGGCCCGCAAAGCCGCCGGGTCGAGAACCGCCTGCCAGGCGCCGACGCCAACCCTTACCTGGCCATCGCCGCCAGCCTGCTGTGTGGCTACATCGGCATGGTCGAAGGCATCGACGCCAGCGCGCCGGTGCAGGGCCGTGGCTACGAACGCCGCAACCTGCGCCTGCCACTGACCATCGAAGATGCCCTGGAACGCATGGAAAACAGCCGTGCACTGGTGCAGTACCTGGGCAAGAAGTTCATCACCGGCTACGTCGCCACCAAGCGCGCCGAGCACGAGAACTTCAAGCGAGTCATCAGTTCCTGGGAGCGTGAGTTCCTGCTGTTTGCTGTCTGATCAACTTGGTGCCGCAGGACGCGGCTGTCGAACAACGGAGAAGCACATGAGCGTCAACAACCCGCAAACCCGTGAATGGCAAACCCTGAGCGGGGAGCATCACCTCGCGCCCTTCAGCGACTACAAGCAGCTGAAGGAGAAGGGGCCGCGCATCATCACCAAGGCCCAGGGTGTGCATTTGTGGGATAGCGAGGGGCACAAGATCCTCGACGGCATGGCTGGCCTGTGGTGCGTGGCTGTGGGCTATGGCCGGGAAGAACTGGTGCAGGCGGCAGAAAAGCAGATGCGCGAGCTGCCGTACTACAACCTGTTCTTCCAGACTGCCCACCCGCCTGCGCTGGAACTGGCCAAGGCGATCTCCGACGTGGCGCCTCAAGGCATGACCCATGTGTTCTTCACCGGCTCCGGCTCCGAAGGCAACGACACCGTGCTGCGCATGGTCCGCCATTACTGGGCACTGAAAGGCAAGCCACAGAAGCAGACCATCATCGGCCGCATCAACGGCTACCACGGCTCCACCGTGGCTGGCGCCAGCCTGGGCGGCATGAGCGGCATGCACGAGCAGGGCGGCCTGCCGATTCCTGGCATCGTGCATATCCCGCAGCCTTACTGGTTTGGCGAAGGCGGCGACATGACCCCGGATGAGTTCGGGCTGTGGGCGGCCGATCAGCTGGAGCAGAAAATCCTCGAAGTCGGCGAAGACAACGTCGCCGCCTTTATCGCCGAGCCGATCCAGGGCGCCGGCGGCGTGATCATCCCGCCGGAAACCTACTGGCCGAAGGTGAAGGAGATCCTCGCCAAGTACGACATCCTGTTCGTCGCCGACGAAGTGATCTGCGGTTTCGGCCGTACCGGCGAGTGGTTCGGCTCCGACTACTACGACCTCAAGCCCGACCTGATGACCATCGCCAAGGGCCTGACTTCCGGTTACATCCCCATGGGCGGTGTGATCGTGCGTGACACCGTGGCCCAGGTACTCAGCGAAGGCGGCGACTTCAACCACGGCTTCACCTACTCCGGCCACCCGGTAGCGGCCGCCGTGGGCCTGGAAAACCTGCGCATCCTGCGTGACGAGAAAATCGTCGAGAAGGCGCGCACAGAAGCGGCACCTTATTTGCAAAAGCGTTTGCGTGAGCTGCAGGACCACCCTCTGGTGGGCGAGGTACGCGGCCTGGGTCTGCTCGGCGCGATCGAGCTGGTCAAGGACAAGGCCACCCGCAGCCGTTACGAAGGCAAGGGCGTGGGCATGATCTGCCGCACCTTCTGCTTCGAAAACGGCCTGATCATGCGCGCGGTGGGTGACACCATGATCATTGCGCCGCCGCTGGTGATCAGCCATGCAGAGATCGACGAACTGGTGGAAAAGGCACGTAAATGCCTTGATCTGACGCTCGAAGCGATCCGCTGACAGTTTGCTAGGCTAGCGATGTGACATTAAGTCGTTACAAGGCCCTGCTTTCCTTGATACAGAGCCTTGTAACTTGCCAGACTAGCGACTGTTTCAGTCGCCGCGCGCTCTGCACCGTAGGTCCTGGCTGCTGAACAGATGGCTAAATAAAAAATTCTGGAGCATTACGCATGAATAAAATGGGCAAGACGTTGCTGGCCGCCGCCCTGATGGGTGCCATGGCTACCGCTGTTCAGGCTGAAGACAAGGTGTTGAACGTCTACAACTGGTCGGACTACATCGCTCCGGACACCATCGCCAAGTTCGAGAAACAGTCGGGCATCAAGGTCAAGTACGACGTCTTCGACAGCAACGAAACCCTCGAAGCCAAGCTGCTGGCAGGCAAGTCGGGCTATGACATCGTCGTGCCTTCGAACAACTTCCTGGCCAAGCAGATCAAGGCTGGCGTGTACGAGGAACTGGACCGCTCCAAGCTGCCGAACTGGAAGAACCTCGACCCAGACCTGCTCAAGGCCGTTGGCGATGCCAGCGACAAGGACAACAAGCACGCCTTCCCGTACATGTGGGGCTCGATCGGCATCGGCTACAACCCGGAGAAGGTCAAGGCCGCGCTGGGCGTGGACAAGATCGACTCGTGGGACGTGGTGTTCAAGCCTGAGAACATCGCCAAGCTCAAGAGCTGCGGCGTGAGCTTCCTGGATGCCCCGACCGAAATGCTGCCAGCTGCGCTGCACTACCTGGGCCTGCCGAGCAACAGCACCAAGAAGGAAGACCTGAAGGCCGCCGAGGACCTGTTCCTCAAGATCCGTCCTTCGATCACCTACTTCCACTCGTCCAAGTACATCGGCGACATGGCCAACGGCAATATCTGCGTAGCCGTCGGTTATTCGGGTGACCTGGAGCAGTCCAAGGCCCGTGCCCACGAAGCCGGCGACAAGGTCAAGGTGGACTACGTCATTCCGAAGGAAGGTGCCGGTACCTTCTACGACATGGTCGCCATCCCCAAGGATGCCGAGCATAAAGACGCTGCCTACCAGTTCATGAACTTCCTGATGCAGCCGGAAATCATGGCCGAGATCACCAACGCCGTGCGCTTCCCGAACGGCAACGCTGCCGCCACCCAGTTCGTGGACAAGGAAATCACCAGCGATCCGAGCATCTATCCGCCAGCTGAAGTCAAGAAGCAACTGTACGCGATCGCTGCGCCTGAAGCGTCTGCCCAGCGTGTGATCACCCGCAGCTGGACCAAGATCAAGTCGGGCAAATAAGCCCGATGCGGTACCTCTGGGCCGGGGAATCCCGGTCCAGAGCCAGTGAAAGGCAATTGATGATTGCGGCATCGAAGCTGCGAAGGTAAGTTGCGCGCCGGTTTTGCGTGTGCGGCAGCATTGTCGCTACCCAGGCACTGATTGTGAGGACCACCCACTTGTCCATTTCTGTATTCCGCAAGGCCTTGATGGCTGGAGCGGGCCTGACGCTGGCATGCAGCGTCCAAGCGGCGCCTACGGTGCACTTCTACAACTGGTCTGACTACGTCGGCCCGACCACACTCGCGGACTTCGAGAAAGCCACGGGCATCAAGCCCGTGCAAGACGTGTTCGACTCCAACGAAACCCTGGAAGGCAAGCTGCTGGCCGGCAACACCGGCTATGACGTGGTAGTGCCATCCAACCATTTCCTCGGCAAGCAGATCAAGGCGGGCGCGTTCCAGAAGCTCGACAAGAACCTGCTGCCCAATTATTCCAACCTGGACCCGGCGTTGATGAAACGCCTGGAAAAGAACGACCCGGGCAACCAGTACGCCGTGCCTTATCTGTGGGGCACCAACGGCATCGGTTACAACGTCGACAAGGTGAAGGCCGCGCTGGGCGTGGACACCATCGACTCCTGGGCGGTGCTGTTCGAGCCCGAGAACATGAAGAAGCTCGCCAAGTGCGGCGTGGCCTTCCTCGACTCGGCGGACGAAATGCTGCCGGCGGTGCTCAACTACATGGGGCTGGACCCCAACAGCACCAATGCCAAGGACTACCAGGCCGCCGAGAAGAAACTGCTGGCGGTACGCCCGTACGTGACCTACTTCCACTCGTCCAAGTACATCACCGACCTGGCCAACGGCGACATCTGCGTCGCGGCAGGTTTCTCGGGTGATGTGTTCCAGGCCAAGGCCCGCGCCGAAGAAGCGAAGAAGGGCGTGAACCTGGCCTACGCCATTCCCAAGGAAGGCGGCAACCTCTGGTTCGACGTGCTGGCGATCCCCAAGGACGCCAAGAACGTCAAAGAGGCGCATGCCTTCATCAACTATTTGCTGAAGCCTGAGGTTATCGCCCAGGTCAGTGATTACGTCGGTTACGCCAACCCGAACCCCAAGGCTGGCGACCTGATGGACCAGGCCGTGAGGACTGACGCCGCGGTTTACCCACCGCAGGAAGTGCTGGACAAGATGTTCGTGAACTCAGAGTTGCCACCCAAGGTGCAACGGCTGATGACCCGTAGCTGGACCAAGGTCAAGTCGGGCAAGTAAAAATCCAGGCCCGTGGCGGCACCTGTAGAACAGGGCTCGCGGGCACAAAAATCTTGTTGGGAGTTTCACTCATGGCAGTTGCCTCCGGTGCCTATAAAAAAGCCCTCGAGGGTGGCCAGCAACCCAAGCAGGTGCTGGTCAAGATCGACCGGGTCACGAAAAAGTTCGACGAAACGGTAGCCGTGGACGATGTGTCCCTGGAAATCCGCAAGGGCGAGATCTTCGCCCTGCTGGGTGGCTCCGGTTCCGGCAAGTCCACCTTGCTGCGCATGCTGGCCGGCTTCGAACGCCCGACCGAAGGGCGGATCTTCCTCGATGGCGTCGACATCACCGACATGCCGCCCTACGAGCGGCCGATCAACATGATGTTCCAGTCCTACGCGCTGTTCCCGCACATGACCGTGGCGCAGAACATCGCCTTCGGCCTGCAGCAGGACAAAATGCCCAAGGCCGAGATCGACGCCCGCGTGGCCGAGATGCTCAAGCTGGTGCACATGACCCAGTACGCCAAGCGCAAGCCGCACCAGCTGTCCGGCGGCCAGCGCCAGCGCGTGGCCCTGGCCCGCTCGCTGGCCAAGCGCCCCAAGCTGCTGCTGCTCGACGAACCGATGGGCGCACTGGACAAGAAACTGCGTTCGCAGATGCAGCTGGAACTGGTGGAGATCATCGAGCGCGTGGGCGTGACCTGCGTGATGGTGACCCACGACCAGGAAGAGGCCATGACCATGGCCCAGCGCATCGCCATCATGCACCTGGGCTGGATCGCCCAGATCGGTTCGCCGGTGGACATCTACGAGACGCCTACCAGCCGCCTGGTGTGCGAGTTCATCGGCAACGTCAACCTGTTCGAAGGTGAAGTGGTCGACGACGCCGAAGGCCACGCGATCATTGCCAGCCCGGAGCTGGAGCGCAAGATCTATGTCGGCCACGGCATCACCACGTCGGTGGAAGACAAGCACATCACCTATGCGCTGCGCCCGGAAAAGATGCTGGTTACCACCCAGCAACCGACCTGCGAGCACAACTGGTCGCGCGGCAAGGTTCACGACATTGCCTACCTGGGTGGCCACTCGGTGTTCTACGTCGAGTTGCCGAGCGGCAAGGTCGTCCAGTCGTTCGTCGCCAACGCCGAGCGCCAGGGCACCCGCCCGACCTGGGGCGATGAAGTGTACGTGTGGTGGGAAGACGACAGCGGCGTGGTACTGCGGTCATGAAACTGCGCAAGCTCAAGCGAGCCTTCCAGCGTATTACCCCGGAGGGGCGGCACCTGGTGATCGGCGTGCCGTTCATCTGGCTGTTCCTGTTCTTCATGCTGCCGTTCTTCATCGTGCTGAAGATCAGCTTCGCCGAAGCCGACGTGGCGATCCCGCCGTATACCGAGATCTACAGCTACGTCGAAGACAAGCTGCAGCTGGTGCTCAACCTGGCCAACTATGGCCTGTTGACCGAGGATGAGCTGTATATCTCGGCCTACCTGGGCTCGCTGAAGATGGCCTTCTTCAGCACCCTGCTGTGCCTGCTGATCGGCTACCCGATGGCCTATGCCATTGCCAACGCCAAGAAGGAAACCCAGACGGTCCTGCTGTTGCTGATCATGATGCCGACCTGGACCGCGATCCTGATCCGCGTCTATGCCTGGATGGGTATTCTCAGCAACAACGGCCTGCTCAACGGCTTCCTGCTGTGGACCGGGTTGATCGACCAGCCGCTGCAGATCCTCAACACCAACCTGGCGGTGTACATCGGCGTGGTCTATTCGTACCTGCCGTTCATGATCCTGCCGCTGTTCGCCAACCTGGTGAAGCACGACCCGAGCCTGCTCGAGGCCGCTTCGGACCTGGGTTCGAGCACCTTCAACAGCTTCTGGAAGATCACCGTGCCGCTGTCGAAGAACGGCATCATCGCCGGCTGCATGCTGGTGTTCATCCCGGTGGTGGGCGAGTTCGTGATCCCTGAACTGCTTGGCGGCCCGGAAACCCTCATGATCGGCAAGGTGCTGTGGCAAGAGTTCTTCAACAACCGTGACTGGCCGGTGGCTTCTGCGCTGGCGGTGGTGATGCTGGCGATCCTGATCGTGCCGATCCTGCTGTTCAACCGCAGCCAGGCCAAAGAAATGGAGGGCAGGGCATGAAGCGCTTCAGTTTCTCCAAGCTGATGCTGGTGCTCGGCTTGCTGTTCATCTACCTGCCGATGCTGATCCTGGTGATCTACTCGTTCAACGCCTCCAAGCTGGTGACGGTATGGGGTGGCTGGTCGGTGAAGTGGTACGTCGGCCTGCTCGACAACACCCAGTTGATGGGTTCGGTGATGCGTTCGCTGGAAATCGCCTGCTACACGGCGGTGGCAGCCGTGGCGCTGGGTACCTTGGCGGCGTTCGTGCTGACCCGGGTTACCCGCTTCAAGGGCCGCACGCTGTTCGGTGGCCTGGTCACCGCGCCGCTGGTAATGCCCGAGGTGATCACCGGCCTGTCGCTGTTGCTGCTGTTCGTGGCCATGGCGCAGATGATTGGCTGGCCGCAGGAGCGCGGCATCGTCACCATCTGGATCGCCCATACCACGTTCTGTGCCGCGTATGTGGCGGTGGTGGTGTCGGCACGCCTGCGTGAGCTGGACCTTTCGATCGAGGAAGCGGCGATGGACCTGGGTGCCAAGCCGTGGAAGGTGTTCTTCCTGATCACCATCCCGATGATCGCGCCGTCGCTGGCGGCGGGCGGCATGATGTCGTTCGCCCTGTCGCTGGATGATCTGGTACTGGCCAGCTTCGTGTCAGGCCCTGGTTCGACCACCTTGCCGATGGAAGTGTTCTCGGCGGTGCGCCTGGGCGTGAAGCCGGAGATCAACGCCGTGGCAAGCCTGATCCTGCTGTCGGTGTCGCTGGTGACCTTCTTCGTCTGGTACTTCAGCCGCCAGGCCGAAGAGCGCCGTCGCAAGGCGATACAGCAGGCGATCGAAGAGGGCGCTGCAGCGAATGCTTCGCAGCCACAGGTGAAGCGCCCGGCGCAGGTTGCGGCGTCGGCCTGATCTGGCCTCTTCGCGGGTGAACCCGCTCCCACAGGAATATCACTGCCTCGGGCCTGTGTTAATCCCTGTGGGAGCGGGTTTACCCGCGAATGCCTCAACTCTAATTTAAAGCCAGACTGCATCCCAATGTGGATAGTCCCTGACACTTCTGACCAGGCCAGCCCGCAAGGGGTTGGCGACAATGTATCTGGCAACATGCACCATGCTCTCCTCCCGCCGCAGTGCCCGGTCCTGATACCCAGGCTGCCATACCGGATCATGCTCAACCCCCGCCTGATGCAAAACCAGACTGGACCTGGACTTGAACCTGCGCATCAAGGTGCCCAACGTCGTACCTTTCAACTCGATCAGCCAATGCAGATGGTCCGGCATCAGCACCCAGGCCAATGATCGGCAGGCATGTTCCTGGTCTGATTGTCGCAGTTGGTGAATGACCAGCCGGGCATGGTGGAAATCATGGAACAGCGGCTTGCGCTGGTGGGTGACGGTGGTCAGCAGATAGAGCCGGCCAAGTTCTGAATAGCAACCACGGCGAAGCAGGTGAGACTGGGCTCGCGACATTGGCTTCTTCCTTGAAAAGCAGGTGACTTTTCAAAGGTAGTGGCTGAGATGCAGGTGCTGTGTAGATCATGGTTTCTGGATATGGCAGAGACTTGCGGATGGCAGTACCGGCCCATTCGCGGGTAAACCCGCTCCCACAGGTATTGCACAGGTCCTGAAGGCTGCACATAACCCTGTGGGAGCGGGTTCACCCGCGAAGAGGCCCGCAAGGCGTACGACTTTTCATCAACTCAAACCAAAGGCTTCAGTTGAATCGGCTTGGGAATTATCCTACGAGCCGTGTGGAAGCTGCTCTGTTGCTGGGGAAATGCCCCAGGGATAACGTCGTCGAGTCGCCAATCAAGGTGACCGGGTGTGAGAAACCCGCTCGATGTTGAACAGGCTTCCTGTCATGGCGGCCTTGCGTGGGCAGGCCTCGGCCTGGCCGGGTTCAATGTCCTCGGTTTTCTCACCCCGCGTACGGCTGCCACCCCTTATCCGTGAGAAAGATGAGCTGGCGGTTCCATAAACGACATTGGATTCTGACCATGACAACGCACGTTCCAAATCACCCAAAAAACAGCAGCACCGTCGGCCGCGAAACCTGCATGGACCTGTTTCGCGTCCAGGCCAACATCCCCTTCAACCATGCCTTCTCCGAACTCTCCGTAATGCTCGGTTGCATCAATCACCTGACGACCGAAGCCGAGATGGAAAATGACCGGCTGGCTGGTAGTGCCGCGAGAATTCTCAGTGGCTTTGCCAAAGCACTGATCGATGACATCGAACTGGGATTGAACAAGGCTTCAGTTCAGCTCTGACCTCTACCGGCCTCTTCGCGAGCTCGCCCGAGAAGAGGCCCTAAAGGCGTACGGCTTTTCGTCAACTCAACCCAAATCAGTACCATCGACGCTGACTCGTAGATACCGTGCTTCCGTACAAGTACGTTTCACAGCCTGACGCGAAGAACTTCAGATAGTAAATTACGTTCAAATTCATCGAAAGTGGATTTTGCGATACCGAACAAAATAGTGCGTAGCCGTCTGGCTTCACCCTGATTCTGAATAAAATCCCGAGTCATTAGCGAATCTGAAGGAAGATGACGGACCTTCTGAGCCTTAAAGACATTGTGCTGATTTGCAGCGCGGAGATATGCTCTTAGCGGAATCTTAGTGCTGTCGGGAATCCTGATGAATGCGTCAGCCTTTACATCAATGTGTACGGGCGGGCGTCTTGAGCTTGGTCCGATCGGTGCCGGCTCATGGAGTTGCTGCTTGTAGGATTTCGTAAGCCTTAGCTTATCAGTGGGATCATTAGATTCGAAAGGCTTGATGTACGAATTGCTCCAGCGTAGCTGTTTTTTTACATAAAAAGGTCTAGTTTTCAAGGTCCAGTTCGTATCGAATTTTATTACCTTGGGGCGAGGTAATAGTGGGGAGTGGCCAGTTGGATCAGACAGATTTATAGGGTCGTTAAAGCAATAACTGTATGAGTTTATACCACCAAGCGAAAAAGGACTCATGCTATCTCTGGAGTTGAAACGAAAGATTCTGGGGCTGTAAGTTCGGGTCCCAAGTCCAAGGAAATAGAGGTTCGCTGTATTGTTTAGAAATTCTCCGCAATATTGTAGTGATCCGGTATGGTCATCAGATAGCTTTGAGTATCCATAGGGGCAGTAAGTATGATTATGGGTGATGTTACATGGCTTCGTCATTCTTAGTCCTCCTACTGAAAGCTGACTTTCTACTTTTTTCGCAGTTTTTCAACTGGTAGAAATTTCAGGTTTCAGCGGAGCATTTTTGTGCTACCTCTGCGCTTTTCCTCGCTTTTGGCACGGAGCTAAAGCATTCAGGTCAATGACGTTTAATGAACCCTGATCTACGCTAACAGTCGCATCCCACGAATCATTTGCGCGCAAGCAAGGAGCCTGCATGACGTTGATACGTCCGCTGTTGGTCGTCTGCCTGGGGCTTGTGTCCCTGCTGTCGGGCTGTAGTAAGGAAGAAACCACCGAAACACTGCCACGCGTAGGCGTGCAACAGGTATCACCCACCGATTTCGCTGCCAGGGTCACCCTGACTGGCGATGTGCAGGCGCGGGTGCAGACCGACCTGTCGTTCCGTGTGGGCGGCAAGATCATTTCGCGCAGTGTCGATGTCGGTGACCACGTAAAGGCCAACCAGGTGTTGGCGCGGCTGGACCCGAAAGACCTGCAGAACAATGTCGACTCGGCCAAGGCCGAGGTGTTCGCCGCGCAGGCGCGGGTCACCCAGACCAGCGCTGCCTTCGTACGCCAGCAAAAGCTGTTGCCCAAGGGCTACACCAGCCAGAGCGAATACGATTCCGCCGAAGCCGCACTGCGCAGCAATCAGAGCGCGCTCAAGGCCGCACAGGCGCAATTGGCCAATGCCAACGAACAACTGAGCTATACCGCGCTGGTCTCCGAGGCCGATGGGGTCATCACCGAGCGCCAGGCTGAGGTCGGCCAGGTGGTTCAAGCGACCATGCCAATCTTCAGCCTGGCCACCGATGGTGATCGTGATGCCGTGTTCAATGTCTACGAATCGCTGCTGGTGGCTCCGCCCAGCGATGCCGGCGTGATCGTCAGCCTGCTGGACGATCCCAAGGTCCAGGCCCGTGGCTTCGTGCGCGAAATCACCCCCACGGTGTCTGCGCAAAGCGGCACGGTACAGGTCAAGGTCGGGCTGAGGGATGTGCCGCCAGGGATGCAACTGGGTGCACCGGTGACGGCCACCACCAATGCCCAGGGCCGACCAAGTATCGAGCTGCCATGGTCGGCACTGACCAAGGCCCTGCATGAGCCCGCCGTCTGGGTGGTGGGCGAGGGTGACAAGGTAGAGCTGCGCAAGGTCGAGGTCAGCCGTTACCTCACCGGCAGGATCGTGGTCGCCAGTGGCCTGAAAGGCGGCGAGACCGTGGTGGTCAATGGCGGACAGTTGCTACACCCCGGCATGCAGGTGCTGAAGATCGATGCCAAGGCCAACGGGGGTGAGCTATGAAGCGCCTGCTGCTGATGCTGTCGGCCGGCGTGCTGTTGGCCGGCTGCAGTAGCGAGGATGAAGTGCCGGAACCGATTCGGCCGGTACTGTCGGTCAAGGTCGAACCCCAGGTGCAGTCGCAGCTGGGCCGTTTCGCCGGCAGTATCCAGGCACGTTTCGAAAGCACCTTGGGCTTCCGGGTATCCGGGCGTATCGCCCGGCGCTGGCTGGATGTGGGCGCCCAGGTGAAACCGGGTGACACCCTGGCCACCCTCGACCCGACCGACCAGCAGAACCAGTTGCGCGCCGCCGAAGGCGACCTGGCCAAGGTGCAGGCGCAGTGGATCAACGCCCAGGCCGATGCCCGCCGCCAGCAACAGCTGTACGACCGTGGCGTAGGCGCCCAGGCCCAGCTGGATATCGCCCAGACCAACCTGAAGACCACCAGCGCGGCGTTGGAGCAGGCGCGCTCTGCGCTCAGCCAGGCGCGTGACCAGCTCGACTACAGCACCCTGCGCACCGACCACGCCGCGGTGATCACTGCCTGGCAGGCCGAAGCCGGGCAAACCGTCACCGCCGGCCAGGCCGTGGTAACCCTGGCCAGGCCGGATGTGAAGGAAGCGGTGATCGACCTGCCGATCGGCCTGGCCGAGCAGTTGAGCAAAGGCCTGACCTTCACCGTTGCTTCGCAGCTGGACCCGACCATCAACACCACCGCCAGCCTGCGGGAACTGGAACCCCAGGCCGACGCCACCACTCGCACCCGCCGCGCGCGCCTGACCCTGGCCAGCACCCCGGCGGCCTTCCACCTGGGCACCGCCATCAGCGTGACCCTGAGTTCGGAGGTGTCGCCGCGCAGCGAACTGCCCTTGAGTGCCTTGCTCGAGCGCGACGGCAAGACCCAGGTATGGGTGATCGATACGCAGCAGAAGACCGTGGCCACTCGTGACGTGGCCCTGATCGGCCGCACCGCCGACAGCGTCGTCCTGAGTTCGGGCGTACAGCCCGGCGAGCGGGTGGTGACTGCGGGCGTGAACAGCCTCAAGCCCGGCCAGAAGGTCACCTTCGACGAGGATGCGCAATGAAAGGAAGCTTCAACCTGTCCGACTGGGCACTCAAGCATCAATCGTTCGTCTGGTACCTGATGTTCGTTGGCCTGCTGATGGGGATCTTCTCCTACTTCAACCTGGGCCGTGAGGAAGACCCGTCGTTCACCATCAAGACCATGGTCATCCAGACCCGCTGGCCCGGCGCGACCCAGGACGAAACCCTGTACCAGGTCACCGACCGTATCGAGAAGAAGCTCGAGGAACTCGACTCCCTCGACTACACCAAAAGTTACACCCGCCCCGGCGAATCCACGGTCTACGTGTACCTGCGCGATACCACCAAGGCCAAGGACATCCCGGAAATCTGGTATCAGGTGCGCAAGAAGATCCAGGACATTCGCGGTGAATTCCCTGCGGGCATCCAGGGGCCCGGGTTCAACGATGAATTCGGCGATGTGTTCGGTTCTATCTATGCCTTCACCGCCGACGGCCTGACCCTGCGCCAGCTGCGCGACTACGTGGAACAGGCTCGGGCCGAAGTGCGCGATGTGCCCAACATCGGCAAGATCGAGCTGATCGGCACCCAGGACGAAGTGCTTTACCTGAACTTCTCCACCCGCAAGCTGGCAGCCCTGGGCATCGATCAGCGCCAGGTCATGCAGGCCCTGCAATCGCAAAACGCCGTGACCCCTGCCGGTGTGATCGAGGCCGGGCCGGAACGTATCTCGGTGCGTACCTCCGGGCAGTTCACCTCGGAAAAAGACCTGCAAACCGTCAACCTGAAGATCAACGACCGCTTCTTCCGCCTGGCCGACATCGCCGATATCGAGCGCGGTTACGTCGACCCCCCTTCGCCGATGTTCCGCTACAACGGCCAGACGGCGTTGGGCCTGGCCATCGGCATGAAGGCCGGCGGCAATATCCAGGTGTTCGGCGCGGCGCTGAAAAAGCGCATGGACAAGGTGATCGAAGACTTGCCGGTGGGCGTCGGGGTGCACACTGTTTCCGACCAGGCCGTGGTGGTCAAGCAAGCGGTGGGCGGCTTCACCAGTGCGCTGTTCGAGGCGGTGGTGATCGTGCTGGCGGTGAGCTTCGTCAGCCTCGGCGTGCGTGCCGGGCTGGTGGTGGCCTGTTCGATCCCGCTGGTGCTGGCCATGGTGTTCGTGTTCATGGAATACAGCGGCATCACCATGCAGCGGATTTCGCTGGGGGCGCTGATCATCGCCCTGGGCCTGCTGGTGGACGATGCGATGATCACCGTGGAGGTGATGGTCACACGGCTGGAGATGGGCGAAAGCAAGGAGCAGGCGGCGACTTTTGCCTATACCTCCACCGCCTTCCCCATGCTTACCGGCACCCTGGTGACGGTGGCCGGCTTCGTGCCGATCGGCCTCAACGCCAGTTCGGCGGGCGAGTACACCTACACGCTGTTTGCGGTAATTGCCGTGGCGCTGATGGTGTCGTGGGTGGTAGCGGTGTTCTTCGCCCCGGTGCTCGGCGTGCACATTCTCAGCAGCGCCAAGCTCAAGCCCCACGAAGCCGAGCCTGGCCGTGTCGGCCGAATCTTCGAGCATGGTTTGTTGTGGTGCATGCGCAACCGCTGGCTGACCATCATCGGCACCGTGGTGCTGTTTGCCCTGGCAATCTTCTGCGAGCGCTTCGTGCAGAACCAGTTCTTCCCGTCCTCGGACCGCCCGGAAATCCTCGTCGACCTCAACCTGCCGCAAAACGCCTCGATCGAAGAGACGCGCAAGGTGGTCGACCGCTTCGAGGCGCGGATCAAGGACGACCCGGACCTGGTGCACTGGAGTACGTATATCGGCCAAGGCGCGATCCGCTTCTACCTGCCCCTCGACCAGCAGTTGCAGAACCCGTACTACGCGCAGCTGGTCATCGTCAGCAAGGGCTTCGAAGAACGCCAGGCCATGATGGACCGCCTGCAGAAGATCCTGCATGAAGAGTTCGTTGGCGTCGGCACCAACGTGCAATCGCTGGAAATGGGCCCACCGGTGGGCCGGCCGATCCAGTATCGGGTCAGCGGCGCCAATATCGACCAGGTACGCAAGCACGCCATCGAGCTGGCCACCTTGCTCGACCAGAACGAGCACATCGGCGAGATGATCTACGACTGGAACGAGCCGGGTAAGGTGCTGCGCGTGGAAATCGCCCAGGACAAGGCGCGCCAGCTGGGCCTGTCGTCGGAGGACGTGGCCAATGTGATGAACAGCATCGTCAGCGGCGTGCAGATCACCCAGGTCAACGACAACATCTACCTGGTCGACGTGGTCGCCCGTGCCGAGGACAGCGAGCGTGGCTCGCCCGATACCCTGCAGAACCTGCAGATCCTGACACCCAACGGTACCTCGATCCCGCTGCTGGCGTTCGCCACCGTGCGCTACGAGCTGGAGCAGCCGCTGGTGTGGCGTCGTGACCGCAAGCCGACCATCACCATCAAGGCATCGGTCAACGGTGACATCCAGCCCACCGACCTGGTGGCCCAACTGAAGCCGAAGATCGACGAGTTCGCCAGCAAGTTGCCGGTGGGCTTCGAAGTGGCCACCGGCGGTACGGTGGAGGAGAGCGCCAAGGCGCAGGGGCCGATCCGCAAGGTCATCCCGCTGATGCTGTTCCTGATGGCGACGTTCCTGATGATCCAGCTGCACAGCGTGCAGAAGCTGTTCCTGGTGGTCAGCGTGGCGCCGCTGGGGCTGATTGGCGTGATCATTGCGCTGGTGCCCACAGGTACGCCCATGGGCTTCGTGGCGATTCTCGGCATTCTCGCGCTGGCGGGCATCATCATTCGTAACTCGGTGATCCTGGTGACCCAGATCGACGAGTTCGAGGCCCAGGGCTTGTCGCCGTGGGATGCGGTGGTGGAGGCCACCAACCACCGGCGCCGGCCGATTCTGCTGACCGCGGCGGCGGCGAGCCTGGGCATGATACCGATTGCCCGCGAGGTGTTCTGGGGGCCGATGGCCTACGCCATGATTGGCGGGATCATCGTGGCGACCCTGCTGACGCTGCTGTTCCTGCCGGCCTTGTATGTGGCCTGGTACAAGATCCGCGAGCCACAGAAACACAACTGAAGCCCTGCACGGATCCTGTGGGAGCGGGTTTACCCGCGAATGCGATGGTGGAACCACCGCCGCATTCGCGGGTGAACCCGCTCCCACAGGGCCTTCCGTCGCCTTCGAAATTGTCTTTTGCTTTTGGTTATATAAACATTCTTAAACAGTATTTTTAAGAATAACCCAGCCTCACTACTATTGCCCTCAAGCCAGGCGCAAATCCCCTTCAAACCTCAGCCCGGCACCCTCACTCCAAGGAGAACGAGCATGAGTGCATCTCTGCGTAGCATCGACGGTCAGGACGAAGCCACCATTCTGCGTGAAATCCAGAGCGCTCTGCGCGACCTGCGATTCGGTGCGGTGGAGATTACCGTGCACAACGCTCAGGTCGTGCAGATCGAGCGCAAGGAGAAGTTCCGCCTGCAGCAGCCCGGCAACAAGACCGGCTGATCGCACCACACATTCAAAACTAGAAAAATGCCAATCGGGAGCTTCACCATGTCCATCCGCCGTTATGCGCTCGCCGCCCTGGCCAGTGCTGTTTTTGCCGGTTCCGCCATCGCCAAGGACTACGAACTGCTGAACGTGTCCTACGACCCGACCCGCGAGCTGTACCAGCAGTACAACGCCGAGTTCATCAAGCACTGGCAGCAGGCCCACCCGGGCGACAAGGTGAAGATCCAGCAATCCCACGGCGGTTCGGGCAAGCAGGCCCGTGCGGTGATCGATGGCCTGCGTGCCGACGTGGTGACCCTGGCCCTGGCCGGCGACATCGATGAAGTCGCCAAGCTTGGCAAGACCCTGCCAGAAAACTGGCAGACCCGCCTGCCGGATGCCAGCACCCCGTACACCTCGACCATCGTGTTCCTGGTGCGCAAGGGCAACCCGAAAGGCATCAAGGACTGGGGCGACCTGATCAAGAAGGACGTGTCGGTCATCACCCCCAACCCGAAAACCTCCGGCGGCGCCCGTTGGAACTTCCTGGCTGCCTGGGCCTATGGCCTGAAGGCCGGCGGTAGCGAAGCTAAGGCCAAGGAGTATGTGCAGGAGTTGTTCAAGCACGTACCGGTGCTGGATACCGGCGCTCGTGGCTCGACCATCACCTTCGTCAATAACGGCCAGGGCGATGTGCTGCTGGCCTGGGAAAACGAAGCCTTCCTGGCACTGAAGGAAGACGGTGGCGCCGACAAGTTCGAGATCGTCGTGCCGTCGCTGTCGATCCTCGCCGAGCCGCCGGTGGCGGTGGTGGACAAGAACGCCGAGAAGAAGGGCAATACCGAGATTGCCAGCGAATACCTCAAGCACCTGTACAGCCCGGCCGGGCAGAAGATCGCCGCCGAGAACTTCTACCGCCCGCGTGACGAGAAGGTCGCAGCCGAGTTCGGCAAGCAGTTCCCAAAACTGGACCTGGTGACCATAGACAAGGACTTTGGTGGCTGGAAGACTGCACAACCTAAATTCTTCAATGATGGCGGTGTGTTCGACCAGATCTATCAGGCACAGTAAGGGCCAAGGAAAAGCGGGGCCGCGCTGCGGCCCATCGCGACACAAGGCCGCTCCTACAGAGGTACGCGCACCCCTGTAGGAGCGGCCTTGCGTCGCGATGGGCTGCAAAGCAGCCCCAGGATTTCAGAAGCTAGCACCAGCCCGGGATCGTTCCCGGGCCAAGTGCGTTCAACCAGGGATATTTATGTCACGCCGCATTTCCCCCGTCATACCCGGCTTCGGGCTGACGCTGGGCTACACCTTGGTGTACCTCAGCCTGATCGTGCTGATACCGCTGGCCGCCATGTTCGTGCATGCCGCACAGCTTACCTGGGAGCAGTTCTGGAACGTCATCAGTGCGCCGCGGGTGATCGCCGCGCTCAAGCTGAGTTTCGGCACCGCCCTGTTCGCCGCCATCATCAATGGAGTGATCGGCACCCTGCTGGCCTGGGTGCTGGTGCGCTACACCTTCCCCGGGCGCAAGATCATCGATGCGATGATCGACCTGCCGTTCGCCCTGCCCACGGCCGTAGCCGGTATCGCCCTGACCGCCCTGTACGCGCCTTCGGGCTGGGTCGGTCAGTTCGCCACCGACCTGGGTTTCAAGATCGCCTACACCCCGCTGGGCATCACCCTGGCGCTGACCTTCGTCACCCTGCCGTTCGTGGTGCGTACGGTGCAGCCGGTACTGGCCGACATTCCGCGTGAAGTGGAGGAGGCCGCCGCCTGCCTGGGCGCCAAGCCGCTGCAGGTGTTCCGCCATGTGCTGGCGCCAGCGCTGCTGCCTGCCTGGCTGACAGGCTTTGCCCTGGCCTTCGCCCGCGGCGTGGGCGAGTATGGTTCGGTGATCTTCATTGCCGGCAACATGCCGATGAAGACCGAAATCCTGCCGCTGCTGATCATGGTCAAGCTCGACCAGTACGACTACACCGGCGCGACCTCCATCGGCGTGCTCATGCTGGTGGTTTCCTTCATCCTGCTGCTGCTGATCAACCTGCTGCAGCGCCGCATCGAAACCCCTTGAAGGAGGCCGGCATGTCCAGTTCATCCCTGAATGCAACCGCCGCCGCCAACGCCGCCCGCCGGGGCAGCGCCACTTCGCGGCGTATTCTGATCGGCCTTGGCTGGCTGGTGTTCGCGCTGTTCCTGCTGCTGCCACTGGTGATCGTGGTATCGCAGGCGCTGAAGAACGGCTTTGGCACCTTCTTCGAAGCGATCTTCGAGCCTGACGCGTTGTCGGCGCTGAAGCTGACCCTGCTCGCCGTGGTCATTTCGGTACCGCTGAACCTGGTGTTCGGCGTCAGCGCCGCCTGGTGCGTGAGCAAGTACACCTTCCGTGGCAAGAGTATCCTGGTCACCCTGATTGACCTGCCGTTCTCGGTATCGCCGGTGATCGCCGGCCTGGTCTACGTGCTGATGTTCGGTGCGCAAGGCCTGTTCGGGCCGTGGCTGCAGGACCACGATATCCAGATCGTGTTCGCCCTGCCGGGCATCGTCCTGGCCACCATCTTCGTCACCGTACCGTTCGTGGCCCGTGAGCTGATCCCGCTGATGCAGGAGCAGGGCACGCAGGAAGAGGAGGCCGCGCGCCTGCTCGGCGCCAATGGCTGGCAGATGTTCTGGCACGTGACCCTGCCGAACATCAAATGGGGCCTGATCTACGGCGTGGTGCTGTGCACTGCGCGGGCGATGGGCGAGTTTGGCGCGGTGTCGGTGGTGTCCGGCCACATTCGCGGCGTGACCAATACCTTGCCGCTGCACGTGGAGATCCTCTACAACGAGTACAACCACGTCGCGGCCTTCAGCGTGGCCAGCCTGCTGCTGATCCTGGCGCTCTTCATCCTGCTGCTCAAGCAGTGGAGCGAGAACCGTATTAACCGCCTGCGCCACAGCGCCGCGGAGGAATGATTCATGTCGATCGAAGTTCGTAACGTCAGCAAGCGCTTCAACAGCTTCCAGGCCCTGGACAACATCAACCTGGACATCAACAGCGGCGAGCTGGTGGCCCTGCTCGGCCCGTCCGGCTGCGGCAAGACCACGTTGCTGCGCATCATCGCCGGCCTGGAAACCCCCGACCAGGGCAATATCGTGTTCCATGGCGAGGACGTGTCCGGCCATGACGTGCGCGACCGCAACGTCGGTTTCGTGTTCCAGCACTACGCGTTGTTCCGCCACATGAGTGTGTTCGACAACGTCGCCTTCGGCCTGCGCATGAAGCCCAAGGGCGAGCGCCCGAGCGAGAGCAAGATTGCCGAGAAGGTGCATGAACTGCTGAACATGGTGCAGCTGGACTGGCTGTCCGACCGCTACCCCGAGCAGTTGTCCGGTGGCCAGCGCCAGCGTATCGCCCTGGCCCGTGCGCTGGCGGTGGAGCCCAAGGTGCTGTTGCTGGACGAGCCTTTCGGTGCGCTGGATGCCAAGGTGCGCAAGGAGCTGCGCCGCTGGCTGGCGCGCCTGCACGAGGATATCAACCTGACGTCGGTGTTCGTCACCCACGACCAGGAAGAAGCCATGGAGGTGGCCGACCGCATCGTGGTGATGAACAAAGGCGTGATCGAGCAGATCGGCTCGCCGGGCGAGGTGTACGAGCACCCGGCCAACGATTTCGTCTACCACTTCCTCGGTGATTCCAACCGCCTGGCCCTGAGCGAAGGGCATCATGTGCTGTTCCGCCCGCACGAAGTGTCGCTGTCGCGGCACGAGACCGAAGGGCACCATGCGGCAGAGGTGCGGGATATCCGGCCGCTGGGCGCGACCACGCGGGTGACCTTGAAGGTGGAAGGGCAGAGCGAGCTGATCGAGGCAGAGGTGGTCAAGGACCATGACAGCCTGACCGGGTTGGCGCGGGGAGAGACATTGTTCTTCCGGCCGAAGGTTTGGCAGAAGGTGGCGGATATCTGAGTCGCCTTTGGTGATGAAAAAGCCCGGGGTTGGTCCTGGGCTTTTTTATGCCTGATGGATTGCCGGGGCTGCTTTGCAGCCCATCGCGACACAAGGCCGCTCCTACAGGGGATCGCGTAATGCCTGGGGCTTGCGCGGTCCGTGTAGGAGCGGCCTTGCGTCGCGATCGAGGGCGCAGCCCTCGCGGCAATCTCATGCCTTACGCGAATATTTCACATGCCGGCAATGCATGATTGAAAACCCGCCCGGCCACAGCCCGCGAATTCCGCGGCTTTGCCACAATCCCTGGAAAACTATATTCAGTAAAGTTCTAACCATAATTTTAAACATTACTTTAAGAGATAAGCCCCTGGCCGCGATGATTCAGCCACACACCTGAATCGAGACCCCAGGAGTTTGATCAATGGGTAATGTCCAGTCGGCCGTCAGGGCCTACGACCAGCCATGGCGCCCGGCACCGGGCGACCTGGTCGACCTTGGACGCACGCTTCGCCTCCCGCTTGGCCAGCTGCGCCTGCAACGCACGCCCGTCAGCGGGCTCAAGCGCCGCGACAAGCTGGTGTTGGGCCTGCTGGTGCTGGCCCTGCATGGCGCAGCAGCGTACTGGGTCAGCCAGGCACCAACGCCCGAGCTGCCGGTGGTGCCACCGCAAGTACCGCCGATGACCATCGAGTTCGCCGCGCCAGCACCGCCTGTGGTCGAGCCACCGCCACCAGCCCCGGCACCGCCGGTGGTCCAGCCGCCACCGCCGCCGGTGGTCGACGAGCTGGCCGCCAAGCCCAAACCCAAGCCAAAGCCCGTGCCCAAGCCGGTGGTCAAGCAACAGCCCAAACCGCAGCCCAAGCCGGTCGAAGCGCCGCCGCCAGCGCCTGTGGCCGCTCCGGCACCGCCAGCGCCACCCGCGCCGGCCCAGGTCACCCCGGCATCGGCCAACGCGGCGTACCTGAAGAACCCGGCGCCGGAGTACCCGCAGATGGCCCAGCGCCGCGGTTGGGAAGGCACCGTGCTGCTGCGCGTCGAGGTGCTGCCCAGCGGCAAGCCCGGGCAGATCCAGATCCAGAAGAGCAGCGGCCGTGATGCCCTCGACGCTGCCGCACTGGCCGCGGTCAAGCGCTGGAGTTTCGTGCCTGCCAAGCAGGGCGACGTGGCCCAGACCGGCTGGGTCAGCGTGCCGATCGATTTCAAGCTTCGCTAACTTTTTCGCAGAACACAGGAAGACATCATCATGAGCCTGCTGGCATCCCCCCTCGAATCCGTTGAAAGCGCAGTCATCTGGCTGCTGGTCGGTTTTTCTGTCGCCACCTGGGCCCTGGCCCTGGTCAAGGTCGTGCAGTTCGTGCGGCTGAAGAACCAGGACAAACGCTTCCACCAGCAATTCTGGGCCGCCTCGAGCCTGGACTCGGCTGCCGAGCCCAGCCACGACCTGCCTGGCCCTGCCGCCCGTGTTGCCCAGGCCGGTTATGCCGCCATCGCCGTCGGTGACAGCCAGGCCAATGACCTGAGCCACGCCATCAACCACCAGGACCGCCTGGAGCGTGCCCTGCGCCAGCAGATCGTGCGTGAGCGCCGTTCGCTGGAAACCGGCCTGGCGGTGGTCGCCAGTATTGGCAGTACCTCGCCCTTCATCGGCCTGTTCGGCACCGTCTGGGGCATCATGGAAGCACTCAAGGGCATCAGCGCGGCCGGTTCCGCCAGCCTGGAAACCGTGGCCGGGCCGATTGGCGCGGCACTGGTGGCCACCGGCGTGGGTATCGCCGTCGCGGTGCCGGCGGTGCTGGTCTACAACTACTTCCTGCGCCGCCTCAAGCTCACCGCGGCCGACCTCGATGACTTCGCCCACGACTTCTACAGCCTGGCGCAGAAGAGTGCCTTCCGCGTGCTGGTGCACCCGGCCGTGCACAGGCCCCAGGCCGGTTTCACCCAACCGGTGAAGGAGGCGTCCTGACATGGCATTTTCGACCCAGGACAGCGACGAAGTCCTCAGTGAAATCAACGTCACGCCGTTGGTGGACGTCATGCTGGTGCTGCTGGTGGTGTTCATCGTCACCGCGCCGCTGCTGACCAATGCCATCCCCATCAACCTGCCCAAGACCGAGGCCGTGGCCCCGGTGGAGCAGAAGGACCCGCTGGTGGTCAGCATCGACGGTGACGGCAAGTTGTTCATCAACAAGGACGAGATCCAGCCCGACCTGCTGGAAACCAGCCTCAAGGCCGCCAAGGACAAGGACGTGGACGTGCGCGTACAGCTGCAGGCCGATGACGGCGTGAACTACGGCGAAGTGGCGCGGGCCATGGCGGCTATCGAACGTGCGGGGATCAGCAAGCTGGCGGTGATTACCGCGCGCTGAACCCGTCAACTTTCTTCAGGCAAGTGCTTAGGGGCCATATCTCTTGGCAGGGGATGGCCCTTTTTTTTGCCGGATTTCATGGCTATCAATGCCCCCTGTGGGAGCGGGTTCACCCGCGAATGCGATGTAGGCATCACCGACGCATTCGCGGGTAAACCCGCTCCCACAAGGATTGCATTTTGGTTATTAATAAATAGCTTCTTATTCCTTTACTGATATAACTCCCTCCCTATACTTGTCTCCAAGCACGCAAACTCACTGGAGGCGTCCCCATGCGCAATGAGTCGATTCGTTACCTGATTGTGCCGGGCTGGCAAGGATCGCCAGACAACCATTGGCAAAGTCACTGGCAGCGCACCCTGCCCAACAGTGCCCGGGTCGAGCAGCACGACTGGCTTACCCCGCAACGTAAGGACTGGGTGCAGGCACTGGAGCAGGCGATTGCCGCCGAGCGCTCGCCGGTGATTCTGATTGCCCATAGCCTGGGCTGCATAACCGTCGCTCATTGGGCCGCGCAAGCCAGCCCGGCCCTGCTGCGGCGGGTACGTGGCGCGCTGCTGGTGGCGCCCGCTGACGTGGAGCGGCCAACCTGCGCGCCGGCTCTGCGCAACTTCGCGCCGATCCCGACCGAAGCACTGCCATTCCCCAGCCAGGTGGTCAGCTCGGACAACGACCCGGCCGTAAGCGTGCCAAGGGCGCTGTACCTGGCCCAGGTCTGGGGCGCCGAAGCAGGGCTGCTGACCAACGCCGGGCACATCAACGTCAAGTCCGGCCATGAGCGCTGGGAACAGGGTTTCGCCTACTTGTATCGCTTGCAGAGCCGGGTCGAGCAGCGCGCACTGCGCCGCGCCTGATCGCCCTTACTGTTTACCGTTTGCCTGACGCCCGGCCATTGAAGGCCTGGGGCGGGAGTTTGTCATGACTTTTCAAAACCCTTTTGGCCAGCCGTTGCTGACCTTCCCTGAGCTGGACAAGAGCCCGTTGAGCATCCGCGCCAAGGCGCTGGTGTTCATCGACCCACGTTCGCAGCAGCTGCGCGAGGAGCTCGAGCACCTGGCGCCACAACCCTTGCCAGTCCTGATCCGTGGCGAAACCGGTACCGGCAAGGAACTGCTGGCTCGGCAGATCCACCGTGCCAGTGACCGCAGCGGGTTGTTCGTGTCGGTCAACTGCGCTGCCATCAGCCCCACCTACGCCGATGCCGAGCTGTTCGGCTACAGTGCCGGCAGCCAGGGCGGCACAGCCAGCAGCCGTGCCGGCTGGTTCGGCTCGGCCAACGGCGGCACGTTGTACCTGGACGAGATCGCCGACTTGCCGCTGGCCATCCAGGGCAAGCTGCTGGCCGCCCTGGAAAACCGCGAGGTTACCCGGGTGGGCGCGCAGCAGCCGCAACCGGTGGACGTGCGCCTTGTGGCCGCTACCAGTATCGACCTAGCGCGGGTGGTGCGCGCGGGGCGCTTCAACGAGCGCCTGTATCAATACCTGCGCGAGGGGGCGCTGGAGCTGCCGCCACTGCGCGAGCGGCCGGGCGATATCCTGCCGTTGGCCGAGTACTTCGTGGGCATCTACAGCGTGCGCCTGCAACGGCCTGTGCCGCTGGTGAGCGAGGCGGCGCAGCAGGTGCTGGAAGCACACCCCTGGCCCGGCAACACCCGTGAACTGGAGAACGTCATCCACTTCGCCTTGCTGGTGAATGACGGCGAAGAGATCCTGGCTGAAGACCTCGACCTGCCAAACCCCGCGCGCTAGACATCGCTCATAAGCAAAGTGGCTGATGGCAGTTTGTTTTTGGAATAAGAAGCTAAATAAAAGATATTGTTACGGAATAAAAAATCTGGGTATTGTCCGCCTCACGCCCGCTGGTGAACCGGTTGGGCACCCGATTCGCCATCGTCGATGGCCCAGAACCAGAACAAGGACCACCATGAAGAAGACCCTGCTGACCACTGCCCTGGCTGCTGCCCTGTCGTTTGCCGGCCTGGCTGCCGCCGCCGAGAAACTGGTGGTTGCCGCCACCCCGGTACCGCACGCCGAAATCCTCGAGCTGATCAAGCCGACCCTGGCCAAGGAAGGTGTGGACCTGCAGATCAAGGTCTTCACCGATTACGTGCAGCCGAACGTGCAGGTTGACCAGAAGCGCCTGGACGCCAACTACTTCCAGACCCTGCCGTACCTGCAGAACTTCAACGAAGGCAAGGGCACCCACCTGGATACCGTGATCGGCGTGCACGTCGAACCCTTCGGTGGTTACTCGAAAAAGGTCAAGAGCCTGAGCGAACTGAAAGAAGGCGCTACCGTTGCCATCCCTAACGAGGGCAGCAACAGCGGCCGAGCCCTGCTGCTGTTGCAGAAGGCTGGCCTGATCACCCTGAAGGACCCGAAGAACGCCCTGGCCACCCCCAAGGACATTGCCGAGAACCCGAAGAAGCTGAAGTTCCGCGAGCTTGAGTCGGCCATGCTGCCGCGTGTGCTGGACCAGGTCGACCTGGACATGATCAACACCAACTACGCCCTGGAAGCCGGCCTGAACCCGGCCAAGGACGCGCTGGTAATCGAAGGCAGCGACTCGCCATACGTGAACTTCCTGGTCGCTCGCCCGGACAACAAGGACAGCGAAGCCATCCAGAAACTGGCCAAGGCCCTGACCAGCCCGGAAGTGAAGGAATTCATCGCCAAGAAATACCAGGGTGCGGTGCTGCCGGCGTTCTGATGCGCTTGCATTACCTTGCATGACCCAACGCCGACACCCTTGTGTCGGCGTTTTTGTTTGTGGGCATAGTTACCTGTGGGAGCGGGTTTACCCGCGAACACGGGCGAAGCCCGTGCCATCCACCGCGTTGTCTGCTTCGCGGGTAAACCCGCTCCCACAAGGACCTGCGTGTGCCGTCAATACATGCATCCAGCGCGGAACTCTCAGTGATATGCATATGCTACAAAGGTATTTATCTAAAAGTTTTTAGATCATTAGAGTCTAGCTATCGTGCCCACGCGCACCCTGCAGACCTGCTTCACCATGACCCTCGACACCGCATTCATCCTCGGCACGCTGCCCGCCTTCCTCAAGGCCGTGGGCGTGACCCTGCAGGTCGGCCTGATCGCCATCGCCACCTCGCTGCTGGTCGCCCTGGTCAACGCCACACTGCTGGTATTACGCACCCCGTACCTGTGGCGCCTGGTAAAAACCTACGTGGAGCTGGCCCGCAACACGCCGCTGCTGATCCAGCTGTTTTTCGTCTACTTCGCCTTGCCCAGCCTGGGCCTGAAGATTTCCGGCTTTGCCGCAGCGATCATCACCATGACCTTCATGGGCGGTGCCTATCTCACCGAGGTGCTGCGTGCCGGCATCGAGGCCGTGCCCCGTGCCCAGCTGGAGTCCGGGCGCTCCATCGGCCTGTCCGAAGGCCAGCTGCTGCGTCATGTGGTGCTGCCCCAGGCCGGCATCCTCAGCCTGCCGGCACTGTTCGCCAACTTCATCTTCCTGCTCAAGGAAACCACCGTGGTGTCGGCGGTGGCCGTGCCGGAAATTCTCTACACCACCAAGAACTACATCGCGCTGTACTACAAGACCTATGAAATGCTCACCGTGCTGACCCTGCTCTGTGTGCTGCTGTTCCTGCCGCTGTCGTTGCTGCTGCGCTATGTCGAAAGGAGGCTGCAACATGGCCAGTTCGGCGTCTGAACTGCTGCTGCAGGCATTGCCGCAGCTGGCTGGCGGCGCGGCGCAGACCCTGGCCATCTCTGCACTGGGCATCCTCTTCGCGACGCTGGGCGGTGTGCTTTATGGCGTGCTGGCAACCTTGGGCAACCGGGCCCTGAACATTGCCTTGCAGGTGTACCTGGAGCTGTTCCGTGCCATCCCCGTGCTGGTCTGGCTGTACCTGGTGTTCTTCGGCCTGCCGATCTTCCTGGCCTTGAGCATCCCCAGCTTCTGGTGCGCGGTGCTGGTGCTGGGCCTGTGGGGCGCCAGCGAGGTGGGCGAGGTGGTGCGTGGCGCGTTGCGCTCGCTGCCGCGCGGCCAGCGCGAGGCGGGGTTGTCGATCGGCCTGGCCGGCTGGCAGCTGTATGGCTACGTGCTGTTGCCACAGGCGCTCAAGCGCATGACCCCGCCGACCATCAATATCTACACGCGGATCATCAAGACCAGCTCGCTGGCGGTGCTGATCGGCGTGGTCGAGGTAATCAAGGCCGGCCAGCAGATCATCGAACGCACCTACGAGTCGGTGCTGATCTACGGCGCCTTGTTCCTGTTCTTCTTCATCGTCTGCTATCCGCTGTCCGCCGCTTCACGCGTGCTGGAACGCCGCTGGGCCCACTCATGAGCGCATTGATCGAATTCCAGGGTTTCAACAAGTTCTTTGGCGAGCACCAGGTGCTCAAGGACGTCGACCTCCAGGTGGCGGCCGGCGAGGTGGTAGTCATCCTCGGCCCCAGCGGTTGTGGCAAAAGCACGCTGCTGCGCTGCCTCAACGGCCTGGAGCAGGCCCACGGCGGCCACCTGCGCCTGGCCGGGCAGGAGCTGCTCGACCCGCGCACCGATTGGCGCGAGATCCGCCAGCGGGTCGGCATGGTGTTCCAGAGCTATCACCTGTTCGGCCACATGAGCGTGATCGACAACCTGCTGCTTGGCCCGCTCAAGGTACAAAGGCGCGAGCGCGCCGAAGCCCAGGCCCAGGCCGAGGCGCTGCTGGCGCGGGTCGGCCTGCTGGACAAGCGCGACGCCTTTCCCCGGCAGTTGTCCGGGGGCCAGCAACAGCGCATCGCCATCGTGCGTTCGCTGTGCATGAACCCCGAGGTGATGCTGTTCGACGAGGTTACCGCAGCCCTCGACCCGGAAATGGTCAAGGAGGTGCTGCAGGTGATCCAGGGCCTGGCCCGCGACGGCATGACCTTGCTCATCGTTACCCACGAAATGGCCTTCGCTCGCGCGGTGGCCGACCGCATCGTGTTCATGGAGGCCGGCAGGATCCTTGAACAGGGCGACCCCGAGAGCTTCTTCACACGACCGCGGACCGCACGCGCGCAGCAGTTCCTGGAGAAATTCTCCTTCGTAGAAAGCCTGCCGAAGACACTGCACAAGGAACTGTCATGAAAACTGCCAACTTCACCAAACTGCTGGCGCCGTTGTTCGGCCTGGCCTTGCTGGCCGGCTGCAACAAGGCTGAAGAACCACCCAAGCCCGCGGCGGCCTCGCCGGCCACCAGCTACCTGGAAACCATCAAGGCCCGCGACAAGCTGATTGTCGGGGTGTTCACCGACAAGCCACCGTTCGGTTTCGTCGATGAGCAGGGCCGCTACGTGGGCTTTGACACCGATATCGGCCGGCGCCTGGCCAAGGACCTGCTGGGTGATGAAAACAAGGTCGAGTTCGTTGCCGTGGAGCCGGCCAGCCGTATCCCGTTCCTGCAGAGCGACAAGGTCGACCTGATCCTCGCCAACATGACCGTGACCCCGGAGCGCAAGGAAGCGGTGGACTTCACCAACCCCAACCTGCGCGTTGCCGTGCAGGCCATCGTCGCGGATGGCAGCCCGGTGCAGAAGCTCGACGACCTGGCCGACAAGACCATCATCGTCACCACCGGCACTACCGCTGATATCTGGCTGACCAAGAACCACCCGGACTGGAAACTGCTCAAGTTCGAGAAGAACAGCGAGTCGCTGCAGGCGCTGGCCACCGGGCGTGGCGATGCCTATGCGCAGGACAACCTGATTCTGTTCAGCTGGGCCAAGCAGAACCCGGGGTACCGCGTGCTGCCTGAGCTGCTGGGTGACGAGGCACCGATTGCACCGGCGGTTAAGAAGGGCAACACCGAGCTGCGTGACTGGGTGAATGCCGAGCTGGCCAAGCTGGGGGAGGAGAAGTTTCTGCTGAAGCTGTATGACCAGTATGTGCGCAAGGAACTGAGCGATGACACCAAGCCGGAAAGCGTGATTGTGGAAGGGGGCAAGTGGCAGGGTTAGTCGGGTAAATGAGGCCGTTGTGGGAGCGGGTTCACCCGCGAACACCGGCGAAGCCGGTGCCATACACCGCGTTGCCTGCTTCGCGGGTGAACCCGCTCCCACAAGGGCTGCAAAGCAGCCCCGGCAATCTCACTGGTTACGCGGCAGCCAATTCAACAGGAACTCATTTACTACCCGCGGATTCTCCAGGCTGGAGATATGCCCCGCAAACGGAATCTGCGCTGCCAGGCAGCCAATGATCCGCGCCATTTCATTGGACTCTTCCGGCGGCCGCGGAATGTCCTGGTCGCCGCAGACAACGATGGTCCGCTCACTGGCCAGTTCTCCCAGCCGCGACAACAGGTCTGGCCGGCCAAAGATCACCCGCCCCATCGGATCGAAACTGTGCCGAATCACCTCGGCGCTGCTCGCCTTCAATGCTGCGCGGAAGCCTTCGCGCACTTCCGGCACAGTCTGCCCGCCTGCATGGAAGAAGATCGGCACGACGATATCCAACAATGGCTCCGGGAACAGCCCCGCAGCACTGGCGGCGTCGAGCAGGCCGAAGTACTTGAGCCGGGTCGCCTCCGGCTCGGCGCCGAGGTAAGTGTCCATCAGCACCAGGCGGTCTACCCGCTCGGGGTGTTCCAGGGCCAGTTGCGCGCCCCACATGCCGCCGACCGACAGGCCGACCAAATGGCATTTGCCAATGTCCAGAGCGTCCAGCAGTGCCAGATGCTGGCGGGCCAGGGCGCCCATGTCGATGGTCGCAGGCGGAGCATCGGAGCCGCCGTGGCCCCACAGCTCGGGGACGATGACGCGGAAGTGTGCTGACAAGGCTTCGATTTGTGGCTGCCACATCTCGGCGGACCACAGGTAGCTGTGGCCGAGCAGGACCGGGAAACCCTGGCCCTGATCGATGTAGCTCATGCGGGCGCCGTCGATTTCGATGAAGTGTCTTTGCATGCAGTGGGTCTCGGCTGGAAGTGTTGTAGGGAATTCGAAATTGTCGGGGGCCGCTTTGCGGCCCATCGCGACACAAGGCCGCTCCTACAAGGATTCGCCTTGAGTTGCGCGGTCCCCTGTAGGAGCGGCCTTGTGTCGCGATGGGCTGCAAGGCAGCCCCTACGGTGCTGGCACCAGACGCAAGGTACTCTGCGCCGGAATCACCCCCATCTGCGCCTTCTGGTACTGCCCCTGCACATACCCTTCGGCCTGATCCGCAAAATGCCTGTCGAACGGCACGCCACTCTGCCCGACCGGGTTGGTGGTCAGCGCCTGCCCGGCATCGGCAAAGTCGACCAGCCGCCGCGTCGACGGCCCATAGGTCACCGGCCATGGCGCCGGGCCGATCTTCGCCGAGAGGTTGTTCGGCACTTCATGGGTGCCCGGTGCGGCGAATGGGCCGACGTTGAACAGCAGGTTCAGCGGCTTTTTAACCCCCAGCGGGTGGTTGTGGGTCAGGGTATGGGCCTTGCCCCACTGCCAGCTGGCCGGGTCACTACCCAAGGTCTCCCGCAGGTGCTTCAAGCTGTTCTGCCACGCCGTGCGCACCACGGCGGTACGGTCGGTGCGCTGGTTGGCTCCGCGGGTGTTCCACCACGGCGAATCGGCATCCGCCGCCAGGCGCGGCAGGGCTGCGTCGATGGCGCGGGTGCTGATCAGCACCGGGAACCAGGTGTCGCCCAGCTCGTCATGCAGGGCCGCGAATGCCAGCTCGTAGAGGAACTGGTTGAACAGCGTGGCACTGGTCGAGTCGAGCGGGTAGTCGCCGCTCCAGGCTGCCAGTTGCTCGACCAGTTCCTTCTCTTCGTCACCTTCGGCCACTGCGCGCAGCGTTGCCAGCAGTGGTGCAAGGGTGCGCGGGCCATGGTCGCTGGCAGTGTCCAGCTGCAGCGCCTGGCTGTTTTGGGTATCCCACTTCACCTCGGCGTTGGCCAGGTGGCGGTCGAGCTGGCGGCCTCGGTCCGGCAGGTTGTAGTAACCGGGTATCGGCACCGCGGCCGGAGGCTGGTAGTTGGCCGAGACAATGTAGCCGCGCGCCGGGTTCTCCTGCTGCGGGTTGACGCTGAAGGGATAGAAGCCGAGCTTGTCGGCCTGCGCACTGGCACCGTCAAGGATGAACGCGGGGTCGACGCCGTCGGGACGGATCGGCAACTGCGCCGCCGCCCACCAGCCGATATCGCCACGGGCATTGGCCCACACCAGGTTCAGCCCCGGCGCATGCACCTTGGCCGCGGCCTCGCGCATCTTGCCCAGGGTATCGGCGCGGTTGAGCTGGTAGAAGCCGTCGAGGATCGGGTTTTCGGTCTCCAGGAACGCCCACCACATGGCGATTGGCGTGGGCCCGGCAGTGGCGCCCAGCACGTCGTTGACGATCGGGCCATGGGGCGAGCGGCGCAGGCTGAGGGTGACCGGTGCTTCGCCTTTGACGGCAATCTGTTGCTCGGTCTTTTCCAGCGCCTGCCATTTGCCATCGACCATCACCTGGTTGGCGTCGGCCGGGTTGGTGCGCTCGGCGATCAGGTCGACGTCGTCGTTCTGGAACATGGTCAGGCTCCAGCCGAAGTCGCGGTTGTGACCGAGCAGGGCGAACGGGTTGAGCGCTTGGAAGTAGCCATACAGGTTGAAGCCCGGCGCCGACAGCTCGGCCTCGTACCACACCGCCGGCACCGCAAAACCGATGTGCGGGTCGCCGGCCAGCAGCGGCCTGCCGCTGCGGGTGCGGCTGCCGGCCACGGCCCAGGCGTTGCTGCCCTCGAATTGCGGGATGCCCGCATCGCCCAGCGCGTCATGGCTGAGGCGGGCGAGGGCCTCCAGGCTTTGCCAGTCGGCAGCGGCCAGCGGTGTACTCAAGGCGCCCTCGGGCTGCCAGGCGAGATCGAAGATGTTCAGGTACTCAGGGCCCAGCTGGTCGCGGATGTAGGTCAGCGCGGGCTCGGTGCGAAACGCGGCGGCAAAGCTGTAGGCCAGGTAGCCGGCGATGCTCAGGGTGTCTTCGGCGCTGAATGGGCGCGGGGTAATGCCGAGCAGGTCGAATTCCATGGGCTTGGGGTGGCTGGCCTGCCAGCTGTTCACTCCGTCGAGGTAGGCTTGCAGGGCTTGCCAGGCGGGCGATTGCCGGTCCTGACGCTTGGCCATCAGTGCTGCCTGTTCGCGTATGCGCAGGCTGCGGAACAGGGTGTCGGTGGGCAGCAGCTTGTCGCCCAGCACCTCGGCCAGCTCACCCCGGGCCAGGCGGCGCAGGATCTCCATCTGGAACAGCCGGTCCTGGGCATGCACGTAACCGAGGGCACGGTACAGGTCCGGCTCGCTCTGCGCCTGCAGGTGCGGCACGCCGCGGGCATCGTAGCGCACGCTGACCGGCGCCTGCAGGCCGGCAATGGCCACCTCGCCCTCGCGTTGCGGCAGCTTGCCCTGCACGTACCAGTATCCGGCGCCGGCGGCCACGGCAACCACCACGGCCAACAGGGTCAGGCTGCGCTTCATGCAGGCTCCTTGTGCGTTCAAGCGAAAAATGTGGTCCGATGATCGGCGGATTCGCGAACAGAGCATAGCCCCAGGAAGGAGTTTCCATGTCCCTCAGCGAAAAACAGAAAATGCTTACAGGCCAGCTCTATCACGCTGGCTGCCCCGAGCTGCAGGCCGAGCAGATCGCCAACAAGCACTGGATGCACCGCTACAACAGCAGTGTCGAATTGCTCAACGACGCACGTCATGGGCTCCTGGTAGAGCACTTTGGCCAAGTCGGTGAAGGCGCGGTGATCCGCCCGCCGTTCTATTGCGACTATGGCTACAACATCAGCGTCGGCCGTAACACCTTCATGAATTTCAACTGCGTGATCCTCGATGTGCTGCCGGTGCATATTGGTGATGACTGCCAGATCGGCCCCAACGTGCAAATCTATACCGCCGACCACCCGCTCGACCCCGAGGTGCGCCGCACTGGGCTGGAGAGTGGCCGGCCGGTGACCATCGGCAACAACGTGTGGATCGGCGGCGCGGCGATCATCCTGCCGGGGGTGACCATTGGCGATAACGCCGTGGTGGGTGCCGGTAGTGTGGTCACCCGTGACGTGCCGGCAGGCGCGGTGGTGGTGGGCAACCCTGCGCGGGTGCGTCAGCCGGCCCAGGGGCAGTAGCAGCCCACCGCCAGGGTATTGGAGGCACTCACCTGGCGGCCGTCGAGTAGCGCTTTGAGGATCGGCTCGATGAAGCTGTTGCTGGCATTGCACACGGCGCCTTCGCTGTAGGGGCCGAAGTAGGCCAGGTGGCCTTGCCGGTCCCAGATGGCCACGGCCGGAGAGGCGGGCAGGTGTTCGCTGCCGGGCACGCTGGCGAGTGGCTTGAGGGCGGTGAGGTTGGCGGGCAGCTGGCCGTGGCTGTCGGGCTTTTGCAGTACGTGGAAGGTCACGCCCTGGCTGGCGAACTGGTTGACCAGGTCGCCCAAGTGCTGCTGGTTGCCGACGTTGCACGGGCAGGCCGGGTCCCAGAAATGCACTACCCGGATCGGGCCGGGGCCGGCCAGCTCGGGGGGCAACTGCAGCTGGCTGCCGTCGAACAGCGTGGCCTGGTTGTCGAACGGGCGCAGGTAGCGGGCCTGGAAGGTGGTGTAGGCCTGCCAGAGGATGATGGCGCCGACGATGAGGACGAGAGCCATGCACAGTGGTTTGATGATCCGAGTCTTCATGAAGGTTCCGCGGCCCCCTGTAGGAGCGGCCTTGCGTCGCGATGGGGTGCGAAGCGCCCCCAGGATTTGTGCCCCACGCTGAGATTGCCGGGGCCGCTGTGCGGCCCTATCGCGACACAAGGCCGCTCCTACAGGGGATCGGTGGTTGATGTTCGATGGTGAGCAAGCTTGCCATGGCGCGGGCCAGAGCTGAATATCCCAGATCAATACTTGCTTCACTGTGGATGTACCCAATGCCCGCTGCCTTTCACCCCGACCTCCTGCGCACCAGCCTGGCGCCGTTGACCGTTCGCCAGCCGTTGTCGGTGCAGGCGCAGGACTACCAGCGCTTCTATGGCCTGAACCTGTCGGCCCACAGCTGGCTGGGCGGCTTCCAGGCCGCAGGCTTCGAGCTGGTCGGGCAGGCCTGGCTACCCGAGCAGCCGAGCGCGACGCTGTTCCTGCTGCACGGCTATTACGACCATATGGGCCTCTACCGGCATGTGATCGATTGGGCGCTCAAACAGGGTTTCGCCGTGATCAGTTGCGACCTGCCCGGCCATGGCCTGTCCAGCGGCGAGCGGGCCAGCATCAGTGATTTCGCGGTTTACCAGCAAGTGCTGGAGGCTTTGTTCGAACAGGCGCGCACGCTGCAACTGCCGCGCCCCTGGCACCTTTGCGGGCAAAGCACCGGTGGCGCCATCGCCGTGGACCACCTGTTGTACCAGGGCGCGCGCAGCCCCATCGATGGTCAGGTCATCCTGTTGGCGCCGCTGGTGCGGCCCTGTGCCTGGCGCTGGTCGAAGCTGAGCTATCACGTGTTGCGTCACTTCGTGAATGGCATCGAGCGGCGCTTCAGCGAGAACACCAATGACCCGACCTTCCTGCCGTTCCTCGAAGCCGACCCGCTGCAACCGCGCCGCCTGCCAACGGCCTGGGTGGGCGCCTTGATTGCCTGGGTCAAACGCATCGAGGCCGCGCCGCGCAGCACGCGGCGGCCGTTGATCGTGCAAGGAGAGGCGGATGGCACAGTGGACTGGCCGTACAACCTCGAAGTACTCAAGGCCAAGTTCGCCGAACCGCAGATTCTGATGCTGCCCGAGGCCCGTCACCACCTGGCCAACGAGCTGCCGGGCATTCGCCAGCGCTACTTCGACTTCATCGACCAGCGCCTGGGCTGATCACTTCAGGTCGCTGCTGCTCTGGCCAACCGCCAGGCCTGCGCGAACGGCGGCCAGGGCGGCCTGGTAGTAAGCCTTGCCGTCTGGCGACTCGGCAAAGGTGGCGAACTCTTCCAGCTCGGCATCGGACAGGTCGCGATAGACATACAGCAGGGTGTTGTTGAGGTCTTCGCCGATCTGGCCCATCAGGCGCTGGCGCTGGCCGTCGAGCAGGTTCTGAGCCTGGCCGCCGCCGAACAGGCCGGGGATCATCGAGCTGAGGCTGTCGGCCGCCACGCCGGCGATGGCCAGGCTCACTTCGGCGCCGGCTTCGCGCGCCGGCAGGGCCTGGGCCAGGTGGCCGATTATCAGCAGGCGGTCATCGCTGGCCTGGATCTTTGGCAAGCCCTTGGCATTCCTGGCCAGTTCGTCCTTGCGTGTGGCCTTGAGCTCCGCAGCCACCACCTTGCGCCCCAGCGGCGACCGGAAGAAGGCCAGCGCCGGTGCCGGGTTGGCCAAGGTTGCGCGCAGCTGTGCCTGGGCGCGACGGTCCACCGCCTGGGCCTGGAAGCGCTGGTTGCTGTTGTTTACCAGCGCTTGGTACACGGCGGGTGGCAAACTGTTGCGGTAGCGTTCCTGGGCGGCGGTCAGGGCATCATTGAAATGGGCGCGCTGGTCGGGCCAGCCGGCGGCCTTGTACAGTTGATCCAGGTTGTCTGCCCAGACAGGCACGGTGCAGATCATCAGCAGAATCAGGGAAAACAGACGGCGCATTCAGGACTCCTGTCGGCAGGTGGCTATTGTCCGTGGCCGGGCGCCGGTTTGTCGAGATATCCGCGTGCTTCTCGGCCAAGTGGCGCTGTGCGCCAGCATGGCTAATGGATATGATGCGCGCCATGCACATCTCCCCTGAACACCCGATGCTTGCGGCCGTCGTCGACGATCTGGTCACCCATGGCTGGTCCCAGCAGGCGCTTTTTCTGCCTGCCGACCTGGTGCGCGCGCTCGCGGCCGAGTGCCGGCGCCGTGATGCCGAAGGCGAACTCAACCCTGCAGGGGTTGGGCGCGGTGCTGCCCAGGAGGTGCACGAGGCCATTCGCGGCGACCAGATCCAGTGGATCGACCCTGGCCAGGCCGAGGCCTGCGACCAGTACCTGAGCGCCATGGACCAGCTGCGCCAGGCCATCAACCAGGGCCTGTTCCTCGGCCTGGAAGACTTCGAATGCCATTTTGCCTTGTACCCGCCAGGGGCGTTCTATCGCCGGCACCTGGACCGCTTCCGCGACGATGACCGGCGCATGGTGTCGGCAGTCCTGTACCTGAATGAAGGCTGGCAGCCGCAGGACGGTGGCCAGTTGCGCATGTTCCTGGCGGACGGTGTCGAGCATGATGTCGAGCCGGTGGCGGGCTGCCTGGTGGTGTTCCTGTCGGGCGAGGTGCCCCATGAGGTGCTGCCGGCAGGGCGTGAGCGGCTTTCGTTGACCGGCTGGTTCCGGCGCCGTGGCAATGACCCCTTCTGACCTGCCCAAGGTGCTGGTCAGCGCTTGCCTGCTGGGGCAGCCGGTGCGCTATGACGGCCGCGCCAGTGGCCACCCCGACCTGTTGCAGCGCTGGCAGGCCGAAGGGCGCGTGGTGCCGTTGTGCCCGGAAGTGGCCGGTGGCTTGCCGACTCCACGGCCACCTGCAGAGATACCGGGCGGGCAGGGTGGGGAGGTGCTCGACGGTGGCGCGCAGGTGCTGACGGTGGCGGGCGAGGATGTCAGTGCCGAGTTCCTGGCCGGGGCGCAGCGGGCGCTGGAGCTGGTGCACCGGCATGGCATTCGTGTGGCCGTGCTGAAGGCTGGAAGCCCTTCGTGTGGCAACCGGTTGACCTATGACGGCACGTTCAGTGGTGTGAAGGTGGCCGGGGAAGGGGTGACCACGGCATTGCTGCGGCGGGCGGGGGTGCTGGTGTTCAGCGAGCTGGAGCTGGACGAGGCACAGCAGGCTCTGGCCGGGCTTTCAGCTTAAGTCTGTTCCGGCCCTTTCGCGGGTGAACCCGCTCCCACAGGTTCTCCACAGCCCTCAAGGCTTGTGATGTCCCTGTGGGAGCGGGTTCACCCGCGAAGAGGCCGGTACAGGCAGCAAAAATCCTATTGCCCGGACGCAGTCTCAGGCACACCCTTGAACCACTTCTGCTCAAGCTCGGCAGTCCGCCCGCTGTCCTTGAGCCGCTGCAGTGCATTGTTCACCGCGCTCTCGAACGCCGGGTTGTCCTTCTGGAACGGGATCACCAGCTGCTTCTCGCCAAACGGCAGGCTCACATCGAGCGGGCCGTCACCTTTTGGTGATTCGCTCGACGGGGTCAGTGCGATGTCGTACTTGCCACTCTCGACACCGGGCAGTACCTCTGCCGCAGGGGCTTCGATGAACTCGGCGCGCAGGTCCAGTTCCCTGGCCAGGTCCTGGCCAAACTCGATCTCGAAACCGGTCAGGTGGTCATTTTCCTTGAATGCGTACGGCGAGTTATTCGCCTGTACGGCAATGCGCAGTTCGCCCCGGTCGGCAATTTCGTCTATCAGCTCGGCCTGAGCCAATGGCGTGATCAGTACCGCCAGCATTACTCCTATGATCGAACGCATTAAAGCCCCTTTCTCTTTGGCAGATGAATAACCTTCGCCACGGCTTTCTTCCTCGCCGTGGTCGAGCGCAGCCTATGACCTTGAAGCCTCGGCATTGTTTAACCCGGATTGAAATATTTCTGCCTGACGATGTGAACATCTGGGCAAACATATCAACTAAGGTGAACCACCGCCGCCACTGGAATACTGGCGGCGGTCAATAAGTGAATCACAGGAGAAGTGAATGAACAGCCTATTTTCGCGTGCTGCCGTTGCTGGTCTGTTGATGGGAGCGTCAATGTTCGCCAGTGCCGCAGATGCCCTGAAGAGCCAGGAGCCGCCCAAGGATGCCAAGGTCTTCATCGTTTCCCCCGCCGATGGCGCCACGGTCGACAAGACCTTCACCGTCAAGTTCGGCATCGAGGGCATGGCGCTCAAGCCTGCGGGCGACAGCACCCCGCACACCGGGCACCACCACCTGCTGGTGGATGTGGATAAAGAGCCGGTGGCCGACATGGCGCTGCCATCCAGCCTGATGCCACAGGCCGGCACCGCGCTGCCGGATGGCCCGCAAGTGCTGCACTTCGGCAAGGCGCAGACCGAGACCAGCATTACCCTCACCCCGGGCAAGCACACCCTGCAGCTGGTGCTGGGTGACCAGTATCACGTGCCGTTCAAGCCGAGCGTCGTGTCGCAGAAGATTACTGTCGACGTGAAATAGGTGTCGGGTTCTTCGCGGGCTCGCCCGCTCCCACATGATCACCACTGGCTTCAAGGCTGGTGTGGACCCTGTGGGAGCGGGCAAGCCCGTGAAGCAGGCGACACCAATGTCACAGGCAAAAAAAGGGAGGCCACCAGGGCCTCCCTTTTTCATGCCGCCAGCGAACTTAGAACAGGACGCGGGAACGGATGGTGCCCTTGACCTGTTGCAGCTTCTCTTGCGCCAGGTCGGAGTACTCGGCGTCAACGTCGATCACCACGTAACCGACTTTCTCGTTGGTCTGCAGGAACTGACCGGAGATGTTGATGCCGTTCTCGGCGAAGACCTTGTTGATCTCGCTGAGCACGCCAGGGATGTTTTCGTGGATGTGCAGCAGGCGGTGCTTGCCTGGGTGCGCCGGCAGGGCAACTTCCGGGAAGTTGACCGAGGATACCGAGGTACCGTTGTCGCTGTACTTGACCAGTTTCTCGGCCACTTCCAGGCCGATGTTGGCCTGGGCTTCGGCAGTGGAACCACCGATGTGCGGGGTCAGGATCACGTTGTCCAGGCCACGCAGCGGGCTTTCGAACTGCTCGTCGTTGGAGCGCGGCTCCACCGGGAACACGTCGATGGCGGCGCCGATCAGGTGCTGGTCCTTGATGGCGGCGGCCAGGTGGTCGAGCTCGACCACGGTGCCGCGTGCGGCGTTGATCAGGATCGCGCCCTTCTTCATCGCGCGGATTTCCTTCTCGCCGATCATCCACTGGGTGGACGGCAGCTCAGGCACGTGCAGCGAAACGATGTCGGCCAGGCCCAGCAGCTCGTTCAGGCTGGTGACCTGCACGGCGTTGCCCAGTGGCAGCTTGGTCAGCGGGTCGTAGAAATACACCTGCATGCCCATGTTCTCGGCCAGGACCGACAGCTGGGTGCCGATCGAGCCGTAACCGACGATACCCAGCTTCTTGCCGCGGATTTCGAAGGAGTTGGCCGCGCTCTTGATCCAGCCGCCACGGTGGCAGGAAGCGTTCTTCTCGGGGATGCCGCGCAGCAGCAGGATGGCTTCGGCCAGTACCAGTTCGGCTACCGAACGGGTGTTGGAGTATGGCGCGTTGAACACGGCGATACCGCGCTCGCGGGCAGCTTCCAGGTCGACCTGGTTGGTGCCGATGCAGAAGCAGCCAACGGCGACCAGTTTCTTGGCGCAGTCGAAGATCTCTTCGGTCAGCTGGGTGCGCGAACGGATGCCGATGAAGTGGGCGTCGGCGATCTTTTCCTTCAGCTCGGCTTCCGGCAGCGAACCAGTGAGGTATTCGATGTTGGTGTAGCCGGCGGCCTTGAGGGTATCGACCGCGTTCTGGTGCACACCTTCAAGAAGAAGGAACCGGATCTTGCTCTTGTCGAGAGAAGTCTTGCTCATCTGCGTAAACCTGTATCCCGGAGAAAAAATGGCGAGGGTGATGCCAGGCGCAAAGGCAGCCTTAGCATGAACAGCGGGAGGGCTATGCTAGCATACGCGACACAATCTGAGCTTATCCCGACAGGTGAAGAGTGCTCAGGGTGACTATGAATAAGTCGAGAGTTCCAGCGATGACTCACCCCGCTGTTATTGATGAACTGATGACCCTTGTCGACCCTGGCAAGGTCCTGACCGACGCAGCTTCCCTGGAAGCCTATGGCAAGGACTGGACCAAGCATTACCCACCGGCGCCCAGCGCCATCGTCTTCCCCAAGACGGTGGAGCAGGTGCAGGCGATCGTGCGCTGGGCCAACACGCACAAGGTGGCGCTGGTGCCGTCGGGCGGGCGTACCGGGCTTTCCGCAGGCGCCGTGGCGGCCAATGGCGAAGTGGTGGTCGCCTTCGACTACATGAACCAGATTCTCGGCTTCAATGCCTTCGACCGCACCGTGGTCTGCCAGCCAGGGGTGATTACCCGCCAGTTGCAGGCCTACGCCGAAGAACAGGGCCTGTATTACCCGGTGGACTTCGCTTCCAGCGGTTCCAGCCAGATTGGCGGCAATATCGGCACCAATGCCGGCGGAATCAAGGTGATTCGCTACGGCATGACCCGCAACTGGGTGGCCGGGCTGAAAGTGGTCACCGGCAAGGGTGAGCTGCTGGAGCTGAACAAGGACCTGATCAAGAACGCCACCGGCTACGACCTGCGCCAGCTGTTCATCGGTGCCGAAGGTACCCTGGGCTTTGTGGTCGAGGCCACCATGCGTCTGGACCGTGCGCCGCGCAACCTCACCGCGATGGTGCTGGGGACCCCGGATTTCGACTCGATCATGCCGGTGCTGCATGCCTTCCAGGGCAAGCTGGACCTGACCGCCTTCGAGTTCTTTTCCGACAAGGGCCTGGCCAAGATCCTGGCGCGTGGCGATGTGCCGGCGCCGTTCGAGACCGACTGCCCGTTCTATGCGCTGCTGGAATTCGAGGCCAGCACCGAGGAGGTGGCCAACGAAGCCCTGGCCACCTTCGAGCACTGCGTCGAGCAAGGCTGGGTGCTGGACGGGGTGATGAGCCAGAGCGAGACCCAGCTGAAAAACCTGTGGAAACTGCGCGAGTACCTGTCGGAAACAATCTCGCACTGGACCCCGTACAAGAACGACATTTCTGTCACGGTATCGAAAGTGCCATTGTTCCTGCGCGATATAGATGCCATCGTCGCCGAACATTACCCGGATTACGAAGTGGTGTGGTACGGCCACATCGGCGACGGCAACCTGCACCTGAACATCCTCAAGCCCGAGCACATGAGCAAGGATGACTTCTTCGCTTCGTGCACCAAGGTCAACAAGTGGGTGTTCGATATCGTCAAGCGCTACAACGGCTCGATCTCGGCCGAGCACGGCGTGGGCATGACCAAGCGAGACTACCTGGGCTACAGCCGCTCGCCCGAAGAAATCGCCTGCATGAAGGCAATAAAGGCCGTGTTCGACCCTAACGGCATCATGAATCCGGGTAAGATCTTCGCACCTGAATAGAAAGCAGTATCCAGAGGAGTCGGCCATGAGTTACCAGCACCAGTACGTAGACGGCACACGCATTCACTTCCCGCTGGGCAAGGTGGTGTGCATCGGCCGTAACTATGCCGAGCATGCCAAGGAGCTGGACAACCCGATCCCCACCGAACCGCTGCTGTTCATCAAGCCGGGCAGCTGCGTGGTGCCGGCCGAGGGCGGCTTCAAGATTCCGGTCGAGCGTGGCTCGGTGCACTATGAGGCGGAAATTGCCGTGCTGCTGGGCAAGCCGCTGTCGACTCATCCGAGCGAGGAAGAGGTGCTGGACGCCATTTCCGGTTACGCCCCGGCGCTGGACCTGACCCTGCGCGATGTGCAGGCCAAGCTGAAGGAAAAAGGCCTGCCATGGGAGTTGGCCAAGTGCTTCGACGGCGCCTGCGTACTGCCGCCGTTCGTGTCAGCCGCCAGCTTCGAGGACGTGACCGACATCCCGGTGCGCCTGACCGTCAACGGCGAAGTTCGCCAGGACGGTAACAGCGCGATGATGCTGAACCCGATCGTGCCGATGATTCAGTACATGGCCGCGCATTTCTCGCTGCAGGCGGGGGATGTGATCCTTACCGGCACCCCGGCGGGCGTGGGGCCGTTCAATGTCGGTGACGAACTGGTGCTGGAGCTGCCGGGTGTGAGCCGCTTCGAAAGCCGGGTGCTCTGACTCGAAACCGCGTCGCCTTCTTCGCGGGTAAACCCGCTCCCACAGGAATATCACAAGCTTCAAACCTGTGGAGAACCCTGTGGGAGCGGGTTCACCCGCGAAGAGGCCGGTCCTGTTTACCGATTTTTCACACCTGATCCGGATAATGCGCGAACCTACGCCCATTTCCCCAGGACCCCTGCATGCCATCTCCCTCCAGCGCCCCGGCAACCCCCAAGCGTCGTTTCTTCCTGCGCTGGCCCTTCGGCCTGGCCGCGGCGGCGGTAATCGGCTATGGCGTGGCTGTGGCCATGCACTGGGATGACCGCGGCGCGCTGTGGGTCAAGGAAAGCTTCGAAAGCACCGCCGAGCGCAGCGAAAGCGTATGGCTGCCGGACTACCAGGTCGACATCGATGCCAAGCCGCTGCCGGGCATGGACGACGATGAAGCTTCGGATGTGGCCTTCAACCCGCGTACCCGCACCCTGTTCGCAGTCATGGGCAAGAACCCGATCCTGGTCGAACTGAGCCTGGATGGCGATGTACTGCGCAAGATCCCCCTCAACGGCTGGAACAACCCGGAAGGCGTCGCCGTGTTGGAAGACGGCTTCCTGGCAATTACCGATGAGCGCCTGCACGACCTGACCGTGGTCAAGGTGGATGCGCAGACCACCTCGTTGAACCATGATGATTTCCAGAGCCACGACCTGGGCCAGTCGGTGAAGAGCAACAAGGGCTTCGAGGCGGTGGCCTGGGACCCGCTGCGCCAGCGCCTGGTCATCGGCGAGGAGCGCCCGCCAAGGCTGTACACCTGGAACACCGATGGCCGCAGCCCGCTCACGGGCGAAAAGCAGCCGTTGCCCAACGATGAACTGGACCTGCGCAACCTCTCGGCGCTGGGCGTCGACCCGCGTACCGGCCACCTGCTGGCGTTGTCGGCCGATTCCAACATGCTGCTGGAGCTGGACGAGCAGGGTCAGCAGGTCAGCTTCATGACCTTGCTCGGCGGTTTCAACGGCCTGCAGGACACCATTCCGCGTGCCGAAGGGGTGGCCATGGACGACAAGGGCAACCTGTACATGGTCAGCGAGCCGGCCCTGTTCTATCGCTTCAGAAAGAACTGAGCCCAACATCCGACTTTTCGGATGCTGGCATTAAGCTTTACTTCAGTTGTTCATGGTTAGATTCGCCACCCCTATGTCGAGTCTGCCCTCATGCGCCGTTTCGTTCGCCTGTTCCTTGTCCTGGCCGCCATCGGCCTGCTCCTGCTCGGCCTGGCCGGGCAGGAGTTCCGCCTGTTCGAGCGTGGCTGGTTCAACCTCAAGGCCTGGTGGCAGCCCGCCGAGCAGAGCATCGGCCTGGACCGCTACCGGGTGGTGGTGGAGGCGCAGCCGGTCGAAGGGCTGGATGACGACATATCGGCGCTGACCTACGACCCCGACCGCAAGACCCTGTTTACCGTCACCAATGCCCGCTCGGAGCTGATCGAGCTGTCGCTGGACGGCCGCATCCTGCGCCGGGTGCCGCTGACCGGCTTCGGCGACCCGGAAGCCGTGGAGTACGTCGGGCCCAACAGCTATGTGATCACCGACGAGCGTCAGCAGCGGCTGATTCGCGTGCGCCTGGAGGACGACACGATGTTCCTCGATGCCGGCGATGCCGAGCAGCTGACCCTGGGCATTGGCCTGAACGGCAACAAGGGCTTCGAGGGGCTGGCTTACGATTCGGCGGGCAAGCGCCTGTTCGTGGCCAAGGAGCGTGACCCAATGCTGATCTACGAGGTGCATGGCTTCCCGCACGACAATCCTGAACAACCCTATGCGGTGCATGTGGTGCAGGACCGCAAGCGCGATTCGCGGCTGTTCGTGCGGGACCTGTCGAGCTTGCAGTTCGATGAGCGCAGCGGGCACCTGCTGGCGCTGTCGGACGAGTCGCGGCTGGTGCTGGAGCTGGATGTGGAGGGCCGGCCGCTGAGTACCTTGTCGTTGCGCAAGGGGTTCCAGGGGTTGCAGGCGACGGTGCCGCAGGCGGAGGGGATTGCGATGGATGAGGCAGGGACCATCTATCTGGTCAGTGAGCCGAACCTGTTCTATGTGTTCAAACAGCCAGCGGAGTGAGCAGGTGGGGCTGCTTTGCAGCCCATCGCGACACAAGGCCGCTCCTACAGGAAATCGCGTACCCCTGTAGGAGCGGCCTTGTGTCGCGAAACGAGGGCGAAGCCCTCGCAGAAGGTTACTCGGCCTTGAGGCTCTTCACGCCCTCAGAGGTACCCAGCAGCAGCAAATCTGCCGGACGCGCCGCGAACAGGCCGTTGGTCACCACGCCAACGATGGCGTTGATCTGCGCTTCCAGCTCCACCGGGTTGGTGATTTGCAGGTTGTGCACATCGAGGATCACGTTGCCGTTGTCGGTAACCACGCCCTCACGGTACACCGGGTCACCACCCAGCTTGACCAGTTGGCGCGCCACGTGGCTGCGGGCCATCGGGATCACTTCGACCGGCAGCGGGAAGGCGCCCAGCACCGGTACCAGCTTGCTGGCGTCGGCGATGCAGATGAAGGTCTTGGCCACGGCGGCGACGATCTTTTCGCGGGTCAGGGCTGCGCCGCCGCCCTTGATCAGGTTCAGGTGCGCGTCGCTCTCGTCGGCGCCGTCCACGTAGAACTCCAGTTCGCTGACGCTGTTCAGCTCGTAGACCGGGATGCCATGGCCCTTCAGACGCTGGGCAGTGGCTTCGGAGCTGGCGACCGCGCCGTCGAAGGCGGTCTTGTGCTGAGCCAGGGCGTCGATGAAGAAGTTGGCGGTCGAACCGGTGCCGACGCCGACGACGCTCTTTTCATCCAGCTTGGGCAGAATGAAGTCGACAGCGGCCTGGGCGACGGCCTGTTTGAGTTGGTCCTGGGTCATGCGGGCTCCGAGAGGGGCAGGGCGGTTTTGAAAGGAGCCTAGTATAACGGCTCGGGCGGCTTTGCTGTGGTCGCCCGACGTAGCGCTGGGGTAGACTCCCAGCCCTTGTCCCGCGGCCCAGTGATGCATTCCCGATGCTCGAACAGTACGTCAAGAAGATCCTCACCTCGCGCGTCTACGACGTTGCGGTCGAAACCCCGCTGCAGAGCGCCGGGCAGCTGAGCAAGCGCCTGGGCAACCAGATTCTGCTCAAGCGCGAAGACCTGCAGCCGGTGTTCTCGTTCAAGATCCGCGGGGCCTACAACAAGCTGGCCCAACTGACCCCGGAAGAACTGGCCCGTGGCGTGGTCACCGCCTCGGCCGGCAACCACGCCCAGGGTCTTGCCCTGGCTGCGCGCGAGATGGGTATCAAGGCCACTATCGTGATGCCCAAGACCACCCCGGAAATCAAGGTCGAAGGCGTGCGTTCGCGGGGCGGCAAGGTGGTGCTGCATGGCGACTCGTTCCCCGAGGCGCTGGCCTATTCGCTGAAACTGGTCGATGAAAAGGGCTTCGTCTACGTGCACCCCTACGACGACCCGCACACCATCGCCGGGCAGGGCACCGTGGCCATGGAGATCCTGCGCCAGCACCCAGGCCAGCTGGACGCGATCTTCGTGCCGGTGGGTGGCGGTGGCCTGATCGCCGGCATTGCTGCCTACGTGAAGTACCTGCGCCCGGAAATCAAGGTGATTGGTGTCGAGCCGGACGACTCCAACTGCCTGCAGGCGGCCATGGCGGCCGGCGAGCGCGTGGTGCTGCCGCAGGTCGGGCTGTTCGCCGACGGCGTGGCGGTGGCTCAGATCGGCCAGCACACCTTCGATATCTGCCGCCATCATGTGGATGAAGTGGTCACCGTCAGTACCGACGAGATCTGTGCGGCTATCAAGGATATCTACGATGATACCCGCTCGATCACCGAACCTGCCGGTGCCCTGGGCGTGGCGGGCATCAAGAAGTACGTCGAGTTGTACGGTGTGGCCGGGCAGACCCTGGTGGCCATCGACTCCGGTGCCAACGTCAACTTCGACCGCCTGCGCCATGTGGCCGAGCGTGCCGAGCTGGGTGAAAAGCGCGAAGCGATCATCGCCGTGACCATCCCTGAGCGCCCGGGCAGCTTCAAGGCCTTCTGCGAGGCTATCGGCAAGCGCCAGATCACCGAATTCAACTACCGCAAGCACACCTCCGACGAGGCGCATATCTTCGTCGGCGTGCAGACCCACCCGGAAAACGACCCGCGTGCGGCGCTGGTACAGCAACTGACCGAGCAGGGCTTCCCGGTTACCGACCTGACCGACAACGAGCTGGCCAAGCTGCATATTCGCCACATGGTCGGTGGCCATTCGGCCGGTGCCAGTGACGAGATGGTGCTGCGCTTCGAGTTCCCCGAGCGGCCGGGGGCGCTGTTCAACTTCCTCAACAAGCTGGGCGGGCGCTGGAACATCTCGATGTTCCATTACCGCAACCATGGTGCCGCTGACGGACGCGTGGTGGCGGGGTTGCAGGTGCCGGAGGACGAGCGCCACCTGGTGCCGGCGGCGCTGGCGAAGATCGGCTACCCGTACTGGGACGAGACTGACAACCCGGCTTACAAGCTGTTCCTGGGCTGAGCGGCTAAGCTGGGGCTGATGGCCCTTTCGCGGGCTTGCCCGCTCCCACAGGTACTGCGCAGGCTTCAGGGCCTGTGATATCCCTGTGGGAGCGGGCAAGCCCGCGAAGAAGCCTGCACAAAATGGCCTGCTTAAGGACAACCGAGACATGGAACACCTGACCACCCTCAAGACCCTGCACATCATCGCCACCGCGCTCCTGCTGCTGGGTGCTCTGGGCTTGGCGCTCTGGACCGTGCGCGCCCGCCGCCAGGGCGATGCCGAGGCCTACGCCAAGCTGCTGCGTCGGCCCCTGGTGTTCGTCTGGCTGGTGATGGGCCTGTGCCTGGTGAGCATGCCGTTCACCGGCTGGTGGCTGGTGCACCTGGTGGGCTGGCCGCTGGGGCAGACTTGGGTGCTGGCGTCCAGCGTCATCTATACGCTGGGCGCGTTTGCCGTGTGGTGGCTGCTGGTGCGGTTGAACCGGCTGCGCAAGGCCGAGGTGGTGGGGTTGCGCTTTACCCTGGCACTGGCGGTGTTCAGTGGGGTTTGCTTCCTGTCCATCGCCGGGCTGATGGGGGCCAAGCCGGTCTGACAGCTTTGTGCTGTATGTGCTGGCCTCTTCGCGGGTAAACCCGCTCCTACAGGGTCTGAGCAAGGCTTGAGGGCTGTGCAGTACCTGTGGGAGCGGGTTTACCCGCGAAGAGGCTGGCACAGTAAAACCTCAATCCCGCAGCGAAACCACAGGCCACCCGCGCATCTCGGCCTCCGCCCGCAGCTTCGGGTCGGGGTCCACCGCCACCGCATGCGCCACTCGCTGCAACAACGGCAAATCGTTCATCGAGTCGCTATAGAAATAGCTGTCCTCAAGATCGAAGCCGTTCTCCAGCATCCAGCGTTCCAGCCGCGTCACCTTGCCTTCACGGAAACACGGTATATCGGTACTACGCCCGGTATAGCGGCCATCACGCATCTCGCATTCGGTCGCCAGCAACACGCGAACCCCCAGGCGCCGGGCAATCGGTGCGGTGACGAAGCGGTTGGTGGCGGTGATGATCACCAGCTGGTCGCCGGCCTCGCGGTGCTGCTGCAGCAAGGTCAGCGCCTTGGGCAGGATGATCGGCTCGATGCAGGCGCGCATGAAGTCGCGGTGCCATTCGTCGAGCTGGGCTACCGGTGTTGCCGCAAGGATTTCCATGGAAAAGGCCAGGTAGGCCTGCAGGTCCAGGGTGCCGTTCAGGTAGTCCTGGTAGAAGCCATCGTTGCGTTGCTTGTAGGTAACCGGGTCGAGGATGCCGCGCTGGCAAAGGTAGTCACCCCAGGCATGGTCGCTGTCGCCACCGAGGAGGGTATTGTCCAGGTCGAATAAAGCCAGGCGCATCGCGGTCACTCGCATAAGCCACAGGGTAGGCCCGCAGAATACGGAGTTTTCACGCTGCTGCACATAAGCTTGGCGGGCGCGTTGCTGCGCTCGCAAGCTTTGTGGAACAATGCGGTGACATGCGTTTGCGAGGTTGCTGCCGTGATCGACCCGGATGGTTTTCGCCCCAATGTCGGGATCATTCTCACGAATGATGCCGGGCAGGTGCTATGGGCTCGACGGATCAACCAGGATGCCTGGCAGTTTCCCCAGGGTGGCATCAACCCTGACGAGACGCCGGAAGATGCCCTGTACCGCGAGCTGAACGAAGAAGTTGGCCTTGAACGCGATGATGTGGAAATTCTTGCCTGCACCCGTGGCTGGTTGCGTTATCGTTTACCCCAGCGACTGGTGCGTACGCATAGCCAGCCGCTGTGCATCGGCCAGAAGCAGAAATGGTTCCTGCTGCGTCTGGTCAGCAACGAACAACGGGTGCGGATGGACCTGACCGGCAAGCCGGAATTCGACGGCTGGCGCTGGGTCAGCTATTGGTACCCGCTGGGCCAGGTTGTGACATTCAAGCGCGAGGTCTACCGACGCGCCCTGAAAGAGCTAGCACCGCGTCTGCTGACGCGCGACTGACGACGGAGTTCGACCCCGAGCCATGCTCAATACGCTGCGCAAGATCGTCCAGGAAGTAAACTCCGCCAAAGATCTCAAGTCGGCGTTGGGGATCATTGTCTTGCGTGTCAAGGAGGCCATGGGCAGCCAGGTCTGCTCGGTCTACCTGCTCGACCCGGAAACCAACCGCTTCGTGCTGATGGCCACCGAAGGCCTGAACAAGCGCTCCATCGGCAAGGTCAGCATGGCCCCCAACGAAGGCCTGGTCGGCCTGGTCGGTACCCGGGAAGAGCCGCTGAACCTGGAAAACGCTGCCGACCACCCGCGTTACCGCTACTTTGCCGAAACCGGCGAGGAAAAATTCGCCTCCTTCCTCGGTGCGCCGATCATCCACCACCGCCGCGTGGTCGGGGTATTGGTCATCCAGCAAAAGGAGCGCCGCCAGTTCGACGAGGGCGAAGAAGCCTTCCTGGTCACCATGAGCGCCCAGCTGGCAGGGGTTATCGCCCACGCCGAGGCCACCGGCTCGATCCGTGGCCTGGGCCGCCAGGGCAAGGGTATCCAGGAGGCGCGCTTCGTCGGTGTACCGGGCTCGCCAGGCGCCGCCGTGGGGCGCGCAGTGGTGATGCTGCCGCCAGCCGATCTGGAAGTGGTACCGGACAAGACCGTCGATGACATCGACGCCGAGCTGAAGCTGTTCCAGAACGCCCTCGAAGGTGTGCGCGACGATATGCGCAAGCTGTCGGCCAAGCTGGCCACCCAGCTGCGCCCGGAGGAGCGTGCACTGTTCGATGTGTACCTGATGATGCTCGAAGACGCGGCCCTGGGCGGTGAGGTGACGGAGGTCATCAAGACCGGCCAGTGGGCTCAGGGCGCACTGCGCCAGGTGGTGGGCGAGCACGTCAACCGCTTCGAGCTGATGGACGATGACTACCTGCGCGAGCGCGCCTCCGACGTCAAGGACCTGGGCCGGCGCCTGCTGGCCTACCTGCAGGAAGCCCGCGCGCAGTCGCTGGTGTATGCCGACAACACCATCCTGGTCAGTGAAGAGCTGACCCCGGCGATGCTCGGTGAAGTGCCGGAAGGCAAGCTGGTCGGCCTGGTCTCGGTACTGGGGTCGGGCAACTCCCACGTCGCCATCCTGGCTCGCGCCATGGGCATCCCCACGGTGATGGGCCTGGTCGACTTGCCTTATTCCAAGGTCGACGGCATCGAGATGATCGTCGACGGCTACAAGGGCGAGGTGTTCACCAACCCCAGCGAAGTGCTGCGCAAGCAGTACAGCGACGTGGTCGAGGAGGAGCGCCAGCTGGCCCAGGGCCTGGATGCCCTGCGCGAACTGCCGTGCGTTACCCCGGACGGCCACCGCATGCCGCTGTGGGTCAACACCGGCCTGCTCGCCGACGTAGCCCGTGCCCAGCAGCGTGGCGCCGAAGGGGTGGGGCTGTACCGCACCGAAGTGCCGTTCATGATCAACCAGCGCTTCCCCAGCGAAAAAGAGCAGCTGGCCATCTACCGCGAGCAGCTGGCGGCCTTCCACCCGCTGCCGGTGACCATGCGTACCCTCGACATCGGTGGCGACAAGTCGCTGTCGTACTTCCCGATCAAGGAAGAAAACCCGTTCCTCGGCTGGCGCGGCATTCGCGTCACCCTCGACCACCCGGAAATCTTCCTGGTGCAGACCCGCGCCATGCTCAAGGCCAGCGAGGGGCTGAACAACCTGCGTATCCTGCTGCCGATGATTTCCGGCATCCACGAGCTGGAAGAGGCGCTGCACCTGATCCACCGCGCCTGGGGCGAGGTGCGTGACGAAGGCACCGATGTGCCGATGCCACCGGTTGGCGTGATGGTGGAAATTCCTGCGGCGGTGTACCAGACCAAGGAGCTGGCGCGGCAGGTGGACTTCCTGTCGGTCGGTTCCAACGACCTGACCCAGTACCTGCTGGCGGTGGACCGCAACAACCCGCGGGTCGCCGACCTGTACGACTACCTGCACCCGGCGGTGTTGCAGGCGCTGAACACGGTGGTGCGCGACGCCCATGGCGAAGGCAAGCCGGTGAGTATCTGCGGTGAGATGGCCGGTGACCCGGCAGCGGCGATCCTGTTGATGGCCATGGGCTTCGACAGCCTGTCGATGAACGCCACCAACCTGCCGAAGGTGAAGTGGATGCTGCGTCAGGTGAATATGAGCAAGGCCAAGGAGCTGCTGGTGGAGGCCTTGAGTCATGACAACCCGCAGGTTATCCACAGCTCGCTGCAACTGGCCCTGAAAAACCTTGGGTTGGCGCGGATGATCGGGCCTGGGGCCAATAAAACCCTCTGAATGTGGGGTGCCTGTTCCGGCCTTTTCGCGGGTAAACCCGCTCCCACAGGTACAGCGCAGCCTTCAGATGCGGCGCAGTACCTGTGGGAGCGGGTTTACCCGCGAAGAGGCCGGAGCAAGCAACATCAAATTATCAGACCAGCAACTCAACTTCCCCCAAGTGCCCACCAAAGGGCCCGAAACTGCGTTCAACCAGTCGCCTTTTTCCCTGATCATCCACAATCAGAGCCGTGCTCGCCCGCGTCCCGTAGTTCTGGCTGGCAATGAACACACTCGACAGCAGCTTCTCGGTCGCCAACCCCACGCCCGTCTCCGGCAACTCGCCCTCCGGCGCCGGTTCGGCATCGGCCAGCAACGCCAGCAAGCGCTGTGGCTCTGGCGTCTCCAGTAACCCTTCCAGCCCACTGCGCGCCTTCACCAGCTTCGGCCAAGGCGTATCCAGCCCGGCATTGGAAAGCCCGTAAACCCCGGCCTCCAGCAAGCGCGGCGCCGCGTCCCGGGCATGCAGATAGCCCAGCTGCCGCCCATCGCCCACCAGCAGGTTGAACCCTGAATATTGCCTGCTGCGGCTGGCCACCTGGTCCAGATAGGCCTCGACCCCCAACTCCCCCTGCAGATACGCCGCCACCAGCTCGCCCCGCGAGCGCGGCCCCAAAGCCTGCGCCGGGTCGCGAATATTGGTCAGCGCCGCGAACCGCCCCTGCGGGCCGACGCCCAGCCAGGTGCCGCCGGCCTCCAGGTCGCGCCCGGCATATACCCCGGGTGCATCCTCCCAGGCCGCCAGGGCCTGGGTGGGGCGGGCATAGAACTCATCGCGGTTGGCCGCCACGATCAGCGGCAGGGCATGCCCCGGCCGCCAGGCGAATACGATCAGGCACATCGGTCGGGCCTCTGGGTTTTTTGCCACTGTACCCACAGCGGCGGGGAGGATCCATCCTGACACACTGTTCACTAGAGCCCCGAGCCCGGCTTCCGTTACCATGCCGCATTGTTTTTTCGGGGAAGACGAATGGAATTCGTGCTCTATCTGCTGTTGGGCGCCTGCGCCGGTGTGCTGGCCGGGCTGTTCGGCGTGGGCGGCGGTATCATCATCGTGCCGGTGCTGGTGTTCAGCTTCACCTTGCAGGGTTTCGATGCCTCGGTGCTGACCCACCTGGCTGTCGGTACGTCGCTGGCAACCATCGTCTTCACCTCGATCAACGCCGTGCTCGAGCACCATCGCAAGGGCGCGGTGCAATGGCCGATCTTCGCCTGGATGACCCTCGGCATCCTCCTCGGGGCCGGTGTCGGCGCCAAGACCGCCTCGCTGATCCAGGGGCCACTGCTGCAAAAGATCATCGGTGTGTTCGCCCTGGTCATCGCCGCGCAGATGGCCCTGGACCTCAAGCCCAAGGCCAGTCGCGGCATCCCCGGCAAGCCCGCGCTGATCGGTGCAGGTGGGGTGATCGGCTGGGCTTCGGCCATTTTCGGCATCGGCGGCGGTTCGCTGACCGTGCCGTTCCTGACCTGGCGCAGCCTGCCCATGCAGCAGGCAGTGGCCACGTCTTCGGCCTGTGGCCTGCCGATTGCCTTGGCCAGTGCCCTGAGTTTCATGCTGCTGGGTTGGCACGAGGAGCACCTGCCGGCCCACAGCCTGGGTTACGTGTACCTGCCGGCGCTGCTCGGCATTGCCGTGACAAGCATGTTTTTCGCCCGCTTCGGCGCGCGCCTGGCGCACAAGCTGTCGCCACGTTTGTTGAAACGCCTGTTCGCAGCCCTGCTGTTCTGTGTCGGCCTCAGCTTTTTGATTTGAATCGAGAGGAAGTTCCATGCTGCCTTACCCGCAGATAGACCCCGTGGCCGTGGCCATCGGGCCGCTGAAAATCCATTGGTACGGCCTGATGTACCTGGTCGGCATCGGCGGTGCCTGGCTGCTCGCCTCGCGCCGGCTGAACCGCTTCGACCCCACCTGGACGCGCGAAAAGCTCTCCGACCTGGTGTTCTGGCTGTCGATGGGTGTGATCGTCGGTGGTCGCCTGGGCTACGTGCTGTTCTACGACCTGCACGCCTACCTGGCCAATCCGACGCTGATCTTCGAGGTGTGGAAGGGTGGCATGTCGTTCCACGGCGGTTTCATCGGCGTGATGCTGGCGGCCTTGTGGTTCGGCAAGCGCAACAACAAGTCGTTCTTCGAGCTGATGGACTTCGTCGCGCCGCTGGTGCCGATCGGCCTGGGGGCCGGGCGCATCGGCAACTTCATCAACGCCGAGCTGTGGGGCAAGGCCACCGACGTGCCATGGGCGATGGTCTTCCCACCGTTCAGCGACCCGGCGCAGCTGCCGCGTCACCCATCGCAGCTGTACCAGTTCGCACTCGAAGGTGTGGCGCTGTTCCTGATCCTCTGGGCGTTTTCGCGCAAGCCGCGGCCGACCATGGCGGTATCCGGCATGTTCGCGCTGTTCTACGGCATCTTCCGCTTCATCGTCGAATTCGTCCGCGTACCGGATGCCCAGCTTGGCTACCTGGCCTGGGGCTGGCTGACCATGGGTCAGATTCTGTGCGTGCCGATGATCCTGGCTGGCCTTGGCCTGATCTGGTGGGCTTATAATCGCAAGCCTACGGCGAAACCCGCCTGATTAATCCCACGGCAGGGGCGATCCCCCTGCCGTTTTTGCTACAGGTAAGCCATGAAACAGTATCTGGACCTGGTCCGCGACGTCATCGACAACGGCACGCTGCAGGGCAACCGCACCGGCATCCGCACCATCAGCCTGCCGGGCGCCATGCTGCGTTTCGACTTGCAGAAGGGCTTCCCGGCCATTACCACGCGCAAACTGGCGTTCAAGTCGGCGATCGGCGAAATGGTCGGTTTCCTGCGTGGCGTGAAGAACGCCGGTGAATTCCGCGAACTGGGCTGCAAGGTCTGGGACCAGAACGCCAACGAGAACGCCCAGTGGCTGGCCAACCCGTTCCGTCAGGGCCATGACGACCTTGGCGAGATCTACGGCGTGCAATGGCGCCAATGGCCGGGCTACAAGCGCATCCCGCTGAGCAACCCGGCGGCCATCGAAATGGCCGAGAAGGCGGGCTTCCGCCGCATCGCCCAGGACGAGGAGGACGGCGTCGCGTTCGTCATCCTGTACAAGGCCATCGACCAGGTGCGCCAGTGCCTGGACACCATCGCCAACGACCCGGGCAGCCGCCGTATCCTGTTCCACGGCTGGAACTGCGCGCAGCTGGACGAAATGGCCCTGCCGCCGTGCCACCTGCTGTACCAGTTCCACCCGAATGTGGAGACCAGGGAGATTTCCCTGACCCTCTACATCCGTTCCAACGACCTGGGCCTGGGTACGCCGTTCAACCTCACCGAAGGCGCGGCGCTGCTGTCGCTGTTCGGCCGCCTGACCGGCTACACCCCGCGCTGGTTCACCTACTTCATCGGCGATGCCCATGTGTATGAGAACCACCTGGACATGCTCAACGAGCAGCTCAAGCGTGAGCCGCTGGAAGCGCCGAAGCTGGTGATCAGCGACCGTGTGCCGGCGTTTGCCGAGACGGGCAAGTACGAGCCGGAGTGGCTGGAGAAGATCGAGCCGAGCGATTTCTGGCTCGAAGGGTATGAGCATCATGCGCCGATGACGGCGCCGATGGCCGTCTGATGTTCTAGATTGCCGGGGGCGCTTTGCGCCCCTTTCGCGACACAAGGCCGCTCCTACAGGAGATCGCGTAGCCTGTAGGAGCGGCCTTGTGTCGCGATGGGCTGCAAAGCAGCCCCAGAATCTCAATGCCCGTGGCTTCGCCCCACATGCGAATGCTCGGTATCCGGCACCGATACCGCCCCGTTCGTCTCCAGTTGCTGCAAGATCGCGCATTCCGCCCCTTGCGCATTGCAGCGCCGCCGCAGCTCCACCAGCTGTTCCTGCAACGCCACCAGACCATCGATCCGTGCCTGCACATGCTCGATATGTTCGTCGATCAGCGCATTGACACTGCCGCACGAATCATCGGGGCTGTCGCGCAGGCGTAGCAGGCTGCGGATTTCATCCAGGGTCATGTCCAGGGTGCGGCAGTTGCGGATGAACGTCAGCCGCTCGACGTGGGCCTGGGTATACAGCCGGTAGTTGCCGTCGCTGCGCGCCGGCTCCGGCAGCAGCTGTTCACGCTCGTAGTAGCGGATGGTTTCCACGGCGCAGTCGGTGGCTTTGGCCAGTTCTCCGATCTTCATCACGAAATTCTCCAGCAAGTGGCTTGACCCTATAGTGGCTACAGGGTGTTCACTTGGCAACAGGCTCAAATTAAGGATGACCCCATGAACCAGCCTGTCAGCCACGAACACAAGCACGATCACCACGCCCACAGCTGCTGTGGCAGCGCTGCTGCGCCAGCCTCGGTCCAGCTGAGCGAAAAGGCCAGCAGCCACGCCCAGTTCAGCCGTTTTCGCATCGAGGCCATGGACTGCCCTACCGAGCAGACCCTGATCCAGGACAAGCTGGGCAAGCTGGCCGGTATCGAGCAGCTGGAATTCAACCTGATCAACCGTGTGCTTGGCGTGCGCCACACCCTGGGTGGCACTGCTGAAATCGAGCAGGCCATCGACAGCCTGGGCATGAAGGCCGAGCCGCTTGGCGCCGAAGACGATGGCACGGCCAGCGCGCCACAAGTGGTCAAGACCCGCTGGTGGCCGCTGGCGCTGTCCGGTCTTGCCGCGATCGCCGCCGAAATCGTGCACTTTGCCGCGCTGGCCCCGGAGTGGGTGGTGGCGGCGTTGGCGCTGGCAGCGATCCTCGGCTGTGGCCTGGGTACCTACAAGAAGGGCTGGATCGCCCTGAAAAACCGCAACCTCAACATCAACGCGCTGATGAGCATTGCCGTGACTGGCGCGGTGCTGATCGGTCAGTGGCCGGAAGCGGCCATGGTGATGGTGCTGTTCACCGTCGCCGAGCTGATCGAAGCCCGCTCGCTGGACCGCGCGCGCAACGCCATTGGCGGCCTGATGCAGCTCACCCCGGACATGGCCACCGTGCGCCAGGCCGATGGCCAGTGGCGGGAAGTGGAGGTGCGGGAGGTGGCCATCGGGGCCCTGGTGCGGGTGCGCCCCGGCGAACGAATTGGCCTGGACGGAGAAGTGACCAGCGGGCAATCCACCGTCGATCAGGCGCCGATCACCGGCGAAAGCCTGCCTGTGGAGAAGGCCGTGGGCGACAAGTTGTTCGCCGGCACCATCAACCAGGCAGGGGCGCTGGAGTTCCGCGTTACCGCTGCTGCCGGGCAATCGACCCTGGCGCGGATCATCAAGGCCGTCGAGGAAGCGCAAGGCGCGCGGGCGCCTACCCAGCGTTTCGTCGACCGCTTCTCGCGCATCTACACCCCGGTAGTGTTCGCCATTGCCCTGGCTGTTGCGGTGATACCGCCGCTGTTCATGGCCGGTGCCTGGTTCGACTGGGTCTATCGCGCCCTGGTGCTGCTGGTGGTGGCCTGCCCATGCGCCCTGGTGATCTCGACCCCGGTGACCATCGTCAGCGGCCTGGCTGCCGCCGCGCGCAAGGGCATCCTGATCAAGGGTGGCGTGTACCTGGAAGGCGGGCGCCAGCTGGACTTCCTGGCCCTGGACAAGACCGGCACCATCACCCACGGCAAGCCGGTGCAGACCGACGCCAAGGTACTGGAGCCGCTGTTCGAAGGCCGCGCGCAAGCCCTGGCCGCCAGCCTGGGCGAGCGTTCGGATCACCCGGTTTCCCGCGCCATTGCCCAGTTCGGCAAGGAGCAAGGCCTGGCCTTGAGCGAGGTCGATGACTTCGCCGCCCTGGCCGGGCGCGGCGTGCGCGGTACCATCGCGGGTGAGGTTTACCACCTGGGTAACCACCGTCTGGTCGAGGAACTGGGGCTGTGCTCGCCCGAGCTCGAGGCCCAGCTGGATGTGCTGGAGCGCCAGGGCAAGACCGTGGTGCTTCTGCTCGACCGCTCCGGCCCGTTGGCGCTGTTCGCGGTGGCCGACACGGTGAAGGAAAGCAGTCGCCAGGCCATCGCCGAGCTGCATGAGTTGGGCATCAAGACTGTCATGCTGACCGGTGACAATCCGCATACCGCCCAGGCCATCGCCACCGTGGTGGGCATCGACCGTGCCGAAGGCAACCTGCTGCCTGCCGACAAGCTCAAGAGCATCGAAACTCTGTACGCCCAGGGCCATCGGGTGGGCATGGTCGGTGACGGCATCAACGACGCCCCGGCGCTGGCTCGTGCCGAGATCGGTTTTGCCATGGCGGCGGCCGGTACCGACACCGCCATCGAGACCGCCGATGTGGCGCTGATGGACGACGACTTGCGGAAAATCCCGGCCTTCGTCAGGCTGTCGCGCCAAAGTGCGGCGATCCTCATGCAGAACATCGTTCTGGCGTTGGGCATCAAGGCGATATTCCTGGCGATCACCTTTGCCGGCATGGCCACCATGTGGATGGCGGTGTTTGCCGACATGGGCGTGAGCCTGCTGGTGGTGTTCAACGGCTTGCGCCTGTTGCGCAAATAGAGGACGTGCATGCTGAGTTCGGAGCTTAAAGCCTTCTACATGGTGGCCCGCCTGGGCAGCATCACCCTGGCGGCGAAGAAGCTCGGCCTCAGCCAGCCCACGGTGACCACGCAGATTCGCAACCTGGAGAGCCAGTACGCGGTGGAGCTGTTCTACCGCGGCGGGCGGCGCCTGGTGCTGAGCGAGGAGGGCGTGCGCCTGCTGCCGATGGTCAAGGCACTGCTGCAGCAGGAGGCCGACATCGAGTTCGAGCTGCGCAACAGCGGCCAGGCCCAGGGCAGCTTGCGCATTGCGGCCACGGCGCCTTACTACATTCTCGACCTGGTGAAGATCTACCGCGAACGCCTGCCGCAGGTGGAAGTGGCGGTGGAAATCGGCAACTCGCAGCAGGTGCTGGAGATGCTCGAGGACTACCGGGTGGATATCGCCGCTTCGTCGCAACTGCTGGAAGACGCTCGGCTGGTGCGGCGGGTGCTGGGGACTGACCCGTTGGTGGTGGCGGTGCATCGCAACCACCCGTTGGCACACCGCCAGGCGGTGTCCATTGACGTGGTGGCAGGGCATTGCCTGCTGATGCGCGAGAAGGGCTCGACCACACGCAAGCTGACCGAGCAGATGATGCAGGAGGCCGGGGTGAAGGCCGGCGCCTTGCTGGAGATTGGCAGCCGCGAGTCTATCCGTGAGGCGGTGCTGCGCAATATCGGCATCAGCGTGATTGCCCGGCACGAGGTGCCGCACAACCCTGAGTTGCGGGTGCTGGCGCTGGAGAACGCGCCGGTGATGCATGAGTACCTGTATTGCCTGAAGGAGCGGCGCCAGGCCCGGTTGCCGGCGGCCTTCCTTGGGGTGGCGCAGGAAGTGGCCGGTTCACAGTTCTAGATTTGTGTTGGCTTCTTCGCGGGTAAACCCGCTCCCACAGGTACTGCACAGCCTTCAGATGCGGCGCGATCCCTGTGGGAGCGGGTTTACCCGCGAAGAGGCCCGCGAAGGCCACTACAAAATCTGCCTATACCACTATCACCCGCTTTTGCCCTAAAGCCACAGAACCTTCGCACAGCCTTCCTAGCATGGCCCCCATCTCTTCGATGAGGCCCTGCCATGAACCACACCACCCCCGGCGCACAGATGAAAGTGCGCAACATCCACAAGCGCTTCGGCGCCTTCACGGCGCTGAACGATGTCTCGCTGGACATCGCCGCCGGCGAACTGGTGTGCCTGCTCGGGCCGTCCGGCTGCGGCAAGACCACGTTGCTGCGCTGCATCGCCGGCCTGGAGCGCCAGGACCGCGGTACGTTGTACATCGGCGAGCGCGATATCTCGGAGCTGCCACCCCAGGCCCGTGACTACGGCATCCTGTTCCAGTCCTACGCGCTGTTCCCCAACCTCACCGTCGAAGCCAACATCGCCTATGGCCTGACTGGCAGTGGCCGCGAGCAGGCTCGCCAGCGAGTGGCCGAAATGCTCGAACTGGTGGGCCTGGCCGGCAGCGAGAAGAAGTACCCCGGTCAGCTTTCCGGTGGCCAGCAGCAGCGTGTGGCCCTGGCCCGTGCGCTGGCACCGTCGCCGTCGTTGCTGCTGCTGGACGAGCCGATGTCGGCGCTGGATGCCCGGGTGCGCGAGCACCTGTGCACCGAACTGCGCCAGCTGCAGCGCCAGCTGGGTATCACCACGCTGATGGTCACTCACAACCAGGACGAGGCCATGCTGATGGCCGACCGCATTGCGGTGATGAACAACGGCCAGGTCGAGCAGTACGCCACCCCGCAGGAAATCTATGACCAGCCGGCCACGCCGTTCGTTGCCGAGTTCGTCGGCCAGGGCAACTGGTTGCCGTTCCAGCGCAGCAGTGACAGCCATGCCCAGGTCGGTGGCATGAACATGCGTCTGGCACCAGGTTCGGCCCGACCCAGCAGCGGCCGGCTGTTCTGCCGCCCGGAGGCGATCACGGTCAACCCGGCGGTGCACGAAGAAAACCTGTTCCCGGCCATGGTCCGTGAAATCACCTTCCTCGGTAACCGCTGCCGCATGAGCTTCGAGCTCAAGGCGCTGCCTGGCCATGCACTGCTGGCGGAGCTGGCCCCCGAGGCCATGCCGCGGCTGGGCTCGCAGGACATCTGGGTGGCGCTGCCGCCGCAGAGCCTGCAGGTGTTTGCCTGAGATGGCCGCGCCAATGTCCCTGCCGCTGAGCCAGGCCAAGGCCACGCCGCGTGCTGGCGTCGCCCTGGGCGACCGGTTGTTTGTCGTCGGCGGCAAGAGCCTGCTGCTGATCCTTCTGGTGCTGGCGGTGCTGATGCCGCTGCTGGCGATCTTCTGGCGCGGCTTCAGCGCAGAAGCGGGCCAGGGTGGCGGCCTGCTGGCGGCCCGCGAACTGTTCGCCAGTGAAAACTTCCACTGGCTGCTGGGCAACAGTCTGTCGGTGGCCTTCACGGTGGCAGCCATCGTGGTGCCGCAGGCCTACCTGTTCGCCTATGCCCTGCAACGCACGCTGATTCCGGGCAAAGGCTTGTGGCGGGGGATTTCGTTGCTGCCGCTGCTGGCGCCGTCAATGCTGCCGGCCATCGCCCTGGTCTACCTGTTCGGTAACCAGGGGCTGCTGCGCGGGTTGCTCAGCGACAACATCTATGGCTTCTGGGGCATTGTGCTGGGCGAGGCCATCTACACCTTCCCGCATGCCCTGATGATCCTGCTGTCGGCGCTATCGCTGGCCGATGCACGCCTGTTCGACGCAGCGTCCAGCATGGGTGCCGGCCCTTGGCGAGCGTTCACCAGCATCACCTGGCCGGCCACGCGCCAGGCAGTATTCGCAGCGTTCTGCCTGGTGTTCACCCTGACCATCACCGACTTCGGTGTACCGGTCGTGGTCGGCGGCGACTATCAGGTGCTGGCCCTGGAAGCCTACAAGGCTGTGGTCGGCCAGCAGCAGTTCGGCCGCGGCGCGCTGATCGGCATGGTGCTGCTGTTGCCGGCGCTGTTCAGCTTTACCGTCGATGCCTGGCTGCGCCGGCGCCAGGGCGAGGCCATGAGCGGCCGTGCCCAAGTGTTCGAGCCCAAGCCGTCGCGGGGCCGTGATGCCTGCTTCCTGGCGATCGTGCTGCTGGTGTGCGCGGCATTGCTGCTGGTGATCGGCATGGCGGTGTATTCGTCGCTGGTCACTTTCTGGCCCTACAACCTGTCGTTGTCGCTGCGTCACTACATGTTCGAGGACACCGCCGGTGGTGGCTGGCTGGCCTACCGCAACAGCGTGACCATGGCCATCGGCACCGCGCTGATCGGCAGCATCGTGATCTTCACCGGCGCCTACCTGATGGAGAAGACCCAGGGCCAACGCCTGCTCAACCAGGCGCTGCGCCTGCTCAGCTTCATCCCCATGGCCGTGCCGGGCCTGGTGCTGGGCCTGGGCTACGTATTCTTCTTCAACCTGAACGGCAACCCGCTGCATGTGTTCTACGGCGGCATGGGGCTGCTGGTGGTGTGCACCATCGCCCACTACCTGACCACCGCGCAGATGACTGCGACCACCGCCCTGCGCCAGCTCGACGGCGAGTTCGAGGCTGCCGCGCTGTCGCTGAAGGCGCCGCTGTACAGGCACTTCCTGCGGGTGACCGTGCCGATCTGCCTGCCGGCGCTGCTGGACATCATCCGCTACCTGTTCGTCTCGGCGATGACCACCGTGTCGGCGGCGATCTTCCTGTACAGCCCCGACACCATCCTGGCTGCCGTCGCCGTGCTGAACATGGATGACGCCGGCAACGTCGGTGGTGCCGCCGCCATGTCCACCCTGATCCTGCTGACCAGTGCAGGCGCTTCACTGCTGCTGGCCGCAGCCTCACGCGGCCTGCTGCGCCGCTCCCAAGCCTGGCGCCAACGCGCCGCGACCGTCTGACCTGTAAGGAACCTACCCATGTACAAGCACCTTGCACTTGCCGCTGCCGTTTCCGCCGTGTTCAGCCTGCAGGCTTCGGCCGCTGGTACCCAGCTGACGGTCTACACCGCCCTGGAAGCCGAACAGCTGAAGAGCTACAAGCAGGCCTTCGAGAAGGCCAACCCGGACATCGAGATCAAGTGGGTTCGTGACTCCACCGGCATCATCACCGCCAAGCTGCTGGCCGAGAAAGACCGCCCGCAAGCCGACGCAGTGTGGGGCCTGGCTGCTTCCAGCCTGGCCATCCTCGACCAGAACGGCATGCTCGAAGCCTACGCACCGAAGGACCTGGGCAAGATTGCCGCCAATTACCGCGATGCTGCCAACCCACCAGCCTGGGTCGGTATGGACGTGTGGGCCGCGACCATCTGCTTCAATACCATCGAGGCCGAGAAGCAGGGCCTGAGCAAGCCGGTGAGCTGGCAGGACCTGACCAAGCCTGAGTACAAGGGCAAGATCGTCATGCCGAACCCGGCCTCGTCCGGCACCGGCTTCCTGGATGTCAGTGCCTGGTTGCAGACCTTTGGCGAGCCACAGGGTTGGGCGTACATGGATGCACTGCACCAGAACATCGGCCAGTACGTTCATTCCGGCTCCAAGCCGTGCAAGCTTGCCGCAGCGGGTGAATTCCCGATCGGTATCTCGTTCGAGTACCCGGCCGTGCAGCTCAAGCGCCAGGGCGCGCCGCTGGACATCGTGCTGCCGAAGGAAGGCCTGGGCTGGGAGATCGAGGCGACTGCGGTGATCAAGGGTTCGCCAAAAGCGGATGCGGCCAAGCGCCTGGCTGATTTCTCGGCAAGCCCGGCGGCCATGGAGCTGTACAAGGAGAACTTCGCCGTGCTGGCTGCCCCGGGTATTGCCAAGCCGCAGACCGAACTGCCGGCGGACTATGAACAGCGCCTGATCAAGAACGACTTTGCCTGGGCCTCGAAGAACCGTGACCAGATCCTGGCCGAGTGGCGCAAGCGCTATGACGGCAAGTCGGAGAAGGTGGCTCAGCAGTAGCCTGCACCGGACTCTTCGCGGGCTCGCCCGCTCCCACAGGTACCGCGCAGTCGTTCAGCTGTGTGCGATCCTTGTGGGAGCGGGCATGCCCGCGAAGAAGCCACTGCTGCAATCCAGCCAGGAATAAACAGTGATGCCCACCCCAGCCCAGATCATCGACAGCACCTTCGCGCTGTACGAACGCCACGGCAGTGACGACTACATCGGCGAAGCTATCACCCAGCTCGAACACATGTCCCAGGCCGCGCAACTGGCCATGGCCGAAGGCTTCGACGACGAAGTGGTGCTGGCGGCGTTCTTCCATGACATCGGCCACCTGTGCGGCGGTGACGCCAGCATGGGCGGCTATGGCGTGGTCAGCCATGAGCGCATCGGCGCCGAGTATTTACGCCGCTGTGGTTTCGGCGAACGCATGGCACGGCTGGTGCAGTATCACGTGGAGGCCAAGCGCTACCTGACTTTGCGCCAGCCTGGGTATTACCAGCGGTTGAGTGAAGCGAGCAGGCGGACCTTGGAGTATCAGGGGGGCGTGATGAGCGAGGACGAGGCGGATTTGTTCGAGCGGGACCCGCTGTTCGAGGTGAGCTTGCGGATGAGGGAGTGGGATGAGCGGGCCAAGGTGGTCGGGGTGACGGTGATTGACCTGGATGGGTTGAAGCGGAAGGCTTTGGCATTACTTTGAGATGTGGGCTGCCTGTGCGGGCCTCTTCGCGGGTGAACCCGCTCCCACAGGAATAGTGCACATCTCAAGGAATTTGAGATACCTGTGGGAGCGGGTTTACCCGCGAAGAGGCCAGACCTGCTTGATCAAAACTGTGAAACCAGCGCCTCCAGCTGTTCCTGCCGCTCAGCCTGGTTCAGCTTCGCCCCAGGGTTGAGGGTGGACCACTGCGGATGCGCCCGCGCCTTGCTCAGCGCCTCCGGCAACTTGCCCTCCCGCCAGGCCTTCTCATCCAGCTCCCCCAGCCGAATGCTATCCTGCGCCGCATGCCCGCGGTTTTCCAGCGCCACCATCAACTGCTGCTGACGCAAGGCCAACAAGCGCAACACCGTGTCGTCCACCGTCAGCTCGCGCTTGCCCTTGAGCTTGCCCATCAACCGCGACCCATAGTTGCGCGCCGTCTGCAGCGCGCCGCCGGCAATCGCCCCGGCCAGGGCGGCAGCCCCCAGTGTCAGGCCGCCGACCAGCAGGTCCACCCCGGCACCCGCCGCAGCACCGGCGGCCACACCACTGCCCAGGCGCACGCCCAGCAGCTTCAAGGTTTCGGGATTGAACAGGTCATCGCCCCAACGGCCATCCAGCAACGGCAGGTCGCTGGCATGGGCGTCCTCGCGGCGGAAGGCATACAGCTTGAGCAGTGCCTCGACACAGCGCTGCTCGCGCTGGCGCACCTCTTGCCGCAATGCCTCGATGGCCTGGGCTTCGGCAGCCGGTTCGGCCTCGACGCTGCGCCGGCAGGCGGCGCAGTCCAGCAGCAGCTCGGCAATCAGGCGCTTGCCGCTGTGCCGACGCGCCAGGCGCTGTGCCTGCTGGTCGTCGATCAGCCGCTGCAGGGCCGGGCGGGCGTCTTCCAGCAGCAGGGCCAGGCTTTCGTACAACCGGCGCTCGCCATCCTCTGGCGGGGCCACGCTGTCGAACCGCACCAACGCGTGAAGCCCAAGCCTGGCAAGGGCTTCACGCCATTGCGGCTCGCGGTGCTGGTGGCTGGCGACGAAGTTGAGCACCGGTAGCAGCGGCTTGCCACAACTGGCCAGCACTTCCAGTTCGTCGCGGTATTTGGCCAGCACCGGTTCGCGGGCGTCGATCACATACAAGCCGGCATTGCTGGCAAGCAGCTGGCGCAGCACCTTGGCCTCCTGCTCGAAACGCTGGCGTGCCTCGCTGCCTTGCAGAAAGCGCTCGAGGCGGGCCGGGCCGTCCAGGCGCTCGCCCGGGCGCTCCAGGCGTTCGAGGTAGTCGAGCAGGGCGATGGCGTCTTCCAGGCCCGGGGTGTCGTACAGTTCGAGCAAGGGTTCGCCGTCCACCGACAGCCGCGCACCTTCCACATGGCGGGTGGTGCTGGGGCGGTGGGAGACTTCGCCAAAGCCGACGTCACGGGTCAGGGTGCGCAGCAGCGAGGTCTTGCCGACGTTGGTGTGGCCGACCACGGCCAGTTTCAGCGGCTCAGTCATGGCCATGCTCCAGCCAGGTCAGCGGCGAGGTATCGGCATGCGCCAGGCCAAGGCGGTCGAGGGCGTCGTGCCAGTCGCCCAGGCGTTGGGCGTCCAGGGCCTCGCCCGGTGCGGCCTGCAGTAGCCAGATGCGGGTGGCGCCGGCATTGCGTGCCAGCTCGGCGAGCAGCGCCAGGCTGCCGCGGTCGGGCGAACGGCGCGGGTCGCAAGCGATGGCCAGGCGTGCCGGCGGAAAACGGCTGAGCTGTTCGAGCAGGCGGTTGCGCGATTCGCGGCTGTCGAGCACGCCGGCACTGGTCACGCTTTTCGGCAGGGCGGGTGGCCAGGGGTGCTGGTCGTCCAGCTCCAGGCCGACCAGCAGGGCACCGCTGCTGCCGCTTTCCAGCTGGCCAGCGGCAAACTGCGGCAAGGCCTCGGGCGCGGCATCCTGGACGCCGATGCGTTCGCTGCGTGGCATCAGCGCTTCACGCAGCTGTGCGTAGCCGGGCAGGCTGAGGTCCAGCGCCAGGTGTTGGCGGCCTTGACGCCAGCGCCACAGACACAGCCCGGCCAGCAGCAGACGCGGCAGCAGGCCGTACACCAGCACCACGCCAAGCAGCCAGCTGGCCCAGGCCTGGCGCGCCAGGTCCAGGGCCGGCTGGCTGTCGCCACTGGCGCGGATCATGGTCTCGTCGGGTACCGTGAAGCCCAGTAACGAGGGCAGCGCGCCCAAGGCTTGGGTCAGGTGGATGAACGGGTCGGCGGCGAGCAGGGTGGTCTCCCAGACAAAGCCATAGCGCCGGGTTGCCAGCAAGGCCAGTAGCATGCCCAGTGCGGTGATCATCGCCAGCAGCCACAGGCCATGCACCAGCAGGCCGAGCAGCCAGCGGTTCAGGCGCTGGCGTTGCAGCAGCACCAGCAGCGCCGGTGCCAGGTGCGCGGCCTTGGCGTCACGGGCAAAGCGTTCGCTCAGCCACAGCCACAGGCGGCCCAGCCCCGCGCCATGCTCGCCGCTCAGTGCAAAGCCGATGGCCCAGCCCAGCAGCATCAGCAAGTTCAGGCCGAGCAGGCTGCCCAGGGCCCAGAACACATTCACCGGGCGCTGCCCGTCGCCCAAGGCGGCCAGTGCCAACCCTGCGCCGCTGAGCATGGCCAGCACCAGCAAGGCCAGCAGAGCCAGGCGTGCGCCCTGTTTCCAGTGGCGCAGGGCGGTGCTGATGCCGTCGCGTTCGGCCAGGAACAGGGCACGGGTTTCGATGCGGGCCGCCAGGTCACCGCCTGCCTGGCGGGCGCGGCGGTTGGCTTCCTGGTCCTCCAGGGGGCCGGCATGTTCCTCGCGCAGGCGTACCGCTTCGGTGAGCCAGCGCTTGTCCAGTGAAGTCGGTGCGGTCACAAGGTCTTCCATTGCACAGGTCAGGGCAGAAGCATAACCCACACGGAAAATTGTGAGCTTCGCTAGATAGATCTCGACAGTTAGCTAGATATCTTCACCGGGTTGTTTGGTATTCTCGCCAGCATGAAAAAACCACTTCCCCTCTGCCTGATTGCTGCCATTGGTGCGAACCGTGTAATTGGCATCGATAACCGCATGCCCTGGCATTTGCCGGGGGATTTTAAATTTTTCAAAGCTCAAACGATGGGTAAGCCCATCATCATGGGGCGTAAGACATGGGACTCTCTTGGCCGTCCTTTGCCGGGGCGCTTGAACATCGTTGTAAGCCGCCAGGCGGGCCTGAAGCTCGATGGGGCGGAAGTCCTACCCTCTCTGGCTGAAGCTATTGAACGGGCAGATAGCTGGGCAAGAGAAAATGGGGTGGATGAGCTTATGCTGATTGGCGGCGCCCAACTCTATGGGCAAGCCCTAGAGCAGGAGCTAGTGGACCGGATGTACCTGACCCAGGTTGACTATGCTCCAGAAGGAGATGCGTGGTTTCCCAAGGTCGACGATTCCAAATGGAAGATTATTTCCCAAGATCCCCAGCCTGCTGAAACTGACGCACCCAGTTACCATTTTGAAGTTTGGGATCGTCGCTGATCAATTTGGGGCCGCATAGCGGCCCCTTTGATTTTTAAGTATGACTCAGCTCGGCATGTTCATCGCCAGCCAGCACATCCTTGTCGGTCTCTTTCAGCAGTTGGCTGGTCACCACCCCTGCGGTCATCGAACCGTTCACGTTCAACGCCGTGCGGCCCATGTCGATCAGCGGCTCCACCGAAATCAGCAACGCCACCAGCTCCACCGGCAAGCCCATGGCCGGCAGCACGATCAGCGCGGCGAAAGTCGCACCGCCACCTACGCCGGCAACACCTGCCGAACTCAAGGTGACGATGGCCACGAGGGTGGCGATCCACAGCGGGTCGAAGGTATCGATGCCCACCGCCGGCGCCACCATCACCGCCAACATGGCGGGATAGAGGCCGGCGCAGCCGTTCTGGCCAATGGTGGTACCGAACGATGCGCTGAAGCTGGCAATCGACTGCGGTACGCCCAGGCGGCGGGTTTGCGCTTCGATGTTCAGCGGAATGCTGGCGGCGCTGGAGCGGCTGGTGAAGGCGAAGGTCAGCACCGGCCACACCTTGCGGAAGAAGCGCAGCGGGCTCACGCCGGTGGCGGCGAGGATAACGCCGTGCACCACGAACATCAGGGCCAGGCCCAGGTACGACACCACCACGAAGCTGCCCAGCTTGAGGATGTCTTCCATGTTCGAGCTGGCCACCACCTTGGTCATCAGCGCCAGTACGCCATACGGGGTCAGCTTCATCACCACCCGCACCAGGCGCATCACCCAGGCCTGCAGGGTGTCGATGGCCGACAGCGCGCGTTCGCCTTTCTCGGCATCGTCCTTGATCAGCTGCAACGCGGCCAGGCCGAGGAACACGGCAAAGATCACCACGCTGATGATCGAGGTCGGCTTGGCCCGTGCCAGGTCACCTACCGGGTTGCTGGGGATGAACGACAGCAGCAATTGCGGGATGTTTAGGTCGGCGACCTTGCCGGCATAGTCGCTGTGGATAACCTGCATGCGCGCGCTTTCCTGCGCGCCGGCCACCAGGCCTTCGGCGCTCAGGCCGAACAGGTTGGTCAGGACGATGCCGATCAACGCGGCGATGGCGGTGGTCAGCAGCAGGGTGCCAATGCTCAGCACACTGATGCGGCCCAGTGACGAGGCATTGTGCAGGCGAGCCACGGCACTGAGGATCGAGGCGAAGATCAGCGGCATTACGATCATCTGCAACAGGCCGACGTAGCCGTTGCCGACCAGGTCGAGCCAGCTGATGGTGGCCTTGAGTACGGGGTGGCCAGCGCCATAGACGGTATGCAGGATCAGGCCGAACACTACGCCCAGCACCAGGCCCAGCAATACTTTCCTGGCCAGGCTCCAGTCGGTGCGGCGGGTTTGTGCCAGGCCCAGCAACAGGGCCAGGAACGCCAGCAGGTTAAGGGACAGCGGCAGGTTCATTGAAGCTCCAGCAGAAAAAAGCAGAAGAGGCATCGCCTCTGTGAGCGATTGCGAACGGAAATGCTAACAGGCTGAAAACAAACGAATTTATACCCAAATGGAATGTGCATAGTCGTTTATGGAATAACGGCGTGTCGCGGATTGCAATGAACACGGCGTTTGCAGCTGCATGGAGGTCGTTATCAAGGGCTGCCGGCAGGGATTGTTGCACTAGCGTTTCGGGGTCATTTCAGGAGATTCGTACATGAAGTTCGCTCCGAAAGCCGTCGCCATCGGCCTGTCCCTGCTGTTCAGTATCGAAACCTTCGCCACCGAGCTCAAGCACTGGCCCGCCGAGGCAGCCAGGCAGCTCGACGGCATGATTGCCGCCAATGCCAACAAGGGTAACTACGCTGTCTTCGACATGGACAACACCAGTTACCGCTACGACCTTGAAGAGGCCTTGCTGCCGTTCATGGAAAACAAGGGCCTGCTGAGCCGCGACAAGCTCGACCCCTCGTTGAAGCTGATGCCGTTCAAGGACACCGCCGAGCACAAGGAAAGCCTGTTCAGTTACTACTACCGGCTGTGCGAAGTGGACGACATGGTCTGCTACCCGTGGGTGGCCCAGGTGTTCTCCGGCTTTACCCTGCAGGAGCTGAAGGTGCAGGTGGATGAGCTGATGGCCTCCGGCAAACCGATCCCGGCCACCTATTACGAAGGGGACCAGGTCAAGGCCATCGAGGTACAGCCGCCCAAGGTCTTCAAGGGCCAGGCCGAGCTGTACAACAAGCTGATGGAGAACGGTATCGAGGTCTATGTGATTTCCGCTGCTTCCGAGGAGCTGGTGCGCATGGTCGCGTCGGACCCCAAGTACGGCTACAACGTGAAACCGCAGAATGTGATTGGCGTGAGCCTGTTGCTGAAGGACCGCGCCAGCGGCCAGTTGACCACCGCGCGCAAGCAGATCAGCGCCGGGCACTATGATGCCAAGGCCAACGTGGGGCTGGAGCTGACCCCGTACCTGTGGACCCCGGCCACCTGGATGGCAGGCAAGCAGGCGGCGATCCTGACCTATATCGATGAGTGGAAGAAACCGGTGCTGGTGGGGGGCGATACGCCGACCAGCGACGGCTACATGCAGTTTCATGGGGTGGATGTGGGCAAAGGTGGCATCCACCTGTGGATAAACCGCAAGGCCAAGTACATGGACCAGATGAACGGGATGATTGCCAGGAATGCCGCGGCGCAGGCCAAGGAAGGGCTGCCGGTGACGGCGGACAAGAACTGGGTGATCGTGACGCCGGAGCAGATTCAGTAAGCCATGTGGTGCCTGTGCTGGCCTCTTCGCGGGTAAACCCGCTCCCACAAGGACTCCGCAGCCTTTGAGCCAGGCGCTGTACCTGTGGGAGAGGCCTCTTCGCGGGTAAACCCGCTCCCACAAGGACTCCGCAGCCTTTGAGCCAGGCGCTGTACCTGTGGGAGAGGCCTCTTCGCGGGTAAACCCGCTCCCACAAGGACTCCGCAGCCTTTGAGCCAGGCGCTGTACCTGTGGGAGAGGCCTCTTCGCGGGTAAACCCGCTCCCACAAGGACTCCGCAGCCTTTGAGCCAGGCGCTGTACCTGTGGGAGAGGCCTCTTCGCGGGTAAACCCGCTCCCACAAGGACTCCGCAGCCTTTGAGCCAGGCGCTGTACCTGTGGGAGAGGCCTCTTCGCGGGTAAACCCGCTCCCACAAGGACTCCGCAGCCTTTGAGCCAGGCGCTGTACCTGTGGGAGAGGCCTCTTCGCGGGTAAACCCGCTCCCACAAGGACTCCGCAGCCTTTGAGCCAGGCGCTGTACCTGTGGGAGAGGCCTCTTCGCGGGTAAACCCGCTCCCACAAGGACTCCGCAGCCTTTGAGCCAGGCGCTGTACCTGTGGGAGAGGCCTCTTCGCGGGTAAACCCGCTCCCACAAGGACTCCGCAGCCTTTGAGCCAGGCACTGTACCTGTGGGAGCGGGTTTACCCGCGAAAGGGCCCTTACAGGCATAAAAAACCGGCGCCCAGGGCGCCGGTTCTTCATTCATACCGTCAGAGCCTCACAGCCCTTCCAGCATCGCCTTGTTACGCACAGCGCCCTTGTCGGCACTGGTCGCCAGCAGGGCATAGGCCTTCAGCGCGGTGGTCACCTTGCGTGGGCGTACTTCAGCCGGTTTCCAGCCCTTCTTGTCCTGCTCGACACGGCGCTCGGCCAGCTCTTCGTCGCTGACCTGCAGGTTGATCGAACGATTCGGGATGTCGATCAGCACCTTGTCGCCGTCGCGCACCAGGCCGATGGCGCCGCCAGCGGCGGCTTCCGGCGAGGCATGGCCGATCGACAGGCCCGAGGTGCCGCCCGAGAAGCGGCCGTCGGTGAGCAGGGCGCAAGCCTTGCCCAGGCCCTTGGACTTCAGGTACGAGGTCGGGTACAGCATTTCCTGCATGCCCGGGCCACCTTTCGGGCCTTCGTAGCGGATGATCACGATGTCGCCGGCCTTCACTTCGTCGGCGAGGATGCCGCGTACGGCGCTGTCCTGGCTCTCGAAGATCTTCGCGGTGCCTTCGAACACCAGGATCGACTCGTCGACACCGGCGGTTTTCACCACGCAGCCGTCCAGCGCGATGTTGCCGTACAGCACGGCCAGGCCGCCTTCCTGCGAATAGGCGTGCTCGACACTGCGGATGCAGCCGTTCTCACGGTCGTCATCCAGGGATTCCCAACGGGTCGACTGGCTGAATGCCGTCTGGGTCGGGATGCCGGCAGGGCCGGCCTTGAAGAAGGTGTGCACGGCTTCGTCATCGGTCTGGGTGATGTCCCACTTGGCGATGGCTTCTTCCATGCTGCGGCTGTGCACGGTCGGCAGGTCGGTGTGCAGCAGGCCGCCACGGGCCAGCGAGCCGAGGATGCTGAAGATGCCGCCGGCACGGTGCACGTCTTCCATGTGATATTTCTGGATGTTCGGCGCAACCTTGCACAGCTGCGGCACCTTGCGCGACAGGCGGTCGATGTCGCGCAGGTCGAACGCCACCTCGGCTTCCTGGGCGGCGGCCAGCAGGTGCAGGATGGTGTTGGTCGAGCCGCCCATGGCGATGTCGAGCATCATGGCGTTCTCGAACGCCTTGAAGTTGGCGATGTTGCGCGGCAGTACCGACTCATCGTTCTCGCCGTAGTAGCGCTTGCACAGCTCGACGATGGTGCGGCCGGCGGTGAGGAACAGCTGCTCGCGGTCGGCGTGGGTGGCCAGGGTCGAACCGTTGCCCGGCAGGGCCAGGCCCAGGGCTTCGGTCAGGCAGTTCATCGAGTTGGCGGTGAACATGCCGGAGCACGAACCGCAGGTCGGGCAGGCGCTGCGCTCGTATTCGGCGACTTTTTCGTCGGAAGCCGAGGAGTCGGCGGCAATGACCATGGCGTCGACCAGGTCCAGACCGTGGCTGGCCAGCTTGGTCTTGCCGGCTTCCATCGGGCCGCCGGAGACGAAGATTACCGGGATGTTCAGGCGCAGGGCGGCCATCAGCATGCCGGGGGTGATCTTGTCGCAGTTGGAGATGCACACGATGGCGTCGGCGCAGTGGGCGTTGACCATGTACTCCACGGCGTCGGCGATGATCTCGCGGCTTGGCAGCGAGTAGAGCATGCCGTCGTGGCCCATGGCGATGCCGTCATCGACCGCGATGGTGTTGAATTCCTTGGCCACGCCACCGGCGCGTTCGATTTCGCGGGCGACCAGCTGGCCCAGGTCCTTCAGGTGCACGTGGCCCGGGACGAACTGGGTGAACGAGTTGGCGATGGCGATGATCGGTTTCTTGAAGTCTTCGTCCTTCATCCCGGTGGCGCGCCACAGGGCACGGGCGCCGGCCATGTTGCGGCCTTGGGTGGAAGTCTTGGAACGATAATCAGGCATGAAACACTCCTGGCGGCTTAATCAGGTCACAAAAAGGGGAGTGAGCTTCTCTTGTCCTTTGTACCGCAGGCCGGTTGCCACTGGCACGGATGGGGCCGAAGACCTCGCGGGATCGCCGCGTGCTTGGGCAGAGCTCATAAACCCGCCGGGGATGACTGGCGATGAATAGGCCGATTCTACACCGCTGGCGCGGCGAGGGAATGCAGATGTGGATAGCTGGCGGGGAGATTGCAGCAGGAAAGGGCCGCTTGGCGGCCCTTTTTAGCGGATATCAGCTGTTTGGCAGCAACCGGCAGGTGATGCTCTTGATGTAGCGGGTTTCGGCGATGGCCGGGTGCACCGGGTGGTCCGGGCCTTGGCCGCCGCGTTCGAGCAACTGCAGGTTGCGGTCCAGGTGACGGGCGCTGGTCAGCAGGATGTTGTGCAGGTCGTCCTCGGGCAGGTGCATCGAGCACGAGGCACTGACCAGGATGCCGTCCTTGGTCAGCATGCGCATGGCCTGCTCGTTCAGGCGGCGGTAGGCCGCTTCGCCGTTCTTCAGGTCTTTCTTGCGCTTGATGAAGGCGGGTGGGTCGGCAATGATCACGTCGAAGCGCTCTTCGGCGGCCTTCAGTTCGCGCAGGGCCTCGAATACATCGCCTTCGATGCAGGTCAGTTTCTCGCTGATGCCGTTCAGCGCGGCGTTACGCTCGACGCCGTCCAGGGCAAAGCTCGAGGCATCGACGCAGAACACTTCGCTGGCGCCGAAGGCACCGGCTTGCACGCCCCAGCCACCGATGTAGCTGAACAGGTCGAGCACGCGCTTGCCTTTCACGTACGGCGCCAGGCGTGCACGGTTCATGCGGTGGTCGTAGAACCAGCCGGTCTTCTGGCCTTCGCGTACCGGGGCTTCGAACTTGACGCCGTTTTCTTCCAGCGGCACCCAGTCCGGCACTTCGCCATAGACGGTCTCGACATAGCGCTGCAGGCCTTCGGCGTCACGCGCGGAGGAGTCGTTCTTGAACAGGATGCCGCTTGGCTTGAGCACCTGTACCAGGGCTGCAATCACGTCGTCCTTGTGCGCTTCCATGGTGGCGGAGGCCAATTGCACCACGAGGATGTCGAAGAAGCGGTCGACCACCAGGCCTGGCAACAGGTCGGAATCGCCATAGACCAGGCGGTAGCACGGTTGGTCGAACAGGCGCTGGCGCAGCGACAGGGCGACGTTCAGGCGGTGCACCAGCAGCGACTTGTCCAGCGGCAGCTTGGCGTCGCGCGACAGCAGGCGGGCGCAGATCAGGTTGTTCGGGCTCAGTGCGACGATACCCAGCGGCTTGCCGTTGGCCGCCTCGAGAACAGCCTGCTGGCCGGCCTGGAAGCCTTGCAGCGGGGTCGCGCTGACGTCGACTTCGTTGCTGTAGACCCACAGGTGGCCGGCGCGCAGGCGGCGGTCGGCATTGGCTTTGAGGCGTAGGCTGGGCAGGGACATGACGTCGCTCCGGGAAAAAGAGCGGGATTATAGCCTGTTGCCTGGGCACTCGTCCCTTGCAGGAGCAGCCTCGCGTCGGCCATGAGATGACGTCAGGCTGCCAATGCCTTGATCAGCTGCCGGTTGAACGCCGGAATGTCATCGGGCTGGCGGCTGGTGATCAGGTTGCCATCGACCACCACTTCTTCATCCACCCAGTCTCCGCCGGCATTGCGGATGTCGTCCTGCAGGGTCTTGTAGCTGGTCAGCCGCCTGCCCTTGGCCAACCCGCAGGACACCAGCAACCAGCCACCATGACAGATCACCGCCAGCGGCTTGCCAGCCGAATCGTGGCTTTTCACCAGTTTCTGCGCAGCGGGAATCAACCGAATCGTGTCAGAGTTTTGCACGCCACCGGGCAGCACCAGGGCATCGTAGAGGTCCAGGTGGGCGCTTTCGAAGGTTGCGTCCACGGCGAATGCGTCAGCCGGCTGGTCGTGGTTCCAGCCGCGTACCGTTCCCTCTTTGTCGCTGAGGATGTCCACCACCGCGCCGCTCTGTTCCAGGGCCTCGCGAGGGCCTGTCAGTTCCACTTGCTCGAAGCCGTCGGTGACCAGGAAAGCCACTCGCTTGCCGTTCAGTTCTGCACTCATGGGCCTTTCTCCTTTCCTTGATGAATATGAGAGAGAGGCCCGCATGGATAGAGTAAAGTTCCGGCGCAACGATTCAGTGGTTGGTCCATTTCCGGTCTGGAGGGTTAGAATCGCCGGTCCCAAACGAGTGTGCACGTATGTCCCAAGAACTCAGCGCCGAACAGATCCAGCAAGCCTTGCAAGGCATCACCATCCCGCCGCAACCGCAGATAATGGTCGACCTGCAGTTCGAGCAGTACATGCCTGACCCGGACCTGGAAACCATCGCCAAGCTGATTTCCCAGGACCCGGGCCTGTCGGGCGCCTTGCTCAAGCTGGTCAATTCCCCGCATTTCGGCCTTTCCAACAAGATCGGTTCGATCCAGCGCGCGGTGAACCTGCTGGGCAGCCGTTCGATCATCAACCTGATCAACGCCCAGTCGATCAAGGGTGAAATGACCGACGAGACCATCGTTACCCTCAACCGCTTCTGGGACACTGCCCAGGACGTGGCGATGACCTGCCTCACTCTGGCCAAGCGCACCGGCATCCAGGCGGCAGACGAGGCCTATACCCTGGGCCTGTTCCATGACTGTGGCGTGCCGCTGATGCTCAAGCGCTTCCCCGACTATATGGATGTGCTGGAGGACGCCTATGCCAAGGCCGACGAGGAAACTCGCGTGGTTGACACCGAAAACCGCGCGTTCAACACCAATCATTCGGTGGTCGGCTATTTCACGGCCAAGTCCTGGCGCCTGCCCGAGCACCTCAGCGCGGCCATTGCCAACCACCACAACGCCCTGGCGGTATTCCGCGACGAGAGCGCGCGCAATACCCAGAGCCAACTGAAAAACCTGCTGGCGGTGCTGAAGATGGCCGAGCACATCTGCGCATCGTACCGGGTGCTGGGCAGCCAGGCCGTGGACCACGAATGGAGTGTGGTTGGCCCGCTGGTGCTCGATTACATTGGCTTGTCGGAATACGATTTCGAGAACCTCAAGCAGAACATTCGCGAGATGGGCGGGCACTGACACATGCCGGAATTGCCAGAAGTAGAAACCACCCGGCGCGGTATTGCGCCCCACCTGGAAGGCCAGCGCGTCAGCCGGGTGGTGGTGCGTGACCGGCGCCTGCGCTGGCCGATTCCGGAAGACCTGGATGTGCGCCTGTCGGGGCAGCGCATCGTCAGTGTCGAGCGGCGCGCAAAGTACCTGTTGATCAATGCCGAGGTCGGCACCCTGATCAGTCACCTGGGCATGTCGGGCAACCTTCGCCTGGTCGAGCTGGGCTTGCCGGCGGCCAAGCATGAGCACGTGGATATCGAGTTGGAGTCGGGGTTGATGCTGCGCTACACCGACCCGCGCCGCTTTGGCGCGATGCTGTGGAGCCTGGACCCGCTCAACCACGAACTGCTGCTGCGCCTGGGGCCGGAGCCGCTGACCGACCTGTTCGACGGCGAGCGGCTGTTCCAGCTGTCCCGTGGGCGGTCGATGGCGGTCAAGCCGTTCATCATGGACAACGCGGTGGTGGTGGGGGTGGGCAACATCTACGCCACCGAGGCGCTGTTTGCCGCCGGCATCGACCCTCGTCGGGAAGCGGGCGGGATTTCCCGGGCGCGTTACCTGAAGCTGGCGATCGAGATCAAGCGCGTGCTGGCGGCGGCGATCGAGCAGGGCGGCACCACGCTACGCGACTTCATCGGTGGCGATGGGCAGCCGGGGTACTTCCAGCAGGAATTGTTCGTGTACGGGCGGGGCGGGCAGCCGTGCAAGGTGTGTGGCACGGAGTTGCGCGAGGTGAAGCTGGGGCAGAGGGCGAGTGTGTATTGCCCGCGCTGCCAGCGCTGAGGCTAGTTACGCGGTACCTCTTGTGGGAGCGGCCTTGCGTCGCGAAAGGGCCGCACAGCGGCCCCGGCAGTTTCTGCTGCGAAGCTGGAATCCTGGGGCCGCTTCGCGCCCCATCGCGACGCAAGGCCGCTCCCACACAGGGACCGCGTGGAGGCGTTCAGGCAGCGATCAGGCCTTGCCAGTAATCCGGCGGTACTTGGCCATCAGCTCTTCTTCGGTTTCCGGGTGCGCTTCATCCAGCGGGATGCAGTCGACCGGGCAGACCTGCTGGCATTGCGGCTCGTCGTAATGGCCCACGCACTGGGTGCACAGGTTAGGGTCGATCACGTAGATCTCTTCGCCTTGGGAGATGGCCTCGTTCGGGCACTCGGGTTCGCAGACGTCGCAGTTGATGCAATCGTCGGTGATGATCAGGGACATGGGGACTCCGGCCGGGGCTCTGCGCCCGGGCATGTTCAACGCAGTGGGCACAATTGTGCCGCATTCGCGCCCGCAGTGCACGCGGGCGCGATGATCAGCCGCTAAAGGTCACTTCTTGAAGCGTTCGGTCAGCGCCTCGGCCACCACCGGGTGGACGAACTTGCTGATATCACCGCCCAGCGCGGCAATTTCCCGGACCAGGGTCGAGGAAATGAACGAGTAGCGCTCCGAAGGCGTGAGGAACAGGCTCTCGACGTCGGGGGCCAGTTGCCGGTTCATGTTCGCCAGCTGGAACTCGTACTCGAAGTCGGACACCGCACGCAGGCCACGCAAGAAGACGTTGGCGCCCTGTTCCTTGGCGAAATGCGCCAGCAGCGAGGAGAAGCCGATGACTTCGACATTGGGCAGGTGCTTGGTGACCTCACGGGCGAGCTCCACCCGTTGTTCCAGCGGGAACAGCGGGTTTTTCTTCGGGCTGGCCGCCACCGCGATGATCACGTGGTCGAACAACCGCGAGGCGCGCTCGACCAGGTCGCCATGGCCTTTGGTAATGGGGTCGAAAGTACCCGGGTACAACACTCGGTTCATCGCGTCATCCTGGCTGGAGTGCGTTGGGGAGTCGGATGGTAGCGCAGCGACGGCGCCCCGGCCAAGTCATGCGGCCGGCTGATGGCACTATAGACAGGGGGCCTGTTCCTTGTCATGCGCTGTGTGCCAGGCGGGCGACCAGCGCTTCGGTGAGCCTGGCGCTGATGGCATACACCGACAGTTGCGGGTTGGCGCCGATACTGGTGGGGAACAGCGAGCCGTCGTGAACCGACAGGTTTTCCAGCTGGTGATGGCGGCCAAGGCTGTCGCATACCGCCTGGCGCGGGTCGTCGCCGAGGGCGCAGCCACCCATCACGTGAGCGCTGCCCAGGCGCGTGCGGAACGGCTCCAGGCGCAACTGGTCGATCATGGCCAAGGCCTGCTCCAGGCTGGACGCGGCGCTGGCATCGCTGTGCACGGGGGTGACCTGGGTGGCGCCGGCGGCGAACTGGATCTGCGCCATGCTGCGGTAGGCGCGGCGCAGGCCGTCGCGCAGGTAGTCGGTGACCGGGTAATCGAGCACCGGTGAGCCATCGCCGCGCAGCTCCACGGCCCCGCCCTGGCTTTGTGGGTGGAAGCCGTCACGCAGCAGCGCCAGCATCACGTGGGTATGTGGCAGTTCGGCCATGCGCCGGGCATTCTCGTGGCCGTGCCCGCCCAGCAGGGTGCTGGCCAGGGCCGGGTGCAGCGGTGGTACTTCCAGCTTGTAGCCAACCGGGCCGTCGCTGCCGCCTTGCCATTGGAAATGGTCGCTGTAGATGGACTGCGGGGCGCCATAGTAGGGGTCGATACGGTCGTTGAAGCGTGCTGCGCTGAAGTTGACCAGGTGCAGGAAGGTACGTTTGCCCAGGCGGCCATGCGGGTCGGGCGCGTCGGAACGCAGCAGCAGGGCCGGACTGTTGATGCCGCCACCGGCAAGGATGTAGTGACGCGCGCGAATGCGGACCTGCCGGCCTGTGGCGTGTATGCCCTGGCTATCCAGCGCCTGGCATGACAGGCCCTGGATGCGCTCGCCGTTGTGCTCGAAGCGCTCGGCCCGAGCCAGGTACAGCAGCTCGCCGCCTTGTTCGAGGGTGGCGGGAATACGCGTGACCAGCATCGACTGCTTGGCATTCACCGGGCAACCCATGCCGCAGTAGCCCAGGTTCCAGCAGCCGCGCACGTTGCGCGGGATCACCGCCCAGCGGTAGCCCAGCTGTTCGCAGCCACGGCGCAGCACGTCGTTGTTGGCGTTCGGTGGCAGGGCCCAGGGGGTGATGCCCAGTTCCTGCTCGATGCGCTCGAACCAGGGGCGCATCTGCTTCTCGCCCAGGCCGCTCACGTTGTGGGCTGCGGCCCAGTGCGCCAGGGTCTGTGGCGGCGTGCGAAAGCTCGAGGTCCAGTTGACCAGCGTGGTGCCGCCCACGGCGCGGCCCTGGAGGATGGTGATGGCGCCGTCCTTGCTCATGCGGCCCAGGCCTTCCTGGTACAGGCTGGCATAGGCTTCGTTTTCCAGCAGGTGGAAATCGCTGCTGGTCCTCAGCGGGCCTTCTTCGATCAGCAGCACCTTGAAGCCGGCAGTGCTGAGCATTTGCGCGCTGGTAGCGCCACCGGCACCGCTGCCGATCACGGCAACGTCGGCTTCCAGCGTGAGGTCGTGCTCCAGGCGCGAGGCGTCGTGGGTGATCCAGCCGCTTTCCAGGCCTTGGCGAAACGGGTCGGGTACAGGCATTGGCGCTGCTCTTGTTGTTTTCAGATTTTCGGTGGCCCGGGGTAGCCGCAGGCGGCCCAGGATTCGGGGCGCTCGTACCAGGCCATCTGCAGCAACTGCAGCAGCGAGGCGTGGCCCATGCGCAGCAGGTTCAGCGAGCTGTCCTGCCAACGTTGCAGGAAGGCCGTGACCTGCGCGGCGCCGGCTTGCTCCCAGGCGCCCCAGACACCGGTCAGGGGGCCGCGGGTGAGCGGCAGGTTGAGCACGTCGAACAACTGCCGGGTGAGTTTGAGCATTTCCGGCGATAGCGCCGCCAGCTTGTGGTCGAGGCTATGCAGCACCAGTGTCTCGGCGGCCTGGGTGCCGGCCAGTACCACCGGGATCAGCGCGCGTAGCAGCGGCAGGTCGTCGTCGCGCAGTACCTGGTAACCCGTTGCGGCTGTCTGTGCGCTGCAGCCGACCAGGCTGGTACCGGCCAGAAAGACGCTGGCGCCAAGGCTGAAGCGCAGCAGTTCGCGGCGGTGCATGGGCCGGCCCTCAGCGGATGAAAAGCTTGAAGACCAGGCGCTGCAAGGCTTTGCCATAAGGCGGGTAGATCAGCCGGGCAGCGTTGAAGCGTTGCTTGGCCAGCACCGCCTTGGCCTTGCTGAAGGTCAGGAAACCGTCATGGCCATGGTAATGGCCCATGCCTGAAGGGCCGATGCCGCCGAACGGCAAGTCATCCTGGGCCACGTGCAGCAGGGTGTCGTTCAGGCACACTCCGCCGGAGTGGGTGTGGCGCAGCACCTGCTCCTGGGCTGCGCGGTCATAGCCGAAGTAGTAAAGCGCCAGCGGGCGCGGGCGCTGGTTGATGTAGGCCAGTGCCTGCTCGAGGCTGTCGTAGGGCACCAGCGGCAGCAATGGGCCGAAGATTTCGTCCTGCATCACCTGCATGCTGTCGTTCACCCCCAGCAGCAGGTGGGGTGGCAGGCGCCGGCCCTGGCGGGTTTCACCGGGGTACAGGTCGAGTACCTGCGCACCTTTGGCGTGGGCATCGTCCAGTAGATGTTGCAAGCGCTGCAGCTGGCGCTGGTTGATGATGGCGGTGAAGTCGGGGTTGCCGGCGATGCGCGGGTACAGCCGGAGCACGGCACGCTGGTAGGCGTCGCTGAAGGCCTCCAGGCGCTCGCGTGGCACCAGCACGTAATCAGGGGCGACGCAGGTCTGGCCAGCGTTGAGGGTCTTGCCGAAGGCGATGCGCTCGGCGGCGCTGTCCAGCGGTACGTCGGCAGAGACTATGGCCGGCGACTTGCCACCCAGTTCCAGGGTGACGGGGGTCAGGTTGTGCGCCGCAGCCAGCATTACCTGGCGCCCCACGCTGGTGGCGCCGGTGAACAGCAGGTGATCGAACGGCAAGCGGGCAAAGGCCTGGCCTACCTCGACCTCGCCGAGCACCACGCTGACCAGATCGGTGGGGAACACCTGCTCCAGCAGTTGCTTGAGCGCCAGGCCAGTGGCAGGCGTGGCTTCGCTGAGCTTGAGCATTACCCGGTTGCCGGCGGCCAGGGCGCAGGTCAGCGGGCCGATGGCAAGGAACAGCGGGTAGTTCCACGGCACGATGATGCCGACCACGCCCAGGGGTTGGTAGCGCACCTGAGCGCTGGCCGGCTGGAAGGCCAGGCCGACCTTGCGCCGGCTGGCGCGCATCCAGCGCTGCAGGTGCTTTTCGGCGTGACGCAGGCCTTGCACCGAGGGCAGCAGCTCGGCCAGCAGGGTCTCGTCGGCGCTGCGCCCCTCAAAGTCCTGGCCGATTGCCTCGATCAGTTCGGCCTGGCCGGCCAGCAAGGCTTCCCGCAGGCTTTTCAGCCATTGGCGCCGCTGCGTCGCCGCTGGCAGGGGGTTGTCGGCAAAGGCCTGGCGCTGGGTGGCGAACGTCGCCGCAAGGTCGAGGTCGGATTGCACAGGGGGCAAGGCACTGGGCGAGTTCATGGCGGCGTCGAGTCCGGGCAGGGAATCCCTAGAGCCTATACTCTAATTTGTACGATGGTGCGAATTTTTCCGCGTTGTCGAGCGGTGCATTCCACCGCCAATACGCCGTAAGATGACCCTTTGATGAAGGCCCGCAGACTGGGAGCTGAGCATGGCCCCGCGCATGAAGACCCGAGAGCGCATCGTGCAGAACAGCCTCGAGCTGTTCAACCAGCAGGGCGAACGCAGCGTCAGTACCAACCACATTGCCGCGCACATGGAAATTTCGCCCGGCAACCTGTATTACCACTTCCCCAACAAGCAGGCGATCATCGCTTTGCTGTTCAGCCAGTACGAAGAGCTGGTGGACAGCTTCCTGCGCCCGCCGCAAGGCCGCGCGGCGACCGTGGAGGACAAGCGCTTCTACCTCAAGGCCCTGCTGGCGGCGATGTGGAACTACCGTTTTCTGCACCGCGACCTGGAGCACCTGCTGGACAGCGACCCGGAACTGGCCGCCCGTTATCGGCGCTTTTCCGAGCGCTGCCTGCGCCAGGGCCAGGCGATCTACCGCGGCTTCGTCGAGGCGGGCATCCTGGCCATGGCACCAGCGCAGATCGAATCGCTGACCATCAACGCCTGGATCGTGTTGACGTCCTGGGTACGTTTTCTCAGCACCACGCGGGAGCATTCCGCGCACCTGGGTGAAGAAGCCTTCAAGCGCGGCGTCTACCAGGTACTGGTGCTGGAGCTCGGTTTCGTCACCGACAACGCCCGCAATGCCGTGGACGCCCTGTGCCAGGAATTCCATGTACCGTTCAACCAGGCCCTGGAGCACTAACCCAGGGCCTCAGTGCTATCGATAGTGCCATCGATCAGGAGATTGTCATGCCCCTTGCGCAATTGATCACCCCGCAGCAGTTGGCCGAGCGTCTGGGCTCGCCCAAGTTGGTGATCCTCGACTGCCGCTTCGCCCTCGAGGATGTGGACTATGGCCAACGCAGCTATGCCCAGGGGCATATTGCCGGGGCGCATTTTGCCGACCTGGAGCGTGACCTCAGCGGGCCGGTGAGCAAGGGGCGCACCGGGCGCCACCCGTTGCCGGATGCGCGCGGGCTGGTCGAGAGCCTGCGAGAGTGGGGCCTGGACGATGACAGCGAGGTGGTGCTGTACGACGACGGCCCTGGCGCTTTTGCTGCCCGTGCCTGGTGGCTGCTGGCCTGGCTGGGCAAGCGCAGCGGCGTGGCGATCCTCGACGGTGGCCTGAGGGCCTGGCATGCGGCGCACCTGCCGCTCAGCCTGGACCCGCCGCTCAAGCGGGAAGGCACCTTCAACGGTGAGCCGGACGGCAAGCTGCTGATCGATGCCGAGCACCTGGCCAAGCGCTTGGGTAACGCAGACCTGACCTTGATCGATGCGCGTGCCTTGCCGCGTTTCCGTGGCGAAGTGGAACCGATCGACCCGGTGGCGGGGCATATTCCGGGGGCGCAGTGCGCGGCGTTCACCGATAACCTGGGGGCTGATGGGCGTTTTCTGCAGCCGGACCAGCTAAAACAGCGCTTTGCCGAAAAGCTGGCCGGGCGGGCGCCGGAGCAGTTGGTGGCGTATTGCGGGTCAGGGGTGACGGCGTGTCATAACCTGTTTGCCCTGGCGTTGGCCGGGTACCCGCTGGGCAAGCTGTATGCCGGGTCGTGGAGTGAGTGGATCAACGATCCGCAGCATGGCGTAGCCACTGGCGAGTAAGCCGGTCAAATCCTGTAGGAGATCGCCCAGGCCCTGTGGGAGCGGGCGAGCCCGCGAAGCATGCAACGCGGTGGCTGGCACCGGCTGCGCCGGTGTTCGCGGGCGCGCCCGCTCCCACAGGGTTCCTGCAAAACAATCGCTTATGTGCCCTCCACCAACCACTGTGGAATCCGCCGCTCCAGGTAATAGCCCGGGTTGCGCAGGCTGCCATCGACAAAGCCCACATGGCCGCCGCGGCTGTGCAGTTCGAAGCGGGTCTGCGGCGCCAGTTCGCGGGCCGTTGGCAGGCTGTGGCCGGAGACGAAAGGGTCATCGCTGGAGTGGATGATCAGCGTCGGCGTGCGGTTCTGGCCGAGGAAAAAATGACTCGATGAGCGGCGGTAGTAGTCGTGCGCATCGCGAAAACCGTTCAGTGGTGCGGTGACCTTGCCGTCGAAATCCCAGAACGTGCGCAGGTTGGCCAACGGCCCCAGCCGTTGCAGCGTCGCCAGCCCTTCATGCTGGCCCTTGTCGTGGAAGTGCCGCTGCTTGAGCTGCACATAAGCCAGCATCTCGCGCATGAAATGCGCCTGGTACACCTTTGAAAAGCCCTGGCCGATGCGGTCGGCGCAGTGGTCCAGGCGAAACGGCACCGACACCGCTACCGCAGCCTGCAACTGGCTGGCGACACCGCTTTCGCCCAGGTATTTCAGCAGCACATTGCCCCCCAGCGAATAACCCACCGCATACAACGGCGCCAACGGGCGCTGGGCACGCAGGTGGCTGACGATTTCGGCCAGGTCTTCGCTGGCGCCGGAATGGTAGCTGCGTGGCAGCAGGTTGGGCTCGCCCGAGCAACCGCGCCAGTTCACCGCCACGCTGGCCCAGCCGCGGCCTTGCAGCGCTTGCTGCAAGCCTTTGACGTAGGGCGAGTGGGAGGAGCCGGTCAAACCGTGCAGCACCAGCACCAACGGCGCGTGGGGCTGGTGCGGGCCATGCCAGTCCAGGTCGATGAAGTCGCCATCGGCCAGCCATAGCCGCTCGCGGTTGCGCTGCAGCTCTGGCAGTTTTCGCCACAATGGTCCCCACAAGGTTTGCAAGTGGGGATTGGCAAGGCCGAGGGCTGGACGGAACGTTGCGCTGGGGCTGGGCATGTGGGCGACTCATGTTGTGCGTGCCTAGAATGCCATGGAAAAACCCCGATGTACCTGCGCTATTGGTCGTCCTTCATTGTTTCCGGCAGTGGCAGCTGCACTGACTCGGGGCCTACGGTCACCAGCACTTGCGTCGCGTTGCCCAACCACACCTGCCCGGCTTCACGCAGGTTCGCAGGCGTGAGCGACTGTAGCCTGTCAAGAAAAGTGGCAAGGTGATCGCCTGGCAGCCCTTGGTGGCTGTAAGTCGCAAGTGCTCTGGCCAGTTTGGCGCTGTCTGCAAGGTCGTGATGCAGCTTGGCCGCAATTTCGTTCACAGCGATGTCGCACTCTGCCTGGCTTGGGCCTCGTTCGCGCAGGCACGCGACAATCCCCGACACCAGGGCCGCTGCCGCATCCCGGTACTGCGGGGCGATGTCCCAATGAATTTGCAGCAGGCATGCCGCATCCAGCGGGTTGAGGTCGGAGTAGATGGCGTAGGTCAGGCTGCGCAGGGTTCGCAACTCTTGCGTCAGGCGTGATTCATAGCTGGTGCCAAGTATCACGTTGAGCAGCGTCAAGGCCGGAAATAGCGGGCTGCTTGGCGAAGCTTTCGAGGACAACGTCAACAGTGCCCGGGTGGCGCTGCCGGCGGCGGTCAGGTGCTGCACGAGTGGCAGGTGTTCGGGGAGTGGCGGCGGGGCGGCGGCGGCCCACTCCTGCGGCAGGGCACGGGTGAGTTCGTCGATCAGTTGCTCCGCGTCTTCGCGGCTCAGGTCCCCCACCAGGCCAATATCCAGATTGTTCGCCGAGTAAGCCTTCTGGTGGAAGTCCCTGATCTGCTCGACATTGACGGTGCCACTGGCCGTCGTGGTGGCGCTGGCAGCGTACGGATGATCACGGAAAACATGAGCCATCGTGGTGTTGGTAAGCCGTACCAGTGGGTGGCTGGCCTGTCGGACCCGGTTGAAAGCCAGCCGCTCCCGGATTTTCGCCACGTCAGGCTCCTTGAAAGCAGGATATGCCAGCATCTGGGTGAACAGTTGCATCACGCTGGCGCGTAGCGCGGGCAAGCTCAGGCAGCGGAGTGTGATGACCGCACTGTCATCGGTGATCCTTCTGCCGAGGATGGCCCCGTACCCGGCCAGCTGCTCGGCAAACTGTGCTGCATCGAGCTCCCCGGTCCCTTGGTCGAGGCTGTACAGGGTAACTGCAGCCAGGCCTGGGTTGGCACCGTCAAGCACGTTGCCGGCTCGAAAGCGCAAGGCCAGGTCGAACATCGGGCGGTCATGGTCTGCGATGAAGCTGACCTTTGCGCCGCCGGCGGTTTGCCAACATTTGGCGGCGGCTTGCAGGGGCGGTACCTGGCCAAGCTCGATTTCCTTGGCCGATTCCAGGTTGGCCATGGCCTCCAACGCGGTGTCGGTAGTTGGGCCGTCGCATAGCGTTGGTCGGGTGGTCGTCAAGTTGTCTGGGCTCATGCTGGCACTCCTGGCCGAAGGTAGGTTGTGGTCAGCCGTTCGCGCCCCAGATAGGCAACCGCCACCTGTTGCACTGTCGCGCTGTCGAGGTCCCGGATGAGAGGGAAGTCCTCGTCAATCACCGATGCTGGCAAACCGGCGGCGGCAGCGGCGCCCAGCTCGTCTGCCTGGGCGGTGAGCGCGTCAAGGTCGAATAGCCGTCGGGCGAGCATGCGCAACTTGGCGCGTTGCAGCTCTGCTTCCGGCAAGGCAACGCTGCGCAGCGCCTGCACATGCTCGTAAACGGCTTGGGCGGCGTCTTCCGGTGTGGCGTGGGTGGTGTTCACGTAGGCTGAAATCGTCAACAGTGTGTCGCCACGTACCAAGGGCTCGTAGGACACTCGCACACCTGTAAGCAGGCGCCTGTCCCGTACCAGGTCGCTGTACAGCCGGGAGCTGAAACCTGCGCCAAGCAAGTCGCAAAGCAGGGTCAGGGCAAGCGATGTCCCGGCGTCGGGGGCTGTTGCTCGGCCTGGAACGTTGAATGACATGAACAGCCCCTCGCGTAACCCTGGCAGGCTTACGGTGTGGCTGCGGGCCTGCAGTTGAGTGTCATGGCGTGGAACAGGCCGGTCGGCGACAGGCGCTTTCGGCACGCCTGCGAAGTAACGCGCCACATGCTGCCGGAGCGTTGGCAGGTCAACGCTGCCGACTACCACAAGCGTTGCGTTGTTGGGCTGATACCAGGACCTGTACCAGGTTCGCAGCGCCGCCAGGTCGATGCTGTCCAGGTCTGCCGGATAACCGAAGCTCGGGCCTGCATAAGGGCTGGTGCCATGGGCCAGAGCGTTATGCTGATCGTATGCCTGTTGGTCGGGCTGGACGTCCAGCTTGAGCCGGCGCTCGTCCTCCACCGCCTTTATCTCCCTTTCCATCTCCGCTTGGCCGAAGGTTGCGGTGCTCATGGCATCGGCCATGATTTCCAACGCTATGGGCAGGCGGCTGGCCGGTAGCGAGATTTCATAGGAGGTGGCGTCCAGGTGGGTGGAGGCATTGGCATTGCCCCCTATGCGTGCGATCACCCGGCTGTATTGGCCGGCGGGCAGTTTGCTGCTGCCTGCGAAGATCAGGTGCTCCAGTACGTGAGACAGGTTCGTGTGGCCGGCAGGCTCATGGCTTGAGCCTATGTGGTACCAGAGTTGGACTGCGGCCAGAGATGTCTTGTGATTTTCTCGCAAGTAAACGGACAGGCCGTTTTCCAGCGTGAAGTGCTGCAATGGCGAGGTAGTGGTGCAGGACAAGGCGGCAAGCCCTGCAGAGACCTGGCCCAGGTCGGGTGGCGAAGTAGGTGGTGAGGTCATCGCTGAAGTGCTCTGGTTGATGTGAACCCGAACAGCTTCAGCGACAAGGGTGCTGCACCTGCTTTAAATAATTAGCCCCGCTGCCAGAGCGCGTAATGTACCTGGCCGGTCTTTTTCTCTCGATGCAGGCGCCAGTTACCTGGCAGTTGCAAGGTCGACGGGGCAGCCTCGCTTTCTGTGTAGACCCACGCTTGCTCGCGCAGCCACTGGTTCTGTTCCAGCAGGTTGCAGGTGTCGGCCAGCAGGTCCTGGTGGAACGGCGGGTCGAGGAACACCACGTCGAACTGCTGCTTGGCCGGGCCTTGCAGATAGCGCAGGGCGTCGGTCTGCAAGATTTGCCCGCGCGGGCAGCGCAGGATCTCGAGGTTGTTCTTCAGGTTGGCGATGGCCGCCGGGTTGCTGTCCAGCGCGACGGCGTCCTCGGCCCCGCGGGACAGGGCTTCGAGCACCAGGGCGCCGCTGCCGGTGAAGGCGTCCAGCACGCGGGCACCCTCGATATAGGGCGCCAGCCAGTTGAACAGGGTTTCGCGCACGCGGTCGGGCGTTGGCCGCAGGCCTTCGCCTTCCGGCACCGCCAGACGGCGGCTGCGCCATTCGCCGGCGATGATGCGCAGGTGGCCCTGGCCCTTGCTTTGGCCCGGTTGCGGGCGGGCGGGAGGGGTGGATCTTGGCATTAGTGCTCCGGTACCCCGAGCGGCTGCTCGGAGGGCTTGTCAGTGGGTGCTGGCAGCGGTTTTTGCGGCACTTTCGGGCCAGCGGTGACGATCACCAGTTTATCGGCTGACAGGTGTTTGTTCATGGCCGTTCTTACCTGCTCGACGGTGAGGGCCTGGGACTGCTGCATGAAGTCCTCCAGCCAGGTCAGCGGCAGGTTGTAGAAGCCAATGGCACCCAGTTGGCCGACGATGCTGGCGTTGCTGGCATTGGACAGCGGGAAGCTGCCGGCCAGTTCGCGCTTGGCATCGTCCAGCTCCTGCTGGGTGGGGCCGGCCTTGAGGTAGTCGGCGAGAATATCCTGCACCAGCTTGAGCGTGCCCTCGCTGAGTTCGGCACGGGTCTGCAGGTTGATCATGAACGGCCCGCGCACCTGCATCGGGCTGAACACCGAGTACACGCCGTAGGTCAGGCCGCGCTTTTCACGCACCTCGCTCATCAGCCGGGTGCCGAACGCACCGCCGCCGAGGATCTGGTTGCCCAGTGACAGGGCCGGCCAGTCCGGGTCCTGGCGGTCGATGCCGAGTTCGGCCAGCATCAGGTGGGTCTGCTTGGACGGGAAGTCGATGTGGGTCAGGCCTGCCTTGGCTTCGCCGGGTTGGGCCGGTGCGGCCAGCGCGGGGCCCTTGGGCAGGCCAGCTGATACCTGGGCGGCGATGGCTTCGGCCTCGGCGCGGCTGAGGTCGCCGACCAGGGCGATGACTGCGTTGCCGCCGGTGTAGGCCTTGGCGTGGAAGGCGCGCAGCTGTGCCAGGGTGATGCCACTGATGCTTTCGGCGGTGCCGTCGCTCGGGTGGGCGTAGGGGTGGTCGCCGTAGAGCTTGGCGAACAGGGCCTTGCCAGCGACCTTGCCGGGGTTCTGCTTTTCATACTCGAAGCCGGCCAGCATCTGGTTCTTGATGCGCTTGAGGGCGTCTTCGGGGAAGGTCGGCTTGCCAGCCACCTCGGCGAACAGCTTGAGCGCCGGTTCGCGCTTGTCCTTGGCGCTGAGGCTGCGCAGCGAGGCCACGGCCATATCGCGGTAGGAGCCGTTGCCAAAGTCGGCGCCCAGGCCCTCGAAGCCTTCGGCGATGGCAGTCACGTCCTTGCCGGCCACGCCTTCGTTGAGCATGGCGTTGGTCAGGGCAGCCAGGCCTGGCGTTCCGCCATCCTGGCTGCTGCCGGCGGCGAAGGTGATGCGCAGGTCGAACATCGGCAGTTCGCGAGCCTCGACGAACAGTACCCGGGCACCTTCGGCGGTGTTCCAGTGCTGGATGTTCAACTGGCGCCGGCTGGGCGCCTTGCCATCCAGCTCGGCCAGCGACTGCAAGGTGTTGGCCGGGCGTGCCGCGTTGCTGTCGGCCTTGGCGGCGTTGTCGGCCATGGCCGGGGCGGCCAGCACCGCCGCCAGCGCCAGGGCGCGGATGCCCGTGGCCAGCAGGGTTGGGCGTGGTGCGCGGCGATCACTCATGAGCGGACTCCTCGGGCAGTACATGGGCAACGCTCAGGCGTTCGCGGGTGAAGTAGGTGCGCGCGGCGTTCTGGATGTCCTGCGGGGTAACGCGCTTGAGCTCGTCCAGCTCGCTGTCGATCAGCTTCCAGGACAGGCCGACGGTTTCCAGCTGGCCGATGGTAGTGGCCTGGCTGCTGATGGAGTCGCGGTCGTAGACCAGGCCGGCAATGACCTGGGCGCGTACGCGCTCCAGCTCTTCGGCGCTGGGTGGGGTGGTCTTGAGCTCATCCAGCAGCTGCCAGACGCCTTTCTCGACATCGGCGAGGGTTTTCTGCTTCTGCACGTTCGGCGTGGCCGAGATCAGGAACAGGCTGTCGCCGCGGGTGAAGGCGTTGTAGCTGGAAGAAGCACCGGCCACCAGCTCCTGGCCACGTTCCAGGCGTGCCGGCATGCGGGCGCTGTAGCCGCCGTCGAGCAGCGCCGAGATCAGGCGCAGGGCATGCACCGTACGCGGGTCCTTGGCGGTGGACAGGCCAGGTACGTTGAAACCGTAGATCAGGCTCGGCAACTGGGTGCGCACGTGCAGGGTCAGCTGGCGCTGGCCTGGTTCGGCCAGTTCGAGCGGCAACTTGGCCGGCGGCACGGCACGCTTGGGGATGCTGCCGAAGTACTTCTGCGCCAGGCCCTTGACCTCATCGGCGGTGACATCGCCGACTACCACCAGGGTAGCGTTGTTGGGGGCGTACCAGGATTCGTACCAGTGGCGCAGTTCCTCGACCTTCATGCGCTCCAGGTCGGCCATCCAGCCGATGGTCGGGGTGTGGTAGCCGCTGGCCGGGTAGGCCATGGCGCGGAACAGCTCGAACGCCTTGGAGTTGGGCTGGTCGTCGGTGCGCAGGCGGCGTTCTTCCTTGATCACCTCGATTTCACGGCTGAATTCGTCAGCGGGCAGGCGCAGGCTGGCCAGGCGGTCGGCCTCGAGTTCCAGGGCCACCGGCAGGCGGTCGCGCGCCAGCACCTGGTAATAGGCGGTGTAGTCGTCGCTGGTGAAGGCGTTTTCTTCGGCGCCAATGTCACGCAGGATGCGCGAGGCCTCGCCGGGGCCGACCTTGGCGCTGCCCTTGAACATCATGTGTTCCAGCGCGTGGGAAAGGCCGGTCTGGCCCGGGGTTTCGTAGCTGGAGCCAACCTTGTACCAGATCTGCGAGACCACCACCGGGGCGCGGTGGTCCTCGCGCACGACTACTTTCAGGCCGTTGTCGAGGATGAATTCGTGGGTGGGTTGCACATCGGCGGCGAAGGCCGCGAGCGGCAGGCAGAGCGTGCCGAGCAACAGGCCAGCGGCGCGGCGGGCTAGAGCATTCATACGGTGTTTAACCTGTTCGGCGGCCCGCTGGTTTAGCGTCGGCGGGCCAGGAGGTGCTAGGATACTGATCCGGTTGCCTGGCGACCATGCCTGTCGCCGTTCTGGCCCGCAGGACACTAAGACAAAACGTTGCGCATGAACCAGCCGGCTTCAAGATAGTCTGTTCTGCGTAGAGAGAATTCCCGATGCGCCATAGCTGGCCCATCGCTACCCTGAGATAGCCGTCTTCCATGTTTGGTTCCAACGACGACAAAAAAGCGCCGGCCGAGGCTGGTGAGAAGAAAGGCCTGTTCAGCTGGTTTCGCAAGAAACCGCAGCAACCTGTGGAAGCGGGCGTGCCCGCGAATGAACTACCAGCCGTCGAGCAGCCTGCAACCGCTCCGGTCGAGGGTTCTACCGCCGAAGCGCCACAGGCCCCTGAGCCCGTTCAGGCCCCTGCGGCCCCACAGCTGACAGAACCGCAGCAGGTCGCCGCACCCGTCCAATCCCCGGTGGTCGAGGCCCCTGTCCCCGAACCGGTTGCTTCCCAACCGTTGCAGGCCCCTGAACCCGAGCCGGTCGCGTCCCAGCCGCTGGTGGCACCTGCACCGCAGCCGGTCGCGTCCATGCCCTTGCAGGCGGCCCCGGTCGAGCCAGCCCCTGTCGAGGCGGCCCCGGTCGTCGAGCCGGTCGCGCCGGTCAGCAACCTGGTGCTGCCGGTTGCTGAAGAGCCTGTGGCCCTGGTGCCGGATCTGGCGCCGAAAGCGCCGCCCGCCATCCCGGAGCGCCCTGCACCAGAGCTTGCTGCCCCTGTGGCTGCAGCCCCGGTCGCCGCGCAGGCCGAGCAGGCCAAGCCCGGCTTCTTCGCCCGCCTCAAGCAGGGCCTGTCGAAGACCAGCGCCAGCATCGGCGAGGGCATGGCCAGCCTGTTCCTGGGCAAGAAAGTCATCGATGACGACCTGCTCGACGAAATCGAAACCCGACTGCTGACCGCCGACGTTGGCGTGGAAGCCACTTCCACCATCGTCCAGAACCTGACCCAGAAGGTTGCCCGCAAGCAGCTGGCCGACGCCGATGCCCTGTACAAGTCGCTGCAGGAAGAACTGGCTGCGCTGCTGCGCCCGGTCGAGCAGCCGCTGGTGGTACAGGCGCAGAACAAGCCCTATGTGATCCTGGTGGTTGGTGTGAACGGCGCCGGCAAGACCACCACCATCGGCAAACTGGCCAAGAAGCTGCAGCTCGAAGGCAAGAAAGTGATGCTGGCTGCTGGCGACACCTTCCGTGCCGCTGCGGTCGAGCAACTGCAGGTGTGGGGCGAGCGTAACCAGATCCCGGTGATCGCCCAGCACACTGGCGCCGACTCCGCTTCGGTGATCTTCGATGCCGTACAGGCCGCCAAGGCCCGTGGCGTCGACGTGCTGATCGCCGACACCGCTGGCCGCCTGCACACCAAAGACAACCTGATGGAAGAGCTGAAGAAGGTCCGCCGGGTCATCGGCAAGCTCGACGCCGAGGCGCCGCACGAGGTGCTGCTGGTACTCGATGCGGGCACCGGCCAGAACGCCATCAGCCAGGCCAAGTACTTCAACCAGAGCGTCGAACTGACCGGCCTGGCCCTGACCAAGCTGGACGGCACTGCCAAGGGCGGGGTGATCTTCGCCCTGGCCAAGCAGTTCAAGCTGCCGATCCGCTTCATCGGTGTCGGTGAAGGCATCGACGACCTGCGTACCTTCGAAGCCGAGCCGTTCGTCAAGGCTCTGTTCGCCGAGCGAGACTGAACATGATCCGATTCGAACAGGTTGCCAAGCGCTATCCCAATGGTCATGTGGGTTTGCATGAGCTGAGTTTCCGGGCGCGCCGGGGCGAATTCCTGTTCGTCACCGGCCACTCGGGCGCGGGCAAGAGCACCTTGCTGCGCCTGCTGCTGGCCATGGAGCGCCCGACCAGCGGCAAGCTGATGCTGGCCGGGCAGGACCTGGGCCAGATCAGCAATTCGCAGATCCCGTTCCTGCGCCGGCAGATCGGCGTGGTGTTCCAGAACCACCAGCTGTTGTTCGACCGCACGGTGTTCAACAACATCGCCTTGCCGCTGCAGATTCTCGGCCTGTCCAAGGCTGAAGTCGCCAAGCGCGTGGACTCGGCGCTGGAGCGAGTGTCGCTGGCCGACAAGGGCGAGCTGTTCCCGGCCGACCTGTCCACCGGGCAGCAGCAACGGGTGGGCATCGCCCGCGCCATCGTTCACCAGCCAGCCCTGCTGCTGGCCGACGAACCCACCGGTAACCTCGACCCGCGCCTGGCCGCGGAGATCATGGGGGTGTTCGAGGACATCAACCGCCTGGGTACCACGGTATTGATCGCCAGCCACGACCTGGCACTGATTGCGCGCATGCGCCACCGCATGCTGACCTTGCAGCGCGGCCGCTTGATCGGCGATGGGGAGGCCGGGCAATGAGCACTACACGTACGCCGAAGGTTTCCGAACGGGTTGCGCCGAAACCGGCCGACCCGCAACCGGCGAAGAAAAAGCACGACGACGATGACGGCCCGGATTTCCGCACGCTTCTGCATGCCTGGCTGGAAAGCCACCGTGCCAGCATGGCCGACAGCCTGCGCCGGCTGGGCAAGCAGCCGATCGGCAGCTTCTTCACCTGCCTGGTGATGGCGGTGGCGCTGAGCATGCCCATGGGCCTGTCGCTGCTGCTGAAGAACGTCGAAAAGCTTGGCGGCTCGTGGCAGCGCGCCGCGCAGATTTCGCTGTACCTCAAGCTCGATGCAGGCAGCCGCGAAGGCGAGGCGCTACGCGACGAGATCAAGGGCATGCCTGGCGTGGCCGACGCGCAGTATGTCAGCCGAGAGCAGGCGCTGGAGGAGTTCCAGCAGCAGTCCGGCCTGGGCGAAGCCCTGCGTGAACTGCCTGACAACCCGCTGCCTGGCGTGGTGGTGGTGACCCCTACCGAAGTCGACAAGCCGGCCTTGGAAGCATTGCGTCAGCGCCTGTCGGAGCTGCCGCGGGTGGAAGTGGCGCAACTTGACCTGGTTTGGGTCGAGCGCCTGGCGGCCATCCTCAAACTGGGTGACCGGTTTGTCTTTGGCCTGGCCGTGATGCTGATTTCCGCCCTGCTGTTAGTAATCGGTAACACAATTCGTCTACACATTGAAAACCGCCGTACCGAGATCGAAGTGATCAAGCTGGTCGGTGGCACGGATGCCTACGTACGTCGGCCTTTCCTGTACATGGGCGCGCTGTATGGCCTGGGTGCAGGGGTGATCGCATGGGGCATCCTGGCGTTTGGCCTGAACTGGCTGAACGAGGCGGTGGTAGGGCTTTCCGGGCTGTACGGCAGCGACTTCGCCCTGGGCGGGGTGCCGGCGTCCGATGGTCTGTCGCTCTTGATCGGAGCGGTGCTGTTGGGGTATATCGGTGCATGGATCGCAGTGGCCCGCCATTTGAACGAGCTGGCGCCGCGATAGTTTTTACGTGCCAGCATTGACAAATTCTTCACTATGGAACTTGTACCGTCGTTCCAGGTCAATGTTGGCAGCGCCCACAAGGCGTGAGTTCTGTAAGTCGGAGGTTCTTGAATGACCACATCTTTGCAACCTGCCTATGCCCTGGTACCCGGTGCAAACCTGGAAGCCTACGTGCACACGGTCAACAGCATCCCGCTGCTGACTGTCGAGCAGGAGCGTGATCTGGGCGAGCGTCTCTATTATGAGCAGGATGTCGAGGCCGCTCGTCAAATGGTGATGGCCCACCTGCGTTTCGTCGTACATATCGCCCGTAGCTATGCCGGCTACGGGCTGGCCCAGGCCGACCTGATCCAGGAAGGCAACGTCGGCCTGATGAAAGCCGTCAAGCGCTTCAACCCGGAAATGGGCGTGCGCCTGGTGTCGTTCGCCGTGCACTGGATCAAGGCAGAGATCCACGAGTTCATCCTGCGCAACTGGCGCATCGTCAAGGTGGCCACCACCAAGGCCCAGCGCAAACTGTTCTTCAACCTGCGCAGCCAGAAGAAGCGTCTGGCCTGGCTGAACAACGACGAAGTGCACCGCGTGGCGGAAAGCCTGGGCGTGGAGCCGCGTGAAGTGCGCGAGATGGAAAGCCGCCTCAGCGGCCAGGACATGGCGTTCGACCCGGCAGCGGAAGCTGACGACGACAGTGCCTTCCAGTCGCCTGCGCATTACCTGGAAGACCACCGTTACGACCCGGCGGTGCAGCTGGAGGATGCCGACTGGAGCGACAACTCCACCAGCAACCTGCACGAAGCACTGCAAGGGCTGGACGAGCGTAGCCGCGACATTCTCTACCAGCGCTGGTTGGCGGAAGAGAAGGCCACGTTGCATGAGCTGGCGGACAAGTACAGCGTTTCGGCTGAGCGGATTCGCCAGCTGGAGAAGAATGCGATGAACAAGGTCAAGGCGCTGATCGCGGCCTGATCGAGCCCTGGCTGCAAGGAAAAGCCGCTGGCCCGCGTAGGGTGAGCGGCTTTTTTTGGCCGGGGGATTTTGGGGCCGCTTTGCGGCCCTTTCGCGACACAAGGCCGCTCCTACAAGAGACTGCGATCCCCTGTAGGAGCGGCCTTGTGTCGCGATGGGCTGCGCAGCAGCCCCCAAAGGCTCAAAGTTTGCGCGAAGTGTCGAGCTGCATCAGGTAGCTGGGCCCACCCAGCTGGCTCATCTGCCGGCGAATCCAGCCGGCCCGGCTGGCCACATAGGCGCTCGGCCGGCTGGCGCTCCACTTGATCGGGCTCGGCAGCACCGCCGCCAGCTGCGCCGCCTGCTGGCGGCTAAGCCTGCTCGCATCGATGCCAAAGTGGTAGCGCGCTGCCGCCTGGGCGCCAAACACACCTTTGCCCCATTCGGCACTGTTCAGGTAGACCTCGAGAATCCGCTCTTTCGACCAGAACAGCTCGATCAACGCGGTGAACCAGGCCTCCAGCCCTTTGCGGAACCAGCTGCGCCCGGACCACAGGAACAGGTTCTTGGCCACCTGCTGGGTCAGGGTGCTGGCACCGCGAATGCTGCCGCCGCGCTCGTTGTAGGCCAGCGCCGCCTGGATAGCCGGGATGTCGAAGCCCCAGTGGTTGGCGAACTTCTGGTCCTCGCCAGCAATGACCGCGACCTTGAGGTCGTCGGAGATGTTCTCCCACGGCTCCCAGTCGCGCTGCAGGTCGATCGGCTCGCCATTCACCCAGGACTGCACCTTGCGCTCGACCATCAGCGCCGTACCGGGTGGTGGCACCCAGCGGAACACCAGCACCAGCACGATGCTGCCGGCAGCGAACCAGAGCAGGGCGCGGGAGAGGCGGCGGAGAAGGGTTGGCAGCATGACGATGGCTTGGCCGTACGGGTGGAAGGGGCCATTATACAGACCCGATCCAAGGAGTCGTCCCATGCTTCGCAGCTTCCTGATGCTTGCCGCCTTTTTCGGCTTCACCGGTGTCGCTCTGGGCGCTTTCGCTGCCCATGGCCTGAAAAGCCGGCTGACGGCCGACTATCTGGCGATCTTTCAGACTGGTGTGACCTACCAGTTGGTGCATGCCCTGGCGATCTTCGCTGTCGCCGTGCTCTCGGTGCACCTGCCAGGGCGCCTGGTCGGCTGGGCTGGCGGCCTGTTTGCCGTGGGGATAGTGCTGTTCTCCGGTAGCCTGTACCTGCTGACCCTCAGCGGCCTGGGCAAGCTCGGCATCATCACCCCGATTGGTGGCCTGTGCTTCCTCGCCGGCTGGCTGTGCCTGGGCCTGGCAGCCTGGCGGCTCGGTTGACCGAGTGGTCCACAATCGCGACTAATGGCGTGCAGCGCCCTTGGGTTGCAGGGCGGTTCAGCGCTAGAATGCGGGCCCCCAAAGAACAATGGTGGCCGTGCGCATGCGCATTCAACTGAACGGTGAACCTTACGAATTGCCCGCTGGCGAAAGCGTCGCGGCCCTGCTGGCCCGCCTGGAGCTGACCGGGCGCCGCGTCGCGGTGGAACTTAACCTGGATATCGTGCCGCGTAGCCAGCACGACAGCACGCTGTTGAACGACGGCGACCAGGTCGAAGTGGTCCACGCCATCGGTGGCGGCTGATTCCGGCCGGCGATTCACCTGCAAGCCCAGCAACCTTTTCCCGAGGAACAACCATGAGCAACGTTCGTAGCGACAAGCCCTTTACCCTGGCCGGGCGTACTTTCCAGTCGCGCCTGCTGGTCGGTACCGGCAAGTACCGTGACATGGAAGAAACCCGCCTGGCCATCGAAGCCTCGGGTGCCGAGATCGTCACCGTTGCCGTGCGCCGCACCAACATCGGCCAGAACCCGGGCGAGCCGAACCTGCTCGATGTGCTGCCACCGGACCGCTACACCATCCTGCCGAACACCGCTGGCTGCTACGACGCGGTCGAAGCCGTGCGCACCTGCCGCCTGGCCCGCGAACTGCTGGATGGCCACAACCTGGTCAAGCTGGAAGTACTGGCTGACCAGAAAACCCTGTTCCCCAATGTGATCGAAACCCTCAAGGCCGCCGAAGTGTTGGTCAAGGATGGTTTCGACGTGATGGTCTACACCAGCGACGATCCGATCATCGCCCGCCAGCTGGCCGAAGCCGGCTGCATCGCGGTCATGCCGCTGGCTGGCCTGATCGGTACCGGCCTGGGTATCTGCAACCCCTACAACCTGCAGATCATCCTGGAAGAGTCCAAGGTTCCGGTGCTGGTCGATGCTGGCGTGGGTACCGCGTCCGACGCCACCATCGCCATGGAAATGGGCTGCGAAGCGGTGCTGATGAACTCGGCCATCGCCCACGCCCAGCAGCCGGTGCTGATGGCCGAGGCCATGAAGCACGCCATCGTCGCCGGTCGCATGGCCTACCTGGCCGGCCGTATGCCGAAGAAACTCTATGCCAGCGCCTCTTCGCCGCTGGATGGTCTGATCAAGTAAGAGCCCCTGATGACTGAATCGCACGATACGCCGATCACCCCCGACGGCGAAGCCCGCCCGCACCGCCGCATCAAGAGTTTCGTGATGCGCGCCGGGCGCATGACCGAAGGCCAGCAACGTGGCCTGGAGCAGGGCGGCCCGCTGTACATCCTGCCGCTGGCCGACAGCCCGGTGGACTACGACCAGGTGTTCGGCCGCTCGGCGCCGCGCACCCTGGAGATCGGCTTCGGCATGGGCCATTCCCTGCTGGAAATGGCTGCTGCCGCGCCTGAACAGGACTTCATCGGTGTGGAAGTACACCGCCCGGGTGTTGGCGCGCTGCTCAACGGCGTGCTGACCCAGGGCCTGAAGAACCTGCGGGTATATGACTGCGATGCCATCGAAGTGCTGAACCGCTGCGTGGCGGACAACAGCCTCGACCGCCTGATGCTGTTCTTCCCCGACCCATGGCACAAGGCGCGCCACCACAAGCGCCGCATCGTCCAGCTGGAGTTCGCCGAACTGGTACGGCGCAAGCTCAAGCCCGGTGGCGTGTTCCACATGGCCACCGACTGGGAACCGTATGCGGAGTACATGCTGGAAGTGATGAGCGCTGCCCCGGGCTATCGCAACCGTGCGGCCGACGGTACTTACGTGCCACGCCCGGAAGAACGCCCGATCACCAAGTTCGAACGCCGTGGCGAGCGGCTGGGGCACGGGGTTTGGGATTTGAAGTTCGAGAAGGTGGATTGACCGGCTGATACGGCCTTTCGATATGCCGATGCCTGCAGAAATGCAGGCGAAAAAAAACCGCCTTGAGAAGGGCGGTTTTTTTATGTGAGCGACAGGACTGAGAATCCTTCGCTCTGAGGTTTCACAGAAAACCCTCACACAGTTGGCTGATCATAGGCAGCGTAGCGGGGGAACGTCAATGCTCAGAAATATCCGGCATCACGTGTGTCGGAGCGGTTAACAGTCTTGGGTGAGCATTCCAAGTATCATCGCGCTGCTCCTGTGTGGATGAATCAGTGATGGGCCGGGTAGGAGAAGAATTCTGCTTTCCGGCCCCTTCGACACGGCCTGAGAACCGTGCCGGTGCACCTCTTCGAAGGGCCATTGACCTGGCCACTTCACAGAAGACTCTCACACAGTTTTCGAAGGCATCGAAGTACCGGTTAGATGCTGGAAGATTGGCCCGCCAACACGGAGGCCAAGGCATATGAAGCGTTTGCTTGATGCGCTGAGCCGCGTTTGGACGTTCATCCGGATCTTGACTGTGCTCAAGACCGTTCGGGACTTCATGCGCGATCACTTCGATGATGTCCAGTAAGGGCTAGTCAGGTGGTAGGGCTGCCCTGGTTCGCCGGGGCAGCTTTTACAACCCATCTCTGTACTCGCCAGATTACGCGGTCATTGTAGGAGCGGCCTTGTGTCGCGATGGGCCGCGTAGCGGCCCCAGGATGTCAGCGGTGAGGCAGCAATTGTTGGGGCCGCTTTGCGGCCCATCGCGACACAAGGCCGCTCCTGCAAGGTTCAGTGCAAGGCCGTGGCTCAGCCCCGTCGATCCGCCACCACCCCGATCAGCACCAGTACTACCAGCAACACTGGCGCCAGCGCGTAGTTGTTGAACTGGCTCAGCCCTTTCACCACCCAAGGCGTGGCATAGATCAGCGCCGCACCGCTGCCGATCATCACCAGCAAAGCCATGAACGGTACGCGCAGGGCGCCCGCCAGGCCGCCCAGGCGCTGTTCCACCCAGCCCTTGATATCGGTGCCGAACAGCACCAGCAGGCAGCCTACCAAGGCCAGTGAAATCTCCGACAGGTTGCTGCGGCTCCAGCGAGAAACCGTCGCGAGCAGATCAAGTACCAGATCCATGGGTCATCCTTAGGTCAAGAAATACTGCAGCAGGTCATTGAGGAACAACTGGCCCCTCGGCGTGGCCACCAGCCGATCCAGTTCGACCTGCAAAAGGCCCTTTTGTTCGGCAGCGCGGCGTGCCTCGCGCAGTTGTGCCAGCGGCAAACCGGTGCGCTGGGTGAACAGTTCGGCTTCCACCCCATCGATCAGGCGCAGGGCGTTCATCAGGAACTCGAACGGCAGCTCGTCGACTGGCAGCAGCTTTTCGCCGGCCTTGAACGGCTTGGCCAGGTTCAGGTAGTCCTTGGGCAGGCGGGTTTTCCAGGTGCGCAGGATGCGCCCGTCGGCGAAGGTCAGCTTGCCGTGGGCACCAGCGCCGATGCCGATGAAGTCGCCAAAGCGCCAGTAGTTGAGGTTGTGCCGGGCAGCACGCCCCGCCTGGGCATAGGCCGAGACCTCGTACTGGCGGAACCCGTGTTCGCCCATCAGTGCCTGGCCGGCCTCCTGGATATCCCAGAGGATGTCGTCCTCGGGCAGCTCGGGCGGCTGGTTCCAGAACACCGTGTTCGGCTCCACGGTCAGCTGGTACCACGACAAATGCGTCGGCCCCAGGTCGATGGCCTGGCGCAGGTCGCCCAGCGCGTCGTCGAGCGACTGGTCGGGCAGGCCGTGCATCAGGTCCATGTTGAAGTTGTCGAAGCCGGCGGCGCGTGCCATGCCGGCGGCGCGGACCGCTTCATCGCCATTGTGGATGCGCCCCAGCGCCTGCAGTTTGGCTGGCTGGAAGCTCTGCACACCGATGGACAGACGATTGATACCGGTTTGCCGGTAGGCCTTGAACTTGTCCTGCTCGAAAGTGCCCGGGTTGGCCTCCAGGGTAATTTCGATGTCCGGCGCAAACGGGATGCGTTGCTCTACGCCACGCAGCAGTCGGCCAAGGGCGTCGGCACTGAACAGGCTGGGGGTGCCGCCGCCGAAGAAGATCGAGCTGATCGGCCGGTCTTGCACGGCGGCCAGTTCCTGGTCGAGGTCGGTCAGCAGGGCGGCGACGTAGGCATCTTCCGGCAGTTCAGGCCCGGCAGCGTGGGAGTTGAAGTCGCAGTAAGGGCATTTGCGTACGCACCACGGGATGTGGATGTACAGCGCCAGCGGCGGCAGGCTGGTGAAGCCCGCCGCGCCGGGGGTGGACAGCGTTTCGATCATGCCAGGCCCAGACGTTGGCGCAGCAGGGCCATGGCGCGGGCGCGGTGGCTGAGCTGGTTCTTGTCCACAGGGGCCAGGTCGGCGCTGGAGCAGCTGCGCTCCGGTACCCAGAACAGCGGGTCGTAGCCAAAGCCGTGCTCGCCACTGGCCTCGAACATGATGCGCCCGTGCCACAGGCCTTCGCACAGAATCGGCAGCGGGTCGTCGGCATGGCGCACCAGTGCCAGGACGCAGACGAACTGTGCGCCGCGCTCGGCTTCAGGCACGTCTTTCAGTGCTTCGAGCAGCTTGGCGTTGTTCGCCGCGTCACCCTTGCCGTCGGCATAGCGCGCCGAGTAGATGCCCGGCGCGCCGCCGAGGAAGTCCACCGCCAGGCCCGAATCGTCGGCCAGGGCCGGCAGGCCGGAAATGCGTGCGGCGTTGCGCGCCTTGAGGATGGCATTCTCGACGAACGACAGGCCGGTTTCTTCCGGCTCGACCTGGCTGAACTCGCCGATCGAGCGCAGTTGCACGGACGCGCCGAGCATGGCCTGGAGTTCCTTGAGTTTGCCGGCGTTGTGGCTGGCCAATACGAGTTGCTGGAAATTCATCATTCGCCTGGGAAAACGTCCTGATTGAAGCTGAGGGAGTTGCTGATGCCGCCGGTTTCGATATTCAGGTCGAAGGTGACGGTTTCTGGCTGGTCGATCTTGAACTGGGCGATGTAGTACACCGCGCCCTGTTCGGTGATCTGCTTGAATGACAGCGGGCTGCTGCGCCCGGTCAGATCCTTGACCGTGCCGCTGACCACCGCCGTGGCGGGCTTGTTGGCCTTGAGCACGGCGATGTTGAGTACGCCCTGGTTCTTGCTGCGTACCAAGCCGGTGGCTGCGGCCACCTCCGGTGTCAGCATGCTCGAGGTGAACGCGCTGTAGTGCACCGTCACGTCGCCAAACACTTCCTTGCGCTCGGGACGGGCAGCATCGGCAGCCAGTACCGGCAGGGCCAGGCACAGGCTGATCAGGAACAGGGCTAGGCGACGCATGGGGTGATTCCTCCGGTGGGCGTCAGACCGCGAGCTGATGTTCTTGCAGGCCCGGGCTGCTGACGCGGTAGATGCCGATCTCACCTAGAAGATTAGGCCAAAGCCGGCCACCCCACCCGTTGCGGTGCAAGTGGTCGACCGCCAGGCGGTCTAGCACCTTGGCGCGGCGCTCGTGGCACAGCTCTTCGAAGTCGGCGAAGGTGCAGAAGTGGATGTTTGGCGTGTTGTACCAGGTGTACGGCATGAAGTCCGAAACCGGCATGCGGCCTTTGGTCGCCAGGTACCAGCGGCAACGCCAGTGGCCGAAGTTGGGGAAGGTGATGATGCACTGGCGGCCCACGCGCAGCATCTCGTCCAGGATGCGGTCGGGGTACTCCACGGCCTGCAGGGCCTGGGTCATGATCACCACGTCGAAACTGTTGCTGGCGAAGTTGCCCAGGCCCTTGTCCAGGTCTTGCTCGATGACGTTGACGCCCTTGGCCACGCAGGCGGCGATGTTGTCGGCGTCGATCTCCAGGCCATAGCCGGTGACCTGCTTGCGGTCGCGCAGCGAGGCCAGCAGTTCGCCGCTGCCGCAGCCCAGGTCGAGTACCCGGCTACCGGCGGGGATCCAGTCGTGGATGATTTCCAGATCGGCTCTCATGCTGTCCTCAGATGGCAATGCGGTTCATGTAGTTCGAGAAACCCTGCATGTAGCGAGGCGTGGGGATCAGGAAGGCGTCGTGCCCGTAAGGCGAGTCGATCTCCAGGTAGCAGACGTTCTTGCGCGCGGCCATCAGGGCGTCGACGATCTCGCGCGAACGGGCCGGGGAGAAGCGCCAGTCGGTGGTGAACGACATGATGCAGTAATCCGCCTTGACGTGGCTCAGGGTGGCCGCCAGGTCGCCACCCTGGGCGGCGGCGGGGTCGAAGTAGTCCAGCGCCTTGGTCATCAGCAGGTAGGTGTTGGCGTCGAAGCGCCCGGAAAACTCCTCGCCCTGGTAGCGCAGGTAGCTCTCGACCTGGAATTCGACGCTGTGGAAGTCGTAGTTGAGCTTGTCGCTCTTCAGCTCGCGGCCGAATTTTTCACCCATCGAGTCATCCGACAGGTAGGTGATGTGGCCGACCATGCGCGCCAGCATCAGGCCGCGCTTGGGGATCACGCCCTGGTCCTGGAACGAACCACCGTGGAATTCGGGGTCGGTGAGGATGGCCTGGCGTGCCACTTCGTTGAAGGCGATGTTCTGTGCCGACAGCTTGGGCGCCGAGGCGATGTCGACGCAATGGCGCACGCGCTCGGGGTAGCTGATGGTCCACTGCAGCGCCTGCATGCCACCCAGGCTGCCACCGACCACGGCGGCCCACTGCTGGATGCCCAGGCGCTCGGCGAGGCGCACCTGGCTGTGCACCCAGTCTTCCACGGTCAGCACCGGGAAGTCGGCGCCATAGGGCTTGCCGGTGGCCGGGTTGATGCTGCTGGGGCCGGTGCTGCCGTTGCAGCCGCCCAGGTTGTTCAGGCTGACCACGAAGAAGCGGTTGGTGTCGATCGGCTTGCCAGGGCCGATGCAGCTGTCCCACCAGCCCGGCTTGCGGTCGGTGGTGGCATGGTAGCCAGCGGCATGGTGGTGGCCGGAAAGCGCATGGCAGATCAGCACGGCGTTGCTCGCGCTGGCGTTCAGGGTGCCATAGGTCTCGTAGACCAGTTCGTAACTGGCCAGGGAGCGGCCACAAGCCAGTGCCAGCGGTTCATCGAACCGGGCGGTTTGCGGTACTACCAGACCGACGGAATCTTCGGGAAAGACAGTGGACATCGACCCTGCTCACGCTTGACGGAGGCGTAAGTCTAAAGAGCGCTACCCCCAGCGGCAAGCAGAGGCTTGTCGCTGGAAGCAACCAGGGTCAGGTGAGGCTCAGATCATCCGCCACAGCTCTTGTGGCATGCCGGCATAGGCGGCCAGCGGCGGCATGACAAACGACTGGATCACCTGGATCGCGAGGAAGGCGAAGATCGGCGAGATGTCCATGCCGCCCAGGTTGGGCACGATGCGGCGGAACGGCGCCAGCACCGGTTCGCTGATCTGGTAGGCCAGCTCGGCCGCCGGATTGTGGCTGTTGGGAGCAACCCAGGATACGATCACCATGACGATCATCGCGACCCAGAAAATCTTCAGGAACAGCGAGGTGATACCGATGATGGCCCACATCAGCAGGTGCAGGATGTCACCGAAGGTGCCGTAGGTGACCATCAGCACGAAAGCCATCAGCAACGCCTGGATGACCACCGACAACAGCAGCGACGAGGTATCCAGCCCACCAACGCTTGGGATGACCCGGCGGATCGGCTTGAGCAGCGGTTGTGTGGCGCGCACGGCGAACTGGCACAGCGGGTTGTAGAAGTTGGCCTTGACCAGCTGCAGGACGAAGCGCAGCAGGACGATCACCAGATACAGGCTGACCAGGGTTTGCACCACGAAGATCGCGGCGCCGGACAGTGCATTCATCTAAGGCTCCTTATTTGCCCAGTTGTTCGGCCAGCTCGGCGGAACGTGTAGCCGCAGCCTGCAGCGCCTGTTCGACGATGCCTTCGAAGCCGCTGGCCTGGAACGACTTGATCGCCGCTTCGGTAGTGCCGGCAGGCGAGGTGACACGGCGGCGCAGCTCGGCAGCGTCGACATCGCTGGCAACCGCCATGCGTGCGGCGCCCAACGCTGTCTGCAGGGTCAGCTGTGAGGCGGTTTCACGTGGCAGGCCAAGTTTTTCGCCGGCCGCGGTCATGGCTTCGATCAGCAGGAAGAAATACGCCGGGCCGCTGCCGGAGACAGCCGTCACGGCGTCCAGTTGCTGTTCCTGCTCCAGCCACAGGGCGGTGCCCACGGCCGACAGCAGTTGCTCGGCCTGCTGGCGTTGTTCGCTGGATACTTCCGCGGTGGCGTACAGGCCGCTGACGCCTTGGCGCAGCAGTGCCGGGGTGTTGGGCATGCAGCGCACCACAGGGCGAGCGCCGACCCAGCTTTGCAGGCTGGCGCAGGTGATGCCGGCAGCGATGGAAACGATCAGCTGGCCATCCTGCAGGTTCGGTTGCAGGGCTTGGCACACGGCTTTCATGACCTGGGGCTTGACCGCCAGGACGATGACGTCGGCACCATCGATGGCCTGGGCGTTGTTCTCGAAGGTTTCGATGCCGTGCTCGGCCTGGATGCGGCTGCGGGTCTCGGCGCCCGGGTCGCTGGCGCGGATCTGCGAGGCGTCCAGGCCCTGGGCACGCAGACCACCGATCAGGCTGGCGGCCATGTTGCCGGCGCCGATGAAGGCAATACGAGTCTTGCTCATGTCAGGTCCTTGTGGGAAAGAGTGAGTAAAGCATGGAATCAGGGCTGCCCGTAGTCGCGGGCACCGAACAGGGCGGTACCGATACGCACCCAGGTCGCACCCTGTGCAATGGCCGCTTCCAGGTCGTGGCTCATGCCCATGGAAAGGGTGTCCAGGCCAAGGCCAAGGCCTTCCTGCAACTGGCGCAGGGTGGCGAAGGCGGCTTCCTGGGCGGCGCGGTCATCAGTGGGTTCTGGGATGGCCATCAGCCCGCGCAGGCGCAGGTTGGGCAGCGCGGCTACCGCCTTGGCCAGGGCCGGCAGGTCGGCGGGGGCGCAGCCGGACTTGCTGTCTTCGCCGCTGACGTTCACCTGCAGGCAGATGTTCAGTGGCGCCAGCCCGGCCGGGCGCTGCTCCGAGAGGCGTTGGGCGATTTTCAGGCGGTCCACGGAATGTACCCAGTCGAAATGCTCGGCGATGGCTTTGGTCTTGTTCGACTGAATGGGGCCGATGAAGTGCCAGATCAAGGGCAGGTCGCCGAGTGCCTGCTGCTTTGTCAGCGCTTCCTGTAGGTAGTTTTCCCCGAAATCGCACACGCCGGCGGCGTGGATCTCGCGGATGGCGCTGGCTGGCTTGGTCTTGCTCACGGCCAGCAACTGGACGCTGGCCGGATCACGCCCGGCAGCCTGGGCAGCGCCGGCGATTCGGGCGGAAATAGCGGAAAGGTTGTCTGCTAGGGTGGACATGGACTGATGCCGGCGGCTGTGGGGTTTGCGGCATTCTACCTACTTGAAGGCCTTTGGGGAGTCTCATGGATGTGACCGACCTGTTGGCCCGGGCCGTGGATGCGGGGGCTTCCGACCTGCACCTGGCGGCGGGCCAGATACCGATGCTGCGCCTGGATGGCGAGCTGCAGCGCATGGCCCTGCCGACCTTGGGCCCTGCCGCCTTGACCGAGGGCATGGCACCCATGCTGGATGAAGACCAGCGCCGACAGTGGGCCCAGGGTGATGAGCTGGACCTGGCGCTGGAATTGCCGGTGCTGGGGCGCTTTCGGCTGAACCTGTTTCGCCAGTTGCATGGCCCTGCGGCCACCTTCCGCCTGATCCCGGGGCATATCGCCACGCTCGATGAACTCGACCTGGGGGATGTGTTTCAAGCTGTTGCGCAATGCAGCGATGGCTTGATCCTCGTGGGTGGGCCGACCGGCAGCGGCAAGACCAGCACCTTGGCGACACTGCTTGACCAGCTGAACCGCGGTCGGGCTCTGCATATCATCACCCTCGAAGACCCTGTCGAAGTTATCCACAGTAGCCAGCGCAGCCTGGTCAACCAGCGTGAGGTCGGCCGCCATTGTGGTGGGTTCGCCCAGGGGCTGCGCAGTGCCCTGCGTCAGGACCCGGATGTGATCATGATCGGTGAGCTGCGCGACCTGGAAACCATTCGCCTGGCCTTGCGCGCGGCCGAGACCGGACACCTGGTGCTGGCGACCGTGCATACGCGTTCGGCGGTGAGCAGTATTGACCGGTTGGTGGAGGTGTTCGCTGCCGAAGAGAAGCCGCTGGTGCGGGCGATGCTGGCCGAGTCGTTGCGCCTGGTGGTGGCGCAGGTGCTGGTCAGGCGTGCGGGCGGTGGGCGGGTTGCTGCGCGGGAAGTGCTGGTGGTGACGCCAGCGGTGCGTAACCTGGTTCGGGAAGGGCGGATGGCGCAGTTGTGTTCGGTGATGCAGGCGGGTGGTGCGGACGGGATGCGGACGATGGAAGGGGCGATGCGGGGGTTGAAGGAGAGGGGGCTGATCAGCGATCTATAGTGCCTGTGCTGGCCCTTTCGCGGGTAAACCCGCTCCCACATGGATAACACAGCCTTCGAATGCTGTGGTGTACCTGTGGGAGCGGGTTTACCCGCGAAGAGGCCCGGACAGGAGAGCGCCGATCAGATCAGCGCTTGGCCAGGTTCAGCTGCTGCTGTTCTTTCGGCAGCACTCGCTTGGCCACCACGTAATGCTTCTGCCAGTAAGGCTTGCTCAGGGTGTCGATGCTTACCCGCTTGCCACGGCGTGGAGCATGGATGAAGCGGTCGTTGCCCAGGTAGATGGCAACGTGGTTCACCCGGCGGCTCTTGATGTTGAAGAAAATCAGGTCACCTGGCTTCAGGTCACCCTTGGCTACCTTGACGCCGTGGCCCTGGGCCATGGCATTGGAGGTGCGCGGCAGGTCGACGTCGGCGACGTCGTTGAAAGCGTATTTGACCAGCCCGCTGCAGTCGAAGCCTTTCTTCGGGCTGCTGCCGCCCCAGACATAAGGGGTGCCGAGCACATTCACCGCACGGCTGAGCACATCGCTGCTCTGCTTCGGCGACATGGCGGCGACCGGTACACCGGGCACGCTGCGGCTGCTGGCGGCATTGCTTGGGCGGGTGCGCAGCGCGGTCTGCTTGACCGGTGCGTGTCTTACCGAGGCATTGGTGGTGTAGCCGGTAAAACCATTGGGAAGACGTTGCTCACGATTGGTGGCGTGGGCGGCCAGGGGCAATAATAGGCAGAGGGTCAGCCATGTCTTGAGTAAAGGCGGCATAGATGAAGCTCTTATGAATAGTTATGTGTTGGGCGCGCAACTTTATAACAGCTTTTTGATCAATCTTTGATCCGTTGGTCGATTGTCCAGGTGCCGTACGTCGGCCTGCGACAAGAAAGTCACATTTTTTCTTAGAAAATTTTCGGATAACCCACGGGGGCTATGAATGAACAGTTATCAACAGGGGGCGCCGTTTCACGACACCCACAGCAAGACCATTGGCTACCTGCTATGGATTTTCGGCTTTACCGGGTCGCATCGTTTCTATTACGGCAAGCCAGTAACCGGCACCATCTGGTTCTTCACCCTGGGCCTGCTGGGCATCGGCTGGTTGATCGACCTGTTCCTGATCCCGTCCATGGACCGTGAAGCCGACTTCAGGTTCCAGTCCGGGCGCATTGACTACAACATCGCCTGGATCCTGCTGACCTTCCTCGGGGTGTTTGGGTTGCACCGGCTGTATCAGGGCAAGTGGATCACCGCGATCATCTACTTCTTTACCGGCGGGCTGTTCCTGGTGGGGGTGCTGTATGACTTCTGGACGCTGAACAGCCAGGTTTCCGAGCGGAATGCGGGGCGGGGTTGACGCACAGCCCTTGTGGGAGCGGCCTTGTGTCGCGAAAGGGCTGCAAAGCAGCCCCAGCATGCTCAGCAGCACCGCTGAAATCCTGGGGCCGCTTTGCGGACCTTTCGCGACACAAGGCCGCTCCCACAGGGCCGCAAACGCAGGTTACTGACGGGTCTGCCGCTGTTGCAGCAGCAGGTTGCTGAAACCTGCCCCAGCCAGTTGCTTCTGCGCCCCGGTCAGCTGCTCGCGGTTGCTGAACGGGCCCACCAGTACGCGGTACCAGGTTTCGTCCTTGACCGTGCCCGACTCCACCTTCACCGACTGACCCAGCAGGATGATCTGCGCGCGCACCTTGTCGGCATCGGCCTGCTTGCGGAACGAACCGGCTTGCAGGAAGAACTGGGTGGTTGCCGCCGGCTTGATCACCGGTGGTGCCGGTGGCGGGGTCTGGCCCATCAGCGCCGCCTGGGCTCGCGCCGTGTCGATTTTCGCCGCTTCAGCCGGCGTCACCGGGGTCACCGGCTGGGCCGGGACGGGTGGCGTCTTCTCTGGCACGGCCTCCGGCGGCACGATCACCTCCGACTCCGGCAGCAGCGTGTAGAAGTCGTACTTCGGCTTCACCGGCTGCTGCGGGGTGGCCTGCGCCGGCTTGCCGGCTTCGGCCACTTTCTCGGCCTTCTGCTGCTCGGGCTTGGTGCGCTTGATGTCTTCGCCACCGGGCTCGAGCTTCATCAGGAACACGATGAACGCGCCTACGGTCAGGCCAACCGCCAGCCATACCCAACCGGGGATCGGCTGCTTGGCCGGCGCCGTCTGGCGGCTGGCGCCGCGTTTGGGTGCGGGTTTTTTCTTGGCAGCCAACTTACATGCGCTCCAGGGTTTCCAGGCCGAGCAGTTCCAGACCTTGCTTGAGAGTGCGGCCGGTCAGCGCCGCGAGGCGCAGGCGGCTCTGCTGCTGCTGCGGGGTTTCGGCGGCAAGAATCGGGCAATTCTCGTAGAAGCTGGAGAACAGGCCGGCCAGGTCGTACAGGTAGCTGCACAGCACGTGCGGCGTGCCCTTGTCGGCGACGTTGTTGAGGATTTCGCCAAACTGCGCCAGGCGCGCGGCCAGGTCTTGCTCGTGGGCAGCCTGCAGCACGATGTTGCCGTCGACTTCATCGAAGCCCTTGCCCAGTTTGCGGAATACGCCGGCCACGCGGGTGTAGGCGTACAGCAGGTAAGGCGCGGTGTTGCCTTCGAAGTTGAGCATCAGCTCGAAGTTGAAGCTGTAGTCGCTGGTGCGGTGCTTGGACAGGTCGGCGTACTTCACTGCGCCAATGCCAACCACTTCGCCGATGTGGCGCAGCTCTTCGTCGGCCAGGCTCGGGTTCTTTTCCTTGACCAGCGCGTAGGCGCGCTCCTTGGCCTCGGTGAGCAGGTCGATCAGCTTCACGGTGCCGCCGTCACGGGTCTTGAACGGGCGGCCATCGGCGCCGTTCATGGTGCCGAAGCCCATGTGCTCCATCTGCATCGGGTGGCCGACGAAGCCTGCGCGGCGTGCAACTTCGAACACCTGGTTGAAGTGCAGGGCCTGGCGCTGGTCGACGAAGTACAGGGCGCGGTCTGCCTTGAGCACGTTGCTGCGGTAGCGCACGGCAGCCAGGTCGGTGGTGGCGTACAGGTAGCCGCCGTCGGCCTTCTGCACGATCACCGGCAGTGGTTCGCCTTCGCTGTTCTTGAACTCGTCGAGGAACACGCACTGCGCGCCCTGGTCTTCGACCAGCAGGCCCTTGGCCTTGAGGTCGGCGACCACGTTGGCCAGGTCGTCGTTGTAGGCGCTTTCACCCATCACGTCGGCCATGGTCAGCTTGACGTTGAGCAGCTCGTAGGTCTTCTGGCAGTGCGACAGCGAAATGTCCTTGAAGCGCGTCCACAGGGCCATGCAGTCCGGGTCGCCGGCCTGCAGCTTGACCACCAGGCCGCGGGCGCGGGTGGCGAATTCTTCGGACTCGTCGAAGCGTTTCTTGGCGGCGCGGTAGAAGTTCTCCAGGTCCGACAGCTCGTCGCTGGTGATCGGGTTTTCTTCCAGGTAGGCCAGCAGCATGCCGAACTGGGTACCCCAGTCGCCCACGTGGTTCTGGCGGATCACGTCATCGCCGAGGAACTCCAGCACGCGCGCCACGCTGTCACCGATGATGGTCGAACGCAGGTGGCCGACGTGCATCTCCTTGGCCAGGTTGGGTGCCGACATGTCGATCACAACCTTTTGCGCAGGGCCGGCCTTGCGCGCGCCCAGGTGGGCGTCGGCCAGTGCGGCATCCAGGCGGTTGGCCAGGGCGTCGGTGTTCTGGAAGAAGTTGAGGAAGCCGGGGCCGGCGATCTCGACCTTGCTGATGTCGGCGCTGGCCGGCAGGGCATTGATCAGTTTCTCGGCCAGGTCGCGCGGCTTCATGCCGGCCGGCTTGGCCAGCATCATGGCGATGTTGCTGGCGAAGTCGCCGTGGGTCTTGTCCCGGGCGTTTTCCACCTGGATCGCCGGCGACAGCCCTTCAGGCAGCACACCGTCGGTGACGAGTTGGGTGAGGGCTTGCTGGATCAGCTGGCGAATGGTGTCTTTCATGGGGATCTCTTTTCGACCGCAAGCGCGGTGGAGCGCTTGGATGCGCAGGTGGAAAAACTGGGCATTATCCGTGGCTGGGGGCGGGTTGCCAACCTTTGGGGGTTGCTTGCCTTGAGAATGCCGGGGCCGCTTTGCGGCCCATCGCGACACAAGGCCGCTCCTACAGGCGTTACGCGCCCCCGTGTAGGAGCGGCCTTGTGCCGCGATGGGCTGCAGAGCAGCCCCAACGTCAGTACAGGTCGACTGGATCGACATCCAGCGACCACCGCACCTGGCGCCCGCTCGGCATCTGCTCCAACACTAGCAACCAGGCGCTGATCAGTCGATGCAAAGGCGCCCGCGTATTGGCCTGTATCAACAGTTGCGCGCGGAAGCGCCCGGCGCGGCGCTCCATCGGTGCTGGTACCGGCCCCAGCAACTCGATGCCGGGCAGGCGCTGTTCGGCCACCAGGCGCTCGGCGGCGGCGCAGGCCTCGTCGAGGAAACCTTCGGCCTGCCCGGGCTTGTGCGCTTCGGCGCGCAGCAGCGCCAGGTGCGAGTAAGGCGGCAGCCCGGCGGCGCGGCGTTCGTCCAGGGCCTGCTCGGCGAAGGCGAAGTAGCCCTGCTCGGTAAGCTGCACCAGCAGCGGATGGTCGGCCAGGTGGGTCTGGATGATGACCTTGCCGGGTTCCTCGGCCCGCCCGGCCCGCCCGGCAACCTGCACGATCAGCTGTGCCATGCGTTCGCTGGCGCGGAAATCGCCGGAGAACAGCCCGCCATCGGCATCGAGGATAGCCACCAGGGTCACCCGCGGGAAGTGATGGCCCTTGGCGAGCATCTGGGTGCCGACGAGGATGCTCGGCTGGCCGCGCTGGATGGTGCTGAACAGGTTGTGCATGGCGTCCTTGCGCGCCGTGCTGTCGCGGTCCACACGCAGGATCGGGTAATCCGGGAACAGCACTTTCAGGCGTTCCTCGGCACGCTCGGTGCCGGCGCCGACCGGGCGCAGGTCAACGTGGTTGCACTGCGGGCACTGCTGCGGCAGGCTCTCGTCATAGCCGCAATGGTGGCAACGCAGCACGCCGGAGCGCTGGTGCACGGTCATGCGCGCATCGCAGCGCGGGCATTCGGACAGCCAGCCACAATCGTGGCACAGCAAGGTCGGGGCGAAACCGCGGCGGTTGAGGAACACCAGTACTTGCTGGCCCGCTTCCAGGGTTTGGCGGATGGCCTGCTGCAGTGGGCCGCTGATGCCGCTGTCCAGCGGCAGGCTCTTCACATCCAGGCGCAGCATGCGTGGCGGGCGGGCACCGCCGGCGCGCTGGTTCATGCGCAGCAGGCGGTAGCGACCGGTCAGGGCGTTGTGCAGGGTTTCCAGCGATGGCGTGGCAGAACCGAGCAGGATCGGGACGTTTTCCTGGTGGGCGCGCACCAGTGCCAGGTCGCGGGCATGGTAGCGCAGGCCTTCCTGCTGTTTATAGGAACCGTCGTGCTCCTCGTCGATGATGATCAGACCGGGGTTCTTCATCGGCGTGAACAGCGCCGAGCGGGTGCCGATGATGATGTCGGCCTCGCCGTCCCGGGCTGCCAGCCAGGCATCCAGGCGTTCGCGGTCGTTCACCGCCGAATGCAGCAGGGCGATGCGGGCGTTGAAGCGTTGCTCGAAGCGGGCCAGGGTCTGCGGGCCGAGGTTGATCTCCGGGATCAGCACCAGGGCCTGCTTGCCGGCTTCCAGTGTTTCGCGGATCAGCTGCAGGTACACCTCGGTCTTGCCGCTGCCGGTGACACCGGCCAGCAGGAAGGCGCCGAAGCCGCCAAAGCCTTCGCGCACGGCGTCGAAGGCGTCGCGTTGCTCTTCGTTGAGCGGCAGTTCCGGCTGTGCCAGCCAGTGTTCGTGGCGCAGCGACGGCAGGTGGCGGCGGACCTCGATCTGCACCAGGTCCTTGGCCAGCAGCAGGTCGAGGCTGTCCTTGTTCAGGTTGAGCTTGGCCAGCAAGCTGTGGGCCACGCCGTGCGGGTGCTGGGCCAAGGTCTTGAGGGCATCGCGCTGGCGTGGTGCGCGGGCGATGCGCGGGTCTTCCAGGCGGGCGCCGGGGGCGACGTGCCAGAAGCGCTCCTGGCGCATCTCGGCGGGTTCGCCCTGGCGCAGCAGGGTCGGCAAGGCCCAGCTCAGGGTGTCACCCAGGCTGTGCTGGTAGTACTGGGCGGTCCACAGGCACAACTTGAACAGCGACGGCGGGATCGGCGACACCGGGTCGAGCAGGGCGCTGGCCGGCTTGAGCTTGTCGGCGGGCACTTCGCTCTGCTCGCACACCTCCACCAGCACGCCGATCATTTCGCGGCGGCCGAATGGCACGCGAATGCGCATGCCCGGGGTCAAGGCCTGGCGCGCCATGCTTGCCGGCGCCTTGTAGTCGAACAGGCGACGCAGCGGGGAGGGCAGGGCAAGGCGCAGGATGACGTCGGACACGCGGAAAGTCTCGGAGGGCGTTTCAAAGACTGGCGAGCCTAGCAGACGACGGTCGGTGCAAGCGACAACTTGCGTTGGCGTGATGCTCTGGTATTATTCGCCGCCTAATTACGTGCGGTATTCAACAATTGGTGTTGGGTGGCGGCACGCAGCTCGAGGAAGTGACCATGAAAGCAGATATTCATCCGAACTACGAAGTAGTTGCAGTCACCTGCAGCTGCGGCAACAAGTTTGAAACCCGTTCGACCCTGGGCAGCACCCTGGCGATCGACGTTTGCAACCTGTGCCACCCGTTCTACACCGGTAAGCAGAAAGTCCTGGACACCGGTGGTCGCGTACAGAAGTTCGCCGATCGCTTCGGTATGTTCGGTACCAAGAAGTAATCATGCGCATGGCGAACCCCTCGGGTTTCGCATTGCTGCAAAAAAAGGCGCCCCTTGTGGGCGCCTTTTTTATGGGCGTCATCTGGCATTTCCCGGCCCTGGCGTTCTGCCCGCTACCAGGCAGCCCTCAGCAGGTGGCGGTGCGCCAGGTGGTCGATGGCGATACCTTGCGTCTGGTCGATGGCCGCAGCGTGCGACTGATCGGCATCAATGCCCCGGAAATCGGCCGTAACGGGCGCACCAGCGAGCCCTATGCCGAGGCCGCCAGGCAGCGTTTGCAGGCCTTGGTCAAGGCCAGCGACGGGCGTGTCGGGCTGGAGCCGGGCGTAGAGGCCAAGGACAAATACGGCCGCACGCTGGCGCATATCTACGGCCGCAATGGCGACAATATCGAAGCACAGCTGCTCAGCGAGGGCTTGGGCTATCGCGTCGCGGTTGCCCCAAATGTGCGCCTCAGCGCTTGCCAGCAGCTTGCCGAGCAGGCTGCGCGCAAGGCTGGCTCCGGGCTGTGGCGTCGTTCGCCGGTGGTGCGTGCCGGGGATGTCCGGCAGTCGGGTTTCGCGGTCATTGCGGGCCGCATCGAAGACGTGGAGCGCAACCGTGGCGGGGTCTGGCTGAACCTGGACAGTGCGGTGGTGCTGCAGGTTCCCGCTCGTCTGCAGCGCAACTTCCCCGCCAGCTTCTTCGATAACCTCAAGGGACGCCAGGTCGAGGCGCGTGGCTGGGTGCTGGATCGTTCCCGCAAGGGCGGCCTCAAGCCCGGGCAGCGACGCTGGCTGTTGCCGTTGACCGATCCGAGCATGTTGGAGCGCATTTCAGGCTAAAAGATGTAGACATTTCGCTATTGGATTGTACACACTGTTAGCCGTATGCCCCGTGGGTTATAGCGTAAAGTCGTAGGCTAAAGGCCTTGACACAAGTGACCGACCAGTCTTGTGGCTCCCCGGCTCTTTGCGTATCCTCGGCGGTCCGTCAGAACAGTAAATAGCGGAATGCCCACCATGTCAGACCTGAAAACCGCCGCTCTCGAATATCACGCTCAACCTCGTCCGGGGAAACTGAGCGTCGAACTCTCCAAGCCCACCGCCACCGCCCGTGACCTCGCCCTGGCCTACAGCCCAGGTGTTGCTGAGCCCGTGCGTGAAATCGGCCGTGATCCAGAGCTGGCTTACAAATACACCGGCAAAGGCAACCTGGTTGCGGTGATTTCCGATGGCACCGCCATCCTCGGTCTGGGTGACCTCGGCCCACTGGCTTCCAAGCCGGTCATGGAAGGCAAGGGTGTTCTGTTCAAGCGTTTCGCCGGTATCGACGTGTTCGACATCGAAGTGGAATCGGAAAGCCCGCAGGCGTTCATCGACACCGTTCGCCGCATCTCGATCACCTTCGGTGGCATCAACCTCGAAGACATCAAGGCGCCTGAGTGCTTCGAAATCGAGCGCACCCTGATCGAACAGTGCGACATCCCGGTATTCCACGATGACCAGCACGGTACCGCCATCGTGACCGCGGCCGGCATGATCAACGCCCTGGAAATCGCCGGCAAGAAGCTGGAAGACGCCAAGATCGTCTGCCTGGGTGCCGGCGCTGCTGCCATCTCCTGCATGAAGCTGCTGGTGAGCATGGGCGCCAAGGTCGAGAACATCTACATGATCGACCGCAGCGGCGTGATCCACGCTGGCCGTGACGACCTGAACCAGTACAAGGCGCAGTTCGCCCACGCCACCGACAAGCGCACCCTGGCTGACGCCCTCGACGGTGCCGACGTGTTCGTAGGCCTGTCCGGCCCGAACCTGCTGAGCGCCGAAGGCCTGAAGTCGATGGCTGCCAACCCGATCGTGTTCGCCTGCTCGAACCCGGACCCGGAAATCTCGCCAGAGCTGGCGCACGCTACTCGCAGCGACGTGATCATGGCTACCGGTCGTTCCGACTACCCGAACCAGGTCAACAACGTACTGGGCTTCCCGTTCATCTTCCGTGGTGCCCTGGACGTTCGCGCCAAGCGCATCAACGAAGAAATGAAGATCGCCGCCGCCATCGCCCTGAAAGACCTGGCCAAGCTGCCAGTGCCGAAGGAAGTGTGCGACGCCTACGGCGTACAGGCTCTGGAATTTGGCCGTGAGTACATCATTCCGAAGCCGCTGGACGCTCGCCTGATCACCGTCGTTTCCGACGCTGTGGCCAAGGCCGCCATCGAATCCGGCGTGGCTACCCTGCCGTATCCGAAGCACTACCCGCTGACCAGCGTGGATGACGTGTTCAAAGGCTGATTGCTGCCTGGCGACACAAAAAAGCCCCGGCTCCTATGAGCCGGGGCTTTTGTTTACACGCTGCACTGATGATGCGGTCCCTTGTAGGAGCGGCCTTGTGTCGCGAAAGGGGTGCGAAGCGCCCACGGGGTTCATGCATCAAGCAGACATTGCTGGGGCCGCTTTGCGGCCCTTTCGCGACACAAGGCCGCTCCTACACGGACGGCGTTAACCTTCAGAACAGATCCATCGGCGCCGCTTCATCCGCCGGCAACGGGCTGCCCGGTGCTGCGCCAGTGCCCAGTTCGTCCACCGACGGCGGCGAGTCTTCGGCCTTGAACAGCTCGAAGTAGGCATTCGGTGTGCTCGGCGAAGCGGCACGGCCGCTGACCGGGTCGACGCGCAGGCTGAGGATGCCTTCCGGCTCTGCCGGCGCATGCGCAGGCTTGTCCTTGAGTGCCGCGCCCATGAAGCTCATCCAGATCGGCAGTGCCGCGGTGCCGCCGTACTCGCGGCGACCAAGGGTTTCGGGCTGGTCGAAACCGACCCACACGGTGGTCACGTAGTCGGCGTTGTAGCCGGAGAACCAGGCGTCCTTGGACTCGTTGGTGGTACCGGTCTTGCCTGCCAGGTCGGTGCGGCCCAGGGCCAGCGCCCGGCGGCCGGTACCGCGCTTGATCACGTCCTGCAGCATGCTGGTGAGGATGTAGGTGGTGCGCCCGTCGATGATCTGCTCGGCCACGGCCGGCACCTGCGGTGCAGGCGCCACCTGGCTGAAGGCTGCGGGTGCCTCGCCCGGCATGGCGGCGGTGCTGATCGGCTGTTCGGGCGCGGCCACACCTGCCTGGTCCTCGGCACCCTGCGGTACCCGGGCCGGGTTGGCGGTGAACAGCGTCTCGCCGTTGCGGCTTTCGATGCGATCGATCAGGTACGGGGTGATCTTGTAGCCGCCGTTGGCGAAAGTACTCCAGCCTGTGGCGATTTCCATCGGGGTCAGGGTGGCGGTGCCCAGTGCCAGCGACAGGTTGCGCGGCAGGTCCTGCTTGTTGAAGCCGAACTTGGCGATGTAGTCGATGGTGCGGTCCACGCCCATGGCCTGCAGCAGGCGGATCGACACCAGGTTGCGCGACTTGTACAGCGCTTCGCGCATGCGGATCGGGCCAAGGAAGGTGTTGGTGTCGTTCTTCGGTCGCCAGACCTTGTCCAGGTACTCGTCGACGAACACGATCGGTGCATCGTTGACTAGGCTGGATGCGGTGTAGCCACTGTCCAGGGCGGCGCTGTAGATGAACGGTTTGAAGCTCGAGCCTGGCTGCCGCTTGGCCTGCATGGCGCGGTTGTAGTTGCTCTGCTCGAACGAGAAGCCGCCGACCAGGGCGCGGATGGCGCCGTTGTAAGGGTCGAGGGTGACCAGCGCACTCTGCGCGCCAGGCACCTGGCTGAACTTGAACTTGCCATCCTCCAGGCGCTGCAGGCGCACCAGGTCGCCGACCTGGGCCACGTCTGCCGGCGACTGCGGCGCACGGCCCTGGGAGTTGCTATTGATGAACGGGCGCGCCCATTTCATGGTGTCCCAGGCTACCAGCTCTTCCTGGCCGCTGCGGGTCAGCACCTTGAGGCCGGTTTTTTCGACCTGGGTGACGATGGCCGGCTCCAGGCCGCCAAGGCTGCGCTGCTTGCCCAGTTCCTGCAGCCAGGCCGCCTGGGTGCGGCCCGGGAAGCGTGCTTCGGGGCCGCGGTAGCCGTGGCGCTCATCGTAGTCGGAGAGGCCGTTGAGGATGGCCTTGTTGGCCATTTCCTGCATGTCGCTGGGCACCGTGGTGGTGACGCGGAAGCCTTCGGTGTAGGCGTCGCTGCCGTAGCGGCCGACCATTTCGGCGCGGGCCATTTCGGCGATGTAAGGCGCATTCACTTCAGGCGTGGGCACGTGGTAGCTGGCGTTGAGCGGCTCGGCCAGGGCTGCCTGGTAGCTGGCTTCGTCGATCTTGCCAAGCTTGTACATGCGGCCGAGGATCCAGTCGCGGCGCTCCTTGGCGCGCACCGGGTTGGCCAGCGGGTTGAAGCGCGATGGTGCCTTGGGCAGGCCGGCGATCATCGCCATCTGCGCCAGGCTCACGTCGCGGATCGACTTGCCGTAGTACACCTGCGCGGCGGCATCGATACCGTAGGCGCGGTTGCCCAGGTAGATCTTGTTCACGTACAGCTCGAGGATCTCGTCCTTGGTCAGCTCGCGCTCGATCTGCAGGGCCAGCAGAATCTCGTTGGTCTTGCGCGAGAAGCTGCGCTCGCTGGTGAGGAAGAAGTTCTTCGCCACCTGCATGGTGATGGTACTGCCGCCGGTCTGGATATGGCCGGTTTTGACCAGCTGGGTCGCGGCGCGCATCAGGCTGCTGGGGTCGACACCATAGTGGTTGAGGAAATTGTCGTCCTCGGCCGACAGAAGCGCCTGGATGAATTGTGGGGGAATTTCCGCGAAGCGGATCGGCGAGCGGCGCATTTCGCCGAACTCGGCAATCAGCTTGCCGTCGCTGCTGTACACCCTGAGGGGGATCTGCAACTGGATGCTTCTGAGCGACTCGACCGAGGGCAGGCTGGGGCTAAGATACAGAAACGCACCGCTCACACCGAGTACGAGCGCGCAGATGACTGCGACGGAAGACCACCAGAAGAACTTCAGCAGACGTATCAAGGCTTTTCGGTGTCCAGGTTGGGAGTGGATTGCACGCAGGTCCGGCGGACCAAAAAACGCTGGGCATTATAAGCATTTTTTCGCCTCTCCGGGTTACCGGCCAGGCTGCCCGTCGCCTCGATGGGCCGGCGCGGCCTAGTGTTGACGCGGGGTTGGGGCAGGTAGCCGCGACAGATGGCGGCGACAGACAACAAGGATGCCACGATGCTAGGACGCTTCGGCAAGGATGCCGGTTCACTCGTGGGGGTGGAAATTGCCCCCGACTCCGTTCGGATTGTGCAACTGCAGCGGCGTAACCGGCGCTGCCGGGTGCTTGCCTCGGTACAAGAGCCGTTCGAATCACCGGTTGGCAGTGACTGGGCGGCAGAGCCTGGCGCCGTGGCGGCTGCCTTGAGGCGCGCCTACCGACGCAGCGGCCTCAGGCAGCGCCGGGTCGCGCTGGCACTGCCGGGCAACCAGGTGATCTGCAAGCTGTGCCACCTGTCAGTGGAACAGGGCGGGGCAGAAATGGAGGCGCAGCTGCTGGCTGACGCCGAACGGCTGTTTCCATTTCCGCTGGAAGACCTGGCTCTGGATTTTCAGGTGCTGGGAGGCTCTAGCGTCCAGCCAGGCTGCGCCGAGGTGATGGTGGCTGCGTGTCGGCAGAGTGCACTGGCGCCACTTGAGGGCATCGTCGAGGAGGCCGGGTTGCAACTGGAGGCCGTGGAGGTCGACAGCATTGCCTTGGGGCGCATGCTGCCGCTGGCCAGGCACCAAAGCTCGGCGTTGCTGCGTATCGAGGCGCAAAGCACCACCCTTCATGGCTGGCAGTCGGGTCGGCCTCGGCAACGGCGTGAGCTGAACCTGGGGCTGTCGGCGATAGCCGGGGCGCTGCCGGAGCGCCTGCTGGCCCTGCTCGCCGGTGAGCCTTTGCCCGATTGTCTGTTGATCGCCAGCCGTTCTCCGATCGAGCCGGGCCAGTTGCAGAGCCTCGGCTCCCGGTTGAACCTGCCGTGTCGCCTGGTGCCCGACCTGGCGCGCCTGGAACACGTCGATGGCGCGATGATTCTGGCGTGCGCCCTGGCTCTCGGAGGGTTGCGCCGATGATGCGGCTGAACCTTCTGCCTTGGCGCGAACGGCAACGCCAGGCTGCGTTGCGGTCTTTCCGCAGGCGACTGGTCGCCGGCGCGCTGCTGGCCCTGTGTGGCGTGACGCTGGTCGACCAGCTGGCCCGCCAGCGCGGGCAGCAGCAGGCGCTCGCCAATATCCGGCACCAGGCGGCCCTTGAGGTGTTGGGCGAGCAGTTGCAGCCGCTGGCCGATGTGCGTGCGCAGCATGAGGCGCTACTGGCACGTGCGGTGGCGCTGGAAGGCCTGCGTGCCAACCAGGATGTGCTGGCCGGGGTGTTCGCTGACCTCGAGCGGGCGTTGCCAGTGGGTGTGCAACTGCTCGACCTCAGCCTGGAAGACGGCAGCCTGCAGATGACCGGGCTGGCCACCTCCGGTGCCGTGGTCGCGCAGTTCATGCGGGACCTGAGCCGCTCGAGTGCGCTGGTTGGTCTGGAGCTCAAGCGCATCAGGAGCCTGCCGGGCGGCGATGAATTCCTGCTGGGCGCGCGCGTTTCGGCGTTCTGGTCGTGAATGCTGCACAGGTGCTCGGCTGGCTGGCCATGGCTGAGCGCTCCAGTCGCTTCAGGCAGCTGGCGCCAGTGCTGGTGGCCTTGGCGTTGTTCGGCCTGGGCTGCGCCATACGTCTCCCGGCAGCGCTGCAGCAGCAGGCGCAGGAGGAGGCCCGGCACGCCGAGTTGCACGAACAGCATTCAGCCGCCGCGCTGCAGCTGGCCGAACTGGAGCAGCTCCACGCGTCTGTGGCCATTGCCGAGCGACGCTTGCGGGAGGCGTACTGGCACCTGGCGGCCGGGGAGGGCATGAGCGACCTGCTCGAGCGCCTGGCGGCGTCGGGGCATGAGCACGGCTTGCTCATCGAGCGCTTCGATGTACATGAAGATGAACAACAGGCTGGCTTGCGCAAGGTACCGCTGGAGCTACAGGTGGTGGGGCGATATGCGGCCTTGCGCCAGTGGCTGGGCGATTGGTTGGGCCAGGCGCGTGTGCTACGCAGTGGTGACCTGCAGCTGGCCGCAGCCGATGGCAAGCCCGGCCTGCTGCGCCTGCAGTTGCGGGTTGATGCCTATCAGGCGCTGGCGCCAGTGCCGGAGCCTGCGATGCTTGCGCGCATGCCGGCCAGGGGCGTGACGGCAGCGCCCCCGGTGGACCCGTTTGCGCCCGGGGCGACGCGATTGACGGGCAGCGGGTTGGCCGACGTGCCTTTGGCGCAACTGGAGATGGTCGGCAGCCTGTCGCGTGGGGCGGTACACGAAGCACTGCTGATGGCGGCCGGCAGGCTCTATCGCGTGCGCCCTGGGGACCGGGTCGGGCGTGACCAGGGGGTGGTGGCGAGGGTTGATCAAGCCCAGGTCGAAGTACGCGAACGGCTGTTCATGGCAGGGGTGTGGCATGAACGCACGGCGTTCATCACACTCGCAAAGCACCTGGGCAAGGAGGCCCCGGACGACGATGAAAACATTGATGAGATGGATGCTGGCAGCCCTGCTACCGGTTCCGCTGGCGTCGGCGACGCCTTATCAGGGTGAACCACTGTCGCTGAACTTCCAGGATGTGGAAGTGCGCTCGGTGCTGCAGGTGCTGGCTGACTATGCTGGCGTCAACCTGGTCGCCAGCGATGCCGTGCAGGGTAGCGTCACCTTGCGCTTGCAGGATGTGCCATGGGATCAGGCGCTGGACCTGGTGCTACGCAGCAAGGGCCTGGCCCGGCGCCAGGAGGGCAATGTGCTGTTGGTGGCGCCTGCGGCCGAGTTTGCCGCGCAGTCTGTCGATGCCCGTGTGGGCCAGGCGCTGGATGCGCAGTTGCAGCCGTTGCGCCGGGAGCTGTTGCCCATCCATCACGCCAAGGCTGCCGAACTGGCGGAGCTGCTGCTGGCGAGCCTGGCGGATGACGGCATCCTCACCGGTCGGGGCAGCCTCAGTGTCGACGAGCGCACCAATACGCTGGTGGTACACCTGCCGGTCGACCGCCTTGCCGAGCTGAGGCAACTGGTGGCGCAGTTGGACGTACCGGTGCGCCAGGTGGCGATCGAGGCGCGTATCGTCGAGGCCAACGTCGATTACGAAAAAAGCCTGGGGGTGCGCTGGGGTGGGCCGCTTTACGTTGAAGACCCGCTGCCGGGCAAGGACCTGTTCGTCGACCTCGGGGTGGAGCGGGTGGGCGGCAGCATCGGCCTGGGCCTGCTGCGTGGCGACGTGCTGCTCGACCTGGAGCTCAGTGCCATGGAAAAGAGCGGCAACGGCGAAATCATCTCGCAGCCCAAGGTGGTCACGGCCGACAAGGAAACGGCCAGGATCCTCAAGGGTACCGAGGTGCCGTATCAGGAAACCAGCAAGAGCGGCGCCACCTCGGTAGCGTTCCGCGAAGCCTCGTTGTCGCTGGAGGTGACCCCGCAGATCACCCCGGACAACAAGGTGATCATGACCGTCAGGGTGACCAAGGACGAGCCGGATTACGTCAATGCCTTGAACAACGTACCGCCGATCCGCAAGAACGAGGTCAATGCCAAGGTTCGCGTGGTGGACGGTGAAACGATCGTGATTGGTGGCGTGTACTCGACTTCGCAAAACAATGTGGTCGACAAGGTGCCATTTTTCGGCGATCTGCCGTATGTTGGGCGGCTGTTTCGACGCGATGCATTACAAGAGAAAAAATCCGAGCTGCTGGTCTTCCTGACTCCGCGTATCATGAGTGACCAGGCGATTGCTGTGAGTCGTTGATTCTGTGCGAAATTTGATACTTGTGGGGCCCATGGGCGCTGGTAAAAGCACCATCGGACGCCTATTGGCCAAAGAGCTGCGCCTGCTGTTCAAGGATTCCGACAAGGAAATCGAACTGCGATGCGGCGCCAACATCCCGTGGATTTTCGACAAGGAAGGCGAGCCGGGTTTCCGTGATCGCGAGCAGGCGATGATCGCCGAGCTGTGCGCACTCGACGGCGTGGTCCTGGCGACCGGCGGTGGCGCGGTAATGCGCGAAGCCAACCGCCAGGCCCTGCACCAGGGTGGCCGGGTGATCTACCTGCATGCTTCGGTGGAACAGCAGGTTGGCCGCACCGCGCGTGATCGCAATCGCCCCCTGCTGCGCACCGCCAATCCCGAGGCGACCTTGCGCGCCCTGCTGGAAACCCGCGACCCGCTCTACCGCGAGATCGCCGACCTGGTAGTGGAAACCGACGAGCGGCCGCCACGCATGGTGGTGATCGATATTCTCGAGCGCTTGCAGCAGTTGCCGCCCCGTTAGCCCGGGACTATTCTCGGCCACCAGCGCCGAGGCGAGGTTCAACGTTACCGCGCGGGTGCCTGAACGGCGCCGCGCCCAAGTACATTGTGGGGATACATGCAGACACTAAAGGTCGACCTGGGCGAGCGTAGCTACCCGATCTACATTGGCGAAGGCCTGCTGGACCAGCCCGAGCTGCTGGCGCCGCACATCGCCGGGCGGCAGGTTGCCATCGTTTCCAACGAGACCGTCGCGCCTCTGTATCTCGAACGCCTGAGCAAGACCCTGGGTGCCTATTCGGTGCTGCCGGTGGTATTGCCCGATGGCGAAGCCCACAAGAACTGGGAAACCCTGCAACTGATCTTCGATGGCCTGCTCACTGCACGGCACGACCGCCGCACCACCGTGGTCGCCCTGGGTGGCGGCGTGATCGGTGATATGGCCGGCTTCGCTGCTGCCTGTTATCAGCGCGGCGTCGACTTCATCCAGGTGCCGACAACCCTGCTGTCCCAGGTCGACTCTTCGGTCGGCGGCAAGACCGGCATCAACCACCCGCTGGGCAAGAACATGGTCGGTGCCTTCTACCAGCCCAATGCGGTGCTGATCGACACCACCAGCCTCAAGACCCTGCCGGCGCGCGAGCTGTCCGCAGGCCTGGCCGAAGTGATCAAGTACGGCCTGATCTGCGACAAGCCGTTCCTCGCCTGGCTCGAGGACAATATGCAGGCGCTGCGTGCCCTCGACCCGGTGGCGCTGACCGAAGCCATCCGCCGCTCCTGCGCGGCCAAGGCCGCGGTGGTGGGTGCCGACGAGCGCGAGTCTGGCGTACGCGCCACGCTGAACCTGGGGCATACCTTCGGGCATGCCATCGAGACCCACATGGGTTATGGCGTGTGGCTGCACGGCGAAGCCGTGGCGGCGGGCACGGTGATGGCCCTGGAGATGTCCATGCGCCTTGGCTGGATCGACCAGGCCGAGCGCGATCGCGGAATCCGCCTGTTGCAGGACGCAGGTTTGCCGGTGGTGCCACCACAGGAAATGACCCCGGCGCATTTCATGGAGCACATGGCGGTCGACAAGAAGGTGCTCGACGGCCGTCTGCGTCTGGTGCTGCTGCGCCAGATGGGCGAGGCCGTGGTGACCGACGACTATCCGAAAGAGATTCTACAGGCCACGTTGTCGGCGGATTACCGCGCGATCGTGGCCCAGCTTTGAGGTTGTGACAGCGCAATGACCAGTTTGCATGCCGATGAGGCCTTTCTCGACCATTACCAGTTGAGCCACGATCCGTTCGCGCCCCGCGTGCCCGGCTTCAAGTTCTTCCCGGCCCAGCGCAAGCCCGTGCTCGGCCAACTGCACCACCTGGCGCGCTACAGCCAGCTGATGCTGGTTGTCACCGGCCCGCTGGGCAGCGGCAAGACCCTGCTGCGCCAGGCCCTGGTGGCCAGTACCAACAAGCAGGCGGTGCAGAGCGTGGTGGTGTCCGCCCGTGGCGCCAGCGATGCCGCCAGCGTACTCGGCCAGGTTGCGCAGAGCCTGGATGTGGCCGAGGCCGAAATGCAGGCGATCCTGGCCAAGGTGGTGCAACTGGCACTGACCGGCCAGGAAGTGTACTTGCTGGTGGACGATGCGGAACAACTCGACGAGTCGGCACTCCAAGCGTTGCTGGAATTGGCGGCGGGCGTGCCGGAAGGGCGCCCGCATGTGTTCCTGTTCGGTGAGCCGTCGCTGATTGCCGGGCTGGACGAGATCAATGTCGAGGAAGAACGCTTCCACATCATCGAACTCGCCCCCTACAGTGAAGAAGAAACCCGCGAGTACCTGGAGCAGCGCCTGGAAGGTGCTGGCCGGGGCATCGAGGTGTTCAGCCGTGAACAGATCGTCGATATCCATGAAAACTCCGACGGCTGGCCTGGCAACATCAACCAGGTCGCCCGTGACACTTTGATCGAAGCCATGATCGCCAGCCGCTCGACGGCCAAGCGACCATCCATGGGGTTCAAGATGCCTAAAAAACATGTGCTCGCGCTGTCCGCTGTGGTTGTGGTCGCCGTTGCGGCCGCGGTGTTGATGCCGAAGAAAGGTGACAAGGCGCCTGCCGAAGCGCCGGCCGCCCAGGCCCAGTTGCCGCTTGGCGAGGGCCAGGCCAATGGTGGCAACCCAGCCATCGAGTTCTCGGGTTCGTCCCAGCCGATGCCGCTGCCGCTGGTTGGCCAGTCGCAGCCGGTGATGCGCGAGCCGCTGGCCCAGGCCGCGGGCATGGGTGAGGGTGAAGAGGGTAGCCCGGCCGGTGATACCGCCCTGCAGCCAGGCAACCCGCCGCCAACCGTGACCACCATCGCACCGCCGCAAGGTGTGCCGGCGGGCCCGGCACCGGTACCTGCCCAGCCTGTAGCCACGGCGCCGGCCCAGCCGGTACAGCCGCAATCGCAGCCGGTTGCGCCTGCACCAAAGCCTGTCGCAACCCAGCCTGCCAAGCCGGTTGCACCAGCCAAGCCTGCACCAGCACCGACCCAGGTCGCCGTGGCCAAGCCGGCCGCCAAGCCTGTCGAGAAGCCGGCAGCCGGTGGCAGCGGCAACAGCGGCTGGTACGCCGGGCAGAAACCGGGCAATTACGTGGTGCAGATCCTGGGTACCAGCTCCGAGGCATCGGCCCAGGCGTTCGTCAAGGCCCAGGGTGGCGACTATCGCTACTTCAAGAAAAACCTGCAGGGCAAGCCGCTGTACGTAGTCACTTACGGCAACTTCGCCAACCGCGACGCAGCGGTTGCGGCAATCAAGAACTTGCCAGCGAAGGTCCAGGCTGGTAAACCTTGGCCACGTACCGTCGCCAGCGTCCAACAAGAGCTGGCCTCGGCCCGCTGATACCTTCCGGGCGGCACCACCCCGCCGCCCAGTTGCTGAGCGATTACTGACTTTCGAATAGCCTGCTGCGTTGTCACGCGGCAGGCTTTTCTGTCCCAGACTGCCGGCCACAAGCCTTACTTGCAGTCATGGCTGAAACGCTTCAGACTCGAGCCAAGCCGCTATCACGGCGCATGGCGCAAAAACATTCAAAATTGCGACATAAATTTTCAATGGTGAGACATGAAAATTTGTGGGCATCGCTGTCGCTGTGCAACAATGGTTTTCCATGGCCACCGCAAAAAAGCTGGCGTTTGATCGGCGTGGATGGTAAGTGGTTGTTAAAAAAGAGATTTACCTCCGTTGAGAGGTGAACCTGGTGAGAATGTGTCTATGAAAACAGGTCTGTACCATCCCGAAGAATTCAAGGACAACTGTGGTTTTGGCCTGATCGCCCATATGACGGGCGAACCGAGCCACCACCTTCTGCAAACCGCCATGCAGGCACTGACCTGCATGACCCACCGCGGCGGTATCAACGCCGACGGCAAGACCGGTGACGGTTGCGGTCTGCTCATGCAGAAGCCCGATCAATTCCTGCGTGCCGTGGCCCAGGAGCACTTCGCTGTCGAGCTGCCCAAGCAGTACGCAGTCGGCATGGTGTTCTTCAACCAGGACCCGGTCAAAGCCGAAGCCGCTCGCGCCAACATGGACCGCGAAATCCTCGCTGCTGGCCTGAAGCTGGTCGGCTGGCGCAAGGTGCCGATCGATACCAGCGTGCTCGGCCGCCTGGCCCTTGAGCGCCTGCCGCAGATCGAGCAGGTGTTCATCGGCGGTGAAGGCCTGAGCGACCAGGAATTCGCCATCAAGCTGTTCAGTGCCCGTCGCCGTTCGTCCGTGGCCAACGCCCACGACGCCGACCACTACATCTGCAGCTTCTCGCACAAGACCATCATCTACAAAGGCCTGATGATGCCGCGCGATCTCGCGGCCTTCTACCCAGACCTGGGTGACGAGCGCCTGCAAACCGCGATCTGCGTGTTCCACCAGCGCTTCTCCACCAACACCCTGCCGAAATGGCCGCTGGCGCAGCCGTTCCGCTTCCTCGCCCACAACGGCGAGATCAACACCATCACCGGCAACCGCAACTGGGCCATGGCTCGTCGCACCAAGTTCGCCAACGACCTGATCCCCGACCTCGACGAGCTCGGCCCGCTGGTCAACCGCGTCGGTTCCGACTCCTCGAGCATGGACAACATGCTGGAGCTGATGGTCACTGGCGGCATCGACCTGTTCCGTGGCGTGCGCATGCTGGTACCGCCAGCCTGGCAGAACGTCGAGACCATGGACGCCGACCTGCGTGCCTTCTACGAATACAACTCCATGCACATGGAGCCGTGGGATGGCCCGGCCGGTATCGTGATGACCGAAGGCCGCCATGCGGTGTGCCTGCTCGACCGTAACGGCCTGCGCCCGGCGCGCTGGGTGACCACCAAGAACGGCTACATCACCCTGGCGTCGGAAATCGGCGTATGGGACTACAAGCCCGAGGACGTCATCGCCAAGGGCCGCGTCGGCCCGGGTCAGATCTTCGCCGTGGACACCGAAACCGGCCAGATCCTCGACACCGACGCCATCGACAACCGTCTTAAGTCGCGCCACCCGTACAAGCGCTGGCTGCGTCAGCACGCCACGCGCATCCAGGCGACGCTGACCGATGACCAGGGCGTGGCCAGCTACGACGCTGACCAGCTCAAGCAGTACATGAAAATGTTCCAGGTCACCTTCGAAGAGCGTGACCAGGTGCTGCGCCCGCTCGGCGAGCAGGGCCAGGAAGCGGTCGGCTCGATGGGGGACGACACGCCAATGGCCGTGCTGTCGCAGCGCGTGCGTTCACCGTACGACTTCTTCCGCCAGCAGTTCGCCCAGGTGACCAACCCGCCGATCGACCCGCTGCGCGAAGCGATCGTCATGTCCCTGGAAATCTGCCTGGGTGCCGAGCGCAACATCTTCCAGGAATCCCCGGAGCACGCTTCGCGGGTAATCCTCAGCTCGCCGGTCATCTCGCCCGCCAAGTGGCGTTCGCTGATGAACCTGGAGCGCGAAGGCTTCGACCGCCAGCTGATCGACCTCAACTATGAAGAGAGCGTCGGCCTGGAAGCGGCCATCCGCAACATCGCCGACCAGGCTGAAGAAGCCGTGCGCGCTGGCAAGACCCAGCTGGTGCTGAGCGACCGCTACATTGCCCCGGGCAAGCTGCCGGTGCACGCCTCGCTGGCCGTCGGTGCGGTGCACCACCGCCTGACCGAACAGGGCCTGCGTTGCGACAGCAACATCCTGGTGGAAACCGCCACCGCCCGCGACCCGCACCACTTCGCCGTGCTGCTGGGCTTCGGTGCCTCGGCCGTTTACCCGTACCTGGCCTATGAAGTGCTGGCTGACCTGATCCGTACTGGCGAAGTGCTGGGCGACCTGGACGAAGTCTTCAAGTACTACCGCAAGGGCATCTCCAAGGGCCTGCTGAAGATCCTGTCGAAGATGGGTATCTCCACCATCGCCTCGTACCGTGGCGCGCAGCTGTTCGAAGCCATCGGCCTGGCCGAGGAAGTGGTGGGCCTGAGCTTCAAGGGCGTTTCCAGCCGCATCAAGGGTGCGCGTTTCGCAGACCTGGAAAGCGACCAGAAGCTGCTGGCAGCCGAAGCCTGGAGCGCGCGCAAGCCGATCCAGCAAGGCGGCCTGCTGAAGTTCGTCCACGGTGGCGAATACCACGCCTACAACCCGGACGTGGTCAACACCCTGCAGGCCGCCGTGCAGCAGGGCGACTACGCCAAGTTCAAGGAATACACCACGCTGGTCGACCAGCGCCCGGTGTCGATGATCCGCGACCTGCTGAAGGTGAAAGTGGCCGACCAGCCACTGCCGCTGGAGCAGATCGAGCCGCTGGAGGCGATCCTCAAGCGCTTCGACTCCGCCGGTATCTCGCTGGGTGCTCTGTCGCCAGAGGCCCACGAAGCGCTGGCCGAGGCGATGAACCGCCTGGGCGCGCGTTCCAACTCTGGCGAGGGCGGTGAAGACCCGTCGCGCTACGGCACCATCAAGAGCTCGAAGATCAAGCAGGTGGCCACCGGCCGCTTTGGCGTGACCCCGGAGTACCTGGTCAACGCCGAAGTGCTGCAGATCAAGGTTGCCCAGGGCGCCAAGCCCGGTGAAGGCGGCCAGCTGCCAGGCGGCAAGGTCAACGGCCTGATCGCCAAGCTGCGTTACGCGGTACCGGGCGTGACCCTGATCTCGCCGCCGCCGCACCACGACATCTACTCGATCGAAGACCTGGCCCAGCTGATCTACGACCTCAAGCAGGTCAACCCGCAGGCCCTGGTTTCGGTCAAGCTGGTGGCAGAAGCTGGCGTCGGCACCATCGCCGCCGGTGTGGCCAAGGCCTATGCCGACCTGATCACCATCTCCGGCTACGACGGTGGTACCGGTGCTTCGCCGCTGACCTCGATCAAGTACGCCGGCGCCCCATGGGAGCTGGGCCTGGCCGAAACCCACCAGACCCTGCGCGGCAACGACCTGCGCGGCAAGGTACGGGTACAGACCGACGGCGGCCTGAAGACCGGCCTGGACGTGATCAAGGCAGCCATCCTCGGCGCCGAAAGCTTCGGCTTCGGTACCGCGCCGATGATCGCCCTGGGCTGCAAGTACTTGCGCATCTGCCACCTGAACAACTGCGCCACCGGCGTGGCCACCCAGAACGACAAGCTGCGCAAGGACCACTACATCGGCACCGTCGACATGGTGATCAACTTCTTCACCTTCGTCGCCGAAGAAACCCGTGAGTGGCTGGCCAAGCTGGGCGTGCGTAGCCTCGGCGAGCTGATCGGCCGTACCGACCTGCTCGACGTGCTGCCAGGCGACACCGAGCGCCAGCAGTACCTGGACCTGTCGCCGCTGCTGGGCAGCTCGCACATCCCGGCTGACAAGCCGCAGTTCTGCGAAGTCGACAAGAACCCGCCGTTCGACCAGGGCGAGCTGGCCGAGAAGATGGTGGAAATGGCCATGCCGGCCATCCGCGACCAGGCCGGTGGCGAGTTCAGCCTCGACATCTGCAACTGCGACCGCTCCATCGGTGCGCGGGTGTCGGGCGAAATCGCCCGCCTGCATGGCAACCAGGGCATGGCCGCGGCGCCGATCACCTTCCGCTTCAAGGGTACTGCGGGCCAGAGCTTCGGCGTGTGGAACGCCGGTGGCCTGAACCTGCACCTGGAAGGCGACGCCAACGACTACGTCGGCAAGGGCATGACCGGTGGCAAGGTCACCATCGTGCCGCCAGCCGGTAGCCCGTTCGAAACCCAGCACAGCGCCATCGTGGGCAACACCTGCCTGTACGGCGCCACCGGCGGCAAGCTGTTCGCCGCTGGTACTGCTGGCGAGCGCTTCGCTGTACGTAACTCCGGCGCCCACGCTGTTGTCGAGGGCACTGGCGATCACTGCTGTGAATACATGACCGGCGGCTTTGTCTGCGTGCTGGGCAAGACCGGTTACAACTTCGGTTCTGGCATGACTGGCGGCTTCGCCTACGTGCTCGACATGGACAATACCTTCGTCGACAAGCTCAACCATGAGCTGGTGGAAATCCAGCGTATCAGTGGTGAAGCGATGGAGGCCTACCGCAGCCACCTGGCGCGGGTCCTTGCCGAGTACGTGGAAGAGACCGGCAGCGAGTGGGGGCGTGAGCTCTCGGAGAACCTGGACGATTACGTGCGGCGCTTCTGGCTGGTCAAGCCGAAGGCAGCCAACCTGAAGCAACTGCTGTCCAGTACCCGTGCCAACCCGCAGTAACAACAGCTGCAAGTGACGGCCCCGTGCGCGGGGCCTGTCGTGCTCAAGTGATCGTCTTGCAGCTTGCAGCCTGAGGCTGGCAACTGCGGTAAAGAGGTTTTGAAAAATGGCTGAACGTCTGAACAACGACTTCCAGTTCATCGAAGTGGGCCGCAAGGACCCGAAGAAAAAGCTGCTGCGCCAGCGCAAGAAGGAGTTCGTGGAAATCTACGAGCCGTTCAAGCCGCAGCAGTCCGTGGAGCAGGCGCACCGCTGCCTGGGCTGCGGTAACCCGTATTGCGAATGGAAGTGCCCGGTACACAACTTCATCCCCAACTGGTTGAAGCTGGTCTCCGAAGGCAACATCCTGGCCGCGGCGGAACTGTCGCACCAGACCAACACCCTGCCGGAAGTGTGCGGCCGCGTATGCCCGCAGGACCGCCTGTGCGAGGGTGCCTGCACCCTGAACGACGGCTTCGGTGCGGTGACCATCGGCTCGGTGGAGAAGTACATCACCGACACCGCCTTCGCCATGGGTTGGCGCCCGGACATGTCCAAGGTCAAGCCAACCGGCAAGCGCGTCGCCATCATCGGTGCCGGCCCGGCCGGCCTGGGCTGTGCCGACGTGCTGGTGCGTGCCGGCGTGACCCCGGTGGTGTTCGACCGCAACCCGGAAATCGGCGGCCTGCTGACCTTCGGTATTCCCGAGTTCAAGCTGGAAAAGACCGTGCTCAGCAACCGCCGTGAAGTGTTCACCGGCATGGGCATCGAGTTCCGCCTGAACACCGAGGTGGGCAAGGACGTGACCATGGAGCAACTGCTCGCCGAGTACGACGCGGTGTTCATGGGCATGGGTACCTACACCTACATGAAGGGCGGCTTCCCGGGCGAGGACCTGCCGGGCGTGCATGACGCGCTGGACTTCCTGATCGCCAACGTCAACCGCAACCTGGGCTTCGAGAAGTCGCCGGAAGACTTCGTCGACATGCAGGGCAAGAAGGTGGTGGTACTGGGCGGTGGTGACACCGCGATGGACTGCAACCGCACCTCGATCCGCCAGGGCGCCAAGTCGGTGACCTGCGCCTATCGCCGTGACGAGGCCAACATGCCGGGTTCGCGTCGTGAGGTGAAAAACGCCAAGGAAGAGGGCGTGAAGTTCCTTTACAACCGCCAGCCTATCGCCATTGTCGGCGAGGACAAGGTCGAAGGCGTGAAGGTGGTCGAGACTCGTCTCGGCGAGCCGGATGCCCGTGGCCGCCGCAGCCCGGAGCCGATCCCGGGGTCCGAAGAGATCCTGCCGGCCGATGCCGTGGTCATCGCCTTCGGCTTCCGCCCAAGCCCGGCGCCGTGGTTCGAGCAGCATGGCATCCAGCTGGATAGCCAGGGCCGCGTGGTGGCACCGGAGAAGGGCAAGTTCAAGCACCAGACCAGCAACCCGAAAGTGTTTGCCGGTGGCGACATGGTGCGTGGGTCGGATCTGGTGGTGACGGCTATCTTCGAAGGGCGTACTGCTGCTGAGGGTATCCTGGACTACCTGGAAGTCTGAGGTTGCCTGTACTGGCCTCATCGCCGGCAAGCCAGCTCCCACAAGGGCTGCGGCTCACCCTGTGGGAGCTGGCTTGCCGGCGATAGGGCCATCGGCACCCCCATCATTAGAATTTTGTATACAAAATCTATTGATCCAGGACATACCTATAGAGAAAAGGCACGGCAAACGGCCGTGCCTTTTCTTTGTGCGTCTGAGAAAATGCCCGCACTATTTTTCCGGATGCCGACATGACTGCCCTGAAGAACGATCGTTTCCTGCGTGCACTGCTCAAGCAACCCGTAGACGTCACCCCGGTGTGGATGATGCGCCAGGCCGGCCGCTACCTGCCGGAGTACCGCGCCAGCCGCGCCAAGGCCGGTGACTTCATGAGCCTGTGCATGAACCCGCAGTTCGCCTGCGAGGTCACCCTGCAGCCGCTGGACCGCTACCCGCTGGACGCGGCGATCCTGTTCTCGGACATCCTCACCATCCCCGATGCCATGGGCCTGGGCCTGTACTTCGAAAGCGGCGAAGGCCCGCGTTTCAAGAAGGTCATCAGCACCCCGGCCGACATCGAAGCGCTGCCGATCCCCGACCCGCAGAAAGACCTTGGCTACGTGATGGACGCGGTCAGCACCATCCGCCGCGAGCTCAACGGCCGCGTGCCGCTGATCGGGTTCTCCGGCAGCCCGTGGACCCTGGCCACCTACATGGTCGAAGGCGGCTCGTCGAAGGACTTCCGCAAGACCAAGGCCATGGCCTACGACAACCCGCAGGCACTGCACCTGCTGCTGGACAAGCTGGCCCAGTCGGTCACCAGCTACCTCAACGGCCAGATCCTCGCTGGTGCCCAGGCCGTGCAGATTTTCGACACCTGGGGCGGCAACCTGTCGGCGGCGGCTTACCAGGAGTTCTCCCTGGCCTACATGCGCAAGATCGTCAGCGGGCTGATCCGCGAGCACGAGGGGCGCAAGGTGCCGGTGATCCTGTTCACCAAGAACGGCGGCCTGTGGCTGGAAAGCATCGCTGAAGCCGGCGCCGACGCGCTGGGCCTGGACTGGACCTGCGAGATCGGCGATGCCCGCCGCCGCGTGGGTGACAAGGTTGCGCTGCAGGGCAACATGGACCCGACCGTGCTGTACGCCAAGCCCGAAGCTATCCGCAAGGAAGTGGCGCGCATCCTGGCCAGCTATGGCCACGGCACAGGCCACGTGTTCAACCTGGGCCATGGCATCACACCGGAAGTCGACCCGGAGCACGCTGGCGTGTTCATCAACGCCGTACATGAGCTGTCGGCGCAATACCATCAGTGAATTGATCTCTGAACACGAAAGCCCGGCCATGTGCCGGGCTTTTTGTTGCATTAAGTTTTAATTCAGCGATCGTCGTTAATCTGGTCCCATCGAAACCGAAACAGGACCTGTTCCTCATGAAAGCACGTTATCTTGCGTTGATCCTCGCCCCCTTGTTCAGCACTGCCGCCCTGGCTGCCGGTTACACCGGCCCCGGCGCCCAGTCGGTCACCACCGTAGCTGCGGCCAACGATGCTGCCGACGACACCCCAGTGGTGCTGCAGGGCTTCGTGACCAAGAAGATCAACAACGACGACAAGTACGAGTTCAAGGACAACACCGGCACCATCACCGTGGAAATCGATGATGAAGACCTGCCGCCGACGCCGTTCAACGACAAGACCAAGGTCAAGCTGACCGGTGAGGTGGAGAAGCACCTGATGAGCCGGGAGGTGGATGTGGATATGGTCGAGATCATCAACTGATCCAACGGCAAGTTCGCGGGCACGCCCGCGAATGTTTCACACCGATTTCGGTGGTAACCTGCTCAGGTGCAGCGCCACCAGCAACGCCACCGCCAGCAGGCTGCCAATGAACAGCCCGATGCCATTCCAGCCCCACTGGTGCCAGAACACCCCGCCCGCCGTACCGGCCACGCTCGACCCGGCGTAATAGCTGAACAGGTACAGCGACGACGCCTGTCCCTTGGCCTTCAATGCCCTGCGGCCGATCCAGCTGCTGGCCACCGAGTGCGCGCCAAAAAAGCCGAAGGTGAACACCAGCATACCGACGATCACCATCGCCAGCGGGCTGGCCAGGGTCATCAGCAAGCCGCCTGCCATCACCACGATACTGGCCCAGAACACCTTGCGCCGGCCCAGTTTGTCAGCCAGTGCGCCGACCTGCGCCGAGCTGTAGATGCCAGACAGGTACACCACTGACAGCAAGCCGACCAGCGCCTGGTTCATGTGATAGGGCTCGGCCAGCAGGCGGTAGCCGATGTAGTTGAACAGGGTGACGAAGGCGCCCATCAGCAGGAAGGCTTCGAGAAACAGCCAGGGCAGGCCGGCATCCTTGAAGTGCATGACGAAGCCATCCAGCAGGCTGCGTGGGTTCATCGCCTGCGAGCGGAAATTGCGCGACTCGGGCAGCACCTTCCAAAACACCAGCGCCGCCACCAAGGCCAGGCCGCCGATGGTCAGCATCGCCGTGTGCCAGCTGACGAAGTCGATCAGCACGCCGGTGATCAGGCGCCCGCTCATGCCGCCAATGGCGTTGCCGCCGATGTACAGGCCCATGGCCAGGCCGATGTGCTGCGGGTGGATCTCTTCGCTCAGGTAGGTCATCGCCACCGCCGCCAGGCCGCTCAGCGACAGGCCGACCAGGGCGCGGGTGGCCAGTACCAGCTCCCAGCTCGGCATCACCGCGCTGGCCAGGGTGGAAAGGGCGGCGCAGACCAGGGCAAACACCATCACCGGCTTGCGCCCGATGCGGTCGGAGATAGGGCCGGTGATCAGCAGGCCGAACGCCAGCATGGCTGTGGAGACCGACAGCACCAGGCTGCTCTGCGCCGCATTGATGGCAAATTCCTTCGACAGCAACGGCATCATCGGCTGCACGCAGTACAGCAGGGCGAAGGTGGCGAAGCCGCCGCTGAATAGCGCCAGCACGGTCTTCATGAAGGCGGGGGTGCCTTTTTCGATCCACATTTCGTTCAGCGGGGCAGGTTCTGGCTCGGCGGGAAGGGGAGCTACAGCAGTTTTCACGGGCGGGTACCTCTGGCGCAATGAAAAAAAGCATATAGCTGGCTAATGATTAGATCCAATATATTGTTCGACCTATTTGAGACGTTGTACGACCTGTTTGGAGCTGATCATGGAACTGCGCCATCTGCGTTACTTCATCGCCGTGGCCGAAGAGCTGCATTTTGGCCGCGCCGCCCAGCAGCTGGGCATTTCGCAGCCACCCTTGAGTCAGCAGATCCAGGCGCTGGAGCAGGAGCTGGGGGCCCGGCTGTTCGAGCGTACCAATCGTCGGGTCGAGCTGAGCGAGGCGGGGCGGTTGTTCCTCGAGGAAGCCCGCCAGGTGCTGGCGCAGGTGGAAAAGGCCGCCGATGTCGCCCGGCGTGCGCAGTTGGGGGAGCTGGGGGAGATGAAGATCGGCTTTACCTCCTCGGCACCGTTCACCTCGAAGATCCCCAAGGCCATCCACGCGTTTCGCCAGCGCTTCCCGGCGGTGCACCTGAACCTCAAGGAAATGAGCAGTCGCGACGTGGCAGAAGGGGTGTTCGACGAGTCCATCGAGGTCGGGCTGATGCGGCCAATGCCGCTGCCGGAAGGGCTGGTGGCCACCGAGTTGTTTCGCGAGCCGCTGGTGGCAGTGATCAATGCCTCGCATCCATTGGCCGAGGGCACGGAGCATGGCGTGCACATGACCGCCCTGGCCAATGAGCCGTTCGTGTTCTTCCCGCGCAGCTATGGCAGCGGGTTGCACGCACAGTTGCTGAGCCTGGCGCGCCAGGCGGGTTTCAGCCCGCATTTTGCCCAGGAGGCGGGGGAGGCGATGACCATCATCGGGCTGGTATCGGCAGGGCTTGGGGTGTCGGTGCTGCCGGCGTCGTTCCAGCGTATGCGCATCGAGGGGGTGGTCTATCGCACGCTGCTGGATGAAGGGGCGATGTCGGCGGTGTGGCTGGTGCAGCGCGAGCATGGTGGGTCGGCGATGGCACGGGCATTTGCCGAGTTGCTCACAGGGCAGGTGGCTGGCGGGGGCAGTGTAGTTGCCTGATCGGGCCCCATCGCCGGCAAGCCAGCTCCCACAGGGGACGCGCTTGGCTTGCCGGCGATAGGGCCAGGACAGGCAGCACAAGGCTGTTGTTCCGGGCAAATGGCACTGGTCATTGCCGCAGCGGCGCCACATACTCGGGCATTCGTTGATACACGGAGGTCAATCATGCGGCGCGTGGTGTTCAATCAGAAAGGTGGTGTGGGCAAGTCGAGCATCGCTTGCAACCTGGCGGCGGTGAGCGCCAGCGAAGGTTATCGGACCCTGCTGATCGACCTGGATGCCCAGGCCAACTCGACCCAGTACCTGACTGGCCTGACCGGCGACGATATCCCCATGGGCATCGCCGACTTCTTCAAGCAAAGCCTGTCCAGCGGGCCGTTCAGCAAGAAGAACCAGGTCGATATCTACGAAACCCCGTTCGACAATCTGCACGTGGTCACCGCCACGGCCGAACTGGCCGATCTGCAGCCGAAGCTTGAGGCGAAGCACAAGATCAACAAGCTGCGTAAGTTGCTCGACGAACTGGACGAGGACTACGAGCGTATTTACATCGATACCCCGCCAGCGCTGAACTTCTATGCGGTTTCCGCATTGATCGCCGCCGATCGCGTGCTGATCCCTTTCGACTGCGACAGCTTCTCGCGCCAGGCCCTGTATGGCCTGCTGGCCGAGATCGAAGAACTCAAGGAAGACCACAACGAAGACCTGGTGGTCGAAGGCATTGTGGTCAACCAGTTCCAGTCCCGCGCCAGCCTGCCACAGCAGATGCTCGACGAGCTGCTGGCCGAAGGGCTCCCGGTGCTACCGGTGTACCTGGGCAGCTCGGTGAAGATGCGTGAGTCGCACCATGCCAGCCTTCCGCTGATTCACCTGGAGCCCAGGCACAAGCTGACCCAGCAGTTTGTCGAGTTGCATTCGCTGCTCGAAGAGAACGCTTAGACTCCCTGGCTACGCAACCACTCCAGCAACGACTGGAGTGGAAACGCCCCGGCCTGACGGCTGACTTCACGGCCATTCTTGAACAGCAGCAGGCTGGGGATCGAGCGGATGCCCAGTTGCCCGGCCAGGTTGCGGTTGGCTTCGCTGTCGAGCTTGGCCAGGCGGCAGCGGCCGGCCAGTTGGCGGGCGGCCTGTTCGAAGGTGGGGGCGAAGGATTTGCACGGACCGCACCAATCCGCCCAGATGTCGACCAGCAGTGGCAGGTCGCCTTTGATCTGGCTGGCGTAGCTGGCTTCGGTGAGTTCGAAGGGGGTGCTCAGCAGCACGTCCTGCTTGCAGCGGCCGCATTTCGGCGCGTCGCCCAGGCGCTCGGCGGGCAGGCGGTTGAGGCCGTTGCAGTGGGGGCAGGGGATTACCAGTGGGTCGGACATGTCGTTTCCTTGAGGTTTTTGGGGCTGCTTTGCAGCCCATCGCGACATAAGGCCGCTCCTACAGGAGTCCGCGTACCCTTGTAGGAGCGGCCTTGTGTCGCGATGGGCCGCGCAGCGGCCCCTGGATTCATGATGAGCAGCTGATTTCCAGGTGCTTGCCCCATTCCGGCGGTCGCTCGGCATAGCCCTGCATCCCGGCCTGCTCCTCGAACGGGCGGCTCAGCACCTCATGCAGCCGTCGCACTTCACTGTAATCCCCCGCTTCGGCCGCTTCGATGGCTTTCTGTGCCAGGTAGTTGCGCAGCACGTACAGCGGGTTCACCGCATGCATGCGCTCACGCCGCCCTTCGGCATTATCCGCTTCGCGCTCGCAGCGGGCCAGGTAGTCCGCCCCCCAGGCATCGAAACCGGCCAGGTCGATGAAGTCGTCACGCACCACCTTCAGCGCCTCGGCCACGGGCTGATCGCCCAGCTTGCGGAAGAACAGGTTGTAGTCCACGCCACCGCTCTGCATGCGCTGCAGCAGGCGCTCGACCAACGCCATGTCGTCCTCTTGCGCGGTGGTCAGGCCCAGGCGCCGGCGCATCAGGTCCAGGTAGTGTGCCTGGTACAGCGGCAGGAACAGGCCCAGCGCCTCCTTGAGCGGTTCGACTTCGATCACCGTGGTCAGCGCCTGGGCCAGCGCACTGAGGTTCCAGTGGGCTATCGGTACCTGGTTGGCGTAGCTGTAGCGGCCACGGTCGTCGGAGTGGTTGCAGATGAAGTTGGCATCGAAGTCGTCGAGGAAGGCGTACGGGCCGAAGTCGAAGGTGATGCCGAGGATCGACATGTTGTCGGTGTTCATTACCCCGTGGCAGAAACCATAGGCCTGCCAACGGGCGATCAGCTCGGCATTGCGCTCGACGATGGTGCGGAACATGGCCAGGTACGGCTGCTCGGCATCGCGGCATTCGGGGTAGTGCTGCTCCAGCACGTGGTCGATGAGCACGCGCTGCTGTTCTGGCTGCCTGGTGTAGTAGAAGTATTCGAAATGCCCGAAACGCACATGGCTCTGCGCCAGGCGGGTGAGCATGGCCGCGCTTTCGCGGGTTTCGCGCCACACCGGGGTGCTCGAGCCGATCACGCACAGTGCCCGGCTGCTGGGAATGCCCAGGGCGTGCAAGGCCTCGGAGGCGAGGAACTCGCGGATCGAGGAACGCAGCACGGCGCGGCCGTCGCCCATGCGCGAGTAGGGCGTCTGTCCGGCACCCTTGAGGTGCAGGTCCCAGTGCTCGCCCTGGTCATTCAGCACTTCGGCCAGCAGCAGGCCGCGGCCATCACCCAGGCGTGGGTTGTAGGAGCCGAACTGATGGCCGGAATAGACCATCGCCCGCGGGTCGGCCTCTTCCCATAGCTTGTGGCCGCTGAACAGCTCGGCGAAAACCGGCAGGTCTGCCTGGGCTGGGTCGAGGTCGAGCAGCGCCATGGCCGACTCGCTCGCTACCACCAGGCGTGGGTCTGCGATGGGTTCGGGCAGGACCTGGGTGGAGAACGCGTCGCCCAGGCGGGCGAAGCGATTGTCGAAGGTGAGTTGGTCGAGGGCTTTCACGGGGCCGGCTCCAGAAATTGATGGACTGGGGCCGCTTTGCGGCCCTTCGCGGGCAAGCCCGCTCCCACAGGTATTGCGCAGTGCCTGAGAGCGGCGCGGCCCTTGTGGGAGCGGGCGCGCCCGCGAACGAGGGCGAAGCCCTCGCAGGGATTCTGCACAGAATAAAGTATTAGAGCCCACTCAGGCCGAAGCAGTGCCATCCGGTTTCGGCTGCTCCACCGGAATCAGCTGCTGTTTGCCGCCCTTCGGATCCATCAGAAACACCTCGACCTGTCGCACCGAGATCTTGATGTTGTGGGCCTTGAACTCGCGGTTGATGTAGCGGTTGATCTCGTCCAGCGTCGGGTTGCGGTCGCCCAGGTCGCGTACGTGCATGCGCAGCTCGTGGTCCAGCGAGCTCTCACCGAAGTTGAGGAAGTACACGATCGGCTCCGGGTCCTTGAGCACGCGCGGGTTTTCGTGGGCCCCCTTGAGCAGCAGGTCGCGGACCAGGTCCAGGTCGGAGCCATAGTCGATGCCCAGCTTCAGCGTTACCCGGGTGACCGTGTCGGTCAGCGACCAGTTGATCAGCTGACCGGTGATGAAGGTCTTGTTGGGGACGATGATGTCCTTGCGGTCGAAGTCGGTGATGGTGGTGGCGCGGATGCGGATCTTGCTCACCGTGCCCGACAGGTTGCCGATGGTAATGGTGTCGCCAATCCGCACCGGGCGCTCGAACAGGATCATGATGCCGGAAATGAAGTTGGCGAAGATTTCCTGCATGCCGAAGCCCAGGCCCACCGACAGCGCGGCCACCAGCCATTGCAGCTTGTCCCAGCTGACCCCGAGGGTCGACAGGGTGCTGACGATACCGACGCCGACGATGACATAGGACAGCAAGGTAGTAGTGGCATACGCACTGCCCTGGGCCAGGTTGAGCCGCGACAGCACCAGTACTTCGAGCAGGCCGGGCAAGTTCCGTCCTAGCGCGAAGGTGATGCCGATGATGACCAGCGCACCGAGGAAGTCGCCCAGGCTGATCGGCACCATGCTGGCGGTGGCACCGGTGCCGCTGGAGTACTCGTACAGGGTGAAATTGTTGAGGTAGGCGAACACCGAAATCAGGTCCGACCACACCCAGTACAGGCCGGCGATGAAGCCGCCGAGCAGGGCCAGGCGGATCAGGCGCAGCGACTGCTGGTTGACCTGTTCGATGTCCAGCGTTGGTTCTTCGGTGATGACTTCGCCATCCAGCCCTTCCTTGGCCGCCGCCCGCTTGCTCAGCGCGCGCTGGTAGGCCAGGCGCCGTGCCGCCACCGACAGGCCACGCACGAACGCGGCTTCGATCACCAGCCAGAACAGCAGCAGGTACAGGGTGTAGATCAGCCGGTCGGTAAGTTTCAGTGCGGTGTAGTAGTAGCCGAAGCACACGGCCACGAACAGGGCGATGGGCAGGGCGGTGAAGGCCACGCCCACGGCCTTGCGGAACAGCGAGGTGTCGCGGTGCGCCGGGCTGCTGAGCAGCAGGCGGCTGAGCAGCCAGGCCATCAGTGCGTAGCAGGTCAGCACCACGCCGATACCCAGCACATCATCGGCCAGCGCCGAAGGCTGATGTTCGGCCACTGCCACCACGCCGACCAGTGCCAGTACCACGGTGCCCAGGCGGCGCACCCAGCCGCGCAGGAACTCGACCTGCGGCTTGTGCCAGCGGAAGTGGATTTCCGCCACGCCGCCCGGGGCTAGGATGCGGTAGGCGGTGTAGAACACCAGCCAGGCCTGGGCCAGTTGCCAGAGGGCGGCGCCGAGGTTGGCATTCTGCCCGCGGGCGTCGATCTGCAGGGCGTAGCTGCACAGGGCCAGGCCCAGGCTGACCGGCATCGCCAGCAGGATGTTGATGAGGATCGCCTGTGGCGTGTGCCACTGGCTGTCACGGCGGAAGTGGCCGATGTCCTGGTGCACCTTGCCCAGCCGTTGGTACAGGTACTTGCGCCGCCACAGCAGGGCGCCGATCACCAGCAGCAAGGGCAGGAACAGCAGCGGGCGCTGGCCCAGCCCATCGGCCAATTCCTTGAGGCCCGAACCCCAGGGCAGGCTGGCTACCTGGTCGGCGAAGCGTGCCGGCACCAGGCTCAGCCATTCCCAGTCCAGTGGCTTGTTGCTGGGAATCCAGAACATCTGCTCTTCGAGCGTGGTGCGCAAGCCCTGGGCGGTGCCGAGCAGCTGCTTCTGGTTGAGCTGCAGGGTGATCGATTCGTTGAGCAGTGCCGACAGCTCCCGGCTGAGGCGTTCGAGCAGGTCGACGCGGGTAATCATCACCTCCAGCAGCGCCTTGCGCAGCTGAGGGGTAACCTGCTCCTGCGGTTGGCCGAGCAGCAGGTTGTCGACGTACGCGGCGGGGCTGCTCATCTGCTCGCGTTGCTGGTTCACTTCGAACTGGTAAAGACGGATATCGGCGATCTGGTCAGCCAGGTCGCGGTCGACTTTCAGGTGCGGCAGGGCCTGCTTCTGCTTGTAGAGGATCTTGGACAGCAGCAGGCTGCCCTTGAGCACGCTGATCTGTTCGTCCAAGGCCTGGTCGGCCTGGGTCAGGCTGTCCAGCTGCTGCTTGCTGCGCAGGTTCTGCTGGGTCAGCTCGTTGAGGCGGTCGGTGCTCTTGAGCAGGTAGTCGGACAGTTTCAGGTTGGCAGCGCTTTCGTTGGCCAGCAGGGTGCTGCCGCCGGCTTTCTGCGCTTCGATCGATTGCTGGGTGACCGCCTGCTGCGACTGGGCCAGGCGCTTTTCGTTGATCAGCGATTGCAGGTCCTGGATTTCCTGCTCCATTCGTGTGGCGCGCTCGATCAGCAGGTCGTGACGGGCATTGCCCAGGTCCTGCAGCAGGCCGTTGCCAGCCAGTTCCTGGCGGCGCAACGAGGTCAGGGCATTTAGCGACGCCAGCTCGGCATTGAGCTTGTTGCGTTGGTCGCTGTTGAGTGGCTTGCCGTTCTCCTTGCCGCTCTTGAGGCTGAGGTTGATCTGCTGGGTACGTGTCTGGTTGTTGCTGATTTCTGCCTGAGCCCGCTCTGGGCGGGTCTGCGAGTTGATGATCAGGCTGTTGGCATCCGACAGTGCCTTTTGCAGTTCGCCTTGTTGCGTACTGCGCTCGCTGAGCATCTGCTCCAGCTGTGGCACGTTCAGGGTGGCGTAGCGTTGGGCCACCGGCAGTGGCTTGCTGGCCTTGAGCTTGATCAGCTCGCGCTGGCTGTCGGCGGTTTCCTTGGGCGCGCCAGCCAATTGCTGCTTGAGTGCCTCAAGCTTCTTTTCGCTGTCTTCCTTGCTGAGCAGCAGTGCCAGGGTCTGTTCCAGCACCTGTTGCTGGGCCTTCTGCTCCGGTGTCTGTTGCGCAGCCTTGGGGTCGGCCTCGGCACCCTTGGGCTGGGAAATCTTGTTCAGGCTGCTCTGGATGCTGGTCGTGGTGGGAAGCTCGGCCGCACCAGCGGCGAACGAGAGAGACAGGCACAGCCCGAGCAGGGCTGTGCGGAGGTACACGCGCAGGGACATAGGCAGACTACTTGTGGATCCGGCAGAAACGAAGTTTAGAGGAACAATCCTGGTCCGGGTCGCGTTCCTTCGGGGAATCTGACGCCTACTTTCTGGATCTTGTTCCCGTCCATGGTGGCCACGGTCCAGATCGTGCCATGCCATTCGACCTGGTCACCTACTACTGGAGCGCCTCCGACCTTCTGTCGGATGAACTGGGCCAGCGGCATTTTCGCGTCCAGGCCGTCGAGTTTCAGGCCGTACAACGCTGCCACCGCACCCAGTTCGGCATCGCCTTCGAGCACGAAGTCGCCGAAGAAACGCAGGTCGAGGCCACGTTGTGGTGCCTGGCTGAACAGTTTGCCCAGGGCCGGCAGGTTATGTTCGTGGCCGATCACGCAGAGCATGTCGCCTACTTCCAGCACGGTGCTGCCCGACGGGTGCAGCAGCTGCTCGCCCCGGAACAGCGCGGCGATCCGCGTGCCTTCGGGCATCTTCAACTCGCGCAGGGCGGCGCCGATGCACCATTTTTCGGCGCCCAGGCGGTAGACGAACATTTCCCACTCGCTGGTGATGTGCACTTCCAGGGCGGAACGGGAGATTGGCGCCGGGTCTGGCGGTACTGTCACTTTCAGCAGCTTGGCCATCCACGGCAGGCTGGTGCCTTGCACCAGCAGCGACACCAGCACGATGAAGAAGGCCAGGTTGAAGAACAGCTGGGCGTCCGGCAGGCCGGCCATCAGCGGGAACACCGCGAGGATGATCGGTACCGCACCGCGCAGGCCGACCCAGGAAATGAAGGCCTTTTCACGGCCGTGGAAGGCCTTGAACGGCAACAGGCTGGCGACCACCGACAGCGGGCGCGCTACCAGGATCATCCACAGCGCCAGGCCCAGCGCCGGCAGGGCGATGGGCAGCAGGTCATGGGGCGTGACCAGCAGCCCCAGCACCAGGAACATGCCGATCTGCGCCAGCCACGCCATGCCGTCGAGCATGTGCAGGATGCCGTGGCGGCTGCGGATGGGCTTGTTGCCCAGCACCAGGCCGCACAGGTACACGGCAAGGAATCCGCTGCCGTGCAGGGCGTTGGTCAGCGAGAACACCACCAGGCCGCCAGCGATCACCAGGATTGGGTACAGGCCGCCAGCCAGCTTGATGCGGTTGACCAGTTGCAGCATCAGCCAGCCGCCGCCCAGGCCCACCAGCCCGCCGATGCCGAATTCGCGCAGCAGGTGGGTGAGCAGGCTCCAGTGCAGGCCGGTCTGGCCGCTGGCGATCATGTCGATCAGGGTGACGGTGAGGAAAACTGCCATCGGGTCGTTGCTACCCGACTCGATCTCCAGGGTGGCCGTGACCCGCTCGTTCAGGCCTTTGCCGCCGAGCAGCGAGAACACCGCCGCAGCGTCGGTGGAACCGACGATGGCGCCGATGAGCAGGCCCTGGATCAGGCTCAGGTCGAACAGCCAGGCGGCGACCAGGCCCGTGAGGGCGGTGGTGATCATTACGCCGATGGTGGCCAGCGACAGCGCCGGCCACAGCGCCACGCGGAAGCTCGCCACCCGTGTGCGCAGGCCACCGTCGAGCAGGATCACGGCCAGAGCCAGGTTGCCCACCAGGTAGGCGGTCGGATAGTTGTTGAAGATGATGCCGCCACCATCGACGCCGGCGATCATGCCGACCGCAAGGATGATGACCAGGATAGGGATGCCCAGGCGCGACGACAGCGAACTGACCAGGATACTTGCGCCCACCAGCAATGCGCCGATCAGGAACAGGCTGTTGATGGTGCTTGCATCCAAAGGCAGGTACTCCGGGGACCGCGGGGGAGGGGACTTGATAGCATGACGCTAGCAGGTCGCGTGCCAAATGATTCTAACCTGATGAATTGGCAGGCTGTAAAGCGTTTCTGCAGATGAAAAAAAGGCACCGCGGTGGGTGCCTTTTCGGGTGTTGCCTGGGTGGGCCTCTTCGCGGGCGCGCCCGCTCCCACAGGTGAATCACAAATCTCAAGTTCTGTGAGAGTCCTGTGGGAGCGGGCATGCCCGCGAAAGGGCCGGTGCAGTTTACGCCTGCTTGATTTCACGCATCGGCTTGCCCTTCACCGGTGCATCGCCCGCCACGTAGTACTTGGCAGTGCTGCGCGGCAGCGGCTTGCGGCCACGGATCTTGTCCGAGATTTTCTCGGCGATCATGATCGTGGTGGCGTTGAGGTTACCGGTGATGATCAGCGGCATGATCGACGCATCGACCACACGCAGGCCCTTCATGCCATGCACGCGGCCTTCGCCGTCGACCACCGCCATGTCGTCGGTGCCCATCTTGCACGAGCAGGACGGGTGGAAGGCGGTTTCGGCGTGCTCGCGGATGAACTTGTCCAGCTCTTCATCGGTCTGCACGTGCGCGCCGGGGCTGATCTCACGGCCACGGTACGGGTCCAGTGCCGGCTGGGCCATGATTTCACGGGTCAGGCGGATGCCGTCACGGAATTCCTGCCAGTCCTGCTCGGTGGACATGTAGTTGAACAGAATGCTCGGGTGTTGGCGCGGGTCCTTCGACTTGGCCTGGATGCGGCCGCGGGCAGGCGAGCGCATGGAACCCATGTGTGCCTGGAAGCCGTGTTCCTTCACGCCATTGGAGCCGTTGTAGTTAATGGCCACTGGCAGGAAGTGGTATTGAATGTTCGGCCATTTGAATTCAGGGCGGGTACGAATGAAACCACCGGCCTCGAACTGGTTGCTGGCGCCGATGCCGGTGCCGTTGAACATCCACTCGGCACCGATGGCCGGCTGGTTCCACCACAGCAACGACGGGTACAGCGACACCGGCTGGGTGCAGGCGTACTGCAGGTACAGCTCCAGGTGGTCCTGCAGGTTTTCGCCAACGCCTGGCAGATCGTGCACCACCGGGATGTCGAGGCTTTCCAGCAGGGCGCGCGGACCAACGCCGGAGCGCTGCAACAGCTGCGGCGAAGCGATGGCGCCGGAGCTGACGATGACTTCCTTGCGGGCACGGGCTTCAACGCGCTCTTCGCTGTCACCGACCAGGTAGGTCACGCCGATGGCGCGCTTGCCGTCGAACAGCACGCGGTCAGTCAGGGCGTGGGTGACGATGGTCAGGTTCGGGCGCTTCTTGGCCTGGTCCAGATAGCCACGGGCGGTGCTGGAGCGGCGGCCGTTCTTGGTCACCGTACGGTCCATCGGGCCGAAGCCTTCCTGCTGGTAGCCATTCAGGTCTTCGGTGCGCGGGTAACCGGCCTGCACGCCGGCTTCGACCATGGCGTGGAACAGCGGGTTGTTGCCGGCTTTCGGCGTGGTCACGCTGACCGGGCCTTCGCCACCGTGGTAGTCGTTCGGGCCGATGTCGCGGGTTTCGGCCTTGCGGAAGTACGGCAGGCAGTCCAGATAGGTCCAGTCTTCCAGGCCTGGCAGTTCTGCCCAGCCATCGAAGTCCAGGGCATTACCGCGGATGTAGCACATGCCGTTGATCAGCGACGAGCCACCCAGGCCTTTGCCGCGACCGCATTCCATGCGGCGGCCGTCCATGTACGGCTCCGGATCGGTCTCGTAGGCCCAGTTGTAGCGGCGGCCCTGCAGTGGGAAGGCCAGGGCTGCTGGCATCTGGGTGCGGAAGTCGAAGCGGTAGTCGGGGCCACCGGCTTCCAGCAGCAATACGGTGACGCCTGCGTCTTCGGTCAGGCGGGTCGCCAGGGTGTTACCGGCCGAACCGGCACCGACGATGATGTAATCGAATTCTTGGGACATGAAAGTACCCTCGTGTTGGCGGTGTTCAGGGAGCAGGAACGCCCGTGCGCTGAGGCACGGGCGTGGCTGGACAGGGCCTTAGAAGACCGAGTTGTAGCCGCCCAGCTCGACCTGGACCGACTTGATGCGGGTGTATTGAGCCAGCGAGCTGACGCCGTTCTCACGGCCGACGCCCGACTGCTTGTAGCCACCGACCGGCATTTCGGCCGGCGATTCGCCCCAGGCGTTGATCCAGCAGATACCGGCTTCCAGCTTGTGGATGATGCGGTGAGCGCGGGTGATGTCGTTGGTGCAGACACCGGCGGCCAGGCCGTACTCGGTGTCGTTGGCGCGACGGATGACTTCTTCTTCGGTTTCGTAGGTGAGGATGCTCATCACCGGGCCGAAGATCTCTTCCTTGACGATGGTCATGTCGTCGGTGCAGTCGGTGAACACGGTCGGGGCCACGAATGCACCCTTGGCGAAATCACCGGCGGTCAGACGCTCGCCACCGCACAGCACGCGTGCGCCTTCTTCCTTGCCCTTGGCGATGTAGCCAAGCACGCTTTCCATGTGCTGGAAGCTGACCAGCGGGCCGAAGTTGGTGTTTTCGTCTTCCGGGTTGCCAGCGCGGATGCGGGCAACGCGCTCGACGATCTTGGCCTCGAAGGCAGCTTTCATATCAGCCGGGATGAACACGCGGGTGCCGTTGGTGCAAACCTGGCCCGAGCTGTAGAAGTTGGCCATCATGGCGATGTCGGCGGCCTTGTCCAGGTCGGCGTCGGCGCAGATGATCAGTGGCGACTTGCCGCCCAGCTCCATGGTGACTTCCTTGAGCGACGAGCTCGAGGCGCTGGCCATAACCTTCTTGCCGGTGGTGGTGCCGCCGGTGAAGGAGACTTTTTCGATGCGTGGGTGTTCGGTCAGCCAGGTGCCGACTTCACGGCCGCTGCCGGTCAGGACGTTGAACACGCCGTTCGGCAAGCCGGCTTCGGTGTAGATCTCGGCCAGTTTCAGGGTGGTCAGCGAGGTGACTTCCGACGGCTTGAAGATCATCGCGTTGCCGGCGGCCAGGGCCGGGGCGGATTTCCACAGGGCGATCTGGATCGGGTAGTTCCAGGCACCGATACCGGCGGTCACGCCCAGCGGCTCGCGGCGGGTGTAGACGAAGGACGATTCACGCAGCGGGATCTGCTCGCCTTCGATGGCCGGAACCAGGCCAGCGTAATACTCCAGCACGTCGGCGCCGGTGACGATGTCGACGTAGCGGGTTTCCGAGTACGACTTGCCGGTGTCCAGAGTTTCCAGCATGGCCAGCTCGTCGTTGCGCTCGCGCAGGATCTCGACGGCGCGGCGCAGGATGCGCGAACGCTGCATGGCGGTCATCGCGGCCCAGACCTTCTGGCCTCGCTCGGCGCTTTCGACGGCCTTCTCGACGTCAGCCTCGGTGGCACGTTGCACGTGGGCGAGGACTTCGCCGGTAGCCGGGTTGATGGCTTCGAAGGTGGCATCGCTGCCAGCGTCGACGTAAGCGCCATCAATGTAGAGTTTTTGCGTTCCGAAACGGGCCATAGTGTCCTCGCAAGTGCAGTGTGTGGTTTGGCTTGCGCGTCACGCTCCTGCTGGGTTGGCAAGGGCCGTGCGCGGTTGTTCAGCGGCCTGGTCGTTTGTACCCAGGGTGTGCTGTTTAGCCAGTTGTAGATCCATGTATTCGTAAGCAATCCGTATCGCCTGGTCGGTGTCGAATGCATCACCCGACAGGGCGCCACGCAGCCACAAGCCGTCGATCAAAGCTGCCAGGCCGCGGGCTGCCTTGCGCGCATGGTAGAGCGGCAGCGCGCGGCGGAACTGGCAGCACAGGTTGGAATACAAGCGGTGGTCGTTGATCCGCTGCAACCTGTGCAAATCGGGCTGGTGCATGCTGGAAGCCCAGAAGGCCAACCAGGTTTTCATCGCCGGGCCGTTTACCTGGCTGGCATCGAAGTTGCCCTCGATGATCACTTTCAGGTGGGCGCGCGGGCTGTCGTCCGTCAGGGCCTGGCGACGTGCTCTGACACCTTCGTTGAGCATGTTCATGATGTAACCCATCGTCGCTGCTATCAGGCCGTTCTTGTCCCGAAAGTAGTGACTGATGATGCCGTTCGACACACCGGCCAAACGGGCAATCAGCGCAATGCTGGCGTCACCCAGTCCGACCTGATCGACCGCCTGCAACGTGGCTTCGATCAACTGCTGGCGGCGGATGGGTTGCATACCGACCTTGGGCATCTTGCGTTCTCCTCAGGCCTGCGAGCAGACGACGGGCGGCTGACTCGGCGAAGGCCAGTCTATTTTGTTTTGATTGAACGTTCAATCAATAAAGAATAAGCTCTGCGACAATTTGTGCCATTGACAGTTTTTAAGGCGGTCGAGAAGGCACGGATTGACACCCCAGGAAATCGCGTAACCCCCTGAATACAAGGCGTTGACGGGCATGAGCGATGCGAAATGCAGATTCTGCCGTGCGGTCTTAGACCCTGCGGCGGGCCCTTGGAGCGGGCGGGGTGATCTGTGACCAATGCGCGCACCTCAGCTGAGGCGTGGCATTTGCAGCAGGCCACCTGTCTGTTTTTTGCAACGTATCGATTCGGGATCACGGTTTCCAAGGGTGCTTTTATAACACCTGATGCAGTGGGGATATTCCACCAATTGCTCGGGAAAGATTGATTAGCCTCCACAGCCGCACTGCCCGGAGCATTCGTGCAATGAGTTCTGCCTCACTTACCAACCCTCCGGCCGAGAGGGTACGGGTCAACCGCGTGGTGTTCTTCACCTCCGCGCTGATGATTCTCGTTTTGACTGCCTTGCTTATCGCTGTACCCGAAACCGCCGGCCAAGTGCTGGGCGTGGCCCAGAAATGGCTGACGCGCACCTTCGGCTGGTATTACATGCTGGTGATCGGCGGTTACCTGCTGTTCGTCATCTACCTGGCCTTCTCCGACTACGGCAAGCTCAAGCTTGGCGGCAAGGATGACCAGCCCGACTTCAGCTATGGCGCCTGGGCCGGCATGCTGTTCTCCTCCGGTATCGGCATTTCGCTGTTGTACTTCGGCGCCTCCGAGCCGCTGGACCACTACTTCAACCCACCGGAAGGCACTTCTGCCAGCCTCGACGCAGCGCGTCAGGGCCTGCAGCTGACCTTCCTGCACTGGGGTTTGCACGGCTGGGCGATCTACGCCCTGGTCGGCTTGGCCGTGGGTTACTTCGCCTACCGCCACAATCAGCCACTGGCCCTGCGCTCGGCGCTGTACCCGCTGGTCGGTGAGCGTTGGGTCAAGGGTGCTGCGGGCAATGCCGTGGACATCTTCGGCATGTTCGTAACCCTGCTGGGCCTGGTGACCAACCTGGGCATCGGCTCGATGCAGGTGGCCTCCGGGCTGGAATACCTGTTCGGCATGGATCACAGCAAGACCAACCTGCTGGTGGTGATCCTGGTCATGGCCGGCGTCGCCACCGTGGCGGCGGTCTCGGGTGTGGAAAACGGCATTCGCCGCCTGTCCAACCTCAACATCGTGCTGTTCAGCGGCTTGCTGATCTTCGTCCTGCTGGGCGGCGAAACCCTGCACTTGCTTAACGGCTTCGTGCAGAACATCGGTGACTACCTCAACGGCATCGTGCTGAAAACCTTCGACCTCTACGTATATGAAGGCGAAGCTGGCAAGTCCGAACGCTGGCTGGGCCTGTGGACCGTGTTCTACTGGGCCTGGTGGATTTCCTGGGGCCCGTTCGTCGGCATGTTCATTGCCCGTATCTCCAAGGGTCGCACCGTGCGCCAGCTGGTCAGCGGCGTGTTGCTGATCCCGCTGGGCTTCACCCTGGCCTGGCTGTCGATCTTCGGCAACACCGCGCTGGACCTGGTGATCAACCAAGGCGCCGTGGAACTGGGCAAGACCGCCCTTGAACAGCCGTCGATGTCGATCTACCAGCTGCTGGAATACTTCCCGGCGGCCAAGATCGTGATCGGTGTAGCGGTGTTCGTCGGCTTCGTGCTGTTCCTCACCCCGGCCGACTCCGGCGCGGTGATGATGGCCAACCTGTCGTGCAAAGGTGGCAAGGTCGACGAAGACGCCCCGCACTGGATGGTGGTGTTCTGGTCGGTGGTCATCACCCTGGTCACCATCGGCCTACTGTTCGCCGGTAACTTCGAAGCCATGCAGACCATGGTGGTGCTGGCGGGTCTGCCGTTCTCGGTGGTGCTGGTGCTGTTCATGTTCGGCCTGTACAAGGCCATGAAGCAGGACGTGGCGGTGGAGCAGGAGCGTGCCGAGCTGGCCGCACGTGGCCGTCGTGGCTTCAGCGAGCGCCTGACCCAGCTGGAGCTGCAGCCGACCCAGGCCGTTGTACAGCGCTTCATGGACAAGCAGGTCAGCCCGGCGCTGAAAGAAGCTGCCGCGCAGTTGCAGACCCTGGGCTTCGAGGTGGAAACCCGGGTTGGCCAGTCGCGCAACATGATGGGCCTGCGGGTGATGATGGAAGAGGGCAACCCGTTCGTCTATGAAGTGAGCCTGGATGGCTACCTGGCCGCGCCGAGCGAAGCGCCGGTGGAAGGTGAGCCGGAGGTGCGCCAGCGCTTCTACCGCGCCGAGGTATACCTGCACGATGGCAGCCAGGAGTACGACCTGATGGGCTTTGCGCCGGAGCAGATCGTGCGTGATGTGCTGGACCAGTTCGAAAGCCACCGCCAGTTGCTGGGGCGTGTGTACAGCTGATTCTTGAGCGGTGAGGAGGCCCTGCAGGACGCAGGGCCTTTTTCATGGGCAAGCAATAATTAGCCCGGGTAACGGACAAGTTTGCTTCAGCCTGCCGGTTTTCTTCCGGAGGCATGCTTTATGAAACGTCCCGTTATTCCCACATTCGATTTTCAGTACGCTGCAGCCAGTCAGTTCAGTGGTCGGCCAACATTGCGGCAGGTGACCAGCGAGCAGCTGTGGACCGTGCTGCAGGAGAAGCTGTCCTGGCTTGCCTTTGTGAAGCCGGCGCTGTCCAACGCCGACCCTCTCATGCTGGATAGTCCCGACCCCAGCACGCCTTACTGGACCACGCAACCGCTGGTCGACCGTGTGCTCCAGGCATTGCTCGAAGCACAGCCGCTGGACATCGAGCCTGTCGGTGAGCGGCATCACAATCTTGCATTGACCTCCTCATACCGTTTTCCTGGCTCGGACAGCGCGTTCGACACCCGTCAACTGAGCGGCCTGTCCGATGCACTCGACGAACTGGTGCAACGGTTGCCACGGCTGTTCTGCGAGGCACAGCTCAAGTACTGGAGTGACAAGGGCAGTGCGGGAGTGAGCCGTGACCAGTGGCTGCAATTACTGCTCAAGACTACGCTTTTGCGCGGCCTGCCACTGCAAGGGCTGGATGTTCAGGAGCAGGCCTGCATCCGCGGGTTGATCCGCGGTGGCGCTGCCCAGCCCTCGGTCTATTTCGTCAAAGCCAGCCTGACTTGTGGGTCGATTCAATACGACCAGATGCTCAGTCACCTGCTGGTCACTGCCGATTACGATGAGCGGCAAGTGGTGCTCTGGTGCGCCCCGTCCGGTATCACGCGCAGCTTCGCCTCGTTGATCGATTTCGGTAACGCGCTGCGCAACGAACTGGCGCGGCACTACAGCTTCCAAAGCCTGTCGTGGACGCGTCAGCCGGTCGAGGGCAACGTCTTTGCCCAACAGGTTTCGCTGTTGCTTGAGTCCATGTTCCTGGCTTTCGACCAGATGCGCTTCAGTGGCTTGGCGGATTTGGCTTCGCTGGAGCAACGTTTTGCCGAGCTGAGCGACCCGGCGGCCTGGTTCGTGCGCTACGAAGACGACACGCCAGCCACCGTAGCCCCGCCGGGGCTCAGGGCCAGCGCCCCGCAGGACAGCTTTGCCTGTCGCGCCGCGTTGTTGCAACTCTCCCTCGACCAACTGGATGCCGGAGGTGTTTCGGTGCTGGACGGCATCCAGTCATTGACGGCGTATACCGCGCAGCAACTGACCGAGCAGATAAAAAGCGAGCACGGGGACGAAATTTCTCCAGATCAGGTGCTTCTTGACCTGTACATCGCCCGGGGTGTGCCTGGTGGCGCTGCGACTGGAGCCGGCGGTGGCGAGCCACTGGCGTTCGTGGGCACCAAGTCGCTTACCGAATTCGCCATTGGTAACCTTGCTTCGCTCAAGGGCGCGTACATCAAGCAGGTCCGCCATCAGAAGAGCATCAAGCTTCCGAAGTGGCTGAATGCCGATGCAGCGAAGCGATTGGTCACCCAGGTAGACATTGGTGGCCGCTACCCGGCCTATGTTGCCGGACAGTTGGATGATCAGGCCATGCGTGCCGAGCGCGTCGAGCTTTTGGGCAGGGAGTGGCGAAGCGCGTTTCTTTCCAGCGCCATTTCGGCCAGGCTCGACGCTAAAGTCTCCGAGGTGGGTTTACAGTGCGTGGTCGATTTTTGCGCAGGTCATCAGGACCCCTTGGTTCCGCGCATGTCACTGATCCCTTTGGCTTTCAGGCGCAGCCGCCATTCGTGCAAGAAAGACACTGTGCGCGGCATGTACTTGCTGTTCTGCGCCGAGCCGGCAAAGGTTCTGGTGTACCGCCCGCTATATCGACAGGACACGGTTCGCGAGTACGCAAGCCTTGAGGCCTTGCTTGCACATATTCGTGAGTCGGCTCTCTTCCAAGAGAGCATTCTTGACTGGATCGACCCGACCGCGCGCGACGTATATGCAGAGGGTGGTTTCAGCGAGCCGCACATTGTGAGTATTGGTATCGACCCTTATACGCTCCCGGCCAAGCCGGAGCCGGCGATGCTCGACCTGAAGCTGTGGCGCAACAAGGTTGACGAGAAAATCTACCAGGCCAATCGAGATCTGCTGGTCGAGCTGGCAGGGCTGGAATCGGTATCTGACGCCGAGAGCCGCTGGCAGCTCCTGTGCGAAGGCGCCTGGCTGTTGTTCGATGTGGTGACTCAGGCGATACGCGGTCCGGTCGCGTCTGTGGCCTGGTTGGTACAGTTTCTGGCTTCGCTGCAAAACGACTTGACCGCGTTGGAGCAGGGTGGTGAGTTCGATCGGTCTGCTGCAGTGGCCGACTTTTTGCTCAACCTCGGGATGACGCTGCTGCATGCCCATCAACCGAAGCAGGAGACAGTGCCCACAAGGCGGCTGCCTGATGTTTCACTGTTCGAAGGACCTGACCGGCAAAACGGCGCGTTTGCCGAACTAGCTATCGAGGCGCGTGAAGAACCGGAAGGCACGCTGGGCGAACTGGGCAGCCAGGTGCTGGACTTTTCCTGGCGCGGCCAGCATGGGTTCAACTGGCTGCCCGCGCAACAGCGGCAAAGGTTGCAAGCCATGCGCTCCAGCGTCTCTGTCAATGGGTTGAAGCCTTTGACAGCGGGCGATGGTGAAGGCCTGTACCAGATCGATAAGAACTACTACGCGGCCATGGCTGGTGACCTCTATAGCGTGGAGTTGCTGGCTGAGGGAGTTCGGGTAGTCGATGCGACTGGCGGTTACGGGCCCTGGTTGGCATTTGTCGACGGGGCTTGGCGGGTGGATACGAAATTGCGCCTTGCAGGAGGGGCTCCCAGCCCCAGAACTTCGGTATCGGTCCGATTCAAGAAACTTTACGACCGCGTCGTCCAGTTGGATGCGGAAATCCCGAAGTTGAAGTCGACGGTTCAGGCAGCGAGTCAGCAGATGATGGCTTTGCACCAGAGCCTCGTCAAAATGGACGCGTTGAAGGCAAAGGCGCAGGAGGATGTGAATTCGGCCCCGGCAGGTACCGATACGACAGCTCTCCGGTCACTGACCGCGCAGTATGAACAACGAGCGATGGATGCGCGGGAAAGTATCGCCCAGCAGCGTGAGCAAATCGTTTCGCTGCTTGAAGAGGCCATTGGCAAGGAAGACGAACAGCTAAAGCTGTTGATCACGATGGCGGAACCCAAATATGCCGGGCAACGCCAAAAAGATGGGTTGGATAAGCCTGTTGCCAAGCATGAAGAGAATGCTCGCACAGAGCTGATTCGCGATTGTGTCTTCGTTTACAACGAGCTCTGGAGCCTTACGGACTATCCGCAACTTGCCGCGCTGCAACGGGCTATTGATGGTAAGCCATTGGCTGAAGTCGGCGAACAATATGCTGCGTTTCGTATCAAGCTGGAGCATGTGGCTGAGTATCAGGACCGCATGCTTGCCATACGAGTGCACCTGGACAATTTGCTGGCCGAGTCGCCGGTTGAGCTTGTCATACCTTCCAACCCCCCTGGTGACCATCGCACAGTGGGGCATCTGATCGACGAAAGACCGTTTTCGACCGTGCAGATGCGCTTCCATCAGGTGCAGAACCTGGCAGACCTGGCCTTGCACCTCAATGCTCCCGGCGGCCTCCAGACAGTCGCCCGCTACCGGGACGAACTGGTCAGCATGGCCTTGCGCAATGCCGCAGAGACTCATGGGGAGCTTGACTTCGCCAATCTGTCGGCAGACGACCGCATCGTGATCCTGCAAGAGGCATGGGATGAGTACTCTGCCGCATTACTCAACAGTGCCCGCATTCTCCGTGAAGGTGGCGAACTGATCGAACCCGTGATGCTCGAGCGGTATCGCAACCATGTAAAGCAACTGAAGGAAGATGCAGGACAGCGGCTGGTTGCCGCGATCTCGGAGCAGGAGGGTGGAACGGTCGCGCAAAAGCGCAGACCCTACAAGGTGTCTACCGAAGAGCAGCGAGTGGTGCGCAACCTTGCTGGGCAGTTGATGATCGGGGTGGAAAGGACGATAGACGAAAGCCAGATCGTTGAAGTGCGGGAGACGTTCAGTGAAGAAGTACTGGCAACCTTCGACCTGGTGGATGGGGAATGGCGACAGCGTGAAAGCAAGCGCCCTTCATTGGCGGACGAAGCTGCTCCAACTGACCTGCCCATGTGGGTACAGGCGCTTCTGGACGAGAGCGATGCAGTCAGGGAGCAGGCCAAGGACTATGTCAAGCACGACATCAAAGGGGCGTTGCTCAAGCAGTTGTTCGATCAGCATCTGGAAAAGCTGAATCAGGCACTCAGTGTGGTGCGTGATGCCGGAGGAAACGACAAGCTGATCAGGACGCTGGAAGTGGATCTGGACAAGTTGGAGGCGGATAAAACATTTCAGATGACCAGGCTCTATACCGACACCAAGTATCCGTCGGCCGAAGGTTTGCAGTATCTCCACGGAAAGCACCTGATACAGGTCGAATATGTGGAACGGCGCACCATGCAGGATGGCAGCGCTTTTGACGAATACCGGATCGTTCGTCTACCGAGCAAGCGGAACCTCTGGGCTGCGCACTTTCATTTCAGCTCGCCAGATGCGTTTGCAGAGGATTTCACGGTGGGTCACCTCAAGACCTGGAGCCAGCGTCGTTTGAGTAGCAAGGCCGCTGCAGACTCGAAACAGCGATTGCACAGGGGAGCCCTTACTCTGGCACAGGCCCGAGGAATCATTCCTTTCCATTGAGTCGGCCAACGGGGGCGGTGGGATGGTGCTTGGCATGCGCGGGCATCGTCTGATTGCCCCGCTCGGCAATCATCTGTTCCAGGCCGATCAGCTCTACGCCCTGGCGCTTCAGTCGGGGCAGTTCGCGTTCGAGCACTTCGAGGGTTTGCGGATAAGGGTGGCCGATCAGCACGGCTGAGCCTTGTTTGCGAGCCAGTTCGACCCCGAGCTGCAATTCGCTGCCGATGGCCTCGACCGTACGTACGTTGTCCAGAAAGACATCGCGGGATACCTGTGCCAGGCCCTGGGCCTGAGCCTGGAATGCAGCCACCGTGGCAGCGCTGGTGCGGCTGTCGACAAAAAACAGGTGTCGGCGTTGCAGGTCGGCCATCAGCATGGCCATCGCTTCGGGTTGGGCGGTCATGCGGCTGCCCATGTGGTTGTTGATACCGACTGCGTAAGGCACCTGCGCCAGGGCGGTGTCCAGGCGGTGGGCAAGCTCCGGCAGGGGCGTGCCCGGGTGCCAGGCGTAAGGGCCGGTGGCCGGGTCCATGGGCATGTGCAGGATAACTGTCTTGCCGGCCTTGTGCGCCTGCCGGGCAAACGTGGTGGCATGCGGAGTGTCCGGCATGATCGCCAGGGTTACCGGGCCGGGCAGGGCCAAGGTGCGGCTGTCGCGCTCGCTGCTCTGGCCGAGGTCGTCGATGATGATGCTCATGTAGGCCTTGCCGGCCGGCGCCGCTTGCGCGACCCCTGCCATCAGGCAGAACAGCAGACACAGCAGATAACGCATGGAGTGGATCAGTCGCCCTTGGTGATGTTCAGGCCTTTGAGCAGGCTCAGAGCCTGGCTCAGCTGGAAGTCGTCATCCTGCGGGCGCTCCTTGCGCTTGCCGCTGCCGGTCGGGCGGTCGGCACCGCCGTTGCCGTTGCCCAGGTGGCCCTGCAGGTCGGCTTCCTTGAAGTTGTCGGTGTCGGCTTCGGCGGTGAGCTTGGCCGGGCGCACTTCGATGTCGGGGACGATGCCCTGGGCCTGGATCGAGCGGCCGTTGGGGGTGAAGTACAGCGCGGTGGTGAGCTTCAGGGCACGGTCGTTGGCCAGTGGCAGCACGGTCTGCACCGAGCCTTTGCCGAAGCTGTCGGTGCCCATCAGCACGGCGCGTTTCTGGTCTTGCAGGGCGCCGGCGACAATTTCCGAGGCCGAGGCACTGCCGCCGTTGATCAGCACCACCAGTGGCACGCCGTCGCTGGCGTCGGCCGGGTCGGCCGAGAAGCGCAGCTCGGAGTTGGCGATGCGGCCCTTGGTGTAGACGATCAGGCCCTTGGTCAGGAAGTGGTCGGCCACTTCCACCGCCGACTGCAGCACGCCGCCCGGGTTGTTGCGCAGGTCCAGCACCACGCCGCGCAGCTTCTTGCCGTTGTCCTTGCGCAGTTTGGCCAGGGCCTTGCCTACTTCGTCGCCGGTCTTGACCTGGAACTGGGTAATGCGGATGTAGCCGTAGTCGTTCTCCAGCAGCTGGCTCTTCACGCTCTTGACCTGGATGACCGCGCGGGCCAGGGTCACGTCGAAGGGGGTGCCGCCGTCACGCACCAAGGTCAGGGTGATTTTCTCGCCCACCTTGCCACGCATCTTGTCGACCGCTTCGGTCATGGTCTGGCCACGGGTCGGGGCGCCGTTGATCTTGACGATCAGGTCGCCGGCCTGCACGCCGGCACGCGATGCCGGGGTGTCGTCGATCGGCGAGACCACCTTGATGAAGCCGTCTTCCTGGCCTACTTCGATGCCCAGCCCGCCGAACTCGCCGCTGGTGCTTTCCTGCAGTTCCTGGAAGTCCTCTGGGCCGAGGTAGGCCGAGTGCGGGTCGAGGTTGCTGAGCATGCCCTTGATGGCATTTTCCAGCAGGGTCTTGTCATCCACCGGCTCCACATAGGCCGCCTTGATGCGGTCCATGACCTCGGCGAAGGTGCGCAGCTCTTCAAGCGGCAGTGGCGCCTTGGCGGTCACCTCGGTGGCCGGTGCTGCGGCCGGCTTGGCCGGCTCCGCGGCAGTGGCCAGGGGCGCGCCGACCGCCAGGGCGATGGACAGGGCCAGCTGGGTGAGACGAGGCGAGTGCAGCATGTCGAACGAACTCCTGATCCTGTAAGCGCTCCCTGGGGAGCATCGGCGCAGCCCGTGGGCTACCCCGTAGAAATTTGACTAGCCCCGGCACCACTGCGAAGGGTCGGTAGGCCGGCCCTGCTGGCGGATGGCGAAGTACAAGCCGGCAGCGTCCTGGCCGCCGCTGTCGCCAACGGTGGAAATGGCCTCGCCAGCCTTGACGATATCACCGGCGCTCTTGAGCAGGCTCTGGTTATGGCCGTACAGGCTCAGGTAACCGTTGCCATGGTCGAGAATGACCAGAAGCCCGGCACCGCGCAACCAGTCGGCGAACACCACGCGCCCGCCGTGCACGGCACGGACCTGGGTGCCCGGGTTGGCGCTGATCATCACCCCGTCCCACTTGGCACGGGCATCACTGCCGCGGGCATCACCGAAACGTGCCAGCAATCGACCATTGACTGGCCAGGGAAGTTTTCCCCGTGCGGCAGAAAATGCGCCGCCGTAGTTCGCGCCGTCGCTGGAAACCAGCGGGCCCAGGGTGGTGCGGGCCTTTTTCGGTGGCTCCACCGGTTCGCGGGCCTGTTCGCGGGCGGCAGCGGCGGCCAAGGCTTCCTGCTGGCGGCGTTTTTCCGCTTCCTGCTGAGCCAGCAAGGCCTTCTTGCGCGCTTCTTCGGCCTCGCGGGCCTGGCGGGCGAGGGTTTCCTCGATGGTCTTGAGTACCTTGGACAAATCGGCCTGATCCTGCTCGCGCGATTGCAGCTTCTGGTCGCGGTCCTTCATGTCGCTGTTGAGCTTGGCCAGCACCTGCTGGCGCTTGCCGCGCTCGGTTTCCAGGGCCTGGCGGCGGCTGTCGAGGTCGGCGCGCTGGGCCAGCAGCTGTTGCTGCTGGGTAGCGATTTCCTGTTCGACGTTGGCCAGCTGGCGCAGGGTCTCGTTGAAGGTGCGCAGTTGCTCCAGGCGCGCCTTGCTCAGGTAGTCGTAGTAGGTGAGGGTGCGGGCGAACTTCTCGGGGTTCTGCTGGTTGAGCAGCAGCTTGAGGTATTCCTCGCGGCCATTCTGGTAGGCCGAACGGGCCTGGATGGCGATCAGTCGCTGTTGTTCAACGCGGGCGCTCTGGAGTTTTTTTTTCTCGGTATCAAGGCGCTCCAGCTCGCCCTCGGTCTTTTTTAGTTCTTGCTGCAGGGCCTCCACCTGCTTTTCCAGGTTGCCGATATCGGTCTCGGTGGCTTTGAGGTCCTTTTGCACACCGGCCTTTTCTTCCTGGAGCTTGCCCAGCGTCTTCTTGAGCTCGGCAATATCCTGGCGGGTGGCGTCCAGTTGCTGCTGGGTCTGCGCACGCTCATCGGCAAAGGCCGGGCTGAGCAGGCAAGACAGGGCTAGGAGGATCAGGGCGCGAAGCATGGGGTTTGGCGTACCAAGGATGGAGACTGGCCTAGTATGCCCGCGCGGGCGGGCAAAAAAAACGCCTCGCTGTGGGTGCAGAGGGGCGTTTGTCTGGAATTCATGTGTTGTTGGGGCTGCTGTGCAGCCCTTCGCGGGCTCGCCCGCTCCCACAGAATCAGCGGCACAACCTGCTTTTGTGGGAGCGGGCATGCCCGCGAAGGGCCGCAGAGCGGCCCCAATATACAGAATCAGGCGTCGACCAGGATCGAGGTACCAGTCATTTCCACCGGCTTTTCCAGCCCCAGCAGCTTCAGCATGGTCGGCGCCACATCGGCCAGCACGCCGCCGTCACGCACCTTGACGTTGCGCTTGCCGACATAGATGAACGGCACCGGCTCGGTGGTGTGCGCGGTGTGCGCCTGGCCGGTGCACTCGTCTTCCATCTGCTCGACGTTGCCGTGGTCGGCGGTGATCAGCGCTTCGCCGCCGACCTTGTCCAGCGCCTCGACGATGCGCCCGACGCAGCCATCCAGGGCTTCGACGGCTTTCACCGCCGCTTCGAACACGCCGGTATGGCCGACCATGTCGCCGTTGGCGTAGTTGACCACGATCACGTCATAACGCTGCTGCTCGATGGCCTCGACGATGCGGTCGGTAACTTTCGGTGCGCTCATTTCCGGCTGCAGGTCGTACGTGGCGACCTTCGGCGACGGGATCAGGATGCGCTCTTCGCCTTCGAACGGCTCTTCGCGGCCGCCGGAGAAGAAGAAGGTGACGTGGGCGTACTTCTCGGTCTCGGCGATGCGCAGCTGGGTCTTGCCGTTCTTCGCCAGATACTCGCCCAGCACGTTGTTCAGGCTGGCCGGGGCGAAGGCGGCGGGGGCCGGGATTTTCGCCGAGTACTGAGTCAGGCCGATGTAGGCGGCCAGTTTTGGCAGGCGGGCACGCGGGAATTCGTTGAAGTCGGCTTCGACGAACACGCGCGACAGTTCGCGGGCGCGGTCGGCGCGGAAGTTCATGAAGATCACCGCATCGCCGTCTTCGACCTTGACTGCTTCACCGATGCGCGTGGCCTTGACGAACTCGTCGCTCTCGTCGCGGGCGTAGGCCGCTTCCAGGCCGGCCAGGGCGGTGTCGGCGGTGTATTCGGCAGCGCTGTCGACGATCAGGTTGTAGGCGGCGCTGACGCGGTCCCAGCGGTTGTCGCGGTCCATGGCGTAGTAGCGGCCGATCAGGCTGGCGATGCGGCCCTTGCCCAGCTTGACGAAGGCGGCGTCGAGCAGTTCGATGGACGACTGTGCGCTGCGTGGCGGCGTGTCGCGGCCATCGAGGAAGGCGTGCAGGTAGATCTTTTCCGCACCGCGCTGCGCGGCCAGTTCGGCCATGGCTACCAGGTGGTCCTGGTGGCTGTGTACGCCGCCGTCGGACAGCAGGCCGAGGATGTGCACGGCCTTGCCGGCACTGGCTGCCTTGTCCACGGCGCCGGTCAGAACCGGGTTCTCGAAGAACTCGCCGTCGCGGATGGCCTTGGTCACCCGGGTGAAGTCCTGGTACACCACGCGGCCGGCGCCGAGGTTCATGTGACCGACTTCGGAGTTGCCCATCTGCCCGTCCGGCAGGCCGACATCCATGCCCGAGCCGGAAATGAGGCCATGCGGCTGGCTGGCGCGCAGGCGGTCATAGACCGGTGTGTTGGCGGCGTAGATGGCGTTGTATTCGGGGCTTTCGCTGTGGCCGAAGCCATCCAGGATGATCAGGACCAGGGGTTTGGGCGTACTCGTCATCAATCAAACTCACGGTTGTTCAAAGATGATAAAGACACGCATTTTAGGGCAAATGCGCCACCGGCGGCGAATATTCGTCCTGTTCCCTGACCAGCGTGGCCAATGCGGCAACATGAAGGTACCTTTCCGGCCGGCCCGTCGGGCTTTGGTGGCACTGGGGGGCTGTGTATACTGGCCGGCATTTTCAATCGCGTGGAACACCCCAGATGGTTGCTAACCTGATTCAATTTGCGACAAACCACTACATCCTGGTGGCGATCTTCGTTGTTTTGCTGGTCGCGCTGCTGGTCAACGAAATCCGTCGCGGCGGCCAGAGCCTGAGCAACGGCCAGCTGACTGCCCTGGTCAATGCCGAGAAAGCCCTGGTCATCGACATCCGCCCGACCAAGGAATACTCCGCCGGTCACATCGTCGGTGCGGTGAACATCCCGCAGGACAAGCTGGTCAACCGCATGAGCGAGCTGGACAAGCACAAAGAGAAGACCCTGATCGTCGTCGACTCGATGGGCCAGCAGTCCGGCACCATCTGCCGCGAGCTGCTCAAGGCTGGTTACAACGCCGCCAAACTGAGCGGTGGCGTTTCCAGCTGGAAAGCCGATAACCTGCCCCTGGTGAAGTGATATGAAGCCCGTCATCGTCTATTCCAGCGACTACTGCCCCTACTGCATGCGCGCCAAGTACCTGCTCGAGAGCAAGGGCGTGGCCTTCGAGGAAATCAAGGTCGACGGCAAGCCACAGGTTCGTGCCGAGATGAGCCAGAAGGCCGGCCGTACATCTGTGCCGCAGATCTGGATCGGCAGCACCCACGTCGGTGGATGCGATGACCTTTATGCCCTGGAGCGCGCCGGCAAGCTCGACGCGCTGCTGGCGGCCTGATTTGCACTGCATTCAAAAACATTAGGATAAGGATCTGCCATGACTGACCAACAGACCAACGGCGCTGCTGCAGAAGACAACAGCCCTCAGTTCTCCATGCAGCGCATCTATGTGCGCGACCTGTCGTTCGAAGCCCCGAAAAGCCCGCAGATCTTCCGCCAGACCTGGGAGCCGAGCGTTGCCCTGGACCTGAACACCAAGCAGAAAGCCCTGGAAGGCGACTTCCACGAGGTGGTGCTGACCCTGTCGGTTACCGTCAAGAACGGTGACGAAGTGGCCTTCATCGCTGAAGTGCAGCAGGCCGGTATCTTCCTGATCAAGAACCTGGACGCGGCTTCGATGAGCCACACTCTGGGTGCGTTCTGCCCGAACATCCTGTTCCCGTACGCCCGCGAGACCCTGGACAGCCTGGTGACCCGCGGTTCGTTCCCGGCCCTGATGCTGTCGCCGGTCAACTTCGACGCCCTGTACGCGCAGGAAATGCAGCGCATGCAGGAAGCCGGCGAAGCGCCGACTGTGCAGTAATAGCTGCTGGTATCAAGAAAGCGCCTCAAGGGGCGCTTTTTTGTTGCCTGTGCCGGCCCCTTCGCGGGTAAACCCGCTCCCACAGGTACAGCGCCGCCCTTGAGGTTGGTTTGGTTCCTGTGGGAGCGGGTTTACCCGCGAAGAGGCCGGCACAGGCTACAGCTCAGCTCCCGGCAAACCCATTCTGCCGCCACGCCTCATACACCGTCACAGCCACGGTATTGGACAGATTCAGGCTGCGGCACCCCGGCCGCATCGGCAGGCGCAGGCGTTGTTCGGCCGGCAGGCTGTCCAGTACTTCGGCCGGCAGGCCGCGGCTTTCTGGCCCGAACAGGAAGGCATCACCCGGCTGGTAAGCCACTTCGTGGAACGGGTGCGAGCCCTTGGTGGTGAAGGCGAACAGCCGTGGGTTGCCCAGGCTTTCCAGGCATCCGGCCAGGCTCTCGTGGCGCTTGAGCGTGGCATACTCGTGGTAATCCAGCCCCGCGCGCCGCAGGCGCTTGTCGTCCAGTTCGAAGCTGATGGGCTCGATCAGGTGCAGGTCGCAGCCGCTGTTGGCGCACAGGCGAATGATGTTGCCGGTATTCGGCGGAATTTCTGGTTGAAAAAGGATGACGTGAAACATGCACGGCTCCAAGCGTGAAGATGACGGGCATTCTACCCCCGAACCGGACCTGCGTTCGAAGGCGTTCCCGCGGGTGATGCTGTCGCTGGCGATCGTCGGCTTGATGGTGGGGCTGATGATTGGCCGCCTGACCACGCCCGACGAGCGCGAGCTGCAGCAGGTGGAGGTGGTGCAGGATGGCCTGGAGCTGTGGTTCAACGAAGAGCCTCAGCTGCATGGCGAGAATGTGGAAGGTACGGTAGCACTGTTGTTCCAGGCCCAGGGCAAGGCCCGGCAAGGGCAACTGAGCCTGCAGGGCAAGCCTGTGAGCTGGCGGGTGCAGAATAGCAAGGAAGGTCTGTTGCTGACGGTGGTGGCCGCGCGCCCCCTGCACGGCGAGTGGGCCGGTGCAGAGGACGCTGGGCGCTGGCGGTTGCAGGTGAAACTGCACGAATAAAAGAGGGGATATCCCGGCCTGCCTGTACCAGGGTCCCCGAAAGGGGTACTGCGTATAAAGGGGGGATGGCCCGGCCTGCCTGTACCGAGGTCCCCAAAACTGGCGATGTTGCGAATAAAAGAGGGGTTCACCCGGCCTGCCTGTACCAGGGCCCCCGAAACTGGATATGTATGGGTTATTGCAGGGGGCGTGCCAGTTTTGAAAAGCCCGTCAATTATGGGTTTTCAGGGTGATTTGGCCGTTTTTGCGGGGGATTTGTGCCTTCGAGAGGTGCATCGGGCACAGGATCGGTGCATCGAAGGGCTGAAATGTTTGGGGCCGCTTTGCGGCCCATCGCGACACAAGGCCGCTCCTACAGGGGATCGCATTCTCCTGTAGGAGCGGCCTTGTGTCGCGATGGGCTGCGCAGCAGCCCCAAAGAACTATGGGTTTACCTGGAACTCAGTGATCGTCCCCTTCCTCATCATCGCCACCCGCCACATTCATCCCCAGCTCCTTGATCTTGCGCGTCAGGGTGTTGCGCCCCCAACCCAGCAACAGTGCCGCATCGCGCCGACGGCCTGCAGTGTGCTTGAGCGCCGTTTCGATCATGATCCGCTCGAAGCTCGGCACTGCGCTGTCCAGCAGGCTGGTCTGCCCGCGCGCCAGCGCCTGGTCGGCCCACTGGCGCAGGGCCTGCTCCCAGTTGGTTACCGGCGCGGCGTCCTGTGGCAGGTTCAGCAGTTCTGGCGGCAGGTCGCCGATCAGCACTTCGCGGCTGGAGGCCATCACGGTGATCCAGCGGCAGGTGTTTTCCATTTGCCGTACGTTGCCCGGCCACGGCAGGTTGCGGATGAATTCCTCGGTTTCCGGCTTGAGGATCTTCGGCTCGACCGCCAGCTCCTGGGCGGCGCGGGCGAGGAAGTGGCGGGCGAGGGCGGGGATATCCTCGCGGCGGTCGGCCAGCCGTGGGATGTGGATGCGAATCACGTTCAGGCGGTGGAACAAGTCCTCGCGGAACTTGCCGGCCTGTACCAGCGACTCCAGGTTCTGGTGGGTGGCGGCGATGATGCGCACATCGACCTTGACCGGCACGTGGCCGCCCACGCGATAGAACTCGCCATCGGCCAGCACTCGCAGCAGGCGGGTCTGTGTGTCGGCGGGCATGTCGCCGATCTCGTCGAGGAACAGGGTGCCGCCGTCGGCCTGCTCGAAGCGCCCTCGGCGCAGGTTGGCGGCGCCGGTGAAGGCGCCCTTTTCATGGCCGAACAGCTCGGACTCCATCAGGTCCTTGGGGATGGCTGCCATGTTCAGTGCGATGAACGGTGAGGCCGCACGCGGGCTGTGGCGGTGCAGGGCGTGGGCCACCAGCTCCTTGCCGGTACCGGACTCACCGTTGATCAGCACGGTGATGTTGGAGTGGCTGAGGCGGCCGATGGCGCGGAACACCTCCTGCATTGCCGGTGCTTCACCGATGATTTCCGGGGTGCGCGCCAGGCTCTGCGGCACATCCAGCCCTTGTTGCTCCTGGGCGTGCTGGTTAGCGCGCTTGACCAGCGAGACCGCCTCGTCCACATCGAATGGCTTGGGCAGGTACTCGAATGCACCGCCCTGGTACGACGCAACGGCGCTGTCCAGGTCGGAGTGGGCGGTCATGATGATGACCGGCAGGCGCGGGTGCTGCTCACGGATCTGTGCCAGCAGGTCGAGGCCGCTGGTGCCCGGCATGCGGATGTCGGAAATGATCACGTCCGGTTGCTGGCGTGCCAGGCGGCCCATCACGCCATCGGCGCTGTCGAAGCTCTGGGTGGTCATGCCTTCCTGTTGCAGGGCTTTTTCCAGGACCCAGCGGATGGAGCGATCATCGTCGACGATCCATACGGTTTCACTTCGGCTCATGAGGCGGTGGCTCCTTGTTCCAGGGGCAGGTAGATCGAGAAGGCGGTGTGGCCTGCATGGCTTTCACACTCGATCAGGCCCTGGTGCTGGCTGATGATGTTCTGGGTGATGGCCAGGCCCAGCCCGGTACCGTCCGGGCGGCCGCTGACCATGGGATAGAAGAGGGTGTCCTGCAGTTCCGGCGGGATGCCCGGGCCGTTGTCGATGATCTCGACCCGCGCCACCAGGCGATGGCGCACGTGGCCGATGGTGAACTGGCGCAGGGCACGGCTGCGCAGGGTGATGCGGCCCAGGCGCAGTTCGTTCTGCGAACTGATCGCCTGCATGGCATTGCGCACGATGTTGAGCACGGCCTGGATCATCTGCTCGCGGTCGATCAACACATCCGGCAGGCTGGGGTCATAGTCGCGCACCAAAGTGATGCAGCCCTGGCTTTCGGCCTCTACCAAGCTGCAGACCCGCTCCAGCACTTCGTGGATGTTGGTCATGGCCAGCGACGGCAGCTTGTTCGAACCGAGCATGCGGTCGACCAGGTTACGCAGGCGGTCGGCTTCCTCGATGATCACGTTGGTATAGTCACGCAGGCCTTCTTCAGGCAGTTCGCGGGCCAGCAGCTGGGCTGCGCCGCGGATGCCGCCAAGGGGGTTCTTGATTTCGTGGGCCAGGCCGCGCACCAGCATCTTGGTGGTTTCCTGCTTGCTCAGCTGGGCCTCTTCCTTGGTAATGCGCAGCAGCCGGTCGCGTGGGTGCACCTCCAGCAGCAGCAGGGTCTGGCCCTGGTGCAGGATCGGCGTTACCGCGTAGTCGACGGTGATGGCCTGCCCGGTCAGCGAGGTGAGCTGCGCTTCGCGCTTGGTGAACGGGTGCGCCTGCTCGACCGCCTGGCGCAGCGAGCTGAGCGCCTCGGTCGACTCGGTGAACAGTTCGCTGATGAACTGCCCATGGCTGCGCTGGCCACTGACCGCCAGGAGCATTTCCGCGGCCGGGTTCATGTACTCCAGGCGCAGCTCGGCGTTGAGCAGCAGCGTGGCGGTGGTCAGGTTGTCCAGAAGCAGACGGTGCTGGGCATCGCTGATGGTCATAGGGCGTCGTCGACCTCTTTTGGCGCGTGTCGGGCATGGGCGCGGCCATGGTCGGGCGCGCGGTGGATCCGCTGATTCCAGTCTTTGGGCAAAAAATGCAAGAACCAAACCAAGGCTCCGAAAAGAAGCGGAATTTGCCGATAAAGCCCTGAAAACGGGAAAAACCGCACCAGAATGAACTGATTAAACGGTTCATGTGATCGCTTTTGGGGTGCATTCGGGGGCGTTAGCTCTCAGAATGCACCAATATGGAGCATAGGTGGTTTCAGGGTTTATCGCACAGTTGGCGGGCATTCGGCTTCTGGCGTTGAAAACGCCAGGTCTTCATTGCTTGCGTGGAACACCATGACAGTGGCGGGCTGCGCGGTGGTGTGCCCGCGGTGCACTTCCCCTTGAAGTTCTGCCAGCGTCTGGCCTGCAACCAGGCTTGTGCGCTTGCCGTCGCGGGTTTCCACCTCAAGTCTGCCCTCCGCCAGATAGCCCAGATTGAGGGCCTGATGGCAGTGCCAGCCGAGGGTTGTGTGGGCGGGGATGCTGACTTTCACCAGCGACAGCACTGGTCGTCCTTCGGGGTAATCGCGATAGGGGGTGCCGTCCCAACTGCCGGTGGCGCGGTGAAGCACCTGTGACGTTGCCTGGCCTGGCGCGGTGCCGTTGCTGGCGCAGCCGGCGAGGAGGGCGGATACGGTAATCATTGCAGGTAGAAGTTTGCGCATGGCGTGATGTCCGTCGACTGAAGGGACGCCTACCCTGCGTGCTGAAGGGGCGGCGAAATGTCAGCGGCATCTGCTGGTTCTGTATGAAATCGATGAGGCAGCCACGGAAACGAAAACGGCCTCCCGAAGGAGGCCGTTCGTGATCATGTCATCGGCGCCAGGCGCCGATCAGATCAGCAGCTGTAGTACAGCTCGTATTCCAGCGGGTGAACGAAGGTGCGGACCTTGATTTCTTCTTCGCTCTTCAGCTCGATGAAGGCATCGATGAAGTCGTCGGAGAACACGCCGCCCTTGGTCAGGAACGCACGGCCCTTGTCCAGCTCTTCCAGAGCTTCCTTCAGGCTGCCGCAAACCTGCGGGATGTCCTTGGCCTCTTCAGGCGGCAGGTCGTACAGGTTCTTGTCGGCAGCATCGCCTGGGTGGATCTTGTTCTGGATACCGTCCAGGCCGGCCATCAGCAGGGCCGCGAAGGCCAGGTATGGGTTGGCCGATGGATCCGGGAAGCGAGCTTCGATACGGCGGGCTTTCGGGCTGCCGACGTAAGGAATACGGATCGAGGCGGAACGGTTGCGAGCCGAGTAGGCCAGCATTACCGGGGCTTCGAAGCCTGGGACCAGACGCTTGTAGGAGTTGGTCGACGGGTTGGTGAAGCCGTTCAGGGCCTTACCGTGCTTGATGATACCGCCGATGAAGTACAGGGCGGTGTCGGACAGGCCGGCATAGCCTTCACCCGAGAAGGTGTTCTTGCCGTCTTTCCAGATCGACATGTGCACGTGCATGCCCGAGCCGTTGTCGCCGTACAGAGGCTTCGGCATGAAAGTGGCGGTACGGCCGTAGGCGTCGGCAACGTTGTGCACGACGTACTTCAGTGCCTGTACTTCGTCAGCCTTCTTCACCAGGGTGTTGAACTTGACGCCGATTTCGTTCTGGCCGGCAGTCGCCACTTCGTGGTGGTGAACTTCGACGGTCTGACCCATTTCTTCCAGTGCGTTGCACATGGCGGTACGGATTTCGTGGTCGTGGTCGAACGGCGGAACCGGGAAGTAGCCGCCTTTCACGCCTGGACGGTGGCCTTTGTTGCCGCCTTCCACATCAGCGCCGGTCATCCACGAGCCTTGCTCGGAGAAGATCTTGAACATCGAGCCGGAGATGTCCGACTGGAACTTAACTTCGTCGAAGATGAAGAACTCTGGCTCCGGGCCGGCGAATACGGTGTCACCGATGCCGGTGCTCTTCAGGTACTCTTCGGCGCGCTTGGCGATGGCGCGAGGGTCACGATCGTAGCCCTGCATGCTCGACGGGTCGACGATGTCGCAGGTGATGATCAGGGTTGGCTCTTCGGTGAACGGGTCCAGTACGGCAGTTTCGTCGACCGGCATCAGGATCATGTCGGAAGCTTCGATGCCTTTCCAGCCAGCGATGGAGGAACCGTCGAACATCTTGCCGACTTCGAAGAAGTCGTCTTCCAGCGCATCACGCGACGGCATGGTCACGTGGTGCTGAATGCCTTTGGTGTCCGTGAAACGCAGATCAATCCACTTGACGTCATGATCTTTGATGAGTTGAACCGACTTCGACATGTTGTCCTCCGGATGGTCTAGAGCGCGGTGGGCCGCTGCCCTGGAAAAAGGGTGTTGCCGGGCGCGGATAGTCGGCCAAGCTTACCTGCCTCACAAGGGAGCAAATTGCATGCCAGTGCCCGAAAATGGCGAGGGCGGGATAAAAGGGGGCGTTTGCGGGCATTGGGCGCAGAGTTGGCGGGTAAAAATGCACCCTTAAGATGCGAATTTTGGTAGTTGTGCACCAATAGTGTGCATTGCTTGAATTATGTGCTTTCTTTGAGGGCCTCTTTGCGGGCTCGCCCGCTCCCACAGGTAGGGCGTAAGTCTTGAGAGCTGCGGATGGCCTGTGGGAGCTGGCTTGCCGGCGATGAGGCCGGTGCAGGCAATATAAATCCGACCTTCTGTACAAAAGTTGGTCAAATCCTGAGCAATTTCCGCTATAATTCGCGCCCCTCATTTTCGGCAGGCCCTGCGCGCGCTGTTAACCAATGAAACTTATCGTCAAAGTCTTCCCAGAAATCACCATCAAGAGCCGGCCGGTGCGCAAGCGCTTCATCCGCCAGCTCGGCAAGAACATCCGCAACGTGCTCAAGGACCTTGACCCTGAGCTCGTGGTCGATGGTGTCTGGGACAATCTCGAAGTGGTCACCCGCGTCGAAGACGAAAAAGTCCAGCGCGAGATGATCGAGCGCCTCACCTGCACCCCGGGTATCACCCACTTCCTGCAGGTAGAGGAATACCCGCTCGGCGACTTCGACGACATCGTCGCCAAGTGCAAGCAGCACTTCGGTCATCTGCTGGCCGGCAAGCACTTCGCCGTGCGCTGCAAGCGCGGCGGCCACCACGACTTCACCTCGATGGACGTCGACCGTTATGTCGGCAGCCAGTTGCGTCAGCAGTGCGGCGCAGCCGGCATCGAGCTGAAAAACCCGGAAGTGCTGGTGCGCATCGAAATCCGCGACCAGCGCCTGTACGTGATCCACAACCAGCACCAGGGCATCGGCGGCTACCCGCTGGGCGCCCTGGAGCAGACCCTGGTACTGATGTCCGGCGGCTTCGACTCCACCGTGGCGGCCTACCAGATGATGCGCCGTGGCCTGATGACCCACTTCTGCTTCTTCAACCTCGGCGGCCGTGCCCACGAGTTGGGCGTGATGGAAGTGGCCCACTACCTGTGGAAGAAGTTCGGCAGCAGCCAGCGCGTGCTGTTCATCAGCGTGCCGTTCGAGGAAGTGGTCGGCGAGATCCTCAACAAGGTCGACAACAGCTACATGGGTGTGACCCTGAAGCGCATGATGCTGCGCGGTGCCGCGCACATGGCCGACCGCCTGGAGATCGACGCGCTGGTCACCGGCGAGGCGATTTCCCAGGTGTCCAGCCAGACCCTGCCGAACCTGTCGATCATCGACTCGGCCACCGACAAGCTGGTGCTGCGCCCGCTGCTGGCCAGCCACAAGCAGGACATCATCGACCAGGCCTATGCGATCGGCACTGCCGACTTCGCCAAGCACATGCCAGAATACTGCGGCGTGATCTCGGTAAACCCGACCACCCACGCCAAGCGCCACCGCATGGAGCATGAAGAGAAGCAGTTCGACATGGCCGTGCTGGAGCGCGCTCTGGAACGCGCCCGGCTGATCTCCATCGACCATGTGATCGACGAACTGGGCAAGGACATCGAAATCGAGGAAGTGACCGAGGCGCTGCCCGGCCAGATCGTCATCGACATTCGTCACCCCGATGCCCAGGAAGACGAACCTCTGGTGCTCGACGGTATCGAAGTCCAGGCCATGCCGTTCTATGCCATCAACAGCAAGTTCAAGCAGCTGGATGCCAACCGCCAGTACTTGCTGTATTGCGACAAAGGTGTGATGAGCCGTCTGCACGCACACCACCTGCTCAGTGAGGGACATGCCAATGTGCGTGTTTATCGTCCGACATAAGACGCCAGGGCTGTATGGCGGCAGCATCCGCCATCGCCCTCCCGACCATCGGGCCCGCTGAGCCTCAAACCGTACATATTCGCCGCCTACACTGGCGGCAACCGAATCCTCTGATCGAGATACAGTTGTGATCGAAAATCTGCGTAACATCGCCATCATCGCCCACGTTGACCATGGTAAAACCACCCTGGTCGACAAACTCCTGCGCCAGTCCGGCACCCTGGAGCGTAACGAGCTCAACGACGAGCGCGTGATGGACTCCAACGACCAGGAAAAAGAGCGCGGCATTACCATTCTGGCGAAAAACACTGCCATCAACTGGAACGGCTACCACATCAACATCGTCGACACCCCCGGCCACGCCGACTTCGGTGGCGAGGTTGAGCGTGTAATGTCGATGGTCGACTCCGTGCTGCTGCTGGTCGACGCCCAGGACGGCCCGATGCCGCAAACCCGCTTCGTGACCAAGAAGGCTTTCGAAGCTGGCCTGAAGCCGATCGTCGTGATCAACAAGGTTGACCGCCCGGGCGCGCGTCCTGACTGGGTTCTGGACCAGATCTTCGACCTGTTCGACAACCTCGGTGCCACCGACGACCAGCTGGACTTCCAGGTTGTCTACGCCTCGGCCCTGAACGGCATCGCCGGCCTGGACCACACCGACATGGCCGAAGACATGACCCCGCTGTACCAGTCGATCGTCGACAACGTACCGGCGCCGAACGTTGACGTCGATGGCCCGTTCCAGATGCAGATCTCCGCTCTGGACTACAACAGCTTCCTCGGTGTTATCGGCGTTGGCCGTATCGCCCGTGGTCGTATCAAGCCGAACACCCCGGTTGTTGCCATCGACACCGAAGGCAAGAAGCGTAACGGCCGTATCCTCAAGCTGATGGGCCACCACGGCCTGCACCGCGTCGACGTTGAAGAAGCCCAGGCTGGCGACATCGTCTGCATCAGCGGTTTCGACGAGCTGTTCATCTCCGACACTCTGTGCGACATGAACAACGTCGAGGCGATGAAGCCACTGACCGTTGACGAGCCGACCGTTTCGATGACCTTCCAGGTCAACGACTCGCCGTTCTGCGGCAAGGAAGGCAAGTTCGTCACCAGCCGTAACATCAAGGAACGTCTGGACAAAGAGCTGCTGTACAACGTTGCACTGCGCGTTGAAGAGGGCGACTCGGCTGACAAGTTCAAGGTTTCCGGCCGTGGTGAGCTGCACCTGTCGGTTCTGATCGAAACCATGCGTCGTGAAGGCTTCGAGATGGCTGTAGGCCGCCCTGAAGTGATCATCCGCGAAGTCAACGGCGTGAAGCAGGAGCCGTTCGAGAACGTCACCATCGACATCCCTGAAGAATCCCAGGGCAAGGTCATGGAAGAAATGGGCCTGCGTAAAGGCGACCTGACCAACATGGCGCCGGATGGCAAGGGCCGTGTACGTCTGGAGTACAACGTACCTGCTCGTGGTCTGATCGGTTTCCGTAACCAGTTCCTGACCCTGACCAACGGTGCTGGCATCCTGACCTCGATCTTCGATCGCTACGACACCATGAAAGCCGGCCAGATGTCCGGCCGCCTGAACGGTGTACTGGTTTCGATCGAGACCGGCAAGGCGCTGACCTACTCGCTGGAAACCCTGCAGGCTCGTGGCAAGCTGTTCATCGAGCACGGTCAGGACATCTACAACGGTCAGATCATCGGCCTGAACAGCCGTGACAACGACCTGGGCGTGAACCCGACCAAGGGCAAGAAGCTCGACAACATGCGTGCTTCGGGCAAAGACGAAGTCATCGCCCTGGTACCGCCGGTTCGCCACACCCTGGAACAGGCCCTGGAATTCATCCAGGACGACGAGCTGTGCGAAGTGACTCCGAAGTCGATCCGCCTGCGCAAGAAGATCCTGGACGAAGGCGAGCGTACCCGCGCTGCCAAGAAAGCCAAGGCTTGATTGTCTAGCTTGAGCTGAAACAAAAACGCCCCCGGTCGAAAGGCCGGGGGCGTTTTTGTTTGCCTGCAGATTTTGGGGCCGCCTTGCGGCCCATCGCGACACAAGGCCGCTCCTACAAGGGACCGCGATCTCCTGTAGGAGCGGCCTTGTGTCGCGAAAGGGCTGCAACGCAGCCCCAGAATCTCAAATGCAAAGCAGGATCAGCGCCCGACCACCTTGGGCTTGTACGCACAATACCCCGGCCGCGGCCCGACCTTGGGGTGGTTGCGGCAGGTATCCGGCCGCTTGTCATAAATGGTGCACAGCCGGCTTTTACGATCCAGGTACAGGCAGTCATCATTGCTCATCCGGGTCAGGGTGAAGATCCCCGACTTCTGGTTGAAGCGTTCGATGATGCCGTCCTTCTGCAGGCGCTTGGCGATGTTCTTCGGCGGTTCGTCTTTCTCGAACTCGTCGACCACGCCGATACGGATCAGATCCTTGATCTTCACCTCCACCGGCAGGGTGCAGCAGGTCGAATGGCAGTCATGGCACATGTTGCTGGTGTAGCGCTGCCAGGTCTCCAGGCGGTCGACTTCGGCCGCGGCGATCAGGGTCGTTTTCATCGTTATGGGGGTGTATCACGGTCTTGGGGCGCGCGATCATACCGGAATTGTTCAATTTATGAACAACCTTTTGCCGTAATCGCAGAGTGGGCATGAAAACTGCGAACGCTAACTGTCACTCCCTGTCGAAGGGTCTAGGCTCAACAGTCTCCCTCCGCTTTCGTCAACTTGCCCGAGGATGCCGCATGTCCCAGGAACCCAAAGCTCGTGACGCCGAGGTGGCCGAATTTCGCGCCGCTGTACTGGACAAGCTGACCTACGCGGTCGGCAAGGACCCGGAGCACGCCTTCGACCACGACTGGTTCGAAGCCATCGCACTGGCCGCGCGCGATCACATGGTCGATCACTGGATGGACCACACCCGCCAGGCTTATCGCCGCAGCCAGAAGCGGGTCTATTACCTTTCCCTCGAATTCCTCATCGGCCGCTTGCTGTACGACAGCCTGAGCAACCTGGGCCTGCTCGACATTGCCCGTGACGCACTGGAAGGGCTGGACGTGGACCTGGAGCGCATCCGCCTGCTCGAGCCCGATGCTGCGCTGGGCAACGGTGGCCTGGGCCGCCTGGCGGCGTGCTTCATGGAGAGCATGTCGACCCTGGGCATCGCTGCTCACGGTTATGGCATCCGCTACGAGCACGGGCTGTTTCGCCAGGCCATGGTCGATGGCTGGCAGCAGGAGCAGACCGAGAACTGGCTGGACTTCGGCAACCCCTGGGAGTTCGAGCGCGCCGAGGTGATCTACCCGATCAGCTTTGGCGGCAGCGTCGAAACGGTGCACGACACCCACGGCCAGCAGCGCCAGGTGTGGTGGCCGGGCGAGACCGTGCGAGCGGTGGCCTATGACACCCCGGTAGTCGGTTGGCGCGGGGCCAGCGTCAATACCCTGCGCCTGTGGCGTGCGCGGGCGCTGGAAGAGCTGCACCTGGAACGCTTCAATGCCGGTGACCACCTGGGTGCGGTAGCCGAGGTGGCGCGGGCCGAAAGCATTTCGCGGGTGCTGTACCCGGCCGATAGCACCGAGGCGGGCCAGGAGCTGCGCCTGCGCCAGGAGTACTTCTTTGTTTCGGCTTCGTTGCAGGACCTGCTGCGCCGCCACCTGAACATGCACGACAACCTGCTCAACCTGCCGGATGCGGCGGCCATCCAGCTCAACGACACCCACCCGTCGATCGCCGTGGCCGAGCTGATGCGCCTGCTGGTCGACCAGCATGAAATCCCCTGGGATACCGCCTGGGAGCTGACCGTCGGCACCCTGGCCTACACCAACCACACCTTGCTGCCCGAAGCCCTGGAAACCTGGCCGGTGGCGCTGATGGAACGCATGCTGCCGCGGCACATGCAGATCATCTACCTGATCAACGCCTACCACATCGACGCGCTGCGGGCGAAAGGCCTGCACGACTTCGATGTGCTGCGGGCCGTGTCGCTGATCGAAGAAGACAACGGCCGCCGAGTGCGCATGGGCAACCTGGCGTTCCTCGGTTCGCACAGCGTCAACGGTGTATCGGCGCTGCACAGCAAGCTGATGAAAAGCACGGTGTTCGCCGAGCTGCACAAGCTCTACCCGCAAAGGATCAACAACAAGACCAACGGCATTACCTTCCGCCGCTGGCTGTACCAGTCCAACCCGCAGCTGACCGCCATGCTGGTCGAGGCGTTGGGCCCTGAGTTGCTGGACGATCCGGAAGGGCGCCTGGTCAATCTGGTGCCGTTCGCCGACAAGAGCGGCTTCCGCAAGCAGTTCGCCGCGCAGCGCCTGCACAGCAAGCGTGCCCTGGCCAGCATCATCCAGGACCGCCTGGGCGTTACGGTGAACCCCGAAGCGCTGTTCGATGTGCAGGTCAAGCGCATTCACGAATACAAGCGCCAGTTGCTAAACCTGCTGCACACCGTGGCGCTGTACCAGGCCATGCGCAACGACCCCGGTACCGACTGGGTGCCGCGGGTGAAGATTTTCGCCGGCAAGGCCGCGGCCAGCTATCACCAGGCCAAGCTGATCATCAAGCTGGCCAACGACATCGCCCGGGTGGTGAACAACGACCCCACCGTGCGCGGCCTGCTGAAGGTGGTATTCCTGCCCAACTACAACGTCAGCCTGGCCGAAAGCATCATCCCGGCGGCGGACCTTTCCGAGCAGATTTCCACCGCCGGTTACGAAGCCTCCGGCACCAGCAACATGAAGTTCGGCCTGAACGGCGCGCTGACCATCGGCACCCTGGATGGTGCCAACGTCGAGATGAGCGAGCAGGTGGGTACCGAAAACATGTTCATCTTCGGCCTTACCGCGCAGCAGGTGGAGGCCAGACGGCGCGACGGGGACTTTGGCGCCAGTGCGGCGATTGCCGCGTCCAGCCGCCTGAACGACGTGTTGCAGGCTGTTCGCAGCGGGGTGTTCTCGCCGGACGACCCGTCGCGCTATAGCGCGCTGATCGACGGGCTGGTGGCTCATGACCGCTTCCTGGTGTGTGCCGATTTCGATGCCTACTGGGATGCCCAGCGACGGGTCGAGGAGCTGTGGCACACGCCGCAGGAATGGTGGCGCATGGCGGTGCTGAATACCGCGCGGATGGGCTGGTTCTCCTCGGACCGGACCATTCGGGAATATGCCAGCGAGATCTGGAAGGCGCTGGATTGAGGTAGGCCTGTGCCGGCCTCTTCGCGGGCACGCCCGCTCCCACATGGACTGCACAAGGTTTCCAGGGTTGTGCAACTCCTGTGGGAGCGGGCGTGCCCGCGAATGGGCCCACAACCAGACCACCGGCCTGGCGCACGCTGAACTACCGACCTATTGTGCCGTCTGAGAGCCGTGGCGAGTCTCATCACTCGCTAGCCCGCAACTCTCCCTGTAAACTGCGGGGGTTTTTATCCCCCAATCCTTTCGGAGCCATACATGTCCCGCGTTACCCTGAGTCGCTATCTGATTGAGCAGACCCGCAGCAACAATACCCCTGCCGATCTGCGCTTCCTGATCGAAGTGGTGGCGCGTGCGTGCAAGGAAATCAGCCATCACGTGTCCAAAGGCGCCCTTGGTGGTGTGCTGGGCAGCATGGGCACTGAAAACGTGCAGGGCGAAGTCCAGAAGAAACTGGACGTGATTTCCAACGATATCCTGCTGGAAGCCAACGAGTGGGGCGGCCACCTGGCCGGCATGGCTTCCGAAGAAATGGACAACGCCTACCAGATCCCGGGCAAGTACCCGAAAGGCGCCTACCTGCTGGTCTTCGACCCGCTGGACGGCTCGTCCAACATCGACGTCAACGTTTCGGTCGGCACCATCTTCTCGGTACTTCGTTGCCCTAACGAATACCTGAGCCAGAACGAAACCCTGAACGAAAATGCCTTCCTGCAGCCAGGCACCCAGCAGGTCGCCGCCGGTTACGCAATCTACGGCCCGCAGACCATGCTGATCCTGACCCTGGGCAACGGCGTCAAGGGCTTCACCCTGGACCGCGAACTGGGCAGCTTCGTCCTCACCCACGAAAACATCCGCGTGCCGGAAAGCACCGCAGAGTTCGCCATCAACATGTCCAACCAGCGCCACTGGGAAGCCCCGGTTCAGCGCTACGTGGGCGAACTGCTGGCAGGCGAGACCGGCCCGCTGAAGAAGAACTACAACATGCGTTGGATCGCCTCGATGGTGGCCGACGTACACCGCATCCTGACCCGTGGCGGCCTGTTCATGTACCCACGTGACGCCCGCGAGCCGAGCAAGCCGGGCAAACTGCGCCTGATGTACGAAGCCAACCCGATGTCGTTCATCATCGAACAGGCCGGCGGCGCCTCCACCAACGGTTACGATCGCATCCTCGACATCCAGCCAGATAGCCTGCACCAGCGTGTGTCGGTAATCCTCGGCTCGAAGGAAGAGGTCGAGCGCGTCACCGCCTACCACAAGGAGTAAGTCATGCTCGCACCTTGGCAGCCGTTGCTGGAGTGGTGGTTCGGTTGGGGCACCAGTCCCCAGGCCGTGGCTGACGAGAAGAGCACGCTGTGGTTCGGCAAGCATCATGATGCCGACGCCCATGCGCTGTTTGGCGACCTGGTCGAGCATGCCCTGGCGGGTGGGCTCGACGAATGGCAGCAAAGCCCACAGGGCTGGCTGGGCCTGCTGATCCTGCTGGACCAGCTGCCGCGCATGATCTACCGCGACACGCCGCGTGCCTTCGAGGGCGACCGGCGGGCCCAGGTGGTGGCGATGCAAGGTTTGCAGAAAAACTGGGATTACCAGCTGCTGCCTATCCAGCGGGTGTTCGTGCTGCTGGTGCTGGAGCATGCCGAGGTGCTGGACTGGCAGAACCTGTGCGTCGAGCGCTACCAGGTGCTGCTGGACGAGCAGCCCGAAGCCAACCGCCGGTTGTTCGAAGGCTTCCTCGACTACGCCGAGCAGCACCAGCGGGTAATTGCCCGTTTCGGGCGCTTCCCGCACCGCAACCTGGTGCTGGAGCGGCCGAGTACCAGCGAAGAGATGGACTTTTTGCTGGAGCCTGGGTCCAGGTTCTGAGGTTTCGTGGCCTGCTGCGCAGGCCGTCGCGACGCAAGGCCGCTCCTTCACGGGGCGGCCTTTTTGTTTGGGCGGGGTAATTCTTTGTGATTAATCGCACAGTAGTGGCCATCCGACCAATGGCGTAGGGGTAGAGGAGGGAGGTCAGGGAACCTGGGAGGGTTTTTACCGTCGAAGGTCACTGCAGGCCACTCGCCTGTATCCCCTCTCCAGGAGTGTCCTTCATGTCGTTGCGTTCCCTCGCCCTGTTGTCGCTGTGCGTCGTCCTGACTGCCTGCAGCAAGATCAACCAGGAAAACTATTCCAAGATCAAGGCCGGTATGAACAAGGCCGAGGTCGAGCAGCTGCTCGGCACGCCGACCGAGTGCTCTGGTGCGCTGGGGATGAGCAGCTGCACCTGGGGGGACGAGAAGAGCTTCATCAGTGTGCAATACGCGGCTGACAAGGTGCTCATGTATTCAGGGCAGGGTCTCAAATGAGGCGCCTGTATCTGCTGATGGGGGTATGCCTGGCGTTGCTGCTGGGCGGTTGTGCCGGCTCCGTGCATGACCCGCTGGCACCGAAAACCGCGGGCAACATCGACCTCAAGCGCTACCAGGGCAAGTGGTACGAGCTGGCGCGCCTGCCGATGCGCTACCAGACCGGCTGCGAGCAGTCCGAAGCGCACTACAACCTCAGGCTCGATGGTAGCCTCGGCGTGCTCAACCGCTGCCGCACCATGGGTGACGAATGGCTGCGCGCCGAAGGGCATGCGAACATCCAGGAGCCGGGGCACACCGACAAATTGTGGGTCGAGTTCGACAACTGGTTCACCAAGCTGGTGCCAGGGGTGGCGAGGGGCGAGTACTGGATTCTGTATGTGGATGATCGCTACCGCACGGCGGTGGTCGGCAGCCCGGACCGCAAGCACTTGTGGATCCTGTCGCGTACGCCGACGCTACCGGCCTGGGAGCGCGAGAACCTGATGTCCAAGGCCCGGCAGCAGGGGTATGACACCAATCGGCTGATCTGGCGTGCGTCGGACCAGCAGATCGTCAAGAGGCACTGAATTTCTGGGGGCTGCTTTGCAGCCCATCGCGACACAAGGCCGCTCCTACAGGGGAACGCACATTCCTGTAGGAGCGGCCTTGTGTCGCGATGGGCCGCAAAGCGGCCCCAATGAACTCACCCCAACAGCTGTCGCAACACCTCGGCAAACGCCAACCGGCTTTGCTCTTCCTGCGCATGCCGCCCCTGGCGCACCACCCACTGCCCATTCACCATCACATCCCGCACCTGGCGATCGCCCCCGGCAAACAGCCAGCGGTTGAGAATCGCATCCCCATCGGCCATGGCGATGTAAGGGTCCTGCCCATCGAGCACCAGCCAGTCGGCGCGCTTGCCCACGGCCAGTTCCCCGACCGCCTGCCCCAGCGCCTGCGCGCCGCCCGCCAGCGCAGCGTCATACAGCGTGCGCCCGACCATCGGCTGGTCGCCGCGATACAGGCGGTTACGCCGCTGGTCGCGCAGCCGCTGGCCGTATTCCAACCAGCGCAGTTCCTCCACCACGCTCAGCGACACATGGCTGTCCGAACCAATGCCCATGCGCCCACCCTGTGCCAGATAGTCCACTGCCGGGAAAATCCCGTCGCCCAGGTTGGCCTCGGTGGTCAGGCACAGCCCGGCTACCGCGCCACTGCGGGCCATGGCGGTGACTTCATCCGGCTCGGCATGGGTGGCATGTACCAGGCACCAGCGTGGGTCCACGTCCACGTGCTCGTACAGCCACTGCAGCGGGCGCAGGCCGCTCCAGGCCAGGCAGTCGTCGACTTCCTTCTGCTGCTCGGCGATATGGATATGCACCGGGCACTGCTTGTCGCTGGCTGCCAGCACTTCGGCGATCTGCCCGGGCGTCACGGCGCGCAGCGAATGGAAGCACAGACCCAGTTGCTGCGCGGGTTGCGCGGCCAGCAGCGGGGCCAGCTGCGCTTGCAGTTGCAGGTATTGTTCGGTGGAGTTGATGAAGCGCCGTTGCCCGTCATTCGGGGCTTGGCCGCCGAAGCCTGCGTGGCTGTACAGCACCGGCAGCAAGGTCAGGCCAATGCCGCTGTCGGCTGCAGCCGCGCTGATGCGGCGGGACAGTTCGGCCGGGTCGGCGTAGGCCTTGCCGGCCTGGTCATGGTGCACGTAGTGGAACTCGGCGACCGAGGTGTAGCCGGCCTTGAGCATCTCGATGTACAGCTGACGGGCGATGACCTGCAGCTGCTCCGGGCTGATCTGGCCGACCAGGCGATACATCAGGTCGCGCCAGGTCCAGAAACTGTCGTTGGGGTTGCCGGCGACTTCCGCCAGCCCTGCCATGGCGCGCTGGAAGGCATGCGAGTGCAGGTTGGGCATGCCGGGCAGCAGCGGGCCGGCCAGCCGCTCGGCGCCTTCCGCCGAGGCACCCGGTTCGATGCGGGCCACATGGCCATCACTGGTGACCTCGATGCGGACATGGCTGGCCCAGCCCGTGGGCAGCAGGGCGCGTTCGGCGAAGTAGGCGGACATCGGTGAAAATCCTGTTATTGTTAACTTGTATATACATATACAGGCGTTTGCCTGCCGGGTAAACTGCGGCAAGCTACCGCTCATTCCATTTGCACAAGGATCCAACGCCGTGCCGACACCACCTGTCTCCGCGCTGGTTGCCCAGATGGGCGAGGGCCCGGCTCCGCTGTACGCCCGGGTCAAACAGATGATCATCCAGCAGATCGACAACGGCAGCTGGCCACCGCATCACCGGGTGCCCTCGGAGAGCGAACTGGTCAGCGAGCTGGGCTTCAGCCGCATGACCATCAACCGCGCCCTGCGCGAACTTACCGCCGAAGGCCTGCTGGTGCGCATGCAAGGGGTCGGTACCTTCGTGGCCGAGCCCAAGGGGCGTTCGGCGCTGTTCGAGGTCAACAACATCGCCGACGAGATTGCCGCGCGTGGCCACCAGCATAGCTGCCAGGTGATCACCCTCACCGAGGAAACGGCCGGTTCCGAGCGGGCCCTGGCCCTGGACATGCGCGAAGGCCAACGGGTGTTCCACTCGCTGATCGTGCATTTCGAGAACGGCGTGCCGGTGCAGATCGAGGATCGCTACGTCAATGCGGCGATTGCCCCCGACTACCTCAAGCAGGACTTCACCCGGCAGACGCCTTACGCCTACCTGTCGCAGGTGGCGCCGCTGACCGAGGGTGAGCACGTGGTCGAGGCAATCCTGGCCGAGCCGGAAGAATGCCGCCTGTTGCAGATCGAGCGGGGCGAGCCCTGCCTGCTGATCCGCCGCCGCACCTGGTCCGGCCGCCAGCCGGTGACCGCCGCGCGGCTGATCCACCCCGGTTCCCGTCATCGCCTGGAAGGACGTTTCAGTAAATGAGTCAGCTGCAGTTGTTGCGTGCGCAGGGTTACCCGCGCATGCCGTGGAAGAACGGTGGTGGTTTCACCGAAGAGATCACCCGCGACAGTGGCGAAGGCCTGGACGGCTTTGGCTGGCGCTTGTCGATTGCCGATATCGAGGAGTCCGGCGGGTTTTCCACCTTCGCCGGCTACCAGCGGATCATCACCGTGCTGCAGGGTGACGGCATGCGCCTGCTGGTCGACGGCCAGGCCAGCAGGCCGTTGCTGCCGTTCGATGCCTTCGCCTTCAGCGGCGAGAGTCAGGTCAGCTGCAAGCTGCTGGGCGGGGCGATCCGCGATTTCAACCTGATCTACGCACCGCAGCGCTACCGGGCGCGGTTGCAGTGGTTCGATGGCACCAGCCGCTTGTACAGCTCGGCGTCGACGGTGTTGCTGTTCGCTGCCAGCAGCCAGGTCGAGGTGGGTATTGCCGGGCGCGAGACGCAGCGGTTGGGGTTGTATGACTGCCTGCGGCTGGAGGGCAATGACCAGTTGTTGGGGTTGGATGTGCAGGGGCGGTTCTGCCTGATCGAACTCGTTTCACGTTGAGATAGCCGGGGGGCTGCTGCGCAGCCCTTTCGCGACGCAAGGCCGCTCCTACACGCACCGTGCATGCTTTGGCTGGCGCGGTCCCCTGTAGGAGCGGCCTTGTGTCGCGAAAGGGCCGCGCAGCGGCCCCGGGTTTTTTTGGCCGCTCAGCGGAAAAGTCCGATTATTTTGGTTGTCCATGCTTGTACATACAAGTAAAGGTGTGTTTGTATATCTACCACGACATACCCGCCCGCGGACGACCGCAGAGGACCTTTCCCGTGACCGACAACAACAAATACCGTGACGTTGAAATCCGTGCCCCACGTGGCAACAAGCTGACTGCCAAAAGCTGGCTGACCGAAGCGCCACTGCGCATGCTGATGAACAACCTCGATCCACAGGTCGCGGAAAACCCGAAAGAACTGGTGGTGTACGGCGGTATCGGCCGCGCTGCCCGTAACTGGGCGTGCTACGACAAGATCGTCGAGACCCTGACCCGCCTGGAAGACGACGAAACCCTGCTGGTGCAGTCGGGCAAGCCGGTCGGCGTGTTCAAGACCCACAGCAACGCCCCGCGCGTACTGATCGCCAACTCCAACCTGGTGCCGCACTGGGCCAACTGGGAACACTTCAACGAACTGGACGCCAAAGGCCTGGCAATGTACGGCCAGATGACCGCCGGCAGCTGGATCTACATCGGCAGCCAGGGCATCGTCCAGGGCACCTACGAAACCTTCGTCGAAGCCGGTCGCCAGCATTACGGCGGCAGCCTGAAAGGCAAGTGGGTACTGACCGCCGGCCTGGGCGGCATGGGCGGCGCCCAGCCACTGGCCGCCACCCTGGCCGGTGCCTGCTCGCTGAACATCGAATGCCAGCAGAGCCGCATCGACTTCCGTCTGGAAACCCGCTACGTCGACGAGCAGGCCACTGACCTCGACGACGCCCTGGCACGCATTGCCAAGTACACCGCCGAAGGCAAGGCCATCTCCATCGCCCTGCACGGCAACGCTGCCGAAATCCTGCCAGAGCTGGTCAAGCGTGGCGTGCGCCCGGACATGGTCACCGACCAGACCAGCGCCCACGACCCGCTGAACGGTTACCTGCCAGCCGGCTGGACCTGGGAACAGTACCGCGACCGCGCGCAGACCGAGCCGGCTGCAGTGGTCAAGGCCGCCAAGCAATCGATGGCCGTGCACGTGCAAGCCATGCTCGACTTCCAGAAGCAGGGTGTTCCGACTTTCGACTATGGCAACAACATCCGCCAGATGGCCAAGGAAGAAGGCGTGGCCAATGCCTTCGACTTCCCGGGCTTCGTGCCGGCCTACATCCGCCCGCTGTTCTGCCGTGGCATCGGCCCGTTCCGCTGGGCGGCGCTGTCCGGTGATGCCGAAGACATCTACAAGACCGACGCCAAGGTCAAGGAACTGATCCCCGACGACGCCCACCTGCACCGCTGGCTGGACATGGCTCGCGAGCGCATCAGCTTCCAGGGCCTGCCGGCACGTATCTGCTGGGTTGGCCTGGGCCTGCGCGCCAAGCTGGGCCTGGCGTTCAACGAAATGGTACGCAGCGGCGAGCTGTCGGCACCGATCGTGATCGGCCGTGACCACCTGGACTCCGGTTCGGTGTCCAGCCCCAACCGTGAAACCGAAGCCATGCGCGACGGTTCCGACGCTGTCTCCGACTGGCCGCTGCTCAACGCCCTGCTGAACACCGCCGGCGGTGCTACCTGGGTTTCGCTGCACCACGGTGGTGGCGTGGGCATGGGCTTCTCCCAGCACTCGGGCATGGTCATCGTCTGCGACGGTACCGATGAAGCCGCCGAGCGTATCGCTCGCGTGCTGACCAACGACCCAGGGACCGGTGTAATGCGTCATGCCGATGCCGGTTACGACATCGCCATCGAGTGCGCCAAGGAGCAGGGCCTGGACCTGCCGATGATCACTGGCTGATCGCCACGCTTTGGATCGCACCCCACAAGGGGTGATACTGAACAACAAGAAGGAGCACGCAGGCACTCACAAACGGGCCTGCGGCTCCACGCGATTGGAGTAGTGAAGTGACCGAATTGACCCTCAAGCCCGGCACCCTGACCCTGGCCCAGCTGCGCGCCATCCATGCCGCTCCCGTGCGTCTGCAACTGGACGCCAGCGCCGCGCCGGCCATCGACGCCAGCGTTGCCTGCGTCGAGCAGATCATTGCCGAAGACCGTACCGCCTACGGCATCAACACCGGTTTCGGCCTGCTGGCCTCGACCCGCATCGCCAGCCACGACCTGGAAAACCTGCAGCGCTCGCTGGTGCTGTCCCACGCCGCCGGTGTCGGCGCGCCGCTGGATGACGACCTGGTGCGGCTGATCATGGTGCTGAAGATCAACAGCCTCAGCCGTGGCTTCTCCGGCATCCGTCGCAAAGTCATCGACGCGCTGATCGCCCTGGTCAACGCCGAAGTCTACCCGCACATCCCGCTGAAGGGTTCGGTGGGCGCTTCCGGCGACCTCGCCCCGCTGGCGCACATGTCTCTGGTGCTGCTGGGTGAAGGCAAGGCGCGCTACAAGGGCCAGTGGCTGCCAGCCACCGAAGCCCTGGCCGTGGCCGGCCTCGAGCCGCTGACCCTGGCCGCCAAGGAGGGCCTGGCCCTGCTCAACGGCACCCAGGCGTCCACCGCCTATGCCCTGCGTGGCCTGTTCCAGGGCGAAGACCTGTACGCCGCTGCCATCGCCTGCGGCGGCCTGAGCGTCGAAGCCGCACTGGGCTCGCGCTCGCCGTTCGATGCGCGTATCCACGAAGTGCGTGGCCAGCGCGGCCAGATCGACACCGCTGCCTGCTTCCGTGACCTGCTGGGCGACTCCAGCGAAGTGTCGCTGTCGCACAAGAACTGCGACAAGGTCCAGGACCCGTACTCGCTGCGCTGCCAGCCGCAGGTCATGGGCGCCTGCCTGACCCAGCTGCGCCAGGCCGCCGAGGTACTGGGCATCGAAGCCAACGCCGTGTCGGACAACCCGCTGGTGTTCGCTGCCGAAGGTGACGTGATTTCCGGCGGTAACTTCCACGCCGAGCCGGTGGCCATGGCCGCCGACAACATTGCCCTGGCCATTGCCGAAATCGGTTCGCTCAGCGAGCGCCGTATCTCGCTGATGATGGACAAGCACATGTCCCAGCTGCCGCCGTTCCTGGTGGAAAACGGCGGGGTCAACTCGGGCTTCATGATCGCCCAGGTCACCGCTGCTGCCCTGGCCAGCGAGAACAAGGCCCTGTCGCACCCGCACAGCGTCGACAGCCTGCCGACCTCGGCCAACCAGGAAGACCACGTGTCGATGGCCCCGGCTGCCGGCAAGCGTCTGTGGGAAATGGCCGAAAACACCCGTGGCGTGCTGGCCATCGAATGGCTGGGCGCCTGCCAGGGCCTGGACCTGCGCAAGGGCCTGAAGACCTCGGCCAAGCTGGAGCAGGCGCGCCAGGCGCTGCGCAGCGAAGTACCGCACTACGACCGTGACCGTTTCTTCGCGCCCGACATCGAAAAGGCCGTGGAACTGTTGGCCAAGGGTCGCCTGACCGGCCTGCTGCCGGCTGGTGTGCTGCCAAGCCTGTAATGCCCCCAGGGGCCGCTGTGCGGCCCATCGCCGGCAAGCCGGCTCCCACAGATGGAGATGCGACATACCATCTCTGTGGGAGCTGGCTTGCCGGCGATTGGGCTGCAAGGCAGCCCCCTTCGATCTCACGACCACAAAAACAATTTAAGGACGTGACATGCAACAAGCTCAAGGTCTAAAGCGCGGGCTAAGTGCCCGCCACATCCGTTTCATGGCCCTCGGTTCCGCCATCGGCACCGGCCTGTTCTACGGCTCCGCCTCGGCCATCCAGATGGCCGGCCCGGCCGTGCTGCTGGCCTACCTGATCGGCGGCGCCGCCGTGTTCATGGTCATGCGCGCCCTCGGCGAAATGGCTGTGCACAACCCGGTCGCTGGCTCGTTCGGCCACTACGCCAGCACCTACCTCGGCCCCATGGCCGGCTTCATCCTCGGCTGGACCTACGCCTTCGAGATGGTCATCGTCGCCATCGCCGACGTCACCGCCTTCGGTATCTACATGGGCTTCTGGTTCCCGGAAGTGGCCCGCTGGATCTGGGTGCTGGGCATCGTCTTCCTGATCGGCGGCCTCAACCTGTGCAACGTCAAGGTCTTTGGCGAAATGGAATTCTGGCTGTCGCTGCTCAAGGTCGGCGCCATCGTGGCGATGATCCTGGCCGGCCTCGGCATCATGGCCTTCGGCTTCAGCCAGGTAGGCACCGGGCAGGCCGTGGGTGTCAGCAACCTGTTCGACCACGGCGGCTTCATGCCCAATGGCGTGGGTGGCCTGATCGCCTCCTTTGCCGTGGTGATGTTCGCGTTCGGCGGCATCGAGATCATCGGCGTCACCGCCGGTGAGGCCAAGGACCCGCAGCGGGTCATCCCCAAGGCGATCAACGCCGTGCCGTTGCGCATCCTGCTGTTCTACGTGCTCACCCTGTTCGTGCTGATGTGCCTGTTCCCATGGCCGCAGATCGGCAGCCAGGGCAGCCCGTTCGTGCAGATCTTCAGTAACCTGGGCATCGGCTCTGCCGCCGCGGTGCTGAACATCGTGGTGATTTCCGCCGCGATCTCGGCCATCAACAGCGACATCTTCGGCGCCGGCCGCATGATGTACGGCCTGGCCCAGCAAGGCCACGCGCCGCGCGGCTTCAGCAAGCTGTCGAAGCACGGCGTGCCGTGGATGACCGTTGTGGTGATGGGTGCTGCGCTGCTGATCGGCGTGCTGCTCAACTACCTGATCCCGGAGAACGTGTTCCTGCTGATCGCCTCGATCGCTACCTTCGCCACCGTGTGGGTGTGGCTGATGATCCTGCTCACCCAAGTGGCCATGCGCCGCAGCATGAGCCGTGAACAAGTGGCCCAGCTACAGTTCCCGGTACCGTTCTGGCCTTACGGCCCGGCCATGGCCATTGCGTTCATGGTGTTCATCTTTGGCGTGCTCGGTTACTTCCCGGATACCCAGGCGGCACTGCTCGTCGGCGTGGTCTGGGTGGTGTTCCTGGTGGCGTCCTACCTGCTGTGGTGCAAGCCGCGCGCAGGGCAGGGCAAACCGGTAGCGGAACCGGCCGAGCTGCACCGCTAAGTACAGGAGTCAATGTATGAGAACCGTCTGGCAGCACTGCCATGTGGCAACCATGGCCGAGGGCCGTTACTCGGCCATCGAGGACGCGGCCATCGTCACCAACGCCGGGCTGATCGAGTGGATCGGCCCACGCGTCGAGCTGGCGTCGGTCGATGCCGAGCGTACGGTGGACCTGGGCGGCGCCTGGGTCACCCCGGGGCTGATCGACTGCCACACCCACGCGGTGTTCGGTGGCAACCGCAGCGGCGAGTTCGAGCAGCGCCTGCAGGGCGTGAGCTATGCCGAAATCGCCGCACAGGGCGGTGGCATCGCCAGCACCGTGCGGGCCACCCGCGCGGCCAGCGAGGACGAGCTGTTCGCCAGTGCTCGCCAGCGGGTCCAGGCTCTGATGCGCGATGGCGTGACCACCATCGAGATCAAGTCCGGCTACGGCCTGGACCTGGCCAACGAGCGCAAGATGCTGCGTGTGGCCCGGCGCCTGGCCGACGAGTTGCCGCTGGCGGTGCGCGCCACCTGCCTGGCAGCCCATGCCTTGCCGCCGGAATACGTCGGCCGGGCTGACGAATACATCGCGCACATCTGCGACGAAATGCTGCCGGCCCTGGCTGCCGAAGGCCTGGTGGACGCAGTGGATGCCTTCTGCGAACACCTGGCGTTCTCCCCGGCCCAGGTCGAGCGGCTGTTCATCAAGGCGCGCGAGCTGGGCCTGCCGGTCAAGCTGCACGCCGAACAGTTGTCGTCGCTGCACGGCTCCAGCCTGGCGGCGCGCTACCAGGCGCTTTCGGCTGACCATCTGGAATTCATGACCGAGGAAGACGCCATTGCCATGGCAAAAGCCGGCACGGTCGCCGTGCTGCTGCCGGGCGCGTTCTACTTCCTGCGCGAAACCCAGCTGCCGCCGATGGACGCCTTGCGCCGCCACGGCGTGAAGATTGCCCTGGCCAGCGACCTCAACCCCGGCACCTCGCCAGGGTTGTCGCTGCGGCTGATGCTGAACATGGGCTGCACCTGCTTCCGCATGACCCCGGAAGAAGCCCTGGCCGGTGTCACCGTGCACGCCGCCACGGCGCTGGGCCTGGGCGACAGCCACGGCTCGCTGGAAGTGGGCAAGGTCGCCGACTTCGTCGCCTGGCAGATCGAACGCCCCGCCGACCTGGCCTACTGGCTGGGCGGCGACCTGCCCAAGCGCGTGGTGCGCAAGGGCCACGAGATTTCCAACTGAGTGAGGCACGATGGACAAGGTACTGAGTTTTCACCAGGGGCGCCTGCCGCTGCTGATCAGCATGCCCCATGCCGGCCTGCAACTGTCGCCGGCGGTACGAGACGGCCTGGTCGACCAGGCGCGCAGCCTGCCGGACACCGACTGGCATATTCCACGGTTGTATGACTTTGCCCGTGACATGGGCGCCAGCGTGGTGGCGGCGGAGTATTCCCGCTTCGTCATCGACCTGAACCGGCCGGATGACGACAAGCCACTGTACGTTGGTGCCACCACCGGCCTGTACCCGGCCACGCTGTTCGATGGCGAGCCATTGTTCAAGGACGGGCTGGTGCCGACAGGCGAGGAGCGCAAGCAGTATCTGGAGCAGATCTGGCGCCCCTACCACGACACGATTCGTCGCGAGCTGGCGCGGCTGCGCGAGCAGTTCGGCTACGCCCTGCTGTGGGACGCCCATTCGATCCGTTCGCTGATCCCACACCTGTTCGACGGCAAGCTGCCGGACTTCAACCTGGGTACCTTCAACGGCGCCAGTTGCGATCCGGAACTGGCTGAGCGGCTGCATGGAGTGTGCGCCGAGGCGCCAGGTTACAGCCATGTGCTCAATGGCCGCTTCAAGGGCGGGCATATCACCCGGCATTACGGCGATCCGGCCAATCACATCCATGCGGTGCAGCTGGAGCTGGCGCAGAGCACCTATATGGAAGAGACCGAGCCGTTCGATTACCGCGAAGACCTGGCACGGCCGACACAGGAGGTGTTGAAGCAGCTTCTGCTGGCAGTGCTGGATTGGGGCAAGGCACATTACGGGCGGTGAAGTTCGCCAGTAAGAATGGCGACGCGATGCAGGCCATGCGCGTCGCCAGTCACTACGGGTCAGTTGTTGTTGATCTGCTTGATGGTAAGTTCGCGCAGTAGCTCGTTCTCTTCCTGGTCCCTGTCATCTTGCAGGCCTTGCTGCAAGTTCAACTCGTCCTGAAGCGAGTGGTCCTTGCTGGCCAGCTCGAGCACCCGCAGGCGGAAACGTGCGTCTATTTCGGCGAAGCGGTCGGCACACTCGGCGCGCAGGCGCGTGGTCCAGTCCGTATTCGCCAGCATGTAGTCGACCAGTGCATCGCTCAGTTCACTTTTCCGGACCTTTTCCAGCACACTGGATAGCTCATCGCGCGCCAGGTTCGCAGCACCTCGAAAACGCATGCTGTCGGCGATCGGCAGGTCCAGTTCCCTGGCCAGTTCCCGGCGGTAGGCCAGGCGTACCGAGACCAGGTCACCCGAGCCGGTCCGTTGGTTGGCCAGCAGCTCCAGCTGTTCGATCCGGAAAAGCTGCAACAGCCGACGACGCAGTGCTTGCAGGGAATCGCCGGCGTCGACCAACAGGCGTTGGCTCATCAGGTACAGTTCAATATTGTTGAACTCCTGCAGCGCTCCGTCATGGCAGGTCTGCGAGCCGGTTACCGGGTCTGGCAATGCCGCTGCGGCGATGCTCTCCATGATCGGGCGTTCGCTTTCGTTGCTTGCAGCCACCACCAGCATCAAGCGCACCCGTTCGCAGAAGGTGGCTCGCGTATTCGGGTCAACGTATGGGGCGGCATTGTGCAAACGGCCCGTCAGACGCAACAGATCACTGCCTTCGAGCCGCTCCCAGCAGTCCTGCAACGCGGCATTCTGTGCTTCGCTACCCAGCATCCAGTCCTCAAGGCTGGGCGTATCATCGCCCAGCAGTGGGAAGTGAGGGTGGTCGAGAGACCCTTCGCTCGAAGAATCGAAGAACATCAGGTCGTCGGGGATATCCAGGGCAAAGGAATAGCTGTGCTGGCTGTCCGAGAAGGTGCGTACCCGCAGGATGGTTTCAAGAGGCAGTGGGTTGTCGAACAAGGCGATCGACGAGATTGGCATGGGATTGTTCAGGTTCGTCAGGATGTGCTCGGGCAACTGGGTGATGTTGTTCGAGCTCAGGTCCAGAAGTTCCAGTGGCAGCAAACTGTCACACCAGCTGGGCCAGGCTTGCAGGTTCATGTTGGTCAATGCGAGTGACTGCAGGTTGCTGGCCAGCGATGCGGGCACATGGTCGATGCTGCCTGCACGGTTGCCCGACAGGTCCAGCGAGGTCAGGTTTCGCAGCCCTGCGAAAATGTCCATCATGGCCTGGTCGACCTCCAGACCCATGTTGCGAAACTCCAGGTAGGTGAGTTGGGGAAGGCGAGCCAGGGCGGATGCCAGCGATGGCATGGCGGCCTGGTGTTCATCGATGGTCAGCCGGCTGATGTTAGGGAACCGGCTGAGTAGTTCATCGAGCTGTGAGGTGCTGCCTCGCAACCGCGTCAGGCTGAGTGCACGTACGCGGGCGCCGAAGAACGCTGGAAGCCGCCTGGGGAAATGCTCGATGGCCACGTCCTCGAGTTGCAGGCGCAGGTATGACTGGCCCTGCTCCTGCTGTTCCCAGAATTGGTCGATCGCTGACGCGATACGTTGCCTGTCCGCCAGTGCGGCCTGGGTCAATGGGTTGCTCGAACTGGATGCCTGGGCCCAGCCATCGATCGCATCGCGCATCTGCCGTCGCTCATCGCGAATGCGTGCTAGCTGTTCGGAAAGTGCTGCTGGCTGGTCCGTGGTGATACCCGAGGTGTCGATGTGCTCGTTCAGCAACAAGCGCTGCAGGTGGGATTCATTGATACTGTTGCCTTCCAGCGAGATCACCGGTGGCGTGGTCAGCATGTCCGCTTCATGAAGCAGGAACGTGGGCAACGACCTGAGATTGTTGTGGCGCAATGACAGGTGGGCAATGCGCGCCAGGGCGTCGCTACCAATCCCGATCGGCCATTGGGCCAATTGCATCTGGTCCAGGCCCAGGTAATCCAGGGTCAATTCATGGAAGCTTGGCCTGTTGCTCTGCGCCAGCCGGTTACCACTCAGGTCCAGGTATCTCAATTGGCGAAGCCCTGACAGCAGGTTCAGGTCGCTTTCGGAAAGCGTCATGTTCTGGTTGGTGAGCACCAGTCGTTGCAACCCTGGCAGGCACTCGGTGATGGTGGGCACGCTGAACAGGAAGGGCGAGGGCGTTGCCCTGGGGTCAAACGGACGGCTGATTTCCAGCGACTCGATCTGCGGCATCTGCCTGAGCAGGCGGTGCAGCAGGCGCTCGTTTTGCGCCCACCCCGCCAAGGACCCTGACGGTAAGTCGATCAGGCTCAGGCTGCGCACGCGTGCGTTGAAAAAAGCGGGCAAGGTGAGGGGCACGTCGGCAAGCGGGACGCGGGCGATACGCAGTTCGGTGGTGGGCCCGGTGCTCTCGTCCAGCGCAGTGTCGTACCAATGTTGCATGATCGAGTCACGCAGGCTGTCGTAGTCGTGTGCTGCCTGGTCGCTTGCCGGCGAAATGGCTTCGCTCCAATCGTCCAGGCTGCTTTGCAGCTCGTTGCGTTGCTCCAGCAGCGTCTGCAAATGTTCGAATATCTGCAGCTGTGTGCGGCCGCGGCTGGCAAGTGCCAGCAGAATCTGATCCGCCGAGCGGCCGGTGCGTGCGGCGAGCCCTGTGGCTTCGATAGCTTCGAACAGCTGCTGGCGGGTGATGCCATGGGTGGCCGGGCCGCCGCCACTGAGTGGGTAGCCCAGGCGGCCATCGGCCAGGCGCATGGGAGAACGGTAGCCTGGGCGTACGGGCTGCATGCCCAGCAGCACCCTCAAGGCCGGGCGGGGCAGCAACGGGCTTTCCTGTACAAGGCGCTGCAGCGCTTGTTGATCGGCGATGTCCATGCTTGCCATGGCCGCTGGCAGTGCCTCGTACAATGCAGCGTAAAGGCTTGAATACACCTTGACCGCCGCGCTGGGCAGGCTTGCGTCGTGGACGATGTACCCTGCCTGGGCATGGGTGATGGTCTTGAATGGGCGGGTGTCCAGTGTGCCTATGGCATGATCCTGGGTCGGCCAGGACATGCGCTGGAGCAGCCGGAGCCTGGTCTGTGCAGGCCAGCCTGGCAAGCGTTCGAGCGTATGCACGATCAACAGGTCGCTATCCCAGTTTGGCACGCTGGCCAGGTACAGCCCTTCGCAGGCGCGGGCAAGGCGAATTTGTTGCTGGTAGATGCGGGCCTCTTCGGCAAGGCGCAGTGGTACCTTGCCGTTGTCGAGTATCTGCAGTTCGTTGGCACTGGCCTCGCGCGCCAGCTCATTGGCGACTGCTGACGGCAATTTCGGATACGCCCTCTGGATGGCCTCGGCGCCCGGCGCCAGGTCGCGCGAAAGGCCGGCGTAGGCCCTGGCAAACTCAGCGGGCCGAGTGCTCTCGTCCGCCAGCTGGCGGACCGTTTCGTCCAGCTTGAAGCGTTGCAGGGTGTCTTCCAGCAAGGCCGGCAGCCGCTGGCTTTCGGCCAGGGCCCGGCGCAGCTCGTCTTCGTGTACGCCGCTGACGGCGATAATCCGTTGCAGCGTCGGCTCGTCGAAGTGCCCACTCAAGTGGCCGATGCGGCGCAGGAGTGTCATACCCGACCAACTCAGTGGCTTATCGGTAACGTGCAACCATGCTCCGGCACCGTTGTGCCGCACTGGCGGCTGGTAACGGCGAGGACTTGCAGGGTGTTGCAAACGATATTCACCAGTCGTTGGCGCTTGGCTGACGATGTACTGATTGCCCTGCAGTACCAGCCAGCGCTTGCCTTGGTGATGCCGTAGGCCCAGTTCGTCTGGTACCAGGTCATGGGGCAGTGTCTCGAAGCTCTGGTAAGGCGTGAGGTCGGGTTTCCACAGCCTCATCTGACCATCGGATGTTTCCACGTCTTCCAGTTCTTCGATGAATGAAGGCGTTTCTATAGGAATACGGGCTATCCCTGGCTCCTCATCCTCTGGCTCTTCTATCTCCGGCCCTTCCGAAGCCATGCCGGTTTCGCTGCCCTGCGAGCCTCTCAATGCTTTGGCTGCTGCGCTGAGGGCGGCCATGACGGCCACGTTTTCGATCACATCGAGCAGATAGCCATAGGCAGTATCACGCTCGTCGTTTTCCCAGGCGTCGATCCCTTCATACACCTCATGGGCCAGCTGGGCCAGGCAAACGGCAAGCATTGCCTCGCCAAGCCCCGGCACGAAGAAGCCGGCGATGTTCAAGGCCGTAAGCACACGGCCGGCGATCAGTTCCCGGTGGGCTTGCGTGGTGCGCCGGTCGACGATTTCGGTTGGCGTGGCGTGGAACAGCACATCCTTTTCATGACGCTGGGCCTTCTGGAAAGCCATCACGCCTTGGAAGGCGTGGCTGAAAGGCTTCATGACCGGATACAGGGTGGCGTACGGGTCCGGAACACGTTCATGCAAGCCGCGAACACTCCAGGCGAGGGGCATGAGCCGGTCCTTCAGGCGGGTGGTTATCGGCGCCTTGTCGCGGTCGGCGAGGTGCTTGTCCAGGTAGCCGATATCGGCCTGGAGCCTGTCGCGCAATTCGTCGTGCATGGCTTGCTGGCTGGTGAACTCCTTGAGGGGCGTGGTGCTGTCTTCAGGGATGTACAGCGCCACGGCCTGATGCCCTTCAGCTTGCAGGGTAATGAGCACAACGCCGGTCAGCTCGGCTTCCCACAACTCGAGCAAGCTGAATGTCACCGGCGAAGAGGGCGATGGCGCCTGGTCAAGTGGTGTGGCGAGAGCGGCGGAATATAGCGTTTCGCTGATATCGCCCTTGAGGCGCGCGAAATGCAGGGATTGCCGGAATGCAGAGACCTCGGCACGCCCCAGGGTTTCATAAACGGCCAGTGCGGCTTCATCGGCGCCGAGTGACGGCGTGGCCACCGGGTAGTAGATGGCATGTACCTGTTCGTGGTACTTGCCGCCGATATCCAGCGTGCGACACAAGTCGGCGAAGTCTTCGGCGGCAATATCCAGTGCATTGGTGATCGGCACGGTGCCCATGAAGCGCCGGTGATCGACGATGACCGAACTCTTGAGCAAGGAGGCGGGCGCGTCCATGCCATGTTCGGCAGCGGCGGCCTGGTCGAAGTTGTGCAAGGCGCAGTGCAGCAGCGAGCGTGTAGCCCGGTCGACAGCCTGGCGGCTGTCGATGGCGTCGGTCGTTTCGATCAGGCGGGCATCGACGAGGTAGGTGTTGCGCACATCCAGGTCAAGCCTGAATCGCTGCTTGATGGCTTCGGTGAGTGCCTTGGTGGCGTAGGTTTCCAGGGTTGGAAGCTGTTCGAACAGCTTGTGCACCTGCACCTGGTGCTCGCGGTGGCGTGCGTGCTCTTCCTGCCATGCCTTGGCGACTTCCGGTTGTTGCTGGAGTGCCGTCACCAGCCAGGCAGGGGGGTGATGCCAGTTGCGCATCGCAAGTCGGGTTTCTGGTGGAGCCTGCTTGAGCCAGGTGGGGATTCTGCGCTCGATGGTGGCGTAATGAACACTAGGCACGGCAGTGACTGCAGTTGGCATGGCGAGGCCCTTACTTGATTTGGGGCGAGGGACTATCGCGGGCCTGCCTGAGCTGCTGGAGGTAGATATATGTGCCCTTGAGGTGCGGCGGCATCAGCGCGGGCAGTGCTCAAAGCGCAATTCAGGTTTATGATGGCCCACGGCCGAATAATCCTCACACGGAGTGCGCAATGCAGACCCTGTACCCGCAGATCAAACCCTACGCCCGGCACGATCTGGCCGTGGAAGCGCCGCATGTGCTGTATGTCGACGAAAGCGGCTCGCCAGAAGGTCTGCCGGTGGTATTCATCCACGGCGGCCCGGGCGCCGGATGCGACGCCCAGAGCCGCTGCTACTTCGACCCGACCCTGTACCGCATCATCACCTTCGACCAGCGCGGCTGTGGCCGCTCCACGCCGCACGCGAGCCTGGAAAACAACACCACCTGGCACCTGGTCGAGGACCTTGAGCGCATCCGCGAGCACCTTGGCATCGACAAGTGGGTGCTGTTCGGCGGCTCGTGGGGCTCCACCCTGGCCCTGGCCTACGCCCAGACCCACCCCGAGCGGGTGCATGGCCTGATCCTGCGCGGCATCTTCCTGTGCAGGCCCCAGGAAATACAATGGTTCTACCAGGAAGGCGCCAGCCGCCTGTTCCCCGATTACTGGCAGGACTACATCGCGCCGATCCCGCCGGAGGAGCGCGGTGACCTGGTCACGGCCTTCCACAAGCGCCTGACCGGCAACGACCAGATCGCCCAGATGCACGCGGCCAAGGCCTGGTCCACCTGGGAAGGCCGTACCGCCACCCTGCGTCCCAACCCGCTGGTGGTCGACCGCTTCTCCGAGCCGCAGCGTGCACTGTCGATCGCCCGTATCGAATGCCACTACTTCATGAACAACGCCTTCCTCGAGCCGGACCAGCTGATCCGCGATCTGCCAAAGATCGCCCACCTGCCGGCCGTGATCGTGCATGGCCGCTATGATGTGATCTGCCCGTTGGACAACGCCTGGGCGCTGCACCAGGCCTGGCCGAACAGCGAACTGAAGGTGATCCGTGACGCTGGCCACGCGGCTTCCGAGCCGGGCATCACCGATGCCCTGGTGCGTGCCGCCGACCAGATGGCCCGGCGCCTGCTCGATCTGCCCCTGGAAGAAGCATGAGGGGCCTGCTGCAGCGCGTGCGTGGTGCGCGGGTGGAAGTAGCGGGGGAGGTGGTAGGTGCCATCGACCAGGGTTTGCTGGTGCTGGTGGCCGTCGAGCCTGAAGATTCCCGTGAGCAGGCCGACAAGTTGTTGCACAAGCTGTTGAACTACCGGGTGTTCAGCGACGAGCAGGGCAAGATGAACCTGTCGCTCAAGGATGTGGGGGGAGGTTTGTTGCTGGTGTCGCAGTTCACCCTGGCGGCAGACACCCGCAACGGCATGCGCCCGAGCTTCTCGACGGCAGCGCCACCGGCCCTCGGCGCCGAGTTGTTCGACTATCTTTTGCAGCAGGCGAAGGCCCAGCATGCCGATGTGGCAAGCGGGCAATTCGGTGCAGACATGCAGGTGCACCTGGTCAATGATGGCCCCGTAACATTTATGTTACAAATGTGAGTGTAAAAAACCCCTTGTTCACAGGAAAACAAGGGGTTTTGTACGATAAATAGTTGTTCCAGCCTGATGCGTTGTCACGCGACCTGCTGGATAATCGCGCGCTGCATGGACCTGCGTTCGCAGGTTCGTTTCACTCTGACTCGAGCATTGTCTGGATCCGTTTGGGGAATCATTACGCCCTCACGGGGTCCGAACAGTGCTCGCCAACCCGGCATTTGTCGCTGGCCGTTGGTTTCATGATCTGTTTTCGGCGAGGGTTGCTCGTGATTGTTAGTCCCCAAAAAGCATCAAGAATCCCCGGTACCGGGCTGCGCAAGGCCCTGATGGCCAGTGTGGCACTGGTCGGCCTGATGAGCGCGGGCCAGCTGTGGGCATTCAATCTTGACGATGTTGCAGCCAAGGCAAAGGATCTGGCCGGCCAGAAGTACGAAGCACCGAAAAGCAACCTGCCGGCCGTATTCCGCGACATGAAGTTCGCGGACTACCAGAAGATTCATTTCCTGCAGGAAAAGGCCGAGTGGGCCAAGGACAAGACCCCGTTCAAGCTGTCGTTCTATCACCAGGGCATGCACTTCGACACCCCGGTGAAGATCAACCAGGTCACCGCCACCAAGGTCGAGGAAATCAAGTACGACCCGAGCCGTTTCGAGTTCGGTGACGTGCCACACGACCCGGAAACCACCAAGAACCTGGGTTACGCCGGTTTCCGCGTGTTGTACCCGATCAACAAGGCCGACAAGCAGGACGAGATCATGACCCTGCTTGGCGCCAGCTACTTCCGCGTGGTCGGCAAGGGCCACGTGTACGGCCTGTCGGCCCGTGGCCTGGCCATCGACACCGCACTGCCGTCGGGCGAGGAGTTCCCGCGCTTCACCGAGTTCTGGGTCGAGAAGCCCAAGCCGGCCGACAAGCACCTGGTCATCTACGCCCTGCTGGACTCGCCGCGTTCCACCGGCGCCTACAAGCTGACCCTGCGCCCAGGCAACGATACCGTGGTCGACGTGCAGTCCCGCGTGTTCCTGCGTGACCATGTCAGCCGCCTGGGCATTGCCCCGCTGACCAGCATGTACCTGTTCGGCCCCAACCAGCCGTCCAAGGTCCTCAACTACCGTCCGGCCCTGCACGACTCCGAAGGCCTGTCGATCCATGCCGGCAATGGCGAATGGCTGTGGCGTCCGCTGAACAACCCGAAACACCTGGCCGTGAGCAACTTCAGCGTCGAGAACCCGCGTGGTTTCGGCCTGATGCAGCGCCAGCGCGCCTTCAGCGACTACGAAGACCTCGACGACAACTACCAGAAGCGCCCGAGCGCCTGGATCGAGCCGAAGGGGGACTGGGGCAAGGGCACCGTCGACCTGGTCGAAATCCCGACTGCCGACGAGACCAATGACAACATCGTGGCCTTCTGGAGCCCGGAAAAGCTGCCTGAGCCAGGCAAGCCATTCGAGTACGCGTACCGCCTGCACTGGACCATCGACGAGCCGAAGTTCCAGGCTCCCGAGCTGGGCTGGGTCAAGCAGACCCTGCGTTCCACCGGCGACGTCAAGCAATCCAACCTGATCCGCCAGCCAGACGGCAGCGTGGCCTTCCTGGTCGACTTCGCCGGCCCGGCGCTGGCCGCCCTGCCGGAAGACACCGCCGTGCGCAGCCAGATCAGCGTGGGCGACAACGCCGAGGTGGTCGAGAACAACCTGCGCTATAACCCTGAGACCAAGGGCTGGCGCCTGACCCTGCGTTTGAAGGTCAAGGAAGCCAACAAATCGACCGAAATGCGTGCCGCGCTGGTGCGTGACGTGCCGGTCGAAGCCGCCAAGCCTGCCAAGGACGCCAAGCAGGACAAGGCTGCAGCCAAGCAAGCCAAGGCCGAGAAAGCTGCCAAGGCCGAACAACCTGCCGCCGATGCGGCGCCCACCAACGGGACCCCGGCCACCACCGAGAAGGTGCTGACCGAGACCTGGAGCTATCAGTTGCCTGCCGATGAGTAACTCAAGCGCAAGGCCGGAATCGCTTCGCGAGTACCTGGCCCACCTACCACTGAGCGACGAGCAACGGGCGGAGCTCGCCAGCTGCACGTCATTCAGTGAGCTGCACCAACGCCTGGCGGCCAACCCGGCCGCCAGCTCTGCCGAGGCCGTCCAGGCCTCGGTGGGCCCGCGCCTGACCGTAGGCAGCGCCGCCGAGCTGGAAGACGCCGAGATGCTTGGCGTCGACGGCAGCGGCCGCCTGTGCCTGAAGATCGCTCCGCCGATCAAGCGCACCAAGGTCGTGCCCGAGCCATGGCGTACCAACGTGCTGATCCGCATGTGGCGGCGCATGACCGGCCGCACCAACGCCCCGCAGCCGCCCAAGCGCGAGCTGCCGCCAGCTCGCTGGCGTGCGGTCGGCTCGATCCGCCGCTACATCCTGCTGGCGCTGATGATCGGCCAGACCATCGTTGCCGGCTGGTACATGAAGGGCATCCTGCCGTACCAGGGCTGGTCGTTCGTGGACTTTGACGAAGTCGTCAACCAGCCGCTGTGGGACACCGTGGTGCAGGTTTGGCCGTATGCCTTGCAGACGTCCATCCTGGTTCTCTTCGGCATCCTGTTCTGCTGGGTATCGGCGGGCTTCTGGACCGCGCTGATGGGCTTCCTCGAGCTGCTCACCGGGCGTGACAAGTACAAGATTTCGGGTAGCAGTGCAGGCAACGAGCCGATCGCGCCCGAGGCGCGTACCGCGCTGGTGATGCCGATCTGCAACGAAGACGTGCCGCGCGTGTTCGCCGGCCTGCGCGCAACGTTCGAGTCGGTGGCCGCCAGCGGCAACCTCGACCGTTTCGACTTCTTCGTGCTCAGCGACACCAACGACACCGACATCGCCGTGGCCGAGCAACAGGCCTGGCTGGACGTGTGCCGCGAAACCAAAGGCTTCGGCCGTATCTTCTACCGCCGCCGTCGGCGCCGGGTGAAGCGCAAGAGCGGCAACCTCGACGACTTCTGCCGTCGTTGGGGCGGCGAATACAAGTACATGGTCGTACTCGACGCCGACAGCGTCATGAGCGGCGAGTGCCTGAGCAGCCTGGTGCGCCTGATGGAGGCCAACCCGGACGCCGGCATCATCCAGACCGGGCCGAAGGCCTCGGGCATGGACACCCTGTATGCGCGCCTGCAGCAGTTCGCCACCCGCGTGTACGGCCCGCTGTTCACCGCCGGCCTGCACTTCTGGCAGCTGGGCGAGTCGCACTACTGGGGCCACAACGCGATCATCCGCATGAAGCCGTTCATCGAGCACTGCGCCCTGGCGCCATTGCCGGGCAAGGGTGCGTTCGCCGGTGCAATCCTCTCCCACGACTTCGTCGAAGCCGCGCTGATGCGCCGTGCCGGCTGGGGCGTGTGGATTGCCTACGACCTGCCGGGCAGCTACGAAGAACTGCCGCCGAACCTGCTCGACGAGCTCAAGCGCGACCGCCGCTGGTGCCACGGCAACCTGATGAACTTCCGCCTGTTCCTGGTCAAGGGCATGCACCCGGTGCACCGTGCGGTGTTCCTCACCGGGGTGATGTCGTACCTGTCGGCACCGCTGTGGTTCCTGTTCCTGGTGCTGTCGACCGCGCTGCTGGCGACCAACACGCTGATGGAGCCGCAGTACTTCATCGAGCCGTACCAGCTCTACCCGCTGTGGCCGCAGTGGCACCCGGAGAAGGCCGTGGCGCTGTTCTCCACCACCATCGTGCTGCTGTTCCTGCCCAAGCTGCTCAGCGTCATCCTGATCTGGGCCAAGGGCGCGACAGAGTTTGGCGGGCGTATCAAGGTCACCCTGTCGATGCTGATGGAGATGCTGTTCTCCATGCTGCTGGCACCGGTGCGCATGATCTTCCACACCCGCTTCGTGCTGGCCGCGTTCCTCGGCTGGGCCGCGACCTGGAACTCGCCGCAGCGTGACGACGACTCCACGCCGTGGAGCGAAGCGGTGCGCCGCCACGGCCCGCAGACCCTGTTGGGCATTGCCTGGGCGGCGCTGGTGGCCTGGCTGAACCCGAGCTTCCTGTGGTGGCTGGCGCCAATCGTTGGTTCGCTGGTGCTGTCGATCCCGGTTTCGGTGATCTCCAGCCGCACCCGCCTGGGCCTGGCGGCCAAGGACGAGAAGCTGTTCCTCATCCCCGAGGAATACGCCACTCCGCAAGAGCTGCTGGCCACCGACCAGTACACCCACGAAAACCGCTGGCATGCCCTGCATGACGGCTTCGTGCGGGCTGTGGTCGACCCGCGGCAGAACGCCCTGGCCTGCGCCATGGCCACTGCCCGTCATGGTCAGGCGGCGCCGATCGAGGCACTGCGCGTCGAGCGCGTGGCCAAGGCGATGGAGGTCGGGCCGCAAGGGCTGGACCTCAATACCCGCCTGGCCCTGCTCAGCGACCCGGTGGCGCTGACCCGCCTGCACGAGCAGGTCTGGGCCGAGCACAATGCGGCGTGGATCAACGTGTGGCGTGCATCGATCAAGAACGACCCGCATTCGCCGCTGTTGCCGCTGCATCCGGAGAATGAAGGCCAACCGGCACTTGTCGGCGCCTGATCGGCCCAGGGGCCGCTTTGCGGCCCTATCGCGACACAAGGCCGCTCCTACAAGGGAATGCATGCCCCTGTAGGAGCGGCCTTGTGTCGCGAAACGAGGGCAAAGCCCTCGCTAGCAATGTCCCTGCATGATGGATTTTGGCCAACAAAGTCCCCCCCGGCTCTAGGTCCCCGAGCCGCCATGCGTTAGCATCCCTCTCCGATATGACGCATCGGCCGCCACGGCCGTGCCAACAATAAGATTCGCTACTTTTCTTGCTAGGGGACTTGGTGATGATCAAGAAATACCTTTCGCGACTGCTGGTCGGTGTCACCGCCCTGGTCGCCGTGACGGCGGCCCAGGCGGGCGCGATCGATGACGCGGTCAAGCGCGGCACCCTGCGGGTGGGCATGGACCCGACCTACATGCCGTTCCAGATGACCAACAAGCGTGGCGAGATCATCGGCTTCGAAGTCGATATCCTCAAAGCCATGGCCAAGTCCATGGGCGTCAAGTTCGAGCCGGTATCCACGGCCTATGACGGCATCATCCCGGCCCTGCTGACCGACAAGTTCGACATGATCGGCAGCGGCATGACCCTGACCCAGGAACGCAATCTGCGCCTGAACTTCAGCGAACCCTTCATCGTGGTTGGCCAGACCCTGCTGATCCGCAAGGAACTGGCGGGCGAGATCAAGTCGTACAAGGACCTGAACAACGAGAAGTACCGCATCACCTCCAAGCTCGGCACCACCGGCGAAATGGTTTCCAAGAAGCTGATCGCCAAGGCCAAGTACCACGGCTACGACAACGAGCAGGAAGCGGTGATGGATGTGGTCAACGGCAAGGCTGACGCCTTCGTCTACGACGCGCCGTACAACGTGGTGGCAGTGGACAAGGCCGGTGCCGGCAAGCTGCTGTTCCTCGAAGAACCCTTCACCTACGAGCCGCTGGCCTTCGGCCTGAAGAAAGGCGACTACGACAGCATCAACTTCATCAACAACTTCCTGCACCAGATCAAGCATGACGGGACCTACGATCGTATTCACGACAAGTGGTTCAAGAACAAGGACTGGCTGAAGGAAATGGAATAAGGCCCAGGCCACAAGCCGGCTTTATGACCCCGACGCGCAGGCAAACCCTGCGCGTTCGTATTTACGGAAGTACCCCACGTGATCAAACACAAGAAAGCCCAGTGGCCCTGGCACGGTTTGACTGCCCTGGTCCTGGTGGGCCTGGCGTTCAGCCTGTACATGGCCACCTCGATGATTTCCTACGAGTGGCGCTGGAACCGCGTACCGCAGTACTTCGCCTACAAGGCCGAGGAAGCACAGCGCGCCGCCGGTTACGGCACCGTGCAGGACATCGTCATCTCTGGCGACAATGCCCGTGTCACGCTGAAAGACGAGAGCGGTGCCGAGCAGGTGCTCGATGTGGACAAGGACAGCCTGCAACTGGCCCGTGGCGACGATGTTTCCGAAGGCGACCAGATTGGCGTCACCCGCCACTGGGCGGCTGGCCCGCTGGCCTGGGGCCTGTGGACCACGCTTTGGATTTCGGTGGTATCCGGTGCTCTGGGCCTGTTGATCGGCCTGTTCGCCGGCCTCTGCCGCCTGTCCAGCAACCCTACGCTGCGTGACCTGTCGACGGTGTATGTCGAGCTGGTGCGCGGTACACCGCTGCTGGTACAGATCTTCATCTTCTACTTCTTCATCGGTACCGTGCTCAACCTGTCCCGCGAGTTTGCCGGGGTGGCTGCACTGGCGCTGTTCACCGGCGCCTACGTGGCCGAAATCGTTCGTGCCGGCGTGCAGTCCATCGCCAAGGGCCAGAACGAAGCGGCCCGCTCGCTGGGCCTGAACGCGGGCCAGTCGATGCGCCACGTGATCCTGCCGCAGGCCTTCAAGCGCGTGCTGCCGCCTTTGGCCGGCCAGTTCATCAGCCTGGTCAAGGACACTTCGCTGGTGTCGGTGATCGCCATCACCGAACTGACCAAGAGCGGCCGCGAGGCCATTACCACCTCGTTCTCGACCTTCGAGATCTGGTTCTGCGTGGCAGGCCTGTACCTGCTGATCAACCTGCCGCTGTCGCACCTGGCCAGCCGGCTCGAGCGGAGGCTTGCGCAAAGTGATTGAAGTCCGTGACCTGCTGAAAGTCTTCGACACCCGTGGCCACGTGGTACGGGCCGTGGATAACGTCACCACCCAGGTCGCCAAGGGCGAAGTGGTGGTGGTGCTCGGCCCGTCGGGTTCGGGCAAGTCTACCTTCCTGCGCTGCCTCAACGGCCTGGAGCATTTCGACGAAGGCCATGTGGCCATCGACGGCCTGCAACTGGCCGACCCGAAGACCGACATCAACGCCTACCGCCGCGAAGTCGGCATGGTGTTCCAGCATTTCAACCTGTTCCCGCACATGACCGTGCTGGAGAACCTGTGCCTGGCACAGAAGGTGGTGCGCAAGCGCAACAAGGCCGACCGCGAGGCCAAGGCCCGGGCGCTGCTGGAGAAGGTGGGCATTGCGCAGAAAGCCAACGAATACCCGTCGCGCCTGTCCGGTGGCCAGCAGCAGCGGGTGGCGATCGCCCGGGCCCTGGCCATGGACCCGAAAGTGATGCTGTTCGACGAGCCAACCTCGGCGCTCGACCCGGAAATGGTCGGCGAGGTGCTGGACGTGATGAAGACCCTGGCCCAGGAAGGCATGACCATGGTCTGCGTTACCCACGAAATGGGCTTTGCCCGTGAAGTGGCGGACCGGGTGCTGTTCTTCGATCATGGCAAGTTGCTGGAAGATTCGGCGCCGGCCGCGTTCTTCGCCTCGCCGAAAGACCCGCGCGCGCAGGCGTTCCTGCGTCAGGTGCTTTAACCCGCACCGGCCTCTTCGCGGGCACGCCCGCTCCCACAGGTCCACCACCGCCTTGAAGGAGGGTGATATACCTGTGGGAGCGGGCATGCCCGCGAAGAGGACGACTCGGTTTCAGATGTTGAACCGCCCCACCATCCCCCGCAACTGCTGCCCCAACTGCTCCAGTTCCCCACTAGAAGCCGCCGTCTGCTCACTGGCCGCACTGGTCTGATCCGACACATCGCGCACATTCAGCACACTACGGTTGATCTGCTCGGCGACCACGCTCTGCTCTTCGCTGGCCGTGGCAATCTGCTGGTTCATGCCCTGGATGCTGGACACCGTGTCGGTGATCTGGCTCAACGCATGCCCCGCCTTGCGGCTCAGCTCCACACTCTGCTCGGTCAGGTTCTTGCTGTTGTCCAGCAGGCGGGTCACTTCGTCGGTGCCGTTGTGCAGGCTGTCGATCAGTTGGCCGATTTCCTCGGTCGCCGTCGAGGTGCGCTGTGCCAGACCGCGCACTTCATCGGCCACCACGGCAAAACCACGCCCGGCTTCACCCGCCCGTGCCGCTTCGATCGCCGCGTTCAGGGCCAGCAGGTTGGTCTGCTCGGACACTGACTTGATCACATCGAGGATGCTGCCGATGCGCTGGCTCTCGCCCGCCAGGTGCTGCATGGCCGCCAGGCAATGGTCCATCTGCCCGGCCAGCTGTTCGATACGGCCAATAGCTTCGGCCACCACCTGGTCGCCGATCTGCGCCTGCTGGTCGGCGTTGGTCGCCGCCAGCGAGGCCTGTTCAGCGTTCTGCGCCACTTCCTGCACGGTGGCGCTCATCTGGTTCATGGCTGTGGCCACCTGGTCGGTTTCCTCGCGTTGCTGGTTGATGCGCAGCTTGGTGTCTTCGCTGCTGGCCGCCAGCTGTGTGGCGGCCTGTGACAGGTGGCCGACGCCCTGGTCGATGCCACCGATCAGCTCGCGCAGGCTCAAGGTCATTTCGCGCATGCTGGTTTGCAACTGGCCCATCTCGTCGCGGCGTTGCACAGGTTCGACCTGGCTCAGGTCGCCCTTGGCGATGCGCCCGGCCACGGCCAGGGTCTGGCGCAAAGGCTGGGTGATCTGCAGGGTGATCAGCCAGCCGGCCACGACGCCTACGGCCAACGCCAGCAGGGCTACAGTGGTCAGCAGCGAGCGGGCCTCAAGGGCTTCCCTGTCGCGCTGCTCGATCTTGCGTTTGCCGAGTTCCAGGCTTACCGCGCGCAGCTCGTTGCCCATGTTCTCCATGTTGTTTTGCAGCTGTTCGACACGCACCGCAGCCCGACGATACTCATCCAGGCTGGCGCGGTACTTGGCCAGCTGCTCCCCGGGCTGCTGGGTGAGCGCACGGGGCAAGCCAAGTGGAGCAAGGCCTTTGAGCAGTTGCGCAAGGCTGCTGGCGGCGGCATCCAGGGAGCTGTCGCCGACCTTGGCGAAGCTTTCCACAGGGGAGAAGGTATAGGCCGGAACCAGGCTCTGCTGGTTGGCACCGTCGACATGACGGCCAAGCGTGTCCATCAGCCCCAGCACACCGCCTTGCTGGCTGTCGGCAGGCATCCTCAGCAAGGCCTGGGTCTGGAGATCGTCGATCACTTCGGTGAGCTTCTGCTCATGGGCCTGCATGGCCTGGCGCAGGGCGATACGCTTGGCGACAGTATTCTCCAGCTCGCTGAAATCGTCGCGCAGGCGCTGCAGCAACGCCAGTTTTTCGGTCAGCATCTGCCGGGATTCATCCACGCTGCTACGTTGTTGCAAGGTGCTCAGCATGCTGTTGAGCTGGTCGAGAATGTTGGCTATCCGCGTTCTGCTGGCGTTGTCGTTGAGTACGCGGTAAGTGATGCGCTCTGCGCGCAAGTCTTTGGTCAGGTCGTTGATCAGGCCGATTTCGCTGAGTTGCTGCGAGCGCACAATGGCGTCATCCAGTGCACGCCAGCCACTGACGGTGGTGGCCAGGGTAAGCAGCAGGACTACGGCAAAGCCGAGGGCGAGCTTGGCTGCGACACTGATGTTGCCGAGCTTGCGGTTGAGGTAGCCGAGCATGAGGAATCTCCGTGCGATTGGGGGCGAGGATGCAGGCGCATTGCTGGCATCACACCTTTGCCAATCGGCAGCGGAGCTGTAGGACTTGACCTGATAATCAGGTAGGAAATTTCACTTCAACAGGTAGGAATACTCCACCTGCGCCGGCCTCTTCGCGGGTAAACCCGCTCCCACAGGTACTGCACAGATTTTGAGAACTGTGCGGTACCTGTGGGAGCGGGTTTACCCGCGAAGAGGCCAGTACAGGCGACCTACACATCAGCCTAGAGCCTGAACCGCCCCACCAACCCTTGCAGGTGGGTACCCAACCGCGCCAGCTCCACGCTGGAACTGGCCGTCTCTTCACTGGCCGCCGAGGTCTGGTCAGAAATATCTCGCACGTTCATCACGCTGCGGTTGATCTCTTCTGCCACGGCCGTCTGTTCTTCCGCTGCCGTGGCAATCTGCTGGTTCATGGCCTGGATCGAAGACACGGTACGGGTGATGGTCTCCAGCGAACTGCCGGCTCGGCGGGTCAGTTCGACGCTGCTGTCGGTCAACTGGCGGCTGCTGTCCATCACACTGGCCACACGCTGGGTGCCGCTCTGCAGGCCGGCAATCAGCTCTTCGATCTCTTCGGTCGATTGCTGGGTGCGCTGCGCCAGGCTGCGCACCTCATCAGCCACCACAGCAAAGCCACGCCCGGCCTCGCCGGCACGGGCCGCCTCGATCGCTGCGTTGAGGGCCAGCAGGTTGGTCTGCTGGGCCACCGACTTGATCACGTCGAGCACGCTGCCGATCTTGTCGCTTTCGGCCTTGAGCTGGTTCATCGCTTCGCTGGAGTTGACCACTTCGCCGGCCAGGCGCTCGATCTGCGCCACCGCCTCGCCCACTACACGATCGCCCTCGCGGGCCTGCTGGTCGGCCATCAACGCAGCTTCCGAGGCTTGCTCGGCATTGCGTGCCACCTCATGCACGGTGGCGGTCATCTGATTCATGGCGGTCGCCACCTGATCGGTCTCGACCTTCTGGTTGTTGACCCCGGCACTGGTCTGCTCGGTCACCGCCGACAACTCCTCGGCAGCACTGGCGATCTGCGTGACGCCATCACCGATGCCGCTGATCAGTTCGCGCAGGCCCTGGGTCATGCGATGCATGCTGGCTTGCAACTGGCCCAGTTCGTCGCGGCGTTGTGCCTGCAGGTTCAGGGTCAGGTCGCCACTGGCCACGCGTTCGGCGGCGTGCAAGGTCTGGCGCAGCGGGACGATGATCTGCCGGGTGATGGCCCAGGCCGCCAGCAGGCCGAGGGTCAGGGCCAGCACGGTGGCCACGGCGAGCACGGTCTTGGCCTGGGCCGCCCCGGCGTCGCGCACAGCGGTTTGCGAGGTGGTCATCGCCTGGCTGGTCTGCAGCAGTACCGAGCCGTGCTCGACCATGCTCTGCAGGGCATGCTCACTGGCGACCTGAGCATTGCCGAACTGGGTGACCGCGTCGCGGTAGCCTGCCAGGGCGGTGGTGGCATCGTCCAGGCTGGCAGCGTGCTCCGCCGGCACTTTGGCCGGTAGCGCGCGCAGCTCGGCCAAGGCCTGGTCGATGGCCTTCAGCGCCGTTTGCTGGTAGTCGGCGTTGCCGCTGTAGGTGTAGCCGCGTACCTGGAAGCGCGCCTGTTGCAACAGGGCGCTGACTTCCACCGCGTGCTGGTACTGGCTGATATCGCCACCCTGCAGCAGGCCGCGTTGCACCCGGCCAATCAGCTCTGCGGCCTTGTCGGCAGTATCGCCAAGCACGGCGCGGCTGGCCTCGCGGCGTTGGCCGGCCTGTTTCAGCTCGTTGAACGCCTGCTGGTAGCCGCGCACGGCCTCGCGCTGCTGCTCAAGGCGCTGGCTGTCAGCGGGCTGCTCGATCTGCCCGAGCATAAGCTGCACCTGGCGCTCGAGATTGCCCAGGGCTTTTTCCAGCTCTGCCACCGAGGCTTCGTCAGGCTGGCGCTGGTAATGCTGGCGGGCGATGCGCAGTTCCTGGGTGTACTGCTGGATGACCGAGATGTTCCCCAGCTTGTCGCCACGGTTGATGATGCTGTCCATGCCGTGCCAGCCAGCCAGGGTAATGGCCAGGGTCAACAGCAGCACCAGGCCGAAGCCCAGCCCCAGTTTGCGATTGACGCTCACATTGCCCAATGATTGGGCGAACCATTGATACATGTACGACTCCCCGGCGCCTTGGCAGCACGATTAATTGTTGTGTTGCCAAGACAATCGGCCTGGGGAGGGGAAACTTTATGGGTGAAAGTTGACTTGAGTGTCAGAAAATTCGTGAAAGCAGTGCTGTCACCGCGGTCTCTACCCGCAGGATGCGGTCGCCCAGCTGGACCGGAGCCAGGCCTGCCTTGCCCAGCAGGTCCACCTCGTAGGGGATCCAGCCGCCCTCCGGGCCGATTGCCAGGGTCACGGGCTGCTCCACGGCGCGCGGGCAGGCGGGGTAGGGGCCAGGGTGGCCGACCAGGCCCAGGGTGCCTGCGGCGATGGCCGGCAGGCGGTCTTCGACGAACGGTTTGAAGCGCTTCTCGATGATCACTTCGGGCAGCACGGTGTCGCGGGCCTGTTCCAGGCCCAGGATGAGGTTCTCGCGAATGCTGTCCGGGTGCAGGAACGGTGTTTGCCAGAAGCTTTTCTCGACCTTGTAGCTGTTCAGCAGGATCAGCCGCGGCACGCCAAGGGTGGCCACGGTCTGGAACAGCCGGCGCAGCATTTTCGGCCGAGGTACGGCCAGCACCAGGGTCAGCGGCAGCTTGGCCGGTGGCTGCTGGTCAAAGGCGACTTCCAGTTCGGCTTCGTGCTTTTCCAGGCGCAGCACCGTGGCCTTGCCCATCAGGCCGTTGATGCGGCCCACGCGCAGGTTGTCGCCCACCGCCACACGGTGGATGTCCTGCATGTAGGTGAAGCGCCGGTCTGCGAGAACGACGCGGTCGGCCGAGACGAAGTCGGCCTCTTCAAGGAGCAACAGGTTCACGGTTGGGTCGCTGGTGGCTGGTCGTTGTGGTCGTTGGCGGTTTCGTCGTGGGCGCTGCGCTTGCGGATCAGGCTGCCGCACAGCACGCCAATCTCGAACAGCAGCCACATGGGTACGGCCAGCAGGGTCTGGGAGAAGATGTCCGGTGGGGTAAGGACCATACCGACCACGAAGCAGCCGATGATCACGTAGGGGCGAATCTTCTTCAGGTACTTCACGTCGACCACGCCGATCCATACCAGCAGCACCACCGCCACCGGGATTTCGAAGGCCACGCCAAAGGCGAAGAACAGCGTCATCACGAAGTCGAGGTAGCTGGCGATGTCGGTCATCATCGAAACGCCTTCCGGCGTGGCGCTGGCGAAGAAGCCGAAGACCAGCGGGAACACCAGGAAATAGGCGAAGGCCATGCCGGCGTAGAACAGGAAGATGCTCGACACCAACAGCGGAATGGCGATGCGCTTTTCATGGCGGTACAGCCCGGGTGCGATGAAGCCCCAGATCTGCTGGAGGATGAACGGTATCGCCAGGAACAGCGAGACGATCATGGTCAGCTTGAACGGCGTGAGGAACGGCGAGGCCACGTCGGTGGCGATCATCGTCGCATTGGCCGGCAGGTGCTCGCGCAGCGGCGCGGAGACCAAGGTGTAGATCTGCTGGGCGAAGGAGAACAGCCCGGCAAAGATCAGGAAAATGACGGCAACGCAGCGCAGCAGGCGGGTGCGCAGTTCGGTCAGGTGCGAAACCAGCGGCATTGGCTGGTCGTGTTCCGGATTTTCGCTCATGGGGCTCGCGGCGGTTGAGGCGGTTCAGAAGGCGTGGCCGGGGTGGCAGCGGTCTCGACCGGCCTGGCTTCGAGCCCGACGGGGGGCTGAACGGTTGCGGTGGTGACAGGCGGCTGCGCCGGTGGCGTCATCGGGTTGAGGATGCGCTTGGCTTCCTCTTCCATCTGCAGGATGTGCTCGTTGTGCAGCTGGCGGCGGATTTCGTCGGCGCCGATTTCGCGCTCCACTTCCATCTTGATGCTGTTGAAACTGCGCTTGAGCCGGCCGATCCACAGGCCTGCCGTGCGCGCGGCACCGGGCAGGCGCTCGGGGCCGAGCACCAGCAGGGCGACCAGGCCGACGAGCAGCAGCTCGCTGAAACTGATGCCGAACATGGGTCAGTCTTTCCGCTGCGGCTCTTGAGCCGGCTGGGCCTGGCCTTCGATGGTGTGGCCCTGGTTCTGCTGGGCAGTGTTCTGCACCGGTGGAACGGGTTGGGCAGGCGGCGGGGTCTGCTCGGCCGGCTTGTTCTCTTCGTCGCTCATGGCCTTGCGGAAGCCCTTGATCGACTCACCCAGGTCACTGCCGAAGTTCTTCAGCTTCTTGGTGCCAAACACCAGGACCACGACCACCAGCAGGACGATCCAGTGTTTCCAGTCAAAGATACCCATTTCGTACTCCTGAAATTTACAGGTAAAGCGAATTGTTCTGGCAACGCGGCCCCTGTGGGAGCGGGTTCACCCGCGAACACCGGCTTAGCCGGTGCCATACACCGCGTCGCATTCTTCGCGGGTGAACCCGCTCCCACAAAAGAGAGGGGCACCGCGCACCTGAATTACATCAGGCAGACGGCTGTCGAGCCGCCTTCTCATCATGCCCGGAAAGCCCGAAGCGGCGCTCCAGCTCATCGAGCACGGCTTGCGGATGCTGACCCAGCGCGCTGAGCATTACCAGGCTATGAAACCACAGGTCGGCGGTTTCGTAGATGACATCGCTGTAATCCTTGCTGACCGCGGCATCCTTGGCGGCAATGATCGTCTCGACCGACTCTTCGCCGAGCTTTTCGAGGATCTTGTTCAGGCCCTTGTGGTACAGGCTGGCCACGTAGGAGCTGTCGGGCGCCGCTTGCTTGCGTTCTTCAAGCACTTCGGCCAGGCGGTTGAGGGTGTCGCTCATGTCAGTGTCCTGCGCTGTAGATGGCATCCGGGTCTTTCAGGACCGGGTCGACGGTTTTCCACTGGCCGTCTTCGAAGACGCGGTAGAAGCAGCTTTCACGGCCGGTATGGCAGGCAATATGGCCCAATTGCTCGACCATCAGGATGATCACGTCGGCATCGCAGTCCAGGCGCATTTCATGCAGCTTCTGCACATGCCCGGATTCCTCGCCCTTGCGCCACAGCTTGCCACGCGAACGCGACCAGTAGATGGCGCGTTGCTCGGCGGCGGTCAGGGCCAGCGATTCGCGGTTCATCCAGGCCATCATCAGCACGCGTCCGGTCTTGTGGTCCTGGGCGATCGCCGGTACAAGGCCCTCGCTGTTCCACTTGATCTCGTCCAGCCAGTCTTTCATCGTCGACTCCAAAGCGGGCCCGCTCCTGTGCCGGGCCCTTTGCGCTAGTGTGCCAGCCATGGGCGCGGCTGGCTATTGGCGCACGATCAGGTAAAGGCCGGCGGCCAGCATCAGCCAGGCCGGCCAGGCGGCAGGGGCGGCCAGGCTGGTGGCCGCGGCGGCACCAGCGGCCAGTACCGCACCACCGCCGAGCAGGCCGGCGCCGAGCAGGCGCAGCGCCCAGCGGTCGCCCTGGCGGCGCCGCTCCGGCAGTTGTGGATCGTGCAGGTGCGGTTGCGACAGGCGCTCGAGCAGGTCGCGGGCCATGTCGGCCAGGTGCGGCAGTTGCTCGACCTGGCTGTGGATGTTGCCGAGCACGGCCTTGGGGCTCATGCGGTCGCGCATCCAGCGCTCGAGGAATGGCTTGGCGGTGCTCCACAGGTCCAGCTCGGGGTACAGCTGGCGGCCCAGGCCCTCGATGTTGAGCAGGGTCTTCTGCAGCAACACCAGCTGCGGCTGCACTTCCATGTTGAAGCGCCGGGCGGTCTGGAACAGGCGCATCAGCACCTGGCCGAAGGAAATATCCTTTAACGGTTTTTCGAAGATTGGCTCGCACACGGTGCGGATCGCCGCTTCGAACTCGTTGACCTTGGTGTGCGCCGGCACCCAGCCCGAGTCGATGTGCAACTGGGCGACGCGGCGGTAGTCACGCTTGAAGAAAGCGATCAGGTTGCGCGCCAGGTAGTCCTGGTCCTCGGCGGTCAGGCTGCCGACGATGCCGCAGTCGATGGCGATGTACTGCGGGCTCCATGGTTTGACCGTGCTGACGAAGATGTTGCCGGGGTGCATGTCGGCGTGGAAGAAGCTGTCGCGGAACACCTGGGTGAAGAACACCTCCACGCCTCGTTCGGCCAGCAGCTTCATGTCGGTGCGCTGGTCGGCCAAGGTGGCCATGTCGGTCACCGGCACGCCGTAGATGCGCTCCATCACCAGCACCTTGGGGCGGCACAGGTCCCAGTACACCTGGGGTACGTACATCAGCTCGGAGCCTTCGAAGTTGCGCCGCAGCTGGCTGGCGTTGGCCGCTTCGCGCAGCAGGTCGAGCTCGTCGTAGATGGTTTTTTCGTAGTCGCCGACGATTTCCACCGGGTGCAGGCGACGGGCGTCGGCCGAAGCGCGCTCGGCGGCCTTGGCGATCAGGAACAGCCAGGCCAGGTCCTGGGCGATCACCGGCTTCAGGCCCGGGCGCACCACCTTGACCACCACTTCCTCGCCACTTTTCAGGCGCGCAGCGTGCACCTGGGCCACCGAGGCCGAGGCCAGTGGCTCGACGTCGAAGCGGCTGAACAGTTGCGTTACCGGGGCGCCCAACTGCGCCTCGATCAGTGCCACTGCCTGCTTGGGGTCGAACGGCGGCACGCGGTCCTGCAGCAGCATCAGCTCATCGGCAATGTCGTTGGGCAGCAGGTCGCGGCGGGTGGACAACAACTGGCCGAACTTGATGAAGATCGGCCCCAGGTCCTGCAGGGCCAGGCGCAGGCGCGCGCCACGGCTGAGCTCGGACGGCTTGCGCGGCAGCCAGCGCCATGGCATCAGCAGGCGCAGGCTCATCAGCCACCAGGGCAGCGGCAGGTCGAACAGCAGGTCATCGAGACGGTAGCGGATCACCACACGCTGGATGCGAAAAAGACGGCGGACGGCGAGCAGCTTCATGCGTTATCGCTGGTATCAAGGGTTCGGGAAAGGCGCTTGAGGCGCGCCTCGAGGCGTTCTGTATCGAGCTTCAGGGCATCGAGCTCGCTGAAGGCGGCTTCGGCTTCGCGCTTGCCGACCAGGGTACGGGATTCTTCGGCCAGGTACTCGGAAAGGTTCTGGCTGAAGCGCGCCAGGCCCTGGCGGGTCCAGCGTGCACGCAGGCGGATGTGGCCCGCCAGCAGCGCCGTGGCGACCGGGCCGAGCCAGCGTTGCAGCTCGTGCTCCCAGTCCAGCTCCAGGTCCTGCAGCACACCGAACAGGTCGAGCAGCACGGCGCTGTCGCCATGCAGTTCGACTTGCGGGCTGTGCAGCACGGCAGTCTTGTCCCTGGCCAGGGCCAGTTGCGCCAGGCTGCCGGCCGGGGCGCGCAGGCTGCAGTCGACCTCGCCTTGCCAGTGGGCGGCGAGCATCAGGCCCTCTTCATCGGGCAGGATGAACACCTGCAAGGCCGGCTGGCGGCAGTCGATCTCGATGACCTTGCCCTCCAGCGCGGCCAGCCGCGGCAGGGCCGTGCTGTCCATGCGCAGGACGCGGTTCAGGCCATGTTCGGCGCTGGCGAGCAGCCCGGCCAGCAGCATCAGGGCTTGATCCCCCGGTGCACGGCAACGATGCCGCTGGTCATGTTGTGGTAGGTGACGCGGTCGAAACCGGCCTCGACCATCATGGCCTTCAGGGTTTCCTGATCGGGGTGCATGCGGATCGACTCGGCGAGGTAACGGTAGCTCTCCGAGTCGTTGGTGATCAGCTTGCCGGCCAGCGGCATGAAGGCGAACGAGTAGGCGTCGTAGGCCTTGGACATCAGCTTGTTGGTCGGCTTGGAGAACTCCAGCACCAGCAGGCGACCGCCCGGCTTGAGCACGCGCAGCATCGAGCGGATGGCTTCGTCCTTGTGGGTGACGTTGCGCAGGCCGAAGGCGATGGTCACGCAGTCGAAGTGGTTGTCCGGGAATGGCAGCTTCTCGGCATCGGCCTGGACGAACTCGATGTTGCCGGCCACGCCACGGTCGAGCAGGCGGTCACGGCCGACCTTGAGCATCGACTCGTTGATGTCGGCCAGCACTACCTGGCCGGTCGGGCCGACCAGCCGCGAGAACTTGGCGGCCAGGTCGCCGGTACCGCCGGCGATGTCCAGTACACGGTTGCCGGCGCGTACGCCCGACAGCTCGATGGTGAAGCGCTTCCACAGGCGGTGCATGCCGCCGGAAAGCACGTCGTTCATCAGGTCGTACTTGGCCGCTACCGAGTGGAACACCTCGGCGACTTTCTTCGCCTTCTGGCTTTCAGGGACGTCCTGGTAACCGAAATGGGTGGTGGGTTCGGCGTGGTCGCCTTTGCGCTGGTCGTTCATATCGCTTCACCGGAAAAAATTACCGCCATTCTAGGGCGAACGGGCGGATTTGTCTTGGCGGGGTGTGCCAGTGGGCAGGGGCGGGCATAATGCCCATTATGTCTTCATCTTCAGGAACACCCGCATGACCCAGATCAGCGTCGAACGCAAACATTCCCTCGGCCGTGATGCCGCCCGTGCCAAGGCTGAAGCGCTGGTCGACAAACTGACCCGCGAATACGACCTCAAGGCCACCTGGAACGGTGACCGGGTCGATGTGGCGCGAAGCGGTGCCAACGGCAGCGTGCACATCTTCGATGACCGCATCCGCGTCGAATTGAAGCTGGGCATGATGCTGTCGATGATGAGCGGCACCATCAAGGGCGAGATCGAGCGGGCGCTGGACAAAGCCCTGGCCTGACACCCCTTCCCGGGGCCATGCTCGTTCACCTTAGGGTGAAGATTCTAATTTCCCTCTCTACCTTGTGCTCAAGCCCAACCTCCATGGGCGGTTCCTCCTCCACTCATGAGCATGAGGTACAGAGCATGGCCAAAGTGACTGTGAAGAAAAAGGACGACGCCCCGGGTACGCTGGGCGAGGTACGCGGCTACGCGCGCAAGATCTGGCTGGCGGGCATCGGCGCCTATGCGCGTGTGGGCCAGGAAGGCTCCGACTACTTCAATGAGCTGGTCAAGGCCGGCGAAGGCGTCGAGAAGCGTGGCAAGAAGCGCATCGACAAGGAGCTCGATGCTGCCAACAACCAGATCGACGAAGCGACCCAGGAAGTCAGTCGCGTACGCGGCAAGGTCGAAGTTCAACTGGACAAGATCGAAAAAGCTTTCGACGCGCGGGTAGGTCGCGCCTTGAATCGCCTTGGCATTCCGTCTAAACATGACGTTGAGGCGTTGTCCATCAAGCTTGAACAGCTGCACGAGCTGCTCGAGCGCGTCGCGCACAAACCATAAGGAGAGCAGGATGGCTGGCAAGAAGAATTCCGAGAAAGAAGGCAGCTCCTGGGTCGGCGGGATCGAGAAGTACTCCCGCAAGATCTGGCTGGCGGGGCTTGGTATCTATTCGAAGATCGACCAGGACGGCCCGAAGCTGTTCGACTCGCTGGTGAAGGATGGCGAGAAGGCCGAGAAGCAGGCGAAGAAGACCGCCGAAGATGTTGCTGAGACTGCCAAGTCGTCGACCACTTCGCGCGTGTCGGGCGTGAAGGACCGTGCGCTGGGCAAGTGGAGCGAACTCGAAGAGGCCTTCGACAAGCGCCTGAACAGCGCCATCTCGCGCCTTGGTGTGCCGAGCCGCAACGAGATCAAGGCCCTGCACCAGCAGGTGGACAGCCTGACCAAGCAGATCGAGAAACTGACCGGCGCTTCGGTTACCCCGATTTCGTCGCGCACTGCAGCCAAACCGGCTGCGAGCAAGGCGGCGGCCAAGCCACTGGCCAAGACGGCAGCGGCCAAGCCTGCGGCAAAAACCGCGGCAGCCAGGCCGGCAGCCAAGGCCGCAGCGGCTAAACCTGCTGCGAAGACTGCGGCGGCCAAGCCTGCGGCGAAACCGGCAGCGGCCAAACCAGCTGTGGCGAAGAAGCCTGCTGTGAAGAAAGCACCGGCCAAGCCGGCAGCCGCCAAGCCGGCAGCTCCAGCGGCCAGCGCCGCTCCGGCCGCTAGCGCAGCTCCGGCGCCCACTGCGGCTCCGGCCAGCAACCCGCCTTCGGCACAGACAGGCACCGGTACCCTGATCTGATACCGCGTCGCCTTCTTCGCGGGTAAACCCGCTCCCACAGGTACTGCGCCGCTTGTAAGCTCTGCAACGTACCTGTGGGAGCGGGTTCACCCGCGAATGCGTCGGCTGCTGCAATACATCCCAGTCAGGCTTACCCCTCCAGATACCGCACCGCCAACTGCTCTGCCGCCCCCCGCGCCTGGGCCTGCAGATGCGGCGCCACCAGCATCATCACCTGGTACACCACAATCCCCACATCCCCCTCGCGCCCCAGTACCCGCTGGTAATCCAGCGAGAACATCAGTGTCAGGGTGATCTGCTCCACCAGTTGCCCCAGCGCCTGGGTCTCGCTCTCTACCAACCCTTGGCCCTTGAGGCTGGCCAGCAACGCTGCCAGCGTGCGCTTGAGCGCGTTGATCAGGTTGCGCATGCCGCGGGCCAGTTTGGGCAGGCGCCCGGTCAGGTTCGACAGGTCCTGGAACAGGAAGCGGTACTGCGCCATGCGTTCGACGATCAGGTGCAGGAACAGCCAGTAATCCTCGGCGTCAAGGCGTACCTCCAGCGGCGGGTCGAGCAAGGGCATCAGCGCTTCTTCAAAGCGCTCGAACAGCCCCAGCACCAACGGCTCCTTGCCGTGGAAGTGGTAGTAGAGGTTGCCAGGGCTGATGCCCAGTTCGTTGGCAATTTCCAGGGTGGATACGTTCGGTTCGCCCTGCTGGTTGAACAGCTGCAGGGCACATTCGAGGATACGGTCGCGAGTCTTCATCCAGTCGGCATGCTCATCGGGTCAGCACGTAGGTGCCCGGCGCGGGGCCCAGTGGTGGGTAGGTGGCATTGCCCAGTTCGCTGCGCGGTGCCTTGAGCGGGCCGGAGCGCGGGGTGATCCACTCCAGCCACAACGGCCACCAGCTGCCTTCGCTGCGCTTGGCGTCGTGGAACCAGGCGCGGGGGTCGCTGGACAGCTTGGGGTTGGCCAGGTAGTAGGCCTTGGGGTTGCCGGGCGGGTTGATGATGCTCTGGATGTGCCCGCTGTTGGCCAGCACGAAGCGCCGGTCGCCACCCAGCAGCAAGGCCGAGCGGTACACCGCATCCCACGGGGTGATGTGGTCGTTGCTGCCGGCCACGGTGAAACTGTCCAGCTCGACCTTCTGCAGGTCGATGGGTGTGCCGCATACCTCCAGGCCGGCGGGGTGGGTCAGCGGGTTGAGCTTGAAGAAGTCCAGCAGGTCGCCATGCAGCGCGGCGGGCAGGCGCGTGCTGTCGGCGTTCCAGTACAGGATGTCGAAGGCTGGTGGTGTCTTGCCGAGCAGGTAGTTGTTGACCCAGTAGTTCCAGATCAGGTCGTTGGGCCGCATCCAGGCGAAGATCCGCGCCACCTCGGCGCCATCCAGCACGCCGCGCTGGTAGGAGCGGCGCTTGGCGGCCTCGATGGTCTGCTCGTCGGCGAACAGGCTGGCGGGGCTTTCGAACTTGCTGTCCAGCAAGCTGACCAGGTAGGTGGCGCTGCGCACCCGGCGCAGCTGGTGCTTGGCCTGCAGGTGGCCCTGCAGCGCGGCCATGGTCAGGCCGCCGGCACAGGCGCCCATCAGGTTGGGGTCGCGGTTGCCGCTGATGCTGCGGCAAGCGTTGAGCGCTTCTTCCAGGGCCTGAACGTAGCTGGACAGGCCCCATTCGCGGTGGCGCGGGTCGGGGTTGCGCCAGCTGACCATGAACACCTGCAGGCCATTCTTGAGCATGTACTGGACGAAGCTGTTGGTCGAGCTGAGGTCGAAGATGTAGAACTTGTTGATCTGTGGCGGCACCACCAGCAGTGGCCGGGCGTGCTGCTTTTCGCTCATCGGCTTGTACTGGATCAGCTCCAGCAGCTCGTTGCGAAACACCACGGCGCCGGCGGTCGCGGCCAGGTTGCCGCCCACTTCGAATGCGCGCTCGTCGACCTGGCGTGGCAGGCCGTCATTGTGGCGCAGGTCATCGAGCAGGTGGGCCACACCGCGCACCAGGCTCTGGCCACCGCTGTTGAACAGTTCCTTGACTGCCAACGGGTTGAGCAGCGAGTTGCTCGGCGCCAGGGCATCGTTGATCAGGTTGAACAGGAAGTGCGCACGGGCCCGGTCATCGTCGTCCAGGTGGCTTTCCTCGATCCACAGTCGGGTTTGCTTCTGCCAGGCCAGGTAGGCCTGCAGACCGCGACGGTAGAACGGGTTCTGGCTCCATGTCGGGTCGCTGAAGCGCGAATCGCGCGGGTTCGGCTGAAGCGGTGTGTCACCCAGTATCACCCGGCCCAGCTGGCCACCCAGGGCCAACAGGTGATGCGCGGTATGCAGCGGGTGACGCAGGCTTTGGCGGCTGACATTGCGCAGCGTGGAAATCAGGTCACGACCGCGCAGGCCGAGGATAGCGTTCTGCACGTTCATGCTGGTGGCGGGAAGCGTTGGCGTTCCTTTGGCCGGTTTGTCTTTCATGGCAACACTCCCTCGTCCTGACCTGGTGCCTCATGACTAAACATATTCACTGATCTAGCAGGGTCTCTGTGGGAGCGGGTTCACCCGCGAACACCGGCGAAGCCGGTGCCATACACCGAGTTAATTTCTTCGCGGGTGAACCCGCTCCCACAGGGTCCCAAATCGCCTTCACACACCCGAAGCCGGGCGAGGGTGCATGACGGCGCGCTGTCGTTCTTGCTGAAGGAACTTCATGATGATCGGGGCGACGGCCTCGGCCCGGGTGATCAGGAACAAATGACCGTCGTCGATAATGTGTAGCTGGGCATTGGGAATCCGCCAGGCCAGCAGGCGCATGTTGATCAGCGGGATCAGCGGGTCGTCGTCGCCGGCCAGCACCAGGGTCGGTTGCTGGATCTTGTGCAGCCAGTGGATGCTGGTCCAGCCGAGCCCGGCGAACAGCTGCCAGTAGTAGCCCATCTTGCCGCCGGAGCGCACCTTGGCGGCGTGCTGCATGGCCAGGTCGGGGTCACGCCGGAAGCCGCCGCCATAGATCGTCGGCGCAATGCGGATGACATGCGATGGCTGTATGTAGCGCCGTGGGCTGGCCATCATCCACAGCACCTTGGGCTTGCCCGGCACCATCACCGCACCGGCGGCAGTGGCGGCCAGCACCAGCTTCTTGCAGCGCTCGGGGTAGTCGTGGGCGAACTGCTGGGCCAGGGCGCCGCCCCACGACACGCCGATGGCATTGACCTGACCGTAATCGAGGTAGTCGAGCATGCGTGCCGTCAGCTTGGCCAACCCGGGGAAGCGGTACGGGTGGCGCGGCGTGGACGAGCCGCCGACCCCGGGTACGTCGAAGGCGATGACTTCCAGGTCCGGGTCCAGTGCTTCGATGAACGGAAACACCAGCTCCAGGTTGGCGCCGATGCCGTTGAAGATCAGCAACGGCGTCAGGTGCGGCTTGCCCGGGCGGACGGCGGTGCGGATGGACTGGTTGTCCAGCTCGACGGTCCTGAAGATGTAGGGTTGCGGCATGCGCGTGACTCATGGGGTGAAATGAACACCGTGGCGCCCCGCAGGGGGCCACGGCGCTGCAGCTCAACGCTCGTGAACGTAGGTGCCCGGGGATGCCTCGCCAGCGGCATAGGCACGGTTGCCCAGGCGGGTCGGCGCCTTTTTCAGCTCGCCGGCACGCTCGCCCAGCCAGCTTTGCCAGTGCAGCCACCAGGAGTCGGCATGCTTGGTGGCGTTTTCCTGCCAGGCCACCGGGTCACCCGGGCGATCGGCGCCGGTCATGAAGCGCGCCTTGGGGTTGCCTGGTGGGTTGAGGATGCTCTGGATGTGGCCGCTGTTGGACAGCACGAACTCGATCTTGCCGCCGAACAGGTGCGCCGAGCGGTAGCACGACTGCCATGGGGTGATGTGGTCGTTGGTGCCGGCAAGGCTGTAGATGTCGCATTTGACCTGTTTCAGGTCGATCGGAGTGCCGCAAACCTCCAGGGCGTCCGGGCGGGTCAGCGGGTTGCTCTTGAACATTTCGATCAGGTCGCCGTGGAAGGCGGCCGGCAGGCGCGTGGTGTCGTTGTTCCAGAACAGGATGTCGAACACCGGCGGCTCGTTGCCGAGCAGGTAGTTGTTGACCCAGTAGTTCCAGATCAGGTCGTTGGGGCGCATCCAGGCGAACACCTTGGCCATCTCGCTGCCTTCGAGCACGCCGGCCTGGTAGGAGTGGCGCTTGGCCGCCTCCAAAGTCTGCTCGTCGACGAACAGGGCGACCTGGTTGTCCATGGTGGTGTCCAGCACGCTGACCAGCAGGGTCAGGGCATTGACCTTGTTTTCGCCGAGGGCGGCATAGTGGCCGACCAATGCCGTGCAGGTGATGCCGCCGGAGCAGGCACCGAGCATGTTCAAGTCCTTGCTGCCGGTTATCGCCAGCACCGCGTCGACCGCCTCCTTGAGCGCATCGATATAGGTGGACAGGCCCCATTCGCGCTGGGCTTTGGTCGGGTTGCGCCAGCTGATGATGAAGGTCTGCTGCTGTGAGCGCAGGCAGTAGCGCGCCAGGCTCTTTTCCGGGCTCAGGTCGAATACGTAGAACTTGTTGATTTGCGGCGGCACCACCAGTAGCGGGCGGGCATGCACCTGCTCGGTGATGGGGCTGTACTGGATCAGCTCCAGCACATCGTTGCGGTACACCACGGCGCCTTCACTGGTGCCCAGGTTCTTGCCCACCTCGAAGGCGTCCATGTTCACCTGGCTGGGCATGCCACCGTTGTTGACCAGGTCCTTGGCCAGGTTGGACAGGCCATCGAGCAGGCTCTTGCCGCCGGTTTCGAAAAAGCGTTTGACCGCTGCCGGGTTGGACAGGGTGTTGGTCGGAGCCATGGCTTCGGTCATCAGGTTGATGACGAACTGGCCGCGGCTGATGTCCTGGGGCGACAGGTCGCTGTTGCCGATCCAGTCCTGCAGCTCCTTGCGCCAGGCCAGATAGGTTTGCAGGTAGCGGCGGTAAAGTGGGTTGTTGCTCCATGCCGGGTCATTGAAGCGGCGGTCGTCGCTTTCCGGGGCAAGGCTGGACTTGCCCAGCAGCACGTTCTTCAGCTCCAGGCCAAAGTGGGCCACATGTTTGGCGCTGTGCAGCGGTTGGCGCACGGCCTGGCGCAGCACGGTGCGTGCCGAGCTCAACAGGTCTTTGCGGCGGATACCGATGACCGGGTTCAGCCCCAGGGTGTTTTCCGAGGCCTGCCGCTGCAGCTCATCGTTGTTCTTGTTACTCATCTACGACGCTCCGTTGTCCTGAGACGAGTACCGGTTGCTGTGGCGGGTGCACAGTTCTGAGCCCGGTACTGCTACTCGGGTGACCAGTGATAAGGAACAGCGGTGCTGCGAGGGCTCTGACTACCTGCAATTTGATGCAGGGAACTTGCCACCCCCATTGGTTACCCGACTTTCATGTAATGCGCAAGACAGCCCGTCACTGGGCTGTCTGTAAGTCATTCAAACAGATGATTTTAGAAAATGCGCTCTAAATCCTGCAGGCCTTGCGCTAGAGCATGAGTTTGACCACCGACTCGGCAGGGTCGCGGGATTTCCCGGCCTTGTGCAGTTCGTCGAGGTACTCGGCCCACAGCTGTTCCTGGCGCAGGCACAGCTGCTCGAGGTATTCCCAGGTGAACAGGCCGCTGTCATGGCCGTCGTCGAAGGTCAGTTTCAGTGCGTATTGGCCGGCAGGTTCCAGGCCGCTGAGGCCGACGTTGATCTTGCCGAACTGCAGGATGGGGTTGCCGTGGCCCTGGACCTCGGCAGAAGGGGAGTGCACGCGCAGGAATTCGGCGGGCAGGTGGTAGACCTCGCCGGGGGCGTAGGTGAGGCTGAGGGTTTTCGAGGCTTTGTGCAGGTTGATGGCGGTGGGCAGGCGGGCCATGGGCGGAATCTCTCGGGAGCTGATGGTGCACAGCTTCAGGAGATTCGGGGGATTGTGCAAGGGGGCTGCTTTGCAGCCCATCGCGACACAAGGCCGCTCCTACAGGAGATCGCGTTCCCCTGTAGGAGCGGCCTTGTGTCGCGATGGGCCGCAAGGCGGCCCCCTGCGGTCTTACAGGATGTAACGCGACAGGTCTTCGTTCTGCGCCAGCTCACCCAGGTGGCTGTTCACATACGCCGCGTCGATCTGGATCGGCGCTTCGTCATGGGTGCTGGCCAGGTCGCCAGCGCTGAACGACACCTCTTCGAGCAAACGCTCGAGCAGGGTATGCAGGCGGCGGGCACCGATGTTCTCGGTCTTCTCGTTGACCTGGTAGGCAATCTCGGCCAGGCGCTTGATACCGTCGGCGAGGAACTCGATGTTCAGGCCTTCGGTCTTGAGCAGGGCCTGGTACTGTTCGGTCAGCGACGCGTGCGGCTCCTGCAGGATGCGCTCGAAGTCTTCCGGGGTCAGGGCCTTGAGTTCCACACGGATCGGCAGGCGGCCTTGCAGCTCGGGCACCAGGTCGCTCGGCTTGCTCAGGTGGAACGCACCCGAGGCAATGAACAGGATGTGGTCGGTCTTGACCATGCCCAGCTTGGTGTTGACGGTGCAGCCTTCGATCAGCGGCAGCAGGTCGCGCTGCACGCCTTCACGGGACACGTCGGCGCCGCCAACGTTGCCGCGCTTGGCAACCTTGTCGATTTCGTCGATGAACACGATGCCGTGCTGCTCGACAGCTTCCAAGGCCTTGGCCTTGAGCTCTTCCTCGTTGACCAGGCGGCTCGCTTCTTCATCGCGAACCATCTTCAGTGCTTCTTTCACCTTCAGCTTGCGCGCCTTGCGCTTGCCTTTGCCCATGTTGGCGAACAGGCTCTGCAGCTGGTTGGTCATTTCTTCCATGCCGGGCGGCGCGGCAATTTCGACGCCCACGGCATCGGCCACTTCGATCTCGATTTCCTTGTCGTCCAGCTGGCCTTCGCGCAGGCGCTTGCGGAACAGCTGGCGGGTGTTGGAATCGGTGCTGGTCTGCGCGGCTTCCTCGGCGAAGCTGCTGACCCGCGCCTGTGGCAGCAGGGCGTCGAGGATGCGGTCTTCGGCGGCGTCTTCGGCGCGGTGGCGCACGCGGATGATCTCTTGCTCACGCAGCATCTTCAGCGCGGCATCGGCCAGGTCGCGGATGATCGACTCGACGTCGCGGCCCACGTAGCCCACTTCGGTGAACTTGGTGGCTTCGACCTTGAGGAACGGCGCGTTGGCCAGCTTGGCCAGGCGGCGGGCGATTTCGGTCTTGCCGACGCCGGTAGGGCCGATCATCAGGATGTTCTTCGGGGTCACTTCGGCGCGCAGCTCGGCGGGGAGCTGCATGCGCCGCCAGCGGTTGCGCAGGGCGATGGCCACGGCGCGCTTGGCGTCGTCCTGGCCGATGATGTGGCGGTTGAGTTCGTGGACGATCTCGCGGGGGGTCATGGACATGATGAAAATGGTCCTCGGGCGGAATGAATCAGCGTGGAAAAACCCCATCACCGGGATGAGGCGCCAGAACAGCTGATCAGTCGGCCAGGTCCTGCTCCTCGATGGTCAGGTTGTGGTTGGTGAACACGCAGATGTCGCCGGCGATGTTCAGGGCGGTCTCGGCGATTTCACGGGCCGAGAGGTCGGTCTTGTTCAGCAGGGCGCGGGCTGCGGCCTGGGCGTAGGCGCCGCCGGAACCCATGGCGATCAGGCCGTCTTCGGGTTCGACCACGTCGCCGTTGCCGGTGATGATCAGGGAGGCGTCCTTGTTGGCCACGGCCAGCATGGCCTCCAGGCGGCTCAGGGAGCGGTCGGTACGCCATTCCTTGGCCAGCTCCACGGCAGCGCGGACCAGGTGGCCCTGATGTTTCTCGAGCTGGCCTTCAAAGCGCTCGAACAGGGTGAACGCATCGGCGGTGGCGCCGGCGAAGCCCGCGATGACCTGGCCGTGGTACAGGCGGCGCACCTTCTTGGCGTTGCCTTTCATCACGGTGTTGCCGAGGGATACCTGGCCGTCGCCGCCCATGACGACTTTGCCGTTACGGCGGACAGAAACGATGGTGGTCAAGGGGAGAGTCTCCACGCAGCGGGGCGAAAGTGCCTGATGCAGACTCATATGGGGGTGGGGGGAAGGATTTCAACCGTGGGGGATGAATGGTCGGCTCGGTCTCTTAACCGTACTCGGTCGATGCAGGAGCGGCCTTGTGTCGCGAAAGGGCTGCAAGGCAGCCCCAGGATCTCGGCATCATGCAAGATTAGCTGGGGCCGCTTTGCGGCCCGATCGCGACACAAGGCCGCTCCTACACAAAGCGAGTGTGCGCTTTGTCAGGCCTCGTGGCAGACATGCCCATCGACCAAGGTATAACGCACCGCACCTGGCAGGCAGTGGCCGATGAACGGGCAGTTCTCGCCGCGCGAGAACCACTGCTCGCCGGCCACGGTCGAGGCTTGCGGGTCGAACAGCACCAGGTCGGCCGCGCCACCCACTTTCAGCTCGCCGGCCGGCAGGCGCAGGGCCGCCGCCGGGCCGCTGCTCAGGCGGGCCAGCAAGGTTGGCAGGTCGAGCAGGCCGTCCTGCACCAGGGTCATGGCCAGCGGCAGCAGCAGTTCGACGCTGCTGATGCCCGGCTCGGTGGCGCCGAACGGGGCCAGCTTGGCGTCGCGCTCGTGCGGCTGGTGGTGGCTGGAAATCGCCTGGATCACCCCCGACTTCACCGCCTCGCGCAGGCCGTCGCGGTCAGCGGCGGTGCGCAGCGGCGGCTGCACGTGGTACAGGCTGGAGAACTCGCGCAGCGATTCGTCGGTGAGGATCAGCTGGTACAGCGCCACATCGGCGGTCACCGGCAGGCCCAGAGCCTGGGCTTGGGCGATCAGGCGCGCGCCGCGGGCGCTGGTGATCTGGGTGAAGTGCGCACGCACGCCGGTCTGTTCCACCAGCAGCAGGTTGCGCGCCAGGGCCACGGTCTCGGCGGTTTCCGGAATGCCCGGCAGGCCGAGGAAGCTGGCCATGGCACCTTCGTGGGCCAGGCCACCCTGGGCCAGGTCGCGGTCCTGGGAGTGGAACACCACGGTCAGGTCGAAGGTGGCGGCGTATTCCAGGGCGCGGGCCAGGGTACGGTTGTTGGGGATTTCCTTCAGGCCATTGCCGAAGGCCACGCAGCCGGTGTCGCGCAGGGCCACCAGCTCGGCCAGTTGCTCGCCTTCCAGGCCCTTGGTCAGGGCGCCGATCGGGTAGACCTTGCTGTTGGCGGCCTCGCGGGCGCGGTCGAGGATCAGTTCGGCCACGGCCGAGGTGTCCAGCACCGGCTTGGTCTGCGGCGGGCAGCACAGGCTGGTGACACCGCCAGCGACGGCGGCACGGGTTTCACTGGCGATGTTGCCTTTGCGGCTGTAGCCCGGCTCGCGCAGGGACACGCCGAGGTCGACCAGGCCGGGCGCGGCGACCAGGCCATCAGCCTGGATCGTGCGGCTGGCGCTGAAGCCGGCCGGGGCGGCACCGATGGCGGCAATGCGGCCGCCGTCCAGGTGCAGGTCGGTGACCTGGTCCAGGCCGCTGTTGGGGTCGATGACCCGGGCGCCGAGAATACTGATGGTCACTGGGCGTTCTCCTGGTCGAATTGACGTTGCGCGTTCTGCCCGCTCATGGCCATGGACAGCACGGCCATGCGCACGGCGATGCCGTAGGTGACCTGGTTGAGGATCACCGAGTGCTTGCCGTCGGCCACCGCCGACTCGATTTCCACGCCACGGTTGATCGGGCCCGGGTGCATGACGATGGCGTCGGGCTTGGCCCCGGCCAGGCGCGCGGTGGTCAGGCCGAACAGGCGGTAGAACTCGCCTTCGCTGGGCAGCAGGCCACCGGCCATGCGCTCACGCTGCAGGCGCAGCATGATCACCACGTCGACATCCTTCAGGCCTTCGGCGAGGTCGGTGTACACCTTCACACCGTACTGCTCGATACCGATCGGGATCAGGGTTTTTGGGCCGATCACGCGGATGTCCGGGCAGCCCAGCGCTTTCAGCGCCAGCATGTCGGAGCGGGCCACGCGCGAGTGCAGGATGTCGCCGACGATGGCCACCGACAGGTTCTCGAAGCTGCCCTTGTGGCGGCGGATGGTGAGCATGTCGAGCATGCCCTGGGTCGGGTGCGCATGGCGGCCGTCACCGCCGTTGATCACGGCAACTTCCGGGCACACGTGTTCGGCGATGAAGTGCGCGGCCCCGGAGTCGGAGTGACGCACCACGAACATGTCGGCGGCCATGGCTTCGAGGTTGCGCAGGGTGTCGAACAGGGTCTCGCCCTTGCTGGTCGAGGAGGTCGACACGTTCAGGCTGATCACGTCGGCCGACAGGCGCTGGGCCGCCAGTTCGAAGGTGGTACGGGTACGGGTGGAGTTCTCGAAGAACACGTTGCACACGGTCTTGCCGCGCAGCAACGGGACTTTCTTCACGGCCCGGGCACCGACTTCCAGGAAGGAGTCGGCGGTGTCGAGGATCTCGGTGAGCAGTTCGCGGGGCAAACCGTCGAGCGAGAGGAAGTGGCGCAGCTGGCCCTGATCATTGAGCTGCAGCGGGCGCTTGGCGTCGATTGGCGTCATCGCGGGGGACTCTTAAAGGGCGGAAGCGGAGGCGAGGTCCTGGCGCTCGAGAGCGAGCGGTGCGGGTCCGGTCAATTTTACCCGTTCATGGGCGGCCAGCGACAGGGTGGCGCCGAGTACATTCGGGCGGATTGGCAGTTCGCCGGCATCCAGGTCCAGCAGGCAGACCAGGGTGACGCTGGCCGGGCGGCCATAATCGAACAGTTCGTTGAGCGCGGCGCGCACCGTGCGGCCGCTCATCAGCACGTCATCCACCAGCACCAGGTGCTGGCCCTCGACCTCGAACGGCAGCTCGGAAGGGCGCACTTGCGGGTGCAGGCCGTTCTGGCTGAAGTCGTCGCGATAGAACGACACGTCCAGAGTGCCCATGGGGCTGGTGTCGCCCATGGCTTCCTGCAGGGCCTGGGCAACCCAGACGCCGCCGGTGCGGATGCCGATGTAGCGCGGTTCGGTAATTGCCCGGCGGGCCAGGTGGGCGCGAAGGTCGACGGCCATCTGCCGAATCAGTTCGGCTGGATCGGGTAGGCTCATTGCAGGCTCCTCGGAAGGGTGCGCCGGGCGGGCCCGGCGGCAAAGATGATCAGGTATTGGCCTCCAGCCAGCCTTGCAGCAACAGGGCGGCGGCGATGGCATCGACCGGGTTGTCGCGGTAGCTGCCGCGCTGGCCGCCACGGGCCATGCGCTCGCCCTTGGCCTCGAAGGTGGTCAGGCGTTCGTCGTGGGTGTGCACGGGCAGGTTGAAGCGGCCGTTCAGGCGGCGGGCGAACTTTTCTGCGCGGGCGCTCATTTCGCTGGGGGTGCCGTCCATGTTCAGCGGCAGGCCGACGACGATGGCGTCAGGCTTCCATTCGGCAATCAGCTTTTCCACCTGGGCCCAGTCCGGCACGCCGTTCTGTGCCTTCAGGGTGCAAAGCTCGCGGGCCTGGCCGGTGACCACCTGGCCGACGGCTACGCCGATCTGTTTGCTGCCGTAGTCGAAGCCCAGCAGCAGACGCAGTTCAGGGTGCAGTTCGGCCATCAGGCGTGGCCCGCCTGGCTGGTCAGCAGGTTCAGGTTGATCCCCAGGCTGGCAGCGGCGGCTTCCAGGCGCAGGTCGCTGGTCAGGCCGAAGATGATTTCCGGGTCGAACGGGCAGTTGAGCCAGGCGTTGTCGGCAAGCTCCGCTTCCAGTTGGCCCGCTTCCCAGCCGGCATAGCCCAGGGTGATCAGGCTCTGTTTCGGGCCTACCCCGGCGGCGATGGCAAGCAATATATCCTGCGAGGTGGTCAGCGACAGCCCTTCCAGCGCCACGGTGGCCTGGAAACTGCATTCGCTGCTGTGCAGCACGAAGCCACGGTCGGTCTGGACCGGGCCACCTTGGTAGATTGGCACCTGCAAGGTGCTGGCCGGTGGCATTTCGTCCGGGCGCAGCTGCTCGAGGATGTCGGCCAGGTTCAGCTCCTGCGGCCGGTTGACCACCAGGCCCATGGCGCCATGGGCGTTGTGCTCGACGATGTACGTGAGGGTCTGGGCGAAGTTCGGATCGGCCATGTGCGGCATGGCGATCAGGAACTGATGCTTGAGGTAGCTCGGCGTGAGGGTTTTCATGGGGGATAGTGTGGCGCCAGGTGGCGAGGCTGACAAGGTGCGTAACGAGGCTTGCGCGTTCCCTGTGGGAGCGGGTTTACCCGCGAATGCGCCAGATCAGGCAATGATGTCGTTTAGTCGGACGCTTTCGCGGGTAAACCCGCTCCCACAGGGACCGCGTAATGCCGCAGGTCAGTTACTGGACAAACGGTCCCCACGGGCAAAGCGCCAGGTGCGGATGATCTCCAGCCGGTCAAACTCGGCCAGGTCCCCGGTAAACGGCGCAAACGGCGCCGCCAACCGCACGATGCGCTGCGCCGCCTGGTCCAGCACCGGTTGCCCGGACGACTCCAGCACCAGCACCTCGTACAGCGAGCCATCGCGGTTGATCGACACCATCATGCGCAGGTTGCCGTAGATCTGTTGCCGGCGCGCTTCGTCGGGGTAGTTCAGGTTGCCCACCCGCTCGACCTTCTTGCGCCACTCTTCCTTGTACCAGGCACCTTTGTCGCGCATGGTCGAGGCGGCATTGAGCCGGTGGATGCGCGGGCGCTTGGCGTACATCTGCTGTTCGTTGGACAGCTCCGCCTCCAGGCTGGCGATCTGGCTGGACAACTGCGAGCTGTCGAAGTCCGGTGCCGGGGCTGCCGGCTTGGGCTGCGGCTTGCTTTCCCTGGGCTTGGGCTCGACCTTCTGTGGCTTGGGCGCCGTGGTCACTACCGCCGACTTCTGCGGGGCAGGGGGCGGTACCACCTCGGGCTTGGCGGCGGGTGGCGGGGTGATCTTGTTGATCTTGCTGTCCTGGAACGGGGCCAGTTCGGTGGTCTTGGGCACCGCTTTCTTGTCCAGGGTGCCGCTGCCCTGCTGGTTGTCCTGGGCCTGGAAATCGGCCTTCTCCGGCGGTTTCTCGCTCTTGAAGGTGGCCAGGGTGATGTCCATGGTGTGGCGGATTTCGGCAGGCTTGACCACGCTGAAGCCGACGCCGAGGATCAGCGCCAGGTGCACCAAGGCAGCCAGGAACAGGGTAAAGCCGAGCCGGTCCACCGGGCGAACACGGGGGGGCAGCAGGTCGGCGGGGATGTCAGCGGGCAGCGTCATCAGGTTTCCAGCAACCGCAGGGCGGGGTAGCAGGCCAGGCCAAAAGGACCCGCATCATACCCCACTCTGGGTTGTTGCCGTGCGTCGGCGGTCAGCGCGCCTTCAGCTGGCGATCAATGGCATCCATCAATTTTCCGCCGATATCGGTGTTGTAGGCGGCATCGATCTCGCGGATGCAGGTGGGGCTGGTGACGTTGATTTCGGTGAGGTAGTCGCCGATCACGTCCAGGCCCACGAACATCAGGCCCTTCTCGCGCAGGGTCGGGCCGACCTGGGCGGCGATCCAGCGGTCGCGGTCGGTCAGCGGGCGTGCTTCGCCACGGCCACCGGCGGCCAGGTTGCCACGGGTTTCGCCGCTGGCCGGGATACGCGCCAGGCAGTAGTCCACCGGCTCGCCGTCGATCATCAGGATGCGCTTGTCGCCGTCCTTGATCGCCGGCAGGTAGGCCTGGGCCATGATTTGCTGGGTGCCCAGCGCGGTCAGGGTTTCCAGGATCACCGACAGGTTGGGGTCGCCAGCGCGGTGACGGAAGATCGATGTGCCGCCCATGCCATCCAGCGGCTTGAGGATCACGTCGGCATGCTTGGCTGCGAACTCGCGAATGATGTCCGGGCGGCGGCTGACCAGGGTCGGCGTGGTGCACTGCGGGAACAGCGTGGCGAACATCTTCTCGTTGCAGTCGCGCAGGCTCTGCGGGCGGTTGACCACCAGTACGCCATCATTCTCGGCCTGCTCCAGCAGGTAGGTGCTGTAGACAAACTCCATGTCGAAAGGTGGGTCCTTGCGCATCAGGATCACATCCAGCTCGGCGAGGGGGCAGTCCTGTTCGTCGCCCAGTTCGAACCAACGTGCCGGGTTGGCAAACACCTTCAGCGGGCGCATGCGGGCGCGTGCCTTGCTTTCGCCTTGGTACAGGTCTTGCTGTTCCATGTAGAACAGGCTCCAGCCGCGTGCCTGGGCGGCCAGCAGCATGGCCAGCGAGCTGTCCTTCTTGTAGGAGATGGACGCGATGGGGTCCATGACAATGCCGAGGCGAACGCTCATGGGGTGGTTCCTCTTGGCGGCGCGTGGCCGCGATGGATCGAAAGAAAAGTGGCTCAGGGTGGCGCCGTGAACGCCGCCGGTCAAGGGGCGCCGCAGATGGAACGGCCACCCGGAGTGTGCTAAAAATGCCAGTCATAGCGCTATACAACAGGCCTTTGCGGCTGCTGCGCAGCCCTATCGCGACGCAAGGCCGCTCCTGCAGGAGATTGCGGTCCCTTGTAGGAGCGGCCTTGCGTCGCGACAGGGGCGCGAAGCGGCCCCAGGAATTCGGCATAAGCAGCGACGGTAGCCCAAGTGATGGAACAACCCCTGAAGGTGATGGTGATCGACGATTCGCGCACGATCCGCCGCACCGCGCAGATGTTGCTCGGTGAAGCGGGCTGCGAGGTGATCACCGCCAGCGATGGCTTCGATGCCCTGGCCAAGATCGTCGACCACCAGCCCAGCATCATCTTCGTCGATGTGTTGATGCCGCGCCTGGACGGCTACCAGACCTGCGCGGTGATCAAGCACAACAGTGCCTTCAAGGACACCCCGGTCATTCTGCTGTCGTCACGTGACGGCCTGTTCGACAAGGCCCGCGGCCGGGTGGTCGGCTCCGACCAGTTCCTGACCAAACCGTTCAGCAAGGAAGAACTGCTCGACGCGATCCGCGCCCACGTGCCCGGTTTTGCCGCAGCCCAACAACACGCACCCTGACCGCGCCCCGCCATGGCACGGTCTTTCTTTCCTGATGGGGAACCAGCATGGCCCGAGTTCTGATTGTCGACGACTCGCCGACAGAGATGTACCGATTGACCGAATGGCTGGAAAAGCACGGCTACCAGGTGCTCAAGGCCAACAACGGTGCCGATGGCGTGGCCCTGGCCCGGCAGGACAAGCCCGACGCGGTGCTGATGGACATCGTCATGCCCGGCATGAACGGCTTCCAGGCCACCCGCCAGCTCAGCAAGGACCCGGAAACCAGCGCCATCCCGGTGATCGTGGTCACCACCAAGGACCAGGAAACCGACCGTATCTGGGCCACGCGCCAGGGCGCTCGTGACTTCCTGACCAAACCGGTGGAAGAGGACGCGCTGATCGCCAAGCTCAAAGAAGTGCTGGGGGCTTGACCACCCGCCCGCAGGGCGCGTCGCTGACCGCCTTCGAGTTGTTGCTGGACATCGACCGGCGCTGCCGCCTGCTGGTCGCCGACCAGCCGCCGCAGGACAACCGACTGCAACAGTGGAGCGGCATCGGCTTTCGCATTGCCGGGCAATGGTTCGTCGCGCCCATGGGCGAGGTGGCCGAGGTGCTGCGCGAGCCGCGCAGCAGCCGCGTCCCCGGCGTGCAGCCGTGGGTGTGCGGGGTAGCCAACCTGCGCGGCCGGCTGTTGCCGGTGATGGACCTGAGCAGCTTCTTCGGCCTGGGCCACGCCGCCCCGGGCAAGCAGCGGCGGGTGCTGGTGCTGGACCACGAGGACCTGTTCGTCGGCCTGCTGGTGGACGAGGTGCTGGGCCTGCAGCACTTTGCCCTGGACAGCCTGCAACTGTCGCCACCACAGCCCCTGATCCGCGCCGCTGCGCGTTTCGTGCAGGGGCACTTCCCGCGTGAACGCAACTGGGCGATCTTCAGCCCCTTCGCCCTGGCCCAGGCGCCGGGCTTTCTCGATGTGGCGTTATAGGACCTGCGAACGTGAACAAGCCTGCCACCCCCGTCACCACCGTGACCCCACGTACCCGCAGCATCGCGCAGATCACCGTGCTGTTCCTGATCCTGATCCTGTCGATCATCCTGCTGTTCGCCAACTTTGCCTACCTGAACACCCAGTCCAACTACGACAAGCAGTACATCGGCCACGCCGGCGAACTGCGGGTGCTGTCGCAGCGCATCGCCAAGAACGCCACCGAAGCCGCCACCGGCAAGGCCCTGGCCTTCAAGCTGCTGTCGGACGCGCGCAACGATTTCGAACGGCGTTGGGGCTACCTGCGTGAAGGTGACAAGTCCACCGGCCTGCCACCCGCGCCGCCCATGGTGCGTGACGAGATGGAAGCGGTACGCCGCGACTGGGAAAACCTGCGCAAGAACACCGATACCATCCTGGCAAGCGAGCAGACCGTGCTGTCGCTGCACCAGGTGGCGGCGACCCTGGCCGAGACCGTGCCGCAGTTGCAGGTGGAATACGAGAAAGTGGTCGAGATCCTGCTGCAGAGCGGCGCCCCGGCCAGCCAGGTGGCCGTGGCCCAGCGCCAGTTGCTGCTGGCCGAACGCATCCTCGGCTCGGTCAACACTGTGCTGGCCGGTGACGACACCGCGGCCCAGGCGGCGGATGCCTTTGGCCGTGATGCCGGGCGCTTCGGCCAGGTGCTGGAGGGCATGCTCAGTGGCAGCGCGGCGATCCAGGTGACCCGTGTCGAGGACGCCGACGCCCGTGCGCGCCTGGCTGAAATTGCCGAGCTGTTCCAGTTCGTTGCCGGCTCGGTGGATGAAATCCTCGAAACCTCACCAGAACTGTTCCGCGTACGCGAGGCTGCCGGCAACATCTTCAGCCTGTCGCAAACCCTGCTCGACGAGGCCTCGCACCTGGCCAACGGTTTCGAGAACCTGGCCGGCGGGCGCACCCTCGACACTGTCGGCGGCTATGTCCTGGGCCTGCTGGCGCTGGCTTCGATCATCCTCATCGGCCTGGTCATGGTGCGCACCACCAACCGCCAGCTGCGCGAGACAGCGGAAAAGAACGAACGCAACCAGCAGGCGATCATGCGCCTGCTCGACGAAATCGAAGAGCTGGCTGACGGCGACCTGACCGTGACCGTATCGGTGACCGAAGACTTCACCGGCGCCATTGCCGATTCGATCAACTATTCCGTGGACCAATTGCGCGACCTGGTCGCCACCATCAACCACAGCGCCGTGCAGGTCGCTGCCGCCGTGCAGGACACACAGAACACCGCACGCCAGCTGGCCAAGGCCTCTGAACACCAGGCCGAGCAGATCAGCGAGGCATCCGAGGCGGTCGGCGACATGGTCGAGTCGATCGACCGGGTTTCGGCACATGCCTACGAGTCGGCCAAGGTTGCCGAGCGCTCGGTGGCGATCGCCAACAAGGGCAACGAGGTGGTGCACAACACCATCAACGGCATGGACAACATTCGCGAGCAGATCCAGGACACCGCCAAACGGATCAAGCGCCTCGGTGAGTCTTCCCAGGAAATTGGCGATATCGTCAGCCTGATCGACGACATTGCCGACCAGACCAACATCCTCGCCCTCAACGCGGCGATTCAGGCCTCGCTGGCCGGCGAGGCCGGCCGTGGGTTCGCCGTGGTCGCCGACGAAGTGCAGCGCCTGGCCGAGCGCTCGTCGTCGGCCACCCGGCAGATCGAAGCGCTGGTACGGACCATCCAGGCCGACACCAACGAGGCGGTCATCTCCATGGAGCAGACCACCGCCGAAGTGGTCCGCGGTGCCCGCCTGGCCCAGGATGCCGGGGTGGCGCTGGCCGAGATCGAAGGCGTATCGCAGAACCTCGCCGACCTTATCCACAGCATCTCCGATGCCGCCCAGCTGCAGACTTCGTCTGCCGGGCAGATCTCCCACACCATGGCAGTCATCCAGCAGATTACCGCGCAGACCTCCGCCGGCTCCGGTGCCACCGCCGACAGCATCCGCCACCTGGCACGCATGGCCAGCGAGATGCGCCGTTCGGTGTCCGGGTTCACCCTGCCGCCACCAGCAGAGCCCAAGTGAATAGCCCTACTGATGAGCTCTACTGAAAAGCCGCGCCGAGGAGTGCCCATGGCTGTAGCAGCTGTAAGCCCCGAGCGCCACGACACAGTGGCGCTGGCCTGGACCAAGGCCGCCATCCTCGACTGCCTGGGCCAGGCGCGCCAGGCGCTGGAGCGCTTTGCCGGCGAGCCTGGCGACCTGTCGATGCTGGCATTCGTGGTCGACAACCTGCACCAGGTGCACGGCTGCCTGCGCATGCTCGAACTGCGCGGCGCCACGCGCCTGGCTGAAGAACTGGAGCTGTTCGCCAGGGCCCTGGCCGATGGCCAGGTCAGCCCCCGCGGTGATTGCCTGGGCGCGTTGTTCCGCGGCCTGGAGCAATTGCCGTCGTATCTGGAGCGCCTGCGCGGCGCCCGCCACGACCTGCCACTGGTGATGCTGCCGCTGCTCAACCAACTGCGTGCCTGCCGTGGCGAGGAGCCGTTGGCCCAGGCCAGCCTGATCAGCGGCGCCACCCAACGCTTTGCCGGTGCCGACGACCTGGCCAACCTCGACCTGTCGCTGGGCAACTGGCGCGAGCAGTTGCAGGCCGGGCCGGGCCGCGATGCCCTGCGCTCGGTGGTGACCGCGCTGTGCGACGACCTGATGCGCATCAAGGAGCGCCTGGACCAGTTCGTACGCAGTGACCGCCAGCACAGCGAGCAGCTCGATGCCCTGCTGGCACCGCTGCGCCACGTGGCCGACACCCTGGCGGTGCTTGGCTTCCAGCAGCCACGCCGGGTGATCATCGACCAGGTGCTGGCGTTGCAGGCCCTGGCCCAGGGCGAGCGGGCCGTGGACGACGCGGTGTTGATGGATGTAGCGGGGGCCCTGCTGTACGTGGAGGCCACGCTCAATGGCATGGTCGGCCCGCTGGAGGAAAACGGCCAGGGCGGCCTGCCTGGCTCGGACCTGGCCGAAATCCGCCAGCTGGTGTTGAACGAGTCGCTGAACGTGCTGCAGCAGGCCAAGGACCTGATCGGCGATTGCCTGGAGTCCGGCTGGCCGCGGCAACGCCTGCAACCCTTGCCTGGGCTGTTGCAGCAGATTCGCGGTGCGCTGGCGATGTTGATGCTGCCGGCCGTGGCCGAGCTGTTTGCCGGTTGCGCCAGCTATGTGCAGCGTTGGCTGCAGCACCTGGAAGTGGAGCCGCCAGCCGATGAGCTGACGCACCTGGCCGAGGCCCTGAGCGCTGCCGAATGCTACCTGCAATGGCGGGTGGCGGACCCATTGGCGGATGGCCAGCCCTTCATCGACATGGCGCGCGCCAGCCTGGCGACGCTGGGTGTGCACTGCGCGCTGGTCGAGGCCACCGCGGGCCACGATGGCAGCGCTGATGGCATCGATGACGAGTTGCGTGAAGTGTTTCTCGACGAGGCCGGTGAACTGCTGCCCGAAATCGAGCGCCACTGGCTGCGCTGGCGTGCCGACAACCAGCAGCGCGAGGCACTGGGAGAAGTGCGCCGCGCCTTGCATACGCTCAAGGGCAGCGGCCGCATGGTGCATGCCGAGGCGGTGGCCGAGCTGGCCTGGGGCGCCGAGCACCTGCTGAACCGGGTACTCGAGGGCCGCAGCGTGCTCAGCCCGGAAGGCGTGGTGGCCCTGCAGCAGGCATTCGTCTACCTGCCCGACCTGCTGGCCGACTTTGCCGCCGGCCAGCTGCCACAACTGACGGAAATCGAGCAGCTGGCCGGGCACCTGCATGCCCTGGCCGAAAACGATGCCCCGGTGGCGGCCGACATCGACGGCCTCGACCCGCAATTGCTCGACATCTTCCGCAGCGAGGCGCAGGGCCACCTGGCCAGCCTGGATGCTTTCCTGCAGGGCGCCGACGGCCACGATACGCAGGTCAGCGATGGCCTGCAGCGCGCCCTGCATACGCTCAAGGGCAGTGCCGCCATGGCCGGGGTGATGCCGGTCGCCGAACTGGCCACCGCCTTCGACCGCCTGGCTCGTGAATACAAGGGCCACCAACTGCCCCTGCAAATGGCCGAGATCGAATGGCTGGAAGCTGCTCGCTCGCTGTTCCACCTGGGCCTGGCGCAACTCGACAGCACGCCGCTGGCGGCCATCCCCGGTGCCGCGGAGCTGATCGAGCAGGTCGGCCAGGCGGTGGACGCGCACCTGGCCAGCTTGCATGACGACCCGCAGCATGCGCGGCGCAGCAAGCGCGACCCGCAGTTGATCGCCAGTTTCCTGGCCCAGGCCATGGATATCCTGCTGGATGCCGAGTCGTTGCTGTCGCGCTGGCAGGAACAGCCCGGCCAGCGCGATGCGCTGGACACCCTGCTCGACGAACTGACCACCCTGGGCCACGCCGCGCATCTGGCCGACCTGTGGCAGATGGATGACGTGTGCGAGGCCTTGCTCGACCTGTACGGCGCCGTGGAGGAGGGCAGCCTGCCCGCCGATGCGCGCTTCTTCGCCCACGTGCAGCGGGCCCATGAAGCCCTGCTGGACATGCTCGACGAAGTGGCGGCCGGGCAGGACATCCCGCCAAGGCCGGAGCTGGTCGACAGCCTGCGCAACCTGCTGGGCCAGGCTCTGGCACCGGAGGCCACTGGCCTGGTGGGCATCGACACGGTCACGCCACTGCACCCGGACATGGACCTGGCCGATACCCTTGGCCTGGGGCCGGCGCACAACCCTTTGCTGCCGGCTGTGGCCGAGCCGCTGATCGAAGAGCCGGAAAGCCCAGGCGAAGAGCTGCTGGAAGTCTTCCTCGAAGAAAGCTCGGACATCGTCGAGAGTGCCGCCGCAGCCCTGGCGCGCTGGCAGGCCGACCCGCGCAACAGTGTCGAGGTGGACAACCTGATGCGCGACCTGCACACCCTCAAGGGTGTGGCGCGCATGGTCGAAATTGCGCCGATCGGCGACCTGGCCCACGAGCTGGAGTTTCTCTACGAGCTGCTGGCCGCTGGCCGTATGCCGCCGAGCGCGCCACTGTTCGCCTTGCTGCAGAACTGCCATGACCGCCTGGCGCACATGCTGGATGCCGTGCGCCTGGGGCAGCCGTTGCATGCCGCCACCGCGCTGATCGACTACATCCGCAACTTCAGCTTCTCGGCCCTGGCCGACAGCGCCGCCGGCCAGGGGCCGGTCGAGGCCGCGACCAGTGAGGCGCCGGCGGCGGCGCCGGAGCGGGCGCCGGGCGACATGGTGAAGGTCGATGCCGAGCTGCTCGACGACCTGGGCAACCTGGCCGGTGAGCACTCGATCATCCGTGGGCGCATCGAGCAGCAGGTCAACGATGCGCAGTTCACCCTCAACGAGATGGAAACCACCCTCGAACGCATGCGCGACCAGTTGCTGCGCCTGGATATCGAGACCCAAGGGCGGATGTCCAGCCGGCAGCAGTTCGAAGGCGATGCCTATGACGACTTCGACCCGCTGGAAATGGACCGCCACTCGCAACTGCAGCAGCTGTCGCGGGCCCTGTTCGAGTCTGCCTCGGACTTGCTCGACCTCAAGGAAACCCTGGCACAGCGCGCCCAGGAAGCCTACAGCCTGCTGCAGCAGCAGGCGCGGGTGAACAGTCAGTTGCAGGAAGGCCTGACCGCGACCCTGATGGTGCCCTTCGAGCGCCTGGTGCCGCGCTTGCAGCGCGTGGTACGGCAGGTGGCCAGCGAACTGGGCAAGCAGGTGGAGCTGGTGGTGGGCAATGCCGAGGGCGAACTGGACCGCAGCGTGCTCGAACGTATGGTGGCGCCGCTGGAGCACATGCTGCGCAACGCCGTCGACCATGGCCTGGAAAGCCGCGAAATGCGCCTGGCCGCCGGCAAGCCGGAGCAGGGCACCATTCACCTGAATCTGCTGCACGAAGGCGCGGACATCGTCATCGAAATGACCGACGACGGTGCCGGCGTGCCACTGGAAGCGGTGCGCCGCAAGGCCATCAAGCGCGGTCTGCTGGACCCGCAGGCGCAATTGAGCGATCACGAGATCCTCCAGTTCATCCTGCGCCCGGGCTTTTCCACTGCCGAGAAGATCACCCAGATTTCCGGGCGTGGCCTGGGCATGGATGTGGTACACGAAGAGGTCAAGCAACTGGGTGGCTCGATGAGTATCGAGTCGGCCCAGGGCAAGGGCGCGCGCTTCCTGATCCGCCTGCCGTTCACCGTGTCGGTCAACCGTGCGCTGATGGTGCACCTGGGCGAAGAGCAGTACGCCATTCCGCTGAACACCATCGAGGGCATCGTTCGCGTGCCGCCGGCCGAACTGGCGGCGTGCTACCAGCTGGACGCCCCGCGTTATGTGTACGCCGGCCACGAATACGAGCTGCGCTACCTGGGTGAGCTGCTGCAGGGCATGCCACGCCCGGCATTGCTCGGGCAGAGCGTGCCGCTGCCGGTGCTGCTGGTGCATTCCCAGGAGCAGTCGTTCGCCATCCAGGCCGACAGCCTGTCGCCCAGCCGCGAGATCGTGGTGAAGAGCCTGGGGCCGCAGTTTGCCGCGGTTGCCGGGTTGTCGGGGGCGACGCTGCTGGGCGATGGCCGGGTGGTACTGATTCTCGACCTGCTGGGCCAGTTGCGTGGCCAGCAGCGGCGCCTGGCGCGCCTGCCGGGCGGCGGTGCGGCCCGGCGCCAGGTGTTCGGCCCGGCGCCACGGCGGGCGTTGCTGGTAATGGTGGTGGACGATTCGGTGACCGTGCGCAAGGTCACCAGCCGCCTGCTGGAGCGCCACGGCATGAGTGTGCTGACGGCCAAGGACGGGGTCGATGCCATGGCACTGCTGGAAGAACACCGCCCCGATGTGTTGCTGCTGGACATCGAGATGCCGCGCATGGACGGCTTCGAGGTGGCCACACGCATCCGCCGTGACGAGCGGCTGAAAGACTTGCCGATCATCATGATCACCTCGCGCACCGGGCAGAAGCACCGCGACCGTGCCATGGCCATCGGCGTCAACGAATACCTGGGCAAGCCGTACCAGGAGTCGGTCCTGTTGCAGAGCATTGCCCACTGGAGCCAGCCCCATGCTTGAACTGATCGCCGGCCAGCGCAGCAGCCTGACCGGGCTTTTGCTGCCGTTGGGCGACCGTACCCTGGTGTTGCCCAACGTGGCGGTGGCCGAACTGAGTGGCCAGCGCAACCTGGTGTGCCAACGCGGCGAGCCGGCCTGGCACCTGGGCTGGATCGACTGGCGCCAGCAGCGCCTGCCGCTGATCGGCTTCGAAGCCGCGTGCGGTGGTGAGACACCCTGCGGCGAGCGGGCCCGCGTGGTGGTGCTCAATGCTCTGGGTGATACCGGCCTTCGTTACCTGGCGTTGTTGCTGCAGGACATACCGCGCTCGTGCAAGCTCGACAGCCAGCTGAACTACGTGGACGTGGCGCTGGGCCGCCTGGAGCTGGCGGCGGTGCAGGTGGGTGAGCAGGTGGCACGGGTGCCGGACCTGGTCGGGCTGGAACGGCTGGTGCGTGACGCGGAACTGCAACCTGAGCTTGGGTAGGATGCAAGGCACAGGGCCTCTTCGCGGGTAAACCCGCTCCCACAGGTAGGGCGCCACCCGCAGGTATCGTGGGATCCCTGTGGGAGCGGGTTTACCCGCGAAGAGGCCGGAACAGAAGGAAACAGGAACCCAGCCCACCTCAGGAGGTCTGTGTTTGCATGTACTACGGTGAACGCTTCAACGCCTGGACCCACCTGGTCGGTGCTGTCCTGGCCTGTATCGGTGCCATCTGGCTGATCGTGGTCGCGGGCCTGCAGGGCGACCCGTGGAAGATCGTCAGTTTCTCCATCTACGGCAGCACCTTGCTGTTGCTGTACAGCATTTCTACCCTGTACCACAGCACTCGCGGGCGGGCGAAGGTGATCATGCGCAAGCTCGATCACCTGTCGATCTACCTGCTGATCGCCGGCAGCTACACGCCGTTCTGCCTGGTCAGCCTGCGCGGGCCCTGGGGCTGGAGCCTGTTCGGGGTGGTCTGGGGGCTGGCGGTGATCGGCATGCTGCAGGAGATCAAGCCGCGATCCGAGGCGCGCATCCTGTCGATCATCATCTATGCGGTGATGGGCTGGATCGTGCTGGTGGCGGTCAAGCCATTGCTGCACTCGCTCGGCAGCGCAGGCTTTGCCTGGCTGGCCGCCGGCGGGGTGTTCTACACCGTCGGCATCATCTTCTTCGCCTTCGACAGCCGATTCCGCCACTGGCATGGCATCTGGCACCTGTTCGTGATCGCCGGCAGCCTCATGCACTTCGTGGCGGTGTCGTTCTACGTGCGTTAGTTAAAAGTCGCCCCACAGTTGCTGTGCCACCGACAGTGCCACCACCGGTGCGGTTTCGGTGCGCAGCACGCGTGGGCCGAGGCGTGCGGCGTGGAAACCGGCAGCTTTGGCCTGGTCGACCTCCGCTTCGCTCAGGCCGCCTTCGGGGCCGATCAGGAAGGCCAGGGTGGCCGGCTTGGCATGGCTGGTGAGTGGTTCGGCCACCGGGTGCAGGACCAGTTTCAGCTCGGCCTTGGCACTGTTCAGCCACTCGGCCAGGGTCACTGGTGGGTGGATGACCGGCAAGGTCGAGCGGCCGCATTGTTCGCAGGCGCTGATCGCCACCTGACGCCAGTGGGCCAGGCGCTTGTCGGCGCGCTCGTCCTTCAGCCGGACTTCGCAGCGTTCGCTGACGATCGGGGTGATTTCGTTGGCGCCCAGCTCGGTGGCTTTCTGGATCGCCCAGTCCATGCGCTCGCCACGGGACAGGCCTTGGCCGAGGTGCACGTGCAGTGGTGAATCGGCTTGGCCGGCGAGGGCCTGGTCGAGGCTGACGCGCACGGTTTTCTTGCCCACTTCGAGCAACTGGCCGCGGTATTCCTGGCCACTGCCGTCGAACAGCTGCACGGCGTCGCCGGGGGCCATGCGCAGAACGCGGCCGATATAGTGGGCCTGGGCTTCGGGCAGGTCATGCTCGCCAAGGCTCAGGGGGGCGTCGATGAAAAAGCGGGACAGTCTCATGGTTGAGCTCAAGCTAAAGGGAGAAGGTGGTCCCTGTGGGAGCGGGTTCACCCGCGAATGCGGCGGTGACTCCACTATTGCATTCGCGGGTGAACCCGCTCCCACAGAGTACGCGGCGGGCTTCCGGGCTTAGCCCGGGTCGCGGAAGTCGGGGTGGAAGTTGGCCGGTACGGCCACGCAGACGCTATCGCGGGTGGCAATGTCGATGCCTTCGCTGGCCACTTCTGCCAGGAAGTCGATCTGCTCCGGTGTAATCACATAGGGCGGCAGGAAGTACACCACGCTGCCCAGCGGGCGCAGCAGGGCGCCACGCGTCAGGGCGTGCTCGAACACTTTCAGGCCACGACGTTCCTGCCACGGGTAGGCAACCTTGCCGGCCTTGTCCTGGACCATCTCGATGGCCAGGGCCATGCCGGTCTGGCGAATCTCGGCCACATGTGCGTGGTCGGCCAGGTGCGCGGTGGCGCTGGCCATGCGGGTGGCCAGGGCCTTGTTGGCCTCGATCACGTTGTCCTGCTCGAAGATGTCCAGGGTCGCCAGCGCCGCGGCGCAGGCCAGCGGGTTGCCGGTGTAGCTGTGCGAGTGGAGGAACGCGCGCAGGGTCGGGTAGTCGTCGTAGAACGCCTGGTACACCTTGTCGGTGGTCAGGCAGGCGGCCAGCGGCAGGTAACCGCCGGTCAGGGCCTTGGACAGGCACAGGAAGTCCGGGCGAATGCCGGCCTGTTCACAGGCGAACATGGTGCCGGTGCGGCCGAAGCCCACGGCGATCTCGTCGTGGATCAGGTGCACGTCGTAGCGGTCGCAGGCCTCGCGCAGCAGCTTGAGGTACACCGGGTGGTACATGCGCATGCCGCCGGCACCCTGGATCAGCGGTTCGACGATCACCGCGCTGATCGAGGCGTGGTGCTCGGCCAGGGTCTGTTCCATGGCCTGGAACATGGTGCGCGAGTGCTCTTCCCAGCTCGTGCCCTCGGGGCGCAGGTAGCAGTCGGGGCTGGGCACCTTGAGGGTATCGAGCAGCAGCGCCTTGTAGGTTTCGGTAAACAGCGGCACATCACCGACCGACATGGCGGCGATGGTTTCGCCGTGGTAGCTGTTGGTCAGGGTGACGAAGCGCTTCTTGCCCGGTTTGCCGACGTTCTGCCAGTAGTGGAAGCTCATCTTCAGCGCCACTTCGATGCACGACGAACCGTTGTCGGCATAGAACACCCGGTCGAGGCCGGCGGGGGTCATGGCTACAAGGCGCTCGGACAGCTCGATCACCGGCTGGTGGCTGAAACCGGCCAGGATCACGTGCTCCAGCTGGTCGACCTGGTCCTTGATGCGCTGGTTGATACGCGGGTTGGCGTGGCCAAACACGTTGACCCACCAGCTGCTCACCGCATCCAGGTAGCGCTTGCCTTCGAAGTCTTCCAGCCACACGCCTTCGCCGCGCCTGATCGGGATCAGCGGCAGCTGCTCGTGGTCTTTCATCTGGGTGCAGGGGTGCCACAGGACCTTTAGGTCGCGTTGCATCCACTGATCATTGAGGCCCATGGGCACTTCTCCTGGCTTTGCGGCTTGGTTCGACCGCGTAAGCCTAAGCAATGCCGCAGGGCAGGACAACCGCCGCTTCTCATCGGCTTGCCAGCTGAGCTTGCCACCGCGTGGAATCGCTGCAGGCAAAAATGTCAGTGGCGAAAAGGACTTGATGTCACTGCGCTGGCAGGGTCGGCGGACCTGACGTATTCTTAACGCATCTCTCCCGGGGCATTCCTGCCTCTCCTCGTTTCTGTAACCCCCTGACTCGGAGTTCGCCGACATGGCTGCTGCTTGGGTGCGCCTGTGCGCGTTGGTATTGATTGGTGTGTCCAGCGGCGCCGCGCTGGCAAAGGACAAGACACCTTCGGCGATCGTCGTGGGTGGCGGCCTGGCGGGCCTGACGGCTGCCTACGAGCTGCAGAACAAAGGCTGGCAGGTGACGCTGCTGGAAGCCAAGGCGGGCATGGGCGGGCGCTCGGGCCTGGCCACCAGCGAGTGGATCGGCAACGCCAAGGCGCAGCCGGTGCTCAACCAGTACCTCGACCGTTTCAAACTTGAAACACTGCCGGCACCGGAGTTCGTGCGTACCCCCGGTTACCTGATCGACGGCGAGTATTTCAGCGCCACCGACCTGGCCACCAAGCAGCCGGCTACTGCCGATGCGCTCAAACGTTACGAGAAAACCCTCGATGACCTGGCCCGTTCGATCGACGACCCGCTGAACCCGCAAGCCAACAGCACGCTGTTCGCCCTCGACCAGATCAACGTCTCTACCTGGCTGGACAAGCTGCAACTGCCGACCACCGCCCGTCAGCTGGTCAACCAGCAGATCCGTACCCGCTACGATGAGCCATCGCGCCTGTCGCTGCTGTACTTTGCCCAGCAGAACCGCGTGTATCGCGGCGTCAGCGACCGTGACCTGCGTGCCGCGCGCCTGCCCGGCGGCAGCCCGGTGCTGGCCCAGGCGTTCGTCAAGCAACTGAAGACCATCAAGACCAGTTCGCCGGTGACCTCCATCGTTCAGGACAAGGACGGTGTCACGGTCAAGGTCGGCAGCGTCGGCTATCAGGCGGATTACCTGGTCATGGCCGTGCCCCTGCGCGCCCTGGCCAAGATCCAGATGACCCCGGGCCTGGACAGCCAGCACCTGGCGGCGTTGAAGGGCACCAACTATGGCTGGCGCGACCAGCTGATGCTCAAGTTCAAGAAGCCGGTGTGGGAAAGCCGCGCGCGCATGTCGGGCGAAATCTTCAGTAACGCAGGCTTGGGCATGCTGTGGATCGAACCCGCGCTCAAGGGTGGCGCCAACGTGGTGATCAACCTGTCGGGCGACAACGCCCGTCTGCTGCAGGCGTTCGGCGACAAGCAGATGGTCGATCAGGTACTGATCCGCCTGCATGCGTTCTACCCACAGGCCCGTGGCTCGTTCACCGGCTACGAGGTCAAGCGCTACAGCACCGACGCCGGTACCGGCGGCGCCTACCTGGCCTATGGCCCGGGCCAGATCAGCAAGTACTGGCGCCTGTGGGAGCGCCCGGTGCAGCGCATCACCTTTGCCGGTGAGCATACCGACGCCCTCTACCCAGGCACCCTGGAAGGCGCCCTGCGCAGTGGCCAGCGCGCGGCCAGCCAGGTGCAGGACCTGCTGGCCGGCAAGTCGTTCGACCCGGCCAAGGCGGCACCGGTGGCGGCGGCAGCAGCTGCAGGCGCCGTGGCGGCCAAGGAGAGCAAGGGCGGGTTCTTCTCCAACATGTTCGGTGGTTCTTCCGACAAGGGCGACAAGGCTGACAAGGCTGACAAGGCCCCGGTCAAGGCCGAGCCGAAGCCGGTCGATGAGGCCAAGCAGGATAAGCCGGGCTTCTTCAAGCGCCTGTTTGGTTGGGCGGACAAGCCTGAGGTGAAGGCCGAGCCTATTGCCAAGGCCGAGGAAGTGGCGCCAGCACCTGCGCCAGCGCCGCAAGCCGCACCGGCCCCGGTTGCGCCAGCGCCTGTGGCCAAGGAGGCGGCGGCCAAGCCTGCTGCTACCAAGGCTGCATCTGGCAAGCATGCACCGGCGCACAAACCGGCCCACAAGCCTGCCGAGGCCAAGAAAGCGACTGCCAAGTCCGAACCGGCCAAGAAAGCTGTAGCCAATACCCAAGCCAAGGCCGGTTGATTTATTGACAGTGCCGGCCCTTTCGCGGGTAAACCCGCTCCCACAGGTCCGGCACATGTATCAGGAACTGCGCCGACCCTGTGGGAGCGGGTTTACCCGCGAAAGCGCCGGCACTGGCAACCGCTGATTACCCAACTATCGTTAATGTTTCCTTAATGGGAAGCTTACAGAATACATATCGGATTTCTCGATAAACCAAAGCAATTTTTTACGCTTTTATTCGATGCGTTACGCGTTAGTCTGTGCACAGCTTTCACGGGGAAACACGTCAACATGCAACTGCGCAATTCATCTTCTCGCTACGGCGTGGTCAGCATCGTCCTGCACTGGGGCGTGGCTCTGGCAGTCTTCGGCCTGTTCGGCCTGGGCCTGTGGATGGTCGGCCTCGACTACTACAGCCCTTGGCGCAAGGCCGGCCCGGACCTGCACAAGAGCATCGGCCTGGTGCTGCTGGCGGTGATGCTGCTGCGGGTGGTCTGGCGCTTCATCAGCCCGCCACCACCGGCACCGGCCAACCACGGCGCACTTACCCGCCTGGCAGCCAAGTTGGGCCACCTGGCCCTGTACCTGGGGCTGTTCGCGGTAATGATTGCCGGTTACCTGATTTCTACCGCCGACGGTGTCGGCATTCCGGTGTTCGGCCTGTTCGAAGTGCCGGCACTGGTCAGCGACCTGCCCGACCAGGCAGACCTGGCTGGCGTGATTCATCTCTGGCTGGCCTGGGGCTTGGTGATTTTTGCCGTGCTGCATGGCTTGGCAGCGCTCAAGCACCATTTCATCGACCGTGACGCGACCCTGACCCGCATGCTGGGCCGCAAAGCTTGACTCTCAACCTCAATTGCATAGGAAGGAAGTAAGGATGTTGAAAAAGACTTTTGCCGCTCTGGCGCTCGGTACCGCTCTGCTCTCCGCCGGCCAGGCCATGGCTGCCGAGTACAAGATCGACAAGGAAGGCCAGCACGCGTTCGTTGACTGGAAGATCAGCCACCTGGGCTACAGCTTCATTCACGGTACCTTCAAGGACTTCGACGGTAACTTCACCTGGGACAGCGCCAAGCCTGAAGCCAGCAAGATCAAGGTCGACCTGAAAACCGCCAGCCTGTGGTCGAACCACGCCGAGCGTGACAAGCACATTTCCAGCGCCGACTTCCTCGACGTGAAGAAGTACCCCGAAGCCAAGTTCGTCTCCACCAGCGTCAAGCCGACTGGCGACAAGACTGCTGACGTGACTGGCGACCTGACCATGCACGGTGTGACCAAGCCGGTCACCTTCAAGGCTACCTTCAACGGTGAAGGCAAGGACCCATGGGGCGGCGAGCGCGCTGGTTTCAACGCCACCACCACGCTGAACCTGAACGACTTCGGCATCAAGGGCCCGGGCGCTACCTCGCAGACCCTGGACCTGGATATCAGTGTTGAAGGTGTGAAGCAGAAGTAATTCTTACCTGCTGAAGACTGAGGGGGCCGCTTTGCGGCCCTATCGCGACACAAGGCCGCTCCTACAGGGAATTACGTAACCCTGTAGGAGCGGCCTTGTGTCGCGATAGGGCTGCGAAGCAGCCCCCTCGGTGCTTCTGTCAGCCCTTGCGGGTCAACAGCGCCGGGCGCTCACCGCGCGGGCGGCTCGGCAGGTCATCCAGTTGCTCTGGCGTCGGATAACGGTCGAGCTTGGACTCCTTGCGGATGATCACTGGCTGTTTTTCCGGCTGGCGCGGGTTGCGCACGGCCGGTTCCTGCCGGGCAGCATCGTCACGGGCCGGGCGACCACGGCCACCACCATCACGACGGGCGCCGCCACCATTGTTGGCGCGGGCCGGACGTTTCTCGCCGCCACCGCCACCGCTGCTGCGCGGCTGGCCGCTATTGCGACCCTGGCCACCGGCGTTGCTGCGCTGGCCATTACCCTGGCCCTGACCTTGACCGGCACTGCCACCCGGGCGGCGATTGCGGCCCTGGTTCTTGCCCTGGTACGGGCTGACATAGTCGGCACGGTTGCCGAAGTTGTCGATATCGTCGTCCAGGAACTCTTCTGGATCACGGTCGACAGGCACTTTCGGCACGCTGCTGTTGCTGGCCTGCTGTTGCTGCTGGCGCGGCTTCTTGTCACGCGGCTTGCGTTGCTGCTGTTGCTTGTCGCCGCTCTTTTCCTTGTCGGCCGGCTTGTCAGCAGCCTGTTGCTTGGCCTTGCCTTTATCCTTGCCCTTGTCCTTGCGGCCGCCGTTGGCGTCTTTGCCGCCTTCGCCGCGGGCCTGCTGGTTGCGGCCACCACGGCCGTTGTTCTGCTGGCGTTCGCGTACTTCAGGCTTTTCAGCCTCTACCTGGCTGGCGTCGAAGCCCATCAGGTCGCCGTCCGGGATCTTCTGCCTGGTCACCCGCTCGATGCTCTTGAGCAGCTTCTCTTCATCCGGCGCGACCATGGAAATGGCCTCGCCCGAACGCCCGGCACGGCCGGTACGGCCGATACGGTGGACGTAGTCTTCCTCGACGTTCGGCAGCTCGAAGTTGACCACGTGTGGCAACTGGTCGATGTCCAGGCCACGGGCGGCGATGTCGGTGGCGACCAGCACGCGCACGCTGTTGGCCTTGAAGTCGGCCAGAGCCTTGGTGCGGGCGTTCTGGCTCTTGTTGCCGTGGATCGCGGCGGCGGTCAGGCCGTGCTTTTCCAGGTACTCGGCCAGGCGGTTGGCACCGTGCTTGGTGCGGGTGAACACCAGTACCTGTTCCCAGGCACCCTGGGTGATCAGGTGCGCCAGCAGTGCGCGCTTGTGGCTGGCGGGCAGGCGGTAGACGCGCTGCTCGATACGCTCGACGGTAGTGTTCGGCGGGGTGACCTCGATACGCTCCGGGTTGTGCAGGAGCTTGTCGGCGAGGTCGGTGATGTCCTTGGAGAAGGTGGCCGAGAACAACAGGTTCTGGCGCTTGGCCGGCAGGCGGGCGAGGACCTTCTTGACGTCATGGATGAAGCCCATGTCGAGCATGCGGTCGGCTTCGTCCAGCACCAGGATTTCCACGTGGGCCAGGTCAACCTTGCCTTGGCCGGCCAGGTCGAGCAGGCGGCCCGGGCAGGCGACCAGCACGTCCACACCCTTGGCAATGGCCTGGATCTGCGGGTTCATGCCGACGCCGCCGAAAATGCAGGCGCTGACCAGTGGCAGGTCACGGGCATAGACCTTGAAGCTGTCATGCACCTGGGCTGCCAGTTCGCGGGTCGGGGTCAGGACCAGCACGCGAGGTTGGCGCGGGCCATGGCGCTGCGACTTGTCGGGGTGGCCGGCCGGGAACAGGCGCTCGAGGATCGGCAGGGCGAAACCGCCGGTTTTACCAGTACCTGTCTGTGCGGCGACCATCAGGTCGCGGCCTTGCAACACGGCGGGAATCGCCCGCTGTTGCACGGGGGTCGGCTGGGTGTAGCCCGCAGCCTCGATAGCGCGGACAAGAGCCTCGGAGAGACCGAGGGAAGCAAAGGACATGGGCAATCCTGTTCTCGTGTGGGCTGGGCCCGTTTGGGATGTTCTGCCTGGCGCGACGGGCATCGGTGGGATGCGATCGCGTCCGGTCCAGCTGGGCTTTCACTGCACATCCGGTTAGCGGAGGGTGGACGCGAAGGCGCGTCGATGCCGATCGGGATGCCTGTTGCGAGGCCGAGCGTCCGGGCGTGAGCCGGGCGGGAAGGCCCGAGTATAACAGAGCTATCGCGCTGTGCTGCTTTCCTGCTGCTCAACGGCGTTGAGAATGTTTCCGATGTCGCCTGTGTAGCGGCTGCTGATCGCTGCATAGGCCGGTTCCTGCTTGAAGCGCCGCAGTTCCACGGCGAAGGCCTGGGCCAGTGCCTCCCGCCCCGGCTTGCGCGCCAGCCCCAGGTACTGCGCCTGGCGGCTGATCACCAGCGGCAGCTCCTCGACCTGCTGTTGCAGGCCCAGATGCCGCAGCAGGTAATGGCCGACCCTGCGGTCGGTGATTGCCAGGTCGATGCGGCCCAGCATCAGTTTGCCGAAGTTGGCTTCATGGGTAGGCGCGGCTTCGCGCCTGAAATGTGCGGCCTCGTTGAACGCGGCACCATAGGCGTAGCCGGGTGAGGTGCCGACGGTGAGGCCGGCAAGGTCATCCAGCGCCTTGACGGCATGGGGACGTGCGCGGGCCTGGAACAGGACGAACTCGACCTCCGACATGGGCTCGGGGGCGTACACCAGGTAGGGCTGGCGCGACTCGGTCTGGAAGATATCCATGATGCCGTCGGCCAAGCCCTGCTCGATCATTGCCAGGCAGCGCTTCCATGGCAGGAACTCCCACTCCACCTCGACGCCAAGGCGTTCGAACACCTGGGTGGTGACTTCGTAGTCGATGCCGCGCGGCTGGCCGTCACGCTGGTACGCATAGGGTGCCCAGTCGTCGGTCACCAGGCGCAGGCGCTCGCCCAGGGCCAGCGGGCTCAGGCAGGCGAGCAACAGGATCCAGAACAGACGGGCGACGTGTGGCATGGCCGGAGATTACGCGCTCGGCCTGTTCAAGGCCAGTGAGGATGATGTTCTCCTGTGCTGGCCTCTTCGCGGGTAAACCCGCTCCCACAAGTACAGCACGAGCCTGCAAGCCAGCAGAGATCCTGTGGGAGCGGGTTTACCCGCGAAGAGGCCGGCACAGGTTCACTCAAGTGTGGGATGACCTCAGCAGATGCGCTTCGATATCCTTGCGCCGCTCGCCCAGTGACAGGCGCAACCCCGGGTGGCGCAGGCACTGGCGCAGTTGCTCGGGCTCCATGTGGCCATGGCGGGCGTTGAGGTTTTCCAGGGCCTTGTCCCACCAGGCCGGCGCGCAGGCACGGTCGAACTCATTGGGGTAGGGGTAGCAGCCATACAGCAGCTCGCGGGCGAACTGGCGCTCGTGGCTGGGCAGGGTCATGCTCAGCGCCTTGTAACCCAGGCGTTGCAGGGCCGGCGGCCGTGGCAGCTGGTCATTGACCAGGGACACGTCGGCCAGCGCCGCGTGGCTCAGCGGGTCATGGCCGTGCTTGCGCAGCCAGGCCTGGATCTTGGCGCGGAACTGCGCCTTGCGGCTCCAGTAGTGGTGGATGACATCTGTGCATTCGGCCAGCTCCAGCGTGCGGTAGGCTGCCACCGCCAGGCAGAACTCCTCGAGGGTATAAGCCTCGCGAGCCAGGGGGTGGAACTCGTCCATCATGGCGATGGAGCGGTCCAGGGTGCCGGCGTCTTCGGCGCTGAGGCCGATCACCCCCGAGTTGACCAGTGGCATCTGGCAATCGGCCAGTCCCCTGGACTCGAGGATGGCCAGCAGGTTCTTGTACAGCAGGCACTTCTGGTTGCTGCCGTAGCGCGCACCGATGGCATTGCACAGCAGGCGGCCTGGGGCCACCCGGGCGAACAGCTCCAGCGGCGACTTGCGGAAGAAGGTGTCGGTGTCGATCAGCACTGCCAGCGGGTGTTGCTGCAGCACCTGACGCAACAGCACATGCTTGCTGCGGAAGTGATAACCGTGAGGGGCGTTCCATGCCTGACGCGTGGCTTCGTCCAGCAGGTGTACGGTGACCGGCAGGCCGGCATAGGGCTGCGGGTTGTCGGTGTAGACCTGGATGTCCATGGCTTCGCCTGCTGCCGTGCCCAGATGGGCGAGGGCGCTGACGATGCTGAAGCAGGCTTCCTGATGGTAGGTTGCCGGGCCAAAAGCCAGGTAGACGAGCTGTGGACGCGATGGCTGGAGGGGCTGCATGGCAGGCAAGACCTGTGTAACCGGAAAATGAATAAGGCTTTAGTCTATGACCAAAGCCTTAATCAAATCTTAAACAGATTTTGCAAAAAATTTCAGCGCGGCAGCTTCAGATTGTTCCAGATCGCCAAGCTCGGCTCGGCCTGGTTCAAGGTGTAGAAGTGCAGGCCCGGTGCGCCGCCTTGCAGCAGCTGTTCGCACATGCGGGTGATCACTTCTTCGCCGAATGCCTGGATGCTGGCGGTGTCGTCGGCATAAGCTTCCAGCTGCTTGCGGATCCAGCGCGGGATCTCGGCGCCACAGGCGTCGGAGAAGCGCGCCAGCTTGCTGTAGTTGGTGATCGGCATGATGCCGGGTACCACCGGGATGTCCACGCCCAGCTTCTGCGCGCGCTCGACGAAGTAGAAGTAGCTGTCGGCGTTGAAGAAGTACTGGGTGATGGCGCTATCGGCACCGGCCTTGACCTTGTGCACGAAGTTGGCCAGGTCAGCCTCGAAGTTGCGGGCCTGGGGGTGCATCTCCGGGTAGGCGGCCACTTCCAGGTGGAAGTGATCGGCGGTTTCCTGGCGAATGAATTCGACCAGGTCGCTGGCGTAGCGCAGTTCGCCACTGGCCATGCCCATGCCCGATGGCAGGTCGCCACGCAGGGCGACGATGCGCTTGATGCCTGCAGCCTTGTATTCGGCCAGCAGGGCGCGCAGTTCGGCCTTGGTGTCGCCTACGCACGACAGGTGCGGTGCGGCAGGTACCTTCACTTCGCTTTCCAGCTGCAGCACGGTGTTCAGCGTGCGGTCGCGGGTCGAGCCACCGGCACCGTAGGTGCAGGAGAAGAAGTCCGGGTTGTAGGCGGCCAGCTGGCGGGCGACGCCCATCAGCTTTTCGTGACCGGCATCGGTCTTGGTCGGGAAGAACTCGAAACTGTAACGGCGTTCCTGGGACATCAGGCGTTCCTCTGGCAGCAAGCTTCAAGCGGCAGGCTGCAAGTAAAAGCCAGATCGGTTATGGCCGGCCTGGCTTGGGCATCGTTCAAGATCCTTTATGCTTGAGCTGCAAGCGGCAACGGCATGGTCTGCCTTTGATTGCCGCTTGAAGCTTCAAGCTGGCCGCTTAGTAGCGGTAGGCGTGCGGCTTGAACGGGCCTTCGACGGTGACACCGATGTAGTCGGCCTGCTGCTTGGTCAGCTGGGTCACCACGCCGCCGAAGCCGCGGACCATTTCCAGGGCCACTTCTTCGTCGAGCTTCTTCGGCAGTACTTCAACGGTCAGGCGCTCGGCTTTCTTCTCGGCCGACAGGTCGGCGAACTTCTGCTCGAACAGGAAGATCTGCGCCAGTACCTGGTTGGCGAACGAACCGTCCATGATGCGGCTTGGGTGGCCAGTGGCGTTACCCAGGTTTACCAGGCGGCCTTCGGCCAGCAGGATCAGGTAGTCGTCGTTCTGCGGGTCGAAGCTGCCAGCGCCGGTGCGATGGATCTTGTGCACCTGCGGCTTGACCTCTTCCCAGGCCCAGTTCTTGCGCATGAAGGCGGTGTCGATCTCGTTGTCGAAGTGGCCGATGTTGCACACCACGGCACGCTTCTTCAGCGCCTTGAGCATGTTGGCGTCGCAGACGTTGACGTTACCGGTGGTGGTCACGATCAGGTCGATCTTGCCCAGCAGGGCCTTGTCGATGCTGGCTTCGGTGCCGTTGTTGATACCGTCGATGAACGGCGAAACCACTTCGAAACCGTCCATGCAGGCCTGCATGGCGCAGATCGGGTCGACTTCGGTGACCTTGACGATCATGCCTTCCTGACGCAGGGACTGGGCCGAGCCCTTGCCCACGTCACCGTAGCCGATAACCAGGGCCTGCTTGCCCGACAGCAGGTGGTCGGTACCACGCTTGATGGCGTCGTTCAGGCTGTGACGGCAGCCGTACTTGTTGTCGTTCTTGCTCTTGGTAACCGAGTCGTTGACGTTGATCGCCGGGACTTTCAGCTCGCCCTTGGCCAGCATGTCCAGCAGGCGGTGCACGCCGGTGGTGGTCTCTTCGGTCACGCCGTGCACGCGCTCCAGCACTTGCGGGTACTTCTTGTGCAGCAGCTCGGTCAGGTCGCCACCGTCGTCGAGGACCATGTTGGCGTCCCATGGCTGGCCATCCTTGAGGATGGTCTGCTCCAGGCACCACTCGTACTCTTGCTCGGTTTCACCTTTCCAGGCGAACACCGGGATACCGGCGGCGGCGATGGACGCGGCGGCCTGGTCCTGGGTGGAGAAGATGTTGCAGGACGACCAGCGCACTTCGGCACCCAGGGCAACCAGGGTTTCGATCAGCACGGCGGTCTGGATGGTCATGTGGATGCAGCCCAGGATCTTCGCACCCTTGAGCGGTTGCTCGGCCAGGTACTTGCGACGCAGGCCCATCAGTGCAGGCATTTCCGATTCGGCGATGATGGTTTCGCGACGACCCCAGGCGGCCAGGGAGATGTCGGCGACTTTGTAATCGGTAAAACCAGCAGGCATGTTTGCAGCGCTCATGAGAGCCTCCATTCGTAGTGTGCGAATGGGCGCCGTTGTGCGTTAAGCGCCCGCGAGAGCGAGCAACGCCCCATCCGAGCCTGACAGGCCTAGCCTGCTGCAGCGCCCCTCGGACAGGTGGCGGGCATGGCGCCGCTGTGGGCGGCCATGTGAAGCGGCGGAGATTATAGCCGCGCCCGCCGGCTTGCCCAAGGTTTTCTGTCGATTAATCGCGACGATAGTCGATGTTCAATGGAGCGACAGCGGCCGCTCTGCCATCATTGCTACACGTTAGCCAAGCAGGTCAGGAGTACAGATGAACTTTCATACCCGCAAGTGGGTTAAACCCGAAGACCTCAACCCAAACGGCACTTTGTTCGGTGGCAGCCTGTTGCGCTGGATCGACGAAGAGGCGGCGATCTACGCCATCGTCCAGCTGGGCAACCAGCGCGTGGTGACCAAGTACATATCGGAAATCAACTTCGTCAGTGCCTCGCGCCAGGGCGACATCATCGAGCTGGGCATCACCGCCACCGAGTTCGGCCGCACCTCGATCACCCTCAAGTGCGAAGTGCGCAACAAGATCACCCGCAAGGCCATCCTCACGGTCGACAAGATGGTCTTCGTCAACCTTGGCGAGGACGGGTTGCCGGCGGCGCATGGGCGGACCGAGATCAAGTACATCCAGGACCAGTTCCCGGATTCTGCAGTGGAATGAACATTCGGGGGCTGCTTTGCAGCCCATCGCGACACAAGGCCGCTCCTACAGGGGAATGCAATCTCCTGCAGGAGCGGCCTTGTGTCGCGATGGGTCGCAAAGCGGCCCCTGCATTCTCAAGGCTGGACGCTGACCTTGCGCACCACCCGCCCGATGCTCAACCCCTGCACCAGGATCGACGACAGCACCACGATGTAGGTGATCGACAGCAGCAGGTCACGTTCCTCGCCCAGTGGCAGCGACAGTGCCAGGGCAACCGACACCCCACCGCGCAGGCCACCCCAGGTCAGCACCCGTACCGTGCCCTTGGGCACCGGGCGCCAGCGGCGCAGCAGCACGATCGCCGGGGCCACGGTCAGCAACCGCGACAGTAGCACCGCCAGCGCCAGCACGCCGCCGGCTACCATGTGCATCCAGTTGAAAGGCAACAGCAACAGCTCCAGGCCGATCAACGCGAACAGCAAGGCGTTGAGCATGTCGTCGATCAGCTCCCAGAAGCCGTCCATGTAGCGACGGGTCATGTCGTTCATTGCCAGGTTGCGCCCCAGGTTGCCGATGATCAGCCCGGCCACCACCATGGCGATCGGCGCCGAAACGTGCAGCTCGTAGCACATCGCCGAGCCGCCGATGACCAGCGCCAGGGTCAGCATCACTTCCACCTGATATTGCTCGACGCTCTTGATCATGCGGTAGGTGGCGTAGCCGATCAGGCCGCCGAACACCACGCCGCCGATGGCCTCGCGGGCGAACAGGATCGCGGTGTCGGTCATGCTCGGCGTCTCGCCCAGCTGGATGATGCCCAGCAACACGGTGAACACCACCACCGCAGTGCCGTCGTTGAACAGCGACTCGCCGACGATAGTGGTTTTCAGCGGTTTGGAGGCATTGGCGGTACGTAGCGCGCCCAGCACGGCAATCGGGTCGGTGGGCGAGATCAGCGCACCGAACAGCAGGCAGTAGATCAGCGGCACCTGCCAGCCGAACAGGGCGAACACCCAGTGCGACAGGTAGCCGATGACCACGGTGGCAATCAGTACGCCGACGGTGGCCAGCAGGCCGATGGGCCAGCGGTAGCTGCGCAGGTCGGAGAGGTTGACGTGCAAGGCGCCGGCGAACAGCAGGAACGCCAGCATCCAGTGCATCAGCAGGTCGTTGAAGTCGATCTGGTTCATCAGCCCTTCGACGCGCGCTTCCAGGCCAGGGAAGCCGATCAGGCTCAAGCCCTGCAGCATCAGGGAAAACAGCAGCGCCGTGACCATCACGCCGATGGCAGGGGGCAGGCCGATGAAACGGTAATTTACATAGGTGAGGAGGGTGGTAAGGCAGATAAACGCGGCAACTAGTTCAAGCATCCCGAATCCTGTAACAGTGGCTTCCAAGTCGTAACCCGAATGGCTCGGGCAGTTCTTTGATGACCTGGCGCGGGGTTCGGGACACAGGGTTTGACCGGATTCGTTTGAAACGTTCCCATCCAGAAGGTTGTATCGCATACCCTGACTTGTGCAAAACCCGAAGGCTGGCGCGGTCTCTGTGGGAGCGGGCATGCCCGCGAACACCGGCAAAGCCGGTGCCATGCACCGAGTTGCTTTCTTCGCGGGCATGCCCGCTCCCACAATGGTCCCCTCGAGCGCTGTATATTCACCAACATAAAAAGCCACAAGGATAAGAAGGCGTGCTGGCAACTTCCCTGGTGTTGGTCGCTGCCCTGCTGCATGCGACCTGGAATACCCTGATCAAATTCAGCGGCGAGCGCCTGCTGGTGATCGCCAGCATGGATACGGTGGCGTTGGCCTTCGCGGTGCTGGCGGTGCCCTTCGTCGAGGTACCGCCGGCCAACATCTGGCCCTGGCTGCTGGCGTCGGCGCTGGCCGAGCAGCTGTACCGCTTCCTGTTGATCCAGGCCTACCGCGTGGGCGACCTGGGGCTGGTCTATCCTCTGATGCGCGGGCTGTCGCCGCTGGTGGTGCTGGGGCTGACCCTGGCCTTTGCCGGCGAATCGCTGAGCCAGCAACAGATCATCGGCATCCTGCTGATCCCCTGTGGCATGGCCTGCCTGTTGTGGCAGGGCGGTGGCGGTGACCGGCTGCCCTGGTCGATGCTGCCGGTGGTTGCCCTGATCGGCCTGTGTATTGGCTGCTACACCTGGTTCGACGGCCAGGCCGTGCGCTTGTGGGGCAAACCCTGGGATTACCTGGTGTGGCTGACCTTGCTCAGTGCCTGGCCGTTCCCGTTGCTGGCCAGCGTCGCGCGGCGTGCGCCGTTCGTGTTGTTCTGGCGCCTGCAGTGGCGCCTGGGGCTGGCAGTGGGGCTGTGTGTACTGCTCAGTTACGCGCTGGTGCTGTGGGCCATGCACCTCGGGTCGGTGGCCGAAGCGGCGGCGTTGCGCGAGTTGAGTGTGATTCTGGTGGTGCTGCTGGGCATGCGCTACCTGAAAGAACCTTTTGGCGGGCCGAGACTCCTAGCTTGCGGGCTGGTGTTGGCCGGCATGCTGGTAATGAAGCTTTGACCCGAAGACTGAACAAGGAGTCCTGTCCATGACTGTTGCCCTGTGGTGCATCCTGATCGCGCTGCTCTTGCCGCCACTGTGCGCGTTGATCGCCAAGGCCGGTAGTGGCCGCTTCCGACTGCGCGACAACCACGACCCGCGTGCGTTCCTGGATACCCTGTCCGGGCTGCCGCGGCGCGCGCATGCTGCCCAGCAGAACAGTTACGAGGCCTTCCCGGCATTTGCCGCGGCGGTGCTGGTGGCGGATATCGTCGGCAATGCCGAGCAGGTGACCCAGGATGTGCTGGGGGTGATGTACATCACCAGCCGGCTGCTCTACATCATCTGTTACCTGGCCGACTGGGCCATGCTGCGATCGCTGGTGTGGTTTGCCGGGATGGCGATAATCGTGGCCTTCTTCGTGGTTTCCATCTGAGACCGCGTCGCCTTCTTCGCGGGCTTGCACGCTCTCACAGGTACATCACAGCCCCTGAATCCTGTGGTGTACCTGTGGGAGCGGCGGTGCGGCGGTCCGACGAGCCCGCGAAGAATCCACCGCCGATCAAGGCACTTTCGGCACCTCGGGCAGCGGCTTGCCCTTGGGCCACAGCATCCAGATCTGCCCCTGCTGCTTCATGTTCCCGGCCAGTTCTCCAGCTTCCGGCCCAGTGCCCCAGAACAGGTCCGCGCGCACCTCGCCAGTAATTGCCCCGCCGGTATCCTGGGCCCCCACCGGGCGTACCACCGGCGTACCGTCCGGGCGAGTGGTGGACAACCACAGCAAGCTGCCCAGCGGAATCACCTTGCGGTCGATGGCCACGCTGTAGCCAGCGGTCAGCGGTACGTTCAGCGAACCGCGTGGCCCTTCGTTGCTGTCCGGGCGGGTGCTGAAGAACACGTAGCTGGGGTTGCTGGCGAGCAGTTCCGGCACCCGTTGTGGGTTGGCCTGGGCCCAGGCATGAATGGCGCCCATGCTCACTTCCTCCTTCTTCAACTGGCCCTGTTCCACCAGCCAGCGCCCGATCGGCCGGTAGGGGTGGCCGTTCTGGTCGGCGTAACCCAGGCGCAGCTGGCGCCCGTCTTCCAGTTGTACCCGGCCGGAACCCTGAATCTGCAGAAACTGCAGGTCCATCGGGTCGGTCAGCCAGGCCAGCACCGGTGCCTTGACGCCGTCACGGTTGATCACCTCGGCGGTGTCGTAAGGCTTTAGCACCCGGCCATCGAGGCGACCGCGCAGGCGCTTGCCCTTGAGTTCGGGGTACACGCTGGCCAGGTCGACCACGATCATGTCGTCGGGGATGCCGTAGACCGCCACGTGGTTGGTTGCCGATTGGCTCAGGCTGCCAGGGTAGACCGGTTCGTAGTAACCGGTGATCAGGCCGTTGGCATTGTTTTCGGCCGAACGCAGGCCGTATACCTGCAGGTTCTGTTGCAGGAAGGCGCGCACCTGCAAGGCATTGTCGGGCACGCTGGCGGCTGCTTCGCAGGTGCTGGCCCAGACGGTGTCGCGCTTGAGCTTTTCACAGCCGTTGCGCCAGGCCTGGAAACCCGCCACCAGGTCGCTGTCGCTGACGGCAGGCAGGTCCTGCCAGGTGGCATTGGCGTAGGTGGCGATGGCATGGGGCTCAGGTTTGGCGCTTTCGCCACCGTTGCAGCCGGCCAGCAGGGCCAGCGCCGGGAGTGTCCAGGCCAGATGGCGCAGGGCAGATTTCATGAGTACGTTCCTGTCATGGGTGAACACGGATATTCGCCCCTGTTTTTTATGTGGCTATTGGTCTTTGGCCGCTGGGCAGCGATACTGGCCGCCCATTTGCGTAGGCCGAAGTGACCGTGATGTTGAAGCGATTGACCGTTGTTCTGTTGGCCGCACTGGCCTTGGGTGGTTGTGACCGGGTTGACCCGAACTCCCCGCTGGGCAAGCGCAAGGTGATCTTCAAGGACATGCTCAAGACAAGCGAAGACCTGGGCGGCATGTTGCGTGGGCGGTTGCCGTTCGACGGGGTGAAGTTTGCCGACGGTGCGCTGAAGCTGGACAACCTTTCGCACCAGCCCTGGCAGCACTTCCCACAGGCGCGTGATGGTGGCGACAGTAGCGCGCGTGCCGAGGTATGGGAGCGTCAGGCACGCTTTCATGACCTGGCCCGGCAGCTGGAAGGCGTCACTGGCGAACTGGTCGATGTCACCCGCAGCCAGCCGCTGGACGCTGCTCAGCTGAAGGTGCCGATGGACAAGGTCGAAGCGGCTTGCAAGGCCTGTCATACGGAATTCCGCAATCATTGATGGACTGCATTGCCCTGTGTAGGAGCGGCCTTGTGTCGCGATAGGGCTGCGCAGCGGCCCCAGGATTTCAGCTGATGCACAAATCGCCGGGGCCGCTTTGCGGCCCATCGCGACACAAGGCCGCTCCTACAATGATCGCGTTTGCCCGGTCGGGGCCTCAGCGATCCAGATCTTCCACCGCTTCCTGCAGTTCCTTGCGCGACTCTGCCAGCTTGTCCTTGCGCTTGTTGATCTTCTCCGAATCGCCTTTCTTCTCGGCTTTCTTCAAGTCCTTTTCCCGCTGCGCCACTTCGTGACGGGCGTCGAGCACCTTCTGCTCACGTTCCTTGCGCAGGCCGGCATCGGTGCAGTTGTCGACCCCTCGCAGTGCCTCTTCAAGCCCCGCGGCCTGATCGTTGTTGCCGTGGTCACGGGCAATCTTCAACTGGTTCTCAATGGCGCTACGCTTGGCGGCGCAACCGGTCAGGCCGGCATCCGGCTGGGCGGCTTGTACGGCGCCAGCGGCCAGGCCCAGTGTCGCGAGCAGGAAAAGGGTCGAAATACGTTTCATGAAAAGCCTCCTTGACGGGGCGGGGCAGCAAAAGTTGGGGGAAATCCTGCCTTGGTTTTGCCCATTTAGAAACCCTTGTTGGGGTTTTCCGGCTTAATCTCGGGATTTTCCTACGGGTAAATTGGTAAATAATCATTGCTCGATGCTTTGCCTGTCGATCCGGAATCCGTCGATCCCTGCCTTGGCCAGCTGCGTTGCAATGGCTTGAACCTCGGTGGTCGCAAAAAATCCTGCAAGCTGTTGACCGCGCTTTTCGCCGATACCGGGCATGGCTTGCCATTCAAGGTTTGTGCGGGCAGCAAGCTCCAGCCAGTCGCCTGTCACCTGCATGCCGGTGGGGGTGGGCGCGCCCAGCCCGCGCAGCCATTGGGCAAAGGGTCGTGAGCGGGCTTGCTCGAAACTGCCCAGCAACTGCGCAGCCGTTGCGTCACTGATACCGGCTACCTGGCCCAGGCGCTCGGCATCCAGATGCAGCCAGTCGATCATCGAGGTCACCAGCCCGGCAGCCACCAGTCGGCGCCAGGTGCCGGGGCCGGTGCGCGGCAGGGCCAGCCCCTGCTTGCCGCTGAGCCAGGTGAGGCGGGCGATGAACTGGTCCTCGCAGCCTTCGCTGGCCTGCCAGCAACTGTGGGCATGATGTTGGCCGGGCGCTGGTGCGGTTACCGGTTGGCGCTCGGCGGCGCGGTGCACCACTTGCTCCAGGCGCGGGATGGTCAGCCCGGCAAGGCTGACGGCCACTTGGTCACCGGGGCGGATGTCGAGCTTGAGCCAGCGAGCCAGCGAGCCCAGGCTCACCTGGGTGATTCGTCGGTCATCCAGGGTAACTGGCAGCACGTGCAACACTGGCGTGACCCTGCCTGTGCGGCCAACGCGGAAGCGTACTTCGCGCACTTCGGCCAGGGCCTGCGTGTACGGGTGCTTCCACGCCGCGATCCAGTAGGGTGCCTTGGCCTGCCAGCGCTCGGCCGGCGGCCGGACGCCTTGGCGCAACACCACGCCATCGGTGGCGAAGGGCAGGGGTGAGCGGTACCAGTACTCACGCCAGTGCGCGGCATCGTCCGCTGTTTCTATGGCGACGCTGTAATCCTGGCTGTGCGCAAAGCCCAGTTCCGCCAACTTCGCGAGGCGTTCGGCCTGCTGCTCGGGGCCTTGCGGCCAGTCCCACACGAACAGGCCGATGCGCTCGCCTTGCTCACCACTCAGCTGCTTGCGAGCCAGCAGCCCGGCAACCGTCCCTCGGGCATTGGCGCTGCCTGCCTGGGCTTGCACATGCGTATCCAGGCGCAGGTAAAGTTCGCCCTGCAGTTGCAGGTCGATGGCCTGGGGCAGCTGCCGGTTGATTGCGTCGAGCAGGGGGATGTGGCGGCTCCAGTCGTACCCCTGCACGCCGTCCCCCCGGCTGATCAACTGCACCAGCCGGCCCTGTCGGTAGATGAGGGATACCGCTACGCCATCGACCTTTGGCTGCACCCAGACGTCGGCCTTGCCGGCCAGCCAGCGTTCTACAGCCAGGCGGTCGGCCAGCTTGTCGACGCCGGTATGTGGCACCGGATGCGGGATTGGCCCGCCAGCGCTGGCCAGCGGGGACGGGGTGGCCGCGATGCCAAAGCATTGCTGCAGGTGCGCCAGGCGCTGGCGGCTCTGGTCATAGAGCTCATCGGGTACGAGCGCAATGCCCTGGCGATGGTAGTGGTCGTCCCAGTGGGCGAGCGTGGCACGCAGTTGGGCCACTTCAGTTTCAACTTGTTGCGGGTTCCAGTTGGGGCATTGGCTGGCCCAAATCAATGGGGCTTGGAGTGCGAGCAGTACGGCGAATAGCAGCATAAGCGGCATGGCCAGCATCCTTGCATGGCGGGTGGGAACCCTCAGCCTAGGCAGGTAGCGTGCGGGTCGCCATGCAGCGTTTGTCAGCCCATATGTCACAAAAAAGCCCCTGCCGATTGCTCGGCAGGGGCTTTCGTCCAGCGCTGTAGGAAACTTACAGGCCGGCAGCGTCACGCAGCGACTGGGCGCGGTCGGTGCGCTCCCAGGTGAAGGTGGTGAAGGTGTCGTCGCCGACCGTCTTCTGCTGCGGGGTACGGCCGAAGTGGCCGTAGGCAGCGGTTTCCTGGTACATCGGGTGCAGCAGGTCGAGCATGGTGGTGATGGCGTAAGGACGCAGGTCGAAGCACTCGCGCACCAGCTGGATGATCTTGTCGTCGGAGACCTTGCCGGTACCGAAGGTGTTGATCGAGATGGAGGTCGGCTGGGCCACGCCGATGGCGTACGACACCTGGATCTCGCAACGCTCGGCCAGGCCGGCGGCAACGATGTTCTTGGCCACGTAGCGGCCGGCGTAGGCGGCGGAACGGTCGACCTTGGACGGGTCCTTGCCGGAGAACGCGCCACCACCATGGCGGGCCATGCCGCCGTAGGAGTCGACGATGATCTTGCGCCCGGTCAGGCCGCAGTCGCCCACCGGGCCACCGATGATGAAGTTGCCGGTCGGGTTGATGTGGTACTGGGTGCCCTTGTGCAGCAGTTCGGCAGGCAGGGTGTGCTTGACGATCAGCTCCATCACGGCTTCCTGCAGGTCTTTCTGCGAAACCTCAGGGTTGTGCTGGGTCGACAGCACCACGGCGTCGATACCGACCACCTTGCCATTTTCGTAACGGCAGGTGACCTGCGACTTGGCGTCCGGGCGCAGCCATGGCAGCAGTTTCGATTTGCGCGCTTCGGCCTGGCGCTCGACCAGACGGTGCGAGAAGCAGATCGGTGCCGGCATCAGCACGTCGGTCTCGTTGCTGGCGTAGCCGAACATCAGGCCCTGGTCACCGGCGCCCTGGTCTTCCGGGCGGGAGCGGTCGACGCCCTGGGCGATGTCCACCGACTGCTTGCCGATGATGTTCATCACGGCGCAGGTGGCGCCGTCGAAACCGACGTCGGAGCTGTTGTAGCCGATGTCGATGATGACCTTGCGCACCAGCTCTTCCAGGTCGACCCAGGCGGAGGTGGTGACTTCGCCGGCGATGATGGCGACACCGGTCTTGACCAGGGTTTCGCAGGCTACGCGGGCGTATTTGTCCTGGGCGATGATGGCATCAAGGACGGCGTCCGAAATCTGGTCGGCGATCTTGTCCGGATGCCCTTCGGACACGGACTCGGAGGTGAAAAGGGAGTATTCGCTCATCTCGAAGGTTCCTGAAATTTACCGATGTTGTATGTCGCCAGCCGTCCGCTGGAAATGGCGGACCTGAATCTGGAAACCGTTACGCAAGCCCACGTACAGGCTGTCCCCGGGGGCCAGCCCGGCGGCGTTGGCCCAACGGGCCAGGTCGTCCTGTTCGAAGCCAAGCCACAGGTCGCCGCAGGCTTCGCGCGCCCACCCCTGGTCATGGCTGCACAGTTCGGTTACCAGCAGGCTGCCGCCTGCCTTCACCCGTTTGGCCAGCTGGCGCAAGGCCAGGGCCGGGTCGCTGAAATGGTGCAGCACCATGTTCAGCACAACGCAGTCGGCGGCCACATCCGTTGCACCCAGTGCATCGGCCAACTGCAGGTTCACGTTGTCGAGCCCTTCGCGCTGGCACACCTGGCGCGCCAGTTCGAGCATGGTCGGGCTGTTGTCCAGGGCGGTGACCTGGGCGAAGCGCCGGGCCAGGTCGGGCAGGAAGCCACCGTCACCGGGGCCGACCTCGAGGGCGCTGGCGGCCGGGTCGAAATTCAGTTTGTCGAGCAGCGCCAGCAGGCTTTCGCGGTACTGCGGCAGGCCGGCGATCAGGTCTTGCTGGGCGCGGAATTTCTCTTCCACGCGCAGGAAGAAGTCCTGGCTGGTGGCTGCGCGGCGTTGCTGCACCTGGGCGATGCGCGCCTGCACGTCAGGCGGCAGGGCCAGGTCGTCCACTTCTTCGAGCAGCGCCGCGTGCAGCCGACCGCCCAGGCGCAGGCTGTCGGGCAGGGCGCGGCGGTAGAAAATGGCATTGCCCTCGCGGCGGGTCGCCACCAGCTCGGCCTGGGCCAGTACCTTCAGGTGGTGGCTCATGCCCGACTGGCCCACGTCGAAGATCTGCGCCAGCTCCAGCACGCCGAACGAGTCGTTGGCCAGGGCGCGCAATACGTTCAGGCGCAACTCGTCGCCACTGGCTTTGCACAGGGCAGCCAATGCTTCGCGTTGCTCGGGGATCGATTGCGCACGGAGGTTCATGGTGCGGCAGTCTAGACAGGCATCGTTGCCCTAGCAAGGCCAATATCAAAAAGTTTTGATATTGGCTGATGGGCGGAGTGCGGGGTTGCCCTTTCGGGCCTCTTCGCGGGTGAACCCGCTCCCACAGGGTCGCACCAAGGCTGAGGGCAGTGCTGAACCTGTGGGAGCGGGTTCACCCGCGAAGAAGCCGGCACCGATTTCCAGATTTTGCCCCGAAATCAGTGCCAATCAGAGGAAAATCCCCCGACTGCGACCATACGTCATTGCCCCAAGCCCCCCCAGTGGGCGAAAATGGCCGCCTTTTTTCGTGACACCACCTATTCAAGCCCCCCAGGAGATCAGCGATGCCCAGCCGTCGTGAACGTGCCAACGCCATTCGTGCCCTCAGCATGGATGCCGTGCAAAAGGCCAACAGCGGCCACCCAGGTGCCCCCATGGGCATGGCGGATATCGCCGAAGTGCTTTGGCGCGACTATCTGAAGCACAACCCGAGCAACCCGAGTTTCGCCGACCGTGACCGCTTCGTGCTGTCCAACGGCCACGGTTCGATGCTGATCTACTCGCTGCTGCACCTGACCGGCTACGACGTCACCATCGATGACATCAAAGGCTTCCGCCAGCTGCACAGCCGCACCCCGGGCCACCCGGAATACGGCTACACCCCAGGCGTCGAGACCACCACCGGCCCGCTCGGCCAGGGTATCGCCAACGCCGTGGGCTTCGCCCTGGCCGAAAAAGTGCTCGCCGCCCAGTTCAACCGTGACGGCCACAACATCGTCGACCACAACACCTACGTGTTCCTCGGCGACGGCTGCATGATGGAAGGTATCTCCCACGAAGTCGCTTCGCTGGCCGGCACCCTGGGCCTGAACAAGCTGATCGCCTTCTACGACGACAACGGCATTTCCATCGACGGCGAAGTGCACGGCTGGTTCACCGACAACACCCCGGCGCGCTTCGAAGCGTACAACTGGCAGGTGATCCGCAACGTCGACGGCCATGACGCCGACGAGATCAAGACCGCCATCGAGACCGCTCGCAAGAGCGATCGCCCGACCCTGATCTGCTGCAAGACCATCATCGGTTTCGGCTCGCCGAACAAGCAGGGCAAGGAAGACTGCCACGGTGCACCGCTGGGCAACGACGAAATCGCCCTGGCCCGCAAGGAACTGAACTGGAACCACGGCCCGTTCGAAATCCCGGCCGAGATCTACGCCGAGTGGGACGCCAAGGCTGCCGGTGCCAAGGCCGAAGCCGACTGGAACCAGCGTTTCGACGCCTACGCCAAGGCCTACCCGGAGCTGGCTGCCGAGTTCAAGCGCCGTGACAGCGGCGAGCTGCCGGCCGACTTCAGCGAGAAGGCCCAGGCCTACATCAACGAAGTGGCCGCCAAGGGCGAAACCATCGCCAGCCGCAAGGCCAGCCAGAACGCCCTGAACGCCTTCGGCCCGCTGCTGCCAGAGTTCCTCGGCGGTTCGGCCGACCTGGCCGGCTCCAACCTGACCCTGTGGAAGGGCTGCAAGGGTGTAGAAGCCAACGACGCCAGCGGCAACTACGTGTTCTATGGCGTGCGCGAGTTCGGCATGACCGCCATCATGAACGGCGTTGCCCTGCACGGTGGCCTGGTGCCTTACGGCGCGACCTTCCTGATGTTCATGGAATACGCCCGTAACGCCGTGCGCATGTCGGCACTGATGAAGCAGCGCGTGATCCACGTCTACACCCACGACTCCATCGGCCTGGGCGAAGACGGCCCGACTCACCAGCCGATCGAGCAATTGACCAGCCTGCGCAGCACGCCGAACCTGGACACCTGGCGCCCAGCCGACGCGGTGGAATCCGCCGTGTCCTGGAAAAACGCCCTGGAGCGCAAGGACGGCCCTTCGGCGCTGATCTTCTCGCGCCAGAACCTGCAGCACCAGGACCGCGACGCCCAGCAGATCGCCGACATCAGCCGCGGCGGCTACGTGCTCAAGGACTGCGCCGGCGAGCCTGAGCTGATCCTGATCGCCACCGGTTCCGAAGTGGGCCTGGCTGTTCAGGCGCACGCCAAGCTGACCGAACAAGGCCGCAAGGTGCGCGTGGTTTCCATGCCGTGCACCAGCGTGTTCGATGCCCAGGACGCTGCCTACAAGCAGTCCGTGCTGCCGCTGGAAGTAGGTGCGCGTATCGCCATCGAAGCCGCTCACGCCGACTTCTGGTACAAGTACGTCGGCCTGGAAGGTCGTATCATCGGCATGACCACCTACGGTGAGTCGGCGCCGGCTTCGGCACTGTTCGAAGAGTTCGGCTTCACCCTGGAGAACATCCTCGGTACTGCCGAAGAGCTGCTGGAAGACTGATGAATCAATGGAGGGCAGTGACGCCCTCCAGGTCGTGCAAGGGGGAGGGCTTCGCCCTCCATCGCGACACAAGGCCGCTCCTACAGGGTACTGCGCATGCAGCTCCTTGTAGGAGCGGCCTTGTGTCGCGATGGGCCGCAATGCGGCCCCAACAGCCATCATGCGTTAGCGAGCCAACGAATGCCCCACCTGCGTCCCTACAAAGTTGCACTCAACGGTTATGGCCGTATCGGCCGCTGTGTCCTGCGCGCGCTGTTCGAGCGGGGGGCAAAGGCCGGTTTCGAGATCGTCGCGCTGAACGACCTGGCCGACCAGGCCAGCCTGGAATACCTGACACGCTTCGACTCCACCCACGGGCGTTTCCCCGGTGAGGTGAAGGTCGATGGCGACTGTCTGCATATCAATGGCGACTGCGTGAAGGTGATGCGCAGTGCCACCCCCGAAGGCATCGACTGGGCCGCCCTGGACATCGACCTGGTGCTGGAGTGCTCCGGCGCCTACCACACCCGCGCCGATGGCCAGCGTTTCCTCGACGCCGGCGCGCCGCGGGTGCTGTTCTCGCAGCCAATGGCCAGCGAGGCCGACGTCGATGCCACGGTGGTCTACGGCGTCAACCAGGCCTGCCTGACCGGCAACGAGCGCCTGGTGTCCAACGCATCGTGCACCACCAACTGCGGTGTGCCGCTGCTGCGCGTGCTGGACCAGGCATTCGGCATCGAGTACGTGCAGATCACCACCATCCACTCGGCGATGAACGACCAGCCGGTGATCGACGCCTACCACCACGAAGACCTGCGCCGCACGCGCTCGGCCTTCCAGTCGGTGATCCCGGTGTCCACTGGTCTGGCGCGTGGCATCGAGCGCCTGCTTCCGGAACTTGCCGGGCGAATCCAGGCCAAAGCGGTACGCGTACCGACCGTCAACGTCTCGTGCCTGGACATCACCCTGCAGACCGCCCGCGATACCAGCGCGGCCGAAGTCAACCGGGTGCTGCGCGAGGCGGCGCTGGAAGGCCCGCTGAAAGGCTTGCTGGCCTACACCGAGTTGCCCCACGCCAGCTGTGATTTCAACCATGACCCGCATTCGGCGATCGTCGATGCCAGCCAGACCCGTGTTTCCGGCCCCCGCCTGGTGAACCTGCTGGCCTGGTTCGACAACGAATGGGGGTTCGCCAACCGTATGCTCGACGTTGCCGAACACTATCTGCACGTCGTCCACCCAACCCGCAACAAACAGCCCTGAAGGACTGCATTCATGACCGTGTTGAAGATGACCGACCTCGACCTGCAAGGTAAGCGCGTACTGATCCGCGAAGACCTCAACGTGCCTGTGAAGGACGGTGTGGTAGCCAGCGACGCGCGTATCCTGGCAGCGCTGCCGACCATCAAGCTGGCCCTGGAGAAGGGCGCGGCGGTAATGGTCTGCTCGCACCTGGGCCGCCCGACCGAGGGTGAGTTCTCTGCCGAGAACAGCCTCAAGCCGGTCGCCGACTACCTGAGCAAGGCCCTGGGCCGCGACGTACCGCTGGTTGCCGACTACCTGGACGGTGTCGAGGTCAAGGCTGGTGACCTGGTACTGTTCGAGAACGTGCGCTTCAACAAGGGCGAGAAGAAGAACGCCGACGAGCTGGCGCAGAAATACGCCGCTCTGTGCGACGTGTTCGTCATGGACGCTTTCGGTACTGCCCACCGTGCCGAAGGTTCGACCCATGGCGTTGCCAAGTTCGCCAAGGTCGCTGCTGCCGGCCCACTGCTGGCAGCCGAGCTGGATGCCCTGGGCAAGGCCCTGAAGGCCCCGGCCAAGCCGATGGCAGCCATCGTTGCCGGCTCCAAGGTCTCCACCAAGCTGGACGTGCTGAACAGCCTGAGCTCGGTCTGCGACCAGCTGATCGTCGGTGGCGGCATTGCCAACACCTTCCTGGCCGCAGCCGGCCACCCGGTGGGCAAGTCGCTGTACGAGCCTGACCTGGTCGACACCGCCAAGGCCATCGCCGCCAAGGTCAGCGTGCCTCTGCCGGTCGACGTGGTGGTTGCCAAAGAGTTCGCCGAGAGCGCCGAAGCCACCGTCAAGGCCATTGCCGACGTTGCCGCTGACGACATGATCCTGGACATCGGCCCGCAAACCGCTGCCAATTTCGCCGAGTTGCTGAAGTCGTCGAAGACCATCCTGTGGAACGGCCCGGTCGGCGTGTTCGAATTCGACCAGTTCGGCAACGGCACCAAGGTGCTGGCCAAGGCCATCGCCGACAGCGCTGCGTTCTCCATCGCCGGTGGCGGTGACACCCTGGCAGCCATCGACAAATATGGCGTTGGCGCCGATATCTCCTACATTTCTACCGGTGGTGGCGCCTTCCTCGAGTTCGTCGAGGGCAAGGTCCTGCCGGCCGTGGCAATCCTGGAAGAGCGGGCCAAGGCCTGATGACGTCGGCGCTTGGCAAAGGGAGCGGCCTGATGGTCAAGCAATTGCCTGTGATGATGCTGGCTGGCCTGCTGAGCGCATGCGCCGGCAGCCCGGCCTCGGATGCCGACCCGGTGCAGCCGCCCAGGGGCGGTTGCTACCAGTCCGAGTGGCAGGCCGAGACCGTGCCGGTCATCAGCAAGCGCGTGGGCCCGGAAGGCCTGGAAAAGTACGACGAAGACCACCAGCGCAAGGCGCCGGGTTGCCCTTGAACCCGGCATTTCGTCGGGCCGGGCAACCAAGTGACCGCTGCGTGGTCATCTAGAGGATATTTAATGAAAGCGCTTTTGGCCGTGACGGCCCTGGCGACACTGGCAGGATGCTCGCTGCTGAAGCCGGCGCAACCCGCCCCGGCAGACGACTGGACCCGCTGGGTCTGCGACACCCAGGCTGAAGTGCTGTGGCGCTTCGCCGATGCGCAGCGCGACCAGGTCGATGTGCGCCTTGGTGGCGGCGACCAGGTCTACCGGCTCAAGGCCGAGCCGGGTGCCTCGGGTGCGCTGTACAGCGATGGCATGCTGGCCTTCCATACCAAGGGCGAAGAAGGCCTGGTGTACTGGGTGGCAACCAACGATCTGATTGGGCGGGGCTGCAAGGCACCGTGACTGGCCGGGCCGCGAGGGTGGCCCACACTACTTGAACAGCAACCGCCCCTGCGGCAGGCTTGCACGAAACAAACGACGCTTGTCGGGAGAGAGATACACAATGGCACTCATTAGCATGCGCCAGATGCTGGACCACGCCGCCGAGTTCGGTTACGGCGTACCAGCTTTCAACGTCAACAACCTCGAGCAGATGCGCGCCATCATGGAAGCGGCCGACAAGACCGACTCCCCGGTGATCGTCCAGGCTTCGGCCGGTGCCCGCAAATACGCCGGTGCCCCGTTCCTGCGTCACCTGATCCTGGCGGCCATCGAAGAATTCCCGCATATCCCGGTGTGCATGCACCAGGACCACGGCACCAGCCCTGACGTCTGCCAGCGCTCGATCCAGCTGGGCTTCAGCTCGGTGATGATGGACGGCTCGCTGGGTGAAGACGGCAAGACCCCGACCGACTACGAGTACAACGTCCGCGTTACCCAGCAGACCGTTGCCATGGCCCACGCCTGCGGCGTTTCGGTAGAAGGCGAGCTGGGCTGCCTGGGTTCGCTGGAAACCGGCATGGCCGGTGAAGAAGACGGCATCGGTGCCGAAGGCGTGCTGGACCACAGCCAGATGCTGACCGACCCGGAAGAGGCTGCCGACTTCGTCAAGAAGACCCAGGTCGACGCCCTGGCGATCGCCATCGGTACCAGCCACGGTGCCTACAAGTTCACCAAGCCACCAACCGGTGACGTGCTGGCCATCGACCGCATCAAGGAAATCCACAAGCGCATCCCCAACACCCACCTGGTGATGCACGGTTCGTCCTCGGTACCGCAAGAGTGGCTGGCGATCATCAACCAGTACGGCGGCGACATCAAGGAAACCTACGGTGTACCGGTCGAGGAAATCGTCGAAGGTATCAAGTACGGCGTGCGCAAGGTCAACATCGACACCGACCTGCGTCTGGCTTCCACCGGCGCCATGCGCCGCCTGATGGCGCAGAACCCGAGCGAGTTCGACCCGCGCAAGTTCTTCGGTGAAACCGTCAAGGCCATGCGTGACGTGTGCATCGCCCGTTACGAAGCCTTCGGCACCGCTGGCAATGCCTCGAAGATCAAGCCGATCTCCCTGGAAGGCATGTACCAGCGCTACCTGAAAGGTGAGCTGGCCGCCAAGGTCAACTGATCTTCTGGCATTAATGAAAAAGCCCGCAGCGATGCGGGTTTTTTCATTTTTGGGTGTTAGAACCTTGCATCTGTGATGGCCTCTTCGCGGGCACGCCCGCTCCCACAGGGAGCATGCAAACCCTCCATGTGGGAGCGGGCATGCCCGCGAAGAGGGCGGCACATATTCCCGGCAAAGCGACCGTTAGTCGGCTACCGTATAGTTGAGGCACTGATAGCGTTCTGATTGCATTGCGTGTTATCCGCTCAGGTCTAGAGTACTAGTGGATCCAACCGTATCTTGAAGTCGGTCACATAATAGAGAAGCAGCATGGATGGCGCTCACCCTCACCCCCAACCTCAGCCACTGGATGGCAGCTCGGTTCTTCTGGTGGTAGACGATTACCCCGAAAACCTCATCAGCATGCGGGCATTGCTGGCCCGTCAGGATTGGCAGGTGCTGACGGCAAACTCGGGGATGGAAGCCCTGAGCGCGTTGCTCGAGCACGATGTCGACCTGGTCCTGCTGGATGTACAGATGCCGGAGATGGACGGCTTCGAAGTCGCCCGGCTGATGCGCGGCAGCCAGCGTACCCGGCTGACCCCGATCATTTTCCTCACCGCCAACGAACAGTCCGAAGCGGCCGTGCTCAAGGGCTACGCCAGCGGCGCCGTGGACTACATGTTCAAACCGTTCGACCCGCAAATCCTCAAGCCCAAGGTCCAGGCCCTGCTCGACCAGCAGCGCAACCGGCGCATGCTGCAGCGGCTGACCCGCGAGCTGGAAGCGGCCAGGGCCTTCAACGCATCGATCCTGGAGAACGCCGCCGAGGGCATTCTGGTGGTGGATGCCCAAGGCATCATCAGCTTTGCCAACCCGGCCATTTCCCGTTTGTTGTCAGCGCCGGTGCAGGAGTTGCAGGGCGCCCATCTGCTCGACCTGGTGCAACTGACCAGTGCCAGCCTGTGGAACGAATCGGACTTCTACCAGGCCTACCTGGGGCGGCGCATCTTCCGCGTGCATGATGCCCAGCTGCGCACCCTGGGCGGCGAGCTGGTGCCGGTGGCGTTGTCCTGTGCGCCACTGCCGGCAGAACAGCAGGCCATGGTGGTCACCGTGCTGGACATGTCGGTGGTGCGCAACCTGCACCAGCAGCTGGAGTACCAGGCCGTCACCGACCCGCTTACCGGCCTGCTCAACCGCCGCGGGTTCTACCAGGCCGCCGAAGGTGCGCTGCTGCGCAACGAGCGTTCGGACAAGGCGCAGGCGCTGATGTACATGGACCTGGATGGCTTCAAGCGCATCAACGACTCGCTCGGCCACGACGCGGGCGACCGGGTGCTGCACTGGGTAGCCGAACAGCTCAAGGATTGCCTGGGCAGTGAAGCGCTGCTGGCGCGCATGGGCGGGGACGAGTTCACCGCACTGTTCGACAGCCTGCCTTACCCGGAGCAGGCCGGGCGCTATGCCGAGCGGTTGCTGGAACGTATTTCCATCAGCCACCAGGTGGAAGGGCTGGATGTGAGCCTTGGGGTGAGCATCGGTATCGCCACCTATCCGGATTGCGGCGCCAATGTCGAAGGCCTCTTGCGTGCGGCCGATGCGGCGATGTACGCGGCCAAGCAGGCGGGGCGCCAGCAGTATCGCTTCTACGATCAGGAGCTCAACGGCCGGGCGCGTTCGCGGCTGATGCTCGAGGACAGCGTACGCACGGCCGTGGAGCAGCAAGACTTCACTCTGGTTTACCAGCCGCAGGTTGGCTTCAACGATGGCCGCTTGCGTGGCTTCGAGGCCTTGCTGCGTTGGCAGCATCCCAGTGTCGGCGATGTGCCGCCGGGGCTGTTCATCCCGTTGCTGGAAGAGGCGCGCCTGATCAACCGCCTGGCCAGCTGGATCTACCGCCAGGGCGCGGCTCAGCGCCAGGCCTGGTGCCAGCGTTTCCCGGCGGACCTGGTGCTGGGTATCAGCCTGAGCCGTGCGCAGTTCGCCATGCCAAGCCTGGTCGACGAACTGCACCGGGTCATCCAGCTTTACCAGCTGGACCCGGCGCAGCTGGAAGTGGAGGTGGCGGAAACCTCGCTGATGTACAACATCGATGCGGCGGTGAAACAGATACACCGCTTGCGCGAGCTGGGTATGCGGGTGGCGCTGGATGACTTTGGTGCCGGCGACTGTTCGTTGCGCATGTTGCGCGACCTGCCGATCGATACCCTCAAGCTCGACCGCCACCTGGTCGCGCGCCTGCCCGACTCGGCGGTGGATGCCGCGCTGGTGCGCAGCGTCATCGGCCTGTGCGCCGACTACAGCATCACGGTGATCGCCGAGGGGGTGGAAACCCCGGCCCAGGCGGCCTGGCTCAAGGCCAATGGCTGTGAGTACGTGCAGGGGTTCCTGGTGGCATACCCGATGACCGCCACGGATGCCAGCAGCTTCCCGGCGATTTTCTCCTGGCCGGGGCCATGATTGGCTAGAATCGGCATTCGTTACACCGAATGCAGCGCCATGACCGTATTACGATACTTGCAAGCCTACCCCCCGCACCTGCAGCAACAGGTGCGGGAGATGATCGAAAGCGACCGCCTGGGCGAGTACCTGCAGCGCCGCTACCCCGACCGCCATGACGTGCAGAACGACAAGGCGCTGTATGGCTATGCCCAGGATTTGCGCCAGCAATACCTGCGCAGCGCGCCGAACCTGGACAAGGTGCTGTTCGACAATCGTCTCGACCTGACCCATCGGGCCCTGGGCCTGAATACGGCGATATCAAGGGTGCAGGGCGGCAAGCTCAAGGCGAAGAAGGAAATCCGCATTGCCTCGCTGTTCAAGGAGGCCGCGCCGCAATTCTTGCGCATGATCGTGGTGCACGAACTGGCACACCTGCGCGAGCGCGACCACAACAAGGCGTTCTACCAGCTCTGCCAGCACATGGAGCCGGACTACCACCAACTGGAATTCGACCTGCGCGTCTACCTGACCTATCGGGAGCTGCCGGGCAACTGTTAAGGACCACGCAGCATGGAAGTGAGCAAGACCAAGAGCAGCTTCTACCGCCGCCTGTACGTGGCCTGGCTGATCGACAGCCAGACCGCGACCAGCGTGCCGGCCCTGATGGAGGCCACCGGCATGCCCCGGCGCACCGCCCAGGACACCATTGCGGCGCTGGCCGACCTGGATATCGTCTGCGAGTTCGAACAGCAGGAAGGCGCGCGCAACCACGCCGGGCATTACCGCATTCATGACTGGGGAGCGATCGACAAGCAGTGGATCATCCAGCACCTGCGGCAGGTTCGCGAAGTGCTGGGGTATCCCTGATCCACTGGGGGCTGCTACAGGTAATCGCGTTCCCTTGTAGGAGCGGCCTTGTGTCGCGAAAGGGGTGCGAAGCACCCCCGGCGATCTCAACCCTTGCGCATCCCGATATGCGGAATGTCATCCTCAAGATATTCCTCGCCCACCACCGCGAACCCATGCTGGGCATAGAACCCCTGCAAGTGCGCCTGCGCCGACAGGTAAACCGGCACCCCAGGCCAGCAATGCTCCGCTGCCTCCAACCCCTTGAGCAGCAAGGGGTGCCCCAGCTTCAGCTCGCGCGCCGCAAGTGCAGTCACCACCCGCCCGATCACCACATCCCCACCCTGGGATTGCGGGTCGAGCAGGCGTAGATAGGCCACCAGCTTGTCATCCTGCCAGCCCATCAGGTGCAGGGTATCGCCGGTCAGGTCCTGGCCATCGACTTCCTGGTAGGCGCAGCGCTGCTCGACCACGAACACTTCAGTGCGTAATTGCAGAATGGCGTAGAGCTGGTCCTTGCTGAGATCGGTGTGGTGCTTGCAGAGCCAGTCGATGGACATTGGCGCGAACTCCTTGAGTGGGCCGTCGATCATCGCATGATGTATGGGTCACGGCCAAAATAGAGGCTAAATGACACTATTGGCCGCTGCCCTCGGCGACGGCTTTGTGTAATCTCGTCGGCAGTGTGTGCCCTCCATTGCGAAAGGACGTGAGCATGCGGCCACTGCTTTGTGTTCTGGGGTTGCTGGCAATGATGCTTGCAACACCCGCCCCGGGTTACGAAAAGCTACGCCTGGTGGCCGACAATTGGCCGCCGTTCACCGATGCCAGCATGCCGGGCGGTGGCCTGGCGACCAGCATCGTCACCACGGCGCTGGCCCGGGCCGGCTACACCAGTGGGGTCGAAGAGGCACCGTGGGCGCGGGCCCTGCTGGGGGTGAGCGAGGGGCGTTACGACGTGCTGATCAACGCCTGGTACAACGACTCGCGCGCCAGCATCGGGCAGTTTTCCAAAGCCTACCTGGTCAACCGCATTCGCCTGTTGCAACGCAAGGGCGAGGCGTTTCGCTACAAGCGCCAGTCAGACTTGTATCCCTACAGCATCGCTGTGGTGCGTGATTACGCCTATTCCCCCGAGTTCGACCGCGACACCCGCCTGCACAAGGTGGCGGTGCGCAACTTTCCCTCTGCGGTACGCATGCTGGCGGCGGGGCGGGTGGACCTGGCGGTGGAAGACGAGTACGTGGCCCGTTACAACTTGCAGCGCGAACTGCCTGAGGTACGCGATGGGGTGATGCTGGTGGAGCCGCCGTTGGGGGAGAACACCCTGCATATCCTGGTCAGCCTGAAAAACCCGGAGCATGCGCGGATCGTCGAGCGGTTCGAGCAGGCGATTGCAGCGATGAAGGCGGATGGCAGCTATGCGCGGCTCATGCGCCAGCATGGCTTCTGATCTATATCGCCTGTTCTGGCCTCTTCGCGGGTAAACCCGCTCCCACAGGTATTACACAGGACTGGAAACTTGTGGGGTTCCTGTGGGAGCGGGTTCACCCGCGAAGAGGCCGGCACAGGCGATAGTACAACTCAGGCCGGTGCACCTTCCTTGATCAAATGCGCTGCCAGGGTCCGCAGCGGCCCCAGCTGCCGGCAGATCAACGCCAACTGCGTCTGCACCAGCCGCTGGTGCTCGTCCAGCTCTTCCGGCATCTGCTCCAGGGCATTGGCCAGCGCTTCTTCGGCATCACTGTGAATCGCCACCGGCAGGCGCGCGGCCAGGCCGTTGGCAATCTCGTCCAGGCTGCTGGCCAGGCTTTGCCCGGCACCTTCGATCAACTGCTCCTGCACCTCCGCCGGCAAGGCGGTGTCGCGGTGCGCGCCCAGCCCCGAGAGGTAGCTGAGCAAGGTATGCGACAGCACCAGGAAGCGGAAGCCGACGTCGGCCTCCTTCCGGAAATGCCCCGGCTCCATCAGCATGTTGGCCAGGGTGGTGGACAGCGCCGCGTCGGCGTTGTGGGCGTTGCGCCGGGCCAGGCGGTAGGCCAGGTCATCGCGCTTGCCGTGGGCGTACTGCTGCATGATCTGCCGCAGGTACACGCTGGCGCAGGCCAGGGTATTGGCCAGCGCCTTGTTCAACCGCCGCCCCTGCCAGTCGGGGAGGAACAGGAACACCGCGAGGATGGCGATCAGGCTGCCGACCAGGGTATCGAACAGGCGCGGCAGGAACAGGCCATAGCCATCGCCGATCTGGTTGAAGCAGAACAGCACCATCAGGGTGATCGCGGCCGTGGCCAAGGTGTAGCGGGTGGTGCGGTTGACGAAGAACACCACCCCGGCGACCACGGCGAACAACGACTGGATGACCGGGTTGGGGAACAGGTCGAACAATGCCCAGCCCACCGTCAGGCCGACGGCGGTGCCGGCTATCCGCTGCACCAGCTTGCGCCGGGTCGCACCGTAGTTGGGCTGGCACACGAACAGCGTGGTGAGGATGATCCAGTAGCCCTGGGTGGGGTGGATCAGGTGCACCATGCCATAGCCGATCGACAGCGCCAGCGGCAGGCGCAGGGCATGGCGGAACAGCAGCGAAGTCGGAGTCAATTGGGTGCGCAGGCGGGTCCACACATCCTTCAGCGAGCGTGGCGAGCGGTCGAGCAGGCTGCTATCGCTGGTGTCGGCAAGGCTGTCCGGGTTGCTGGCGGCGCTGAGCAGGCGGTCGAGCGTCGCCAAGTTGGCCGCCAGCGCCCGCAGCGAGCGAAGCAGGCTACGCCAGGCCGGGTTGTTCTGCATGCGCAGGTGTTCCAGCGAGGCGTTGAGGTCTTCGAGGGCTTCGGGATAACCGCTGGCCAGCACGAACGGCTGGCGCAGGCGGATCGAGCGGGCCAGTTCCTGGCAGGACGAGCCCTGCTTGCGCAGCAGGCGCTGGCAGCGGAACATCACGTCGCTGTGGAAAAAAGCCTCGGTCAGGGCGTTGTAGGGATAGTGCGAGGCACTGACCCGTTCATGGATGTCCTGGGCCAGGAAGTACAGCTTGAGGTAGCGGCTGACCTTGGAGTTCGGCTGGCTGTTGCCCACCCGGTGCAGGATGATTTCCTTGGCTGCGTTGAGTGCCGCCACCACCTTGCCGTTCTGCTGGGCCAGTTCCAGGCGCCGGGCTTCGACGTCAAGGGTGCGGACGGGTTCGAACAGGCTGGCCTTGAGCTTGAGGTAGCTGCCCAGCTCGAAGAACAGCTTGGCCAGGCTCTGCTGCACCGGTTGGTTGGAAAACAGCGCCTGCCACAGCACCGACAGCAGCCCGTACCAGGCCGCACCCGCTACCAGCAGCAGTGGTTCGTGCCAGAAGTCGGTGACCTGGCCGCCGCGCTGGTCCACGCCGATCATGGTGTACACCGCAGTGATCAGGGTCGCTGAAGCGATGGCGCCATAGCGCTCGCCCAGGGCACCGAGCATGGTCAGGCCGAAGGCCGCCAAGGCCAGGGCAATGACGAATGCCCACGGGTAGGGGAACAGCAGTTCGACCGCCAGTGCGGCGATGGCAAAACACACCAGGGTGACGGCCAGGGCGCTGAGGCGGCCCTGCCAGCTGTCATCGGTTTCGGCCAGGGCGCTGGCGATGATGCCGAGGAACAGCGGAATCAGCAGGGCCATTTCGTTCTGGTACCAGCACAGGGCCAGGCTGCCGGTGAGGGCGATGGTGACCCGGATGCTGTAGCTGAACTTGTCTTGACCCCACAGGCGACGCAGTGACTGACGGAACGAGCTCGATGACATGATGGCCTGCTAGGCAGTGATCAGAGAAATACCTTTCAGAGACGGTTACCGGGGCCGCTTCGCGCCCCTTCGCGGGCACGCCCGCTCCCACAGGGGATACGCGGAACTCTGTGGGAGCGGGCGTGCCCGCGAAGGGGCGCGAAGCGGCCCAAATTCCGACACTGAGCACGGGCCAGCAAGAAGCGTTCCGTGCTGCTGAATGGATTCTACTCTACACGAACTGCGCCGCGGCGTTGGCGGAGGCCCAGGCCCACTGGAAATTGAAACCGCCCAGGTGGCCAGTCACATCCAGCACTTCACCAATGAAATACAACCCGGGGCTCTTCAGCGATTCCATGGTCTTGGACGATACCTCGCGGGTATCCACGCCACCCAGGGTCACTTCGGCAGTGCGATAGCCCTCGGTGCCGGCCGGCACCACTTGCCAGTTCGCCAGCTTTTCGGCGATCTGTGCCAGTTCCGCCGGGGTGTACTGCTTCATCGGCCGGGACTCGAACCACTGCTCGGCCAGCAGGTTGGCCAGCTTGCGGGTAAACACCTCGCCCAGCACGGTCTTCAGCTCGGCGTTGGCGCGTTCGGCCTGCATCTGTTGCAGCCAGGTCAGTGCATCACGGTCGGGCAGCAGGTTGATCTCGACCGTGTCGCCGGCCTCCCAGAACGACGAGATCTGCAAAATTGCCGGGCCGCTGAGGCCGCGGTGGGTAAACAGCAGGTTCTCGCGGAAGCTGGTGCCGTTGCAGCTGGCGGTGCAATCCAGCGAGGTGCCGGACAACTCGGTGCACAGTGCCTTCAGTTGGGGCTCGGTGATGGTGAACGGCACCAGCCCGGCGCGGGTCGGCAGCAGGGTGTGGCCGAACTGGCGGGCCACCTGGTAGCCGAAGCCGGTGGCACCCAGGGTCGGGATCGACAGGCCGCCGGTGGCGATCACCAGCGACTGGCAGGCGAACTGGCCGCCGCTGGTCTGCAGCAGGTAGCCGCCTTCGGTCTTCTCGATCTGCTCGATGCTGGTGTGCATGCGGATCTCGGCGCCGGCCTCATCGCATTCGGCCAGCAGCATGTCGAGGATGTCACTGGCCTTGTTGTCGCAGAACAGCTGGCCGAGCTTCTTCTCGTGGTAGGCCACGCCGTGCTTGCACACCAGCTCGATGAAGTCCCACTGGGTGTAGCGGGCCAGGGCCGACTTGCAGAAGTGTGCGTTCTGCGAGAGGAAGTTGCCCGGCTCGGTATACATGTTGGTGAAGTTGCAGCGGCCGCCGCCGGACATGAGGATCTTCTTGCCCGGTTTGTTGGCGTGGTCGAGCACCAGTACCCGGCGGCCACGGCGGGCGCTGAGCTGGGCGCACATCAGGCCGGCGGCGCCGGCGCCGAGGATGATCACGTCGGTGGAGTGCACGGTGTTACCTCTTCAGGATTGCTGGGGGCTGCTTTGCAGCCCTTTCGCGACACAAGGCCGCTCCTACAGGAGTTTGCGATCCCCTGTAGGAGCGGCCTTGTGTCGCGAAAGGGCCGCAACGCGGCCCCAAAATTAGGTCAGACGATACGGACTTTCAGGGAGCGCCCCTTGATCTTGCCGCTGTTCAGGCGCTGCATGGCCTGCTTGGCCAGCGGCCGTTCAACGGCCACGAACGCCTGGAAATCGAAGATCGCAATCTTGCCCACCTGCTTGCCGGGGATGCCGGCGTCACCGGTCAGCGCCCCGAGGATGTCACCCGGGCGCAGCTTGTCCTTGCGCCCGGCGGCGATGCACAGGGTGCTCATCAGCGGCAGCAGCGGCTCGCCGCCCTTGTGCTTCAGGCTGTCCAGCTGGTCCCAGCGCAGCGGGCTCTTCTGCAGGTCTTCGATGGCCTGGGCGCGGTGGCCTTCGGCCGGTGCCACCAGGCTGACCGCAATACCTTTCTCGCCAGCACGGCCGGTGCGGCCCACACGGTGCACATGGATTTCCGCATCACGTGCCAGTTCGACGTTGATGACCATGTCCAGGCCATCGATGTCCAGGCCGCGCGCGGCCACATCGGTAGCCACCAGCACCGAGCTGCTGCGGTTGGCGAACATGGTCAGCACCTGGTCGCGGTCGCGCTGCTCCAGATCGCCATGCAGGGCCTGGGCAACGATGCCCTTGGCGGTCAGGTGGGCGACCACATCCTCGCACTGCTGCTTGGTGAAGCAGAACGCCACGCAGGACTGCGGGCGGTAGTGGCCGAGCACGCGGGTGACGGCCTCGAGGCGCTGTTGCGGGTCGATTTCGATGAAGCGCTGCTCGATCTGGTTGTCGGCGTGCAGGCTCTCGACCTTGACCTGTTGCGGGTTGCGCATGAAGTCGGCGGCCAGTTGCTTGATGCCGGCCGGGTAGGTGGCCGAGAACAGCAGGGTCTGGCGGCGCGACGGGGTCTTGCCGATGATGCTGGCGATGGCATCGAAGAAGCCCATGTCGAGCATGCGGTCGGCTTCGTCCAGCACCAGGGTGTTCAGCCCGTCGAGCACCAGGGTGCCCTTGTCCAGGTGCTGCTGGATGCGCCCTGGGGTGCCGACGATGATGTGTGCGCCATGCTCCAGCGAAGCGATCTGCGGGCCCAGCGAAACGCCGCCGCACAGGGTCAGGATCTTGATGTTGTCCTCGGCGCGGGCCAGGCGGCGCAGCTCCTTGGCCACCTGGTCGGCGAGCTCGCGGGTGGGGCACAGCACCAGCGCCTGGCAACCGAAGTAGCGCGGGTTGATCGGGTTGAGCAGGCCGATGCCGAAGGCGGCGGTCTTGCCGCTGCCGGTCTTGGCCTGGGCGATCAGGTCCTGCCCCTTGAGGATGACCGGAAGGCTCTGGGCCTGGATTGGTGTCATCGAGGCATAGCCGAGGGCGTCCAGGTTGGCCAGCATGGCAGTGGACAGCGGCAAGGTGGCAAAGGCGGTGGATTCGGTGGTCACGAGGCGGGCCTGCGTTGCGAAGCGAAAAATGCCGCACAGTCTACCAGCCTCGTGGCCATTCGCCCTACGACTCCATGTGTTGTTCCGGACGACGGGCACGCCTTCCGTCCGTCGGCGACAGTTGCAGGAAGATCGCCGCCGCCAGCATGGCCATCACGCCGATGGTGACGAAGGTCAGCTGGAATGCGCCCAAGGTGGTTTCCACGCCATCGGCGCTGCCGGCTGCGGTAAAGCCGCCGAGCAATGCACCCGCACATGCCACGCCCAGGCTCAGGGCCAGCTGCGCGACCACCGACAGCAGGCTGTTGCCGCTGCTGGCGCTGGCGTCGTCGAGGTCGATCAGGGTTACCGTGTTCATCGCGGTGAATTGCATCGAGTTGACCGCGCCGAGCAGGCCCAGCTGAATCAGCAGCACGGCATAGGGCGTCTGTTCGTCGACCAGACCGAGGCTGGCCAGCAGCAGGCCCAGCAGCAGGGTGTTGCCGGTGAGGATGATGCGGTAGCCAAAGCGTTCGATCAGTGGTCGGGCGATGGACTTGGCCAGCATCGCCGCAGCCGCCAGCGGGATCATGCTCATGCCGGCCTGGGCCGGCGAGTAGCCCAGCGCCACTTGCAGCAGCAACGGCACCAGGAACGGCAGGGCGCCGCTGCCCAGGCGGGCGAACAGGTTGCCGAGGATACCGATGGCAAAGGTGCGCACACGGAACAGGCTGGGCGAGAACAGCGGCTCCGGGTCGCGCCCGGCGCGCAGCCAGTAGGCCGCCAGGCAGGCCATGCCGGCGAACAGCAGCAACATCACCCGCAGGTGCGGCAGGTGCAGTTCGCCCAGGCCTTCCATGGCGATGGTGATCAATACCATCGCTGCGCCAAACAGCAGGAACCCGGGGCCGTCGAACGTGGTGCGCTCGGCGCCGCGCAGGTCGGGGATGAACTTCCACACGGCGTAGCAGCCGATCAGGCCGACCGGCAGGTTGAGCAGGAAGATCCAGTGCCAGCTCAGTATTTCCACCAACCAGCCGCCAACCGTAGGGCCCAGTAGCGGCCCGAGCAGGCCGGGGATGGTGATGAAGCTCATGATGCGCACCAGCTCGGTGCGCGGGTAGGCACGTAGGACTACCAAGCGCCCGACCGGCAGCATCAGCGCACCGCCCAGCCCTTGCACGACACGGGCAAAGATCAGGAACCCGAGGCTGTTGGCGGCGGCGCACAGCAGCGAGCCGAAGCTGAACAGCAGGATGGCGCTGAAGAAGATGCGCTTGGTGCCGAAGCGGTCGGCGATCCAGCCTGAGGCGGGGATCAGCAGGGCCACGGTGAGCATGTAGGCGATGATCACGCCCTGCATGCGCAGCGGGTCTTCGGCCAGCGAGCGGGCCATGGCTGGCAGTGCAGTGTTGAGGATGGTGCCGTCCAGGGACTGCATGAAGAAGGCGATGGCCACCACCCAAGGGATCCAGCGGGCGGTGACAGGGTCCAGCGGGGTGCGTTCGGGCATGACTTCCTCGTTTGTCAGTGCCGGCCTCTTCGCGGGTGAACCCGCTCCCACAGGGATATCACCACATTCAAGGGCAGTGGAGATCCTGTGGGAGCGGCTTTAGCCGCGAAAGGGCCGGTAAGTCCAGTCACAATGTCAGAGTCAGGCCTTTGACCAGTGCCCCCGGCAAATGACTCGACCCGGTACTGCGCTGTCCATAGGTACTGGTCGACAGAATCATCTCGCGCTCCTGCGTCAGGTCCTCCAGTTGGCTACCTAGCAAGCTGTACAGGCTGTCATCGAAGCGCATGGTGCTCACCGGGCCCTGGATCTGCCCGTTCTCCACCCAGAAGGTGGCGAAGCGGGTCAGCCCGGTCATGCGTGCCGCCGGCAGGTCGGAATAGTTCAGGTACCACAGGTTGCTGATGTACAGCCCGGTACCGAGCCGCTCCAGGATCTGCTCGCTTGGCAGGCTACCTGCTGCCAGGCTCAGCGCACACGGCGACTCGTAACTATCGGCGCCATTGGCCAGCAGCTCGAACTCGGCCGCACTGCGCGCACTGATCAATCGCTGCCGGGCCTCGCCTTGCTGGATCAACGGCACATCCAGGCGCGGCGAGCCTTCATCGGAAAACGCCGGGCTCAGCGAACCGCTGACCTGCTCGGTGAAGCTCACCAGCGGGCTCAGCCGCGCATCGCCGTTGTACAGGCGCTGCAGGGCGCTGTTGCCAGTGGCCAGGGCCTGTGCGGAAAAGCCGCCCCAGCACAGCATGCCGGCTATTTCGTCCATGGCCGCCGGGGCCAGGTAGGCACGGTAGCTGCCAGGTTTCAGCGTGACGGCAGGGCGGCCAAGGAAACCCAGCTGCTCCCGCGCCTGGCGCAGGCGTGCAGTGAAGTCGTCGGCACTCCACACTTGCCCGGCGTAATTGGCCTTCACCGCCTCGCCGTTTTCGTGGAACAGGCTCCAGTCGAAGTTGAAACTGTTGGCCTGGTGCCAACCGAAGGCCCCGAACGAGCTGGCGAAGCCCCGGCAGATGGGGCCGGCGGCGTAGATGCCGACAAGGTCCAGGTCGCCGGCTTCGCGCTCGAGCAAGGTCAGCACATCGCTCAGTTCGGGCAGCGGCTGCTCCTGCTGGCTGTGGCTGTGCCAGGCGCTTTCGTCCAGGCGCAGGTACGGATCGACCGCCAGCAGTGGCAAGGTCTGGCGCAGTTGCTCCAGGGCCGTGAACAGGCGCTGGCTATCCAGTTGCGTGTCACCACTCAAGGTCACCTGTTGCTCTGCCTGGCGGCCATCGCGGATCAGCCGCAGTTGCGCGCCGGCCTGGTTCACGGTGCCGGCCTGGCGCACCTTGGCATGGTTGAAACGCACGAATTGCGATTGTTCGGCGCTGTAGCCGAGAGTGAACTGTTCGCCCGTCTGCAGGGCTTTGCGCACATCCCCGACCAGGGTTTCGAAAGCGTATTTCATCAGGCGTCTCCTCCGAATACGTCGATCTGGCGGAACACGCAGGCCGGCGAGGCGTGGCCGACCCGCACCACCTGGTTGGGTTCGCCCTTGCCGCAGTTGGGCGTGCCCAGCACCTGGAAGGTACTGCTGTCGCCGACCGCCGCCAGGTTGCGCCAGAACTGCGCGGAGATGCCACGGTAGTTGGGGTTCTTGACGATGCCCTTGAGCTCGCCGTTTTCGATCAACTGCCCCCATTCACAGCCGAACTGGAACTTGTTGCGCGCATCGTCGATGGACCAGGAACGGTTGGTGCGCATCAGGATGCCGTGCTCGATGCCCTTCACCAGCTGATCCAGGCTCTGGTCGCCCGGCTCGATGTTGAGGTTGGCCATGCGGTCGATCGGCGCACGGTTCCAGCCGCAGGCGCGGCTGTTGGCCACGCCGTCGAGGCCGGAGCGGAACTGCGACAGCGCACCACCCAGCGGGCGCAGCAGCAGGCCATCGCGGATCAGGAACTGCTTGCTGGCCGGGGTGCCGTCATCATCGAAGCTGTAGCTGGCCAGCTCTTCGCCGATGGTCGGGTCGAAGGTCACGTTGAGCAGCGCGGAGCCGTACTGCAGGTGGCCGAAGTCACCGGCCTTGACGAAGCTGGTGCCGGCGTAGTTGCGCTCGTCGCCGAGAATGCGGTCCATCTCCAGCGGGTGGCCGATGGATTCGTGAATCTGCAGCATCATCTGGTCCGGCATCAACAGCAGGTCGCGCGGGCCGCTGGGGGTGTTCGGTGCCAGCAGCAGCTGCAGCGCCTCGTCGGCCACCCGGCGGGCAGCGCCGACCAGGCCGCAGCGCTCGATGATCTCGAAGCCGCCCTGCTGGCCGAAGTTGTCGCGGCCCAGGCTGCGGCTCTGGCTGTCCTGGCCATCGCTGGCGGTCACGCCCAGGCCCGGGAACAGGAAGCGCTGGGCGTGGCGCAGCTCGGCGCCGGCCGAGTTCAGGTAGGTCTGCTCGACCAGGCTCAGGCCCAGGCTGGCCTGCCAGTCCACCAGGCGGCTGTCCTTGGGCACGCTGGCCGATTCGGCAGCAAGCAGGCCAAGGCAGTCGGCGAGGTTGGGCACGGGTTGGTCGAAGTTGGGCGAAATGTGGTCGTGGCGTGCGCTGGTCACCGGTTGTTCGCGCAGGTCCAGCAGGTTGTACCGGGCGATCTGGCGGGCCAGCGCCTCGGCCTGCTCCAGCGCGCGCTGCAGGCCGGCCTGGGACAGGTCGGCGGTGGCGGAATAGGCTTCCACGCCACTCACCCGCACGGTGAGCATGGCGCCCTCGTCCTGGCTGAAGAAGGGTGGTTCCGCGACGTTGCGGCGAACCGACAGCGCCTGGTGCGACTGTTTCACATGGCGCAGGGAAAACAACTCGGCCGTACTGCGCAGCGCGGCAAAGCGCTGGCGCAGCAGGGCGCTGGTATCGAACATGTGGAAGCCTCCGTGTACACGGTGGCTCCCCCTTAGAACCACTCGTCCTGCATGGTGAGGCAAGTGTCGTCGCGCGCCTCGAGCAATGCCAGCTCATTATGGCAGCCAGGTACTTCCCAGGTCAGGAAATAACGCGCGGCCTGCAGCTTGCCAAGGTAGAAGTCGCGCTCGGCGGGGTTGCCCTTGAGCAGGCCGAGTTCGGCATGAATCGCCTGTTCCAGCCAGCGCCAGCCGATCACGCAGTGGCCGAAGGCCTTGAGGTACAGGGCCGAGTTTGCCAGGGCTCCAGCGACTTTGCCCTGGGCCAGGTCACCCAGCAAGGCCAGGGTCACACCTTGCAGGCGGTTGACCAGTTGCTCCAGCGGCTGGCGCAGCGGGTCGAGGTTCGGATGGTGGCTGGCGCGCTCGCCGGTGGCCGCGATCGACCGGATCAACTGCTTGAGGCCGGCGCCATTGTTCTGCGCCAGCTTGCGGCCCAGCAGGTCGAGCGACTGGATGCCCTCGGTGCCTTCATGGATCGGGTTCAGGCGGTTGTCGCGGTAGTACTGTTCAACCGGGTATTCGCGGGTGTAGCCGTGGCCGCCGAGGATCTGGATCGCCAGTTCATTGGCCTTGAGGCAGAACGTCGAGGGCCAGGATTTGACGATCGGGGTCAGCAGGTCGAGCAGCTCCTGCGCCTGCTTGCGGGCGCTGTCGTCGCTGGCAGTCTGGGTGTCGTCGAACAGGCGCGCGGCATACAGGCCCAGGTCGAAGGCGCCCTCCACGTAGGCCTTCTGTGCCAGCAGCATGCGTTTCACATCGCTGTGCTCGATGATCGGCACCGCGGGGCTGTGCGGGTCCTTGTTGTCCGGCAACCGACCCTGCGGGCGCTGGCGGGCGTACTCCAGCGAATACAGGTAGCCGGCGTAGCCGAGCATCACTGCGCCCATGCCGACACCGATGCGTGCCTCGTTCATCATCTGGAACATGCAGGCCAGGCCCTGGTGCGGCTGGCCGACCAGGTAGCCGACGCACTGGCCGTTGTCGCCGAAATTCAGCGCGGTGGAGGTGGTACCGCGCCAGCCCATCTTGTGGAACAGCCCTGCCAGCAGCACATCGTTGCGCGGGCCACGGCTGCCATCTTCGTTGACCAGGTACTTGGGTACGATGAACAGCGAGATGCCCTTCACGCCGGGCGGCGCATCCGGCAGCTTGGCCAGCACCATGTGCACGATGTTTTCCGACAACTCGTGATCACCGCCGGAGATGAAAATCTTGTTGCCCTTGAGCCGGTAGCTGCCGTCACCGGCAGGTTCGGCGCGGGTGCGGATATCGGCCAGTGACGAGCCAGCGTGGGGTTCGGTCAGGGCCATGGTGCCGAAGTAGCGGCCTTCGATCATCGGCTGCAGGAACAGGCGTTTCTGTTCATCGCTGCCGAAGCTCTCGATCAGGTTGGCCGCGCCCATGGTCAGGAACGGGTAGGCCGTGGTGCCGGCGTTGGCCGCCTGGAAGTGGGCGAAGCAGGCCTGCGAGACCAGGCTCGGCAGCTGCATGCCGCCGGCTTCGAAGTCGCGGTTGGCGTTGAGGAAGCCGGCTTCGAGAAAGGCGTCGACGGCGGGTTTCACTTCGGGGATCAGTTCGGCGCGGCCATCCACGTAGCGCGGCTCGTTTTCGTCGGCCTTGCGGTTGTGCGGGGCGAAGAACTTTTCGGCGATGGTGCGGGCAGTTGATAGCGCCGCGTCAAAGGTTTCGCGGTTGTGCTCGGCGAAGCGCGGGCGCTGGGTCAGGGCCTCGGCCATGAGGACTTCGTAGAGTTCGAAGGCGAGGTTGCGGGGGCTGAGCAGGGTCTCGGGCATGGTCGCGGTCCAGAGGCGGGATGCTGCGAGTGTAGGAGGGTGGTGGGGTGGGGGACAGGTTAATAGGTTTGGGTGATATGGGTTGAGAACTCCGGGATGCCTGGTGGTTGGTCGAACAGATCACGCGGGGTGGGGGCAGTTGTTGTTTTGCCTGTTCGGGCCCTTTCGCGGGTAAACCCGCTCCCACAAGTACTGCGCAGCCCCAGCCATCAACGCTGCACCTGTAGGAGCGGGTTTACCCGCGAAAGGGCCGGAGCAGGCGCAGGAAAATGTAGAGACGTTTCCCACAAGTCAGAGTGGAACTGGACTACTGCGGATCGAATGCCATTTGGCCTTGAATGTGTGCTTTGGTGTTCGCAATGAGGCTTTTCTGATGAGTGATGTCCACAAGAACGACTTGACTGATTTCGAGGGCAAGCAACTTCCCTTCTTCGTAGTCTCGCCCCTGAAGTTTGGCGTAATGACCTTCTTCACCCTTGGTTTTTACTGGCTGTATTGCTTTTATCAGAGCTGGAAGCTGCATGGAGTGAGGACAGGAGAAAAGGTCAGCCCATTCTGGCGAAGCGCTTTTGCAGTGTTCTTCATCTACCCGTTATTGAAAAGGGTGAATGATCATATTCGCGAGTCAGGCAGAACCTACCCTTGGTCCATTCTGGGGCTCGCGCTGGGCTACTACGGTATGTGTGCTGCCTGGGTGGCTGCCAGTGTGATTCTGGATGATCAGTTGTGGGCGGCGTATTTTACGGGTGTAGTCATTCAAGCAGCTTGGTTGGTCATTCTGGTGCCCATGCAGAAAGGCGCCAATTTCAGCGCGGGGGATGAGGCAGGAGTGGCCAACAGCCGTTTCACGCTGGCCAATTGGTTGTGGATGCTGCTGGCTGCCGTAATTACAGCAGCGCAGCTGTTTGCTTTGATCACACTTTCGTCCATGGCTTGAGCAGCGTCGCAGCAGAATTTGCCGGGGCCGCTTTGCGGCCCTTTCGCGGCGAAAGGCCGCCCCTGCGAAGCTCGGTATTCCGGCGCGGTTCGAAGAGGGAGCATATTGAAGAACTCGAACTTGAGCTGGCATGCGATCGCTTTCCTGTTTTGGGGAGGCATGGACGCGTTCTACATCTGCCTTTATGTTTTCCGCAGTACGGAGCGAGGTGCCATACCTTTCTGGACGGATTTCAAGGACGCATTGAGCAACATGCAGATCTGGGGAGGAGGGCTAGAGCTAATCGTCTGGCTAGACCTGATTCTGCAGCTTTCGTTGATAGCGACCTGCGGGTTGTTTCTAATGCGTTGCCGGTTGGCTGTCTACTTGGCGATGGTGCAGATCCCCTTTCGCATCTTTTTTATCGTTCCGTCGATATCCATAATCCTGTTGTTGCCGATGCTGGCTTCCAGTATCAGTAACTCGGTGTGGATTGGGCTGATGCTGACTTCGGAGGCTGGGAAAGGCTGGTGCCTATTGTGGCTCTGGCGAAAGCGCGGGTAACGGTGTGCGCCGGGGTTTTTGGATTTTTCTACCGGTCTGTCAACCCATGCACAGCTGCCACCCTCTTGTTTGACAGCAGGTGGTGATAGTTCCTGATCCACCCCTGAACGCAGATTCACTCGAAGATCCTAATCTAGGTCGCGAACTTCGCACTGAGGCTTAATGATGTGTCGCCAGAGCCGGCCCTTTCGCGGGCATGCCCGCTCCCACAGGTACGGTGCAAGTCATGAAGCTTGTGGTGATCCTGTGGGAGCGGGCGCGCCCGCGAATAGGCCCGGCCAGGCACTCGAGAATTATCAGGGGATTGAACAATGACAACAGAAGACACCCAATCCGCATCGAGCCTGGCATCCCGTGCAGGGACGCCCGTGAGCAGTCGTCGGAGTTGATGGGTTATGTCCGCGAATTGACCATTACCGGGCTGATGGATGAGAAGCCAATGATGATCTGGGCTGCCCATTACCTGAGTGCGATGGCCAAGGCACTGATGGATGATACTGAGTTGGGGATGAAGCAGTGAGGGTTTGGCTTCAGGTTGAATGAACACCTGTCAGCCCAACCCCAGCCCCCATAAAAAAAGGAGAGCCGAAGCTCTCCTTTTTTTGTTAACAACCCTCAGCGTCAGCCAATGGTCATCAAGCTGGCATTACCACCGGCAGCAGCAGTGTTCACACTCACCGCCCGTTCGATCACCAGGCGCTCCAGCGCAATCTGGTGGTCGCCGCTGGACAGCCCGTGCACACCCACGATCGCCCCGGCACGCTTGGCCACCTGCTGGCACACGCCGCGCAGCTGGTCCGAGTCGCCATGGTGGATCACGGCGTCGAACGCCACTTCATCCTTGTTCCAGTCCGCCACCAATTTGACCTTGGCCTGCAACTCTCGCGGCAGGCGGGCACGCAGGGCCTTGCCCGGCTCGCCATCCGCCCATACCGCCGAGCTGCCAACGGCCAGCACTGCGGCGAACTGCGCCAGCAGGTCAGCTTCGTTGTCGGCCAGGCACAGCACGTGCTCACGCGGCAGGATGGTGTAGCTGTTGCGCTCGCCGGTCGGGCCTGGCAACAGGCGGGCGATGCCGCACTGCGACTGGCTGGCGAACTGGCTGCACAGCGTGGCAAGGTCGGTCAGCTGGTTGCTCTCAGCCCATGCCTTCAGGCCGTGCAGCGGCTTGATCAGCTGTTCGTGCAGGGCGCGGTCAGGCTTGCCTTCGCCGTCCTGCTGCTGGAAGTGGCGGCCAATCGCGTCGGCCGGGCGGGTCGACAGCAGGCGGTACAGGTACAGCGGGCCGCCGGCTTTCGGGCCGGTGCCGGACAGGCCTTCACCACCGAACGGCTGCACACCCACCACTGCACCGACGATGTTGCGGTTGACGTACATGTTGCCGGCGTTGGCGGTTTCCACCACCTTGGCGATGGTCTCGTCGATGCGGGTGTGCACGCCGAGGGTCAGGCCGTAGCCGGAGTTGTTGATCTGCTCGATCAGCTGGTCCAGGTTGCGACGGTTGTAGCGCACCACGTGCAGCACCGGGCCGAAGATTTCACGCTTGAGCTCGTCAAAGCTTTCCAGCTCGATCAGGGTCGGCATGACGAAGGTGCCGCGCTTGAGCTCCGCAGCATCGGCAATGGCCACCTGGTAGACCGAGCGACCTTTCTCGCGCATGCCCTGGATGTGCTTCTCGATGCCGGCTTTGGCTTCGGCGTCGATCACCGGGCCAATGTCCACGGCCAGGCGGTCCGGGCAGCCCAGGCGACTTTCGGCCATGGCACCCTTGAGCATTTCGATCACGCGGTCGGCGGAGTCTTCCTGCAGGCACAGCACGCGCAGTGCCGAGCAACGCTGGCCGGCGCTGTCGAAGGCCGAGGACACCACATCGATCACCACCTGCTCGGTCAGTGCCGAGGAGTCGACGATCATCGCGTTCTGGCCGCCGGTTTCGGCGATCAGCGGGATCGGACGGCCCTGGTTGTCCAGGCGGCCGGCGACGTTGCGCTGCAGCAGGCGGGCCACTTCGGTGGAACCGGTGAACATCACGCCCTTGACGCGCTCGTCACCCACCAGGCCGGCACCGACGGTTTCACCGCGGCCTGGCAGCAGTTGCAGCACGCCTTCAGGGATGCCGGCTTCCAGCAGCAGGCGCACGGCCTGGGCAGCGATCAGTGGGGTTTGCTCGGCCGGCTTGGCCAGTACCGGGTTGCCGGCGGCGAGCGCTGCGGCCACCTGGCCGGTGAAGATCGCCAGCGGGAAGTTCCACGGGCTGATGCACACCACCGGGCCCAGCGGGCGGTGGGCGTCGTTGCTGAAGTCGTTGCGTGCCTGCACCGCGTAGTAGCGCAGGAAGTCCACGGCTTCACGCACTTCGGCGATGGCGTTGGCGAAGGTCTTGCCCGCTTCGCGGATAAGCAGACCCATCAGCGGTTGGATTTCGGCCTCCATCAGGTCGGCGGTGCGCTCCAGAATGGCAGCGCGCTCGGCTGGCGGGGTGGCCTGCCAGATCGGTGCTGCATTCAGTGCGCACTGGATGGCGTTGTCGACGTCGGCGACAGTGGCTTCCTGAACATGGCCGACCACGTCGCGGTGGTCCGCCGGGTTCAGCACAGGTGCGGCTGCGCTTTCGCTGGCGGCGCAGGCCAGCAGTGGCGTGGCTTTCCAGTCGTTATGAGCGGTGGCCAGCATGGCACAGGACAGCGATGCCAGGCGGTGTTCGTTGGCCATGTCGATGCCGGCCGAGTTGGCCCGCTCGCTGCCATACAGTTCACGCGGCAGCGGGATGCGTGGGTGCGGCAGGCCGATGCTGCCTTCCTGAGTGCCCATGCGCTCGATGCTGGCGACCGGGTCGGCGACCAGTTCCTGGATGGAGATCGAGTGGTCGGCGATGCGGTTGACAAACGAGGTGTTGGCGCCGTTTTCCAGCAGGCGACGCACCAGGTAGGCCAGCAGCGTTTCGTGGGTGCCGACCGGTGCATAGACGCGGCACGGACGGTTCAGCTTGCCTTCGGAAATCTTGCCGACCACCTGCTCGTACAGTGGCTCGCCCATGCCGTGCAGGCACTGGAACTCGTACTGGCCCGGGTAATAGTTCTGACCGGCAATGTGGTAGATGGCCGACAGGGTGTGGGCGTTGTGGGTGGCGAACTGCGGGTAGATGGCTTCTGGCACGGCCAGCAGCTTGCGGGCGCAGGCGACGTAGGACACGTCGGTGTACACCTTGCGGGTGTAGACCGGGTAGCCTTCCAGGCCTTCGACCTGGGCGCGCTTGATTTCGCTGTCCCAGTAGGCGCCTTTCACCAGGCGGATCATCAGGCGGTGGCGGCTGCGCTTGGCCAGGTCGATGACATAGTCGATCACATACGGGCAGCGCTTCTGGTAGGCCTGGATGACGAAGCCGATACCGTTCCAGCCGGCCAGCGAAGGCTCGAAGCACAGGCGCTCGAGCAGGTCGAGCGATAGCTCCAGGCGGTCGGCTTCTTCGGCGTCGATGTTCAGGCCGATGTCGTACTGCTTGGCCAGCAGGGTCAACGACAGCAGGCGCGGGTACAGCTCTTCCATCACGCGCTCGTACTGGGCGCGGCTGTAGCGCGGGTGCAGCGCCGACAGCTTGATCGAGATGCCCGGGCCTTCATAGATGCCACGGCCATGAGAGGCCTTGCCGATCGAGTGGATGGCCTGCTCGTAGGACGCCAGGTACTTCTGTGCGTCGTGCTCGGTCAGTGCGGCTTCGCCGAGCATGTCGTAGGAATAGCGGAAGCCCTTGGACTCGAAGCGGCTGGCATTGGCCAGGGCTTCGGCGATGGTTTCGCCGGTGACGAACTGCTCGCCCATCAGGCGCATGGCCATGTCGACGCCCTTGCGGATCATCGGCTCGCCGCTCTTGCCGATGATGCGGGTGAGCGAGGAGGTGAGGCCGGATTCGTTGTGGGTGGACACCAGCTTGCCGGTCAGCAGCAGGCCCCAGGTGGCGGCGTTGACGAACAGCGACGGGCTGTTGCCCAGGTGTGGCTGCCAGTTGCCGGTGCTGATCTTGTCGCGGATCAGCGCGTCACGGGTGCCCTTGTCGGGGATGCGCAGCAGGGCTTCGGCCAGGCACATCAGTGCCACGCCTTCCTGGGACGACAGCGAGAATTCCTGCAGCAGGCCCTGGACGATGCCGGCACGACCGCCAGCGCTCTTCTGGTTACGCAGTTTTTCGGCGATGCCGGCGGCCATCTTGTTGGTCGCTTCGGCCAGCGGGGCGCTCAGGCGCGCCTGCTCCAGCAGCATCGGTACCACTTCCTGCTCGGGGCGGCGGTAGGCGGCGGTGATCGCCGAGCGCAGCACCGACTGCGGCAGGATGCTCTCGGCGAACTCGAGGAAGCACTGGTGGCTGTGGTCGGGTTGGACCTCACCGGCGTCGTCGGCCAGGTTGCTGGCATGGCCGTTGAGTTCGGTCAGGGTGGCACCACCCTCGAGCTTCTCCAGGTAGTTGAAGATCGCTTGCTTGATCAACCAGTGCGGGGTGCGGTCAATCGACTGCGCAGCTGCCTTGAGTCGCTCACGGGTTGGGTCATCGAGTTTGACCCCAAGGGTGGTCGTCGCCATTTCTTATCCTCGTTATTGCCACGGTTGTGGCCTAAGCTGGCGCCAAGAGTAGCTGTAGGACAATTCGGGTGCAACCAGGTGCAACCCGAATTTTTCATGGAAAAGGTGCAACTCGTCCGACCGTCATTTCCATGCCCGGAAAAGGGTCGTTTTCGGTGCGTTTTATTATGAAAAGCGGAGTTGTTGTTCCCAAAAGGAGCAAAAAATCAGATTTGTCTGAAAATGCACGAGAAGGTGCAACTTGCAAATGAAAAATGGTTGCACCCGCTTTGCGTTGTTGCATAGGATTCGCCGCCTGGGTGCAACCGCCATGGCTGCGGTTGTGCATGACATAAAAACAAACGCCAGGGCACACGCATGGGCAATCCACTAACGATCACTTTCGTGGTCTATATCGCGGCAATGGTGCTGATCGGCTTCGCCGCCTATCGCTCCACCAATAACCTTTCCGACTACATCCTCGGCGGTCGCAGCCTGGGTAGCGTGGTCACCGCGCTTTCCGCCGGCGCTTCCGACATGAGCGGCTGGCTGTTGATGGGCCTGCCGGGCGCCATCTACTTCTCAGGCTTGTCCGAAGCCTGGATTGCCATCGGCCTGACCGTCGGCGCCTACCTGAACTGGCTGTTCGTCGCTGGTCGTCTGCGCGTGCAGACCGAGCACAACGGCGATGCGCTGACCCTGCCGGACTACTTCTCCAGCCGCTTCGAAGACAACAGCGGCGTGCTGCGGATCATCTCGGCCATCGTGATCCTGGTGTTCTTCACCATCTATTGCGCCTCCGGCATCGTTGCCGGTGCCCGTCTGTTCGAGAGCACCTTCGGCATGCCGTACGAAACCGCCCTGTGGGCCGGTGCCGCCGCGACCATCGCCTACACCTTCGTCGGTGGTTTCCTGGCGGTGAGCTGGACCGATACCGTGCAGGCTTCGCTGATGATCTTTGCGCTGATCCTCACCCCGGTGATCGTGCTGATCTCCACCGGCGGCTTCGATACCACCTTCGCTGCCATCGATGCGGTCAACCCGGCCAACTTCGACATGCTCAAGGGCGCCACCTTCATCGGCATCATCTCGCTGATGGGCTGGGGTCTGGGCTACTTCGGTCAGCCGCACATCCTGGCGCGTTTCATGGCCGCCGACTCGGTGAAGTCGATCGCCAACGCTCGCCGTATCTCCATGACCTGGATGATCCTGTGCCTGGCCGGTACCTGCGCCGTGGGCTTCTTCGGCATCGCCTACTTCTCGGCGCACCCTGATCTGGCGGGCCCGGTCACCGAGAACCACGAGCGTGTGTTCATCGAGCTGGCCAAGATCCTGTTCAACCCATGGATCGCCGGTGTACTGCTGTCGGCCATCCTGGCGGCGGTGATGAGTACCCTGAGCTGCCAGCTGTTGGTGTGCTCCAGCGCCCTGACCGAAGACTTCTACAAGTCCTTCCTGCGCAAGAACGCTTCGCAGGTCGAGCTGGTGTGGGTCGGCCGCCTGATGGTGCTGGCCGTCGCCCTGATCGCCATCGCCATGGCCTCCAACCCGGAAAACCGCGTGCTGGGCCTGGTGGCTTACGCCTGGGCCGGCTTCGGTGCTGCCTTTGGTCCGGTGGTGCTGATTTCGGTACTGTGGAAAGGCATGACCCGTAACGGCGCACTGGCCGGTATCGTGGTGGGCGCACTGACCGTGATCCTGTGGAAGAACTTCGACACCCTCGGGCTGTACGAAATCATCCCGGGCTTCCTGTTCGCCAGCATCGCCATCTTCGTGGTGAGCAAGCTGGGCAGCCCGTCGCAGGCAATGGTCAAGCGCTTCGAGACTGCTGATGCGGCGTATCACGCTGACAAGTAATACCCGTTGAGTCGGCGGCGCCTGCTTCGCGGGTGAACCCGCTCCCACAGGGATTGCACAGAACTCAAATTCTGTGAGGTGCCTGTGGGAGCGGGTTTACCCGCGAAGATGCCGTCGCCAATCAGCAGCCAGGCCTGACTCCGCCTGCAAGGCAAGGTAAACTTGCCACCCCCGCAGGAGTTGCCATGAACTATCGTCACGCCTTCCACGCCGGCAACCACGCCGACGTCCTCAAACATATCGTGCTGACCCGCCTCATCGCCCTGATGTCGCGCAAGGAGCAGCCGTTCGCCTATATCGATACCCATGCAGGGCTTGGCCTTTACGACCTGCAGGGCGACCAGGCAACCCGCACCGGCGAGTACCTGGAAGGTGTCGCCCGCCTGTGGAATCGCGATGACCTGCCGGCCATGGCCGACGACTATCTGCGTATCATCAAGCGCCTGAATGCCGATGGCGAGCTGCGCTACTACCCCGGTTCGCCCGAGCTGGCCCGCCGCCTGATGCGCCAGCAGGACCGCGCCCTGCTCAACGAGAAGCATCCCGAGGACGGGCCGCTGCTCAAAGAGAACATGAAGAAAGACCCACGCGTGGTCGTGCACCTGGGCGAAGGCTGGCATGTGCCGCGGGCCTTGCTGCCCGTGCAGGAAAAGCGCGCGATCATGCTGATCGACCCGCCGTTCGAGCAGGCTGACGAGCTCAAGCGCTGCACTACCGCCATGAAAGAGGCGATCAGTCGCATGCGCCAGACCGTCGCGGCCATCTGGTACCCGATCAAGGACCAGCGTTCGCTGACCCGCTTCTACCAGGACCTGACCAGCACCGGCGCACCGAAACTGCTGCGGGTCGAGTTGTATGTGCACCACCAGGACAGCCCGCAGGGGCTCAATGGCTCAGGTCTGGCCATCGCCAACCCGCCGTGGGGGTTGGAAGAAGAGCTCAGGGAGCTGCTGCCATGGCTGGCCAAAGAGCTGGCGCAAACCGCCGGCAGCTTCCGCATGGACTGGTTGATCGCTGAATAAGCTGCGCTGCGATCCCTTGTAGGAGCGGCCTTGTGTCGCGAAAGGGCCGCTAAGCGGCCCCGGCAATTTCTGCTGCGAAGCTGAAAGCCTGGGGCCGCTACACGGCCCTTTCGCGACACAAGGCCGCTCCTACAACGACCGCGCAGTTCCTGATGTTTGCGTTATAATCCCGCCCTTTAGCCGCCACCCGCCCAAGAGGCCGCTGGCGCATTTCTACCGAATGAAGAGGCTAATCCCTTGGCATTGACGATTCTTGGCCTGTCCGGCGCCCTTAGCCATGACCCTTCCGCGGCCTTGTACATTGACGGCAAACTGATTGCCGCCGCCGAAGAAGAGCGCTTCGTGCGTGACAAGCATGCGAAGAACCGCATGCCCTACGAGTCGGCGAAGTTCTGCCTGGAACAGGCAGGCATCAAGCCATCCGACGTCGACGTGGTAGCCATCCCGTTCGCCCCGATCAGCCTGTTCGGCAAAGCGCGCTGGCACTATGCCAAGCGCTACTGGTACGCCCCGGACCGCGCCCTCGACGCCATCCTGATGGGCAACCGTCGCTACAAGCGCTACCGCAAGAAGATTGTCTGGTGCCTGGAGCAACTGGGCTTCGACCCGAAAAAGGTCAAGATCGAGCCGGTCGAGCATCACCTGGCCCACGCCTCCAGTGCCTACCACTGCTCGGGCTTCAAGGAAAAAACCGCAATCCTCGGCATCGACGGTAAAGGCGAATACGCCACCACCTTCTTTGGCTACGGCGAAAACGGCAAGATCCACAAGATCAAGGAGTTCTTCGACCCGGACTCGCTGGGCGGCCTGTACGGCGCAATCACCGAGTTCCTCGGCTTCGAGATGCTCGATGGCGAGTTCAAGGTCATGGGCATGGCGCCGTATGGCGACGCCAGCAAGTACGACTTCTCGCGCCTGGCCAGCTTCGAAAACGGCGAACTGGTGATCAACACCGAATACGCCAACGTCATTGGCCTGCGCCGCTATAAAGAGAAGGGCAAGGGCTTCTACTTCTCGCCGAAGCTGATCGAATGGCTGGGCCCCAAGCGCGAAGGCGACATCGCCGACGAGCCGTACATCCATTACGCGGCCAGCATGCAGGCGCTGTTCGAGAAGATCGCCCTGCAGATGATCGATCACTACCTGGGCGACGTCCTGCGTGAAACCGGCAAGCTGGCCTTTGCTGGCGGTTGCGCGCTGAACGTCAAGCTCAACCAGAAGATCATCGCCCGCCCAGACCTGAAAGAGCTGTTCGTCCAGCCTGCTTCCGGTGACGCCGGTACCGCGGTGGGTGCTGCCGCCTACGTTTCCCACGCCCGTGGCGTGCCGGTCGAGAAGATGGAACACGTCTACCTCGGCCCTTCGTACTCCAACGAAGACGTGATCGCTGCCTGCGCCCGTCACCCGAACGCGCCGAAGTGGCGCAAGCTCGACGACATGCCGCAGCGCATCGCCAAGATCATGGTCGATGGCAACCCGGTGGCCTGGTTCCAGGGCCGCATGGAATTCGGCCCCCGTGCCCTGGGCGGCCGTTCGATCATTGGTTGCCCGAGCGTGCCTGGCGTAGCCGACCGCATCAACGAGCAGATCAAGTTCCGCGAACGCTGGAGACCTTTCTGCCCGTCGATGCTCGACACCGTCGCCCCGCAGATGATCAAGGTCGACCATCCGGCGCCGTTCATGACCTTCACCTTCGAAGTGGCTGAAGAGTGGAAGACCCGCGTGCCGGAAGTGGTTCACGAGGACGGCACTTCGCGTGCCCAGGTGCTCAAGCGCGAGTACAACCCGCGCTACTACGACATGATGAAGGCACTGGAAGACCTGACCGGCAACGGCGTGTCGCTGAACACCTCGCTGAACCGCCGTGGTGAACCGATGATCTGCTCGCCGACCGACGCCCTGAACATGTTCTTCGGCTCGGACCTGCAGTACCTGATCATGGAAGACATCCTGGTTGTGAAGGACGGCGCGGCCCCGTATGACCAGCCGCTCTGAACCGCGCATCCTGCAGTTCTGCCATGGCTATGACGGGCCGTTCCTGGACTGCGCCCGTCAGTACGCCAGCCTGTTCCAGGGGCGTGGCTACCAGGTCACCACGGTGTTCCTCACCGGCGCCGCCGACCCGCAGGTAGCGGCTGGCTGCGCGTCGGACGAGGTGCTGTTCCTGGAGTTCAGCTCCAAGGCCGTGCGCGGCCTGAAACTCGGCGCCATCCGTGCATTGCGGCGGATCGCGGCCGAGCGCAATTTCGCCTTCTGCATTGCCCATCGCTTCAAGCCGATCTACGTGGCGTTGCTGGGCACCAGCTTGCCGGTGATCGGCGTGCACCATGCTTTCGGTGATTACGAGCGCAAGGGGCGACGCATCTTCGCCAACCTGTTCAGCAAACGCCTGAGCTTGCTGGGCGTGTCGGATGCAGTGCGTGACGACATGCGCCGCTGTCTGCCGCAGTGGCCGGCAGAGCGTATCCAGACCTTGTACAACCGCATCGACATCGACGCCCTGCAAGCGGCTCTGGTGCCACGCGCCGAGGCCCGCCAGGCCTTGGGCCTGGATGCGCAGGCGTGGATTGTCGGTAACGTCGGGCGCCTGCACCCGGACAAGGACCAGGCCACCCTGCTGCGTGGCTTTGCCGAAGCGCTACCGGGGCTGCCGGCGGGCGCCCGCCTGGCAATTCTTGGCAAGGGGCGCCTGGAAGCCAAGCTCAAGGCCCTGGCCGCCGAGCTGGGCATTGCCGGGCAAGTGGACTTCCTTGGCCAGGTGCCGGATGCGCGCCGTTACTTCCAGGCGTTCGATGTATTCGCCCTGAGCTCCGACCATGAGCCGTTCGGCATGGTCCTGCTCGAAGCCATGGTCGCCGGTGTACCGGTACTGGCCACGGCCTGTGGTGGTGCTCGCGAAGTGGTCGAGGGTGTTGGCGTGCTGTTCCCGCTGGGCGATGCCGGGCAACTGGCCCAGGGCCTGAAGCACATGGCCGTGCTCGATGGGCAGCAGCGCCAGGCCTGTGCCGAGCACATGCTGCAGCGCCTGCGTGAGCGCTTCTCCGACCAGGCGGTGCGCGAGGCCTTCTGGCAGCTGCCGCAAGTCCGTGCGTTGGTGGGGCAGGCCTGATGCTCAACCGTATCCAGGCCTTCCGCGAACGCGGTTGGCAAGTTATCGACGCCAAGGCCTACGCCGAGGCATGGGCCCACTTTGGTGGCAGTGTCGCCACCCATCCTTTGGTGGTCGAGCAGCTGGCGGACCTGGCACAGATCCCGGTGCGTTACCTGGGCTGGCACCAGGCCGGCGAGCTGAAGGCCGCCATCCCCACCTGGGGGCGCCACCTTGCGCTGTCCAAGGATGTGCTCAAGCGTGCCGGCAAAAAGGCCCTGTTCGACCTGGGCAATGCCGAGATCATCCTGCCGGCGGCGGCCGATGCCGCTGCACCGTTGCGCCATGCCGCGCGCTACCTGTCCGAACTGAACCAGGGGCGCTTCAGCGGCCTCAAGGCGCAGAAGGAACAGTTGGCCATGGCCCGCGCCCACGAAGACCTGTCGAAGAAGTTCCGCTACAACCAGCGCCGCGAACTGCGCCTGCTGGAAGAGGCGGGCGGTGTGGTGCGCCCGATCAGCGACTTCAGCGCGCAGGAAATCGCCAGCATGTACTGCGACCTGTTCCTGCGCCGCTGGGGCTTCCCTGCCACCGGCGCCGAGCGCATGGCCGAGGTGCTGGAGCGCCTGCGCGAGCTGCTGATCGGCTCGGTGCTGCTGTTGGACGGCAAGCCGATTGCCATCCAGCTGGTTTACCGTGTCGAAGCGCCGGAATGGATCAGCGTCGAGTACATCAATGGCGGTGTCGACCCTGAAACCAAGGCCTTCAGCCCCGGCAGCGTGCTGAGCTTCCTCAATACCCAGGCCGCCTGGGAAGACGCCCGTGCGCGCAACAAGCCGCTGCGGTTCTCGTTCGGCCGTGCCGACCGCGAGTACAAGGACCGCTGGTGCAACCCCGTGCCGGTGTATCAGGCGTGAGTCGCAAGCAGCAGCTGCTCAAGCGCCACCGGCGCAACAAGCGCCTGGGCCTGCTGGCGGGCCTGGTAGCGCTGGTGGCCGTAGGTGTGTTCAGCTGGTGGTGGTTGCCACTGTTGCTGTTGCCGCTGCTGTGGGCGGCCCATGAAGCCTGGTTTGCCGACCACCTGTTCTATGCGCCTGGCGAGGACTACGCCTACGACTTCGGCGAGCAGACCCGGGAGGCTCCTGCCAGCCTGAGCGGCGGCCTGCTCAAGGCTGACTGCGTGCTGCAGGGCAACGAAACCCTGATTCTCGAACTGCGGGTAAAAAGCAGCTGGCTGGGGCGCTTCCTCGACCCGCAGGTCGAGCTGATGGCTGGCGAGCAGGCCGATCGGCAAACCTTCGAGCGCGGCGTCGATGGCGTGCGCTTCCTCAACTTGACCGGCCTCGCCGCACCTCTGCAGGCTGGCGCGTTGCGCCTGCGTGGCCGGCATTGCCGGCTGTCGGGCCAGCCGCGCTTGTGGATAACCCCGGCGGTCGAGCTGCAACGGCGCCGGGTGATGGTGATCGCGCCGCATGCCGATGATGCCGAACTGGCCGCTTACGGGCTCTACAGCCAGGCCGACGAAACCTGGGTAGTGACCCTGACCGCCGGTGAGATCGAGGCCGAACACTATCAGCAGATGGGCCTGGCAAAGGCCGAGGCCGCGCGCCTGAAGGGCCGCCTGCGGGCCTGGGACAGTATCGCCGTGCCACGCTGGGCCGGTGTGGCGGAATCGCGTTGCGTGCAGCTGGGCTACTTCTGCCTGCAACTACCTGCCATGCAGGCTGCGCCAGACCAGCCGGCCGCTTCCCGGGAGGCCGACCTCGCCGACATTCGCGTATTCCGCCGGTTCAACCCGTTCCCGCTGCCGGCCGACGACGATGGCGCGCCGACCTGGCGCAACCTGCTGGCCGACCTGCGGGCCTTGCTGGAAATGGCCAAGCCAGAGGTGCTGGTGATGCCGCACCCGCAGCTCGACCCGCACCCTGACCACATATGTGCCCAGGCAGCGGTGCTGGAAGCCTTGCAAGGCTTGGCCTGGCAGCCGCAAACCCTGCTGTGCTACGCCAACCACCTGCATGACAACGACCGCTGGCCGATGGGCGACAGTGGTGACGGCGTGGCCTTGCCGCCGCAGCTGAGCGCTGCCCAGGCGTGGGCACCTTGCAGCCTGGTACTGGACCTGGCAACCCAGCGCGACAAGGCCATGGCCCTGGGCATGATGCACGACCTGCAGCCGCCGGCGCCGTTCAAGCGCCGCCTGCGCCGCTTGTTGCAGCGCTGGCTGGCCGGGCGGCGGCCGTCGCCTTACGGCGAGAACGAATTCTTCCGCAAGGCCGTGCGCCGACATGAACTGTTCTGGCGGCGTGAGCTGTAGCCGCGCCCCATGGTTGACCGCGATGGCGCAGAGCGCCCAAGGAACCCAATGAAAGTCCTATTTCTGGTGCAGAAGGAACAGCGGGCGATTCTCGACCGCCTGTACGATGGCGTCGCGGCCAACTGCGAGTGCGACCTGCGCTGGTTGACCAGCGAAGACCAGCGCAACCTGCGCCGCTATTTCAAGCGTGAAGTGCAGGTCGAGCGCTATGACCGCATTGTCTTCTTCCTGCGTTTCAAGCAGGAGATCCGCCAGGCGGCGTTCATCCGTACCGTGCCGAACCTGGTCATCCTCGAGCACGATGCCTACCAGAACTACATCCCGTGCAAGTACACCGGGAAGTTCAGCGCCCATTACCGCAAGCTGCCCTGGGCGCGGGTGATCAGCTCCGGCTACATGGTCAGCGAACGCCTGCGCCAGGAAGGTTTCGACGCCGTGTTCGTGCCCAAGGGCTACGACGAGCAGTTGCTTGCCGACCAAGGGCGTGAGCGCGACATCGAACTGGCCTTCGTCGGCAGCACCAACAGCGTGGCCTACAGCGGCCGCAAGGCATTGCTGGACGAACTGGGCCGCGTCGAGAACCTGGTGGTGACCCGTACCAAGTCGGGTGAGGACTACTGCAACACGCTCAACCGGATCCGCTTCTTCGTCAGTGCCGACGTCGGCATGGGCGAATACATGATCAAGAACTTCGAAGCCATGGCCTGTGGCTGTGTGTTGCTGGCGTATGACCAGGGCGAGGAAGAGAACCGCGCGCTGGGCCTGCAGGACATGCACAACGTGGTGTTCTATGACAGCATCCCGACCCTTCAGAAAAAGCTCTGCCACTTGCGTGCGGAACCTGAACTTGCCCGGCAGATTGCAGAAAATGGCCGCCATCTGGCGGTTTCCCGTTTCAGTTTCGGCGCAGTTGGACGTAGCATCGTCGACCACATGCGCCCGGCGCTCAGGCCCCATCCGCCGTTGTCTGCATGGCAGCGGCTGCGCCTGAAGCTGGGCATCTAACATAAGAACTTTCGCGCCTGCGGAGCGGGCGTTGAAAGTCGATAGTCGCAATGCGGAGGGAGTCCGGTGCGCTTTTCAAATGAGAGTGACGTCACGCTCGTCGTGACCAGTTGTGGGCGGTTCGATCTGCTCAAAGATACCCTTGAGAGTTTCGATCGCTACAATACCGCGCCCATTCGCGAAGTATTCATCACCGAAGACTCCGGTGACGATGCCGTGCATGCCGCTGTGCCTGAGCACTGGAAACCGCACTGCAAGGTGTTCGTCAACCGGCCCAAGCTGGGCCAGCTGCCGTCTATCGACCTGGCCTACAGCCACGTCAAGACGCCCTACATCTTTCACTGCGAGGACGACTGGCACTTCTATCGCCAGGGCTTCGTCGAAGACTCCCGGGCCATCCTGGAGGTCAGCCCCGACCTGTTGCAGGTGTGGCTGCGCAGCCATGCCCATGACCTGGCCGTCCACAGCCCTTACATCCACCTGGGCGATCGCCAGGTGATCGCCGGGGTGCCTTGCTACCCGCTGCTGTCCGACAAGGCCGAGTGGCAGGCGTTTTCGCTCAACCCCGGGCTGCGTCGTTTGAGCGATTACCAGCGTTGTGCGCCATTTGCCGCCTATGCTGGAGAGAAGGCACTTTCCCGACGCTATGCTGAGTTAAACCTGACAGCGGTCACCTTGGAGGGTGATGCAGTATTGCACACTGGATTTGGTAATCACGTGACCTTGCCCATCGAAGTGGAGCGCAAGGCCAAACGTCGTAAACGTGATCGGATAAAGTTGGCATTGACGCTGGTGGCGGGTGCCGTGATTGGCATGGGAATCACCATTTTTGTTCAATGAAGTGTCCCACCTGACATGAGCGGGAGAGGGCCCATGAACATCGTCAATATGATGTGGGCGGGTGGAACGCCGTACATGTCCATCCACAAGGTGCATCGGCAGGTGCTGTCGCACGCGGGGTCCGATGCCCGGATCAGTAACTGGCTGCTGCTGGGTAGCGGGCTCTGCTGTGGGCTTGGCTCGACCCGGGAGTGGCATATGCCGTCACGGGCGCTGAAAGGGCGGCACTTCTGGCGCCTGTTGCGCCCATGGTTGCGCATGCGCTTGCGCAAGGCGCTGAACGAGGCCCAGGCTGAAGTCGTGCTGCTCGACGGTGTCGGTGTGGCGCGGTTGGTGTTGCCGTTGTTGCAGCAGGTTCCGCAGGTGCGTGCCAAGGTGCTGTTCCACGGCAAGACGCGCCTGAGTGCCAGCGATGTTCGCCTGCTGCGCATGTTCCCGGCCGAGCGGCTGAGCATCGCCGCCGTTTCGCAGACACTTGCCACGTCACTCGAACACGACCTGGGCAGGCCGGTGCAGACCTTGCGCATGGCCCTTGATCCACTGGCTTTCGCCGAACCGTTGTTGAGCCGGGACGCGGCCAGGCAGGCCCTGCAGTTGCCACAGGTAGCAGGAGTGATGCTGGGCGCGGTCGGGCGGCTGGTGGAGAGCAAAGGTTTCGAGATGCTGATCGAGGCGTTCGCCAAGGCCAGTGCGCGCCAGCCGGACCTGCAGTTGGCAATCATCGGCGAAGGCCCTCTGCGTGCGGTGCTGCAGGCTCGTATCGATGCGCTTGGCCTGGCTGGTCGTGTTCACCTGAGTGGTCACCGAGACGACCTGCAGCAGCTGTACCGGGCATTCGACTGGCTATTGGTGCCTTCGCGCTCCGAAGGCCTGGGGCTGGTGGTGCAGGAGGCGGTCATGGCCGACGTGCCGGTGGTGTGCAGCGACCTGCAGGTGTTCCGTGAGCAGTTGCAGGACACCGGTGGCTACCTGCCCGTTACCAATGAAAATGCCTGGGCCGAGGCAATCGAGCGTTGTGCGTCGCTCAGTGCCCCGGCGGTAGCAGCGCGGCAGCGCCAGGCGCTGGCCCCGGAGCAGGCCTGGCAGGCATTCTGCAACGGTTCGCAGAGCCTGCTGCGCAGTTGACGCTCAACGCGCCAGCAGGGCTGCCTCGAAAGCGGCAAGGGGGAAGCGGTCGCCCAGGTTCTCCCGCTCGATGTAGCGCACCATATGCTGCACATTGCGCCGAATCATGCGCGCCGACAGCGGCGGGCGCAGGAAGCGCATGTCGGCCACGTCGATCAGGCCCAGTTGCTGGTCGGGGGTGACTACCACATTACCCAGGTGCAACGAGCGGAAGTACACGCCGCTGCGATGCAGCTGGCGGATCAGTTCGATCAGGCGCGGCAGGTAGGTGTCCCAGCTGAAACCCTCATCGCGCGACATCTGCAGCAAGGTGCGCCCTGGCAGCGGGCGGTACAGCACGGCGGTACGCCCTGGCAGGTCGAGCTTGTGCTGGCTGATCACCTCCAGGGTGGGAATGCCCAGTTGTGCAAGGCGTGCGGCGTTGTCGACGAAGCGCTGCGAGTACGGGCGCAGCAGTGCAGATGAAATCAGCCGCTTCCTACGAAAAACCTTGAGGAAATTACCATCCGCGAGCAGGTAGACTTTGGCGCCATGGCTATCTGCCTCAAGCACCTGTGCGCCTTGTGTCAGCTGATCGAAGTCGACCTGGGGGAGCCGGGAGCATTGCATGAATAGAGCCTTGTCGTCGGGCGAACAGAATGACCGGCAATAATGCCGAAAATAATGTTGTAGCACCATTGGATGGTGTCTTTGATTCATCGGGGGAAAGGATGTTGTATCAAAAAAACTGGGCGCAAGCCTGGTTGGGGTTTGGTCTGGTCTGGTTCCTGGCAGCGATTGCCCTGGCACCGAGCAACAAGGTCTATCAGCAAGGCCTGGTGCTGTTCCTGTGGTTGCCGACGCTGGTAATGGCGTGGTCCGCAAGGCAAGTAATAGTGCAGGCCTGGCGGCGTCAGCCGGCCTTGTGGGGGAGTGTGTTGTTGCTGCTGGCCTGGAGCGGGCTCAGCCTGGTCTGGTCGGCCGCAGAAAACCCGGGGCGCGAGGCCAAGCGCCTGCTCTACATCCTGGTATTCCTGCTGGCGTTCCCGCTGCTGGGCCAGCTTGGCCAGGCCCGCATTCGTCAGCTGCTGCTGGCCGGTAGCGCCTTGCTGGCCGTTGCCGCGCTGGTCTCGGTCATCCATTTCTACGGCGTGCTGGGCATGCCTTTGCTGGCCCGCCTGGAGGGCATCGGCGAGATATCGCACCCGATCCTGGGCGCCTACGTCATCGGTGCGGCCGTGCTCTTCCTGCTTTACGAGCCGCCGCGGCAACGTGGCCTGCAGTTGTTGTGGCTGGCAGCGCTGGCGTGCCTGGGGTTGTTTGCCATGCTCAGCCAGAGCCGTGGGGCAATCCTGGCCCTTGTGCTCACCGTGATCCTGGCCCCGCTGTGGTTCCGTGACCGCCACAGCCGGGTGTTTGCCGTGCTGGCGGCCATCGCCACCGGCCTGGCCTTCTATCTCGTGTACGACCTGATCGCCCAGCGCGGTTCGTCCTACCGGCCGGAAATCTTCCATGCCGTGGTCGACATGATCGCCGCGCATCCCTGGACCGGCCTTGGCCTGGGCGCTGCCTACGACGTGAGTGCAGTGGGCAAGCACTTCGACCATACCCACAACATGTTCACGCACATCGCAGTGGAGATGGGCCTGCCCGGTATGCTGCTGTGGGTCATGGTGTGGCTGTACACCCTGGGCGAAATCGTCCGCGCACGCGGCACGCTGTTCGGCAAGATCCTGCTTGGTTTCTGGGTGTACTCCACCCTGGCCATGCAGTTCGATGCCGCCAGCCTTACCGGTACGCCACGTGCCGAATGGTTCATCAGCTGGCTGCCCGTGGGCCTGGCCATGTTGCTGCCATGGGGGAGTGCCGAAAATGATGCCTGTGGTAAAATTTCCGGTTCAACCTGAACAGCGAGCTTGATAATGGCCGAAACACCGCGACCGGCGGAACACACCTCCAGCCTGAAGATCTACTTCCGGCTGCTGAGCTATGTGAAACCCTATGTCGGCATTTTCCTGCTGAGCATCATCGGTTTCGTGATCTTTGCCTCGACCCAGCCGATGCTGGCCGGGATCCTGAAATATTTCGTCGATGGGCTGAGCAACCCCGAAGCGGTGTTGTTCCCCAACGTCCCCTACCTGCGCGACCTGCAACTGCTGCAGGCTGTACCGCTGCTGATCATCCTGATCGCCGCGTGGCAGGGCCTGGGCTCGTTCCTCGGCAACTACTTCCTGGCCAAGGTTTCCCTGTGCCTGGTGCACGACCTGCGTGTGGAACTGTTCAACAAGCTGCTGGTGCTGCCTAACCGCTACTTCGATAACCACAACTCCGGGCACCTGATCTCGCGCATTACCTTCAACGTGACCATGGTCACCGGTGCCGCCACCGATGCGATCAAGGTGGTGATCCGCGAAGGCCTGACCGTGGTGTTCCTGTTCGGCTACCTGCTGTGGATGAACTGGCACCTGACCCTGGTGATGGTTGCCATCCTGCCGGTGATTGCGGTGATGGTCAGCGTCGCCAGCAAGAAATTCCGCAAGCAGAGCAAGAAGATCCAGGTGGCCATGGGCGACGTCACCCACGTTGCCTCGGAAACCATCCAGGGCTACCGCGTGGTGCGCAGCTTTGGCGGCGAGGCCTACGAAGAGCAGCGTTTCGGCAAGGCCAGCCAGAGCAACACCGACAAGCAGTTGCAAATGACCAAGACCGGCTCGCTGTACACGCCGATGCTGCAACTGGTGATCTACACCGCCATGGCCGCGCTGATGTTCCTGGTGTTGTTCCTGCGCGGTGACTCCACTGCCGGTGACTTGGTGGCTTACATCACCGCTGCCGGCCTGTTGCCCAAGCCGATTCGTCAGCTTTCGGAAGTCAGCTCCACCATCCAGAAGGGCCTGGCCGGTGCCGAAAGCATCTTCGAGCAGCTGGACGAAGCGCCTGAAGTGGACAGCGGCACCGTCGAGAAGGAGCGGGTGGAAGGGCGCCTGGAAGTGCGCAACCTGAGCTTCACCTACCCGGGTACCGAGCGTGAGGTGCTGAGCGATATCAGCTTCGTGGCCGAGCCGGGCCAGATGATTGCCCTGGTCGGCCGCTCCGGCAGCGGCAAGTCGACCCTGGCGGCGCTGATCCCGCGCTTCTATCACCACGACCAGGGGCAGATCCTGCTCGATGGCGTGGAGATCGAGAACTATCGCCTGCGCAACCTGCGTCGTCACGTTTCGCAGGTGACCCAGCATGTCACCCTGTTCAACGATACCGTGGCCAACAACATCGCCTATGGCGACCTGGCCGGCGCCCCGCGCGCCGACATCGAAGCCGCTGCGGCCGATGCCTACGCCAAGGAGTTCGTCGACCGGCTGCCAAAAGGCTTCGATACCGAAGTGGGTGAAAACGGCGTGCTGCTCTCCGGCGGCCAGCGCCAGCGCCTGGCCATCGCCCGGGCACTGCTGAAGAACGCGCCGCTGCTGATCCTCGACGAAGCCACCTCGGCGCTGGATACCGAGTCCGAGCGGCATATCCAGGCTGCCCTGGACCATGTGATGCAGGGCCGTACCACGCTGGTGATCGCCCACCGCCTGTCGACCATCGAGAAGGCTGACCAGATCCTGGTCATGGACCAGGGCCGGCTGGTCGAGCGCGGCACCCATGCCGAGCTGCTCGCGGCCAATGGCCATTATGCCCGCCTGCATGCCATGGGCCTGGATGAGCCGGCCAAGGCCGATATCACCTGACCCCTCGTTGATCGGGGCCATCGCGGCCCCGATTGTCACGGGAATTTTCCTGGGGTGATCTGGCCATAAAGCCGTCGTCTACCCTGTGCTAATATCCTGCCCCTGTTCATTATTTCCATATGGGTTGCCCATGAAGTTGTCCATGCCGCGTTTCGATCAAGCCCCGGTACTGGTGGTCGGCGATGTCATGCTCGACCGCTACTGGCATGGCGGTACTTCGCGTATCTCGCCTGAAGCGCCAGTCCCGGTGGTCAAGGTCGATCAGATCGAGGATCGCCCCGGCGGCGCGGCCAACGTTGCCTTGAACATCGCCGCCCTGGGCGCGCCGGCTTCGCTGATTGGCGTCACCGGCCAGGACGAGGCCGCCGACAGCCTGGCCAACAGCCTGCAGGCTGCAGGCGTGCGCTCGGTGTTCCAGCGCATCGCGCACCAGCCGACCATCGTCAAGCTGCGGGTCATGAGCCGTCACCAGCAGTTGCTGCGCATCGATTTCGAAGAACCGTTCGCCACCGACCCGCTGTCGCTGGGTGCGGAGGTCGACAGCCTGCTCGAGGGCGTCAAGGTGCTGGTCCTGTCCGACTACGGCAAGGGCGCACTGAAAAACCACCAGAGCCTGATCCAGGCGGCGCGGGCCAAAGGTATTCCGGTGCTGGCCGACCCCAAGGGCAAGGACTTTTCCATCTACCGTGGCGCCAGCCTGATCACCCCCAACCTCAGCGAGTTCGAGACCATCGTCGGCCGTTGCGCCGATGAGGCCGAGCTGGTCGCCAAGGGCCTGCAGCTGCTGCAGGACCTGGACCTTGGCGCCTTGCTGGTGACCCGTGGCGAGCACGGCATGACCCTGCTGCGCGTCGGCCAGCCGGCGCTGCACCTGCCGGCGCGGGCGCGTGAAGTGTTCGATGTGACCGGTGCCGGTGATACCGTCATCTCCACCCTCGCCGCGGCCATCGCTGCCGGCGAGGACCTGCCCCACGCCGTGGCCCTGGCCAACCTGGCGGCGGGCATCGTGGTCGGCAAGCTGGGTACGGCTGCGATCAGCGCCCCCGAGCTGCGCCGGGCGATCCAGCGTGAGGAAGGCTCCGAGCGCGGCGTGCTGGGCCTGGAGCAACTGCTGCTGGCCATCGACGACGCGCGGGCGCACAAAGAGAAGATCGTCTTCACCAACGGCTGCTTCGACATCCTGCATGCCGGGCATGTCACCTACCTGGAGCAGGCGCGGGCCCAGGGCGATCGCCTGATCGTCGCGGTCAACGACGATGCCTCGGTCAGCCGCCTGAAAGGGCCGGGCCGGCCGATCAACAGCGTCGACCGGCGCATGGCCGTACTGGCCGGGCTGGGGGCAGTGGATTGGGTCATCAGCTTCCCCGAGGGCACGCCGGAGAACCTGCTGAGCCAGGTCAAGCCGGACGTGCTGGTCAAGGGTGGCGACTATGGCATCGACCAGGTGGTGGGTGCCGATATCGTCAAGGCCTATGGCGGTACCGTGAAGGTGCTGGGGCTGGTCGAGAACAGCTCGACCACGGCGATCGTCGAGAAGATTCGCAAGAACTGATCGACCCCGGGGGCCGCTTTGCGGCCCATCGCGACACTAGGCCGCTCCTACACCAGGCCACGCAACTTCAAGGCTTGCGCGATCCTTTGTAGGAGCGGCCTTGTGTCGCGATGGGCTGCGAAGCAGCCCCAGAGTCTTACTTGTGCAATGAGGTCCGCGCCCGCTCCAGCAGTTCCCGCGCCTTGTCGCCAAACCGCTGCAGGTGCGATGCCCGCACCGGCTTGTTCTCCACCAACCCCTGCTGCTTCACCCAATCCTTCCAGCGCACCCGCTCGTCCGTGACCACCCAGCCTTCCTGCCGGGCAAAACTTTCGGCCAGGTACAGCCCGCGCGTGCTCGCCGGCACCAGTTCATCTTTCTTTACCGTATACAGTTCAGCCAGTGGCTGGCCGTCCTTCAATGGCATCAGGTACAGGTCTGGCCGTTTGCGGTTTAGCCGCGCCACCAGTTGGTCGCCCTCCAGCCGCTCATCAACGTGGAACAGGCTGAGCTTCTTGGCGTCCCGGGGTACCTGTAGGCGCATGTCGTAGATCAGTTGCAGCGAGGCGGTGGGCAGGTGCACATACGCCCGTGGCCGTTCCAGCAGCATCAGCTTGCCGCAGTGCACCGGGCGCGCGGCACCGGACTCCGGGGCCAGCACGAAGTGCGGCGTTTCGCGGTAGTGCAGGGCGGCAGCGTAGGGCACCGGCAACCAGGTGTCGTTGAAGCGCCCGCCCAGCCAGCCTTCCGGGGTTTCCAGCAGGCATTCCTCGGCCACTTCCTGCACGGCCGTGTGCAATGGCAGGTTCAGCTCCTGCGCCGGCACATAGCCGGAAATCAGTTTCAGCACCACATCGCCACGGTCTTGCCGGCGCTGACGTACCAGCACCCAATAATCGCGGTTCTGCCAATGCAGGGTCAGCCGCACCGACACGCCCAGGTTGGCCAGTTCGATCACGAAGCGCTGCACGTCGGGCAACTGGATGGCCTTGCGCCGTTGTTGGATCTGGGCAAAGTTCAGCGGCATGCCGATGCTCTGATAGATCAGCCCTTCGGGCGTGGCCTCGACATGCAGCGGCAGTGTCTTGAAGTTGCTCGGGTTCTTGCGGATCAGCGTTCGCGCCACGAGGCTCCTCCTTGCGTCGGGTCAGTCCAGGCCCGCGGGCCTGGGGCAACTCAATGCTGGCCCAGGATACGGGCGACGGTGGCCACGTTGTGGGCCAGGTGCAACGGATTGATGGTGCCGACGATAGCACTGCTGACGCCGGGGTGTGCGAACAGCAGCTCGAAGCTGGCCTGCACCGGGTCAACACCGGGGGCCAGGCAGATATGCCCGCTGGCCAGGGCCTTCTTCACCAGGATGGCCTTGCCGTGTTCGGCAGCGTAGTCCAGCACCGGGCGTTCTGCCTGTTCGTTGAGGTTGTAGGTGACCATGGCGCAGTCGCCTTGCTCCAGCGCCTTCAGGCCGCCGGCCACGGTCTTGCCGGACAGGCCGAAGCCGAGGATCTTGCCATCCTGCTTGAGCTCGGCAAGGGTCTGGTAGACCTCCTGCTGTTCCAGGATCGCCAGGTCGTTGCCGTCGGAATGCACCAGCACCAGCTCGATGCGGTCGGTTTCCAGGCGCCGCAGGCTGCGCTCCACCGAGCGGCGGGTGTGGGCGGCGCTGAAATCGAAGTGCGATTGGCCATTGTCGAATTCTTCGCCAACCTTGCTGACGATCACCCATTCATCGCGCTGGCCGCGCAGCAGCGGGCCCAGGCGCTCTTCGCTGCGGCCGTAGGCCGGGGCGGTGTCGATCAGGTTGATGCCCAGCTCGCGGGCCTGGGCCAGCAGCAGGCGGGCTTCGTCATCGCCGGGGATGGTGAAGCCGGTGGGGTACTTCACGCCCTGGTCGCGGCCCAGCTTGACCGTGCCCAGGCCAAGCGGCGAAACCTTGAAACCGGTGCTGCCCAAGGGGCGATGGAAGTCGTGCAGGGTCGGCAGGCTCATGGCAGCAGTTGCTCCCAGGCCGGTACGCCCAGCGGTGGGCGTGGCAGGTCGGCCAGGTCGGCCTGTGCCTGTGGGCGGATACCGTCGCGCTCCAGGTGGCTGATGACCCGGTCGCTGAAGTCCGGTGCCAGGGCCAGCTTTGTCGGCCAGCCGACCAGCAGGCGTTGCTGGTCGGCGAGGAAGGCGTTGTCCGGGCGTACCAAGCCCGATTGCGCCGGTTCCGCACGGTTGACCCGCAGGGTGGCCCAGCGCACCTGGCTCTGGTCGACCCATGGCAGCAGGCTGGCGATCTCTTTCTGTGCCGCGGCGATTTGCGCAGCCGGCTCGCGGGCAACGCCTTCGGCTTCGGCCAGGTCGCCGCCCAGGTACCAGACCCACTGGCCATCGGCGGCGGGGTGGGTGGTAACCGTCACCCGTGGCTTTGGCCCGCCACCCAGGCAATGGGCGTAAAGCGGTTTCAGGTTGGCACCCTTGGCCATCACCATATGTAGCGGGCGTGTCTGCATGGCTGGCTGGTTCAGGCCCAGGGCATGCAGCAGCTCTTCGGTGCCGGCGCCGGCGCTGAGCACGATGCGCTGGGCGCGGATGTCGCGCTCGTCGACGCGCAGGCCGACCAGGTCGTCTCCCTCGCGCAGTGGCTCGATGCGCTCACCGGCCAGCAGGCTGTCGCCTGCCAGTTCGGCCAGGTTGGCCAGCAGGCTGGGTACGTCGATGACCAGTTCGGCCAGGCGATAGACCTTGCCCTTGAAGGCGCGGTCCTGCAGCGCCGGCGGCAGTTGCTCGCCCTTCACCTGGTCGACCCGGCCGCGCACGGCCTTGCTGGCGAAGAAGCTGGTGAGGTTGCCGGCCAGGGTGCCTGGTGACCACAGATAGTGGGCGTCGGACAGCAGGTGGGTGCGGGTCAGGTCCAGCTCGCCGCTGCCGCTCAGCGCTTCGCGCCAGCGTCGCGGCATGTCGGCGATGGCTTCCGAGGCGCCGGTCAGGGCACCGTGCAGGGCGTACTTGGTGCCGCCATGGATGATGCCCTGGGACTTGATGGTCTGCTCGCCGCCAAGGCTGGCGCGTTCCACCAGTACTGTCGAGTAGCCCAGCCGGCGCAGGCGGGCATTGAGCCAGAGGCCTGCGACCCCGGCGCCGACGATCAGCACGTCAGTGGAAATGGCGGATGGCATGGCGGTACCTCGAAGACTGGGACAGCTGGCAAGTATACAGGGTCGGGCCGATGTGGGCTTTGCGATCCTGGGGCTGCTGCGCAGCCCTATCGCGACACAAGGCCGCTCCTACAGGCCCCGCGTATGCCTCGGTCCCTGTAGGTGCGGCCTTGTGTCGCGATAGGGCCGCGAAGCGGCCCCAAAATCCATCAGGCAAACATCAATGCCCAGCAGTCTTCGAAAACAGCTGAATCACCACCACCCCACCCACGATCATGGCCATCCCCAGCATCGCTGGCACATCCAGCTTCTGCCCATAGATCACCAGCGCCGCCACACTGATCAGTACAATCCCCAGCCCCGACCAGATGGCATAGGCGATCCCCACCGGAATGCTGCGAACCACCAGGGTCAGCATCCAGAACGCAATGCCATAGCCAACCACCATCAGCAGCAACGGCAAGGGCGTGCTCAAGCCTTTCACCGCTTTCATGGAAGCGGTGGCGATGACTTCGGCGCAGATGGCGATCGCGAGGTAGGTGTAGGCATTCATGGCGGGATCCTCCGGTAACTGGTCGGGCATTCTAGACGTAACCTGGATGGGGTAAAGTCATTACCTATCACTATTGGAGATAGGTCGATGGCCGAGCAGTGGAACCTTGAACAGTTGCGTACCTTCCTGCGCGTTGCGGAACTGCGCTCGTTCTCTGCCGTGGCCCGCGAACAGCGCAAGGCCCAGTCGGCGATCAGCAGCGCGATCGCCCTGCTCGAAACCGACCTGGGGGTCACCTTGTTCGAGCGCAGCAGTGGCCGACAACCCAAGCTGACCGAGAACGGCAGCGCCCTGCTGGAAGATGCCCGCGAACTGTTGCGCCAGTGCGAGCGTCTGGATGGCCGTGCGTTGGCGCTGATGCGCGGGCAGGAGGCCTTGTTGCGGGTCGCCCAGGACGAAGCCATGCCCTACCAGCCGGTCATCGACAGCCTCGACGAGCTGGCCAGCCGCTACCCATTCCTGGAGGTGCAGCTGGCCAGCGGTGCCCAGGGCGACGTGGCGCGCAAGCTGGTGGAGCGGCGCGCTGATCTTGGCCTGTTCTTCCACCACGAGAGCATCCCGGCCTCGCTGGAGCGGCGCGCCCTGGGCAGTGTGGAAATGGTCACGGTGTGCGCGGTCGGTCACCCGCTTGCCGGCGAAGGCCGGGTTACCCGGCAGCAATTGGCGCGTCACCGACAATTGCTGATTGCCCCGCAGCAAAGCGGCTATCCCGGCGGCGAGGCGATCAGCCCGCAGGTGTGGCGCGCCGACAGCTTCTACGCCATGGCCGAACTGCTGATGCGCGGCCTGGGCTGGGCCTGGCTGCCGCGGCACGTGGTGCAGTATCCGACCTACCAGGCGCACATGGTCGAACTGGACAGCGAGTGGCGGCCACCGGCCTTGGTGGTGGAACTGGCCTGGCGCCGCGACGAGCCACTGGGGCCTGCCGCGCAGTGGCTGGCCGAGCGCTTTGCGGTGCACCTGCGCGCGATCGGGTAAACTCCGCGGCCATGAACAGAACTCTCTATACCTTGTTGTTTCACCTGGGCCTGCCGCTGGTTGCGCTGCGCCTTTACCTGCGCGCGCGCAAGGCGCCGGCCTATGGCCAACGCATCGGCGAGCGCTTTGCTTTCAGGCTGCCGGCCATGCGCCGGGGCGGCATCTGGGTACACGCGGTATCGGTGGGCGAGAGCATTGCGGCGGCACCGATGGTGCGCGCCTTGCTCAAGGCCTACCCGGAATTGCCAATCACGCTTACCTGCATGACCCCCACCGGTTCAGAGCGTATTCGCGCCATGTTCGCCGACGAACCTCGCGTGCAGCATTGCTACCTGCCCTACGACCTGCCTTGGGCGGCAGGGCGCTTTCTCGACCATGTGCAGCCGAAGCTGGGCATCATCATGGAAACCGAGCTGTGGCCCAACCACATTCACCAGTGTGCGAAGCGCGGCATTCCAGTAGCGCTGGCCAACGCACGCTTGTCTGAGCGCTCGGCCCGTGGCTATGGGCGCTTTGCCAGGCTGACCCGGCCGATGCTGGCCGAGATGAGCCTGATTGCCGTGCAGACCGAAACCGAGGCCCAGCGTTTTCGTGACCTGGGCGCGCGTCCGGAGTGCGTGCAGGTCACCGGTTCGATCAAGTTCGACCTGAAGATCGATGAGCAACTGTTGCCGCGTGCCAAGGCATTGCGTGAACAGTGGGGGGCCGAACAGCGCCCGGTGTGGATCGCCGCCAGCACCCACGAAGGTGAAGATGCATTGATCCTGCAGGCACATCGGCAGTTGTTGCAGGTGCATGGCGATGCCCTGCTGATCCTGGTGCCGCGCCACCCCGAGCGATTCGCAGCGGTGCATACGCTGTGCAGCGAACAGTTCACCACCGTGCGGCGCTCTGCCGGCACGCCGGTTGATGCGCAGACTCGCGTATTGCTCGGCGATACCATGGGCGAACTGCTGTTCCTCTATGCCCTGGCCGACATTGCCTTCGTCGGTGGCAGCCTGGTGGCGACCGGCGGGCACAACCCGCTGGAGCCCGCGGCGCTGGCCTTGCCGGTACTGATGGGGCCGCATGTGTTCAACTTCCTCGAAATCAGCGCGATGCTGCGAGAGGCGGGGGCGTTGCAGCAGGTGGACGATGCCGACGGGCTGGCCGAAGCGGTGCGGCGGCTGGTCGAGTTGCCGCAGGACGCGCAGCGCATGGGCGAGGCGGGCAGGGCGGTAATGCGGGCCAATCAAGGGGCTTTGCAGCGGTTGCTCGATGGGCTGGGTGCCTTGATCCGTTGATTACCGACATATCCACTCAAATGCCCATTCTAGAGTGGATATGATTAATTTTAGTCATTCTTTCCTACGACGCTAGGTATAACGTCCTACATTGAATCTATTGTCGATAGGAAATTTCCTACGAATATTGCTTTAAAGTCAGAAGTGTCCCACGCATCTGTCGGAGCCTTGTAGGACGCTTGTCCTATTGCTTCAGGCTAGTATCGCCTCATGTTCAGTTTTTATATGAGGTGGCGTGGTGCCTGATTTGTCTTATGGGTGTAATACCAGCGCTATTGAAAGTGGGCTGGTCTGTCTGATCACGCTGGCGCGTTATCATGATATAGCCGTCTCTGCCGAGCAGTTGCAGCACGACCATGCACCAGCGGGTGAGCGATTCTCGACTGGCGCAATACTCCGGGCATTTCAGCAACTAGGTCTCAAGGCCAAGCATCGCAGCATCGATCCGAATCGGCTTAAGCATGCGCCATTGCCTGCCATAGCCGTGGATACGCGTGGTGAGTATTTCATCATTGCTCGCGCGGAAGGTGAGCAGGTTCTGGTGCAAGCCCCAGGTTCCCGTGCACCACAAGCGCTGACCTTGGCAGAACTTGCCATGCGCTGGTCGGGAGAACTCATTCTGGTTCGCTCCGATGCCCAGTTGCCGCATGGGCTGTCGCGTTTCGATCTGACCTGGTTCATTCCGGCCGTGGTGAAGTACAGGCGGCTATTTGGCGAAGTGCTTGTTGTCTCCTTGGTCATTCAGATATTGGCGTTGCTGACACCTCTGTTCTTCCAGGTGGTAATGGACAAAGTACTGGTGCATCGTGGGTTGACCACACTGGATGTTATCGCCCTGGGCTTGTTGGTCGTGGTTCTATTTGAAACATTGCTGAGTGGTTTGCGTACTTATGTGGCAGCTCATACAGCGTCAAGGATTGATGTCGAACTAGGTGCAAGACTGTTCAGGCACTTGATCGATCTTCCCGCCGCCTACTTTCAGGCCAGGCGAGTCGGTGACTCGGTTGCCCGAGTACGAGAACTGGAGAACATCAGAAGTTTCCTGACCAACAACAGTGTCACGCTGTTGCTGGATGTAGTGTTCACGGTGGTCTTCATCGCTGTCATGTTCCTTTATAGCGGCTGGTTGACGTTGGTGGTCGTCGGCTCATTGCCTTTATATTTTCTCGTATCCTTGGTCGTTACCCCACTGTTGCGGGCGCGGATCGATCAGAGTTTCCAGCGCGGCGCCGAGAATCAAGCATTTCTGGTGGAGGCGGTGAACGGCATCGATACGCTGAAGTCGATGGCCGTGGAACCGCAGATTACCCGGCGCTGGAACAATCAGTTGGCTGCTTATGTATCGGCCAGCTTCAAGACCCAGAACCTTTCCAACCTCGCGAATGAGAGCGTAGGCCTGATCGGCAAGCTGGTCACGGTCGCCACGTTGTGGCTGGGGGCTCGCCTGGTCATCGACGGCGAACTCACGGTGGGCGAACTGATCGCCTTCAACATGCTGGCAGGGCGCGTCTCGCAACCCATTATCCGGCTGGCTCAACTCTGGACCAGCTTCCAGCAGACAGGCGTATCGATTCAACGCCTGGGCGACATTCTCAACACCCGTACCGAGGTCAACCAGGGCAAGGGTACGGTGCTGCCAGCACTAGTCGGGCAGATCGAGCTCGATCGTGTGTGTTTTCGCTACCGGCCGGACGGGGGCGAAGTCGTGCGCGATGTCAGCCTGAAGATTGCTGCCGGAGAAGTGGTTGGCATTGTAGGTCGCTCGGGGTCAGGCAAGAGCACGCTGACACGCCTGATCCAGAGGTTGTACTCACCCGAGCGGGGGCGGGTATTGCTCGACGGTGCCGACTTGGCGGTAGCCGATGTGGCTTCACTGCGTCGGCAGATCGGTGTGGTGCTGCAGGAGAACGTGCTTTTTCGGCGCACCGTGCGCGAGAACATCGCCCTTGGCAACCCGGCGGCACCGCTTGAAGAGGTCATCGCCGCAGCGACGCTGGCGGGGGCCCACGAGTTCATCCTCGAATTGCCGGATGGCTATGAAACCTTGGTCGGCGAGCACGGTGCCAGCCTGTCAGGTGGCCAGCGACAGCGCATTGCCATCGCCCGGGCGCTGTTCGGCAACCCACGCATCCTGATTTTCGACGAGGCCACCAGTGCGCTGGACTATGAGTCCGAACGGATCATCCAGCAGAACATGGCGCGGATCTGCGCGCAGCGCACGGTGATCATAATTGCCCACCGGCTTTCGGCTGTACGTCACGCCGACCGTATCGTGGTCATGGAGCGCGGGCAGATCATCGAGCAAGGGCCTCATGACGAGTTGGTGGGCAAGCCACAAGGCACCTACGCCTATCTGTATCGGCTGCAACTTGGGGCTGCCGTATGAGCACGGCCTTCAAGGAGCTTTTCGAGCGCTATCGGGAAGCGTGGCGAGGGGCCTGGCGACAGCGCCGACGCATGGATGGCCCCATCCATGAGCCGGATGAGCTGGCCTTTTTACCAGCGGCACTGTCCCTGCAGGAAACACCAGTACATCCCTTGCCGCGCTACCTGCAGTGGAGCCTGCTGACGTTCATCGGGCTGGCACTTGTCTGGGCTTGTATCGGTGAGATCGACGTCGTTGCCAGTGCCGAGGGCAAGATCGTACCCAGCGGCAGGAGCAAGCTGATCCAGGCCAGCGAGGTCGCGGTTGTGCAGGCGATCCACGTCGTCGATGGCCAGACAGTGCGCAAAGGCGATGCGTTGGTCGAGCTGGAAGGGCAGTTGACCGAGGCCGATGTAAAGCGCTTGGGCAGCGAACTGCTGGCGGCGCGGATCGACCAGGCACGAGCCAGCACACTGCTGAGTGCGCTGGACGGCGATGACGCGCCTGCTTCCCTGGCACCACTGATACCGCAGGCCACGGCCGCGCAGCAGGCAAGCGCGCAACGCTGGCTGGAAGGGCAGTACCTCGAGCTTCAGGCCACGTTGGAACAGGCTGATGCCGAAATCGGTCAACGCGCTGCCGAAATCCGTTCTGCCCAAGGCCGGGCTGACGCGCTCCGGCAACTGCTGGTTATCACCCGCCAACTGACGGCGGATTACAAGCTTTTGTTCAGTGAATCGGCCGTGGCCAAGCACACCTACCTGGAAAAGGAACAGGCCCGCCTGGAGCAAGAGCGCGAACTGGCACTCCAGCGCTCACGCATCGACGAGTTGAACGCTGCACGGCTTGCTGCTCAGCACCGTCGAAGCGGTGCCATTGCCCAGCTGCGCAGAGCCATGCTCGATCTTCACGGTGATGCGCAGCGGCGCATTGCAACCCTTGAACAAGAATTGAACAAGGCCGAGCAGCGCCATCGCCTCAAGGTTCTGACATCACCCGTTGACGGTACCGTCCAGCAACTGGCCATCCATACCCAAGGTGGTGTGGTTACGCCCGCGCAGACATTGATGGTCATTGTGCCAACGGGCCAGCCGGTGGAAGTGGAAGTGAAAGTCGAGAACAAGGATATCGGCTTTGTGTATCCGGGGCAGCCGGTGGAAGTGAAAGTCGAGACGTTCACGTTTACCAAGTACGGGGTTGTGCCTGGTGTAGTTCAGAGCATTTCACATGACGCCATTGAGGACGAGCGGCGGGGCTTGGTCTATAGCGCTCGGGTCCAATTGGGTAAGGAAACGTTGCGCATAGGGGAAAAGGATATGCCGTTGACAGCGGGAATGTCTGTGCGTGCGGAAGTAATTGTAGATAGGCGGAAAGTTATAAGTTATTTCCTGAGCCCGCTGCAGCGGCATATGAATGAAAGTCTAGTGGAGCGATAAAAATGAGTTCGGAGCGAGCGCAAAAAAAGGCGGCTGGATAATGCTATACGAGATTGTATGGAATGCACTTAGAGTTAGTGCTGCAGTCGCTTTATGTGTTCCTGCTGGTTGTGCGGGGCTGGCTTTCGGATATGTCATGATCAGTGAAAAACCAAGGCCAATTGCACCATCTGAGGACAGGCAAAGTATTGTGAAGATCGAATGTGGGTGGGATAAGCTAGATAAATGGAATGAAATAGCTTTGCAATCCAAGAATTTCTTGAAGTTTAATGAAAAATAGGGGGGGTGACGAGGCTAAGCCATTCTGATATAGAACTTGCGAGGGTCTTGCTGAAAAATGAAGGCCTGTCGGCGATGTACCCTGCGCAGTAATTTTGGCTGCTATAGCAGGTTTTCATGCTGGTGGACTCATGGGTTCAGATACTTTCGGAGCTAGGGGCAGGATATCCGTGCTGTGCGAAAGGAATTTCAAAGTCGCTTATGAATTGTCTGAAGCTCAGTTGGCCTAGTGCCTGATATAGGTAGGCTGGCTCTAGGGGGAGTGATGGTTACGTTCAAATATTTTTTGTTTTTTTTGAAGATGCTACTCGGGAATCTGAGTGCGATGGGCAGATTTTTTGGTCGTGTGCTGTGGCGCCTCAGCAAGCTATTGTTATTTCTATGTATCGCCTGGCTGTTAGTTGTCGTTGCTACTACCTCGAATTGGGCGCCCAAGAAATTCACTGCCCCTAGTCCAATGGTGTGTGGAAAGATCTCAGGTGTTGTTTATGAGCTTCCTAGGAAATATGTAATCTATTGGCCAGAATATGAAGGTGAGAGTTCCTGGGAGCCGGGTTTCGTAAACAACAAAAAAGGCTGTGGTGCAAATTTGGTCTCGCTCTATATGGCAATGAGTTGGCCGGAGATGCAGCCTGTCCCTTACGGTGAGGCAACATCTTTCAGTTTTGGCGGCGTGACCGTTGCCGTCGAGCCCTGGGTTCATGGGGCGACCGGGTTAGAAAAGAGACTCAAAAGTTATCTTCGGGCAACCCCGATAACGGCGGTTGAACAGGCAGGTTACGAACCAGACATTGGAATGACATATGTAGAGGGTGTCAGTAGAGTTTTTCCTGGAGATAAGCAGGACTTTTTCTGGCTGGAAAAGGATGGGCGCATGCAATACATAGTTTATTGTGTAAGGGCATATGATGAAGATAATTCTTACTGCGATTTGAAGTTTGTGCTTTCTGGTGGGGATGCTCTTGTGAGTGTTAAGTTTCTGCGGGGTAAGCTAGGGGGGTGGAGGAGTATGGTAAATAGAGTTGAGGAATTTCTAAAACGAAGTGTAAAACAAGGAGGAGTTAAATGATCAGGCTCGAGGTTGCAGATATTGAAGAGGCAAGTGTCGCTCTTGAGGGTAAGGGGCCGTCAGCGATGTACGACCTGTTGGCTGCTAAGGGGGATAAATATGCAGTTCTCGCAAATGGCGTTGCTCGTGGCGATTCAGTTGCAGGTGTTGCGGCAATAAACTATATGAAGATGGTGGCTGCGGATGCAGGGCGGCCAATGTCAGATAGTGATGTGAATACGATTAGAGTCGCAATGGCGCGGGGGTACTTAAGGATACTAGCGGATAAGGTTGCTGATGGTCCTATAGTTGAGCAAGTTCGGCAAAGTGAAGTGTCAGCTTTTCACGCTGAAACCTTCACTTCTCTGGGGTACCCCGAGAAGGCTTGGACCTTGCACCCAGTATTCAATGTGATGGCGGATGCTAGCAAAGAAGACTATTGGCGGATCGTGCTTTCTTCGTCAGGTAATTTTATAGACGAAGGGCTGCTTTCTTTACGTACTCATCGAATGATGGCAATGGCATCAGTAATTACAGATGCCGAGAATCGCTTACTTGCGAAAGAGTGGATCTCCCGAGTCGAGTCACCCTCAGGGGTCCCTGACTTGATAAACGCTACGGCCAATGCGGTTTTCAATTCCATCGAGGCCAGCCTCTCAGCTTTGATGGTCTCTGAGCCTATTTCAAATGAAACGCTCAAAATCGAAATTACCCCCGCAACTGAATCCCGTCGCGACCTCCAAGGCCAAGACGACATCCGCAACGACGTCTCCAGCGGCTACGTCAACCGCCGCCTGACCCACAGCATCGCTTTCACCGACAGCACCCTCGACAACACCGACTTCACCTCCGCCCAGTTGGGCAGCCTGGCCACCGGTGGTATCCGCCCCGGCGAGATCCAGCTCGACCCCAACGTGCGGCCGAACCAGCACCTCGCCCAGTTCTATCGGGAGGGTAGCGAACAGCCTGACTTCAGCCTGCGTAACGCAGTGGTGCTCAACGGGCTGGCGGCGATGACCACGGTGAACACCTTCGTCGACCCTCTGTTACTCGATCTGAGCGGGCAAGGTGTGGGCTTGGCCGGTATCGAGGACGGCGTGCTGTTCGATGTCGATAACAGCGGTACGTTACGTCGTACAGGCTGGGCAGATCGTGTGACCGGCATGCTGGTACATGACAAAGGCACCGGGCAGGTGAGCAACATCAGCCAACTGTTTTCCGAATACTACGGAGGCAAAGCCGGTAGCGATGGCAACTCCGGCGAAACACCGTTCAAAGATGGCTTCGCCGCCCTGGCAAGCGTGGACGCCAACGCCGATGGCGCTATCAACGTTGAAGATGCTGTCTGGGCACAATTGAAGGTTTGGGTCGATGGCAACCATGACGGGCGTGCCGATGCCGGAGAATTGAAGGCATTGAAGGAGCATGGCATCAGCCAAATCAAGCTCGGTCAGGTCGAGCCGGTGGGGGAAGCACGTCAGGGTAACCAGGTCCTCTCCCGCAGTGCATTCACCATCAATGGCGAGGACCGGGAAGTACTGGCGGTGAAGTTCCTCGCTGATACCGTCGGCAATCGGATCGAGGCCCAAGGGGGCGGTACGGTACTGACTTCATCAAGCGGGCCCACTTCGCGGCGGGCTTACATCAGCCAGAGTCCTCAAGGCAGCACTCTGGACGCCGCCGCGCTCGGCGTGGACACGCTGTACGGCGCCGCAGGCGATGATGTCTTGACCGCAGCCCCGGGTGGCAGCTGGCTGGTCGGCGGCGCTGGCAGCAATACCTATCGCGGCGGGGCGGGCGATGATGTATTCGTGATCAGTGCCAGTGACGACTGGGCGAACATGCACGGCAATGGCGGGCGTGACACGGCGCTGATCGTGGGGGAGCAGGGCGTTGGGCTGAACATGGCCAAGGCCGGGTTGACCATCGCGCAAGGAGGGCGGGGTAGGGACATCATCGCCAGCGGCGGTCAACGCGGAGTTTTCATCAAGGGCGGCTCGGGCGATAGCTTGCTGATCGGTGGCGGTGGCGACGATGTGCTTGTCGGTGGCAGCGGCCGCAACGACATCATTGGTGGTACCGGCAAGTCCGTTATCTACGCAGGCCCAAATGGTGATCGCATCCAGGCCTCGGCGGGCGGCAGCATTATTTACGCTGGTGGTGGCGCGGATCGGATTACGGGTGGGGCGGCCGATGACGTGATCGAAGCCGGTCGGGGCGATGCCACGATCGATGGAGGCGCGGGAACCAACTTGGTCAGCTTGCATGGTGCACACGACGAGTACCTGATCACGCGTACCGAATCGGGTCACCAGATCACCGACACCGTAACGGGGCGAGACGGCCGCCTGACCCTGAGCAACATCCAGAAGCTCAGCTTCGCCGATATTGCCGCTATCGATCTTCTCGGCGCGGGCGCCATGCCAATCGGCGACAGGCTGTCGCCTGAGCAACTGGCTACCTTCACCACCACTGACACCGCGCTGATAGTCCCTGCGACGGCGCTGCTGGCCAACGACCAGCCATTCAACAGCAGTGGGCCGTTGCGCATCGCGTCGGTCAGTACGGGCAAGGGCGCTACAGTGCGGCTGAACGAGCAGGGTGATGTGGAGGTCACGCCGTTGCCTGGCCATGACGGTGATGTCAGTTTCCGCTACGACCTGGTCGATGCGGCCGGCAACGCCTCCATGAGTGTTACCGAGGTGGGCAGCGGTGCATCGGCACCCTTGCGCGCGACGGTAACGTTGCGCCATGAGCGATCACCTGGTGACCCGCTCTCTGGGCGGCAGTGGTATCTGGACGAGATCGATGTCGCGCCAGTATGGCGTGACTTCACGGGCAAGGGCGTGAGGATCGGGCAGTTCGAGCCTGGCGGTGAATTTGCCGTCGCGCCGGAAATCTTCGATATCGAGCACCCCGATCTCAAGGCGAATATCGACCCCATCTGGCTGCAAACCCAACGTACCAATGGCACGCTGGCTGCCCTGGCGTCCAATCATGCCACCCAAGTGGCGGGTGTCATGGTTGGAGCGCGCAATGATCAAGGGGGAATCGGCATTGCATACGATGCGAAGATCGGCGGGCACTACCTGGCCAACAAAGGCGACGACCTGACCAACCTGGGGCAAATGGTCAACTACGACATTGCCAACAACAGTTGGGGGTTCAAAAAGGACTTCGCATTGGGGAATGTTCCGGAAGGCAAGGTCGATACCGCTCTGGCGCTCGCTTTCAGTACTACGCTTGCGGCCACCAATGGTCGTGGCGGGCTTGGCACCATCGTCGTCGCCTCTGGCGGCAACCAGCGCGACAAAGGTGGTAGTGCCCAGGGCTCGCTGACCAACAACAACCGCCACGCCATCGAAGTAGCGGCGATCAATGCAAAGGCAGACCTCTCGGTGCTGCAAGCTGCCACTGCACCCTTTTCCAACCCAGGTTCCAGCTTGCTGGTCGCCGCACCAGGAAGCCATGTGTTGTCCACTGGCGTCAGCCTTGAAGCGGAGCGCGGTGCATCGGTGGGCAGCGCCTATAGCACGACCCAAGGCACCAGTTTCGCTGCGCCGATTGTATCAGGCGTGGTGGCGTTGATGCTGCAGGCCAATCTGGGGCTCGGTTATCGGGACGTCCAGCAGATCCTCGCACTGTCTGCGCGCAAGGTGGATGACGCATCCACCCAATGGGCCTACAACGCAGGGCGCAACTGGAATGGCGGTGGCATGCACACCAGTCACGACTACGGTTTTGGTATGGTCGACGCCCGTGCGGCTGTGCGTCTTGCCGAGTCATGGGGTAGCCAGGCGACCAAGGCCAATGAACGGGTGCTGACCGCTGCCAGTGAGCCGCTTGCCCACCAAGTTGCGGCGGGGCAGGTCGCGACTTTGTCCTTGACCCTGCCGGCTGATGTGCTGGTGGAGCATGTGGAGGTCGATATCCATTCGATGGTGGGCCGTCTGGGTGACATGACGCTCACGCTGGTGTCGCCTGGCGGCACGAGGAGCGTGCTGCTCGATCGTACGGGCAAGGCACCGGGCTCCGGTGATGACGATCTGGGCGATTCGCGCTCAGGAGCGTTCAAATATGGGTTCATGTCGACCCATCATCGCGCAGAGCGCTCAGCAGGGGAGTGGAAACTCGAGGTGCGCAATGCCGATGCTGGTTTGCCGTTGACACTCGATCGCTGGACGTTGCGCCTCGTTGGCAGCCCCGGCACCATCGATGATACTTATTACTTCACCGATGACTATGCGAACCTGGTGGCAGAAAACGCCGGGCGAGCGCTGCTTGACGACGCAATCAGCGGCACCGCTGGCGGGCGTAATACGTTGAATGCGGCTGCGGTAAGTCGCAGTATTTCGGTGGATTTGGCCAGTGGCAGTGCCAATATCGCCGGAGTGGCGCTGACCATAGCCTCTGGTTCGGTGCAGAACCTCATCAGTGGCGACGGCGACGATACCTTGATCGCTGGGCCCGCCGGGGCATTACTGGATGGTGGCCGTGGATACAACCTGCTCAAGGGCGGGGAGGGTACTGACCGCTATGTTATCCACAGGCGTGCAGCCGGAAACGATGTACTCGAGCACTTCGAAACTTCGCGTGAAGTGATCGATCTGGTCGGTTTTGGTGGTTTAGGGTTTGCTGACCTGCAGATGCGACAGGACGGCAATGCGGCTGTGCTAGACCTTGGCGATGGGCAGAAGCTCACGCTTGCGGACAAACCGATCGCCGAACTGCAGCCAGCGAACTTTCGCTTCCTTGACGCATTCACTGCTGCGCCAGGTTACTTCGAGGGCAACCCTGAAGTGCAGACGTCGCCGCCTGCCAACGCGAATGTTCTGCTTACCGGTGGTGCAGATGGCGTGTCGCTTGCCAGCGACGAATCGGGGCAGTTGGTGGCTTCTCTGACAGGCACGATCTATGCCCCGCCAACGGTTGCGCCCAGCGTGTTCCTGGTGACAAAACAAGAAGGTGTGAGCGATTACAAGAACACCCTGCGGGGGTTCCGGCACGGTATCGACAAGATTGACCTCAGCCAGGTAGGCATCAGTCGCTTCGAGGATCTGCAGGTCAGCAAAGTCGAGCGCTTCATGCTAAATGACTTTGCACAGATTCATGGTGTGGCCGTTGATACCCAGGCAGTGCCGGGGCAGGAAGGTATCGTGAATATACTGTACCTGGATGCGCTCGAAGTTGCGCAAGTGACAGCGGAGGACTTCATCTTTGCGCAGCCGGCAATAGTCACCTCTGAAATGGTTGCCATGTCTGAGGCCTTGGCCCTTTCAGCGGGGGCATCTCTGTTTGCTGTCGAGCACTCGCTGCCGAGCCTGGGAAATCTTGTGGATGCAATGGCTGCGTTTGCCCCTGAGCCGGCTGGCTCTGCGCTGATCGGGGATATGTCGGCTCAACGCATCGACTCGACGATTGCCGTAGCGGCCTAGTCGCTGTCCTGTAGCGGCTGGAGTGATATTTGATGGCCCTATCGCCGGCACGCCAACTCCCCCAGGTTACCCCGCGGTGGGAGCGGGCTTGCCCGCGACTGGTCCAACACCTATCTCAAGGCCTGCGCTCGAAGTTCTTCGCCGCTGCAGCCGCCAGGTCCGGCGGCAGGAAGTCCTTGTCCGGGTTGTAGTCTGGCTTCAGGTACCGCTTGAGGTCCTGCAGGTCCTGCGGGCTCAAGGTGCCGGCCGCCTGCTTCAGGCTCAGGTTGTCGAGGATGTAGTCATAGCGGCTGTTGTTGTAGTCGCGCACCGAGGTGTACAGCTGACGCTGGGCGTCAAGCACGTCGACGATATTGCGGGTACCCACCTGGTAGCCGATCTCGGTGGCTTCCAGCGCGCTCTGGTTGGAGATGATCGACTGCTTGCGCGCCTGCACCTGCTCCACGTCGGTGTTTACCGCGCGGTGCAGGTTGCGGGTGTTTTCCACCACCTGGCGGCGCAGGCTTTCACGCTGCTGCTCGCTCTGGCTCAGGCGCTGGTAGGCCTCGCGCACCTGCGAACTGGTCAGGCCGCCGCTGTAGATCGGGATGTTCAGCTGCAGGCCGATGCTGGTCTGCTCCACGTCGCCGCTATAGCGCGAAACGGGGGCCGGTGCGGGGTTGGTGAAACCGAAGTTGTCGTTGTCACCCTTCTGGTACTTGGCAACTGCGTCCAGGGTCGGCGCGTGGCCGGCCTTGCGCTGGCGCAGGGTTTCCTCGGCAGCGACGACCGCGTGGTTGGTGGCGAGCAGGTTGAGGTTCTGGCGCCCGGCGGTTTCGACCCAGGCCTTGGCGTCGTTGGGCGTAGGGACCTGCACCGGCAGGGTATGGACCACGCCTTGAATCGATGTGTACTCCCGGTTGGTCAGGGTCACCAGGGCCTCGAAGGCATCCTGTACCTGGCGCTCGGCAATGATCCGGTTGGCCCGCGCCGTGTCGTAGCTGGCCTGGGATTGCAGCACGTCGGTCTTGTCGGAGAGGCCGACGTCGAATCGTTCGTTGGACTGGTCCAGCTGGCGCTTGAAGGCAGCTTCCTCGGCCTTGGTCGCGGCCAGGTTGTCCTGGGCACGGAGCACGGCGAAGTAATTCTGCGCGGTTTGCAGGATCAGGTTCTGTTCGGTCGCCGACAGCTCCAGCGCCGCCTGTTCGTTGACCGCCTCGGCCGCCTGCAACTGGAACCAGCGGTCAGCGCGGAAGATAGGCTGCGCCAGGGTCGCGCTCCAGGTATTGCCGCTGCGGTTGCTGGTGGCCGATGGTTCGTCCAGCTTGGTGCGGGTGTTCAGCATTTCGGCACCGGCCGAAAGGTTGGGCAGCAACCCGGCGCGAGCCTGCGGTACCACTTCACGGCGGGCGCCGTAATCGGCGCGGGCCGCAGCCAGGTCAGCGTTGTTGTCGACCGCTTCCTGATAAACGCTGACCAGGTCGGTTTTCACTGTAGTGGGCACGTCCGCTGCCCAGACCACTCCGTTGGACGCACAAGACACGGCTATTGCCAGTGAGAGTTTGCGCAGCATAGAGGCAATCCTTGTACGAAATTGAATTACTGAACTGTTGAGTATCGAGCGATGGGCCAGTGTAGTGCCATGCGCACCCGGCAACAATCGCTCGGGGTGCCTTTCATCATCCGCGCATTTACCTGCTTGGCTTTGCCGACCACTCCAGTCTAGACTGCGCATGTTCTTGTCGGGGTGCCTTGAAGCAAAGGCTGAGATCGCAAAGTTGCGGATCCCGTTGAACCTGATCAGGTTAGCGCCTGCGTAGGGAACAAGATTGCTCGCCTTCCCGGGGAGCCTCTTGTGCCAGGTCCGGGAATGTCGCAGCTGCATGCAGCTTCAGGCACCCCCATATCCGGCACTGCACCCATCAAGGGTGCGTCCGCGCCTTTCAGGTTCACCCCGACATTCCACTGCTAGGAAGCCGTCTGGAGAGCCTGTGATGACCAAACAAGAAAAAGCGATCAACCTCAGCGAATCGGCACAAGTCGATCAGCAGTCCGTGCAACCGTTCCCGCGTTCGCGCAAGGTGTATGTCGAAGGCTCGCGCCCGGACATCCGCGTGCCCATGCGTGAAATCAGCCTGGACGACACCCCGACCGATTTCGGTGGCGAGTCCAATGCCCCGGTGCTGGTCTACGATACTTCCGGCCCGTACACCGACCCCAACGTTGTCATCGACGTGCGCAAGGGCCTGGCCGACGTGCGTTCGGCGTGGATCGAGGCACGCGGTGACACCGAGCGCCTGGCCGGCCTGAGCTCCGACTTCGGCCAGCAGCGCCTGAACGATGCCGAACTGGCCAAGCTGCGTTTCGCCCACGTGCGCAACCCGCGCCGTGCCAAGGCGGGCGCCAACGTCTCGCAGATGCACTATGCCCGCCAGGGCATCATCACCGCCGAGATGGAATACGTGGCCATCCGCGAAAACATGAAGCTGCAAGAGGCACGCGCCGCCGGCCTGCTCGACGAGCAGCACGCCGGCCACAGCTTCGGGGCCAACATTCCGAAAGAAATCACCCCCGAGTTCGTTCGCCAGGAAATCGCCCGTGGCCGCGCGATCATCCCGGCCAACATCAACCACCCGGAAGTGGAGCCGATGATCATCGGCCGCAACTTCCTGGTGAAGATCAACGGCAACATCGGCAACAGCGCCTTGGGTTCCTCGATCGAGGAAGAAGTGGCCAAGCTGACCTGGGGCATCCGCTGGGGTTCGGACACGGTCATGGACCTGTCCACCGGCAAGCACATTCACGAAACCCGTGAGTGGATCATCCGCAACTCGCCGGTGCCGATTGGTACCGTGCCGATCTACCAGGCCCTGGAAAAGGTCAACGGCGTGGCCGAAGACCTGACCTGGGAGCTGTTCCGCGACACCCTGATCGAGCAGGCCGAGCAGGGCGTGGACTACTTCACCATCCACGCTGGTGTGCTGCTGCGCTATGTGCCGCTGACCGCCAAGCGCGTCACCGGCATCGTCAGCCGTGGTGGCTCGATCATGGCCAAGTGGTGCCTGGCGCACCACAAGGAAAACTTCCTGTACACCCACTTCGACGAAATCTGCGAAATCATGAAGGCCTACGACGTCAGCTTCTCGCTGGGCGACGGCCTGCGCCCCGGCTCGATTGCCGACGCCAACGATGCCGCGCAGTTCGGTGAGCTGGAAACCCTTGGCGAGCTGACCAAGATCGCCTGGAAGCACGACGTGCAGTGCATGATCGAAGGCCCCGGCCACGTGCCGATGCAGCTGATCAAGGAGAACATGGACAAGCAGCTGGAGTGCTGCGACGAGGCGCCGTTCTACACCCTCGGCCCGCTGACCACCGATATCGCTCCTGGCTACGACCACATCACCTCGGGCATTGGTGCGGCGATGATCGGCTGGTTCGGTTGCGCGATGCTCTGCTACGTCACGCCCAAGGAGCACCTGGGCCTGCCGAACAAGGATGACGTGAAGACCGGCATCATCACCTACAAGATCGCCGCTCATGCCGCCGACCTTGCCAAGGGCCACCCGGGTGCGCAGATTCGTGACAACGCCTTGTCCAAGGCACGCTTCGAGTTCCGTTGGGAAGACCAGTTCAACCTCGGCCTGGACCCGGACACTGCCCGTGCCTACCACGACGAAACCCTGCCGAAGGAATCGGCCAAGGTCGCGCACTTCTGCTCGATGTGCGGGCCGAAGTTCTGCTCGATGAAGATCACCCAGGAAGTGCGCGAATACGCCGCCAAGATCGAAACCGTGGATGTGACGGTCGAGCAAGGCATGCGTGAGCAGGCCGAGCGGTTCCGCCAGGAAGGCAGCCAGCTGTATCACAAAGTCTAAGTCGCAGCGCTGCCCTCTGTAGGAGCGGCCTTGTGTCGCGATGGGCCGCGAAGCGGCCCCGGCAATTTCAGCCGCGAAGCTGAAAGCCTGGGGCCGCTTTGCGGCCCTTTCGCGATACAAGGCCGCTCCTACAGCGACCGCGTCTAATCCAATACCTTGCCGAGTGTCAAAGCATGACCACCCCCAGCCAATTCTCCCCCGACCACCCGGTCCCCACCGCCCAGCGCATCTTCGGCGCCCGCGACCTGTTCTCGCTATGGTTCTCCCTCGGCATCGGCCTGATGGTGCTGCAGGTCGGCGCCATGCTGGCCCCTGGCCTGGGCCTTGCCGGCGCGGTGCTGGCTATCGCCCTGGGCACCGGTGTGGGTGTGCTGCTGCTGGGGGCTGCCGGTGTCATCGGCAGCGATACCGGCCTGTCGGCCATGGGCACCCTGAAACTGAGCCTGGGCGGCCACGGCGCGCGTTTGCCGGCGCTGCTCAACCTGCTGCAACTGGTGGGCTGGGGCGCGTTCGAGATCATCGTCATGCGCGATGCCGCCAGCCTGCTGGGCGCGCGGGCGTTCGGCGAAGCCAGCGCCTGGAACAGCCCTGTGCTCTGGACCCTGTGCTTTGGCGCCCTGGCCACCCTGCTCGCGGTCGGTGGGCCGCTGGCGTTCGTGCGCAAGGTGCTGCGCACCTGGGGCATCTGGCTGCTGCTGGGCGCTTGCCTGTGGCTGACCTGGAATCTGTTCGCCAAGGCCGACCTGGCGGCACTGTGGGACCGTGCCGGTGACGGTTCGATGTCGCTGGCCGTGGGCTTCGACATCGCCATCGCCATGCCGCTGTCGTGGTTGCCGCTGATCGCCGACTACTCGCGTTTTGCCCGTAACGGCAAACATGTATTCGGCGGTACGGTGCTGGGCTACTTCATCGGCAACACCTGGCTGATGAGCCTGGGTGTGGGCTACACCTTGGCCTTCGCCGGCAGTGGCGAAGCCAACGCCCTGCTGCTGGCCCTGGCGGGCGCCGGCATGGGCATTCCACTGCTGCTGATTCTGCTGGACGAGTCGGAAAAGGCTTTTGCCGACATTCACTCGGCAGCCGTTTCCACCGGCGTGCTGGTGCGCCTGAAGGTCGAGCACCTGGCGCTGGCCATTGGCGTGCTGTGCACGCTGATCGCCTTGCTGGCGCCACTGGCACAGTACGAGAACTTCCTGCTGCTGATCGGCTCGGTGTTTGCACCGCTGTTCGGTGTGGTATTGATGGACCATTACGTGATCCGTCGCCGTCGCTTGCCGGCACAGGTGCATGGCTTGCACTGGCAGGCACTGCTGGCCTGGGCGGTGGGCGTTGCCGCGTACCATCTGATCGCCGCGCAAGCGCCCGACCTGGGTGCGACCCTGCCAGCATTGCTACTGGCAGGGCTACTGCACGGGCTGTTGAGCTTCAGCCGCGGCCGGGAAACAGCTCGGGCTTGAGCACGCCATTCAGGCGTGGGTACGGGATCTTCAACTCCACGTGGCCCATGGAGTAGGGCGCGATTGAATAGACCTCGTACTTGACCACCACCGCGCCGTACGTCAGGGCGACGTGCGGCGACTGCTTGAACGGCCAGGTCTTGATGAACTCGGCGTCCTTGTCCATGCCTACGCTGATCAGCCAGGCGCGGTGCGACTCCTCGACTGTTTTCCAGAAGGTGTCTTCCTGGCCAGGCACCAGCATGTCCTGCAGGGTCAGCACCTTGTCCAGCTTGCGCGAATAGTTGATGAAACCACGCCCGGGCATGCCATGGGCGCCGCCGCTGTCCAGGTAGCTGGACAGTTCGATGATCACCAGTCCGTCATGCTGCTCGCGTACCTTGGCCTGCAGGTAGCTGCTGTTGCGCTTGTCGGCACTGGCCAGGTACTGCTGCTCGTAGGCTTGCAGGCTGGTCGGTGCGTTGCCGCGCTGGTTGTCTTCGGTCAGTTGCAGCAGGCGTTTCTCGACGATGCCATCGAGCTTGGGCAAGGCCGGGAAGTGGATCATGTCGATGTTCACCAGTGGGCAGTCGCTTTCGCTGCAGCCGGGTTTGACATGCTCCCAGGCATCACGCTTGACCTCGAGCGGCGCCCGGTAGTTGGGCGTGAACAGGCTTTGGCAGGCACCCAGGGCCAGGGCCAGCACAGCCACGGAAGTCAGTTTGACAAGTGTCATGAGGATCCTTGCAGAACAGGGAAAAGTCGGCCTTTGACCGTCTGCGCGGCCTTCAGTTCGCCACTAAGCTAACAGAGAGAAGGCGCGCTGTCCCGAGTGCGCGAACGGTTGCCGGAAAGGGATGAAACCGGCAGGCGTGCAGAGTAGGATGGCGCGATGCGGTATTCGAGGTAATGAGGATTTCCATGTCAGACGCGTTGAACTCAGTGCCCAAGGGCTTCGAAATCATCGAGCGGGCCAACTGCTTCCAGGGCTTTTACAAGCTCGACAAGCTACGCCTGCGCCACGAGTTGTTTGCCGGGGGCATGGGCCGCGAGATCAGCCGCGAACTGTTTGTGCGCCATGATGCGGTGTGCGTGCTGCCGTACGACCCGTTGCGCGATGAAGTGGTGCTGATCGAGCAGTTCCGTGTCGGTGCACTGGACAAGGTCGACAACCCCTGGCTGATCGAGATGGTGGCCGGGCTGATCGACAAGGACGAGCAACCCGAGGAAGTCGCCCACCGCGAAGCCGAAGAAGAAGCCGGCCTGGCCTTCAGCGCCCTGTGGCCGATGACCCGTTACTTCCCGTCGCCCGGCGGCAGTGACGAATACGTTCACCTGTTCCTCGGCCGTTGCAGCAGTGAAGGGGCGGGCGGCCTGCATGGCCTGGAAGAAGAGGGCGAGGACATTCGCGTGCGCGTGTGGTCGTTCGAGGATGCCATGCAGGCGGTGCGCGACGGGCGCATCTGCAACGCGGCGACCATCATCGGCCTGCAATGGCTGGCGCTGAACCGTGACGAAGTACGAGGTATGTGGAAGTGAACCTGCTGCGCGAGCGTTATCGGGTCGACCTGGTCGGGCTGCAGGCAGCCTGCGAGGCCAACTACGCCCGGCTGATGCGCCTGTTGCCCGACATGCGCACCACCCAGAGCTCGCGCCGCATCGGCATGACCCAGGGCGACCAGATGCTCGGCGTGCTGGTGCTCGACGTGGTGCTGGCCTGCCCGTATACCACCACCCTGCACGTGCGCCAGGAGCACAGCCTGCCATGGTTGCCGGTGCCGCACCTGGAAGTGCAGGTGTACCACGATGCGCGCATGGCCGAAGTGGTCAGTGCCGAACACACCCGGCGCCTGCGCAGCATCTACCCGTATCCGAACGAGGCCATGCACCAGCCGGACGAAAAGGCCCAGCTCAACCTGTTCCTCGGTGAATGGCTGAGCCACTGCCTGGCTTGTGGTCACGAACTGGCGAGCGTTCGCTGAAGTGTGACGCAGGTCGTTCGTGGGTGTTTGCTAGCACCCGTTGTGCAGCCATAATTCGCGCTGAATCCGTTCGAGGAGACGGCCGTTGCCGCAGCCAGACCAATCGCGCCCCGTGCATGTGGTGCAACTGACCGATGCCCACCTGTTCGCCGACCCGGCCGGCAGCATGCTGGGCCTCAATACCCGTGACAGCCTGCGCCATGTAGTGGCCCAGGTGCGGCGGGAGCAACCGCTTGTCGACCTGCTGCTGTGCACTGGCGACCTGTCCCAGGACGCCAGCGTGGCGTCCTATGAAGCATTCCGTGAGCTGACCGCGCCATTTGCCGTACCCACCCGCTGGTTGCCTGGCAACCATGACGAGGCCCGAGTCATGGCGCAAGTGGCGCCGGAGCTGGTACAGGCGGTGACCGATATCGGTGCGTGGCGCATCGTCATGCTCAACACGGCCGTACCCGGGGCGACGCATGGGCTGTTGGAGGGTGATCAGCTGGCAGCGCTGGAAACGGCCTTGCGAGAGGCGGGTGAACGGCATTGCCTGGTGTGCTTCCACCATCAGCCGGTGGATATCGGCTGTGCCTGGATCGCGCCGATCGGCTTGCGCAATGCCCAGGCGCTGTTCGATATCGTCGAGGGTTATCCACAGGTGCGGGCGCTGCTGTGGGGGCATGTGCACCAGGAATGGGATGAAGTGCGCGACGGCCTGCGCCTGCTGGCCACTCCGTCGACCTGTATCCAGTTCGCGGCGCGTAGCGAGGATTTTCAAGTGAGCGAGGAGCAGCCTGGATACCGCTGGCTGCGCCTGCACGCCGACGGGCGGTTGGAGACCGGTGTGGAGCGGGCACTGGACTTCGAAGTGAAGCTCGACTTCGATAGCCCTGGCTATTGAGCTGCGGCTGCAGACGCGGTCAATTGTAGGAGCGGCCTTGTGTCGCGATGGGCCGCAGAGCGGCCCCGGCAATATTTGTGGCGCAGCTGAAACCCGGGGGCCGCTTCGCGACCCATCGCGACACAAGGCCGCTCCTACAGGGAACTGTGGTTGCGACTTCGGTGAAGAAATTGTTGCGAAACCCGTGACACTGCGTCAAAACCCGGCGAACGCGCTACACTGCGCGTCCCTGCGCCCATATCACCGGGCGCGAAGCCACAGATTCCGGGGGCAGCATGTCGGGTTCCATCCTCTATATCCATGGCTTCAACAGCTCGCCACTTTCGACCAAGGCGCGCCAACTCGAGGCCGTGATGCAGCAACTGGGCCTGTCGGCCCAATTGCGGGTGCCCGCCTTGCACCACCACCCACGGCAGGCCATCGCCCAGCTCGAAGCGGCCATCGCCGAGCTGGGCGCGCCACTGCTGGTGGGCAGTTCGCTCGGCGGCTACTATGCCACCTGTCTGGCCGAGCGCCACGGCCTCAAGGCCCTGCTGGTGAACCCGGCGGTAACACCGCACAAGCATTTCGACGGCTACCTGGGTCCCCAGCACAATCACTACACCGGTGAAGCCTGGGAGCTGACCCACGATCACGTGCAGGCCCTGGCCGAGCTGGAAGTACCAGCCCCGGTGGACGCCAGCCGCTATCAAGTGTGGCTGCAGACCGCCGATGAAACCCTGGACTATCGCCACGCCGAGCGCTATTACCGTGCTTGTGCCCTGCGCATCCAGGCCGGTGGCGACCACAGCTTCCAGGGCTTCGCCGAGCGCCTGCCGGCACTGCTGGCCTTTGCCGGCATTGCCCGTGGGCAGTACGCAGCGCTCGATTTTTCTGTATTTTGACTTTTTTGCATTCACCAGACTGACGACGAGACCCTATGGCCACTCCCAGCGCTAGCGCCTATAACGCAGACGCCATCGAAGTCCTCTCGGGCCTTGACCCGGTCCGCAAGCGGCCGGGCATGTACACCGATACCAGCCGCCCCAACCACCTGGCCCAGGAAGTCATCGACAACAGTGTCGACGAAGCCCTGGCCGGTCACGCCCGTTCGGTGCAGGTCATCCTCCATGCCGACCACTCGCTGGAAGTCAGCGACGATGGCCGCGGCATGCCGGTGGACATCCACCCGGAAGAGGGCGTTTCCGGGGTCGAGCTGATCCTCACCAAACTGCACGCCGGCGGCAAGTTCTCCAACAAGAACTACCAGTTCTCCGGTGGCCTTCACGGCGTGGGCATCTCGGTAGTCAACGCCCTGTCGACCCAGGTGCGCGTGCGCGTCAAACGTGACGGCAACGAATACCAGATGACCTTCGCCGATGGCTTCAAGGCCAGCGAGCTGGAAGTGGTCGGCTCGGTCGGCAAGCGCAACACCGGTACCAGCGTGTACTTCAGCCCCGACCCCAAGTACTTCGATTCGCCGAAGTTCTCCATCAGCCGCCTCAAGCACGTGCTCAAGGCCAAGGCCGTGCTGTGCCCGGGCCTGCTGGTCAGCTTCGAGGACAAGGCCAGCGGCGAGAAGGTCGAATGGCACTACGAGGACGGCCTGCGCTCATACCTGGTGGACTCGGTAAACGAGTTCCAGCGCCTGCCCGACGAGCCGTTCTGCGGCAGCCTGGCCGGTAACAAGGAGGCGGTGGACTGGGCCTTGCTGTGGCTGCCAGAAGGCGGCGACAGCATCCAGGAAAGCTACGTCAACCTGATCCCTACCGCCCAGGGCGGCACCCACGTCAACGGCCTGCGCCAGGGCCTGCTGGATGCCATGCGCGAGTTCTGCGAGTTCCGCAACCTGCTGCCGCGCGGCGTGAAGCTGGCGCCGGAAGACGTCTGGGAACGCATCACCTTCGTGCTGTCGATGAAGATGCAGGACCCGCAGTTCTCCGGGCAGACCAAGGAGCGCCTGTCGTCGCGCGAGGCGGCGGCCTTCGTTTCCGGCGTGGTCAAGGATGCCTTCAGCCTGTGGCTCAACGCCCACCCCGAGTTGGGCATGCAACTGGCGGAGCTGGCCATCAGCAACGCCGGGCGCCGCCTGAAGGCCAGCAAGAAGGTCGAACGCAAACGCATCACCCAGGGCCCGGCACTCCCCGGCAAACTGGCCGATTGCGCCGGCCAGGATCCGATGCGCGCCGAACTGTTCCTGGTCGAGGGTGATTCGGCCGGTGGCTCGGCCAAGCAGGCACGCGACAAGGAATTCCAGGCGATCCTGCCGCTGCGTGGCAAGATCCTCAACACCTGGGAAGTGGACGGTGGCGAAGTCCTGGCCAGCCAGGAAGTGCACAACATCGCCGTGGCCATTGGCGTCGACCCGGGGGCCACTGACCTTGCGCAGCTGCGCTACGGCAAGATCTGCATCCTCGCCGACGCCGACTCCGACGGCCTGCACATCGCCACGCTGCTGTGCGCGCTGTTCGTCCAGCACTTCCGCGCGCTGGTCGAGGCCGGGCATGTGTACGTGGCCATGCCGCCGCTGTACCGCATCGACCTGGGCAAGGAAATCTACTACGCCCTCGACGAGGCCGAGCGCGACGGTATTCTCGATCGCCTGGTGGCCGAGAAGAAACGCGGCAAGCCACAGGTCACCCGCTTCAAGGGCCTGGGCGAGATGAACCCGCCACAGCTGCGCGAGACCACCATGGACCCGAACACCCGGCGCCTGGTGCAGCTGACCCTGGACGATGTGCAGGCCACCTGCGAGCTGATGGACAAGCTGCTGGCCAAGAAGCGCGCGGGTGACCGCAAGAGCTGGCTGGAAACCAAGGGCAACCTGGCCGAGGTCATGGTTTGATTCGGCGGCTTCTGGCTGCCTGCCTGGCGCTGGTTGCCCTGCCGAGCCTGGCGGGCAACTGGCCAGAGTTGAAGCTGAGCGCCGAGCACCCGATCGAAGGCATGCGCGGTGGCAACCTGTCTGGCCTGGTGGAATGCCGGGGCGGGCTGTGGGGCGTGTCCGACCGCGACGACGACCGTATCTACCGCTTCGACCAGCAAAACCCGACCTGGCGCGCGCAGCCGCTCACCTTCACCCCGCCAGCGGTGCCGGAAAGTGGCCTGCCGTGGGGCCTGAAGTCGCGCAACTGGGCGGCGTCGTATATTCGTGGTGGCGAGCTGGATTTCGAAGGTATCAGCTGTGACCAGGCGGGTAACCTGTACCTGGTCAGCGAGGCGCATGCCGCGGTGCTGCAACTGCCGCTGGAAGGCGAAGCGGACTGGTTGAAGATCGACCCGGCCATGGTTCGTCAGGCCCGGGCCAGCGGCATGCTGCTGAACTTCAACGCCTTGTTCGAAGGCCTGGCGATCAACCCGGCGGGTGACCGCCTGTGGCTGGCCGCCGAGCGCGAGCGGCGGGGCCTGGTGGCCATCGAGCGCCAGCAATCGGTGTGGACCTGTGGCCGCAGCTGCGTGCTGCTGAGCGAGGCTGGCGTTGAAATGCAGCCGGCGCAGATGCCCAATGCCCAGGCACTGTCGCGCGACTTCGCTGACCTTGCCTGGTTCGAAGGCAAGCTGTTCACCCTCGAACGCAACGCCTACCGGGTCTGTCGTCGGGATACCGACAGTGGCAAGGTCGAGCGCTGCTGGTCGTTCGCTGCCGATGCCCTGGTCGAGTCGCGCCGCTATCAACAGCCGTTCGGCCTGGCCGAGGCCCTGGTGATCGATGCCAAGGGCGCCTGGATCGGTGTGGACAACAACAACGGCGCCCGCGCCGATGGCGAGGCACGCCCGATCGTCTGGCGCTTCGATGCGCCGGAAGGCGGATGGAGCGCCAAGCCATGAGCCAGGCACCGGGCAAGCGGGCTGGCAAGGTATTGATGATCGTCGCCTGGGCGGCGGCGCTGTTCCTTGCCACGCGTTTCTTCGGCCAATGGGAAGACAGCCAGCGCAACCCCAATGCCCAGGTGCAGTCGTCGCATGGCGAAGGCTTTATCGAGGTGCGCCTGCTGGGCAACGGCCAGGGCCACTTCGTGATGGATGGCGCAATCAACGGCCAGGTGGTGCATTTCATGCTCGACACCGGTGCCACCGACGTGGCCATCCCCGAGGCGCTGGGCCGCGAGCTGGGCCTGGAGCGTGGCAGCCCGGTGCAGCTCAGTACCGCCAACGGCCGTACAGAAGGCTACCGCACGCGCCTGGCCAGCCTGCAACTGGGGGATATCCGCCTGCAGGACGTGCGCGCCATCGTGGTGCCGGGCCTGGACGGGCAGACCGTATTGCTGGGCATGAGTGCCCTGAAACAACTTGAATTTACCCAGCGCGGCGGCACCATGCTGCTGCGCCAGAACCTGAAATGACGAGGCCCGCATGAGCGACTCACTGGAACTCAGCCTGGACGGCGTGGAACGCCGCTCGCTGGCTGACTTCACCGAACAGGCCTACCTCAACTACTCCATGTACGTGATCATGGACCGCGCCCTGCCGCACATCGGCGATGGCCTGAAGCCGGTGCAGCGACGCATCGTCTACGCCATGAGCGAGTTGGGGCTCGATGCCGATGCCAAGCACAAGAAGTCGGCGCGTACCGTCGGTGACGTGCTCGGCAAGTTCCACCCCCATGGCGACTCGGCCTGCTACGAGGCCATGGTGCTGATGGCGCAGCCGTTCAGCTACCGCTATACCCTGGTCGACGGCCAGGGCAACTGGGGTGCGCCGGACGATCCGAAGTCGTTCGCCGCCATGCGTTATACCGAAGCGCGTCTTTCGCGCTACGCCGAAGTGCTGCTCAGCGAAGTCGGCCAGGGCACCGTGGACTGGGTGCCCAACTTCGACGGCACCCTCCAGGAGCCGGCCGTGCTACCGGCGCGCCTGCCCAACATCCTGCTCAACGGCACCACTGGTATCGCCGTGGGCATGGCCACCGACGTGCCACCGCACAACCTGCGTGAAGTGGCCACGGCCTGTGTGCGCCTGCTCGACGAGCCCAAGGCCACCATCGAGCAGCTGTGCGAGCACATCCAGGGGCCGGACTACCCGACCGAGGCCGAGATCGTCACGCCGCGGGCAGAAATCCTCAAGATGTACGAAAGCGGCCGCGGCTCCATCCGCATGCGCGCCGTGTACCGCGTCGAGGATGGCGACATCGTCGTCACCGCGCTGCCGCACCAGGTCTCCGGGGCCAAGGTGCTGGAGCAGATCGCAGCGCAGATGCAGGCCAAGAAGCTGCCGATGGTCGCCGACCTGCGTGACGAGTCGGACCACGAGAACCCGTGCCGCATCGTCATCATTCCGCGCTCCAACCGCGTGGATGCCGATGAACTGATGCAGCACCTGTTCGCCACCACCGACCTGGAAAGCAGCTACCGGGTCAACGTCAACATCATCGGCCTGGACGGCCGGCCACAGCTGAAGAACCTGCGAGCGCTGCTGCTGGAGTGGCTGGAGTTCCGTACCACTACCGTCCGTCGCCGGCTGCAGCACCGCCTGGACAAGGTGGAGAAGCGCCTGCACCTGTTGGAAGGTTTGCTGACCGCGTTCCTCAACCTGGATGAAGTTATCCACATCATCCGTACCGAGGACCAGCCCAAGCAAGCCCTGATCGCCCGTTTCGACCTGACCGAAATCCAGGCCGACTACATCCTCGAGACCCGCCTGCGGCAGCTGGCGCGCCTGGAAGAGATGAAGATCCGCGGCGAGCAGGATGAATTGCTGAAAGAGCAGGCCAAACTGCTCGCCCTGCTGGGCAGCGATGCCAAGCTGCGCAAACTGGTACGCAGCGAGCTGATCAAGGATGCCGAAACCTATGGCGACGACCGCCGCTCGCCGATCGTCGAGCGTGCCGAGGCCAAGGCGCTGTCGGAAAACGAACTGATGCCGACCGAGCCGGTCACCGTGGTGCTGTCTGAGAAGGGCTGGGTGCGCTGCGCCAAGGGCCACGACATCGATGCCACCGGCCTGTCGTACAAGGCCGGCGATGGCTTCAAGGCCGCCGCCGCCGGGCGCTCCAACCAGTTTGCCGTGCTCATCGACTCCACTGGCCGCAGCTACTCGCTGGCCGCCCACACCCTGCCGTCGGCGCGTGGGCAGGGTGAACCGCTGACCGGTCGCCTGACGCCACCACCGGGGGCCACCTTCGAGTGCGTGCTGTTGCCGGACGACGATGCGTTGTACGTGGTGGCCTCGGACGCCGGCTATGGCTTCGTGGTCAAGGGTGAAGACCTGCAGGCCAAGAACAAGGCCGGCAAGGGCTTGCTCAGCCTGCCCAACGGTGCCAAGGTCATGACCCCGCGCCCGGTGGCCAACCGCGAGCAGGACTGGCTGGCGGCGGTGACCACCGAAGGCCGTCTGCTGGTGTTCAAGGTCAGCGACCTGCCTCAGCTGGGCAAAGGCAAGGGCAACAAGATCATCGGGGTGCCGGGCGACCGGGTAGCCAGCCGTGAAGAATTTGTTACCGATCTGGCTGTGATTGCCGATGGCGCGACACTTGTATTGCAAGCCGGCAAGCGTACCCTATCTCTGAAAGCGGACGACCTGGAGCATTACAAGGGCGAGCGCGGACGGCGCGGCAGCAAGCTGCCACGCGGGTTCCAGCGGGTCGATGGGTTGCAGGTGGAAGTGCCGGCGTAACCGGTTGAAATGTCTGGAACGGCAATTTCAGCGTCGTTCCGGGCAGAAATGCTGGAGTCGGACGGTTATTTCGCGGATGATATGGCCCTTGCGGTGCCGGCGTGGCCGTGTGCCCGTTTGAATCTATGTGTATCACTGCGGTTGGCCTTTTGGCGACCGCCTGGATGGGATGATGAAATTTCTGCGCCTTCCATTTGCGCTGTTGATGACTGGCCTGCTGGGCCTTGGCGGGTGCACCATGCACCAGCCGGTTGCCCTGTACCAGCTCGACAGTGGTGATCCTGGCCAGCCTTCGCAGAGTGCGGGCATGGCCGTGGTGCTCGGCCCGGTATCGGTTGCCGATTACCTGCAACGTGAAACGTTCCTGCAACGTCAGGCCGATGGCAGCCTGAGTTCGGCGACCGACGGTCGTTGGGCCGGCAGCCTTTCGTCGGATATCGACCAGCTGCTGGTGCGCCAACTCGCCTGGCGCCTGGACAGCCAGCGCGTGGTGCTGGCCCCGGCGGCGACCGGTTTCAACCCGGATGTACAAGTACTGCTGTCGATTACTCGCCTGGACTCGGGCAAGGACCAGCCGGCCGTCCTGGATGCCCAGTGGCGCCTGCTGGACCGCCGTGGTCATGTGCGTGACAACCGCATCGTTCACCTCGAGCAGCCACACGCGGGCAGCGAGGCGTCGCAGGTACAGGCCCAGGGCCAGTTGCTGCAGAAGCTGGCCGAACAGCTGAGCACTGCGGTCAAGCCGCTGGCCAACCAGCCGGCGATTGCCGAAGAGTCGCCAAAAAAGCCGGCTGCTCCGGTGCAGGTGAAAAAGACGCCGGAGAAATCCAAGATCCCGATGGCTGCGCCGATTCGAACCGATATGGAAGTCTATCGGTTCTGATCCAACTGCCAGATACGAAAAAGCCCGCAACGATGCGGGCTTTTTCGTATCTGCAATTTTTGTACTGTCTGTGCTGGCCTCTTCGCGGGTAAACCCGCTCCCACAGGTTGGTGCAGGCCCTGTGGGAGCGGGTTTACCCGCGAAGAGGCCAGACCGGTATCAGACCCGGCGTTCGTGCATCCGCGCCAACTGCCGCTCCAGCATCGACGGGTAGGGCTCCATCAGGCGCTCCACGCAGCAGGCACCCTCGGGGCTGGCAATCGGGCGAATGCGGGCGCGCTGGCGAATCAGCGTGTCATCGCTGATCTGCCGCTCCACCAGCAACAGGTTGCGGCTGTGCTGCGACAGCGCCAGGGCGTCCTGGGCCTTTTCGGCCATCAGCAGGTCTACCAGCTCCAGCCCTTGCAGGTCGTTGCCCAGGGCCAGGCCCAGTTGCAGCTGCAGGGTAATGCCGCTGTCTGCCACCTCGATCTGCAGGGCATGGCCCAGGGCGCGCAACAGCTCGCCGCAGCAGATGGCGTTGGTCAGGTAGTCCTCGCCGCAGTCGCGGCTGTGGAACAGCACCAGGGTGCTGCCGTCGTTGAGCGTGTGGGTTTCGCCGTCGTAGAGCGAGGCGGCGTGCTCCAGGCAATCGCGGTAGCGCTCGGTCAGCTCGGTCAGGCGCGTGCGCGGCAGGCGACGCAGCTGCTCCTGCGAACCCAGTTGCACGGCAAGCACGGCGCTGTACTGCGGCTCGTCGGATTCGACCACGGCGGCCTTGGGCGCGCTTTCGTCGTCCAGCAGGCCGGCGAAGGCTTCATCGTCATCCTCGTCCGCCTGGGCGGCCAGCTTGGCGCGCGGTGCAGCCTTGGCTGCCGGGGAGGCGTCGTGCAGGTCGTCGAACTGCTCGTCGTCCTCTTCTTCGGGCTCCGGCTCAGGTGGCGGCGGCGGGGCCAGGCGCGCGTGCAGCTGGCGCGCGATGTCGCCGATCTCGTCCTGGCGGTCGGTGGCCGGGGTATAGGGTTGCGGGTCGCGCAGCCACACCCGCAGCTGCAGCAGCGGCAGGGTGATGAAGCGGCCCTGGCGCAGGCTCAGGGTCAGCGCCAGTACCAGCAGGATGGCGGCAAGTATGCCCATGCTCTGCAGGCTGATCAGCATCGGCTGCTGGAACTGGCTCATGTCCAGGCTGATACGCAGTTGCCCGGCGGTCACGTCCTGGAAGGTGATCTTGGTCTGGTACAGGCCTTCGGCCTCGCCCAGCAGGCTGTTGCGCGGGCGCTGGCCGGCCTCGGCGAGGATGCGGTTGTCCACGCTGTAGATCGCTGCATGGGCCACCAGTGGGTTTTTCACCAGGTTGCCGAGCAGCACGTTGAGGCTGAGGATGTCGTTGGCCACCAGCAGCTCGGTCGCCGAGGTGGCGGTCTGGGTGGTCAGGCTCTGACCCAGGGCATCGGCCTGCTCGTGCATGGCCTGCTTGAACTGCAGGCCCATCACGCAGGCGTAGATCACCAACGCCAGCGCCACCAGGAAAATGTTGGTGCAGGCGATGCGCAGTGCCAGCGGCACGCGACGTTGACTCAGGGCGCGATAGATCATCAGGAAGAAGTTGTCTGCTTTGACGGGCGTGGGCCGGTTCACTGAGCTCGGCTCTTAATGGCATGAAAGTGTGGGGCAGTATAGCGAGCCGGGTTTTGTCGGCAAAGTATCGTTGGCGCCCGACGGTCACTGAAAATCGGTAGAATGCGCATTTTTCATCGAAGTCGGAGCCAGGTTGTGCGCGAAATCGTCCTGATCAACATCACCGGTGAGGACCGTCCCGGTCTCACTGCGGCTATCACCGGCGTCCTGCTGCAGGGCGGTGTGAGCATCCTCGACATTGGCCTGGCAGTCATGCACGGTACCTTGTCGTTCGGCATCCTGGTCGATATCCCGGACAACGAAGTGGCTACCTCCCTGCTGCAGAGCGTGCAGGCCAAGGCCCACGAACTGAACCTGCAGGCCCGCTACACGCCGATTTCCGAGGCGGACTACCAGCACTGGGCCGATGGCCACGGCGAGGCGCGCCACATCGTCACCTTGCTCAGCCGCAAGATCACCCCCGAGCAGCTGCAGCGGGTGAGTGCGGTGATCAGCCAGTACGGCCTGACCATCGAGCGCATCGAGCGCCTGTCGGCCCGTGTGGCGCTGGATGCCGAGACCGACAAGGGCAAGGCGGCCATCGAGATTTCCGTACGCGGCGTGCCGAGCGATGCCCAGGCGCTGCGTGCCGACTTCTTCGCCTTGGCTGAAGAGCTGAGCATCGACATCGCCTTCCAGAAGGACGACCTGTTCCGCCGCAACCGCCGCCTGGCGGTGTTCGACATGGACTCGACGCTGATCGAAGCCGAAGTCATCGACGAACTGGCCAAGGCCGCTGGCGTGGGTGAGCAGGTAGCCGCGATCACCGAGCGCGCGATGCGTGGCGAGCTGGACTTCCGTGCCAGCTTCAAGGAGCGCATGGCGCTGCTCAAGGGCCTGGATGTGGGCGTGCTGGACGAGATCGGTGCGTCGCTGCGCCTGACCGAGGGTGCCGAGAACCTGTTTGCCGAGCTCAAGCGCCTGGGTTACAAGACGGCGATCCTGTCCGGTGGCTTCACTTACTTTGCCCGCCAGGTGCAGGCGCGCCTGGGCATCGACTATGTGTTCGCCAACGAGCTGGAAGTGGTCGATGGCAAGGTTACCGGCGTGGCCGTGGAGCCGATCGTCGATGCCCAGCGCAAGGCCGAGCTGCTGCAGAAGCTGGCCAGCGAAGAAGGCTTGCAGCTGGAGCAGACCATTGCCGTGGGTGACGGTGCCAACGACCTGCCGATGCTGTCGCTGGCCGGCCTGGGCGTGGCGTTCCGCGCCAAGCCGCTGGTGCGCCAGTCGGCCAAGCAGGCGATTTCTACCCTGGGGCTGGATGGGGTGTTGTATCTGCTGGGCCTGCGGGACCGCGACGCGCGCGGCTGATCTGAGAATCCGGGGCTGCTTCGCAGCCCATCGCGACACAAGGCCGCTCCTACAGGGAATCGCATATCTCCTGTAGGAGCGGCCTTGTGTCGCGAAAGGGCCGCAAAGCGGCCCCAGGTTCCATCAGGCAATCAAGCCTGCGCAGGCACCGCCAACTGCTGCCCCATGCGCACTGCGGAACCAGCACCCAGGTTCTCCGCCCAATTCACCTGCTCCGGCCCGAACAGCACGATAGCAGTCGACCCAAGCTTGAAACGGCCCAGTTCGGCGCCTTTCTCCAGGTGGATCGGCGCGCGGCTGGCTTCGTCGTAGCGGAAGGTCTTCAGTTCCCGCTTGGGTGGCGTCACCAGCCCGGCCCACACGGTTTCGATCGAAGCGACGATCATCGCGCCAACCAGCACCACGGCCATCGGCCCGCGCTCGGTATCGAACAGGCATACCACACGCTCGTTGCGGGCGAACAGCTCGGGGACGTTCTCTGCGGTGGTCTGGTTGACCGAGAACAGGCGGCCCGGCACGTAGACCATTTCACGCAGGGTACCGGCTAGCGGCATGTGCACGCGGTGGTAATCCTTGGGCGACAGGTAGATGGTGGCAAACTCGCCGCCCATGAACGGCGCGGCCATGGCCGGGTCACCGCCCAGCAGCTCCTGCGCGCTGAAACCGTGGCCCTTGGCCTGGAAGATGCGGCCGTGCTCGATCGGGCCAAGCTGGCTGACGGCACCGTCGGCCGGGCACAGGATGGCGCCCGGGGTCTCGTCCAGCGGGCGGGCACCCGGCTTCAGGGCGCGGGTGAAGAATGCATTGAAGTGCTCGTAGGCGCTCAGGTCCTCGACCAGCGCTTCGCTCATGTTGACCTGGTAACGCTTGGCGAACCAGGCGGTGAAGGCGTTCTTGAACCAGCGCACGCGGCACTCGGCGATGCAGCCGGCCAGCCGCGACAGCAGGTGGTGCGGCAGCAGGTACTGGCTGATGATGAACAAACGGGATTTCATGCAGGTTCCTTAGACTTCTACAGGCGTGTCCGGGTGGTTGCCCCATTCGCTCCACGAGCCGGCGTAGGCCTTGACGCGCGGGTAGCCGAGGGCCTTGGCCACCAGGTAGGTGAAACCGGAGCGGCGGTGGGTCTGGCAGTGGGTGATCACTTCCTTGTCGGGGGTGATACCCAGCTTCTGCAGGACTTCGGCGATGTCCTGGCGGATGCGCAGGTGGTCGTTGAGGTCCATGCCGGCGGTCCACTCGAAGTTGATCGCGCCGGGGATGTGGCCGCCCTTGGCTGCCAGCACTTTCTCGCCGCTGAATTCCTGCGGGCCACGGGCGTCCCAGATGACCAGGTCGTCGGCGCCCAGGCGGCTTTGCAGGTACTCGCGGGTAGCGGTGGGCGAACTGTCGATGCGCAGGCGCACCGGCGTGTTGCCGCTGGCGGGCACTTCTGTGGAGAGCTTGTCGGCGGGCCAGGCCTGGATGCCGCCATTGAGGTAGTGGTAACGCTTGTGGCCGATCACGTCGAGCAGCCAGATGAAGCGCCCGGCCCAGCCGCCGCCCTCATCGTCATACACCACATACACGGCATCGTCGCGGTGGCCGAGTTCGCTGAACAGCTTTTCCAGCTCGCCCAGGGCCGGCAGCAGGCCGGGCGCGGGGGGCTGGCCGAGCTGGGTACGCTTGCCTTCGACAAAGCGTGCGCCGGGGATATGCCCGCTGACATAGCGGTTGGCGCTGCTCAGGTCGACCAGGATCAGCTGTGGCGAATCCAGGCGCGGCAGCAGGTCCGCGGCTTCGATCACCAGGGGCAGGCCGGAAAAGTCAGTCATCCACGGTCTCCAGTGTGGAAAGAGGGGCGATTGTAGCGCAAGGCTCAGGCCTTGCGGTTGGCAAACACCGACAGCGCCCGTTCGGTGCACTGTGCGGTCTTGCCGAAGGCTTGCACGCTGATGTCGGCCAGCGGCCGGCAGCCCTGGTCAGCCACCATCAGCATCAGCACCTGGTCCGCCACCGCCAGCGAGCGCAGCAGCACGTGTTCGCTGCGGAACAAGGCACGCAGCGGGGCCGGCAGCAGGGCCGAGAACTGGCTGTGGTTTTCCGGGGTAATACGCAATTGCCCGGCCTTGGCCAGCAGCTTTTGCAGCAGTTTGTTCTGCGCCACCGGCAGCACCAGCGCCCCGGCTTCCTTGGGCAGGCCGGCCATCTGCTGCACGCGCAGCTCGTCTTTGGCCTTGTCCAGGCTCAGCAGCAGGATCCGCTGCATGCCAGAGGCCAGAAGGGCCTCGATAACCTGCGTGGCCAGGTGCACGCTGTTGGTGAACGGGCTGGGCTGGGCCAGAAGGTCCTGGCACAGCTTGCGCCAGCGCGCCAGTTCGTCGCTGGTGGGCGGTGGCGGAGCCAGCATGTCTGGGTGCGGGCGGCGCTGGTGCCAGGGCCAGATCAGCGCTTCGGCCGGGTGGAACAGGGCATGCTGGGCATGGCGGCGGGCGCTGGCCGCAGCCTGCTGGTGCACCTGCTGCTGCACGTCTTCCAGCGAGGTCTGCAGGTACAGTGCGGTCAACAGCTGCCAGCGCAGCAGGTGTGGGTTGTCCCAGCCCACCTGTGCCGCCAGGGCCAGGTTGTTGGCCAGCAGCACGGTGTTGGCCGGCTGGTTGAACCAGCGGCGCAGGCCAGGCTCGGCGTCCAGGCGGTGTTGCTGGCTGAGCAGGTCCGGGTCGCGGGCGATACTGAGCACCTGGGCCAGTTGTTCGCGTTCTTCCAGCAACAGGCGGTAACCCTGGGTCACCCATTGTGGCAGGCGCCAGTACTCCGCCATGGTCTGGCACAGCTCCATGATGCGCACGCCAAACAGTTCTTCCTCGACATGGGCGGCGTCTTCGCCCTTGTGGATAACCCGCAGCTCCCAGGTATCGAGCAGCTTGGGGTAGGCCAGCGCCAGCGGCCAGAGTGGCGACAGGAACAACAGGCTGCCCCAGTGGATTTCCTGCCACAGCCGTGCCAGGCGGCTGGCGAACAGGCCGCTGGCCTGCTGCGAGGCGTGCTGGCTGATCAGCTGGAACTGGCACAGTACCGGCGGGATCTCTTCGACGGGCACTGCTGGCAGGCGCTTGAGCAGCTGTTCGCTGCGCTCCAGGCCCAGACGGTTGAGGGCGACTTCCAGGCTTTCGGCGGGCTCTGCCAGGCTGGCATTGGTGGGGTGATTGGCTTCGCGCATCACCGACAGCACCAGTGCCGGGCTATCCTGCATCAGTTCGGCGATATCGCGCAGCGAGCGGCGGCTATCGTGGATGGCGGCCATGACCCGGTCGTAGCTGTGCTTCGGCACGGGGATGCGAACACTCTCGAGCAGCTTTACCCAGGCCTCTAGCGTACGTGGAGCCTGAGCGGGCACCTTGGTTTCAATTGGCATTTTGACATCAGTCCGAACTGGCTTTTCGCATTGAGTGGCTATAGTCTGGCGCAGTTCTGCCGATAAGTAGAAGAAGAGTTTTAAAGCTCCCGTCTCTTCCCCTGACCACGACAGCAAGTGCTTTGAACCTATGGCTAAAATTATCGGCATCATCGTCGTATTCGCGAGCGTGCTCGGCGGATACGTGCTTTCCCACGGCAAGATCGCGGCGCTGATCCAGCCGTTCGAAGTACTGATCATCGGCGGTGCGGCCTTTGGTGCATTCCTCCAGGCCAACCCTGGCCACATGACCATGCACGTCATCAAGAAGTCGATGAAGATGTTCGGCTCGCGCTTCACTCATGCCTTCTACCTGGAAGTGCTGGGCCTGGTGTACGAGATCCTCAACAAGAGCCGGCGCGAAGGCATGATGGCCATCGAGGCCGACATCGAGGATGCCGCCGCCAGCCCGATCTTCGCCAAGTACCCGACGGTGCTGGCCGATGAACGCATGACCGCGTTCGTCTGCGATTACCTGCGCATCATGTCCACCGGCAACATGGCCCCGCACGAACTCGAGGGCCTGTTCGACATGGAGCTGCTGAGCATGAAGGAAGAACTGGAGCACCCGTCCCATGCGGTGACCGGCATCGCCGACGGCATGCCCGGCTTCGGTATCGTTGCGGCGGTACTGGGTATCGTGGTGACCATGGCCTCGCTCGGCGACGGTGACCAGGCCTCCATCGGCCTCCATGTGGGTGCGGCACTGGTGGGTACCTTCTTCGGTATTCTGGCGGCCTACGGCTTCTTCGGCCCATTGGCCAAGTGCCTGGAGCACGATGCCAAGGAAGAGCTGAACCTCTACGAATCGATCAAGGCTTCGCTGGTGGCCTCGGCCTCGGGCATGCCGCCTTCGCTGGCGGTCGAGTTCGGGCGCAAGGTGCTGTACCCCAAGCACCGCCCAAGCTTCGCCGAACTGGAACAAGCGGTTCGCGGTCGCTGAGTCATGGAGAACAATCAGCCCATCATCGTCAAGCGCGTCAAGCGCTTTGGCGGCGGCCATCACGGCGGCGCCTGGAAAATCGCCTTCGCCGACTTCGCCACGGCGATGATGGCGTTCTTCCTGGTGCTGTGGCTGTTGTCCACGGCCACACCGGAACAGAAGATCGCCATTGCCGGCTACTTCAAGGACCCGATCGGCTTCTCGGAAAGCGGAACGCCCTACGTCATCGACCTGGGCGGCTCGCCTCAGCTGGCGCCGGAAAAGACCATCAACCCCGAAGCCAAGTCGGAGCCGACGCCTGATACCAGCATCCAGCTGGACAAGGACCAGGTGGAGACCATGGCCGAGCAGGTCGAGCGTGAGCGCCTGGAGTTGCTGCTGCAGGAACTGCAGAACAAGGTGGAAGAGAACCCGCAGCTGCAGAAGTTCAAGGACCAGATCCTGTTCGAGATCACCCAGGACGGCCTGCGCATCCAGATCATGGACGCCGAGAACCGGCCGATGTTCGACATTGGCAGCGCGCGCCTGCAGCCTTACTTCGAGGACATCCTGCTGGCCATGGCCGACACCATCAAGGCGGTGCCGAACAAGATCAGCATCAGTGGCCACACCGACGCCAAGCCTTATGCCGGTAGTGGCGAGTTCGGCAACTGGGAACTGTCGGCCAACCGCGCCAACGCCGCGCGCCGTGCACTCGTGGCCGGCGGCTACCCGGATGACCAGGTGGCGCGGGTGGTGGGTTATGCCTCGTCGTCGCTGTTCGATCGCAAGGACCCGTTCAACCCGGTCAACCGCCGCATCGACATCATCGTGCTGACCAAAAAGGCCCAGCGCAATATCGAAGGCGAGCAGGGCGCGCCGGAAGCACCGGCTGCCGAGCCTGCACCGCCGGCCGCGGCGGCACCGGCGGCGCCAGGGGAGGCCGGGCAGGCCCCCATGCAGCCGCGTGAACTGCGCCAGAAGCTGAACATCTTCGAAGAGGGGACGCTGAAGATGGATGAGGCCAAGGACCAGTAAACCCTTTTTCGTCTTGCGCGGTCCCTTGTGGGAGCGGCCTTGTGTCGCGAAAGGGCCGCAACGCGGCCCCGGCAATATTTGCTTAATGCTGATATCTGGGGCCGCTGCGCGCCCCTTTCGCGACGCAAGGCCGCTCCCACAGGATCGCGCCGTAGCTGAAACCGGCGCAGAACCTGTGGCGCAAGCGGTCAGTAAGCGTCTTCCGGCAAACTGGCAATGATCGAGCGGTAGCTGTTCATCCGTTGCTGCTTGATACGCCCCTCGTCCAGCGCCTTGAGCAGCGCACAGCCCGGTTCGCGATCATGCTTGCAGTCGCGGAAGCGGCAGGTGCCGAACAGGTCGCGGAACTCGATGAAACCATCCTCCACATCGCTGCGGCTGACGTGACCCAGGCCGAACTCGCGGATGCCCGGCGAGTCGATCAGGTCGCCACCATTGGGGAAGTGGTACAACCGCGCGGTGGTGGTGGTGTGGGTGCCCTGGCCAGACCACTCCGACAGGTCACCGACACGGGTGCCAGCGTCCGGCAGCAGGCTGTTGACCAGCGACGACTTGCCCACCCCTGACTGGCCGACGAACACGCTGATGTGGCCGTCGAGCATCTGTTGCAGGCGTTGCATGCCGTCACCGTGGTGGGCCGAGACCTCCAGCAGCGGGTAGCCCAGCTCGCGGTAAACCTCCAGCAGCGCATGCAGGCCCGGGCCGTTCTCGTCGTTGATCAGGTCGGCCTTGTTCAGCAGCAGCAGCGGGCGAATGCCGGCGTGCTCCGCCGCCACCAGATAACGGTCGATGAGGTTGGGGTGCGGCTCGGGCGCGGGGGCGAAGACGATCACGATCAGGTCGACGTTGGCCGCCACCGGTTTCAGCTGGCCGTGGTTGTTTGGCCGGCACAGCTCGGTACTGCGCGGCATCTGCGCGACGATCACGCCAATGCCCTGGTTGCCCGAGCGCCATACCACGCGGTCGCCGGTAACCAGCGCCGGCAGGTTGGCGCGCAAGTGGCAGCGGAATACCTGGCCCGCGGCTTCGCCGTCCTGGGCTTCCACTTCTACCTGCACACCGAAGTGCGCAATCACCAGGCCCAGTTGCTCCGGTCCCAGGTCGCCACCCTCCAGTTCCTGCAACACGTGCTGTTCGCGTTTGGCCGCACGCGCGGCGCGCTCGTTCTGGATTTTTTCGATGCGCCAGTTCTGGCGGCGATTGAGCTGGCGTTTGGCCATGAAGATTCCGTGCGTGGGGGCAGGTTGAAAACGGCAGGCAGTTTAGCACGCCAGGCGCCGGACCATTTGGCTTACCTTCGCGCCGTGAATGGGCGTGCCTTGGCCACTACGCTACTATGACGGCCTATACGAGGAGCCCCCGCATGCAAAACCCACAGAACCTGATCTGGATCGACCTGGAAATGACCGGCCTGGATCCGGACAGCGACGTCATCATCGAGATGGCCACCATCGTCACCGACAGCGAACTGAACACCCTGGCCGAAGGGCCGGTGATCGCCATCCACCACAGTGACGAAGTGCTGGCGCGCATGGACGAGTGGAACACCCGCACCCATGGCGCTTCGGGCCTGACCCAGCGCGTACGCGAGAGCAAGGTCGACATGGCCGCAGCCGAGGCGCAGACCATTGCCTTCCTCGAGCAGTGGGTACCGAAAGGCAAGTCGCCGATCTGCGGCAACAGCATCTGCCAGGACCGCCGCTTCCTCTACCGGCACATGCGCAACCTGGAAAACTACTTCCACTACCGCAACCTGGATGTCTCGACCCTGAAAGAGCTGGCTGCACGCTGGGCACCTGATGTGCGTGACAGCTTCAAGAAGGGCAACACCCACCTGGCGCTGGACGACATCCGCGAATCGATCGCCGAACTGCGCCACTATCGCGAGCACTTCATCAAGGTGTGAGCCGAAAAGGCGCAGATATTGTATCTGCGCCCTCTTTTGGTGCCATGGGCAACTGGTTAGACTGCGCGCCTTTCTCGCACGCCCGCACGGACCCCGCACCATGTTGTTGATGCTCTACCTCATCGCCATCACCGCCGAAGCCATGACCGGCGCGTTGTCTGCTGGCCGCCGCGGCATGGACTGGTTCGGCGTGGTGCTGATTGCCTGCGTCACCGCCCTGGGTGGCGGCTCGGTGCGTGACGTGCTGCTCGGGCATTACCCGCTGACCTGGGTGAAGCACCCGGAGTACCTGGTGCTGACCAGTTGTGCGGCGCTGCTGACCATCTTCATCGCGCCAATGATGCGCCGCCTGCGCTCGCTGTTCCTGGTGCTCGATGCCCTGGGGCTGGTGGCCTTTACCCTGATCGGTTGCATGACCGCACTGGAGATGGGGCAGGGCATGCTCGTGGCGTCGATCAGCGGGGTCATCACCGGGGTATTTGGCGGGATCTTGCGAGATATCTTCTGTAACGACATTCCCCTGGTATTCCGCCGCGAGCTGTACGCCAGTGTCTCGTTTGCCGCGGCTTGGTTCTACCTGGGCTGCGTGTATTTCAAGGTGCCGGCGGAGCAGGCGATGCTGCTGACCTTGTTTGGCGGGTTCCTGGTGCGGTTGCTGGCGATTCGGTTCCATTGGGAAATGCCCAAGTTCCACTACAACGACCAGCAGTAGCCTTGACATGCGACCCCTGTGGGAGCGGGTTCACCCGCGAACACGGGCGCAGCCCGTGCCATCCACCGCGGTGGCTTCTTCGCGGGTAAACCCGCTCCCACAGGGGGTGTGGCTACGAAATGCCGTGCTGCGCCAGCGCCCACTCCACATGCTCCCTCACCAGCTCCGAGGCATCCTCGCGCCGCGCCTTCAGCGCTTCGATCACCGGGATCGTCGATGGCGCATTGCCAAGCCCCACCGCCAGGTTGCGCAACCAGCGCTCATACCCGGCCCGGCGCAATGGCCCGCCTTCGGTCTTGCGCAGGAAGGTCCTTTCATCCCACAGGAACATCTCCGCTAACTCGGCATTCTCCAGCCCGTGCCGTGGCTGGAAGTCCTGCTCCTGGCTGTGCCTGGCAAAACGGTTCCATGGGCAGACGATCTGGCAGTCATCGCAACCGAACACCCGGTTGCCCATCTTTGAACGCAACTCGACGGGGATCGGCCCCCGTAGTTCGATGGTCAGGTAGGAGATGCAGCGCCGAGCATCCAGCACATACGGCCCGACGAAGGCCTGGGTCGGGCAGATGTCCAGGCAGGCCTGGCAGCGCCCGCAATGTTCGCTGGTGGTGGCTTCGTCCACCGGCAGCGGCAGGTCGACGAATAGCTCGGCGAGGAAGAAATAACTGCCCGCCTTGCGGTTGAGCAGCAGGGTGTTCTTGCCGATCCAGCCCAGCCCGGCCTGCTCGGCCAGGGCCTTTTCCAGCACCGGAGCGCTGTCGACGAAGGCGCGGTAGCCGAACGGGCCGATGGCTTCCTGAATGCGATCGGCCAGGAACTGCACGCGCTTGCGCACCAGCTTGTGGTAATCCCGGCCCAGGGCGTAGCGCGATACGTAGGCTTTTTCGGGCTGCGCCAGGCGCTGCGCCATCTGTGTGTCGCCGGGCAGGTAGTCCATGCGCAGCGATACCACGCGTACCGTGCCGGGGATCAGTTGCTCTGGGTGCGCGCGTTTGCTGCCGTGGGCGCCCAGGTAATCCATCTCGCCCTGGTAGCCGGCGTCGAGCCAGCGCTGCAGATGGTGTTCGTGTTCGCCAAGGTCGACCCCGGCGATGCCAACATGGGCAAAACCGAGTTCTTGGCCCCAAATCTTGATCGATTGGGCCAGTTGGGCGAGGTCAGGCGTACAGGCGGACATGGATGGGCAAGGCAATACGGGCTCAGGTGCGTATAATTCTGCCAGACATTGGAGCCTTTGACCCCATGCCGCAGACCAAACACCCCGGCCATACCCCTCAATTGCTCAGCAGCGTGACTGTCGCGCACCTGCCGGCACGGCATGCGCATGCCCATAAAGGCGACTTCGGCCATGTACTGGTGGTCGGTGGCGACCTCGGTACTGGCGGCGCCGTGCTGCTCAGTGCCGAGGCCGCCCTGCGCTGTGGCGCGGGGCTGGTCAGCGTGGCGACCCGGCCTGAACACGTGACTGCCAGCCTGGCGCGCCTGCCCGAGGTCATGTGCCTGGGCGCCACTTCGGCCAACCAGCTGATGGGCGTGCTGGAGCGCGCTTCGGTGCTGGTGGTCGGCCCAGGCCTGGGCCAGGCAGCCTGGGGCCGCAGCCTGCTGTCGGCGGTGGCCAATGCCGAGCGCCCGCAGGTGTGGGACGCCGATGCCCTGAACTTGCTGGCGCGCACCCCGCTGGCTCTGCCCAGTGGCAGTATTCTTACCCCGCACCCCGGGGAGGCGGCGCGGCTGCTGGGCATTTCCACCGAGGCTGTGCAGGCGGACCGCGCGGGCGCCGCACGCAAGCTGGCGCGCCGTTACAACAGCGTCTGCGTGCTCAAGGGGGCCGGCACTCTGGTGGCCGACCCAGCCGGGCAGCTGCTGCTGTGCGAACGTGGCCACCCGGCCATGGCCGGTGCCGGCCTGGGCGATGTGCTGACCGGTGTATTGGCGGCGCTGCTGGCCCAGGGCCTGGATGCCTGGCATGCCGCGGGGCTGGGGGTATGGCTGCACGCCTGTGCCGGCGAGCGTCTGGGCGTTAAAGGTAGAGGCCTGGCTGCCAGCGATCTGGCGCCGGTCATTCGTGAGTTGTTGGAGGAGCATTCTGCGTGTCTGGCTTAAACCTGTTTCTGGCCGATGAAGCGGCCACGGTCGAATTCGGCGCACAACTTGCCGGGGTGACCGGCGGTCACGGCGTGATTTTTCTGGAAGGTGACCTGGGCGCGGGCAAAACCACGCTGTCGCGTGGCCTGATTCGTGGCCTGGGCCATACTGGTGCGGTGAAAAGCCCGACCTTCACCGTGGTCGAACCTTACGAGATCGGTGAGGTGCGGGCGTTCCATTTCGACCTGTATCGCCTGGTCGATCCGGAAGAGCTGGAGTTCATGGGTATTCGTGACTATTTCGAGGGCGACCCGCTGTGCCTGTTCGAGTGGCCACAAAAGGGTGCGGGCGTTTTGCCAAAGCCCGACCTGACCATTACCATAAGCCCCCAAGCGGGCGGACGCTCGCTGATCCTTTCGCCGCAGGGGGCTCGCGGCGAGGCCTGGTGCGTGGCACTGGCCGAACACTATAAACAGTAAGTGGGGTAGGTATGCGCATACGCGCACTGGTCGCCATCGTTGGGCTGCTGCTGACAACGGTGACCGTTGACGCTCTGGCCGTCACTCAAGTCAAGAGCATGCGCCTGTGGCGCGCGCCAGACAACACGCGGCTGGTCTTCGACCTGTCTGGCCCCGTGCAGCACAGCGTCTTCACCCTGAGCGCACCTGATCGCCTGGTTATCGACATCAATGGCGCGACCTTGGCCGCGCCACTGAACGTGGCTACCTCCAATACGCCGATCAGCAGCGTGCGTTCGGCTCAGCGCACCCCGACCGACCTGCGCGTGGTGGTCGACCTGAAAAAGTCGGTCACCCCAAAAAGCTTCACCCTGGCGCCCAACGCCCAGTACGGCAACCGCCTGGTGGTCGACCTGTACGACCAGGAGGCTGACGCCATTGCGGCCAGCGCGCCGGCGCCGGCCCCGACTCCGGCACCAACGCCTGCAACCACGCCGGCAGTGCCGGTGACCCCGGCCCAGCCTGCCATCAAGCTGCCGCCGGTTCCCAACGGCAAGCGTGACATCGTGGTTGCCATCGACGCCGGTCACGGCGGCGAAGACCCGGGTGCGTCCGGCTCGCGTGGCCAGCATGAAAAAGACATCGTGCTGCAGATCGCCAAGGAACTGCAGCGCCAGATCAACAGCGAAAAAGGCTTCCGGGCCGAGCTGACCCGTACCGGCGACTACTTCATCCCGCTGCGCAAGCGCACGGAAATCGCCCGCAAGAAGGGCGCCGACCTGTTCATCTCGATCCACGCCGACGCCGCGCCGTCCCGCGCCGCCTTTGGCGCCTCGGTGTTCGCCCTGTCCGACCGCGGCGCTACCTCCGAGACCGCGCGCTGGCTGGCCGACACGGAAAACCGTTCCGACCTGATCGGTGGTGCCGGTAACGTCAGCCTCGACGACAAGGACCGCATGCTGGCCGGCGTGCTGCTCGACCTGTCGATGACCGCCACGCTCAGCTCCAGCCTCAATGTGGGGCAGAAGGTGCTGGGCAACATGGGCCGCATTACCTCGCTTCACAAGCAGCGGGTGGAACAGGCCGGCTTCATGGTGCTGAAGTCGCCGGATATTCCGTCGATCCTCGTTGAAACCGGGTTCATCTCGAACAACAACGAAGCCGCCAAGCTGGCCACCGCCAGCCATCAGCAGGCCCTGGCCCGTTCGATCCACACCGGTGTGCGCCAGTACTTCCAGCAGAACCCGCCGCCTGGCACCTACATCGCCTGGCTGCGCGACACCGGCAAGATCGCCGCTGGCCCGCGTGAGCACACGGTACGCCCTGGCGAGACCCTGGCGATGCTTGCCGTGCGCTACCAGGTCAGCGTGACCAGCCTGCGCAGCACCAACAGCCTCAAGACCGATGAGCTGAAGGTCGGCCAGCGCCTCGATATCCCCGCTACCACGTTGGCCTCGCAATGAGTGGCGGTTCGCGCATCCAGCTGCTCAGCCCGCGGCTGGCCAACCAGATTGCCGCCGGTGAGGTTGTCGAGCGGCCGGCCTCTGTCGCCAAGGAGTTGCTGGAGAACAGCCTGGACTCCGGCGCCCGGCGTATCGACGTGGAAGTGGAGCAGGGCGGCGTCAAGCTGCTGCGGGTGCGTGACGATGGCAGCGGCATTTCCGCCGACGACCTGCCGCTGGCCCTGGCCCGTCACGCCACCAGCAAGATCCGCGAGCTGGAAGACCTGGAAGGGGTATTGAGCCTGGGCTTCCGTGGTGAGGCCCTGGCCTCGATCAGCTCGGTGGCGCGCCTGACCCTGACCTCACGTACCGCCAGCGCTACCGAGGCCTGGCAGGTGGAAACCGAAGGCCGCGACATGACCCCGCGGGTGCAACCGGCGGCGCACCCGGTGGGTACTTCGGTGGAAGTGCGCGACCTGTTCTTCAATACCCCGGCCCGGCGCAAGTTCCTCAAGGCTGAGAAAACCGAATTCGATCACCTGCAGGAAGTGATACGGCGCCTGGCGCTGGCGCGCTTCGATGTCGGCTTCCACCTGCGCCACAACGGTAAGAGCATCCTCAGCCTGCACGAGGCCCACGATGAAACCGCCCGTGCGCGGCGGGTGGGCGCCATCTGCGGCCCGGGCTTCATGGAGCAGGCGCTGCCGATCGACGTGGAACGCAATGGCCTGCGCCTGTGGGGCTGGGTCGGCCTGCCGACCTTCTCGCGCAGCCAGGCAGACCTGCAGTATTTCTTCGTCAACGGCCGTGCGGTGCGCGACAAGCTGGTCGCCCACGCCGTGCGCCAGGCCTACCGCGACGTGCTGTTCAATGGTCGGCACCCGACTTTCGTGCTGTTCCTGGAGCTGGAGCCCAACGGCGTCGACGTCAATGTGCACCCGACCAAGCACGAAGTGCGTTTCCGCGAGGGGCGCTCGGTGCACGACTTCCTGTATGGCACCCTGCATCGCGCCCTGGCCGATGTACGCCCGGAAGACCAGTTGGCGGCGCCTGCTGCCGTGCCCGAAGTGGTCCGCCCCACGGGCCAGCAGGCCGGTGAGTTCGGCCCTCAGGGCGAAATGCGCCTGGCCTCGCCGGTGCTCGAGCAGCCGCGAGCCCCGCAGCAGTCGTTTTCCAGTGGCGGCAGTGGCGCGGGTTACCAGTACCAGTACACCCCGCGCCCCTCGCAGCCGCTGCCAGCCGCCGAGGCACAGGCGGTTTATCGCGAGTTTTACAAACCGCTGGATGAAGGCGCGGCGCCGACGGCGTTGCCCGAAAGCCAGGGTGACATTCCTCCGCTGGGCTACGCGCTGGCGCAGCTCAAGGGCATCTATATCCTGGCCGAGAACGCCATCGGCCTGGTGCTGGTAGACATGCATGCGGCCCATGAGCGCATCATGTACGAGCGCCTGAAGGTAGCCATGGCCAGCGAAGGCCTCAGCGGCCAGCCGCTGCTGGTGCCCGAGACCCTTGCTTTGAGCCAGCGCGAAGCAGACTGCGCCGAAGAGCACGCGCAGTGGTTCCAGCGGCTGGGCTTCGAACTGCAGCGGCTGGGCCCCGAGACCCTCGCCATCCGCCAGATCCCGGCTTTGCTCAAGCAGGCTGAGGCCAACCGACTGGTGCAGGATGTACTCGCCGACCTGATGGAATACGGCACCAGCGACCGTATCCAGGCGCACCTCAACGAGCTGCTCGGCACCATGGCCTGCCACGGCGCCGTGCGCGCCAACCGGCGCCTGGCGATCCCCGAGATGAACGCCCTGCTGCGTGACATGGAAAACACCGAGCGCAGCGGCCAGTGCAACCATGGTCGCCCCACCTGGACCCAGATGGGCCTGGATGACCTGGACAAACTCTTCCTGCGCGGTCGATGAAATGAGCGGCAAGCCCCCTGCAATATTCCTGATGGGCCCGACGGCGGCCGGCAAGACCGACCTGGCCATCGAGCTGACCAAAGTACTGCCGTGCGAGCTGATCAGCGTCGATTCGGCGCTGGTCTACCGCGGCATGGACATCGGTTCGGCCAAACCGTCGAAAGAAATCCTCGCCGCTCACCCGCACCGGCTGATCGATATTCGCGACCCGGCCGAGAGCTATTCGGCTGCGCAGTTCCGTGCCGATGCCCTGGAGGCCATGGCCGAGATCACCGCGCGCGGCAAGATCCCGCTGCTGGTGGGCGGCACCATGCTCTATTACAAGGCGTTGATCGATGGCCTGGCCGACATGCCGGCGGCCGATGCCGCGGTGCGTGCCGAGCTGGAAGCCCAGGCCGAAGCGCTGGGCCTGGCCGAGTTGCACCGCCAGTTGGCCGAGGTTGACCCTGAGTCGGCGGCGCGTATCCACCCCAACGACCCGCAGCGGTTGATCCGGGCGTTGGAGGTGTACCGGGTGAGCGGCGAGAGCATGACGGCACATCGACAGCGTCAATTCGCGGAAAGTCGCGGCGCAGACGCAGGCGCTGGCGGACATTTGCCCTATACTGTCGCGAGTTTGGCGATTGCTCCTACAGATCGTCACATTTTGCATCAGCGAATTGCGTTACGATTTTCACAGATGCTGGAACAGGGCTTCGTCGACGAGGTCCGATCGCTGCGAGCCAGAAGTGACTTGCACGCCGGGCTGCCGTCTATACGGGCAGTGGGGTATCGGCAGGTCTGGGATTACCTGGACGGCAAGCTGACTGAGAATGAGATGCGTGAACGCGGTATCATTGCCACCAGGCAGCTGGCCAAGCGGCAGTTCACCTGGTTGCGTGGCTGGCCTGAAGTACACTGGCTTGACAGCCTGGCCTGCGACAATCTGTCCCGCACCTTGAAATACCTTGGGGCCATCTCCATATTGAGCTGAGTCCCTGCTGATTGCCGTCTATTCTTGCGAAGGGGCGGCCTAATTTATCGATTTTCTTGATTTTCTATTATTTATCCTTACAGGAGTGCGGCATATGTCAAAAGGGCATTCGCTACAAGACCCTTACTTGAACACCTTGAGAAAAGAAAAGGTCCCGGTATCCATCTATCTGGTCAACGGCATCAAACTGCAGGGTTCGATCGAGTCCTTCGACCAGTTCGTGGTACTGCTGAAGAACACCGTCAGCCAGATGGTCTACAAGCACGCCATCTCGACCGTGGTTCCTGCCCGTCCGGTTCGTCTGCCAAGCCCGTCCGATTCCGAACACGGCGACAGCGAGCCAGGCAACGCCTGATAGGAGCCTGCATTGTTCTTTGAGCGCCACGGTGGTGGTGAGCGGGCGTTGCTCGTTCACTTGGAAGGTCAGAACCCTGAGGCGCGCGAAGACCCGCAGGAGTTCCAGGAGCTGGCATTGTCGGCCGGTGCCGACATCGTCTCGCTGGTCACGGTGGCAAGGCATCAGCCTTCCGCCAAATACCTGATTGGCAGTGGCAAGGTCGAAGAGTTGCACGACCTGGTCCATGCCGAACAGGTAGACCTGGTGATTTTCAATCACACACTCACGCCCAGTCAGGAGCGCAACCTCGAACGTGTGTTCGAGTGTCGTGTGCTCGACCGTACCGGGCTGATCCTCGATATCTTCGCCCAACGGGCGCGTACCCATGAAGGCAAGCTGCAGGTCGAACTGGCCCAGCTCGAGCACATGAGCACGCGGCTGGTGCGCGGCTGGACCCACCTTGAGCGACAGAAGGGTGGTATCGGCTTGCGTGGCCCGGGTGAAACCCAGCTGGAAACCGACCGCCGCCTGTTGCGGGTGCGCATTCGCCAGATCAAGTCACGCCTGGAGAAGGTGCGCAGCCAGCGCGAGCAGGCGCGCCGTGGGCGCAAGCGTGCGGACATTCCGTCGGTATCGCTGGTGGGTTATACCAACGCCGGCAAGTCCACGCTGTTCAACGCCCTGACCGAATCCGAGGTGTATGCCGCGGACCAGCTGTTCGCCACACTCGACCCGACCCTGCGCCGACTCGAGCTGAACGACCTGGGGCCGATCGTGCTGGCCGACACCGTGGGCTTCATTCGCCACCTGCCGCACAAGCTGGTCGAGGCATTTCGGGCTACGCTCGAAGAGTCGAGCAACTCCGACTTGTTGCTGCATGTGATCGACGCCCATGAGCCGGAGCGCATGGAGCAGATCGAGCAGGTATTGGCGGTGTTGGACGAGATTGGTGCCGAAGGGTTGCCGATCCTCGAGGTGTATAACAAACTCGACCTGCTCGAAGATGTCGAGCCGCAGATCCAGCGCAATGCCGATGGCAAGCCGGAACGGGTCTGGGTATCGGCACGCGATGGGCGTGGCCTGGAGCTGGTCGGCCAGGCGATTGCCGAGTTGCTGGGGGATGATCTGTTTGTCGGTACCCTGTGTCTGGAGCAGCGTTTTGCCCGCTTGCGCGCGCAATTCTTTGCCCTGGGTGCCGTGCAGAGTGAAGAGCATGATGAAGAAGGGCGCAGCCTGCTGAGCGTGCGACTGCCCATGGTCGAACTGAATCGCCTGGTCAGCCGCGAAGGCATGGAGCCGCAAGTGTTTGTCGAGCAACACACTTTGCAATAAATGCTCGTCGAGGTCGCCGGGCAGCAGTGACAGGCATTCTGTAGCATTGGACGGCGCGCCGTGGGCGCGTCTTTGCTTTATCAGATGGAGAGCGCTATGGCTTGGAACGAGCCGGGTGGCAACTCGAACAATCAGGATCCCTGGGGCGGTCGCCGGAATGGCGGTGGCGGCGGTGGTGACAAGAAAGGTCCACCGGACCTGGACGAGGCCTTCCGCAAATTGCAGGACAGCCTGAACGGCATGTTCGGCAGTGGCAAGAAACGTGGCGGCGGTGACCGCAATGTCGGCAAGGGCGGTGGCCTGGGCCTGCTGGGCATCGGCCTGGCGGTGCTGGCTGCTATCTGGCTGTACAGCGCCGTGTACGTGGTCGACGAGCAGGAGCAGGCCGTGGTGCTGCGCTTCGGCAAGTACTATGAGACGGTCGGTCCCGGCCTGAACATCTACTTCCCGCCGATCGATCGCAAGTACATGGAGAACGTCACGCGCGAGCGTGCCTACACCAAGCAGGGCCAGATGCTGACCGAAGACGAGAACATCGTCGAGGTACCGCTGACCGTCCAGTACAAGATCAGCAACCTGCAGGACTTCGTGCTCAACGTCGACCAGCCTGAGGTCAGCCTGCAGCACGCGACCGACAGTGCCCTGCGCCACGTGGTGGGTTCCACCTCGATGGACCAGGTGCTGACCGAAGGCCGCGAGCAGATGGCCGTGGATATCCGCGAACGCCTGCAGCGCTTCCTCGACACCTACCGCACCGGTATCAGCGTTACCCAGGTCAACGTGCAGAGCGCGGCAGCCCCGCGTGAAGTGCAGGAAGCCTTCGACGACGTGATCCGTGCCCGCGAAGACGAGCAGCGTGCCCGCAACCAGGCCGAGTCCTACGCCAATGGCGTGGTGCCGGAAGCCCGTGGTCAGGCCCAGCGCATCATCGAGGACGCCAACGGTTACCGCGACGAAGTCATCGCCCGCGCCAAGGGTGAGGCCGACCGCTTCACCAAGCTGGTCGCCGAGTACCGCAAGGCACCTGACGTGACCCGTCAGCGTCTGTACCTGGAGACCATGCAAGAGGTCTACAGCAATTCGAGCAAGGTCATGGTGGCGACCAAGGACGGGCAGAACAACCTGCTCTACCTGCCGCTGGACAAGATGGTCGAAGGCAGCCGCAACCCGTCCGCGCCGACCGCCAGTGTGTCGCCATCGGTCAACGATGCGGCCGCGCGTGCGGCTCAGGACCTGCAACAGCAACAGCAGCCGCTGCGCACTAGGGAGAGCCGCTGATGAGCAACAGATCGCTGATCGCCCTGATCGCCGCCGTGGTCCTGGCCATCGTGGCCTGGAACAGCTTCTACATCGTGTCCCAGACCGAGCGTGCGGTACTGCTGCGCTTCGGTAAGGTGGTCCAGGCGGATGTCCAGCCGGGCATGCACGTGAAGATTCCGTACGTGAACCAGGTGCGCAAGTTCGACGCCCGCCTGATGACCCTCGACGCCCCGACCCAGCGGTTCCTGACCCTGGAGAAGAAAGCGGTGATGGTCGACGCCTACGCCAAGTGGCGCGTCAAGGACGCCGAACGCTTCTACACCGCCACGTCCGGCATGAAGCAGATCGCCGACGAGCGTCTGTCGCGTCGTCTGGAAAGCGGCCTGCGTGACCAGTTCGGTAAACGTACCCTGCACGAAGTGGTTTCCGGTGAACGTGACGCGCTGATGGCTGACATCACTGCATCGCTGAACCGCATGGCCGCCAAGGAGCTGGGTATCGAGGTGGTCGACGTGCGCGTCAAGGCCATCGACCTGCCGAAGGAAGTCAACCGCAGCGTGTTCGACCGCATGAGCACCGAGCGTGAGCGTGAAGCCCGCGAGCACCGCGCCAAGGGTAACGAGCTGGCTGAAGGTATCCGTGCCGATGCCGATCGTCAGCGCCGCGTATTGCTGGCTGAGGCCTATCGCGAAGCAGAGGAAACCCGCGGTGACGGCGACGCCCAGGCGGCCGCCATCTACGCCAAGGCCTACACCCAGGACGCTGATTTCTATGCGTTCTACCGTAGCCTGCAGGCGTACCGCGAGAGCTTCTCGAGCAAGAGCGACGTGCTGGTCCTGGACCCGAAGAACGAGTTCTTCCGCTTCCTGGACAAGAGCAGGCCGTGATGCTCAGGCCCTGATTTTCATGCAGCGGCGCCCCGCCTGGCAGCTAAAACACCAGGCGGGGTGCATCCTGAATGAAAAGGGGTGTATGATGAGGCAGCCGGGAAATTTCCCGGCTTTTTTGCGTCTGCAAGGTTGATTGGCAAACCGCCAGTTGACGGTTTGGTCAGGTCGCAAGGCAATTCGAGGGTGTCGGGTACGGTGGCTGCGCTGGGATCAGTGCTGCCCGCTGCTGTGCGCGATACCGGCTTTACTGACGGCTAGCCTGCTGGCAAGCCGCCCGGACCAGAGGGGAAATGGCGTAATGGCAACGGTAGACCGCTGGCTGCTGCCAGATGGCATCGAGGAAGTACTGCCACCTGAGGCTGCGCGTATCGAGATCGCGCGCCGCCAGGTGTTGGACCTGTTCCAGAGTTGGGGCTACGAACTGGTCGTCACCCCGCATATCGAGTACCTGGAGTCGCTGCTCACCGGCGCCGGCCAGGACCTGGATCAGCGCACCTTCAAGGTAGTGGACCCGCAGTCCGGCCGCCTGATGGGCTTCCGCGCCGACTTCACCCCGCAGGTGGCGCGTATCGACGCCCACACCCTGCGCCGTGAAGGCCCGAGCCGCCTGTGCTATGCCGGCAGCGTGCTGCACGCCCAGCCGCGTGCCTTGTCCACCTCGCGCAGCCCGATCCAGCTGGGTGCCGAGCTGTACGGCGACGCCAGCCCCACCAGCGATGTCGAAGTCATCAGCCTGATGCTCGCCACGCTGCAACTGACCGATGTGCCGGATGTGCACATGGACCTCGGCCACGTCGGTATCTACCGCGGCCTGGCCCGTGCTGCCGGCCTGTCCGGTGCGGTCGAGCAGCAGCTGTTCGACGCCCTGCAGCGCAAGGCCGTGGATGAAGTTCAGGTGCTGACCGCCGACCTGCCGAAGGACCTGGGCAACATGCTGCGCGCGCTGGTCGAGCTGTGCGGTGGCCGCGAAGTGCTGGCCGAAGCCCGCGTGCGCCTGGGCCGTGCCCCGGCCAGCGTGCTGGCGGCGCTGGACGACCTGCTGGCGATCGCCGATCGCCTGGCGTCGCGCTTCCCGGACCTGCCGCTGTACTTCGACCTCGGCGAGCTGCGCGGTTACCACTATCACACTGGCGTGGTGTTCGCCGTGTTCGTGCCGGGCGAAGGTCAATCGATCGCCCAGGGCGGGCGCTATGACGACATCGGCGCCGACTTCGGCCGGGCTCGCCCGGCCACCGGTTTCTCCACGGATTTGAAGACCCTGGTCACACTGGGGCGAGCGGAGGTCGTATTGCCAACTGGCGGCATCTGGATGCCGGACAGTAGCGACGCGGCCCTCTGGCAGCAAGTCTGCCAGTTGCGCAACGAGGGCCAGCGTGTGGTCCAGGCCCTGCCTGGCCAGCCGTTGAGTGCTGCTCTCGAGGCGGATTGTGATCGGCAATTGATTCAGCAAGACGGGCGCTGGCAGGTTCTGCCGCTGGCCCAGTGAGTTTCTGCGCCGGCAGTAGGCCGGCAACCAAGTTTGCGTGAATGAGGACCAATGTAATGGGTAAGAATGTCGTCGTCCTGGGCACCCAGTGGGGTGATGAGGGCAAAGGCAAGATCGTCGATCTGCTGACCGAACATGCTGCCGCCGTAGTGCGCTACCAGGGTGGCCACAACGCGGGTCACACCCTGGTGATCAACGGTGAAAAGACCGTTCTGCACCTGATTCCGTCCGGTATCCTGCGTGAAGGCGTACAGTGCCTGATCGGCAACGGCGTGGTCGTTGCCCCGGATGCCCTGATGCGTGAAATCACCAAGCTGGAAGAGAAGGGCGTGCCGGTGCGCGAGCGCCTGCGCATCAGCCCGGCTGCGCCGCTGATCCTGTCGTACCACGTTGCCCTGGACCAGGCCCGCGAAAAAGCCCGTGGCGAAGCCAAGATCGGCACCACCGGCCGTGGTATCGGCCCAGCCTACGAAGACAAGGTCGCACGCCGCGGCCTGCGCGTGGGCGACCTGTTCCACCGCGAGCGTTTCGCCGCCAAGCTGGGTGAACTGCTGGACTACCACAACTTCCAGCTGGTGAACTACTACAAAGAGCCGGCCATCGACTTCCAGCAGACCCTGGACGAATGCATGGCCTACGCCGAACAGCTCAAGCCGATGATGCTCGACGTCACCGCCGAGCTGCACAACCTGCGTCGCGCCGGCAAGGACATCATGTTCGAAGGTGCCCAGGGCTCGCTGCTGGACATCGACCACGGTACCTACCCGTACGTCACCAGCTCCAACACCACCGCTGGCGGTATCTCCACCGGTTCTGGCGTTGGCCCGATGTACCTGGACTACATCCTGGGTATCACCAAGGCCTACACCACTCGCGTAGGTTCCGGTCCGTTCCCGACCGAACTGTTCGACGAGACTGGCGCTACCCTGGCCAAGCGTGGCCATGAGTTCGGCTCCACCACCGGCCGTGCGCGCCGTTGCGGCTGGTTCGATGCCGTCATCCTGCGTCGCGCCATCGACGTCAACAGCATCTCGGGCATCTGCCTGACCAAGCTGGACGTACTGGATGGCCTGGAAACCATCAACATCTGCGTTGGCTACAAGAACGAGAACGGTGCCGTCATCGACGCGCCTTCCGATGCCGACAGCTACATTGGCCTGGAGCCGGTGTACGAAGAGATGCCAGGCTGGAGCGAGTCGACCCTGGGCGTGAAAACCCTGGAAGATCTGCCAGCCAACGCTCGCGCCTACATCAAGCGCATCGAAGCGCTGATCGGCGCGCCGATCGACATCATCTCCACCGGCCCGGACCGCAACGAGACCATCGTTCTGCGTCATCCGTTCGCCTGATCTGCCTTCCAGGCTGATCTGACGCCGTGGCCCTGAAAGGGGCTGCGGCGTTTTCATTTGTGGGGTATGCCTGTCCCGGCCCTTTCGCGGGTAAACCCGCTCCCACAGGTACCGCACAGTCCTCAGGACCTGCGCGGTCCATGTGGGAGCGGGTTCACCCGCGAAGAGGCCCGTGCGGGCAACCTCATTGCTAGACCTTGGCACATTTCCCTGCTGCCCTCGGCACAACCCTTGCTGTAAGAAGTTTCTGAAGATGCCATCAAAATAGTGGCGCCAGAAAACACGAGGGTTACACCGTGTCTGCCATCCTCTCACTGTTACGAAGCCGCCTTTTGCGGCCTGTGTTTGTTGCCCTTGGTATCGCTCTTTTGGTGCAGGTGCTGGTCGCCGTTGCGCTTACCCGAAGCACGGTCACCGCCTTGGAAGCCGACCTGGGCGAACGCTTGGGCAATGACAGCCGCCAGCTCGCCAGTGAGCTGGAGCAAGCCGGGCAAGACGTGCGCTCAGGCCTCGACGGCCTCTCCAGCAGCACCCGCCAGCGCCTTAGCGCAGGTTTGTCGGCGCGCCTGCAAAGCGAGCAGCAGCAGCTGCGCAGCACGTTGGAAAAGAACCTCAAGGACTCCGCCAACGATATGGCCGAGCTGCTGGCGTCGGTCGCACCGCGGGCGATATGGGACAACGACGTGCCGGTGCTCTCCGACTTCGCTCGGCGTGCGCAGCGCAACCCTAACGTGCTGTTCGTGGTCTACGACGACGCCCAGGGCCAGCACCTGACTCGCTACCTGAACCGGCAAAACCCGATCAACCAGGCATTGATGGACAAAGGCCAGGGCGAGCGTGCGCTGGACAAGGTGATCGACGCGGCCCGGCGCGACCCGGCGGTGTACTTCGTCGAGGCCTCGATCAACCCCAATGGTGCAGAAATCGGCAAGGTGGTGATGGGCGTTTCCACCGCTGGCATCGACCAGGAGCTCAAGGCCCTCGACCAGCGCTTCGCCGCCCTGATCGCCAGCGGCGAGCAACTGGTCGGCGACAGCCTGGTCGGTGCTGCAGCCGACAGTGGCAAGACCTTGCGCGAGCGCCTGGAAAAGGCGCAGGGCAGCGCAGCCGCGATGCAGGCCAATACCGCACAGACCGTGCGTGATGCTGCCGCCGAACTGCGCTGGCGCATCGGCCTGGGCCTGATGCTGGTCGGCCTGGGTGTGCTGGTGGTGGTGGCCGTGGTGCTTGGCCGCCGGGTGCTGAGCAAGCTGCGCCTGCTGATTGCCGCCCTCGATGACCTGGCGGCTGGCGAAGGCGACCTGACCAAGCGTGTGCCCCTCGACAGCCGCGACGAAATTGGCGACATGGCTTCGGCGGTGAACCGCTTTGTCGACAAGCTGCAACCCATCGTGCGCGAGGCGGGCGAGGTGGCGCAGCGCACCGGCGTTGAGATTGGCGCGATGGCCCAGCGCAATGCCGGCGCCGATGCTGCCGCTGCACTGCAACGCGACGAAGTGGCGGCCAGCCTGCGCGACCTGTCGAGCATGGCCGACGAGGCCCAGGCTGAAAGCCACGCGATGCAGGCAGCCCTGCAGCAGGTGGTGGATATTCGCCAGGCAACTGACGAGAACAGCCGCACATCGACCCAGCTAGCCGGTCTGATCGAGAACCTGGCTGGGCAGGTGGAGGCCGGCTCCCAGGTGATCGAGCGCCTGGCCAAGCAGAGCGAGCAGATCGAAGTGGTGCTGACGGTTATCCACGGCATCGCCGAACAGACCAACCTGCTGGCCTTGAACGCGGCCATCGAAGCCGCCCGTGCTGGCGAAACCGGGCGCGGGTTTGCCGTGGTGGCCGATGAGGTGCGGGCGTTGGCGAGCAAGACGCAAAGTTCCACGGGAGATATCCAGGCGCATATCGCCGCGCTGCAGAAGGGGGCCAAGGAGGCCGTGGCCACCATCAGCCAGGCCGGGCTCAAGGCCAGCGAAGGGCTGCTGGTGCTGCGCGACAACGAGCGCCGCCAGCAGTCGGTGCAGGCAGCGGTGGAGCAGGTGCACGCGGCCATCGGCCTGGCCACCCGGGCGGCCGAGCAGCAGGCGAGCGGGGCGCAGGCAGTGCGTGGACGGGTGGAAACCATACACGCCCAGGCCGAACGCTCGGCCGAGGTGGTGATACAGACCACCGCCAGCAGCAAGGTGCTGGATGACCTGGCGGCACAGCTGCGTGCCAGCCTGGGCCAATTCAGAGCCTGACCCGATCATTGTGGGAGCGGGCGTGCCCGCGAAGCAGGCGACACGGTGGATGGCACCGGCTTCGCCGGTGTTCGCGGGCATGCCCGCTCCCACATCGATCGCGACACAGAGCCCTTGCCTCTGTGGGCAGCAGGGCTGCGCGGTATCTGTGGGAGCGGGCAAGCCCGCGAAGAAGGTTACGCCTTGTTCAGATACATCCGCGTAGTCAGCAGATACACTGGCAACCCCGAAACCACAATCAACAACGCCGCATAAGGCGCTGCCGCCGCGAACTCGACGTTGGCCGTGTGCGCCCACACCTCGGTGGCCAGGGTGGTCATGCCGGTCGGGCTGAGCAGCAAGGTAGCTGTCAGTTCCTTCATGGCATCCAGGAACACCAGGGCAAAGGCTGCCGCCATGGCCGGGAAGATGATCGGCAGGGTCACCCGGCAGAACGCGGCAAAGCTGCTCGCGCCCAAGGTCCGTGCCGCTTCCTCCAGGGTAGGTGAAGCCTTGTTCAGTGCGGTGCGCACCGGCGACTGCGCCAGCGGCAGGAACAGCAGCGCATAGGCCAGCAGCAACAGTGCCGTGGTCTGGTACAGCGCCGGCACGTAATGCAGGGCGAAGAACACCAGGGTCAGGGCAATCACCAGGCCGGGCAGGGCGTGCAACAGGTATGGCAGGCGCTCGGCCCAGATTGCCAGGCGGCCCTTGTAGCGCACCACCAGGAAGCTGATTGGCAGGGCTAGCAACACGCAGAAACCGGCCCCCCCCAGCGACACCGACAACGAGGTGAACAGCGCCTTGGAAATGGCTGCCACAGGGAATGCCGCCGATGAACCCACGCTCAACCAGTAGCCGAGCATGGCCAGCGGAATACCGCTGCCCAACACCGCCAGGCCCACGCAGAACAGTTGCGCCAGCACTGCCCAGCCACGCAGCCGCACCGGTTGTGCTCGCCGCGCTACACCCTGGCCGATGCGCACATGACGGGCTTTGCCGCGTACCCGCAGTTCAAGCCACAGCATCACCAGGCACATCGCCAACAGTACGGCGGACAGCATGGCCGCGTTGGCATTGCTGAACTCCAGTTCGAACTGCTGGTAAATCGCCGTGGTGAAGGTTTGCAAGCCGAGGATCGACAAGGCGCCGAACTCCACCAGCATGTGCAGGGCGATCAGCAGTGCGCCGCCCAGCATCGATGGCCACAGCAGCGGCAGGGTGACCTTGATGAATACGCCCCAGCGGCTGCAACCCAGCGTACGTGCCGATTCCTCCAGCGAGGTATCGAGGTTGCGCAGGGTCGCGGCCACCGGCAGGAACACCAGTGGGTACTTGGACAGGGCCATGACCATGATCGCCCCGCCCAGCCCTTCGAAGTCCGAGCTCAGCGACACCCAGGTGAAGCTGCTGACGAACGACGGCACGGCGAACGGCAGGCACAGCACCACGCCCCACAGCCGACGGCCGGCCAGGTTGCTGCGCTCAAGCAGCCAGGCCAGGGCCAGGCCGACCACCATGCAGGTCAGCGTCACCCCGACCATCAGCATCAGGGTGTTGCGCATCAGCCCCCAGACAAACGGCCGCCACAGCAGGTGCAAGGCTTCGCGCCAGCCGGCCTCCCAGGCTTTCATGGCAACGTACAGCAAAGGCAGCAAGCTCATCGCTACCAGGAACAGCACAGGCAGCACTACCCAGACGGAGGGGCGCTTGCGGCGCGGTACGAAGCGTACCGGCACCGGCTCGGACAGGGCGGCAGTCATCAGAGCAGGCCGACCTCGCGCTCAAGCTCGATCGCTTCCTCGGCATTGCCCAGGTCGGCTGGTGAGATCTTCGGTGGGCGCAGGTCTTCGAACGGTTTCAGGCCACGGTCGGAGACCATGCCTTTGTGCAGCGGGTACTCGGCGGTGGTCTGGGTGATCACGCGCTGGCCTTCTTCGCTGGCCATCCAGTTGAGCAGGGCCTGGGCTTCTTTCGGGTGTTTGCTGGCCTTGACCACGGCTGCACCGGAAATGGTGACCAGGTTGCCGGCATCGCCATCGGCCAGGTAGTAGAGCTTGGTGTCCAGCTTGCCGCGCTCGCGCTCCAGCGCATACCAGTAATAGTTGTTCACCAGTACCGCAGCCACTTCGCCTTTTTCCACGGCTTTGAGGGCGACCATGTTGTTGGTGTAGGTCTTGCCGAATGCCTTCAGGCCGGTCAGCCATTCTTCGGTGGCTTCTCGCCCGTGCATTTTCAGGATGGCCACGGCCTGTTCCTGGAAGGCGCCGCTGGTGGGCACATAGCCGACACGGCCTTCCCACTCAGGGTTGGCAAAGTCCATCACTGTGGTCGGCAGGTCTTTCTCGTCGACCTTCTTCGGGTTGAACACGACGATGCGCGTACGGGCGGTAATGCCCATCCAGGTGCCGTTGGCGCCAACGTACTCCTTGGGCATCATGTTCGCGGTGGCGTCGTCGATCTTCGCCAACAGGCCCAGTTCGCCCAGGTTGTTCAGGGGAGGGGACTCTTCGGTATAGATGATGTCGGCCGGCGAGCGCTCGCCTTCCTCGATGATCTGGCTGGCCAGCTGGTTGCTGCTGCCCTTGCGGATATCGATGTGGATGCCGGTCTTGGCCTCGTAGGCCTTGGCGATGGCCTCGCCGATTTCCTTGTGCTGACCGTTGTACATGGTCAGGGTGACCGGTGCGTCTGCCATGGCGGCCGGAGCGCCGATGACCAGGCTCAGCACGGCGGCGGCCAAGGTACGCATCAGCGGTTGCGGGCGGATCGTCATGCGGGTACTTCCTCGCTTACGGCTACATATTTGGAAACAATGGTAAACGAAATCGTTTCTCAAGTGGCCGGGTGACGAGAAATTCATGGTCAGACCATGGTGCAAGAGGCTGAAGGTGTGTTGGCTGTGCTGGCCTCTTCGCGGGTAAACCCGCTCCCACAGGGAAATCACAGGTCTTGAGGGGGGGAAATACCTGTGGGAGCGGCTTTAGCAGCGAAGAGGCCGGTGCAGGTTTGCACCTATGATCGAAAGAGGAGGGATACAAAAATCGCAGGCAAGAAAAAACCCACTAGCAAGCTAGTGGGTTTTTGTATGGTGCCCAGGAGAAGACTCGAACTTCCACGACCGTTAAGTCACTGATACCTGAAACCAGCGCGTCTACCAATTCCGCCACCTGGGCAAAGCTTTACATCATCTGGAGAAGGCGACTATCGTTCGCTTTCACACAGTAGTAACAGATCCTTGGTCATCTGTTACTTGAAAATATTTGGTGCCCAGGAGAAGACTCGAACTTCCACGGCCGTTAAGCCACTGATACCTGAAACCAGCGCGTCTACCAATTCCGCCACCTGGGCACACATTCGAGATTACTTGATGCTTTACAGCGCCGCTCATCTCTACTACAACTTCGGGGTTGTCCGTCGTTGTGGTGCGCACTATACGGACGGTCCGGGGGGCTGTAAACCCCCCAAGCGAAAAAAATTTCAAAAAATTCAACTTGTTGATTCCGCAGGCCTATTCCTGCTCGCCGGAGGCGCCGGTGGGGCTGTCCAAGGCTGACATTTCCGGTTTCAATACGCCTATGCCAGAATTCATATCTATATACCCCAAGGTGAACCCCTTCTGATGGCCGATTGGCAATCCCTCGATCCCGAGGCCGCTCGCGAAGCGGAAAAATACGACAACCCCATTCCCAGCCGTGAGCTGATCCTGCAGCGCCTCGCCGACCGTGGCGAACCGGCCGCACGCGAGGAGCTGGCGGCCGAGTTCGGTCTTTACGACGAAGACCAGATCGAAGCCCTGCGCCGCCGACTGCGTGCAATGGAGCGCGATGGCCAGCTTATCTATACCCGGCGCGGCACTTATGCCCCGGTAGACAAGCTGGACCTGATCTGCGGCCGCGTCTCTGGTCACCGCGACGGCTTCGGCTTCCTTATTCCGGACGACGGCAGCGAAGATCTGTTCCTCAGCCCGTCGCAGATGCGCCTGGTGTTCGACGGTGACCGCGGCCTGGCCCGCGTATCTGGCGTCGACCGCCGTGGCCGCCGTGAAGGCGTGCTGGTCGAAATCATCTCCCGTGCCCACGAAAGCGTGGTCGGCCGTTACTTCGAAGAAGGCGGTATCGGCTACGTGACCCCGGACAACCCGAAGATCCAGCAGGAAGTGCTGGTCACTGCCGGGCGCAACGGCGGTGCCAAGATCGGCCAGTTCGTCGAGATCAAGATCACCCACTGGCCGACCCCGCGCTTCCAGCCGCAAGGCGATGTGGTCGAGGTCATCGGCAACTACATGGCGCCGGGCATGGAAATCGACGTTGCCCTGCGCAGCTACGATATCCCGCACGTCTGGCCCAAGGACGTGATCAAGGAAGCGCGCAAGTTCCGCTCCGAAGTCGAAGAGAAGGACAAGGAGAAGCGCGTCGACCTGCGCCACCTGCCGTTCGTCACCATCGACGGCGAGGACGCCCGTGACTTCGACGACGCCGTCTATTGCGAGCCGCTGGGCAAGCTGCGCCTGTTCTCCGGCGGCTGGCGCCTGTATGTGGCCATTGCCGACGTGTCCAGCTACGTGCGCCTGGGCTCGGCCCTGGACGTCGAGGCCCAGCAGCGCGGCAACTCGGTGTACTTCCCCGAGCGCGTGGTGCCGATGCTCCCTGAAGAGCTGTCCAACGGCCTGTGCTCGCTGAACCCGCATGTCGATCGCCTGGCCATGGTCTGTGAAATGACCATGAACAAAGCCGGCCAGATGGTCGACTACCAGTTCTACGAAGGCGTCATCCACTCCCACGCCCGCCTGACCTACAACAAGGTCAGCAGCATGCTCGAGCACTCCCGCACCCGTGAGGGCAAGGCGCTGCGCGAGGAGTACAAGGCAGTCGTGCCGGACCTGAAGAACCTGTACAACCTGTACAAGGTGCTGGTGGAGGCCCGTCACACCCGTGGCGCGATCGACTTCGAGACCCAGGAAACCCGCATCATCTTCGGTGACGAGCGCAAGATCGCGGAAATCCGCCCGACCGTGCGCAACGACGCCCACAAGCTGATCGAGGAATGCATGCTGGCGGCCAACGTGGCCACCGCCGAGTTCCTGCAGAAGCATGGCGTGCCGGCCCTGTACCGCGTGCACGACGGCCCGCCGCCAGAGCGTCTGGAAAAGCTGCGCGCCTTCCTGGGCGAACTGGGCCTGACCCTGCACAAGGGCAAGGACCCGTCGCCGAAGGATTACCAGGCACTGCTGGCGAGCATCGCCGGGCGCCCGGACTTCCACCTGATCCAGACCGTGATGCTGCGTTCGTTGAGCCAGGCGGTGTACAGCACCGACAACAACGGCCACTTCGGCCTGAACTACGAGGCGTACACCCACTTCACCTCGCCGATCCGTCGCTATCCGGACCTGCTGGTGCACCGCGCCATCCGCAGCATCATCCGTTCCAGGGTCGAAACCCCGCACGTCAAGCGTGCCGGCGCCATGAGCATCCCCAAGGCGCGCATCTACCCGTACGACGAGAACACCCTCGAGCAGCTCGGCGAGCAGTGCTCGATGACCGAGCGCCGGGCCGATGAAGCTACCCGTGACGTGGTCAACTGGCTCAAGTGCGAGTTCATGAAGGACCGCGTGGGCGAGACCTTCCCGGGTGTGATCACCGCGGTGACCGGTTTCGGCCTGTTCGTCGAGCTGACCGATATCTATGTGGAAGGCCTGGTGCACGTCAGTGCGCTGCCGGGCGACTACTACCACTTCGACCCGGTGCACCACCGCCTGTCTGGCGAGCGTACCGGGCGCAGCTTCCGCCTGGGCGACACGATCGAGGTCAAGGTCATGCGCGTCGACCTCGACGAGCGCAAGATCGACTTCGAAGTGTCGGAAAAGACCCTCGCCGCCCCGATCGGCCGCAAGCAGCGTGGTGCCGCACCGGCTGCCGGCCAGGCCGAGCAGGCCCCGGTCGAGGCCAAGGCCACGCCGAAGCCGCGCAGCCGCAAGAGCGAGACCGCCGAGGCGTACTTCCCGAAAGACGCTGTGCAGCGTAACGCCGAAGTACGCAAGAGCCGCGAAATGAAGAAGGCGCTGATGAGCGAGGCGCGCAGTGGCGGCCATGCCAGCAGCAAGTCGGACAAGGGTGGCAAGGCCTCCGGCAAGCCGACCAAGCACCGTAAAGGCCCGTCGAAGTCCGGCGCGCCACGCAAGAGCAAGAGCAAGTCATGAGTCAGCTGGAAAAGATCTACGGCGTGCACGCCGTGCAGGCATTGCTGCAGCACCATCCGAAGCGGGTCAAGCAGATCTGGCTGTCGGAAGGGCGCAGCGAGCCGCGCCTGCAGGCGCTGCTGGCGCTGGCCGCGGAAAATCGCGTGGCGGTCGGCCAGGCCGAGCGCCGTGAGATGGATGCCTGGGTAGAGGGCGTGCATCAGGGTGTGGTCGCCGAGGTGAGCCCGAGCCAGGTCTGGGGCGAGTTGATGCTCGAGGAATTGCTCGAACGCACCGAAACACCCCCGCTGATCCTGGTGCTGGATGGCGTGACCGACCCGCACAACCTTGGCGCCTGCCTGCGTACCGCCGATGCCGCCGGTGCCACGGCAGTGGTGGTGCCCAAGGACAAGTCCGCAACCCTGACGCCGGTCGTGCGCAAGGTGGCCTGTGGCGCTGCGGAGGTGATCCCGCTGGTGGCCGTGACCAACCTGGCGCGCACCCTGGAAAAACTGCAGCAGCGTGGCCTGTGGGTGGTAGGTACCGCCGGCGAGGCCGAACAGGAAATCTACCAGCAGGACCTGACCGGGCCGCTGGTGATGATCATGGGCGCGGAAGGCAAGGGCATGCGCCGGCTGACCCGCGAGCATTGCGATTTCCTGGTGAAGTTGCCGATGGGCGGTAGTGTCAGTAGCCTGAACGTGTCGGTGGCGACTGGCGTGTGCCTGTTCGAGGCTGTGCGTCAGCGTCAGGCCAAGCGCTGATCTATAACCTGCGCCGGCCTCTTCGCGGGCGCGCCCGCTCCCACAGGTAATCTGCAATGCCAAAGGCAGCAGTTGATCTGTGGGAGCGGGCGTGCCCGCGAATCGGGCCTGACACATTCTGAATATTTTTCAGGCTGTTCAAATATTCACCAATCACCTTGCTTGTACGCCTCGCCTTCTCTACAATTGCGCCCCTTGCCGAGCTGGCAGGCGCGCATGTGCCTCCCCTCCGTGCAAGACATACAGTGTCATTCACTCCTTGTCTGACCAGATTCGCTGGCAGACTACTAACCCGTAAGGAGCATTCATGCGTCATTACGAAATCATCTTCCTGGTTCACCCGGACCAGAGCGAGCAAGTCGGCGGCATGGTTGAGCGTTACACCAAGCTGATCGAAGAAGATGGTGGCAAGATCCACCGCCTGGAAGACTGGGGCCGTCGTCAACTGGCCTACGCAATCAACAATGTTCACAAGGCTCACTACGTGATGCTGAACGTTGAGTGCACCGGCAAGGCCCTGGCCGAGCTGGAAGACAACTTCCGCTACAACGATGCCGTTATCCGTAACCTGGTCATCCGTCGCGACGAAGCCGTTACCGGCCAGTCCGAGATGCTGAAGGCTGAAGAAAACCGCAGCGAGCGCCGTGAGCGTCGTGAGCGTCCTGAGCATGCTGAATCCGCCGACGGCGACGACAGCAATGACAGCGACTCCAGCGATAACGCTGACGAGTAATCCACGGACCTTTAGAGGAGCCTATTAAATGGCACGTTTCTTCCGTCGTCGTAAATTCTGCCGCTTCACTGCTGAAGACGTGAAAGAGATCGACTTCAAAGATCTCAACACCCTGAAAGCTTACGTATCCGAAACCGGCAAGATCGTTCCAAGCCGTATCACCGGTACCAAAGCTCGTTATCAGCGTCAGCTGGCTACCGCTATCAAGCGCGCCCGCTTCCTGGCCCTGCTGCCCTACACCGACAGCCACGGCCGCTGAGACCGGGTCGTCGACAAGCAGTAAGGGATTAGCATGCGAGCGTTAGCAAGTTTCATCATGCGCGGTCGTGTGCAGGCCACCCTGGTGGTGGTCATCAGCGCGGTACTGCCGCTGCTGTTCTGGTTGAGTGCCGCTGCCGGCAGCCTTGTGCTGCTGCGGCGTGGGTTCAAGGATGCTACAACGGTCATCGCCGGCGGCCTGCTGGCCGGGCTGGCCGTGTGGGTCATGGGCGATCCCATCACCTTTCTGGTGATCGCGGGTGCCCTGGGCCTGGCTGCGCTGTTGCGCGCCGAGCATCCCTGGAGCCGGGTGTTGCTGGTCAGTGCCGTGTTCGCCGTGGCTTTCAGCCTCGTGCTCGATCTGGCGCTGGCGCAAACCTTCGATGTGCTGGCCAAGGCGTTTGCCGAAGCCATGCCGAAAATCGAGGGGCAACCGGTGCTCTCCGGTGAGCTGATCCGCCCTGTGCTGGTCGCTTCCACAGCAGTGACGGTGCAATTGTTCAGTGTGCTGGCCCTGGTGCTGGCGCGCTACTGGCAGGCAGCGTTGTACAACCCTGGAGGCTTCGGTCGCGAGTTTCGCGCCCTGAAGTTGCCGAAACAGACCATGGCGGTCTTGGTGGCAGTGATGGTGGTGGCCCCGTTCATCGGGCCGCAGTTCATCGTCCTGGCATCGGCCTCGAGCCTGGTACTGGTGCTGGCCGGCATCGCCTTGATGCACGGGCTGGTGGCGCAGGGGCGACTGGCCGGTTTCTGGCTGGTGGGCATGTACGTGACGTTGCCGCTGATCATGCAGCTGATTTATCCGTTGCTGGTGGTTTTGGCCGTTGTCGACAGCCTGATTGATTTTCGCGGTCGCAAGTCCCCCAAGGGGAATGACTCCGCGAACGGTGAAGGTTAAAAGTTAAGAGGTTTTACCAAATGGAACTGATCCTGCTGGAAAAAGTCGCTAACCTGGGCAACCTGGGCGACAAAGTAAAAGTTAAGGCTGGTTACGGCCGTAACTTCCTGCTGCCATTCGGCAAGGCCACCGTTGCCAACGCCGCCAACCTGGCTGCGTTCGAAGAGCGTCGCGCCGAGCTGGAAAAAGCAGCTGCTGACAAGAAAGCTTCGGCTGAAAGCCGCGCTGCCCAACTGGCCGAGCTGGAAGTGACCATCACTGCCACCGCTGGCGACGAAGGCAAGCTGTTCGGTTCGATCGGCACCCACGACATCGCTGACGCCCTGACCGCCTCCGGCGTTGAAGTGGCCAAGGCTGAAGTTCGTCTGCCGAACGGCACCATCCGTCAGGTTGGCGAATACGACGTAGCCGTGCACCTGCACAGCGATGTTGAAGCCACCGTACGCGTGGTCGTCGTAGCTGCCTAAGCTGCGCTGACTGGCTGGCTCCTTGTGGGTCAGGCGGTTAACATCGGGCACGGTCCTGTTTTCGACAGGCCGTGCCCTTTGTCTTTTTCATCCTCCAGAATTCTTTCGTGGCCATGAACGAGATCACCACCTCCGAACAGCTAGACCTGCAAACCGCAGCCCTGAAGGTGCCGCCGCATTCCATCGAGGCCGAACAGGCCGTGCTCGGTGGCCTGATGCTGGACAACAATGCCTGGGAGCGGGTGCTGGACCAGGTATCGGATGGCGACTTCTACCGGCATGACCACCGCCTGATCTTCCGTGCCGTGCACAAGTTGGCCGACGCCAACCAGCCATTCGACGTGGTGACCCTGCACGAGCAGTTGGACAAGGAAGGCCTTTCTTCGCAAGTCGGTGGGTTGGCGTACCTGGCCGAGCTGGCCAAGAACACCCCGTCGGTAGCCAACATCAAGGCCTACGCCGCGATCATTCGCGAGCGCGCCACCCTGCGCCAGCTGATCAGCATCAGTACCGATATCGCCGACAACGCGTTCAACCCGCAAGGGCGCAACGCCGAAGAGATTCTCGACGACGCCGAGCGGCAGATCTTCCAGATCGCCGAGGCCCGCCCGAAAACCGGCGGCCCGGTGGGGGTCAACGAACTGTTGACCATGGCCATCGACCGTATCGACACGCTGTTCAACTCCGACAGTGACATCACCGGTGTGTCCACCGGCTTTACCGACCTCGACGAGAAGACCAGTGGCCTGCAGGCTGCCGACCTGATCATCGTCGCTGGCCGTCCGTCGATGGGTAAGACCACCTTCGCCATGAACCTGGTGGAAAACGCCGTACTGCGTACCGACAAGGCGGTGCTGGTGTTCTCCCTCGAGATGCCAGGTGAATCGCTGATCATGCGTATGCTCTCGTCCCTGGGCCGTATCGACCAGACCAAGGTGCGTTCCGGCCAGCTGGACGACGACGACTGGCCGCGCCTGACCTCGGCGGTGAATCTGCTCAACGACCGCAAGCTGTTCATCGACGATACCGCCGGCATCAGCCCCTCGGAAATGCGCGCCCGTACCCGCCGCCTGGCCCGTGAGCATGGCGAAATCGCCATGATCATGGTCGACTACCTGCAGCTGATGCAGATCCCGGGTTCGGCCGGCGACAACCGGACCAACGAAATTTCCGAGATCTCCCGCTCGCTCAAGGCCCTGGCCAAGGAATTCAACTGCCCGGTCATCGCCCTGTCGCAGCTGAACCGCTCCCTGGAGCAGCGCCCGAACAAACGCCCGGTGAACTCCGACTTGCGTGAATCCGGTGCGATCGAGCAGGACGCCGACGTGATCATGTTCGTGTACCGCGACGAGGTGTACCACCCCGAGACCGAGCACAAGGGCGTGGCGGAAATCATCATCGGTAAACAGCGTAACGGCCCCATCGGCTTCGTGCGCCTGGCGTTCATCGGCAAGTACACCCGCTTCGAGAACCTTGCGCCGGGCATGTACAACTTCGACGACGACGAATAAGCCACCGGCCTCATCGCCGGCAAGCCATGAATCCGACAACCATCGTCGGATTTGGTCAAAATTTGTGCTATATTCCGCGCCCGCGATTTCCCTGCACACCAGAACCGGTCACTGACATGCAAGCAGCCAAACCACTCTACGACTATCCCAAGTACTGGGCCGAATGTTTCGGGCCAGCACCTTTCCTGCCGATGAGCAGGGAGGAGATGGATCTGCTCGGCTGGGATTCCTGCGACATCATCATCGTGACCGGTGATGCTTACGTCGACCACCCGTCGTTCGGCATGGCCATCATCGGCCGCCTGCTGGAGGCCCAGGGCTTCCGCGTGGGCATCATCGCCCAGCCGAACTGGCAGTCGAAAGACGACTTCATGAAGCTCGGCGAGCCGAACCTGTTCTTCGGCGTGGCCGCGGGCAACATGGACTCTATGATCAACCGCTACACCGCGGACAAGAAGATCCGTTCCGACGACGCCTACACCCCTGGTGGCCTGGCCGGCAGCCGTCCGGACCGCGCCAGCCTGGTGTACAGCCAGCGCTGCAAGGAAGCCTACAAGCATGTGCCGATCGTGCTTGGCGGCATCGAGGCCTCGCTGCGCCGCATCGCCCACTACGACTACTGGCAGGACAAGGTCCGCCACTCGATCCTGATCGACGCCAGCGCCGACATCCTGCTGTTCGGCAACGCCGAGCGCGCGGTGGTCGAGGTGGCCCAGCGCCTGTCCAACGGCGAGAAGATCGAAACCATCACCGATGTGCGCGGCACTGCTTTCGTGCGTCGTGACACGCCTCAGGGCTGGTACGAGATCGATTCGACCCGCATCGACCGCCCGGGCCGCGTCGACAAGATCATCAACCCGTACGTGAATACCCAGGACACCCAGGCCTGTGCCATCGAGCAGGCCAAGGGCGACCAGGAGGACCCGAACGAAGCCAAGGTCGTGCAGATTCTCGACAGCCCGAGCATGACCCGGGAAAAGTCGGTGATCCGCCTGCCGTCGTTCGAGAAGGTGCGTAACGACCCGGTACTCTATGCCCATGCCAACCGGGTGCTGCACCTGGAGACCAACCCGGGCAACGCCCGCGCCCTGGTGCAGAAGCATGGCGAAGTGGATGTGTGGTTCAACCCGCCACCCATCCCCATGAGCACCGAGGAAATGGACTACGTGTTCGGCATGCCCTATGCCCGTGTGCCGCACCCGGCCTACGGCAAGGAGCGCATCCCGGCCTACGAGATGATCCGCTTCTCGGTGAACATCATGCGTGGCTGCTTTGGTGGCTGCACCTTCTGCTCGATCACCGAGCACGAAGGCCGCATCATCCAGAACCGCTCGCACGAGTCGATCCTGCACGAAATCGAAGAGATGCGTGACAAGGTGCCGGGCTTCACCGGCGTGGTCTCCGACCTTGGCGGCCCGACTGCCAACATGTACCGCATCGCCTGCAAGAGCCATGACATCGAGAAGCACTGCCGCAAGCCGTCGTGCGTGTTCCCGGGCATCTGCGAAAACCTCAACACCGACCACAGCTCGCTGATCGAGTTGTACCGCAAGGCTCGTGCCCTGCCGGGTGTGAAGAAGATCCTGATTGCCTCTGGCCTGCGTTATGACTTGGCGGTGGAGTCGCCGGAGTACGTCAAGGAACTGGTCACCCACCATGTCGGCGGTTACCTGAAGATTGCCCCGGAGCACACCGAGCGTGGCCCGCTGGACAAGATGATGAAGCCGGGCATCGGCACCTATGACCGCTTCAAGCGCATGTTCGAGAAGTTCTCGAAAGAGGCGGGCAAGGAGCAGTACCTGATCCCGTACTTCATCGCCGCGCACCCGGGCACCACCGACGAAGACATGATGAACCTGGCCCTGTGGCTGAAGGGCAACGGCTTCCGTGCCGACCAGGTGCAGGCGTTCTACCCGTCGCCGATGGCCTCGGCCACGGCCATGTACCACTCGGGCAAGAACCCGCTGCGCAAGGTGACCTACAAGAGCGAAGGTGTGGATATCGTCAAGAGCGAGGAGCAGCGCCGCCTGCACAAGGCGTTCTTGCGTTACCACGACCCGAAGGGCTGGCCGATGCTGCGTGAGGCGTTGCAGCGCATGGGCCGTGCCGACCTTATCGGGCCGGGCAAGCACCAGCTGATCCCGCTGCACCAGCCGCAGACCGATACCTACCAGAGTGCTCGCCGCAAGAACTCGACCCCGGCGGGTAGCCACAAGGTGGGCAAGGAGCAGAAGGTTCTTACCCAGCACACCGGCCTGCCGCCGCGTGGCAGTGATGGCAGCAAGCCGTGGGACAAGCGTGAAAAAGCCAAGGCCGAAGCGTTTGCGCGTAACCAGCAGGCGGCCAAGGAGCGCAAGGAAGCGGCCAAGGGTGGCAAAGGCAACAAGAAGCCGCGTCAGCCAGTGATCCCGCGTTAACTGGGCGATTCTTGGGGCTGCTTTGCAGCCCATCGCGACACAAGGCCGCTCCTACAATGACCGTGCAAACCCGACAATTCCGGGGGGCTCACGGTCGGTGTAGGAGCGGCCTTGTGTCGCGATGGACCGCAAAGCGGTCCCAAAAATCTCAGCTTCAGTCAGGCTTCTTGTCGACCCACTTTGGCGCCACCGGCGCAACAAAGCTGTCCATCCCGTCCAGCAGCTCATCAGGCTGCTGCCCCAGCAGCAACATCGCCCGATGCTGCGGCCGCACGAAGCCTTCTTCGACGATATGGTCGAGGAACCCGCCCAGCTTCTCGTAGAAGCCGTTCACATCCAGCAGCCCCAGCGGCTTGGCGTGATAGCCCAATTGGCCCCAGGTCCATACCTCGAACAACTCCTCCAGCGTACCCAGCCCACCGGGCAGGGCGATGAAGGCATCGCTCAGCTCGGCCATGCGTGCCTTGCGCGCGTGCATGCCGTCGACCACTTCCAGGCGGCTGAGGCCCTTGTGGCCGATTTCGGCATTCATCAGGCTCTGGGGGATGATCCCGATCACTTCGCCACCGGCCGCCATGGCCGCGTCGGCGACGGTGCCCATCAGGCCGACCGCGCCACCGCCATAGACCAGGGTCAGGCCGCGACGGGCAATCGCCTGGCCCAGAGCGATGGCCGCTTCACGATAGGCAGGGTTGGCACCAATGCTGGCGCCGCAGAACACACAAACGGAACGTACGGGCATTGCTCATCTCCAGTCACTCAGGCTGACAGGGTAAGGCCCATGTCCTACAGTTCCAAGGCTGCTTTCACTCCGGTCGGGAGAATTCGCAGATGGCGCCGGTCGCTCCATGGGCGTAGGCCGCCAGCAGGCTGTTCATCAGGCTTCCAAGGGTCATTTCGTATTGCTCCTAAATGAGAGGTTGTCCCATCGTCCAATAAAAGGGCATGATGTGCCCTTGAATTGGTTGTATACAATCCATTGAACAATTCTACTGGCTGGCCTCTTGACAGCCCCTTGACCCATATCAGCAAGGGGCTGAACGGTTTCAGGCAGTCTCGCAATTGATAAAACCCTGCCAAGGAGATTCATGATGTTTGCGAAAGCTGTAGCGGTATCCCTGCTGACCCTCGCCAGCGCTTCTGTCTTCGCAGCCGAGTGCTCGGTGACTGTCGACTCCACCGACCAGATGTCCTACAACACCAAGGAAATCACCGTCGACAAGAGCTGCAAGGAATTCACCGTCAAACTGACCCACTCCGGCAACCTGCCGAAGAACGTCATGGGCCACAACCTGGTGATCAGCAAGACTGCCGACATGCAGGGCATTGCCACCGAAGGCATGAGCCAGGGTCTGGAAAAGGACTACATCAAAGCTGACAACGCCGCGATCATCGCCCACACCAAGATGATTGGTGCTCCTGAGAAGGAGACCGAGGTGAAGTTCGACGCTACCAAGCTGGAAGCCGGTGGCGACTACAGCTTCTTCTGCACCTTCCCGGGCCACATCTCGATGATGAAGGGCAAGGTCGTCGTCAAGTAATCAAAGGCTGACGGTGAATCCTGTGGGAGCGGGTTCACCCGCGAATGCGTCGGTGGCTTCACCATGGCATTCGCGGGTGAACCCGCTCCCACAGGTCCGTCTATAGCCTGATCAAGGGGCGAACGGCAGTTCGCGCTTGTGCTGGGTCTTGCGGTAGGTGGCGACGATAATGTCGAACGCTTCCTGGTCAACCGGCTGCCCATGCAGGAAGGCATCGATCTGCTGGTAGGTCACGCCATGGGAGGCTTCGTCCGGCTTGCCCGGCGCCAGGTCTTCCAGGTCCGCAGTCGGCACCTTTTCCACCAGTGATTCCGGCGCACCGAAGCTGCGCGCAATCGCCCGCACCTGGTTCTTCACCAGCCCGCTCAGCGGCGCCAGGTCGCAGGCACCATCACCGAACTTGGTAAAGAACCCCATCACCGCCTCGGCGGCGTGGTCGGTACCGATCACCAGGCCCGCGCGGGCACCGGCGATGGTGTACTGGGCGACCATGCGGGTGCGCGCCTTGACGTTGCCGACCACGAAGTCCACCAGCGTCGGCGAGCCGTTCTTCAACTCCACCACTTCAGCCGCCAGCGCCCGTACTGCCGGGGCGATATCCACGGTGTGCACTTCGTCGGCCTTGATCACTTCCAGGCACGCCTGGGCGTCATGCTCGTCATGCTGGACCTGGTAAGGCAGGCGCACGGCGATGAAGGTGTAGGCCTTGTCGCCGGTTTCGGCGCGCAGCTCGTTGATGGCGCGTTGGGCTAGCAGGGCGGCGGTCAGCGAGTCGACGCCGCCGCTGATGCCCAGCACCAGGGTCTTGAGCCGGGCGTTGGCCAGGCAATCCTTGATGAACGCCACGCGCCGGGCCACTTCGGCCTCGAGCGCGGCGGCGTCGGCGAACGGCGGCTGTACCTTCAGCGCCTGGGCAATCTCTTGCTGAACCGCTTGCATGGGTTACTCCTTGCTGGGGACTTTGAATACATGGCGCATGTAGGCGACGAAGTTCTCGTCGCGGCATTGGGTCTTGGCGGCTTCGTCCGAGATCTTCGCCACCGGCGCGCCGTTGCAGTCGGTCATTTTAAGCACGATGCTCATCGGGGCCACGCCCGGGATATCACAGGTCAGGTTGGTGCCGATGCCAAAGCTGACGTTGATGCGACCGCGCAGGGCACGGAAGATTTCCAGCGAGCGGGTCAGGTTGAGACCGTCGGAAAACACCAGGGTCTTGGTCATCGGGTCGATACCCAGTTTCTGGTAATGGGCAATGGCCTTTTCCGCCCAGGCCACCGGTTCGCCCGAGTCGTGGCGCAGGCCATCGAACAGCTTGGCAAAGTACAGGTCGAAATCGCCGAGGAAGGCATCCATGGTGATGCAATCGGTCAGGGCGATACCGAGCAGGCCGCGGTACTCGCGCACCCAGCAGTCCAGCGCGGCGATCTGGCTGTCGATCAGTCGCGGGCCGAGTTGCTGGTGGGCCATGATCCATTCATGGGCCATGGTGCCCAGCGGCTTGATATCCAGTTTCCATGCCAGGTCGACGTTGCTGGTGCCGACAAAGCGGCCCGGGAAATCGTCGCGCAGCACACGTACCACTTCTTCCTGCACACGGCTGGAAAAGCGCCGACGGGTGCCGAAGTCGGCCACCTGCAGTTCGGCCAGTTCATCGTCGCTGGCATGTGCGCGCAGCCAGTCGAACTTGCGGTACAGCTGGTCGCGGGCCTCGGCCAGGCGCATGCGCGGGTGCAGGTGGCGGTTGCGCACTTCGCTGATGATCGCCAGCAGCGGCACTTCGAACAGGATCACATGCAGCCACGGGCCTTTCAGGCGCAGGAACAGCTGGTCGTTTTCTATCCCCAGGCCTACGTAGCGCAGGTTGAAGCGGAACAGGCGCAGAAAGCGCAGGAAGTCAGGCTTGAGGAAGCTGATACGTTCGAGGAAGGCCAGCTGGCCGTCATCCAGGGTGAGGTCGCTGAGCAGTTCGAGCTGGTTGCGGATCTCGCCGAGGTAGGGGCGCAGGTCCTCGCCGTTGCGGCAGCGGAATTCCCACTCGACGTCGGCGTCCGGGTAGTTGTGCAGCACGCCCTGCATCATGGTGAGTTTGTAGAAGTCGGTGTCGAGCAGGTTGTGCACGATGCGCTCGGCGAATGCGCTCTCGCTCATCAATGGGGCTCCGGAAGCGGCGAATGGCGGACATTGTGCCAGCCTTTTGCGCCTCGTGTGGCTGTTCCGGCCTCTTCGCGGGCTTGCCCGCTCCCACAGGAACACCTCCGAGCTCAGGAACGGTGCAATACCTGTGGGAGCGGGCGAGCCCGCGAAGAGGCCGGATCTGCCAAAACCGCGTGTTTTTTCGTGCACCAGCTAGCCTTGAAACGGTGCCGCCTGTAGCAGTCGCGCACCAGCTGTGTGCAGTTCGGTGACGTCCGCTGTTACAGGGCGGTTGCACGTAAACACTTGCCAGGGTTGCAATGATGGCACTCGATGGTTGCTCCTTGTCTGTACGTGTGGTGGCGCCTGCCGCGTGGCAGACGGTTGCACGCTCAATAAAGAAAAGGCCGTCGGTCGCCTGCCGGCAACTTGCATAGTGTGTTTTCCCGGAAGACAAAACCTATGGCACGGCCCTTGCTCAGAGCACAGGGCTGAGAAGTTGTAGTGCCAACCAAAAAAAACTCTAGGAGCACCACCTCATGTCGCAGACGTTTTACAAGAAAGGTTTCCTGGCTCTGGCCGTAGCTACGGCACTGGGTGTTTCTTCGTATGTTCAGGCCGACGTCAAGATCGGTGTAGCGGGCCCGATGACCGGGGCTAACGCAGCGTTTGGCGAGCAGTACATGAAAGGTGCGCAGGCAGCGGCCGACAAGATCAACGCCGCCGGTGGCGTGAACGGCGAGAAAATCGTGCTGGTCAAAGGCGATGACGCCTGCGAGCCGAAGCAGGCCGTGGCCGTGGCCAACCGCCTGGTCGACCAGGACAAGGTGATCGGCGTGGTCGGCCACTTCTGTTCCTCCAACACCATCCCGGCCTCCGAGGTGTATGACGAGGCTGGCGTCATCGCCATCACCCCGGGCTCCACCAACCCACAGGTCACCGAGCGCGGCCTGGGCGCCATGTTCCGCATGTGCGGCCGTGACGACCAGCAGGGCATCGTCGCCGGCGACTACATCGTCGACGTGCTCAAGGGCAAGAAAGTCGCGGTGCTGCACGACAAGGACACCTACGGCCAGGGCCTGGCCGACGCGACCAAGGCACAGCTGGAGAAACGCGGCGTCAAACCGGTGCTGTACGAAGGCCTGACCCGCGGCGAGAAGGACTTCAGCGCCGTCGTCACCAAGATCCGTTCCACCGGTGCCGACGTGGTCTACTTCGGCGGCCTGCACCCGGAAGCCGGCCCGCTGGTACGCCAGCTGCGCGAGCAGGGCCTGAAGGACGTCAAGTTCATGTCCGATGACGGCATCGTCACCGACGAACTGGTGTCCACCGCCGGCGGCGCGCAGTACGTCGATGGTGTGTACATGACCTTCGGCGCCGACCCGCGCCTGCTGCCGGACAGCAAGGCGGTGGTGGAGGAGTTCCGCAAGGCCGGTACCGAACCTGAAGGCTACACCCTGTACGCCTACGCCTCGCTGCAGGCCCTGGCTGCCGCGTTCAACGGCGCCAAGTCGAACAAGGGCGAAGACGCTGCCAAGTGGCTCAAGGCCAACCCGGTGCAGACCGTCATGGGCGAGAAAAAGTGGGACTCGAAGGGAGACCTGACCGTGTCCGACTATGTGGTCTACCAGTGGGATGCCCAAGGCAAGTACCACCAGCTGGAAAAACAAAAATAACAACGGCCCACGGCCCGGGCGCGTCAGCCCCGGGCCAAAGCCCCGCGGTACCTGTCTTTATCCGTAGATCTGCACAGTACTGCGCTGCGAGGGCCGCCTTGTCCCAGGCCCGCCGTGGTCGGCGCTCGTGCAATCTCAATCAGGTGAGATTGCGTTATGGATGGTATTTTCCTGCAGCAACTGGTCAACGGCCTGACCCTCGGGTCGGTCTATGGCCTGATCGCCATCGGCTACACAATGGTCTATGGCATCATCGGCATGATCAACTTCGCGCACGGCGAGGTGTATATGATTTCCGCGTACCTCGCGGCGATCAGCCTGGCATTGCTGGCTTATTTCGGTATCGAGTCGTTCCCCCTGTTGATGCTGGGCACCCTGTTGTTCACCATCGTCGTCACCGGCGTGTACGGCTTCACCATCGAACGCATCGCCTACAAACCCCTGCGCAACTCCACCCGCCTGGCACCGCTGATCAGTGCCATCGGCATCTCGCTGATCCTGCAGAACTACGCACAGATCAGCCAGGGCGCCCGCCAGCAAGGCGTGCCAACCCTGCTGGAAGGTGCCTGGCGTGTCGAAGTGGGCACCGGCTTCGTGCAACTGACCTACACCAAGATCTTCATCCTGGTGGCAGCCTTCGTTGGCATGGGCCTGCTCACCTACGTGATCAAGTACACCAAGCTCGGCCGCATGTGCCGTGCCACCCAGCAAGACCGCAAGATGGCCTCGATCCTGGGCATCAACACCGACCGGGTGATCTCCTACGTGTTCGTCATCGGTGCGGTGATGGCCGCCCTGGCCGGCGTGCTGATCACCATGAACTACGGCACCTTCGACTTCTACGCCGGCTTCATCATCGGCATCAAGGCGTTCACCGCTGCGGTGCTCGGCGGTATCGGCTCGCTGCCTGGCGCCATGCTCGGCGGGATCATCCTGGGTATTTCCGAGTCGCTGTTCTCTGGCCTGATCAACTCCGACTACAAGGATGTGTTCAGCTTCTCGCTGCTGGTGATGATCCTTATCTTCCGCCCACAAGGCCTGCTGGGTCGCCCGCTCGTGGCTAAGGTGTGAACATGTCCATTGCCAAAACTGCCTCCGTTACTGAAACCAGAAGTTTCGACATCAAACGCAGCCTGCTGGAGACCATCGTCGCCGGCCTGCTGGCACTCATCGTGTTTGGCCCTGTGGTCGGCGTGGTGCTCGACGGCTACACCTTCAATGCCGAGCCGCGGCGTGTGGCCTGGCTGGTCGGCGGGGTGATGCTGGGGCGCTTCCTGCTCAGCCTGTACCTGCAGACGGCCGCCGGCTCGCGCATGCTCCAGGGCTTCGAAAGCGGTGGTTCGGGCGTGCATGTGCGCGCGCCGAACTACGTATCGCGGCTGCGCTATATCATCCCTGCGCTGGTGGTGATTGCCATCGTCTTCCCGATCTTCGCCAACAAGTACCTGCTGACCGTGGTCATCCTCGGCCTGATCTACGTGTTGCTGGGCCTGGGGCTGAACATCGTGGTCGGTCTGGCCGGCCTGCTCGACCTGGGCTACGTGGCGTTCTATGCCATCGGCGCGTACGGCCTGGCGCTGGGTTACCAGTACCTTGGCCTGGGCTTCTGGAGCGTGCTGCCACTGGCGGCCATCGCCGCGGCGCTGGCGGGGTGCATACTCGGCTTCCCGGTGTTGCGGATGCACGGCGACTACCTGGCGATCGTGACCCTGGGCTTTGGCGAGATCATCCGCCTGGTGCTGAACAACTGGTTGTCGTTCACCGGCGGCCCGAACGGCATGCCGGCACCGGCGCCGACCTTCTTCGGCCTGGAGTTCGGCCGTAGGGCCAAGGACGGTGGGGTACCGATCCACGAGTTCTTCGGCTTCGATTACAACGCCAACCTCAAGTTCGTGTTCATCTACGCAGTGCTGTTCATCGTTGTGCTGGCCGTGCTGTACATCAAGCATCGCCTGACCCGCATGCCGGTCGGCCGTGCCTGGGAAGCGCTACGCGAAGACGAGATCGCCTGCCGCTCGATGGGCCTGAACCACGTGCTGGTCAAGCTTTCGGCGTTTACCCTGGGTGCCTCCACCGCCGGCCTGGCCGGGGTGTTCTTTGCCACCTACCAGGGCTTCGTCAACCCGTCGTCGTTCACCTTCTTCGAGTCGGCGCTGATCCTCGCCATCGTCGTGCTCGGTGGCATGGGCTCGACCGTAGGTGTGGTGATCGCGGCCTTCGTGCTGACCGTGGCGCCCGAGCTGCTGCGCAGCTTCTCCGAATACCGCGTGCTGCTGTTCGGTGTGCTGATGGTGCTGATGATGATCTGGCGACCGCGTGGGCTGATCCGCATCAGCCGTACCGGTGTGACCCCGCGTAAAGGAGTGGCGCCATGAGCGACGATATCATTCTCTCGGTCGACAACCTGATGATGCAGTTCGGTGGCATCAAGGCGCTCAGCGATGTCAGCCTGAAGGTCCGGCGCAACCAGATCTTCGCCCTGATCGGCCCCAACGGTGCGGGCAAGACCACCGTGTTCAACTGCCTGACCGGGTTCTACAAGGCCAGTGGCGGGCGCATCGAGCTGAACGTGCGCGGCAGCCACACCAATGTCATCCAGCTGCTCGGCGAGCGCTTCCAGGTGGCGGACTTCGTCTCGCCGGCGCGCTTTGCCAACCGCATGTACTACAAGATGTTCGGCGGTACCCACCTGGTCAACCGCGCCGGCCTGGCACGCACCTTCCAGAACATTCGCCTGTTCAAGGAAATGTCGGTGGTGGAGAACCTGCTGGTGGCCCAGCACATGTGGGTCAACCGCAACCTGCTGGCCGGGGTGCTCAACACCAAGGCCTACCGCAAGGCCGAGAGTGACGCACTGGACCACGCGTTCTACTGGCTGGAGGTGGTCGACCTGGTCGATTGCGCCAACCGCCTGGCTGGCGAGTTGTCGTACGGCCAGCAGCGCCGCCTGGAAATCGCCCGGGCCATGTGCACGCGGCCGAAGATCATCTGCCTGGACGAACCGGCGGCTGGCCTGAACCCACAGGAAACCGAAGCTCTCAGCCGCATGATCCGCGTGCTGCGCGACGAGCACGACATCACCGTGGTGCTGATCGAACACGATATGGGCATGGTCATGAGCATTTCCGACCATATCGTGGTGCTCGACCACGGCAACGTGATTGCCGAAGGCGCGCCGCAGGATATCCGCCACAACCCGACGGTGATCGCCGCCTACCTGGGTGCCGATGAAGAGGAACTGGTATGAGTGCACCCATTCTCGAACTGAAGGACCTGGACGTGTTCTACGGCCCGATCCAGGCGCTGAAAAAGGTCTCGATGCACATCAACGAGGGCGAGACGGTCAGCCTGATCGGCGCCAACGGTGCCGGCAAGTCGACCCTGCTGATGTCGATCTTCGGTCAGCCGCGGGCGGCGTCGGGGCATATCGTGTACCGCGGCACCGACATCACTCGCAAGTCGTCGCACTACATCGCTTCCAACGGCATCGCCCAGTCGCCGGAAGGGCGCCGGGTGTTCCCCGACATGACCGTCGAGGAGAACCTGATGATGGGTACCATCCCCATCGGTGACAAGCATGCCGACGAAGACATGCAGCGCATGTACGAGCTGTTCCCGCGCCTGAAAGAGCGGCGTAACCAGAGGGCCATGACCATGTCCGGTGGCGAGCAGCAGATGCTGGCCATTGCCCGCGCGCTGATGAGCCGGCCAAAGTTGCTGCTGCTGGATGAGCCATCGCTGGGGCTGGCGCCGATCGTGGTCAAGCAGATCTTCTCGACCTTGCGTGAATTGGCCAAGACCGGGATGACCATCTTCCTGGTGGAGCAGAACGCCAACCATGCGCTGAAACTGTCGGACCGGGCTTATGTGATGGTCAACGGGCAGATTCGCATGAGCGGCACGGGGCAGGAGCTGTTGGTCAACGAGGAAGTGCGCAACGCCTATCTCGGCGGGCATTGAGTTGCACTGGGGGGCCGCTTTGCGGCCCATCGCGACACAAGGCCGCTCCTACAGGCGATCTGCGATTCCATGTGGCATCGCGGCCCCTTGTAGGAGCGGCCTTGTGTCGCGATGGGCTGCAAAGCAGCCCCGATTCCAAATGTGGACAACTTGTCGCGGGCCTGCCTCCATACACTCCAGCATCCCATCCCAAGCCCTTGTTTCCACAGGCCCGATCTTTTCCACGGATAATGTGGAACCGCCTGTGGAAAACATGGTGGCATCTCGCTCGAGCCCTTTGATAACAAGCCCTGCAGCTTCATGATCATTTTTTGATCACAGGCGCCTTGTGGATGATTTTCCCAGGTTTTTTAAAGCCCTGCATTCATTCCAAGGCTCGCGCAAAACCTGTGGATAACCCTGTGAAAAAACCTTGGACAGACCGCTGCAGACGGCATGCCTGAAAGCCTTGCGCCATCACCGAAAAGATATCCACCGACCACAAGTCGCTGAAAGGGTTCCGCACCATGGACAAGTTGCCCCCAATCCGTGGGGAAAGCCTTGTGGATAACATGCGCATAGCTGGTGCCGAGCCCTCTGCTGCAAGGGTTTGCCGCATATGATCAAAAAACGAACAGTGCCCCGGGCGGGTTGCTGCAAGCGCCCGGCGCGGGCATGCTGCAAGCCTGCCGATGACAATCCACCGTGAGGAACAGAGCATGACGTCCACCGTATTCATCACTGGCGCGACTTCCGGTTTCGGCGAGGCCACTGCCCGCCGCTTCGCCGAAGCCGGCTGGAAGCTGGTGCTCACTGGCCGCCGCAAGGAGCGCCTGGACGCCCTGTGCGCCGAACTGTCGGCCAAGACCGAAGTACATGGCCTGGTGCTCGACGTGCGTGACCGCAAGGCCATGGAGCAGGCCATCGCCAGCCTGCCGGCCGGCTTCGACAAGCTGCGCGGCCTGGTCAACAACGCAGGCCTGGCGCTGGGTGTGGACGCGGCGCAGAACTGCAGCCTGGACGACTGGGAAACCATGGTCGACACCAACATCAAGGGCCTGATGTACACCACCCGCCTGCTGCTGCCACGGCTGATCGCCCATGGCCGTGGGGCGTCGATCCTCAACGTAGGTTCGGTGGCGGGCAACTACCCGTACCCGGGCAGCAACGTGTACGGCGGCACCAAGGCCTTCGTCGGCCAGTTCTCGTTGAGCCTGCGCTGCGACCTGCGGGGTACGGGCGTGCGCGTGAGCAACATCGAGCCGGGCCTGTGCGAGAGCGAGTTCTCGCTGGTGCGCTTCGGCGGTGACCAGGCCAAATACGACGCCACCTATGCCGGTGCCGAGCCGATCCAGCCGCAGGACATTGCCGAGACCATCTTCTGGATCCTCAACCAGCCGGCGCATATCAACATCAACAGCCTCGAGCTGATGCCGGTGAGCCAGGACTGGGCAGGGTTCTCGATCGACCGATCGGTCAAAGGCTGATCCGAGGGCCTTTTCGCGGGTAAACCCGCTCCCACAGGTACTGCACCGGTTTCGGAGCAGGCGCTATCCCTGTGGGAGCGGGTTCACCCGCGAATGCGTCAGCTCAGGCGCTGCAACCCTTCCAGGCAAGTCGCCAAATGATAGGGCGTAGTAGAAGGCATATCATGCCGGCTGACACTACCTTGCCCATCCCGGCACTCATACCAGCCCGCCTCACGCAGGAACCGCGCTTCCAGCGCCTGCAACTGCCCGGCCAGCTTCGCCTCGCCCCCTGTCCGCAACACCAGCGCCCGCAGGTATTCCGCCTGCGCCCAGATCCGCTGGGTGGCGTCGAGCACCTGGCCATCCACATCCAGCATCGCCAGTACCGCGGTGTCCTTCACACCGTACTGCTCGGCGTAGCCGAAAGCCCGGTCGATGGACGCATGCAGCGGCGTATCACGCAGCAGTGGCGAGGTATGCAGCAGGTAGAACCACTCGAACTGGTGCCCTGGCTCGAACCAGTTATCCACAGTGCCGCGTGGCTTTTCCAGCATCAGGCCGTGGGCGGGGTCGATGAAGTGTTCCTGCAGCGCCTCGCACAGGTGCAGCAACGACTGCTGGGCATGCTCGTCGTCACGCACCGCCAGCACCTGCAGGAAGGCTTCGGCCAGGTGCATCTGCGGGTTCTGCAGCGGGCCGCTGCCGAGGTCGGCCCAGTCTTCAGCGAGGCTGGCTTCGTACAGGCCATCGTCGCGGGCGAACTGCTGGTCGATGATGTCCATCGCGGCGTTCAGCGTGGACTCCACCAGGTTTTCACGCACCTTGCCCCAGTAATGTGCACAGGCGAAGACGATGAAGGCGTGGGTGTAGAGGTCCTTGCGCCGATCCAGCGGTTTGCCCTGGGCGTCGATGCTGTAGAACCAGCCGCCGTGTTCGGCGTCGTGGAAGTGCTTCTGCAGCGAGCGGAACAAGGCGGCCGCACGCTCGGCTGCGCCCGGTTGCCCGATGCGGCTGCTGAACAGGTACAGCTGACGCGCGCAGGCCATGGCCCGGTAGCGCTGCACCGGCAATGGCTGGTGCTGGGCGTCCAGTGCCTCGTAGGGCAGGGCCATGTCGGCGTTCCAGCCCGGGCCTTGCCACAACGGCACGATGCGTTCGGCGAAGTGCTGGTTGAAGCGGGCCAGTTCGGGCAGGGTGGGGCGGGGGTCGGACATTTCGGCGCTCGTCGCTGTCGGGCAGGGCGCCATGGTAGCAGAACTGGGGTTGTGGGTAGTCTGTGCCGGCCTCTTCGCGGGCACGCCCGCTCCCACAGGATCACCACAAGGTTCGAGCAATGCGGGGTACCTGTGGGAGCGGGCATGCCCGCGAAGAGGCCGGCACAGGCTACCGATCAGCTCGGGTTGCCAAGCCCCTGCCAATGCCGCGCCCCCACGAAGATGAAGCGCAACTGCTGGGTGATCTTTTCCTGCGGCGTCAACGCCTGTGGATAACCCGCTTCGGGGCTGTCGATAAGCTCTGGCAGGGTGGCGAACACGGTTTTCACCACCAGGTCGGCCATCACCGCCAGCGCGGCGCTATCCAGGTGCTGCCAGCGCTTCATCCGCGCCAGGTCGGTGGCCAGGTCGTCGCTGATGTCCTGGCGCAGGCGGGCAATGGCTTGGCGTACGGCCTGCGAACCGCCGTACTGCTCACGGGCGAGGAACAGGAACTGCGCACGGTGGGCGGCGACCACGTCGAGGAAGATGCGCACCGATGCGTCGGTGATGCCGCCCAGTTCGAATTCGTTCTGGCGCACCAGGCGGATGGTCTGGCGGAAGGTAGTGTCGACCTCGGCAACCAGGGCCAGGCCCAGGGCGTCCATGTCGGAAAAATGCCGGTAGAAGCCGGTGGGTACGATGCCGGCTGTCTTCGCCACTTCGCGCAGGCTGATACTGCCGAAACCACGGCCACTCTCCATGAGCTGGCAGGCGGCATCGAGCAGGGCCTGGCGGGTCTGTAGCTTCTGTTCGGCGCGCGGCAGCATGGTGCGGGCTTCTGTGGCGGTAAGGCTGGGCACTCTAGTTAAAAAAACAAAGCCCGGTCAATGGACCGGGCCTGGAGGGTAGCAAGCGTTGTGACAGAGGTTGTTCTTTTCGGCCATGGTGATCAGCTCACACGGCTGAGTTCAACCAGGCGATCGGAGCCACCTTCGGCAACACGGCCACTACGTTCGATCAGGCGATCCGAGCCGCCTTCGGCAACACGGCCACTACGTTCGATCAGGCGATCGGAACCACCTTCGGCAACACGGCCACTACGTTCGATCAGGCGATCCGAGCCACCTTCGGCAACGCGGCCACTACGTTCGATCAGGCGATCGGAACCACCTTCGGCAACGCGGCCACTACGTTCGATCAGGCGATCGGAGCCACCTTCGGCAACACGGCCACTACGTTCGATCAGGCGATCGGAGCCACCTTCGGCGACGCGGCCACTACGTTCGATCAGGCGATCGGAACCACCTTCGGCAACACGGCCACTACGTTCGATCAGGCGATCAGCACCACCTTCGGCAACGGTTTTCAGCGGCTGGGCGATTTCGGCAGCGCTGGAGCGCGATTCGGCGGTCAGGTGTTGCTCGTCGGCCGGCAGGGCAAAAGCGTTGGCGGCCAGGATGGACAGGGTCAGGGTCAGCAGATGGCGTTTCATGATTTCGGTGCTCCTCTCGGGGGCTGGAAAGTGGGTACGGAGCCAATGCTACGCCGGGTAACGCCAGAGAGAAGTTCATACGGGTAATGGTAACAATCGACCGTATTGATAGAGGTTGCAAGCTGCTCTAGAAAGCACTTTCCAGGCCGGAGGGTGGCAATTTGATGGCGATGTTTGCGGGTAACACGTATGGTCTGGCGCGACGAATTGCTGAGCAAAAGGCCAGGAAAAACTTCGCTATCATGGCGCCATCGATAAAACCCCACGGGTTTTCATCAGTCCGAGATATTGAGTGCCACCGCTGCACCTGTTCTGTGCCATACCGCAAGGAGAATCACGCAATGACGCGTCCCGCCAGAATCCTCCTCTGGACCTTCACCAGCCTGCTGACCCTGCTGGCGATCCTGGTGGTGGTGATCGCCACCTTCGACTGGAACCGCGTCAAGCCCCTGCTCAACGAGAAAGTATCCGAGGCCCTGCAGCGGCCCTTCGCGATCAATGGCAACCTTGCCGTGGACTGGCGCACCGAACCAGAAGAGGGGGGCTGGCGTGCCTGGGTGCCCTGGCCGCACTTCATTGCCGAAGACCTGACCCTGGGCAACCCCGAGTGGCTCAAGGAACCGAAGATGGTCGGCCTGGAGCGCGTGGCGTTCCGCCTGGCGCCGCTGCCGCTGCTGTTCCAGCAGATCAGCATCCCGCGCATCGACCTGACCAAGCCCACAGCCAGCCTCACCCGCCTGGCCGATGGCCGCGCCAACTGGATCTTCGACTTCGGCCCCAAGGATGAAAACGCAGAGCCTTCCAAATGGCAGCTGGACATTGGCGCCATCGGCTTCGACCAGGGCAATGTCAGCTTCGATGACCAAACCCTGAAAACCAGCATGAAGGTGCAGATCGACCCGCTGGGCAAGCCTGTCCCGTTCAGCGACATCGTCGGCAAGGCCAGCGCCGAGAAGGCCGGTGCCGCGCAGGACTACGCCTTCGGGCTCAAGGCCCAGGGCCGCTACAAAGGCCAGCCAGTGTCCGGCACCGGCAAGATCGGCGGCCTGCTGGCCCTGCAGGACGCCAGCCAGCCGTTCCCGCTGCAGGCTGACGTGCACATCGCCGACACCCATGTGGTACTCGCCGGCACCCTGACCGACCCGCGCAACCTCGGCGCCCTCGACCTGCGCCTGCGCCTGTCCGGGGCCAGCCTGGGCAACCTCTACCCGCTGACCGGCGTAACCCTGCCCGACACCCCGGCCTATTCCACCGACGGCCACCTCAGCGCCAACCTGCACGCGGCGCAAGGGGCGACCTTCAACTACCAAGGTTTCAACGGCAAGATCGGTGACAGCGATATCCACGGCGACCTGGCCTTCGTTGCCAGCCAGCCACGGCCCAAGCTGTCCGGCAACCTGGTGTCCAACCAGTTGCTGTTCAAGGACCTGGCGCCGCTGATCGGCGCCGACTCCAACGCCGAGCAGAAGGCCCGCGGGGGTGCCAGCAAACAGCCGGCGGGCAAGGTGCTGCCGGTGGAAGAGTTCCGCACCGAGCGCTGGCGCACGATGGACGCCGACGTCACCTTCGCCGGCAAGCGCATCGTGCACAGCGCACAACTGCCGTTCAACGACCTGTCGGCCCACGTGATACTGGAGGACGGCCTGCTGCGCCTGGAGCCCCTGCGTTTTGGCGTGGCTGGCGGCAACCTCGCTTCCAGAATCCGCCTGGATGGCCGCAACGTGCCGTTGCAGGGGCGTGCCCGGCTGACGGCGCGGGGCTTCAAGCTCAAGCAGTTGTTCCCATCCTTTGCGCCGATGCAGACCAGCTTCGGTGAGTTGAATGGCGATGCCGATATCGCCGGCCGGGGCAACTCGGTAGCCGCCTTGCTGGGCACGGCCAATGGCGACCTGCGCATGTTGATCAACGATGGCGCCATCAGCCGCAGCCTGATGGAGATTGCCGGGTTGAACGTGGGCAACTATGTGGTCGGCAAGCTGTTTGGTGATGAGGATGTGAAGATCAACTGTGCAGCGGCTGACGTGGGCATCAAGGATGGCCTGGCGACCACGCGCCTGTTCATCTTCGATACCGAGAACGCGATCATCTACATCAACGGCACGGCCAATTTCGCCACGGAGCAGCTGGACCTGAAAATTACTCCTGAATCGAAAGGGCTGCGGCTGTTCTCGCTGCGCTCGCCGCTGTATGTGCGCGGGCCGTTCGCCAAGCCCAGTGCCGGGGTGCAGGCGGTGCCGCTGGCGTTGCGCGGGGCGGGGATGGTGGCGTTGGGTGTGGTGGCCGGGCCGGCGGCGGGGTTGCTGGCGCTGATTGCGCCTAGCAGCGGGGATGATCCCAACCAGTGCACGCCGCTGTTGCAGCAGATGAAGGCGGGCAAGGCGCCGGCGGTGGTAAAAGAGAGGAAATAGCAGGGGGCCGCTTCGCAGCCCATCGCGACACAAGGCCGCTCCTACAGGGAATCGCGCAAATCTGCCGAGACGCGATCCCTCTGTAGGAGCGGCCTTGTGTCGCGATGGGGCGCAAAGCGCCCCCAGCAATCACAAGCCTTGCAACAGGTCGGACATATCGTCCGCGTGCTCTTCTTCCTGCGCGAGGATGTCTTCAAAAATCCGCCGCGTAGTCGGATCTTTATCCCCAATGTACCGAATGATCTCGCGATAGCTATCGATGGCGATCCGCTCCGCCACCAGGTCTTCCAGCACCATCTCCTTCAATGAAGTGCCCGCCACATATTGGGCATGAGACCGCTTGCTCAGGTTGTCCGGGTTGAAATCCGGCTCTCCACCCAACTGCACGATCCGTTCGGCAAGCTTGTCGGCGTGCTCGGCTTCCTGGTTGGCATGCTCGAGGAATTCATCGGCAGCCACGCTGGCCTTGATGCCGCTGGCCATGAAGTAGTGACGCTTGTAGCGCAGCACGCAGACCAGTTCGGTGGCCAGTGAATCATTGAGCAGGCGCAGGATCTGTTGGCGATCAGCATCGTAACCCTCGGTCACCGCACCTTGCTCGACATGCTGGCGGGCACGTTCGCGCAGGGTTTTCACATCGGTCAGTTCAGTCGCATTCATGTTCATCTCCTGGAACATCAGGGTGGTCATGGATATGGCCTGGAAGGCTCAGGCGCCGTGGACGGCGTCGCTGTCTTCTTCGCGTTGTTTGCAAGTCTTGAAGCCCTTGGCGTCGACATGGCCGGTGGCGTCGAAGCGCACGTAGTAGGGCTGCTGGTGGCCATCGTGGTTGAGGATGTAGTCGTTGCAGGTGCCGCCATGGGGGAGGTCGATCACGTTGGACGGGCTGCCGCCGATGGCGATGACTTTCTGCATGGTCATGCCTTTTTCCACCTGCTTGACCAGCGGCTCGTCGCGGTAGGTGACGTAGTCCACCGGGTTTTCCGGGCGGCTGCCGCAGGCGGCGAGGGTGGCGCTTGCCAGAAGGATTGCCAGGGTCTGCTTGTACATGGTCCCGCTCCTTGCAAAGGGTATGTGTGGTTTGGAACCGCAGCGCGCGCCGGGAGTTCGATTGCGATGGTCATCAAGGCCGCTGTAGTGTTGGCCGGTCGTCCACGGAAAGGGGCTGGGGCAATGCAGCAGGAATTGGCCACGCGATACCCGTTGGTGCTGGTGCCGGGCATGCTCGGTTTTGTCCGGGTAGTGCTCTACCCCTACTGGTTCGGCATCGTGCCGGCCCTGCGCAAGGGCGGGGCGCAGGTGTTCCCGGTGCAGGTTTCGCCACTGCATTCCAGCGAGGTGCGCGGCGAGCAGTTGCTGGCCATCATCGAAGACATCTGCCTGCGCACCGGAGCGGAAAAGGTCAACCTCATCGGCCACAGCCAGGGTGCCCTGAGCGCGCGCTACGCGGCTGCCAGGCGGCCCGGTCGGGTGGCTTCGGTCACCTCGGTGGCGGGGCCCAACCATGGCTCGGAACTGGCCGACTACCTGGAGCGTACGGCACCGGGCGATTCCCCGCAGGGGCGCATCCTGAAGGCTGTGCTGCATGGCTTGGCCGTGCTGCTGGTGTGGCTGGAAACCGGCTGGCGCCGCGACCCGCTGCCGGTGGATGTACACGCCTCGCACCAGTCGTTGACCAGCGCCGGGGTGGCGCTGTTCAACCAGGCTTATCCACAGGGGTTGCCAGACACCTGGGGTGGGGAAGGGGCCTATGAGGTCGATGGCGTGCGCTATTACTCCTGGTCAGGCACCTTGCAGCCCGGCCTGACCGACCAGCGGCGCAACCGTTTCGACGGCAGCAGCCACTTCTGCCGCCTGTTCGCGCGCAGTTTCGTCAAGGAAAAGGGCCATTGCGACGGTATGGTCGGGCGCTTCAGTTCGCACCTGGGGCAGGTGATCGGCGACGATTACCCGCTCGACCACCTGGATATCGTCAACCAGTCGCTTGGTGCGGTGGGCAAGGGTGCCGAACCGGTGCGACTGTTCACCGAACATGCCGCCCGGCTCAAGGCGGCAGGGCTCTAACGACGGATCGGTGTGGTCCAGCGCTCGGCCAGCACCACGCCCGCCAGGGTCAGCAGGCCGCCGACCAGGTGATAGCGGGCCAGCTGCTCGTCGAGCATCACGGCGGCGATCAGTGCCGTGACCAGCGGCAGCAGGTTGAAGAACAGCGTGGTGCGGCTGGGCCCCAGGCGGTGCACGGCCTGCATCCATACCAGGGGCGCGATCATCGAGGCCAGCACGCAGGCGTACAGCACCAGGCCGATGTTGCGGCTGTTCAGGCCAGTCTTGTCCGACAGCACGAACAGCGGCAGCAGCACGACGATGGCTACCAGCACCTGCAGGTACAGCAGCTGCATCGGCGGCAGGCGCAGCTGCCATTTCTTCAGCAGGAAGCTGTACAGCGCGTAGGCCAGTGTGGCCACCAGCATCAGCAGGTCGCCGCTGTTCAGGCCTTGTTGCAACAGGCTGGCGGGGTGGCCGGCGCTGACCACTTCAAGCACGCCGAAAAATGACACCAGCGCGCCCAGCAGGGCGCCGTAGCTCAGGCGCTGGCCCAGCCAGGCGATGGACAGTGCCAGAGACATCAGTGGCATCAGCGAGAGGATGATGCCCATGTTGGTGGCGCTGGTGATGCCGGCGGCGAAGTAGGCCAGGCTCTGGTACAGCGCCATGCCCAGCATGCCCAGCACGAAAACCTTGCCCAGGTGCGGGCGAATGGCCGCGCGATTGCGCCACACGGCGGGCAGCAGGAACGGGGTGAACAACAGCGCGGCCAGCAGCCAGCGGTAGAAGCCGATTTCGGCGGGGTGGATGGCGCCGGCGGACATCTTGGTGACCACGGTGTTGCCGGCCCATATCAGGATGGCGGTCAGGGGGAACAGGTAGTTCATGTAGCAGGTTACTCGTTGGGGCTTGGATTGGGGCTGCTTTGCAGCCCATCGCGACACAAGGCCGCTCCTACAGGTATCGCGCAGGCCCGGAAGACAACGCGGGTCCCTGTAGGAGCGGCCTTGTGTCGCGATGGCCTGCGCAGCAGGCCCCGATGACAGCCATTATCAACTGTCTGTCTACAAGCCTATACTCCTATCCAGACAACCCACCCCGCAAAGCAGACAGCATGCCGCGCAAATACCTCGACATTCCCCAATTCACCCGGCTCCCGGCCCCGGTGTACTTCCGCCACGACGAGTTCGGTGCCGACACCCGCAGCGCCCTGCATCGCCACGCCTGGGGCCAGCTCAACTACACCGCCCACGGCGTGATGCACCTGGAGGTCGCTGGCCAGCACTTCCTGTCGCCGCCGCAATACGCCGTGTGGGTGCCGCCCGACACCGAGCATGGCTGCTACAACCCGCAGGCCATCGTCTACCGTTCGGTCTACCTGGACCGCAGCCTGTGCGCCGCACTGCCGCAGCAACCGTGCAGCCTGATGATCAGCGACATCCTCAAGGCCATCCTCGCCGACTTCGCCCGGCGCGACCTGCGGGTGGCCGAGGGCGAGCGCGACCAGCGCCTGGTGCAAGTGCTGCTCGACCAGTTGCTGCTGGCGCCCACCCAGGCCTGCTACCTGCCGTTTGCCCACAGCGAAGGCTTGCGCCAGGTGCTCGATGCCCTCGGTGCCGAGCCGGGCGACAACCGCCCGCTAGCCGACTGGGCCGCCAAGGTGCATGTCAGCGAACGTACCCTGGCCCGCCAGTTCCTGCGTGAACTGGGCATCAGTTTTGGCGAATGGCGCCTGCGCCTGCGCTTTCTGCGCGCCATCGAAGCGCTGGAGGCCGGCCAGCCGATCCAGGCCATCGCCTTCGACCTGGGCTACAGCAGCGCCTCGGCGTTCATCGCCATGTTCCAGCGCCAGGCCCAGTGCACGCCCGAGCAATACCGCCGCCAGGCACGGGCAGGGCGTTGAAATTCTTGGCTACACTCAGCTCGACCCCCGTGCATCGGGCGCGGAGCCAAGGAGACTACTCCATGAAAGTGCTGCAAATCCCCTTACTGGTGTTGGCGGTGTTGTTCAGCGCCCAAGGCTTCGCCGCCAATACCGCGCAGCAGGAAAAGATGAAAACCTGCAACGCCGACGCCACCGCCAAGGCCCTCAAGGGCGATGAGCGCAAAGCCTTCATGAGCACCTGCCTGAAGAAGGATGTGCCGCAATCCCAGCAAGAAAAGATGAAAACCTGCAACGCCGACGCCACCACCAAGGCCCTGAAGGGTGACGAGCGCAAAGCGTTCATGAGCGACTGCCTGAAGAAGAAATGACCTGCGCCTATGCCTGCAGACGTAAGGCTGGCAGACTGCGGGTCTTTCCCGTTGTCTGCCGTTGAGGCTGTATGACCTTCACCCCCCGCCAGGTCACCCTGGCCAGCTGGATCATCGTGTTTGCCGGCCTGTTGCTGGCGTTGCCCCTGAAATTGCTGCCGAGCCTGCTGGCCGGCCTGCTGGTGTTCGAGCTGGTCAACATGCTCACGCCGCGGCTGCAGCCGCTGATTGCCGGGCAGCGCGCCCGCTGGTTGGCTGTAGCGCTGCTCGGCACGCTGGTGGTCAGCACCCTGACCCTGCTGTTTGCCGGTGCTTTCAGCTTTTTGCTGCACGAGGCGGAAAACCCCGGGGCTTCGCTGGACAAGTTCATGGCCCTGGTGGAGCGCGCCCGCGGGCAGCTGCCGCCGTTCATCGAAGGCTACCTGCCGGCCAGTGCGGCGGAGTTCAAGGTGGCCATCGGTGACTGGATCAAGAGCCACCTGAGCGACCTGCAGCTGGTGGGCAAGGGCATGGCGCACATGTTCGTCACCCTGTTGATCGGCATGATCCTGGGCGCCATCGTCGCCTTGCAGCGCATCCCCGACATCTCCCGGCGCAAGCCGCTGGCGGCGGCGCTGTTCGAGCGCCTGAGCCTGCTGGTGCAGGCGTTTCGCAACATCGTCTTCGCGCAGATCAAGATTTCGCTGCTCAACACCACCTTCACCGGCATCTTCCTGGCCGTGGTGCTGCCGATGTTCGATGTGCACCTGCCGCTGACCAAGACGCTGATCGTGCTGACCTTCCTGCTGGGCCTGCTGCCGGTGATCGGCAATCTGATGTCGAATACCCTGATCACCATCGTCGGCCTGTCGCTGTCGATCTGGGTGGCGGCGGCGGCGCTGGGTTACCTGATCGTCATCCACAAGGTCGAGTACTTCCTCAACGCACGGATCGTGGGCGGGCAGATCAGTGCCAAGTCGTGGGAACTGCTGCTGGCGATGCTGGTGTTCGAAGCGGCGTTCGGGCTGCCGGGGGTGGTGGCGGGGCCGATCTACTATGCCTACCTGAAGAGTGAGCTGAAGCGGGCCGAACTGGTCTGATTCTTTATTGACCAGTACCGGCCTCTTCGCGGGTAAACCCGCTCCCACAGGTTCGCCACTTCTCTCAAGACTTGCGGGGACCCTGTGGGAGCGGGTTTACCCGCGAAGAGGCCGGCACAGGTGAAAGGGATGGCTCAGGCTACGCCGTAACGCTTGCGCGCCTCGATGGCCAGCCCGCTACCAATGCTGCCAAAGATGTTGCCTTCCACATGCCGCGCATTCGGCAGCATCGCCGACACGCTGTTGCGCAGCGCCGGAATCCCGCTGGAACCGCCGGTGAAGAAGACCGTATCGACCTGTGTTTCGCTCACTCCAGCCTTGACCAGCAGTTCGCTCACGCTACCACGCACCCGCTCCAGCAACCCTTCGATAGCCCCCTCGAACAGCGCTCGGGACAGGTCCACGCCCAGATCGCGCTCGATGCGGCCTAGGTCGACGTGGCGGCTCTGCTGCTCGGTCAGCTCGATCTTGCTGGCCTCCACTTCCATCGCCAACCAGTGCCCGGCACGCTCTTCGATCAGCTTGAACAGGCGGTCGATGCCCAGCGTGTCCTCGATGTCATAGCGCATGCTGCCCAGCGCCAGCTGCGACTTCTGCGAGTACAGGGCGTTGATGGTGTGCCAGGTGGCGAGGTTGAGGTGATAGCTGGTCGGCATCAGCGCGCCGCTCTTCATGCGGCTGCCGTAGCCGAACAGCGGCATCACGCCCTGCAGGCTCAGCTGCTTGTCGAAGTCGGTACCGCCAATGTGCACGCCGCCGGTGGCGAGGATGTCGCTCTGGCGCTCGGCCACCAGGTGGCGCTCGGGCGACAGGCGGATCAGGGTGAAGTCCGAGGTACCCCCGCCAATGTCGACGATCAGCACCAGCTCTTCGCGGCTGATGCTCGACTCGTAGTCGAAGGCCGCGGCAATCGGCTCGTACTGGAACGACACATCCTTGAAGCCGATCTTGCGCGCCACTTCGGCCAGGGTGTCCTCGGCCTCCTGGTCGGCGGCCGGGTCTTCGTCGACGAAGAACACCGGGCGGCCCAGCACCACCTGCTCGAACTCGCGCCCGGCAGCGGCCTCGGCGCGTTTTTTCAGCTCGCCGATGAACATGCCCAGCAGGTCCTTGAATGGCAGGGCGCTGCCCAGCACGCTGGTGTCGTGCTTGATCAGCTTGGAACCCAGCAGGCTTTTCAGCGAACGCATCAGGCGGCCTTCGTAGCCTTCCAGGTACTCGTGCAGTGCCAGGCGGCCATATACCGGGCGACGCTCCTCGATGTTGAAGAACACCACCGAGGGCAAGGTGATCTTGCCGTCTTCCAGGGCAATCAGCGACTCGACGCCGGGGCGGTGCCAGCCGACCGTGGAGTTGGAGGTGCCAAAGTCGATGCCCAGGGCGCGGGCCGGGGATACGTCAGACATGGGGAATGAGCTTCCGGAGGCAAAACGGCCGCGCAGTGTATGCCAGTTGGCTACAGAATCAAGACCGGTCGTCTGCCATGGAGCAAACCCAAGGCGGTCTTGAAAGGCTATGCTTGACCCCTATTTTCTTTTGCAACACGCACATTCACATTGGTGATCCATAGATGGACTTCAAAGACTATTACAAGATACTCGGCGTAGAGCCCACGGCGGACGACAAGGCGATCAAGGCCGCGTACCGCAAGCTGGCGCGCAAGTATCACCCCGATGTCAGCAAGGAGCGCGACGCCGAGGAAAAATTCAAGGAGGCCAACGAGGCCTACGAAGTGCTGGGCGACGCGCAGAAACGTGCCGAATTCGACGAAATCCGCAAGTACGGCGGCCAGCATGGCCGGCCGTTCCAGGCACCACCGGGCTGGGAAAGCCGCGGCGGTGGCGGTGGTTTCGAAGGCGGTGATTTTTCTGACTTTTTCAGCTCGATCTTTGGTAGCCGGGGTGGCAACCCGTTCGGTGGTGCCCGCCAGCAGCAACGCAGCGCCGGCAGGCGGGGGCAGGACGTGGAGCTAGAACTGGCGGTATTCCTTGAAGAGACCCTGAGCAAGGAGTCCAAGCAGATCAGCTTCCAGGTGCCGCAGACCAATGCCATGGGCCAGCGCACCGGCTTCACTACCAAGACCCTGAACGTGAAGATCCCGGCAGGGGTGACCGACGGCGAGCGCATCCGCCTCAAGGGCCAGGGCGCGCCGGGCAGTGGTGGCGGGGCCAATGGCGACCTGTTCCTGACCATTCGCATGGCACCGCACCCGCTGTTCGATGTCGAAGGTCATGACCTGATCATCACCGTGCCGCTGGCACCGTGGGAGGCAGCACTGGGCGCCAAGGTGGCCGTGCCGACCCTGGACGGCAAGATCAACCTCACCATCCGCCCCGACAGCCAGAGCGGCCAGCGCCTGCGCGTGCCGGGCAAGGGCCTGGCCAACAAGAGTGGCGAGCGCGGCAACCTTTACGCGCAACTGAAAGTGGTCATGCCGCCAGCATCCGACGAGTCTGCCCGCGAATTGTGGACCAAGCTTTCCGAGAAGGCTGCGTTCAACCCGAGGACACAATGGAGTAAGTGATCATGAGCAGCACCCTGATCGTTCAACTGGACATGCGTACCTTGTGTCAGGAGGCCGATATCACGGCTGACTGCGTGATCGAAATCGTCGAGCACGGCATTGTCGAACCTTCCGGCCGAACGCCGGAGGACTGGTTGTTCGACGATCAGGCGCCGTTGTTGGCCAAACGTGCGGCGAAGCTGCATCAGGAGCTGGAACTGGAGTGGGAAGGGGTGGCGCTGGCGCTGGAGCTGCTGCAGGAAGTGCAGCAGCTGCGCAGCGAGAACAACATGCTGAGGCAGCGGTTGGGCAGGTTTACCCAGATGTGAGGTTTGCAGGCCCGGCCTCTTCGCGGGTGAACCCGCTCCCACAGGGATCGCACGATTCCTGAGATGTGTGCAGTACCTGTGGGAGCGGGTTTACCCGCGAAGAGGCCAGTACAGGCAAAATCAAATTCAGCTTGGTTCTGCCCCCGGGTTCAGCACCAGCTGCATGAAGGTCAAGTCCAGCCACCGGCCAAACTTCACCCCCACCTGCGGCATCTGCCCGGTCACCACGAAGCCCAGCCGCTCGTGCAGGCGCACCGACGCTGCATTGCCGCTCTCGATGGCCGCCACCATCACATGCTTGCCACACGCGCGCGCACGCTCGACCAGCGCCGCCATCAGCACCGGCCCCAGCCCCTTGCCACGCTGATCGCTACGGATATAAACCGAATGTTCCACGGTGTTGCGAAAGCCCTCGAACGGCCGCCAGTCGCCAAACGACGCATAGCCCAGCACCCCGCTCTCATCCACCGCCACCAGGATCGGGTAACCCTGCTGCGCACGTGCATCGAACCAGGCCTGGCGGTTGGCCAGGTCCACTGGGGTTTCGTTCCAGATCGCCGTGGTGTTGCGCACCGCGTCGTTGTAGATGTCGAGGATGCCCGGCACGTCGATAGGCAGGGCGTCGCGGATTTCATGACTCATGACAGCGTCTCGCAGGGTTGTTGCTTGCAGATTAAATGGTTACCAGCCCGCGCACACCTTCGGCCTGCATGTTTTCACCGAGGCCCCGCTGGATGATCTCGCCACGGGCCATCACCAGATACTGGTCGGCCAGATCCTCGGCGAAGTCGTAGAACTGCTCCACCAGCAGGATTGCCATGTCGCCACGCTCGGCGAGGCGGCGGATGACTGCGCCGATCTCCTTGATCACCGAAGGCTGGATGCCCTCGGTGGGCTCGTCGAGGATCAGCAGGCGCGGGCGGCTGGCCAGGGCGCGGCCGATCGCCAGCTGTTGCTGCTGGCCGCCGGACAGGTCACCGCCACGGCGTTGTTTCATCTGTTCCAGCACGGGGAACAGTTCGTAGATGAAGGGCGGTACTTCCCGAGCTTCACGGGCGGGGAAGCGCGAAAGGCCCATCAGCAGGTTTTCCTCGACGGTGAGGCGCGGGAAGATCTCGCGGCCCTGGGGCACGTAGGCGATGCCGGCGTGGACCCGTTGCTGGGGCTTGAGGTTGGTGATCGGCTTGCCTTCCCATTCGATGTTGCCGTCGCGCGCCGGAACCAGGCCCATCAGGCAGCGCAGCAGGGTGGTCTTGCCCACGCCGTTGCGGCCCAGCAGGCAGGTGACTTCGCCGACCTTGGCTTCGAAGGACAGGCCCCGGAGGATATGGCTGCCGCCGTAGTACTGGTGCAGGGTGTCGATTTTCAGCATGTGTGGTTCCTGGGAAATCTGCTTTGCCTGTGCCGGCCCTTTCGCGGGTAAACCCGCTCCCACAAGGACCGCGCAGCTCTTCAGGCCTGTGCCGTACCTGTGGGAGCGGGTTTACCCGCGAAGAGGCCGGCACAGGTTTCAATGTCTAGCGGCCCAGATACACCTCGACCACCCGCTCATCCGCCTGCACCTGCTCCAGCGACCCTTCCGCCAGCACGCTGCCCTGGTGCAGCACGGTCACATGGTCGGCAATGCTGCCGACAAACCCCATGTCATGCTCCACCACCATCAGCGAATGCTTGCCAGCCAACCCCTTGAACAGCTCGGCAGTGAACTCGGTCTCGGCATCGGTCATGCCCGCCACCGGCTCGTCCAGCAACAGCAGTTGCGGCTCCTGCACCAGTAGCATGCCGATCTCCAGGAACTGCTTCTGCCCATGCGACAGCAAGCCCGCCTGGCGCTGGGCCAGCGGCAGCAGGCGCAAGGTGCCCAGCACCTCCTCGATGCGCTGGCGCTGCTCACCACCCAGGCGCGCTGCCAGGCTGGCCCATACCGACTTGTCGGTCTTCAGCGCCAGCTCCAGGTTTTCGAACACCGTCAGCGCCTCGAACACCGTGGGCTTCTGGAACTTGCGGCCTATGCCGGCCTGGGCGATCTGGTATTCGCTCATGCGGGTCAGGTCGAGGGTGTCACCGAAATAGGCCGTACCGCTGTCGGGCCGGGTCTTGCCGGTGATCACATCCATCATCGTGGTCTTGCCGGCCCCGTTGGGGCCGATGATGCAACGCAGTTCGCCCACGCCGATGTACAGGTTCAGCGCGTTCAGCGCCTTGAAGCCATCGAAGCTGACGCTGATGTCTTCCAGGCTCAGCACCGTGCCATGGCGGGTATCGAGGCCGGCCTTGCGGCTGTGGCCCAGGCCGATGGCGTCGCGGCCGGCGCCGAGGTTGTCGAACACCGGTTCGAGCATGAATTCCGGGTGGACCGGGGGCACGCCTCTCATGGCTGGCTCCTTTTCTTCAACAGGCCGACCACGCCCTTGGGCAGGTACAGGGTGACGAGGATGAACAACGCGCCGAGGAAGAACAGCCAGAACTCCGGGAAGGCCACGGTGAACCAGCTTTTCATGCCATTCACCAGGCCGGCGCCGAGCAGCGGGCCGATCAAGGTGCCGCGTCCGCCCAGGGCCACCCACACGGCGGCTTCGATGGAGTTGGTCGGCGACATCTCGCTGGGGTTGATGATGCCCACCTGCGGTACGTACAGCGCACCGGCCAGGCCGCACAGTACGGCGCTTAGCACCCACACCAGCAGCTTGAAACCGCGTGGGTCGTAGCCACAGAACATCAGGCGGTTTTCGGCGTCGCGCACGGCGGTGAGCAGGCGGCCGAACTTGCTGCGGGTGAGGCGCCAGCACAGGTACAGGCTGGCCAGCAGCAGGCCGACGGTGAGCAGGAACAGCACCGCGCGGGTGCCTTGGGCGGCGATGTCGAAGCCAAGGATGGTGCGGAAGCTGGTAAAGCCGTTGTTGCCGCCAAAGCCGGTTTCGTTGCGGAAGAACAGCAACATGCCGGCGAAGGTCAGCGCCTGGGTCATGATCGAGAAGTACACGCCCTTGATCCGCGAGCGGAAGGCGAACCAGCCGAACACCAGCGCCAGCAGCCCGGGCGCCAGCACCACCAGGCACAGGGCCCAGGCGAAATGCTGGGTACCGGCCCAGTACCAGGGCAGCTCGCTCCACGACAGGAAGGTCATGAACCCTGGCAGGCCGTCACCGGCGGCCTGGCGCATCAGGTACATGCCCATGGCGTAGCCACCGAGGGCGAAGAACAGCCCGTGGCCCAGCGACAGCAGCCCGGCGTAGCCCCAGACCAGGTCCAGGGCCAGGGCGACGATGGCGTAGCAGAGGATCTTGCCGACCAGGGTCAGGGTGTAGGCCGACACTTGCAGGGCATGGTCCGCCGGCAGCAGCGACAGCAGCGGCAGGGCCACCAGCAGCAGGACGACGACGGCGCCGATGGCCAGGGTCAGGCGTGGCCCGGCCTTTTGCGTAGCGGTGACAAGCAGTGGCTGGTTCATCAGTCGATTACCCGTCCCTTGAGGGCGAACAGGCCTTGCGGGCGCTTCTGGATGAACAGAATGATCAACGCAAGGATGAGGATCTTGCCGAGCACGGCGCCGATCTGCGGCTCCAGCAGCTTGTTGGCGATGCCAAGGCCGAAGGCTGCCCACAGGCTGCCGGCCAACTGGCCGACGCCGCCGAGCACCACCACCAGGAACGAGTCGATGATGTAGCTCTGGCCCAGGTCCGGGCCGACGTTGCCGACCTGGCTCAGGGCCACGCCGCCTAGCCCGGCGATGCCCGAGCCGAGGCCGAAGGCGAGCATGTCTACGCGCCCGGTGGAAACGCCGCAGCAGGCGGCCATGTTGCGGTTCTGGGTGACCGCGCGCACGTTCAGGCCCAGCCGTGTGCGGTTGAGCAGCAGCCAGGTGAGCAGTACCACGGCCAGGGCGAAGCCGATGATCACCAGGCGGTTGTATGGCAGCACCAGGTTGGGCAGCAACTGGATGCCCCCCGACAGCCAGGCCGGGTTGCTGACTTCGACGTTCTGCGCGCCGAACAGCAGGCGGATGGCCTGGATCAGGATCAGGCTGATGCCCCAGGTCGCCAGCAGGGTTTCCAGTGGGCGGCCATACAGGTGGCGGATTACCGTGCGCTCCAACGCCATGCCGACCCCGGCACTGATGATGAACGCCACCGGCAGGGCGATCAGCGGGTAGAACTCGATGGCGCCGGGGGCGTAGCGCTGCAGCAGTACCTGGACCATGTAGGTGCTGTAGGCGCCGAGCATCAGCATCTCGCCGTGGGCCATGTTGATCACCCCGAGCAGGCCGAAGGTGATGGCCAGGCCAAGGGCTGCCAGCAGCAGGATCGAGCCCAGCGACAGGCCGCTGAAGGCCTGGCCGAGCAGTTCGCCCACCAGCAGCTTGCGCTGCACCTGGGCCAGGCTGGTTTCGGCGGCGGTGCGCACGCCCGGGTCGGTTTCCGCGTTGGGTTGCAGCAAGGCTTCGAGGCGGGTGCGGGCCAGCGGGTCACCGGTTTCGCCGAGCAGGCGCACGGCAGCCAGGCGTACCGCTGGTTCGCTGGCGCCCAGTTGCAGGTTGGCCAGGGCCAGGCCGAGGGCGGCGTGCACGGCGGCATCCGGTTCGCTGGCGAAGCGCCGGTCGAGGAAGGCCATTTGCGCCGGTTGCGCGCTTTTCTGTAGTTGTTGGGCAGCGGCCAGGCGGATGTCGCTGTTGTCGCTGAGCAACTGGTGGCTGGCCAGGGCATTGTCGATCAGGCCACGCAGGCGGTTGTTCAGGCGCACCTTGCGCGTGTCGTCGCCGGCGATGCGGCCTTGGCGCAGGTTGTCCAGCAGCGGCAGGCGGGCGGCATCGGGTTGCGCGGCCCAGCCTTCGAGCAGGCGGGCTTGCTCGGCGGGCTTGGCAGCGAGGAAGAATTCGCCCTCGCTGGCCTGGGTTGCCAAGGGCATCAGCAGGAGAAGGGTTAACAGGAGTCTAAGCATGCGAGCAATCCTGGAATACAGCGGTGGATTCTTCGCGGGTAAACCCGCTCCCACAGGGATCGCACAGGTTTCGAACCTTGCACCGAATTTGTGGGAGCGGGTTCACCCGCGAATGGGCTGCAAAGCAGCCCCAGTGCACTCAGTTGCCTTTCACGGCGTAATCAGGGCGCTTGTCGTTGCCGGGAATGAACGGGCTCCATGGCTGCGCCCGTAGCGGTTGCTCGGTTTCCCACACCACGCTGAACTGCCCGTCATCCTGGATCTCGCCGATCATCACCGGCTTGTGCAGGTGGTGGTTGGTCTTGTCCATGGTCAGGGTGAAACCGGACGGCGCCTCGAAGCTTTGCCCGGCCAGTGCCTCGCGCACCTTGTCGACATCGGTGGACTTGGCTTTCTCCACCGCCTGCGCCCACATGTGGATGCCCACGTAGGTGGCCTCCATCGGGTCGTTGGTCACCGCCTTGTCCGCGCCTGGCAGGCCCTTGGCCTTGGCGTAGGCCTTCCAGTCGGCGACGAATTTCTGGTTGACCGGGTTATCCACCGACTCGAAGTAGTTCCACGCCGCCAGATGGCCCACCAGCGGCTTGGTGTCGATGCCGCGCAGTTCTTCTTCGCCCACCGAGAACGCCACCACCGGCACGTCGGTGGCCTTCAGGCCCTGGTTGGCCAGCTCCTTGTAGAACGGCACGTTGGAGTCGCCGTTGACCGTGGAGATGACCGCGGTCTTGCCGCCGGCGGAGAACTTCTTGATGTTGGCGACGATGGTCTGGTAATCGCTGTGGCCGAACGGCGTGTACACCTCTTCGATGTCCTTGTCGGCCACGCCCTTGCTGTGCAGGAAGGCACGCAGGATCTTGTTGGTGGTGCGCGGGTAGACGTAGTCGGTGCCCAGCAGGAAGAAGCGCTTGGCGCTGCCGCCGTCCTCGCTCATCAGGTACTCCACGGCCGGGATGGCCTGCTGGTTGGGCGCGGCGCCGGTGTAGAACACGTTTGGCGACATCTCTTCACCTTCGTACTGCACCGGGTAGAACAGCAGGCCGTTCAGTTCCTCGAACACTGGCAGTACCGACTTGCGCGATACCGAGGTCCAGCAGCCGAACACCACTGCCACCTTGTCCTGGGTCAGCAGCTGTCGGCTCTTTTCAGCGAACAGCGGCCAGTTGGAGGCCGGGTCGACCACCACCGGTTCGAGCAGCTTGCCGTTCACGCCGCCCTTGGCGTTGATCTGCTCGATGGTCATCAGCGCCATGTCCTTGAGCGAAGTCTCGGAAATGGCCATGGTCCCCGACAGCGAATGCAGGATGCCGACCTTGATGGTTTCGGCGGCCTGGATGCTCCAGCTCAGGCCCATTGCGGCAATCGATGCGCTAAGGGTGAAGGCCTTGATCAGACTGCGTCGCTTCATGTGCTCTCTCCGCTGAGTTTTTATGTGTTGGGCAAGCGGGGAGGGGCGTTGCAAGGGGTGTGCCTAACGGCGGAAGGTGCGCAATAGAGGGGTTGTGCGAGGTGTTGGGGCGTTGGTTGGATCCAGGTTGGTGCCTGATGGATTTGTGTGCACAGGATTGGGGCCGCAAAGCAGCCCCCGAGGCCATCAGCCGTTACGCACAGCCGTGCGCGGATGGCGCTTGCTGCGCACACCCTGATAGGTCACCGCCAGCAGCACGAACCAGATCGGCGTCACCAGCAACGCCGCACGGGTATCGTCCTCCAGGCTCAGCAACACCAGGATGAAGGCAAAGAACACCAGGCACACGTAGCACATGAAGCGCCCGCCCGGCATCTTGTACTTCGAGGCCTGGTGCAGTGCCGCGCGGTGTTTGCGGTACTTCAGGTACGACAGCAGGATCAGTGTCCAGACGAACATGAACAGCACCGCCGAAACGGTGGTGACCAGGGTGAATGCCTCGACCACGTTCGGCACCAGGTAGATCAGCACTGCGCCCAGCAGCAGGCAGGTGCAGGAGAAGTACAGGCCGTTGGCTGGTACCGAGCGGCTCGACAGTTTCTCGAAGGCCTTGGGTGCGTCACCCTCCTGGCTCAGGCCGTAGAGCATGCGGCTGGTGGAGAACACGCCGCTGTTGGCCGACGAGGCCGCCGAGGTCAGCACCACGAAGTTGATGATGCTCGCCGCCGCAGGCAGGCCGGCCAGCACGAACAGCTCCACGAACGGGCTCTTGCCTGGCACCACGTCGCGCCATGGGGTCACGGCCATGATCGCGATCAGCGCCAGCACGTAGAACACGATGATCCGTACCGGGATCGAGTTGATCGCCCGTGGCAGGGTGCGTTCCGGGTTCTTCGCTTCGGCGGCGGTGGTGCCTACCAGCTCGATGCCGACGAAGGCGAACACGGCGATCTGGAAGCCGGCGAAGAAGCCCATCAGGCCATTGGGGAACATGCCACCGTCATTCCACAGGTTGGCCAGTTGCGCGGTGCGCCCGCTGGGCGAGGTGAAGCCGGTGATGACCATGTACAGGCCGGTGACGACCAGGCCGATGATGGCGACGATCTTGATCAGGGCGAACCAGAACTCCATTTCACCGAACATCTTCACCGTCACCAGGTTCAGCGACAGCAGCAGCCCTACGCAGGTCAGCGCCGGTATCCACTGCGGCAGTTCGGGGAACCAGAACTGCGTATAGGCCGCGATCGCGACCACATCGGCGATGCCAGTGACTACCCAGCAGAACCAGTAGGTCCAGCCGGTGAAGTAGCCCGCCCAGGGGCCGAGCAGGTCGGCGGAGAAATCGATGAAGGACTTGTAGTTGAGGTTCGACAGCAGCAGTTCGCCCATGGCGCGCATGACGAAGAACAGCATGAAGCCGATGATCATGTAGACGAAGATGATCGACGGCCCGGCCAGGCTGATGGTCTTGCCCGAGCCCATGAACAGGCCGGTACCGATCGCGCCACCGATGGCGATCAGCTGGATGTGGCGGTTGGTCAGGTTGCGCTGCAGATGCTGTTCATCTGGCGCTGTGGGTGAGGTTTGCGTCATAGGCTGCATTCCGTTGGACAGTCGGTCGTCTTGTCAGAGGTAGCCGGCTAGGCTAACACGCGCGTTCCAGTTCGGGGCGCGACAGATCGACTCGACTTTTGGGGAGCAGTGTTGTGCCTGTGCGGGCCTCTTCGCGGGTGAACCCGCTCCCACAGGGACCGCGCTGCCCTCAGGCTTGGCGCAGAAACTGTGGGAGCGGGTTTATCCGCGAAGGGGCCGGCACAGACGAAGCAAGGCTCAAGCGCTGGCCAGCACCCGGCCGCGCCTCACCACCAGGCTATCCACCAGCCACATCACCACCATCGACACCCCCACCAGCGGGAACATCAACCCCAGCACCAGCATCACCCCCACCGCTACTTTCCAGCGCGGCAGGTCATGGCGCAGCGGCGGCACACCCAGCCCGCCGGCCGGCCTGCGCTTCCACCACATCACCAGCCCGCTCACCGAGCCCAGCAAGATCATCAGGCACACCAGCAGGATGATGATCTGGTTGAACGCCCCGAACATCTTGCCTTCATGCAGCATCACACCCAGCTCGGTGGCACGGGCGACCGGGCTGTAGTCCTGCCAGCGCACATCGGCCAGCACCTTGCCGGTGTACTGGTCGACATGCAGGGTGGCGTCGTTGCGCGGGTCGTCGGCGAATACGGCGATGGTGAACACCCCATCGGCCGTGGTCGGCGCGGTGATGCTGTAACCCGGTTCGACCTGGCGCGCGGTAGCGATGTCTTCGACCTGCTGCAGGCTTATCTGTGGCGCTGCCGGCGCGCTCGACATCATGTGATGCCCGGCATGTTCGGCGTGTGCACCAGACTGCGGCATCGGCGTGTTTTCCATCGCCCAGGGCACGGTCTGGCGGTGCGCGCTGTTGAGTTCACCCGCCTGTTGGTCCGACTTGGGCACGTCGTTCCACATGGCTGCCGGAAAGCGGTTCCACAAGTCGGCGTACTGCTTGCCCCACAGGCCGGTCCAGGTCATGCCGCTGACCAGCATCAGCAGCAACAAGGCCGAGCCCCAGAAACCGGTCACCGCATGCAGGTCGCGCCAGAACAGTCGGCCGCGTGCCGACAGCCGTGGCCACAGCACGCCAGCACCATTGCGCCCGCGTGGCCACCACAAGTACAGGCCCGACACCACCAGCACGATGCCCCAGCCCGCGGCCAGTTCTACCAGGCGGTCACCGACCGTGCCGACCATCAGTTCACCATGCAGGGCGCGGGCGATGGCCTGCAGGTTCTGCTTGCCATCCTGTTCGCCGAGGACTTTGCCGCTATAGGGGTCGACGAACACGTTCAGTTCACGCCCGGCGTCATGCACCACGAATTGTGCGCTGCGTTCGGCGTCTAGCGGCGGCAGGTACTGGCCAACGTGGCCCTTGGGGTAGGCCTTGCGCACCTCGGCCAGCATCGTGTCCGCGCCCTGTCGGTGGTGGCCGGCTTCGACCACCATCAGCTCGCGGTACAGCAGCGGGTCGAGCTGCGGCTTGAACAGGTAGATGATCCCGGTGATTGCCAGCAGGATCATGAACGGGGCCACGAACAGCCCCGCATAGAAGTGCCAACGCCAGGCCAGGTTGTAGAAATTGATGCGTGTTCCTCTCATGGGAACCTCCTGTTTGACCAGCAGATGGGCGCGACCTGCGCCGCGCCCGTTGTTGTTGTCAGAAGCTGAAGTCGACCTTGGTCCAGAAGGTCCTGCCTGGCTCGTTGACCGGCTGTGGATCGGTAGCCGGGTAGCCGAACCCGGCGTTCCCGGCCAGGTTCAAGTGCTCGGCGTAGGTCTTGTCGAACAGGTTGTCGACCCCTGCGCTGAGCTTGAGGTGGTTGCTTACCTTGTAGGCGCCATTGAGCGAGAACACGCCGAAGCCGGCGCTCTTGTCGTAGTCCTTGCCGACCACGTTGCCCTGGTTCTCGGCGATGCGGTTCTGCGCCGCCACCAGCCGCCACAGTGCGCCGACGCTCCACACATCGCGGCTGTAGGTCAGGCCCAGGCGGCTTTCCAGGGGCGGCATTTGCGGTAGTGCTGTTCCGTCACTGCTGTTCTTGCCCCAGGCGTAGGCCAGCGTTGCGTCGGCCTTCCAGTTTTCCGTCAGCTGGTAGGCCGCGCCCAGTTCGCCGCCCATGATGCGGGCGTCGATATTGCGCGCCCGGGAGCTCATCCCCTGGTAGTCGAACAGGATGTAGTCGCGGATCTGCCCCACGTAGCCGGAAGCCCAGGCTTCCATGCGCTCGTCGCGGTACTGGACACCGAAGTCGAGCTGGGTGGTTTTCTCCGGCTTGATGCTGTCGAAGGCATTGACCGAGCCGGTGGGGCCGCCCGCCGAGAACAGCTCCCAGTAGTCGGGGAAGCGTTGCGCATGGCCGAGGCCGATGTAGGTGGTGGCTGGCAGCGCAGCCAGGTCGTGCTCGTAGCGCATGAAACCGCTGGGCAGGGTGTCGGCGCGGGTGTTGCCGTTGGTGGCGCTGGTCGCGCGGAAGTCGCGGGCCGAGGCGCGGTCCAGGCGGGCACCGCTGATCAACCGGTCCTCGCCGCTGACGTACCAGGTCAGCTCGCCAAAGGCACCGTAGTTGTGGAAATCGGCGTCCTTGGTCCAGGCCTTGCCCTTGTGCGCGTCCACACCCATGCCACCGCGCTTGCGATGTTCGTTGGTCTGCGCGTCGATGCCGCCGATCAGTTGAACATCAGCCCAGCGCCAGGTGGCCTTGATGCGTGCGCCCATGGTGCGGCGGTCGACGTTGCTGACCATCGGCATGCCCATCATGCCGCTGCCCGAAGGCGTGCGCAGGCTGTAGTTGTCCATCACGTGGTCGGCGTAGTTGTAGTAGACCTGCGCCTCGACCTTGTCGAGCACCTCGCCGAGGTTGGACTTTTCGAAACGCAGGCCCAGGCTTTCGCGCTTGAACTGCGAGCCGTCCATGCCGCGGCCGGCATAGCGGGCCTCGCCATCGCCCTTGCCGGCGGTGAGTTCCAGCAGGGTGTCCTGGTCGGGGGTCCAGCCGAGAGCGACATCGCCGTTCCACTTGTCCCAGCGTGACGGCACGGTGTTGTCACCGCCGTCGTGGTAGTCGTCCGAGCGCGACTGGTTGCCGACGAAGCGGGCGTAGGCCTGGTCGTTGCCGACGGCAGTGTCCAGCACCTTGTCGAAGCGGCCGTTGGAGCCGGCCAGCAGGCTGGCATTGACCCGGCTGCCGAGGGTGCCGAACTTTTCCGGCTCGCGCTCGAAGAGGATGGTGCCCGCCGAGCCGCCCGGGCCCCAGATCACGCTTTGCGGGCCTTTGATGACGGTCAGGCGGTCGTAGGTTTCCGGCGAAATGTACGACGTGGGGGCGTCCATGCGGTTGGGACAGGCGCCCAGCATCAGGCCGCCATTGGTGAGGAAGTTCAGGCGCGAGCCGAACATGCCGCGCAGTACCGGGTCGCCGTTGGTGCCGCCGGCGCGGATGGCCGAGAAGCCGGGGATGGTCTTCAGGTAGTCGGCGCCATCGCTGGCCGGCACCGGCTGGCGCGGGTCTTTCGGGTTGGTGACCACGGTCAGCGGCGAGCTCGGGGCCACCGCGGTGATCACCGTCGGGCTCAGCTCGGGGGCATCGTGTGCATGGCCTTCATGGCCTGGGTCGGCGGCCAGGGCCACGGGCGCGAGCAGCGAGCCGCACACGGCGGCGATGGTCCCACGCAGGGACAAGGAAAAAACAGGGGTGCAGCCGGACATAATGATTCCAGTCGATCAGTCATGAGTCAGCGCGAAGCCTCCTGGCTCCGTGCGCAAAAAATGTGGGTTCAGACGTTGATCGAGGAAGGTGGGGCGCGGCTGCGCGCGCCGGGGAATACAGCCTGCCGGGCATGGCCCTGGCGCGTGGGTGCGAACAGGTGGGTGGTGGGTACGACGCTGCCGGCACTGAGCGGGCTGAGGGCCTGGGGCAGGGCCGGGCAGTTGAACAACAGGCTGCAGTAACCGCACTTTTCCCACATCACATGCAGCTGGCCATCGCCAGCCTGGCCGTGATGGGGGTCGCCGCCATGCTGATGGGCGGTGGCCATCGGCATGTTCATCGGCATGCTCATGCCGGCGTGGTGGTCCATCGGCATCGACTGGGAAATCAGCGGGCCGATGAAGATCATCCACATGGCGAACAGGCTCAGCCATCCGCCACCGGCGCGCCTGCGGTCAGGGCGGGTGGTACGGCTGATGCTGTTGCGCGGCAGGCTCATGGCGAGTGCCTTTCAGCGAGTGATCAGTGCGCGTGTTCGTGGGCTTGCGGCTGGTCCGTCGGCGCCTGCTTCTGCACGGCCACATCGACGGTGATATCGCCGGCCTTTTCGAAGTGCAGGGTCAACGGGAAGCGCTTGCCGTCGCTGAGCAGGCTGCGGTCCTTGGGCTGCATCAGCATCACATGGTAGGCGCTGGGGGCGAAGGTCAGGTCCTTGCCTGCGGGCACCACCACGCTGGGCACCTGCTGCATCTTCATGGCACCGCTGGCGCTCATGGCATGCTCGTGCAGTTGTGCGTCATCGCTGATGGGGCTGTCGACACCGAGCAGGCGGTCGTCGGCCTGGCCATTGTTGTGCACCACGAAATACGCCGCGACGTTGGGGGCGTTGGGGGGCAGCTGCAGTGACCAGGGGTGGGCGATGTGCAGGTCACCCACGCTGTATTCGTGGGCATTGGCAAAGGCGCCGGGCAGCAGCAGGGCGGCCATGACGAGGGCGTGCTTGAGCATGGTGAATCTCCGTTTCTGTTCAGGTTCAGGCAGACAGCGTGAAGAACTCAGGCCAGCGGAGAGGCACGGGGATTGAGCGCCGGCCAGAGTTGGCGCGGCGTGGCGTGGTAGTCGGCGGGTGGCGGCAGCAGGCCGGCGAGCAGTATCGGCGGGTTGTGCAGCTGCGGCGGGTAACCGGGCAGGGCCAGCAGTGGCGCGGCACCGGAGCAGCACCAGCAATTCATCATGCTGGCGCTGTCGTCGGTTTGCGGGCCGAGGTCGATCTTGGCCAGGGCCTGGACGTCGACCTTGGCCTTGTTGGCCATGCTGGAACAGAAGGCCCCCCACAGCAGCTGCTCGGCCGGGCCCTTGGGCGCGGCGGAAGACAGCGGCATGGCCAGCAGGTTGAACAGCACTGCAAGGCAGGCTATCCAGGCGATGTGCCGACGTGGGGGCATGGAGAGATCCGGTCAGGAATCGTGGTGGGTATTGTAAGGCGGAGTATAGGTAAAAATGGCGGGGTGCGGTGAAGTGACGCAGGCATGCTGTTGAAGCGGTGTCGCCTGCTTCGCGGGCACGCCCGCTCCCACAGGATTATCACCGGCCCAGGGGCAGCGGGTAACCTGTAGGAGCGGCCTTGTGTCGCGATGGGGCGCAAAGCGCCCCCAGCATTATCAAGCCTTGTTGCGGCCCATCAGCCCACGCACGGTCTCCTGCAGGTCCGCCGGCAGCACCACCACCTTGGCATTGCTGCTGCCCGCCAGGTTCTCCATCGCCCCCACATAGCGCTCGCCCAGCAGGTACATCGCCGGCACGGTCTCGTTGCCGACCGCGTCCTTGACCAGCGTAATCGCCCGCGCCGAGGCCTCGGCCAGGCTGATCTGCGCTTCGGCATCCAGCCTGGCAGCCTGCAAGCGTGCTTCTGCTTCCAGGATCGCCGCCTGCTTGGCCCCTTCGGCTCGGGTCACGTCGGCCTTGCGCTCACGCTCTGCTGCCGCCTGGCGCTCCATGGCCAGTTGCATGTTCTCCGAGGGCTTGATGTCCTGGATTTCCACCGAGCGTACGGTCACGCCCCAGTCTTCGGTCTGCTCGGACATCGCCTCGCGCAGGCGTGCCTTGATCTGCTCGCGGCTGGACAGCGCTTCGTCCAGGTCCATGGCGCCGACGATGGCGCGCAGCGAGGTCATGGTCAGGCTGGTGACGGCGAACGAGAAGTCCTGCACGCCATAGGAGGCCTTCTGCGGGTCGACCACCTTGGCGAAGCACAGGGCGTTGGCGACGATCACCGCGTTGTCCCGGGTGATGATTTCCTGCTGCTGCACATCGAGGATGATGTCCTTGGTCGGCAGGCGGTAGGCGACCACGTCCATGTACGGGATGACGATGTTCAGGCCGGGCTTGAGGGTGCTTTGGTAGCGGCCCAGGCGCTCGACGACCCATTCCTCGCCCTGGGGCACGATGCGCACCCCCTTGAACACGGTGATCAGGACGAACAGGGCGATGGCGACGACGACGATGAGGCTGGTCATGATGCGAAATTCCTTTTAGTGCGGATTCAGGCCCGGATGACCCGGGCGGTGTTCCCTTCGATGGCGGTCAGGCGTACCCGCTCGCCGGCCGCGATCTCGCTGTTGGCGACGCAGGTCCATTCCTCGCTGCCGAGGATAGGCTTCTGGAAGCGCACACGGCCTTTCTGGAACTCCGAAACACCAGCAGTCAGCAGCCCTACTTCACCGATCACGCTTTCGGCGGTCCAGCGCACGTCTGGTTGCTTGCGCCGGAACAGCTTGAACCACAGTGCCGTGGTAACTGACGACATCAGCACCCACAGCAGCACCTGCATGTCCAGTTGCAGGCTGGGGGCGGCCAGCGAAATGAGCGACACCAGCACGGCGCCGATGCCGAACCAGAGGATGAAAAACGTCGGCAGGACCAGTTCGAGCAGGATCAGCGCGATGCCGAAGACCAGCCAGATCCACCATTGCATTTCCATATGGGTAGCGCCTTCCGGGAGGGAGTGCCGAGTTTAAGGTAGCAGTGCGGCACATGGCCACTTCATGGTTTGCAAGAAAAGTCCGAAATGGCTGTAGGAGCAACTATCTTGTGCAAATACATGAAAGTTGCCGCGTCCCCTGTGGGAGCGGGTTCACCCGCGAACACCGGCGAAGCCGGTGCCATGCACAGCGTTGATTTCTTCGCGGGTAAACCCGCTCCCACAGGGATCTGCGGTGCGCTTTCGGAATTTGTTATCCGCGCAGGTCGAGTGCCGCAGCCAGGTCGGCTGGCGAGTCGAATGCCCGGTCCACATCCGGCAAAGCCGGTCGCTTCAGGATCAGCACGGGTATCCCCAGCTCCCGCGCCACTTCCAGCTTCGGTTCGGTCGCCACGCTGCCGCTGTTCTTGCTGATCAGTACATCGATCTTGCGGCGCTGGAACAACGCCCGCTCATCCTCGATATGGAACGGCCCGCGCGCGCCAATCACTTCGCAGCGATCATTGCCAGGGCACGCCTCCAGCGCACGCAAGGTCCAGAACTGCTCCGGCGGTATCTCGTCCAGATGTTGCAGCGGCTCACGCCCCAGTGTGAACAATGGCCTGCGAAACGGCTTGAGTGCCTCGATCAACCCCGCCCAGTCCTCGACCTCGCGCCAGTCGTCCCCCGTTTGCGCCTGCCAGGCCGGGCGGCGCAAGGCCCAGCACGGGATACCGGCCATGCGTGCGGCGTTGGCCGCATTGCGGCTGATCTGTGCGGCATAGGGATGGGTAGCATCGATCAGCAACGTGATGCCTGCCTCGTGCAGGTAGCTGGCCAGCCCTTCGGCACCGCCAAAGCCGCCGACCCGAACCTGGCATTGCAGGTCCTGCGGCACCCGGCCGATGCCTGCCAGGCTGTAGACGTGCTGCGGGCCCAGGCGGCGAGCGATGGCCAGGGCTTCAGTGACGCCGCCCAGCAGCAGGATGCGCCCGTTCATTGCACACCCGCCCGGCCGACGATGCCACCCTGGCGGTCGATGGCGAACACTTCCACCTGCACCTGCGCTGGCACCACGCTGCGGGCGAAGGCCAGGGCGTGGGCGCACACCGCGTCACCCAAGGGGATGCCGGCTGCATGGGCCAGTGCCAGGGCCTGCTGGCTGGTGTTGGCAGTAATGATCGATGCTTGCAGCGCCTCGTCGGCGCCGATGTCCGCTGCCCAGCCGGCCAGTTGCGGCAGGTCGATGCTGGAGTGGCGGCTATGCAGGTCCATGTGCCCGGCAGCCAGTTTGCTGATCTTGCCGAAACCGCCGCACAGGGTCAGGCGTGGCACCGGCACCTTGCGCAGGTGCTTGAGCACCGCACCGACGAAGTCGCCCATTTCGATCAGGGCTATTTCCGGCAGGCCATAGACGCGGCGCATGGTGTCTTCGCTGGCGTTGCCGGTGCATGCGGCGATATGCGTGTAGCCGTTGGTGTGGGCGACGTCGATGCCCTGGTGGATCGAGGCGATGTAGGCCGCGCAGGAAAACGGCCGCACGATGCCGCTGGTGCCGAGGATCGACAGCCCGCCGAGAATGCCCAGGCGCGGGTTCATGGTCTTCAGGGCCAGTTGCTCGCCGCCCTGCACATTGACCGTGACCTCGAAGCCACCGGAGTAGCTGCATTCGTCCGCCAGGCGTTGCAGGTGTTCGCTGATCATGCGCCGTGGCACCGGGTTGATGGCCGGCTCACCCACCGCCAGCACCAGCCCCGGGCGGGTCACGGTGCCGACGCCGGTGCCGGCGACAAAACGGATGCCCGGTTCGGCCAGCAGGCGCACCTGGCTATAGAGCAGGGCGCCATGGGTCACGTCCGGGTCGTCGCCGGCGTCCTTGAGCGTGCCCGCTTCGGCACCTTGGCCGGTGAGGCGGCAGAACTCCAGGCGCATCTGCACCACCTTGCCTTTGGGCAGGGTTATGCTGACGGCGTCGTTGCTCTCGCCACCGAGCAGCAAGCGTGCTGCCGCCAGGCTGGTGGCGGTGGCGCAGCTGCCGGTGGTCAGGCCGCTGCGCAGGGGGGCGGGCTGTTCGCGGGTTTCTTCACGCATCGGCGGGTTTCACCACGTCCAGCAAGGTGATCGGCAGCGCCTGGCGCCAAGTGTCGAACGCGCCCAATGGCTGGGCATGGGCGACATGGATGCGGGTCAGCTCGCCGCCATGGCGTTCACGGAAATGCGCCAGGGCCAGTTCGCTTTGCAGGGTCACCGCATTGGCTACCAGCCGGCCGCCGGGGCGCAGGTTTGCCCAGCACAGGTCAAGCACACCTTCGCGGGTGACGCCGCCACCGATGAAGACAGCATCCGGTTGCTCCAGGCCCTCCAGCGCCGCCGGTGCCTTGCCCCGGACCAGTTGCAGGCCGGGTACACCCAGCGCATCACGGTTGTGTTCGATGAAGCCCAGGCGGCCTTCGTCGGCCTCGATGGCCAAGGCGCGGCAGGCCGGGTGGGCGCGCATCCATTCGATGCCGATCGAGCCGCAGCCGGCACCCACGTCCCACAGCAACTCGCCGGGCTGTGGTGCCAGGCGGGCCAGGGTGATGGCGCGGACATCGCGTTTGGTCAGCTGGCCGTCATGCCGGAAGGCGCTGTCCGGCAACCCGGCCAGCCGGTGCAGGCGCGGCGCCTCGGGTGTGGCCAGGCACTCGATGGCTACCAGGTTGAGCGCGGCGACGTCGCTGTGCGGCCAGTCCTGGGCGGTGCCGGCCAACTCACGTTCGTCCACGCCACCCAAGTGTTCGAAGACCCGCAGGCGGCTTGGCCCGAAGCCCCGCTCGCGCAGCTGCGTGGCAATTGCTGCCGGGCTGTCGCCGTCGTTGCTCAGCACCAGCAGGCGCACGCCGCTGTGCAGGTGGGCATTGAGCGCTGCCAGGGGCCGAGCGACCAGCGATACCACCTGCACGTCCTGCAGTGGCCAGCCCAGGCGGGCTGCGGCCAGGGCGCAGGAGGAGGGCATCGACAGCACGCGTATTTCAGCGGCGGGCAGTTGGCGCGCCAGGCTGGCGCCGACGCCGTAGAACATCGGGTCGCCGCTGGCCAGCACGCATACCGGCTGGCCGCGCAGGGCCAGTACCGGGGCCAGCGAGAACGGGCTTGGCCAGCCCAGCCGTTCGCCGGCCACGCAGCGTGGCAGCAAGGCCAGCTGGCGCGGGCTGCCGAAGATCCGCGCAGCGCCCAGCAGCGCGCGCCGGGCCTGCTTGCCCAGGCCGCTGAAGCCGTCTTCGCCGATACCTACAACTGTCAGCCAGGGTGCCATGTATTTCATTCCGCCATTTTTGGGGCCGCTGCGCGCCCCTTCGCGGGCTCGCCCGCTCCTACAGGTACAGCGCAGCCGTTGAGGGCAGCGGTGATCCTGTGGGAGCGGGCATGCCCGCGAAGAAGGCGACGCGGTCCTGAATTTCTACTCGATCGTCGATGATGCTCGACCACCGGCTTTTCATGCCGCCGGACAAAGCAGGCATAATACCGCGCCTTCTACACTCAAGCGCATTTTCACAGATTGCCGGACGCCCCTTTGACCCAGGCCCATGCCTCCCATGTATCGCCCCGTCCCTCGGCCTGCCCGGGGTTGTGGCGCATCGTCAGTGCCCGTGATGGCGGCATCTGCCGCATCAAGCTGCCGGGCGGCCTGCTGCTGGCCGACCAGGCCGACGCAGTGGCGGCGGCTGCCGAGCGTTTCGCCGGTGGCGTGATCGAGGCCACCAACCGCGGCAACCTGCAGATTCGCGGCATCGGCAGCGAGCATCGCGGCCTGGTCGAGACACTGCTCGCAGCCGGCCTGGGCCCACGTGATGCCGCCGGTGACGATGTGCGCAACCTGATGCTCAGCCCGCTGGCCGGGCATGACCCGGCGATGCTGCTGGACGCTCGGCCGCTGGCCGGGCAGATCCTCGACCTGCTGGAAGGCACCCCGCGTTTTCACCAGTTGTCGGCCAAGTTCGCCGTGCAGCTGGATGCCGGCGAAAACCTGGCCATGCTCGAACACCCCCATGACCTGTGGCTGTCGACCCTGCGCCTGGAGCAGCAGACCTGGCTGGCGTTCGGCCTGGCGGGTTGCCCGGCAAACGGCCAGGTGCTCGGCGCGGTGCCGGCGGAACAAGGCCTGGCACTGGTGCGTGCGGTGCTGGAGCGCTTCCTCGACCTGGTCACCCCGGCACAGTCGCGCATGCGCCAGTTGCTCGAGGTGTGTTCGGCAACCGATTTCATCGACGGGCTCGGCCTGGCCATCCGCCGCGATGCCGCCGTGCTCGCATGGCGGCGTGCACCCTGCAACGTCTCGTGGCTGGGCGTTCTGCCCCAGGTGCAGGGCGTCGCCTTGGGCGTTGCCCCGCCGCAGGGGCGCCTGACTCCGGCCATGCTGCGTGGCGCTGCGCGCGTTGCCCGTGAACATGGCGATGGCAGCCTGCGCCTGAGCCCCTGGCAAAGCCTGGTGCTGACCAACCTGCAAGCGCAACACATCGATCACGCCCAGGCCGGATTGTCCGCACTGGGCCTGCTATGCCACGACCATGAGCCACTGGCACGCATAAGCGCCTGTACCGGCGCCAGTGGCTGTGCCAAGGCTCTGGGCGAGACCAAGGCCGACGCCGTCACCCTGGCTGCACTGCTCGGCCCTGGCGTGCCCGGTAGCGTGCACTTGTCCGGTTGCCCCCGATCCTGCGCCATGGCCCATGTTGCCCCGGCCACCCTGCTGGCCCGTGCGCCGGGCCGTTACGACCTGTACCTGCGTGATGCGCGCCTGCCGGGCTTCGGCGCCCTGCGCGCCACCGACCTTACCTTGAATGAAGCAGGCGCCATGCTCGACCTGCCGACGGAGCACCTTGATGATTGACTACATCCGCGATGGTCAGGAGATCTATCGCAATTCCTTCCGGATCATCCGCGAGGAAGCCCGACTCGAGCGGATCCCCGCAGACCTCGAAAAGCTCGCCGTGCGCGTGATCCACGCCTGTGGCATGGTCGACGCCATCGATGGCCTGCAGTTCTCCGAAGGCGCCGGCCGGGCCGGGCGCGAGGCGTTGCTGAACGGCGCGCCGATCCTGTGCGATGCGCACATGGTCGCCGAGGGCATTACCCGCGCCCGCCTGCCCGCCGACAACAAGGTCATCTGCACCCTGCGCGACCCGAGCGTACCGGGCCTGGCGAAAGACGCCGGCAACACCCGTTCCGCCGTGGCCCTGGAGTTGTGGCGACCGTACCTGGAAGGCAGTGTGGTGGTGATCGGCAACGCGCCTACCGCGCTGTTCTACCTGCTGGAAATGCTCGACGCCGGCGCCCCGAAACCAGCACTGATCCTCGGCTTCCCGGTCGGCTTCGTCGGTGCCGCCGAGTCCAAGGCGATGCTCGCCGCCGACAGCCGTGGCGTGCCGTTCGTGATCATGCAAGGCCGCCTGGGCGGCAGCGCGATGGCCGCCGCTGCGGTCAACGCCCTCGCCACGGAGGTGGAATGATGGCGCCGCGTGGACGTCTGCTGGGCCTGGGCGTGGGCCCTGGCGACCCTGAACTGATTACCCTCAAGGCCCTGCGCCTGCTGCGTGAAGCGCCCGTGGTCGGCTACTTCGTGGCCAAGGGCAAGCGCGGCAACGCCTTCGGCATCATCGAGGCGCACCTGCAGCCCGAGCAGACCTTGCTGCCGCTGGTCTACCCGGTAACCACCGAAGCGCTGCCAGCGCCGCTGTCCTATGAACAGGTGATCAGCGACTTCTACGACGAGGCCAGCGTGCAGGTAGCCGAGCATCTGGATGCCGGCCGCGACGTGGCGGTGATCTGTGAAGGCGACCCGTTCTTCTATGGTTCCTACATGTACCTGCACGACCGCCTGGCGCAGCGCTACGAGGCCGAAGTGATCCCCGGCGTCTGCTCGATGCTCGGTGGTGCCTCGGTACTGGGCGCGCCGCTGGTGTACCGCAACCAGAGCCTGTCGGTGCTGTCTGGCGTGTTGCCGGCCGAGGAGCTCAAGCGTCGCCTGGCCGACGCCGACGCGGCGGTGATCATGAAGCTTGGGCGCAACTTCCCCAAGGTGCGCGAAGTGCTGGCCGAACTGGGCCTGGACGGGCGCGCGCTGTATGTGGAGCGGGCGACCATGGCCAACCAGAAGATCGTGCCGCTGGACCAGGTCGACCCACAGTCGTCGCCGTACTTCTCGCTGATCATCGTGCCGGGTGAAAAATGGCAGGGCTGAACATGCACCAGGCACCGGCGATCGTCATCCTTGGCCAGGGCAGCCTGGCCACGGCGCAGCGTATCCAGCAGCGTTATCCACAAGCATCGATCCATGGCCTGGAAGGCCGGGTCGAGGGTGCCGACCTTTGCTACACCGCGTTCGGCGATACCCTGCGTGGGCTGTACCAGCAGAACACGCCGATCATCGCCCTGTGCGCGGCGGGTATCGTCATCCGCAGCCTGGCCAGCCTGCTCAGCGAGAAAGGTGTCGAGCCACCGGTACTGGCCGTGGCCGAAGACGGCAGTGCCGTAGTGCCGTTGCTTGGTGGCCTTGGCGGTGTGAACGTGATGGCGCGCGAAATCGCTGAAGCACTGGGCGTTGCTGCGGCCATCACCACCAGTGGCGAGCTGCGTTTCGGCACCTGTCTGCTGAACCCGCCACAGGGCTATGCGCTGGCGGATATCGAGCAAGGCAAGCGCTTTGTCTCCGACCTGCTGGCTGGCGAGGCGGTGCGCATCGAAGGTGACGCGCCGTGGCTGCAACAGGCACAGTTGCCTGCCAGCGAGGCGGCTCGGCGTACCATCCATGTGGGGCACCAGGCCCGCCCGGCCAGCCGCGACGAGCTGCTGATCCACCCGCGTTCGGTGGTAGTGGGTGTTGCTGGCGGCAGCCTGGCCAGTATCCGTGCGGCATTGCAGCAGGCCGGCATCGCCGAGCCTGCAGTGGCCTGCCTGCTGGCCGACGAGCAAGCCATGGCCGACAATGCCCTGCACGAGGCCGCACAGGCCCTGGGGATTGCCTTGCGCTTTGCTGCCAGGACGCATGATCTGGCCGGGATGGTTGCTGCGGCATTGCCTGCTGCGCAGCTGATCGAGGTGGCAGACGTGGTCATCGCGGTGGCGCCTGCCCCGGTCGAGGTGGCGCAGATCGGTCGTCGTCGGGGTCGTCTGGCGGTCATCGGCCTGGGGCCGGGTGCAGCCGAGCTGATGGTGCCGGCGGTCAAGGCCGAGCTTGCGCGGGCCGAAGATGTGCTCGGTTACGAAACCTACGTGCGCATGGCCGGCCCGTTCCGTGACGACCAAGTGCTGCACTGCACCGACAACCGTGAAGAGATGCAGCGTGCCCGGCATGCTTTCGAACTGGCAGCCCAGGGCCGTTCGGTTGTGGTGGTGTCGTCGGGCGACCCGGGTGTGTTCGCCATGGCAGCTGCGGTACTTGAAGCGTTGCACGAGTCCACTGACCCGGCCTGGCACCGGGTGGATCTCGAGATCCTGCCGGGGGTGTCGGCCTCGCTCGCGACCGCCGCCCAGGCGGGCGCGCCGCTGGGGCATGACTTCTGCGTGATGTCGCTGTCGGACAACCTCAAGCCGTGGTCGATCATTGAAAAGCGCTTGGACCTGGCGGCCCAGGCCGACCTGGTGCTGGCGTTCTACAACCCGATTTCCAAGGCAAGGCCGCACCAGCTCGGGGTAGCGCTGGAGGTCGTGCGTCGGCACCGCGAGGGGAACACGCCTGTAGTCCTTGGCCGTGACATCGGTAGGCCGGGGCAGACGCTGAAGGTCGTCACATTGGCCGAGCTGCTGCCGGAAATGGTCGACATGCGCACCATGGTGCTGGTCGGCTCATCTACAACCTGCGTGTTTCCTCGCCTCTCGGGTGGGGTGTGGGCCTACACGCCGCGTTGGTACCCGTCGGCCGACTAGTTGCACCGGAAACCCTTCAGCGCGTTGCATCCTGGGCGCGCTGGCTAAGTTGGTTGCCCCTCACTCGAGGGGTAACCATCTAGGAGTTTCCACATGTCCACAGAAACACAAGTCACTGCAACTGACACAGCCATCCTGGTTGAAGGTAACCTGCTGGCCTGCGGCGCAGGCATGTCGGCGCAAAGCCGCCACGATGTGAAGAATGCCTTCCACTTTGCCACCTTGGTGGCTGACAAGTCCTTCGATGCCGAAAAACAGAGCAGGGAGTGGTATGACCGGTTCATCGATGTCATGCGTGATCTTGGTTTTACCATCCCTCGTCGCACCTTCGAGCTGGAAACCTCTGCCGACCTGTCTGTCACCATAGGTGCTGTCGCTGTACGGGCGATTGGTGCGGTCGGTAATGCGGTGCTGGGTGGTACCAAGTTGGGTGTGCTGGCCAAGGCGGCCTTCGACAAACTCACCACCGTCGAAAACGACCTCAAGGTGGTCGATCACAAGCGCAAGAACAAGGTCAGGGGCATGGTCGGGATGGCCGCCTGCGTCGAAACCGACAACAACGATGTAGTCATGGTGGTGAACTGCATCCAGGCGTCTGCCCCACAACTGGATGATGACATCCTGGGTATCCAGTGGAAGCTGGAAAAGACCGAGTACTACGCCGGCATGGCTGTGCTCACCCTCAACACTTTCGTCTACGACAAGGTCCGCGAAACCGTGGAAAACAAACTCGGCGTGCGCAGCGTCGAGAACGTTCTCCAGTACGACATCTGATTGCAGGGCGGCGTTGTTGCAACGCCGCCTTGTTCGGCTCTTTGTGACGAGGCAACGCAATGGACAGAACAGCTGAACAACTGATGTTGATTGGCGGGACGGCATTACTGTATCGCGCGGACACTGGCCAGATTCAACGCCAGGCTGCCTTCGACTCCATCCTTTACGCCCAGTTGGTGGCCAACAGGAATGCGGGGTCACGCTTTGACAACTATGAAGCCTGGTATGACGCCTATCGCGAGGCATATCGGCAACTGGGCTGGATCAAGCTGGCCAGTACGCATGACCTGAAACAGTTGGGGCAACCCGCGCGCAGCGCGCAGATACAGCCGCTCGAGGCGTGGCTGAAGATGCGCTCGATCCGTCATGAAGCCGTGCTGGCTGCAGTAAGAAGCGGCCTGGGCCGATCGATCGAAGGTTTTCGCCACCAGCTGAAGTTCAGCACGCAGGGTTCGCAGCTGGTGATCGAGCTTGGCCTGCTCAAGCCGGGGCCGGCGCTCGACCTTTGCAGTATCACCCTGCAATTCGACAAGCCGATCGCCGGCATCTCTCAGGACATGCTGTTGGTCGAAAAGGCGCTGGAGGGCGAAGCCGGGTTCAATGGCGTTTCCTTGCAGCTGGATAACGGGCGCTTCCAACACCAGCGAGATGAACTGCAGGCATTGATGAAAACCAAGGATGCGCAGGGGGAGTATCGGTTCGACCTCAATGCGGCGATGGTCAGGGCGCCAGGTAGCCTTTGATACCGGTAAAGATGATTTGTGCAGCCAGGGCGCAGACGAACAGCCCCATCAGCCGGCTGACGATCTGCAGGCCCTGGTCACCGAGGATGCGCTCGATACGGTGTGACAGGTACAGCACCAGGCCGACGGTAAAGCTGGCCAGGGCGATGCTGATGATGGCCAACAGCTTGTCGTCCCAGTGCGGGTGGCCGACGCCCATCACCAGCAGTGCACCGATGGTGCCGGGGCCGACGGTGAGCGGGATGGTCAGCGGCACGATGGTGACATCCTGCTGCACGTTGTCGGCCTGTACCGCGGACTTGCCTTGGGCCATGCCCAGTGCCGAGATGAACAGCACGCTGCCGGCGCCGATGCGGAAGGCGTCGGCGGTGATGCCGAAGATGCCGAAGATCGCCCGCCCGAACAGGTACAGCAGGACACTGGCGATCAGCGCGGCGATGGCCACCTTCCAGGCCAGCTGCTTGCGCTCCTTGCTGGAGTGTCCGCGGGTCAGGCTGATGAAGCACGACAGCACGAAGAACGGGCTGTAGAGCACGAGCATTTTCAGGTAGACGCTGAACAACTCATGGAGCATGGGGGCTAGTCCAGGCAGTTATGGCTGGGCAGAGTTTATCAGCAGATTCTGTTGATAGCCTGTACCGGCCTTTTCGCGGGTGAACCCGCTCCCACAGGTACTGCATAAGGCCTGAAGGCAATGCTATCCCTGTGGGAGCGGGTTCACCCGCGAAGAGGCCGGCACAGGCGCCTCAGATCAGGAACTATGCACCGGATCCACCTTGGCTTCCCGGTGATTGGCCCAGTACTGGATCAGCTCTCGCAACTGCGACAGTTCCACCGGTTTGGCCATGTGCCCGTCCATGCCCGCCAGGCGGGCGCGTTCCTTGTGTTCGGCAAGTATGTGCGCGGTCAGCGCCACCACCGGGGTGCGCTGGCGCTGGTTGGCCGCTTCCCAGGCGCGCAGCTGCTGGGTGGCCGAGAAGCCGTCCAGTATCGGCATTTCGCAGTCCATCAGCACCAGGTCATAGCGCTGCGCCTTCATCGCCTGCAAGGCCTCTTCGCCATTGCTGGCGGTGTCGGGCTCGAGGTTGAGCTTGCCGAGCATGCCGCGGATCACCTTGGTCGAGATGCTGTTGTCCTCGGCGACCAGCACGCGGAAATCGCCGGGCAGGTCCAGTGCCTGGGGGATGCCGGGCAAACTGGCTGGTATGGCTTGCTCGCGGCCGCGCTGGGCCAGTTCTTCGGCCAGGGTGGTTTTCAGCGTGTAGCCGGCCACCGGCTTGGCGAGGATCCGCTTGACCCCGGCGTTGCGCGCAATGACCTTGCTCGGCGCGTTGCTGATGCCCGTGAGCATCACCACCAGGATGTCGTGGTTCAGGCTCGGGTCTTCCTTGATCTTGGCGGCCAGCTGCATGCCGGTCATGCCTGGCATGTTCTGGTCCAGCAGCACGGCATCGAAGTAGTCGCGCAGGTGGGCCTTGGTGCGCAGCAGGGCCAGCGCTTCCTTGCCCGACGGGACCGCGCTGACGTTCATGCCCCAGGCACTGCACTGCTGTACCAGCACCTTGCGGCAGGTGTCGTTGTCGTCCACCACCAGTACGCGAGCATCGCGCAGCGGGCTGTCCAGGTCGGCCGGTGGCTGTTCCAGGCGCGAAGGGTCCAGCGGCAGCGTCAGCCACAGGGTGTTGCCCATGCCGGTGCTGCTCTTGATGCCGAACTCACCCTGCATCAGGCCGATCAGCTGCTTGGCGATGACCAGCCCCAGGTGGCCGCCCAGCTTGTTGCTGGACAGGAAGTGGTGGCTGTGCAACTCGGCCTGCAGCAGGGCTTCGCGGTCAGCGGCGGGCAACGGTTCGCCGCTGTCCTGCACGGCGATGCGCAGGCGCGGTACCTCGCCGCGCTGGTCCAGCGCCACTACCAGCAGGATCTCGCCCTGGTCGGTGTTTTTCAGGGCATTCTCCAGCAGGCTCGACAAGGCCTGGCGCAGGCGCGTCGGGTCGCCGCTGATCACCCGTGGTACCTGCGGCTGGGTGAAGCTGATCAGTTCGATGTTCTGCTGTTCGGCCTTGGCACGGAAGATGTTCAGGCAATCTTCGATCAGCGCGTTGAGGTCGAACTGCACGTCATCGAGTTCGATCTGCCGGGATTCCAGCTTGGAAATGTCGAGAATCTCGTTGATCAGCGTGAGCAGTTCGTTGCCGGCGCTGTGAATGGTCTGCACGTAGTCGCGCTGCTTGACCGACAGCGGCGTGCCCAGCAGCAGCTCGGTCATGCCCAGCACACCGTTCATGGGGGTGCGGATTTCGTGGCTGATCTTGGCCAGGAACTCGGCCTTGGCGTTGATTTCGGCATCGCTGGCAGCCAGGGCGCGGCTGGCGCTGAAGCGCTCTTCACTCATGCGCCGCAGGCGTTCGCTGACTGCCAGGTTGAGCAGCAGGCCGCTGGCCACGGTCAGCCCCAGCAGGATGCACAGCAGCCAGGGCGTCGAAGTACGGGTCAGGCCCAGCAGCGCTGGCAGCAGCACCAGCCCACCGAGGTTGAACACCACCATGGCCAGGCTGAACAGGCGTGCGGGGGCATAGCCCTTGTACCAGTGGTAGCTGCTGACCAGCAGCATGCTCACGCTGCCCAGGGCCATCAGGGCGTAGGTCATCAGGTTCAGGGGCAGGGTGTCGACGAACAGCAGCACCAACCCGCTCAACCCGACCACCAGCATCTCGCCCTGCAGCAGGCGGTTGAGCCGTGGCGAGTTGCATGGCGAGAAGAAATGCTGGGTGAAACACAGCCCGGCCAGGCCGGCCAGGACCAGCGTCAGGTATGCGGCGGGCGTCTGCGCGCTGTGCCACACGTGCCACCAGGGGCCGCTGAGGTTCAGCAGGATCAGGCCGCTGAGCAGCATCAGGCCGTGGTACAGCGCCAGGATCAGGGTGGTGCTGGAGCGGCTGTAGAGGAAGCGGATCAGGTTGTGCATGATCAGCATCACCAGGCCGCCGAACAGCATGCCGAACAGCAGTGGCTGGCGCTGGTCGGAGGCTGCCACGGCCGCAGGCTCCAGGCTGATGGCCGGGCGCAGCTGGTGCTCGGAAACCAGGCGCAGGTAGATATCCAGGGGTTGCTTGCTGTTGGGCAGGGGCAGTACATGGTCGCTGCCACGCAGGGTCGGGCTGGCATTGCCGGCCTGGCGCCCGTGGTGCAGCTGACGCAGAAGCTGGTCGCCCTCGAGGGCGTAGAGGTCCAGGCCAGAAAGGTCTGGGGCGAAAACCCGCAGCAGTTGTTCCTGCTCGCCGGGCTCCAGGCGGTAGTGCAGCCACAGGGCCTGTTCCGCGGGGGCGGCATCCAGGTCGGCGAGTACCAGCGGGCTGAACTGGTTGCGGTAACGCTCGGAGCGCACGTCGCTCAGTTGCAGGTTGGCCTGTTCGTCGAGCAGAACGGCCCAGCCTCCGTCATGTTCGGCCGCAGCCGGGAACATGCAGAGCAAGGTCAGCAAGCTGACGATCAGAGCTGAGGCAATCCGAAGCCGACGCACTACGAAATCCCTTCTTAGCCAAGGTGCCGGGTATTAACTATGCGCGGCGCGCCAAGTCGAAGGCAAGGCCCCTCGGGGCCCTGTCGACGAGCCGGATGCCGCAGGCGCAAGGTGCTGGAGCGCGCTGCGGCAGCCCGGTACAACTTACTGCTGGTGCTCACCGCACTCGCGGGCGATGGCCCGGTAGCCGATGTCGGTGCGGTAGAAGCTGCCGTTCCAGCTTACTTCCTTGGCCAGGCGGTAAGCCTGCTGCTGCGCGTCGGCAACGGTGCTGCCCATGGCGGTGGCACACAGCACGCGGCCGCCGTTGGTGGTCACCTTGCCATCCTTGAGCGCAGTACCGGCGTGGAACACCTTGCCTTCGATCTTCGCGGCAGCGTCCAGTCCATTGATCACGTCACCCTTGGCGTAGTCGCCCGGGTAGCCGCCGGCAGCCAGTACCACGCCCAGGCTCGGGCGCGGGTCCCACTGTGCTTCGACCTTGTCCAGCGCCTTGGCGAATGCGGCCTCGACCAGCAGCACCAGGCTCGACTCCAGGCGCAGCATGACTGGCTGGGTCTCAGGGTCGCCGAAGCGGCAGTTGAACTCGATGACCTTGGGGTTGCCCGCCTTGTCGATCATCAGGCCGGCGTAGAGGAAGCCGGTGTAGACGTTGCCTTCCTCGGCCATGCCGCGCACGGTCGGCCAGATCACCTGGTCCATCACGCGCTGGTGCACTTCGGCGGTGACCACCGGGGCAGGGGAGTAGGCACCCATGCCGCCGGTGTTCGGGCCGGTGTCCTGGTCGCCGACGCGCTTGTGGTCCTGGCTGGTGGCCATGGGCAGCACGTTCTGGCCGTCGACCATGACGATGAAGCTGGCTTCCTCGCCGTCGAGGAACTCCTCGATCACCACGCGGGAGCCCGCATCGCCGAAGGCGTTGCCGGCCAGCATGTCACGCACGGCGGCTTCGGCTTCTTCCAGGGTCATGGCGACGATCACGCCCTTGCCCGCGGCCAGGCCGTCGGCCTTGATCACGATCGGCGCGCCTTTTTCCTGCAGGTAGGCCAGCGCCGGTTCGATTTCGGTGAAGTTCTGGTAGTCGGCGGTCGGGATCTTGTGACGCGCCAGGAAGTCCTTGGTGAAGGCCTTGGAGCCTTCCAGCTGGGCTGCGCCCTTGGTCGGACCGAAGCAGTCCAGGCCGCGGCTGCGGAACAGGTCGACCACGCCGATGACCAGCGGTGCTTCCGGGCCGACGATGGTCAGGTCGACGTTCTTCTCGGCGAAGTCAGCCAGTTGCTCCAGGGCGCACACGTCGATGGCGACGTTCTCGCACTTGGCTTCAATGGCGGTGCCGGCGTTGCCCGGGGCAACGAAGACTTTCTCCACGCGTGGGTCCTGGGCGACTTTCCAGGCCAGGGCGTGCTCACGGCCGCCGCTGCCGATGATCAAAACTTTCATGTCAAAACCTCGAATTCTGTCTGGCCGATCCCGCTTCCTGTAGGAGCGGCCTTGTGTCGCGAAAGGGGCGCGTAGCGGCCCCAGGTTTTCAGCTTCGCAGCAGAAATTGCCGGGGCCGCCTTGCGGCCCTATCGCGACACAAGGCCGCTCCTACAAGGGCCGGCGATCGGCCCTGCATCTGTTTAGTGGCGGAAGTGGCGCATACCGGTGAAGACCATGGCGATGCCGGCTTCGTCAGCGGCAGCAATCACCTCGGCATCACGCATCGAACCACCCGGCTGGATCACGGCGCTGATACCCACTTTAGCCGCATTGTCGATGCCGTCACGGAACGGGAAGAACGCGTCCGACGCCATGACTGCGCCCTGCACCTGCAGGCCGGCATGCTCGGCCTTGATTGCAGCAATGCGCGCGGAGTTGACGCGGCTCATCTGGCCGGCGCCGACGCCGATGGTCTGGCGCTGCTTGGCGTAGACAATGGCGTTGGACTTGACGAACTTGGCCACTTTCCAGGCGAACACCAGGTCGTGGATCTCTTGCTCGGTCGGCGCGCGCTTGGTGACGATCTTCAGGTCATCGGCAGTGATCATGCCGATATCGCGGCTCTGCACCAGCAGGCCACCGTTGACGCGCTTGAAGTCCCAACCGGCAGCGCGCTCGGCTGGCCACTCGCCGCATTCCAGCAGGCGTACGTTCTGCTTGGCGGCAACCACGTCGCGGGCAGCCTGGGAGATTTTCGGCGCGATGATCACTTCGACGAACTGGCGGTCGACGATGGCCTTGGCGGTTTCGCCGTCCAGCTCGCGGTTGAAGGCGATGATGCCGCCGAACGCCGACTCGGTGTCGGTGGCATAGGCCAGGTCGTAGGCCTTGCGGATGCCGCCTTCGTCTTCAGGTACCACGGCCACGCCGCATGGGTTGGCGTGCTTGACGATGACGCAGGCCGGCTTGACGAAGCTCTTCACGCACTCCAGTGCGGCGTCGGTGTCGGCCACGTTGTTGAACGACAGTTCCTTGCCCTGCAGCTGGATGGCGGTGGAAACGCTGGCTTCGCCTTTTTTCGCTTCCACGTAGAACGCCGCGCTCTGGTGCGGGTTCTCGCCGTAGCGCATTTCCTGGGCCTTGACGAACTGGCTGTTGAAGGTGCGCGGGAATTCGCTGCGGCCTTCAGTGCTCAGGGTCTCTTTGGCCTGGTCGATGGTGCCCATGTAGTTGGCGATCATGCCGTCGTAGGCGGCGGTGTGTTCGAACGCCTTGAGCATCAGGTCGAAGCGCTGGGCGTAGGTCAGGCCACCGGCCTTGAGGCCTTCGACGATGCCGGCGTAGTCGCTGGCGTTGACCACGATGGCCACGTCCTTGTGATTCTTGGCAGCCGAACGGACCATGGTCGGGCCGCCGATGTCGATGTTCTCGATGGCGGTCGGCAGATCACAGCCAGGCTTGGAAATGGTGGCTTCGAACGGGTACAGGTTGACTGCTACCAGGTCGATCGGCTTGATGCCGTGCTCGTTCATGATGGCGTCGTCGGTGCCGCGACGGCCGAGGATGCCACCGTGGATTTTCGGGTGCAGGGTCTTGACCCGGCCATCCATCATTTCGGCGAAGCCGGTGTAGTCGGCCACTTCCACCGCGTTGACGCCGTTGTCCTTGAGCAGCTTGTAGGTGCCGCCGGTGGACAGGATCTCGACACCGAGCTGCTGCAGCTCACGGGCGAATTCGAGGATACCGGTCTTGTCGGAGACGCTGATCAGGGCGCGGCGGACTGGCAGGCGGGTAGTCTGGTCGGTCATTTCGGGTTCCAATAACGCGGTGGAGTCAGCAAAAAAGGCGCCTCTGTTCAGGGAGCCGCCTTTTCTGGTTGGGATTCTGGCTTACAACAAGTCGTACTGCTTGAGCTTCTTGCGCAGGGTGCCTCGGTTCAGCCCGAGCATCTCGCTGGCCTTGGTCTGGTTGCCCTTCACGTAGTTCATCACGCTTTCGAGCAGGGGCGCCTCGACTTCGGAGAGCACCAGGTTGTACACGTCCGTCACGGTCGCGCCTTCCAGGTGGGCGAAGTAGTTGTGCAGCGCCTTCTCGACGCTGTCGCGAAGGGTCTGGCCCTCTTCGCTCGGCGTGTTGAGGTGCTGTTTCAGGTTGGCGTTGTCGCTCACGGGCGTTGTTCCACTCACAAATGTCTCGGTCATCATCGTCATGCGGCCACCCCTTGTCCGTCCTCTGTCTCAAGGCTCTGTCGACGTTCGCTGAAAAACGCGCGAACGTTGGCGCACTGCGCTTGTGTGTCTTCCAAAGCGTTGAACCGGGAGCGAAACTCCTTGCCGCCGGGTCGTGTTGCCAGGTACCAGCCAACGTGCTTGCGGGCGATACGTACGCCCATCACATCGCCATAGAAGGCATGCAGCGCGGCCAGGTGCTCCAGCAGGATGCGTTCCACTTCGTCCAGCTGCGGCGCTGGCAGGTGTTCGCCAGTGCGCAGGTAATGCTCGATCTCGCGAAAGATCCATGGCCGCCCCTGGGCGGCCCGGCCGATCAACAGGCCGTCTACCCCGGTGGCGTCCAGCACCGCCCGGGCCTTTTCTGGCGAGGTGATATCGCCGTTGGCAAAAACCGGGATCGACACCGCCTGCTTGATGGCAGCGATGGTGTCGTATTCGGCTTCGCCGGTGTACAGGTCGGCGCGTGTGCGGCCATGCACCGCCAGCGCCTGGATGCCGGCCTGCTCGGCGATCCTCGCCACGTTCAGGCCGTTCTTGTTCGCCCGGTCCCAGCCGGTGCGGATCTTCAGGGTCACCGGGACGTCCACGGCGCCGACCACGGCGTGGAGAATCTCGCTGACCAAGGCTTCATCTCTCAATAAAGCAGAGCCTGCGGCTTTGTTGCAGACTTTTTTTGCCGGGCAGCCCATGTTGATATCAATGATCTGGGCGCCAGCTTCGACGTTGGCCTTTGCCGCCGCTGCCATCATCTGCGCATCACCACCGGCGATCTGTACCGAGCGTGGTTCGGGATCACCTTCATGGATGCGGCGCAGGCTCGACTTGCGGCTGTTCCAGAGGCTCATGTCGCTGGAGACCATTTCCGACACCACCATGCCGGCGCCCAGGCGCTGGCAAAGTGTACGGAAAGGCTGGTCCGTGACCCCGGCCATGGGCGCGAGGATCAGGTTGTTACGTAGTGTGTATGGGCCGATGCGTACCGCCGACATAGGTGATCCCTGTTGTGGGGCCGAATCTTGGAGTTCGAAAAAGGGTTGGCATGATACCCGCTCTCGGTGACCGGATAAAGATGGATTTGGATAAAATCTGAACAGTTGTCGGCTTATGACATTTGGTATGGGGGGAGGATCCAGGACCTTGCGCGGCCCCTGTGGGAGCGGGCGGGCCCGCGAAGCAGGCGGCGCAATGGATGGCACGGGCTTCGCCCGTGATCGCGGGCACGCCCGCTCCCACAGGGTTGGTAGTTATTCCGGCGAGCGGAAGCTCAGGCTGTAGTTAACGGCCTTCGGCCCCGGATCGAGGATGTCCAGGGCGATGTGGATCGGGGTCTGGCTGGGCATTTCGCCGCGCCCGGCCAGTTCGCCGGACAGGTATTCGCTGGGCTTGAAGCGCCGGCTGGCGATCAGCTGGCCATTGAGGTCGGCGAAGCGCAGTTCCAGCAGCGGGAACGGCTGGGCGAACGGCGCGCGGTTGTAGATGATCGCATCGACGATCAGTGCGCCCTTGAAGTCCGGGTGGCTGCGTACCACCAGGTTGCTGCTCTTGATTCGGGCGATATCGACGCGGGTCGGCACTTCGCAGCCGACCAACGGGCAGACTTGCTGGAAGAGCGGCCGGTACTGGTCCTGGCGGGCCATTTCGTCGAAGTGGAACCACACGTACTGGAACGCCAGCAAGCCAGCGGCCAGCAGGGTCAGGAAGCCCCACAGCAGGCGCTTGCCCCAGTTGGGTGCGGGCTTTTCCCAGCCCAGTTGCAGCGGGTCGTCGACGACGTCGACCAGCGGCTCCTTGCGCGCCGGGCGCTCGGCTTTGCCGGCAAGGCCTGGTTCCAGGCGTTCGCCGGGCAGCGGCTCGACAGGCTCGTCATCGCGCGCAGACAGGTGCAGCTCCAGCGGCTCGTCGTCGCGGGCGCTCAGGCCCTGTACCGGGGCTTCATCATCGCTGGCACGCAGCGGTTCGTTGAATTCGGGGTGGTCATCGATTTCGACGGCACGGTGTACCGGTGGCTCGTCGTCGATGTCCAGGTCCAGATTGCCGCCTAACGTCGGCTCGGTACGCTCGCCCGGGGCGGGCTCCAGGTCCAGCTCCAAGGGCTCCGGCTCCCGCAGCACGGGCGCGGTTTCTATCGCCGGTTGCGGTTCGAACGGTTCATCGGTAGCCGTACCGAACAGGTCGTCGGCATGTTCGTCCGGGTGCAGTTCGTCACGCCGCGCCTGCAGACCGTCATCCTGGCTGGCCGGGCGAGCCGTGGCCGGTTGGCCGCGGCGCTCCAGGCGCTCCAGTTCCATGTCGAGGTCGAGCGCGTCCAACGCCTGGTTGGTGAGCGCCCAGTCCTCGTCCGGGGTGGTGCCGGGTTCGCTGGCGACAGGCTCGGGTGCGATCACCGGTTCGGCCAGCGGCTCGGCAGGGGCGGCAGGCATCGGTGCCGGCACCGCAGGTGCGCTGGCTCCGCCGGCGCGGTTCTGCTCCAGCAGCTGCTTGGCGGCGTTGAACACCTGCAGGCAGTGGCCGCAGCGCACTACACCGCGGGCCACGCTCAACTGGTGGTGGGTGACGCGAAAGCTGGTCTGGCAATGCGGGCACTGGGTGACGAAACTGTCGGTCATGCGGCAATCCGGGAGCTGTGCAGAAAAGTATTCTAGGCCCGCTTAACGGCGGCGACCACTGATGCGCACCCAGCCGTCGCGCACGACGATCGGGTCCAGCTCGAAGTCGGCGGCATAGGCCGCGGCCACTTCCTCACCCTGCTCGGCGAGGATGCCCGACAGCGCCAGCAGGCCACCTGGGCGGACCAGGCCGGACAGTTGCGGTGCCAGCGACACCAGCGGGCCAGCGAGGATGTTGGCGACCAGCACGTCGGCCTGCATGGCCGGCATGTGCTCGGGCAGGTACAGCGCCAGCTTCTCATCGGCGATGCCGTTGCGCTGGGCGTTGTCGCGCGAAGCCTCGATGGCCTGCACGTCGATGTCGGTACCGACCGCCTCACGGGCGCCCAGCAGCAGCGCGGCGATGGCCAGAATGCCCGAGCCGCAGCCGAAGTCCAGCACCTGGGTGCCTTCGAGTTGCTGACCGTCGAGCCATTCCAGGCACAGGGCGGTGGTCGGGTGGGTGCCGGTGCCGAATGCCAGGCCCGGGTCGAGCAGCAGGTTCACCGCGTCCTGTTCCGGGGCCTCGTGCCAGCTGGGCACGATCCACAGGCGGCGGCCGAAGCGCATCGGCTGGAAGTTGTCCATCCAGCTGCGTTCCCAGTCCTGGTCCTCGATCACCTCGGCCTGGTGCTCGGGCAGCTCGGCGCCGGTCAGCAGGCGCAGGTGGGCGAATACCTGCTCAGGGTCGGCATCGGCCTCGAACAGGGCCAGCAGGTGGGTGTGCGACCACAGCGGGGTGGTGTTGAGGTCTGGCTCGAAGATCGGTTGATCCTCGGCGTCCATGAACGTGACCGAGACGGCACCCACTTCGAGCAGGGCATCTTCGTAGGTTTCGGCTTGTTCCGGGCTGATGGCCAGGCGTACTTGCAGCCAGGGCATGGCGGGCACCTTTGGTAAATCGACAGGGGCAGCCCTAGGCTGCACGAAGGCTGGCAGTTTACGCGAGTGCGGTGGGTTTGTAGAGGAGGCCAGGCACGGACATCGTTGGGGCTACTGCCTTGCACAACATTGAAATCCTGGCATGCACCCTGTGGGAGCGGGCGCGCCCGCGAACACGGGCGAAGCCCGTGCCATCCACCGCGGTGCTTGCTTCGCGGGCTTGCCCGCTCCCACAGAAACTGTGGTGCATCAGACAAAACAGAGTGAAAGCGACTCAGCTATATAAGCAGGTTTCTCTTCTCCCTCGATCTCCAGCGTGGCAATCGCCTTGAGCAACCATTGCCCCGGCTTCTTCTCGGTCACCTCGGCCAGGTCCACCTTCAGCCGCACCTGGCTATCGACCTTGACCGGCTGGATGAACCGCACGCTGTCCAGTCCGTAGTTCACCACCATCTTCAGCCCTTCCGGCAGGACCAGGATGTCCTCGATCAGCTTGGGAATCAGCGACAACGTCAGGAAACCGTGGGCGATCGTGCTGCCAAACGGGGTTTTCGCCGCCTTTTCCGGGTCGACATGGATGAACTGGAAATCGCCCGTGGCTTCGGCGAACAGGTTGATGCGCTGCTGGTCGATCTTCAGCCAGGCCGAGCGGCCCAGTTCCTTACCAACGTACTGCGAAAGCTCTGTAACCGGTACATGGGGCATCGCGGACTCTCCAGGTTGTCAGTTGGTACGAAAGTGCAAGATCAGCACGGCGAACCGTTTCAGTCAAGTTGCGCGCTTTTCGACGAATATCGGTATATGGCGGCACGTGCTTATAATGGCGGCCATGCCCGAGGGAGATGCTTATGCTGTTGCGTGGTTTGACCTGGCTGGTGCTGTTCCAGCTGCTGGGGACGGCAATCAACCACCTGTTGGTGCCGTTTTTGCCGGGGCCGATCATCGGCCTGTTGCTGCTGTTGTTCTTCCTCATGGCCCGTGGTGAGGTGGGCAAGCCGCTGAACGAGGCCGCCAGCAGCCTGCTGCGCTACCTGCCGCTGTTGCTGGTGCCGCCTGCGGTGGGGGTGATGGTGTATGCCAGGGATATCGCCGCGGACTTCTGGGCCATTGCCGGTGCCTTGCTGATCTCCTGCCTGGTGACCCTGGTGTTCGTCGGCGTGTTGATGCAAAAGCTCATCCACCGCCAGGGCCGGCGCGAGGAGCAGCCATGATGCTCGACTGGCAAGGCGCACTGAATGCGGTCGTTCATCATCCCTTGTTCGGTATCGGCATCACGCTTGGGGCCTACCAGGTGGTGCTGGCGGCCTACGAGAAGACCCGCTGGATCTTCCTGCAGCCGGTACTGGTGTCGATGCTGCTGGTGATCGGCGTGTTGCTGGTGTGTGGCATCGACTACAGCGAATACCGCAAGAGCACCGAAATCATGAACATCCTGCTGGGGCCTGCCACCGTGGCTCTGGCGGTGCCGCTCTACCTCAACCTGCGGCGTATCCGGCAGCTGTTCTGGCCCACATTTACTACGCTGGTAGTCGGAGGCCTGTTCGCCACGCTGTGCTGCCTGATGCTGGGCTGGTGGTTCGGTGCCGAGCACATGATCCTGATGACCATGGCGCCGAAATCGGTGACCTCACCGATCGCCATGCTGGTGGCCGAGCAGATTGGCGGCGTGGCGGCCCTGGCGGCAGTGTTCGTGCTGATTACCGGGGTGATCGGGGCAATCTTCGGCCCGGCGCTGCTGAGCCGTTTTGGCGTGCATAGCCCCGAGGCGCGCGGCATGTCTCTGGGCGTGACCGCGCACGCGGTGGGCACTTCGGTGGCCCTGCAGGAAAGTGACGAATGCGGCGCCTTTGCCGCGCTGGCGATGAGCCTGATGGGGGTGGCCACGGCGGTGTTCCTGCCGCTGGCGGTCAGCCTGGTGGCTTGAGGACTTGTGATGACGCTACCGCTGTTTCCCCTCAATACCGTGCTGTTTCCTGGTTGTTTCCTCGATTTGCAGATTTTCGAGGCACGCTACCTGGACATGATCGGGCGCTGCATGAAACGGGGCGAAGGTTTTGGTGTGGTGTGCATCCTGGAAGGCGAGCAGGTCGGCAAGGCGCCGCCGGTGGTTGCCTCGATCGGCTGCGAGGCGGTGATCCGTGACTTCGTGCAGCAGGATAACGGCTTGCTGGGTATCCGCGTCGAAGGTGTGCGGCGCTTCAACCTGGAAAGCACCGAGGTGCAGAAGGACCAGTTGCTGGTGGGGCAGGTGCAATGGCTGGCGGAGCAGGCGGACAGCCCGTTGCTCGAGGCGGACGAAGACCTGCTGGCGTTGCTGGTGGCCCTGGGTGAACACCCGATGGTCGAAGCCCTGGACATGCCGCGCCCGGTTGACGGGCGCCAGGCGCTGGCCAACCAGCTGGCGTACCTGCTGCCGTTCATGGAAGAGGACAAGCTGGATTTGCTGACCCTCGACTCGCCACAGGAGCGGTTGGGGGAAATCCAGAAGCTGCTGGAGCGGATTCAGGGTGAATTGTTTGCCTGATAGTGATGGGTTGCCAGTGCCGGCCTTTTCGCGGGTAAACCCGCTCCCACAGAGATAGCGCCGTTCTAAGGCTTGATGCAGTACCTGTGGGAGCGGGTTTACCCGCGAAGAGGCCGGTACAGGCGGTATCAATATTGATACCGCAGCAAAGCCTGCGGCAGCGCATGCATGGCAAAGAACGCCAGCAACGCGACACACGCCGGCAACACCAGCCACCACACCCGCAGCGGCAAGGCCGGCAGGGTCTGGTGACGCTGCACCAGTGCCAGGCTGAGCGCGCACACACAGCACGCCAGCAAGGCCCCAGCGAGGATGTCGGTCGGCCAGTGCGCCCCCAGGTACACCCGTGACAGGGCAATCGCCAGCGCTGGAATACAGCCCAGCATCACCCAGGTCAGGCGCATCCGCGGCGGTTGCCCGCGCCCGGCCAGCACCGCCATCACCAGAAAGAACGCAAACGACGCCGAACTGTGCCCGCTGGGCATGCTGTAGCTGGTCAGCGGGTCACTCAGCACTTCCGGGCGGGCCCGGGCGAACAGCCACTTCAGCGTGCCGTTGGCAAGCGCAGTACCCATCAGCGCGCCCGCAGCGAACATGGCATGCCGCCACTGCCGGGCAAGCAGCAGCAGGCCCGTCAGCAGGCCGCCGAGGAACAACTGGGTGCGGAAATCGCCCAGCCGGGTCACCAGCACCACGGCTCCATCGATGGCCTGGCTGCGGTGTTCCTGCACCAGTGTCATCACGCCCTGGTCGAATTCGTGCAGGTAGGGCCAGCCGAGGAAGACCCCGGCCAAGGCCAGGAAACTCATGCCGGCGATCAGCCGGGTGCCGTGGCGTTGATCGCGAATGCTGGTGTTCAGGCTCAGCCCGATGATGACTGCCAGGGTGCCGGCGATGATCCCGGCATCCAGCCAGAAGCCTTCCGGCAAGGGCAGGCGCATGGCCGCGCCGGTGGCCCAGCCGGGCAGCAGGTAGGCCACCGCCCAGCCGGCACCGGCCACAAGGCTGACGGCGATGAAGCGCGGCAGTGGCATGTCGAACATGCCGGCGACCATCGGCAGCATTGGCCGCAGCGGCCCGATGAAGCGCCCTACCAGCAGGCTGGCGATGCCGTAGCGCTGGAAGTAGGCCTCGGCACTGCCGATCCATTCCGGATGGTGGCGCAGCAGGGGCAGGCGACGGATATTCTGGTGGAAGTACTTGCCCACCGTGTACGACAAGGCATCGCCCACCAGGCCGCCGAGAAAGCCCAGCAGCAGCGTTTCGCCCAGGCTGAAGGCGCCGCTGCCGGCCAGTACCGCGACCGCGAACAGCAGCACGGTGCCTGGCACGATGATGCCGGCAATGGCCAGGCACTCGATGCAGGCCACCAGGAAAATTGCCAGGCCAAGCCACTGCGGGTTGGCGCTGAGCCAGCCGGTCAGGCTGTCGAGCCATTGGCCCATGGTTCAGCTTCCTTGTTCGAGAATGAAGAAGTCGCGGCCTTCGACTTGGCCACGACGTAACGGGTTCCGCGTGCAGAAACGGGCGTATTCGGCATCGACGAAACGGTAGGGTAGATGCTCGTCGCGGCCATGCGGGATGCCCAGGCGGGCGGCCTGGATCACCCGTGGCACGGCGTTGCCGCAATCCTCCACGTACAGGCGCTCGGCGTCGAAACGCCGGGCGTCCCAGTGCGGCACCTTCAGGCCCAGGGCCCGGCACAGCAAGGTCTGGCCGGCGCACAGGCGCTCGGCCGGGCGGAGGTTGCCGCTGGCATCGGGGTTGTTCAGTTGCATCTGCGCCAGGCTGTTCGGCCCCGAGCGGGCGTCCTGCCAAGGATAGGCCGACTTGATCAGCACCGCGTTGCCCGGCCCGTGGGCGCTGAAGTTCAGCGAGTCGCCGCCGCGCGCGTAGTACATATAGATGTGCCCGCCATCGAGGAACAACGCCTTGCGTTTTTCGGTGTAGCCGAGCGAGGCGTGGCTGCCCTTGTCGGTGAGGTAGTAGGCCTCGGTCTCGATGATGCGCGCGGCCAGCCACAGGTCGCCGTGGCGATGGCGGATGACCTTGCCCAGCAGGGCCTTGGCCAGGGTCTGGGCGTCGCGGTCGAAAAAGCTGTCGGGCAAGGCTGGCATGCGGGCGGTTCGCGGTTGGGAAGGCGGGGATGATAACAATGAATGGCTTAATCTAGGCTGAATCGGGTGGGATGTTGGCAGTGTCGGCCCTTTCGCTGGCTCGCCCGCTCCCACAGGTACCTTGGAGGTCCCAGGCCTTGTGCAATCCCTGTAGGAGCGGGTTTACCCGCGAAAGGGCCCTGACAGGAGATAGAAGTTTCGATAACCCCGGTTACATCTTTCCTACACAATGCCCCCAGCCATTTTCTACCATCCGCCACCCGCCGCTGGGCGTACACCTGCGCGGCAGTTATAATCAGCCGATTTCCCCTTCGCCAAGACACCGAACCCATGACTGAGTCCGTTCTTGACTATATGACCCGCCTGGGTCGCGCTGCCCGTGAGGCTTCCCGGGTGATCGGTCGTGCCAGCACCGCGCAGAAGAACCGCGCCCTGCAAGCTGCCGCCGATGCACTGGACGCCGCTCGTGCCGAGCTGACCGCTGCCAACGAGCTGGACCTGGCCGCCGGCCGTGCCAACGGCCTGGAACCGGCGCTGCTCGACCGCCTGGCGCTGACCCCGGCGCGTATCGACGGCATGATCACCGGCCTGCGGCAGGTGGCCAGCCTGCCGGACCCGGTCGGTGCCATCCGCGACATGAGCTACCGCCCATCCGGTATCCAGGTTGGCAAGATGCGCACGCCGCTGGGGGTGATCGGGATCATCTACGAGTCGCGCCCGAACGTGACCATCGATGCCGCCAGCCTGTGCCTGAAGTCGGGTAACGCGACTATCCTGCGCGGCGGCTCCGAAGCCATCCACTCCAACCGCGCCATCGCCACTTGCATCCAGCGTGGCCTGGCCGCCGCCGGCCTGCCGGCAGCCGTGGTGCAGGTGGTCGAGACTACCGACCGCGAAGCCGTGGGCGCGCTGATCAGCATGCCGGAATTCGTCGACGTCATCGTGCCGCGCGGTGGCCGTGGCCTGATCGAACGCATCAGCCGCGATGCCCGCGTGCCGGTGATCAAGCACCTGGACGGTATCTGCCACGTCTACGTCAGCCAGCACGCCGACCTGGACAAGGCCTGGCGCGTGGCGTTCAACGCCAAGACCTACCGCTACGGCATCTGTGGCGCCATGGAAACGCTGCTGGTCGACCAGCAGGTGGCCGAGCGCTTCCTGCCGGAAATGGCCCGCCGCTTCCAGGAGAAGGGCGTCGAATTGCGTGGCTGCGAGCGCACCCGGGCGATCATCGACGCCAAGCCGGCCACCGAGGCCGACTGGCACACCGAGTACCTCGATGCGATCCTGTCGATCCGTGTGGTCGACGGTCTGGACCAGGCCATCGAGCACATCAACTACTATGGCTCGCACCACACCGATTCGATCATCAGCGAACACCAGGGTGAAGCCCGCCAGTTCATGGCCGAGGTCGACTCGGCGTCGGTCATGCTCAATACCCCGACCTGCTTCGCCGACGGCTTCGAGTACGGCCTGGGTGCGGAAATCGGCATTTCCACCGACAAGCTGCATGCCCGTGGCCCGGTCGGCCTGGAAGGCCTGACTTGCGAGAAGTACGTAGTGATCGGCGACGGCCAGCTGCGCGGCCAGGAGTCCTGCTGAGTTGAGCAAGGCCCAGGCAGTCCGGCGCATCGGCATTCTTGGCGGCACCTTCGACCCCGTGCACATCGGCCACCTGCGCAGCGCGCTGGAAGTGGCCGAGTTCATGGGGCTGGATGAGCTGCGCCTGCTGCCCAACGCCCGGCCGCCACACCGCGACACCCCGCAGGTGGCCGCGCAGGACCGCCTGGCCATGGTGCAGGGCGCCGTGCAGGGCGTGCCCTGCCTGAGCGTGGATGCCCGCGAACTGGCGCGCGACAAGCCGTCGTACACCATCGACACGCTGGAATCGATCCGCGCCGAACTGGGCGCCAACGACCAGCTGTTCCTGGTGCTGGGCTGGGATGCCTTCTGTGGCTTGCCCGGCTGGCACCGCTGGGAAGAATTGCTGCAACACTGTCACATCCTGGTGCTGCAACGCCCGGATGCCGACGTAGAACCCCCTGACGAGCTGCGCAACCTGCTGGCTGCGCGCTCGGAGAGCGATCCCACCGCCATGTCCGGCCCGGCGGGAAACATTTCGTTCGTCTGGCAGACGCCGCTTGCGGTGTCGGCTACACAGATCCGACAGCTGCTGGCCAGCGGCAAATCGGTGAGGTTCCTGGTGCCGGACGCCGTACTGGCCTACATCGAGGCGCACGAACTGTATCGTGCACCTAACTGACGGTGCCTCTGGCGCCTCATCCAACGAGTTGAACGAGTTTTATATGACCAAGCAGAAAATCCACGGCGAAGAACTGGTCGCCCTGACCAAGGCAGCGCTGGAAGACGTCAAGGCCCAGGACATCCAGGTCATCGACGTGCGCGAAAAGCACAGCCTGACCGACTACATGATCATTGCCACCGGTACCTCCAACCGCCAGATCAACGCGATGCTGGAAAAGGTCCGCGAAGCGGTCAAGGCCAAGGGTGCCCAGCCACTGGGCGAAGAAGGCAAGGGCGACAGCGACTGGGTGCTGCTGGACCTGAACGACGTCATCGTGCACATGATGACCGCCGCTGCCCGCCAGTTCTACGACCTGGAGCGCCTGTGGCAGGGTGCCGAGCAAAGCCGTGCTGCCGATGGCAAGCACCACAGCCCGGACCATGCCCACGAGTACTCCGACAAGCTCAAGGACCGGGAATAAGGAAGCGCTGTGCGTCTGCGCCTGATCGCGGTCGGCTCGCGCATGCCGAAGTGGGTCGAGGAAGGCTGGCATGAATATGCCAAGCGCCTGCCTGCCGAGCTGTCGCTGGAGCTGGTGGAAATCCCGCTGAACACTCGTGGCAAGAATGCCGACGTCGCCCGCCTGATCCGTCAGGAGGGCGAGGCCATGCTGAGCAAGGTTCAGCCAGGGGAACGCATCGTCACCCTCGAGGTCCATGGCAAGCCCTGGAGTACCGAGCAACTGGCGACCGAGCTGGACCGCTGGCGCCTGGATGCGCGCACGGTGAATTTGATGGTGGGCGGCCCGGAAGGCCTGGCGCCCGAGGTCTGTGCGCGCGCCGAGCAACGCTGGTCGCTGTCGCCGCTGACCTTGCCGCACCCATTGGTAAGGATACTCATCGGCGAGCAGATCTACCGCGCCTGGACCGTGTTGTCCGGGCATCCTTACCATAAATGAGCCTGTAAGCAGTCCGATGTCGCAGCCGATCCGTCTCAAGGACCACGAGAAAGACGCCCGCCTGGTGCGCAACCGCGTCGTGGTCGGCGCAGTGGCGATCATGCTGCTCATTTGCGTGCTGATCGCGCGGCTGTACTACCTGCAGGTCATCCAGCACGACTATCACTCGACGCTGTCGGAGAACAACCGGGTGCATGTGCAGCCGATCCCGCCGACCCGCGGGCTGATCTTCGACCGCAACGGGGTGATCGTCGCCGACAACCGGCCCAGCTTCAGCCTTTCGATGACCCGCGAACGTGCGGGTAACTGGCAGGAAGTGCTGGATACCATCGTCGAAGTGCTGGAACTGACGCCCGACGACCGCGCCCTGTTCGAGAAGCGCATGCGCCAGGGCCGCCGGCCGTTCGAGCCGGTGCCGATCCTGTTCGAACTCAACGAAGAGCAGATCGCCCGCGTGGCGGTGAACCAGTTCCGCCTGCCGGGCGTGGAAGTGGTGGCCCAATTGGTGCGCCATTACCCGCAGGGCGCACACTTCGCCCATTCGGTGGGGTATGTGGGGCGGATCAACGAGAAAGAGCTGAAAACCCTCGACCCGGTGAACTACAGCGGTACCCACCACATCGGCAAGACCGGCATCGAACGCTTCTACGAAGCCGACCTGCATGGCCAGGTGGGCTACGAGGAAGTCGAGACCAACGCCCGTGGCCGTGTGCTGCGGGTGCTCAAGCGTACCGACCCGAAACCGGGCAAGGACATCGTGCTGAGCCTGGACATCAAGCTGCAGGAGGCCGCCGAGGCCGCCCTGGGTGGCCGGCGTGGCGCGGTGGTGGCGCTCGACCCGCGTACCGGCGAGGTGCTGGCGATGGTCAGCCAGCCCAGCTTCGACCCCAACCTGTTCGTCACCGGCATCGGCTTCAAGGCCTATGCCGAACTGCGCGACTCGATCGACCGACCGCTGTTCAACCGCGTGCTGCGCGGCCTGTACCCGCCAGGTTCGACCATCAAGCCGGCGGTGGCCATCGCCGGCCTGGACAGCGGCGTGGTCAATGCCGGCAGCCGGGTGTTCGACCCGGGCTACTACCAGCTGCCCAACTATGACCACAAATACCGTAACTGGAACCGCTCGGGCGATGGCTGGGTCGACCTGGACACCGCGATCATGCGCTCCAACGACACCTACTTCTACGACCTTGCCCACAAGATGGGCATCGATCGGCTGTCCAGCTACATGAACAAGTTCGGCATCGGCCAGCGGGTTTCCCTCGACATGTTCGAGGAGTCTGCCGGGTTGATGCCGTCGCGCGAATGGAAGCGCGCCACTCGCCGCCAGGCCTGGTTCCCCGGCGAAACCCTGATCCTCGGCATCGGCCAGGGCTACATGCAGACCACGCCGCTGCAACTGGCCCAGGCCACTGCGCTGATCGCCAACAAGGGTGTGTGGAACCGCCCGCACCTGGCCAAGACCATCGAAGGCCTGCCGCCGGTAGACGACAACCCCATGGAAAACATCGTGCTGCGTGACAAGTCCGACTGGGCCAAGGTCACCCATGGCATGGAGCAGGTGATGCACAACGCCCGCGGTACCGCACGCAAGGCGGCCATCGGCTCGCAGTACCGCATTGCCGGCAAGAGCGGTACCGCCCAGGTGGTGGCGATCAAGCAGGGCGAGAAGTACGACCGCAACAAGCTCCAGGAGCGCCACCGCGACCACGCTCTGTTCGTCGCCTTCGCCCCGGCCGAGGACCCGAAGATCGTGGTTTCGGTGATGGTCGAGAACGGTGAGTCCGGCTCGGGCGTCGCCGCCCCGGTGGTGCGTCAGGTGATGGACGCCTGGCTGCTTGACGAAAACGGCCGGCTCAAGCCCGAGTTCGCGCCTGCCACCGTTACCCAGGAATCAGCCCTGTGATGAACAATTTCGATCGCATGCTCTCCAGCGAGGATGTGATGCGTCGGCGCGCCAGCTTTCTGCAGCGCATCCACGTCGACGGCCCTTTGCTGATCATTCTGCTGACCCTCGCGGCCGGCAGCCTGTTTGTCCTGTACTCGGCCAGTGGCAAGAACTGGGACCTGCTGCTCAAGCAGGCCACCTCGTTCGGCATCGGCCTGGTGTCGATGTTCATCATCGCCCAGCTGGAGCCGCGCTTCATGGCCCGTTGGGTGCCGCTGGCCTACCTGGCCGGGGTGCTGTTGCTGGTGGTGGTGGACGTGATGGGCCACAACGCCATGGGCGCCACGCGCTGGATCAACATCCCCGGGGTGATCCGCTTCCAGCCCTCGGAGTTCATGAAGATCATCATGCCGGCGACCATCGCCTGGTACCTGTCCAAGCGCACGTTGCCGCCGCATCTGAAGCATGTGGCGATCAGCCTGGTGCTGATCGGTGTGCCGTTCATCCTGATCGTGCGCCAGCCCGACCTGGGCACGGCGCTCCTGATCCTCGCCTCCGGGGCTTTCGTGCTGTTCATGGGCGGCCTGCGCTGGCGCTGGATCCTCAGCGTGCTGGCGGCTGCGGTGCCAGTGGCGGTGGCGATGTGGTTCTTCGTCATGCACGACTACCAGAAGCAGCGGGTACTGACCTTCCTCGACCCGGAAAGCGACCCGTTGGGCACTGGCTGGAACATCATCCAGTCGAAGGCGGCGATCGGCTCGGGCGGTGTGTTCGGCAAGGGCTGGCTGCTCGGCACCCAGTCGCACCTGGACTTCCTGCCGGAAAGCCACACCGACTTCATCATTGCCGTGCTCGGCGAGGAATTCGGCCTGGTCGGCATCTGCCTGCTGCTGATCGTCTACCTGCTGCTGATCGGCCGTGGCCTGATGATCACCGCCCAGGCGCAGACCCTGTTCGGCAAGCTGCTGGCGGGCAGCCTGACCATGACCTTCTTTGTATACGTGTTCGTCAATATCGGTATGGTCAGCGGCCTTCTGCCCGTGGTGGGCGTGCCGCTGCCCTTCATCAGCTATGGCGGAACTTCGTTGGTGACGCTGCTGTCAGCGTTTGGCGTTCTGATGTCGATCCACACGCACCGCAAATGGATCGCTCAGGTTTGAATAAGGTGAAGAATTTCATGCAAGCAGTGCGTAACTGGGCTGCCCGTTGTGCGCCGTGGATCGGCGCGGTGGGCCTGTTCGGCGCTGTACAGCTGGCCCATGCCGGCGATTACCAAGGCTCGCCCCAGGTGGCCCAGTTCGTTGGCGAAATGAGCCGCGACCATGGCTTTGCCCCTGAGCAGCTGATGGGTGTGTTCAGTGAGGTGCAGCGCAAACAGTCGATCCTCGACGCCATTTCGCGCCCGGCCGAACGGGTAAAGCCGTGGAAGGACTACCGGCCGATGTTCATCACCGACGCGCGCATCGCCCGTGGTGTGGACTTCTGGCGCCAGCACGAGGCGGTGCTGGCCCGTGCCGAGCAGGAATACGGCGTACCGGCGCAGTACATCGTCGCCATCATCGGCGTGGAAACCTTCTTTGGCCGCAACACCGGCAACTACCGGGTGATCGATGCCTTGTCGACACTGGGCTTCGACTACCCGCCACGGGCCGAATTCTTCCGCAAGGAGCTGCGCGAGTTCCTGCTGCTGGCCCGTGAGGAGCAGCTCGACCCGCTGACGCTCAAGGGCTCTTACGCCGGCGCCATGGGCCTGCCGCAGTTCATGCCGAGCAGCTTCCGCAACTTCGCGGTGGACTTCGACGGCGACGGCCACATCAATATCTGGAACAACCCGGACGATGCCATCGGCAGCGTGGCCAGCTACTTCAAGCGCCACGGCTGGGTGGCCGGCGAAGGTGTGGTCAGCCGCGCCTGGGTGGACGGTGGGCGCGCCGACGAAGGCCTGACTACCGGCATCGAACCGGTAAAAACCGTTGGGGAGTTGCGCACGCTTGGCTGGTCGGTCCATGATTCGCTGCGCGATGATCTGCCGGTTACCGCCTTCCGTCTCGAGGGCGACAATGGCCCCGAGTACTGGATGGGCCTGAAGAACTTCTACGCGATCACTCGCTACAACCGCAGCGTGATGTATGCCATGGCGGTGCATCAGCTATCGGAACAGCTGGTTCAAGCACGGGGCGTCAAGTAATGCGCGCAATCTTCTCTGGCAACTCTTTCAAGCTGCTCACCTGCCTCGCCGTCGGCGTGGTGCTGGCCAGCTGTTCGTCCAACCGCCCGTCCCAGCAAAGCAGTGGCAACGTGGTGCGCACCCAGCCGGGCCTGGACATCAACCGGGCGCACAAGGACGGCGCGCCGTGGTGGGACGTGGATGTGAACAAGATCCCCGACGCCACGCCAACCGTGCACACCGGCAACTACAAGGCCAACCCGTACACGGTGCTGGGCAAGACCTACTACCCGATGCAGGACTCGCGCAACTATCGCGCGGAGGGCACCGCGTCGTGGTACGGCACCAAGTTCCACGGCCAGAACACCGCCAACGGCGAGCTGTATGACCTGTACGGCATGAGCGCGGCGCACAAGACCCTGCCGCTGCCGGCCTACGTGCGGGTGACCAACCTGGCCAACGGCCGCAGCGTGATCCTGCGGGTGAACGACCGTGGGCCGTTCTATTCGGACCGCATCATCGACCTGTCCTATGCCGCGGCGAAAAAGCTCGGTTATGCCGAGATCGGTACCGCGCACGTGCGCGTCGAAGGCATCGACCCGCAGCAATGGTGGGCCCAGCGTGGCCAGACGCCGCCGATGGTGCTGAAAGAGCCGCAGGTGGCCCAGACCCAGGCAATCCCGGCCAGTACCGGGCGCGTCGAGCAATGGACCCCGCCGCCCCAGCAGCATGCGGCGCCGGTGGTGCCGGTGCAGGTGGCTGGCAACAACGTGCCGGCCGGCAGTGGCGGCAGCTTCCTGCAGGTGGGCGCCTTCGCCAACCCGGACGCCGCCGAACTGCTGCGCTCCAAGCTCAGCAGCATGGTCAGCGCGCCAGTGTTCATCAGCTCGATCGTGCGCAACCAGCAGACCCTGCACCGCGTGCGCCTTGGGCCGATCAACAGCCAGGGCGAGATCCAGCAAGCGCAGGACAGCATCCGCCTGGCGAACCTTGGGCAGGCCAAGCTGGTCACAGCTGACTGACAGTGGAGCTCCAGCCTTGATGCGCTTTCTGTAGGAGCGGCCTTGTGTCGCGAGAGGGCCGCGCAGCGGCCCCAGGATTTCTGCATGAATGCAAAAGTGGCTGGGGCTGCTTTGCAGCCCGATCGCGACACAAGGCCGCTCCTACAATGACCGCGTTCCCATTCAAGGCAACCGTTAAACTGTCGGTTTTGTCATGAATTGCCGGGCGCGGGCATGTACAATGTCGGCTTTTGCTCGCAGCGACATAAAGCCGCACTTTGCGAGCCTGGCCTACGGCCACAAAAACTAGACTGACTGGCGCTGGGCACATGATCTTGCCCAGGGAACATCAGACCATTAGCGATTTTCGAGAGACGGATGAACATCACCAACCTTGCCAAACGACTTTGCCTGCCCGTACTGCTGATGATCACGCCTGCCGCCTTCGCGGCTGAGCAGATGACGCCGGCGCCACCGCAACTGGCAGCCAAGTCCTACGTACTCATGGATGCGTCCAGCGGCAACGTGCTGGTCGAGAACAACGGTGACGAGCGCCTGCCGCCAGCCAGCCTGACCAAGCTGATGACGGCCTACATCGCCACCCTGGACATCCGTCGCGGCCAGATCGGTGAAAACGACCCGGTTACCGTCAGCGAAAACGCCTGGCGTACCGGCGGTTCGCGCATGTTCATCAAGGTGGGCAGCCAGGTGACCGTCAGCGACCTGCTGCACGGCATCATCATCCAGTCCGGCAACGACGCCTCGGTCGCCCTGGCCGAGCACATCGCCGGCAGCGAAGACGCCTTCGCCGACATGATGAACAAGACCGCTGCCGACCTGGGCATGGGCAACAGCCACTTCATGAACCCGACCGGCCTGCCGCACCCGGAGCACTACTCGTCGGCCCACGACATGGCTACCCTGGCCCGTGCGATCATCAACGTCGACCCGGCCCACTACGCCATCTACTCGCAGAAAGAGTTCTTCTGGAACAACATCAAGCAGCCAAACCGCAACCTGCTGCTGTGGCGTGACAAGACCGTCGACGGCCTGAAGACCGGCCACACCGACGAAGCCGGCTACTGCATGGTGGCTTCGGCCGTTCGCGATGGCCAGCGCCTGATCGCCGTGGTGTTCGGCACCAACAGCGAGCAGTCGCGTGCTGCCGAGACCCAGAAGCTGCTGACCTACGGCTTCCGCTTCTTCGAAACCCAGACCTTCTACCAGAAGGGTACCGAGCTGACCAAGTCGCCGGTCTGGAAGGGCGCGACTGGCGAAGTGAAAGCCGGCCTGGCCAACGACCTGACCCTGACTATGCCTAAAGGCCAATTGAAGCGCCTTCAGGCTTCGATGACCATGAACCCGCAGCTCACCGCGCCAATCGCCAAAGGTGACGTGATCGGCAAAGTGGAAGTCAAACTGGACGAGAAAGTGGTTCACAGTGCCGACCTGATCGCCCTCGATGGCGTCGAGGAAGGTGGTTTCTTCCGCCGTATGTGGGATAGCATCCGTCTATTCTTCTACGGGTTGTTCAACTGATACGTGACCTGCATGCCCCCGCGTATCCTGCGGGGGCGTTGTTGTTGCCACGGCTTACGAGGCCGTTTCCGCCATGAGCGAACCAGACGTCAAGTCGCACAAGATCGAATTCCCCTGCGACGATTACCCGATCAAGGTCATCGGTGACACCGTTGTCGGCTTCAAGGACACGGTGATCGAGATCCTGAGCAAGCACGCTAAGGTCGACCTTTCCACCCTGGCCGAGCGCCAGAGCAAGGAAGGCAAGTACACCACCGTGCAATTGCACATCGTTGCCGAAAGCGAGAACCAGCTTCACGATATCAACAGCGCCCTGCGCGCTACCGGCATCGTGAAAATGGTGCTCTGATGTCCGCCTGCCTCGGTTTTCGCGAGCTTGGCCTGCAGCCCTACGAACCGGTGCTGGAGGCCATGCGTCGCTTCACCGAGCAGCGCAGCACGGACAGCCAGGATGAAGTCTGGCTGGTCGAGCACCCCGCGGTCTTCACCCAGGGCCAGGCCGGCAAGGCCGAGCACCTGCTTGTGCCGGGCGACATCCCGGTGGTGCAGACCGATCGCGGTGGCCAGGTGACCTACCATGGCCCCGGGCAGCTGGTGGCCTACCTGCTGCTGGATGTGCGCCGGCTGGGCTTTGGCGTGCGTGAGCTGGTCAGCCGTATCGAGCAGACCCTCATCGACCTGCTCGCCAGTTACGATGTCCAGGCCGCGGCCAAGCCCGATGCCCCGGGCGTCTATGTCGACGGAGCGAAAATCGCCTCCCTCGGCCTGCGAATCCGCAACGGCCGTTCGTTCCACGGCCTTGCCCTGAACGTGGACATGGACCTCGCGCCATTCCGCCGAATCAACCCCTGCGGCTATGCGGGGCTGGCGATGACCCAGCTGCGCGACCTGGCAGGTCCGATCGAACTCGACGAGGTCAGGACAAGGCTGCGCGGACAGCTGGTCAAGCACCTCGACTACGCTGAGCAGACGACCCTCACGGGCGGAATCGACTGAATATGACAACTGTGCAAGAAGCCGTGCCGAACCTGATACCTACCCAGGATGCCACCCCGCGCCCAGCGCCGAAGAAGGTGGAAGCCGGGGTCAAGCTGCGTGGTGCCGAAAAGGTGGCGCGCATTCCGGTGAAGATCATCCCCACCGAAGAGCTGCCGAAGAAGCCCGACTGGATCCGCGTGCGTATCCCGGTGTCGCCCGAGGTAGACCGCATCAAGCAGTTGCTGCGCAAGCACAAGCTGCACAGCGTATGCGAGGAGGCATCCTGCCCGAACCTGGGCGAGTGCTTCTCCGGTGGTACCGCCACCTTCATGATCATGGGTGACATCTGCACCCGTCGTTGCCCGTTCTGCGACGTTGGCCACGGCCGGCCGAAACCGCTGGACCTGGACGAGCCGAAGAACCTGGCCATCGCCATCGCCGACCTGCGCCTGAAGTACGTGGTGATCACCTCGGTGGACCGCGACGACCTGCGTGACGGTGGTGCCCAGCACTTTGCCGACTGCATCCGCGAAATCCGTGCGCTGTCGCCGGGCGTACAGCTGGAAACCCTGGTGCCGGACTACCGTGGGCGCATGGATATTGCCCTGGAGATCACCGCGCAAGAGCCGCCGGATGTGTTCAACCACAACCTCGAGACCGTACCGCGCCTGTACAAGGCCGCACGCCCGGGTTCGGACTACGACTGGTCGCTGGACCTGCTGCAGAAGTTCAAGCAGCTGGTGCCGCACGTACCGACCAAGTCGGGCCTGATGCTCGGCCTGGGCGAAACCGACGAGGAAGTGATCGAAGTGATGCACCGCATGCGCGAGCATGACATCGACATGCTCACCCTCGGCCAGTACCTTCAGCCGTCGCGCAGCCACCTGCCGGTGCAGCGTTTCGTCCACCCGGACACCTTCGCCTGGTTCGCCGAGGAAGGTTACAAGATGGGCTTCAAGAACGTCGCTTCCGGCCCGCTGGTGCGTTCTTCGTACCACGCTGACCAGCAGGCTCACGAAGCCAAGATCAAGCTCTGAGCCAAGCACAGAGCTACGCATGCCGATGCGCGCCGAAGGGCGGCATCGGCATTTTTGTTTGTGCCACACGCGCTGCAAGGAGCCGCGATGAATTGCGCCGAAACCTTCCAACCCAGCCTGCCCGCCGCGCTGCCGCGTGATGCCTGTTTTGCCATTGTCGCCCCGGCGGGCGCGGCGCGGTTGGATACGCACAAGGTCAACCAGTGGTTCGTTGATCGAGGCTACAGTTGCCGCATCTATCCGGGTGCCCTTCAGGCCCAGGGCTATCTGGCGGGGCCGGACCGGCAGCGGTTGCAGGACCTGCATGAGGCCTTTGCCGACCCGGCCATCGACGCCATTCTGTGCATGCGTGGGGGGTACGGCAGCATGCGCCTGCTCGACCAGCTCGATTTCGAACTGATCCGGCGCAACCCCAAGCCGTTGATCGGCTACAGCGACATCACCGCGCTGCACACGGCGATCTACCGGCATACCGGGCTGCTCACCTTCCATGGCGGGATGCTCAATGCCGACCTGCTGGGGGCCAAGTTGCCGCCAACCGAGACTTCGTTGCTGGCGCAGCTGGGTGGGCATGTGCGGGCAGGGGAGCAGATCGTGCACCCTGCTGACTTCGCCTTGAGCAGCGTGCTGCATGGGGTGGCCAGCGGGCCGCTGCTGGGCGGCAACCTGTCGATGCTGGGCGCGACGCTGGGGACGATTGCCGAGCTGGATACGCAGGGTTGCATCCTGTTCATCGAGGACGTCAACGAGCCGCTGTACCGGGTGGATCGCTTGCTGACCCAACTGCGCCTGGCGGGCAAGCTGGAGGGGGTGAAGGGTGTGCTGGTGGGGGACTTTGCCGGGATTACCACTGCGGCGTTGACGCCCCTGCTGGAGGACATCTTCGCGCCGCTGGGTGTGCCGGTGCTGGCCGGGTGGCGCAGTGGGCATTGTGACCCGAATGTGTGCTTGCCTTTGGGGGCTCGCGTAAGGCTGGATAGTGATCGGCAGAGCTTGCTGCTGGAGCAGGATCTTTTCCAGGCTTGAGATTGCCGGGGCTGCTTTGCAGCCCATCGCGACACAAGGCCGCTCCTACAGGAGACCGCGTTACCCCGATGGTTCGCGATCGCTTGTAGGAGCGGCCTTGTGTCGCGATGGGCCGCGCAGCGGCCCCAAAATGCTCACTGCTGACGCAGGCTCTCGAGCAGCTTGTGCGTCGGATACCCATCCGCCGGCCACCCCAGCCCCTGCTGGGCATTGCGGATCGCCTTGCGGGTATTGGCGCCAATGATGCCATCGGCATTGCCGGCTTCGTGCCCATTGCTGTTCAGCAGGTTCTGCAGCTCCATGCGCTCGCTGCGGCTGAGCGGCAGGTCTTCTTTCGGCCAGCTGCCGGCAATGAAGCCCCAGCCCGTGAAGCGATCACCCAGCAGGCTTACCGCCAGCGCGTAGGATGACGAGTTGTTGTACTTGAGGATGGCGCGGAAGTTGTCCAGCACCAGGAACGCCGGGCCACGCGCGCCCGCTGGCAGCAGCAGGGCGGCAGACAGCTGGTTGCTGCCCACTGGCAGCTGGGTACCGGCAGGCAGTTTCACGCCCATCGCCAGCCACTCGCTCACCGGCTTGCGCAGGGCGCCATCGGCCTGCCAGTAATCGAAGCCAGGCGGCACCTGGACCTCGAAGCCCCACGGCTGGCCACGTTTCCAGCCCGAGCTCTGCAGATAGTGCGCGGTCGAGGCCAGGGCGTCTGGCGTGCTGTTCCAGATGTCGCGTCGGCCATCGCCGTCGAAGTCCACGGCATGGGTGTTGTAGGTGGTCGGGATGAACTGGGTCTGGCCCATGGCGCCGGCCCACGAGCCACGCATTGCCTCAGGCTGGATATCGCCATGCTGGATGATCTGCAGCGCAGCGATCAGCTGGTCCTGGGCGAACTGCGGGCGGCGGCCCTCATAGGCCAGGGTAGCCAGCGAGCGGATCACCGACTTGTTGCCCTGGAACTGGCCGAAGTTGCTTTCCATGCCCCATACCGCGACCAGCACCTGGCGATCGACGCCATAGCGTTGCTCGATGCGGGTCAGCAGTTCGGCGTTCTGCTCCAGCAGCTTCTTGCCGTTGCGTACACGCAGGGGCGACAGGGCGCCTTCGAGGTATTCCCATACCGGGCGGGTGAACTCCGGCTGGCTGCGATCGGCCTTGATCACGTCCATGTCGGGGGTGACGCCGAGGAAGGCGCGGTCGAAGGTGTCCTGCGAAATGCCGGCTTGCAGGGCTTGCTGGCGAAAGCCTGCTTGCCATTGTGCGAAGGTTTGCAGAGGCTGGATTTCAGTGCTGGCGTCGGGCGTCGTGCCGGGCAGGGTCACCACCGGGGCGGGCTGGGCGGGGGCCAGCGGCAGGGCATCGGCGGCGGTGGGCTTTTCTGCGCAGGCCACGAGCAGGATGAAACTGGAGGCCGCGATCAGCTGACGGGTTTTCCAGCGGGGGAGAAGACTGAGGAGCATTCACAGATCCAGAATTGCAGGTCAGGTGATGACCATACCATGCCTGCGCTTTCGATGCTTTCATGCAGCCAAAAAGTAGGAAGCCTCCCAATCTCTCGATTGGAAGGCTTCGCGGCGGTAGCTGCCTTTGCCCTTGTTCGGCTGTTCCTGGCGGCAGCGGAACAGCGGTTGGGCGATGATCGACTTGGCCTTGTTGGGGCCGTGCTTTTTCGGCTTTTTGCTCATGGCGGGGTTCCCGGGTTGGGTGGGTTTCGCGGCGCACTGTAGGGCTTGGGGCAGGGTGGGGCCAATTGATTGTGTTTATGGTCGAGATGCTGGGGCATTGCAGCCCTGTGGGAGCGGGCGTGCCCGCGAACACCGGCGAAGCCGGTGCCATCCACCGTGTCGCCTGATTCGCGGGCATGCCCGCTCCCACAGCGGCCCCAGTTACTCGGGAGGCAGTGCCAGGCGCTGGCCGGCCATCAGCAGCGACAAGCGCGCCAGGCCGGTCCACGGCGAGCCCTCGGCCTGGCCCTTGATCTGTGCATCGATACGCTGGGCATCTTGCAGCAACTGCGCCCAGCGCTGCGCCGACAGGCGCTGCAGGGCCTTGCTGACCAGTGGCCGGCGTTTGTCCCAGATCGGCGGGCGGGCCTGGCTGAAGGCCTTGTCCAGCGGTACACCTTGGCTGAACTGCTGGGCCAGCCCGGCCAGCTGGCGCAGCTCACGGGCCAGGGCCCAGAGAATCACTGGTGGCTCAACGCCTTCACCGCGCAAGCCTTCGAGCATGCGCAAGGCATGCGCGGCTTCGCCGTTGAGAATGGCATCGACCAGGCCGAAGACATCGAAGCGGGCGCTGTCGGCGACGGCGGCCTGCACGGTCTCCACGGTGATCTGGTTACCTTCGGCAAGCAGCTTGAGCTTTTCGATTTCCTGCGCTGCAGCCAGCAGGTTGCCTTCAACGCGTGCGGCGATCAGGTCGACGGCGTCACGCTGTGCCGACAGGCCGGCCTGCTGCAGGCGCTGGTTGATCCACTGCGGCAGCTGGTGCACATCCACCGGCCAGATCTGGATGAACTGGCAGTGGGCGCCTTCGATCAGCGCCTTGCCCCACTTGGTCTTCTGTGCACTGCCGTCGAGCTTGGGCAGGCTGACCAGCAGCAGGGTGTCTTCGGCAGGGTTGGCGCAGTATTCCATCAGCGCAGCAGCGCCCTTGTCACCGGGCTTGCCCGAGGGCAGGCGCAATTCCAGCAGGCGGCGCTGGGCGAACAGGGACAGGCTGGCGCCAGCCTGGAGCAGGGTGCCCCAGTCGAAATTGGCGTCGGCACTGAATACCTGGCGTTCGTCGAAGCCCTGCTGGCGCGCGGCGTTGCGGATGGCGTCGGCGGCTTCCTGGCACAGCAGCGGGTCGTCGCCGCTGACCACGTAGACCGGTGCCAGGGCGCCTTGCAGGTGCTTGTTGAGTTGGGCGGGGGCGAGCTTCATGGGAAACAGGCGGGGCACCCGAAGGCACCCCGCTCGGGCTTAGTTGCCCGGTACTTCCAGTGGCGACTGCTGAGGCGTCTCGGCCTGCTGGCGGCGAGCGGCCTCCAGCGCAGCGGCTTCGGCCTTGGCACGCTCGTCGGCTTGACGCTGCAGCTCGTCCAGCTGGGACGGGGTCAGCATTTGCAGACGAACGACCATGGCGTTGACCAGGTCGCGACGCATTTCTTCGCGGGCGCGGTTGGCTTCCTGCTCGGAGCCGGTGATGTTCGAGCCGTCACGCAAGTAGATCTTGCGCACTTCCACCTTGTCGCTCATCAGCTCCAGGTTGTTCAGGCCCTGGATGCTGTAGTTCAGCACGGTGGTCAGCTCGTATTCGGCGGTACGGTTGCCGCTGTTGTAGGTCGCCGAGCGCTCGCGCTCCTGCTCGTTGGTCAGCACCAGGCGGTACGGTGCGCCAGCGTGCACGTTGACACCGCTACGCTGCAGTACTTCACGCAGCTGGACCACGGTCGGGCCGTAGGCGTTGCGTGCGCTGACGTCCATTTCCTTCACGCTCAGTTCGGTGGAGCCGGTGCCGCGCAGCTGGAAACCGCAGGCGCTGAGCATGACCGCCAGGCCAATTACCAGCAAATTGCGTTTGATCATGTTGTTGCTCCCTTGTGGGCCTGTTCGCCCGCCCGCAGTGGCTGCGGGCGGGCGTTGCCATCAGTTGGCGACGATGTTGACCAGCTTGCCCGGTACCACGATGACCTTGCGGATGGTCAGGCCATCGATGAAGCGCAGGACATTCTCGTTGCTGCGCGCGGCGGCTTCGATTTCTTCGCGGCTGGCGGCGGCCGGCATTTCGACCTGGCCACGCAGCTTGCCGTTGACCTGCACCACCAGGGTGACGGTGTCCTGTACCAGGGCTGCCTCGTCGACGGCTGGCCAGCTGGCGTCGATGACGGCCTGCTGGTGGCCCAGCTGTTGCCACAGCTCGTGGGAGATGTGCGGGGTGATCGGTGCCAGCAGCAGGGTGACGGCCTCCAGGCCTTCCTGCAGCAGGGCACGGTCCTGTTCAGTGGCCTGCGGGGCCTTTTCCAGCACGTTCATCACGGTCATCACCTGGGCGATGGCGGTGTTGAACTTGTGGAACTGGCCTACGTCGGTGCTGGCCTGCTTGATGGCGGCGTGGATGGCGCGGCGGATGACCTTCTGCGCGTCGTCCAGGGTGGCGACATCCAGCTTGCCCGGCAGGCCTTGGGCCACGTGGGCCTGGGCCAGGCGCCAGACGCGGCGCAGGAAGCGGCTGGCGCCTTCGACGCCGGAGTCGGACCATTCCAGGCTCATGTCGGGCGGCGAGGCAAACATCATGAACAGGCGGCAGGTGTCGGCGCCGTACTGGTCGATCATCGATTGCGGATCGACGCCGTTGTTCTTCGACTTCGACATCTTCTCGGTGCCACCGATTTCCACCGGCAGGCCGTCGGTCTTCAGGCGGGCGCCAATGATCTTGGCCTTGGCATCGCGCTCGACTTCGACATCGGCCGGGTTGAACCAGTCCTTGCCGCCGTTGCTGGCCACACGGTAGTAGGTTTCGGCGACCACCATGCCCTGGGTCAGCAGGTTCTTGAACGGCTCGTTCGAGGTCACCAGGCCTTCGTCACGCATCAGCTTGTGGAAGAAGCGCGCGTACAGCAGGTGCAGGATGGCGTGCTCGATACCGCCGATGTACTGGTCGACCGGCAGCCAGTGGTTGGCCGCTTTCGGGTCGACCATGCCACCTTCGTAGTTCGGCGAGGCGTAGCGGGCGAAGTACCACGACGACTCGACGAAGGTGTCCATGGTGTCGGTTTCGCGCTTGGCCGCGGTGCCGCATTTCGGGCAGCTGCACTCGTAGAATTCAGGCATGCGCGCCAGCGGCGAACCGGCACCGTCCGGCACCACGTTCTCTGGCAGGGTGACCGGCAGCTGGTCTTCCGGCACCGGTACGTCGCCGCAGGACGGGCAGTGGATGATCGGGATCGGGCAGCCCCAGTAGCGCTGGCGGCTGATACCCCAGTCGCGCAGGCGGAACTGGGTACGCGATTTGCCCAGCTCCTTGCGGATCAGGGCGGCTTCGATGGCGTCGAAGGCACCGGCGAAGTCGAGGCCGTCGAACTCGCCGGAGTTGATCAGCTGGCCGTGCTCGCCATAGGCGGCCAGCCACTCGTTGCCGACTTCGTCGCCAGCGCTGGTGCGCACCACGGCCTTGACCGGCAGGTTGTACTTGCGGGCGAACTCGAAGTCGCGCTCATCGTGGGCCGGCACGGCCATGACGGCGCCATCGCCGTAGTGCATCAGCACGTAGTTGGCGACCCATACCGGCAGCTTCTCGCCGGTCAGCGGGTGCTCGACCAGCAGGGAAGTGGCCATGCCCTTCTTCTCCTGGGTGGCCATGTCGGCTTCGGCAACGCTGCCGCTCTTGCACTCGTCGATGAACGCCTGCAGCGCCGGGTTGCCCTGGGCGGCCTGGGTGGCCAGCGGGTGTTCGGCGGCGACGGCGACGTAGGTGGCGCCCATCAGCGTGTCGGGACGGGTGGTGAAGACCTTGAGGGTGCCTTCGTGGCCGATGCTGGCCAGGTCGAACGGGAACTGTACTTCCATGCCGCGCGACTTGCCGATCCAGTTGCGCTGCATGGTCTTGACCTGCTCAGGCCAGCCCGGCAGCTCGTCGAGGCTTTCCAGCAGCTCGTCTGCATAGTCGGTGATGCGGAAGTAGTACATCGGGATTTCGCGCTTCTCGATCAGCGCGCCCGAACGCCAGCCACGGCCGTCGATGACCTGCTCGTTGGCCAGTACGGTCTGGTCCGCCGGGTCCCAGTTCACGGTACCGTTCTTGCGGTAGATGATGCCTTTCTCGAACAGGCGGGTGAACAGCCACTGCTCCCAACGGTAGTAGTCGGGCTTGCAGGTGGTGACTTCACGTGCCCAGTCGATGGCCAGGCCCAGGCTCTTGAGCTGGGTCTTCATGTAGTCGATGTTTTCGTACGTCCACTTGGCCGGGGCGACGTTGTTCTTCATCGCCGCGTTTTCCGCGGGCATGCCGAAAGCGTCCCAGCCCATCGGCTGCAGGACGTTCTTGCCCAGCATGCGCTGGTAGCGGGCAATCACGTCACCGATGGTGTAGTTGCGCACGTGGCCCATGTGTAGCTTGCCGCTCGGGTACGGGAACATCGACAGGCAGTAGTAGGTGTCCTTGCCTGGCTGTTCGGTAACAGCGAACGATTGTTGCTCGTCCCAGAACTTCTGGGCGGCGGCTTCGATATCACGGGGCGTGTATTGTTCGTGCATGGCTACTTTTTGCTGAGAGGGAAGAGACCTTGTTCCAGGCAGCGGAACCTCGCTGCGTCCGGCACTCCGGTGTCGTTTAGAGTGAACGCCGTAGCATACAGCAGCGCCGCGCATCGTGGGAAACCTTCGTTGCGAATGCCCGCTGGTCGCGGCACACGGCTGCTTTTTTCAACGACGCTAAGCTCAGGTGTGGGGGGAGATATTCTTATCTTCAATGAGGTGAACGGATGGGAGAGACGCAGCTACCCGCAATCAGACCGGAGCTATACGAACGCCTGATCGACCGGCTTGGCCTGGCGCTGGAAGTGGCCAGGACCTCGGTGCGATTGCGCGACGAAATGCCAGCCGAGCTGGAGTTGCGTGGCCTGAGCCACGCAGAGTTCGAACTGATCAAGGCCTACCTGGATTCCCTCCCGGAGCGCCACAATGCCTGTGTCGGCAGTTACCCACAAGCGGAGCCGACATCGGCCAAGATCATCTGGCTCAAGGACAAGAAACGCCCCGCCAGCACGGCGAGATCCAGGACGCTGCCACATCGCTAGCCGTTCAGGACGCCAGGCGCAGGCTATCGCGCGCCGGTTCTTCAAAATTTGCACAGCTAACGATCGGCGCCGGCCGCACCCTTGTTGACCGGCGTCGATCCTTCTAGGCTGCACGCCTGCCAAGGAGGTGTGGCCGATGCCGATCCGATTCTTCGTCAAACAATGGCTGATGCCGCCAGGCGTCCTGTTCCTGCTGCTGCTTGTGGCGTGGTGGCTGCGTCGCCGCCGGCCCAGGCTGGCAGCGCTGTGTTTTGCCGTGGGCCTTGGTGGCCTGTGGCTGATGAGCCTGCCGCTGGTGGTGCAGGAAACCGCCCGTGCGCTGGAGACGGAAGCGCCGCTGGCGGTAAGCGATTGGGCCGGCCTGGCAAGCCGGGCGGATGCCATCGTGGTGCTGGGCGCGGGGCGTGAGCGAGGTGATCCGGCCTGGGGTGGTAGCGACCAGCCCACGGCCACGGCGCTGGAGCGCATGCGCTTTGCCGCACGGCTGGCCAAGGCTTCAGGCTTGCCGGTGCTGACCAGTGGCGGGTTGCACTATGGCACGCCGCCGAGCGAGGCGCGGTTGATGGCTGATCGCCTGCGTGAAGATTTCGGCATCGAGGTGAAATGGCGGGAAGAGGGCAGCCGCACGACCTGGGAGAATGCCCGGCTGACGGCCAAGGTGCTGCAGCCGTTGGGGATTCGCCGGGTGGTCGTGGTGACCCAGGCCTGGCACATGCAGCGCTCGCGCTGGAGCTTCGAGCAGGCGGGGTTCGAGGTGGTGCCGGCGCCAGTCGGGTTCCTCGGGCGCGATCATGCGCGGCCGTTCGGCGGGTTGCTGCCGGAGAGCCGGGCGATGTGGCAGAGCGGGCAGTTGCTCAATGAAGTGGCCGGGTTGGTGGGGTATCGGCTGTTCTACTGAGCCTTGTACTGCCTGCACCGGCCTCTTCGCGGGCACGCCCGCTCCCACAGGTTCATCACAGCCCTTGTGGGAGCGGGCGTGCCCGCGAAGAGGCCGGTACAGGCGACATCATCAGACAGTCTTGGCTATTCGCCCAGCCAGCAACGCCCAACCCAGCAGCAATGCACAGACTATCGCCAGCGGCCACGACCGCCATTGCAGGTACGGCGTCAGCTTCTGCATCGGCACCACCTCGCCATACAGCACCGCCTGCTGGAACTGCGGTACCTGCGTGGTAATGCGGCCAAACGGGTCGATCAGCGCGGTCACGCCATTGTTGGTGGCGCGGATCATCCAGCGCCCGGCTTCCAGCGCGCGCATCTGTGCCATCTGCAGGTGCTGCAACGGGCCGATCGAGGTACCGAACCAGGTGTCGTTGCTGATGGTCAGCAGCAGGTCGCTGCGGGCCGCCAGGCCGGCGGCGAATTCGGGGTAGACCACTTCGTAGCAGATGTACGGCGCAATCTGGTAGCCCTTGGCCTGCAGCAGCGGCTGGTCTTCCGGCCCGCGGGCGAAGTCCGACATGGGCAGGTTGAAGAACTCGATCAGGCCACGCAGCATGTCCTGCAGCGGCACATACTCGCCAAAAGGCACCAGCTTCTGCTTGAGGTAGGTGCCATCGCCTTCGCCAGTGACGGTGATGCCGTTGTAGTAGCGGCGCTGGTGATGCACCACTTCACGCACCGGCACGCCGGTAATCAGCGCCGAATGCCGCTCGGCGGCAAACCGGCCCATCACGTCGATATAGCCTTGGGCCTGGTCCTTGAGCACCGGGACCGCGGTTTCCGGCCACACCAGCAGGTCTACCGGCCTGGAGCTGAAGCTCAGGTCACGGTACAGCGCCAGTTGCGCATCGATGTGCGCCGGGTCCCATTTCAGGTCCTGCTCGACGTTGCCCTGGATGGCCGCCACTTTCAGTGGGTCGCCCGCCGGCTTGGTCCAGGCATGGCCCTTGAGCGCCAGGCCCAGCACCCACGGGGCCAGCAACAGCAGACAGCCCACCGCGAGGAACGAGGGGCGGGCGCGCAGGCGGTGCACGTTGCACAACAGGGCAGCGGTCAGGGCCAGTGCGAAGGAAATCAGCCACACGCCACCCAGCGGTGCCAGGCCGGCCAGCGGGCCGTCCAGCTGGCTGTAGCCGGCGTAGAGCCAGGGGAAGCCGGTCAGGAACCAGCCGCGGAAGGCCTCTTGCAGCAGCCACAGGGCGGCAAAGCACAAGGCGTCGGCCAGTGGTGCTTCGGTGCGGCGCAGCCAGCGTGCCCACAGCCAGGTGGGCAGGGCGAAGAACCAGGCCAGGGCGGCGAAGAAGGCCAGCAGCAGCAGGATCGCCAGCAGCGGCGAGGCGCCGCCGTAGGTGTTCATGCTGACGTAGATCCACCAGGTACCGGCACCGTACAGGCCGAAGCCGAACCACCAGCCGCGCCACATGGCCTGGCGCGGGCTGAGCTCGCGCAGGCCGAGGTAGAGCAGGGCGATGGACAATACGGCCAAGGGCCAGATGTCGAAAGGCGCCAGGGCCAGGAGGGTGGAGGCACCGGCCGCCAGGGCCAGCAGGTTACCGGGCCAGCCGGGGCGGGTGATCCAACGCATGTTTGTCCTTAACGGGTGATCGGTGTCAGGCGCAGCAAGTGTATCCGCCGGCTGTCGGCATTGAGAATACGGAACTTGTAAGGGCCGATCTCGGTGGTCTCGTTGCGCTTGGGCAGGTGACCGAAGGCGCTCATTACCAGGCCGCCGACAGTGTCGAACTCGTCATCGGAGAATTCGCTGTCGAAGAACTCGTTGAAGTTTTCGATCGGGGTAAGCGCCTTGACCAGGAAGTCACCGCTAGGCAGCGGTTTGATGTAGCTGTCTTCCTCGACGTCGTGCTCGTCCTCGATGTCGCCGACGATCTGCTCCAGCACGTCCTCGATGGTGACCAGGCCGGCCACGCCGCCGTACTCGTCGATGACGATGGCCATGTGGTTATGGTTGGCGCGGAACTCGCGCAGCAGCACGTTCAGGCGCTTGGACTCGGGCACGAAAGTGGCCGGGCGCAGCAGGTCCTTGATGTTGAAGCTGTCGCCATTCTCCTTGAGGATCAGCGGCAGCAGGTCCTTGGCGAGCAGGATCCCGAGCACATCGTCGTGGCTTTCGCCGATCACCGGGTAGCGCGAGTGCGCGGCGTCGATCACCGCCGGCAGGAACTCGCGGGGCGACTGGCTGGCCTTGATGCTGATCATCTGCGAACGCGGCACCATGATGTCGCGAACCTGCAGGTCGGCCACCTGGATGGCGCCTTCGACGATGGTCAGCGCTTCGCTGTCCAGCAGTTTGTTCTGATGGGCTTCGCGCAGCAGTTCAAGGAGTTGCTGGCGGTTTTTCGGCTCATGGGCAAAAGCCTGGGTCAGTTTACCCAGCCAGGACTTCTGCCCGTTGCTCGATCGATCTTCGCTCATGGCGGTTCTCGTGATCCTTCGTGTTTCAGTGTGTGATGGTGTCGGTTTCATCGTCGGCGTACGGGTCGGGATGACCCAGTTCTGCCAGCAATTCCCGTTCCAGGCCTTCCATTTCCTCGGCTTCCTCATCCTCGATGTGGTCGTAGCCGAGCAGGTGCAGGCAACCGTGTATGACCAGGTGTGCCCAGTGCGCTTCCAGCGACTTGCCTTGATCGGCGGCTTCGCGCTCGACCACTGGCACGCAGATCACCAGGTCGCCCAGCAACGGGATATCGAGCAGGTCGTCGGGGACGTCGGCCGGGAACGACAGCACATTGGTCGCGTAGTCCTTGTGCCGGTAGGTGTGGTTCAGCTCGCGGCCTTCGGCTTCGTCGACCAGGCGAATGGTCATTTCCGAATCGGCGCTGCGCTGGCGCAGGGCCAGTTCGCACCAGCGGCGAAAGGCGTTGTCATCCGGGGCGGCAGCATCCGTGGCCCGTTGAATATCGAGTTCAAGCATCTTTGCCGGGCGCCTCGGGCTTGGCCTGGCGGGCATCGAAGCGGTCGTAGGCCTCGACAATGCGCTGCACCAGTGGGTGACGAACCACATCTTTGGGTTGGAAGTGGGTGAAGCTGATACCCGGAACGTCCTTCAGCACCTCGATGACGTGTGCCAGACCTGACTTGGTGCCGCGGGGCAGGTCAACCTGGGTGATGTCACCGGTGATGACCGCGGTGGAGCCAAAGCCGATACGGGTAAGGAACATCTTCATCTGTTCCAGCGTGGTGTTCTGGCTCTCGTCGAGGATGATGAAGCTGTTGTTCAGGGTGCGGCCACGCATGTAGGCCAGCGGCGCGATCTCGATCACCTGGCGCTCGATCAGCTTGGCCACATGTTCGAAGCCGAGCATTTCGTACAGGGCGTCGTACAGCGGGCGCAGGTACGGGTCGATCTTCTGGGCCAGGTCGCCGGGCAGGAAGCCGAGCTTTTCGCCCGCCTCTACCGCAGGTCGCACCAGCAGGATCCGGCGCACCTGTTCGCGTTCCAGCGCGTCCACGGCGCAGGCCACGGCCAGGTAGGTCTTGCCGGTACCGGCCGGGCCGATGCCGAAGTTGATGTCGTTGGCCAGGATTTCCTTGACGTAGCGTTGCTGGTTAACCCCGCGCGGGCGGATGTTGCCCTTTCGCGTGCGCAGCGACACGCTGACCTCGTTGACGGCCGGGTTGTCGATGTTCTCGACGGTCGATTCCTGCAGGTACAGATGCACGGTTTCCGGCGACAGGTCGCTGGCCTTTGTCTCGCGGTAGAGACGGCGCAGCAGTTGTTCGGCAGCGGAGGTGGTCTTGGGTTCGCCGATCAGTTCGAACTGATTGCCGCGGTTGCGGATCTCGATGGCCAGGCGCTGTTCGATCAGGCGCAGGTGCTCGTCGAACTGGCCGCACAAGTTGGCGAAACGGTGGGCCTCGAAGGGTTCGAGGATGAAGCGATGGGGTTGTATGGGTGCGTTCAAGGTCGTTTTTAGCCGCTCGACGGCAATGGATGTGAACTCAAGAATAACCCTTGAATGGCAGTGGCGAAAGCACTGAAACGTTCAACGGTATGTATGGCCTGTTCCGGCCTCTTCGCGGGCACGCCCGCTCCCACAGGTACCGCACCGCTTCGAAGGTGGGCGCAATACCTGTGGGAGCGGGCTTGCCCGCGAAGGGGCCGGTACAGGTATGATGCCCGCCTTTTCTTACGCATGTGTTATCCCGACGAACATGAGCAAACGCGAACCTGCCATCTATAAAGTGATCTTCCTCAACCAGGGGCAGGTCTTCGAGATGTATGCCAAGCAGATCTACCAGAGCGACCTGTGGGGGTTCCTGGAAATCGAGGAGTTCGTGTTCGGCGAGCGTTCGCAGCTGGTGGTGGACCCGAGCGAGGAGAAGCTCAAGAGCCAGTTCGATGGGGTGATCCGCAGCTTCGTGCCGATGCACTCGATCGTGCGCATCGACGAGGTGGAGCGACTGGGCACGGCTAAGATCAGTGAAGCCAAGGGCGGCGGCAACGTGATGCCGTTCCCCATGCCGATGCCGGAAAAGTAACCCTCAGGGAAGTGGCGAGAACGGCGTGCGCCCTTCGGCGTTCTGCAGTTCCAGCAGGTACTTGCGGAAGATCTGGCCGAGCACCTGGGTGGCATGCTCCAGCTCGTCGCGGGGCATTTGCTCGGTCACTTCGTCGGCCATGTCCAGCGCATCCTCGGCGCCGTTGACCGCGGCCATCTTCAGCAGTATGTAGGCCTGCACATTGTTGGCCTTGACCCCTTCGCCACGGAAGAACATGGCGCCCAGGCGGTACTGGGCCTCGGCATGGCCTTGCAGCGAGGCCTTTTCGAACCAGTTCAGGGCTTTGCCCAGGTTTTTCGGCGTTTGCGTGTAGTAGTATTCGCCCAGTTCGAATTGCGCCAGGGCATCCCCCGCCGTTGCCGTCTGCTCACAAGCCTTGAGGGCGTTTGCCAGGTCTTCAGGCTGGACATTCAAGGTGCAGCGGCCCGTCGCCGGAATCAGCAACGAGTTACCGCCCTCCGCCAGAGCCAGCAGGGGCTGAAGAAGCAACAGGCAGCCCAGGGTCAGGGCGCGGCCGGTGCGGTTCATGGGGATCGACTTACCTCTGCAAAGCTGCGGCCAATGTCTCTGGTGGCACATTATGGGATAAGCAGCGCCAACCTTACAAAGTTTTACTCGAATTTCTGCTTGGTTGGGGAAGTCAGCTGATTGTGCAGGGTCTTTTGTTGCCTGTCCCGGCCTCTTCGCGGGCACGCCCGCCCCCACAGGGATCGCACCATTTTCAAGGTTGGTGCAGAACCTGTGGGAGCGGGCGTGCCCGCGAAAGGGCCGGGACAGGCTGACAATTACTTCAGGGCTGCAAAAGCCTTTTCAGCCGCATCCAGGGTGATCTGCAGCTCCTTGTCCCCATGGGCGATGGAGGTAAAGCCGGCCTCGAACGCGCTCGGCGCCAGGTACACGCCACCATCGAGCATCAGGTGGAAGAAGCGCTTGAAGCGCTCGGCATCGCTGGCCATCACGTCTTCGAAGGTGACGATGTCGTCGGCGCCGCTGAAGTACAGGCCGAACATGGCACCGGCCTGGGTGGTGACGAACGGCACGCCAGCGGCATCGGCGCGCTGTTGCAGGCCGTCGAGCATGCGGCTGGTGTAGTCGGTCAGCTCGGCGTGGAAGCCCGGGCGGCTGATCAGCTTCAGGGTGGTCAGGCCGGCGGCCATGGCCAGCGGGTTACCCGACAGGGTACCGGCCTGGTAGACCGGGCCGAGCGGGGCGATGCAGCCCATGATTTCACGCTTGCCGCCGAAGCAGCCGACCGGCATGCCGCCGCCGACGATCTTGCCGAAGGTCGACAGGTCCGGCTTGATGCCGTAGTGGCCCTGGGCGCCGCCGAGCGAAACGCGGAAACCGGTCATCACTTCGTCGAAGATCAACACCACGCCGTGCTTGTCGCACTGCTCGCGCAGGCCTTCGAGGAAGCCTGGCGCCGGCGGTACGCAGTTCATGTTGCCGGCTACCGGCTCGACGATGATGCAGGCTACGGTCTGGCCGACTTCGGCCAGGGTCTTCTCGACGGCGGCGATGTCGTTGAACGGCAGGGTCAGAGTGTGTTTGGCGAAGTCCGCCGGCACGCCCGCCGAGCTCGGCACACCCTGGGTCAGCAGGCCGGAGCCTGCTTTTACCAGCAGGCTGTCGGAGTGGCCGTGGTAGCAGCCTTCGAACTTGATGATGGCGTCACGGCCGGTGTAGCCACGGGCCAGGCGGATGGCGCTCATGGTGGCTTCGGTGCCCGAGCTGACCATGCGCACCATCTCCATGGATGGCACCAGCGAGCAGACCAGGTCGGCCATCTCGGTTTCCATGGCGGTCGGGGCGCCATAGGACAGGCCGTGCTCCAGCTGCCTGCGTACCGAGTCCAGTACCTCCGGGTGGCCGTGGCCGAGGATCATCGGGCCCCAGGAGCCGACGTAGTCGACGTAGCGCTTGTCATCCTCGTCAACGACGTAGGCGCCTTCGGCATGCTTGAAGAACAGCGGCGTGCCGCCAACGCTCTTGAAAGCGCGGACCGGTGAGTTGACGCCACCGGGGATGTGCTTCTGGGCTTGGGCGAACAGGGCTTCGGAACGGGACATGGGGGTTCTCTCGAATCAGGATGCGAACAAGGCGTTGAAGGCGCGGGCGCGGCGGGTGACTTCCTGAGCGCTGTCGGCACCGAACAGGCCGTGGATCACCGCCAGCAAGTCGGCGCCATGGGCGACCAGCGGGGCGGCGTTGTCGAGGGTAATGCCGCCGATCACCGCGATCGGCAGTTTCACCTGGGCGCGGGCCTGCTCCAGCAATTCGATGTTGGCAGCGGGTGCACCCGGCTTGGTGACAGAATTGAAGAAGCGGCCAAAGGCCACGTAGCTGGCGCCTTCGCTGGCAGCCTGCGCGGCCAGCTCGAGGCTGGCGTGGCAGGTGGAGCCGATGATTGCCTGGCGTCCGAGCAATGCGCGGGCCGGGGTCAGCGGGCCGTCGGTCTGGCCCAGGTGCACGCCGACGCCCAGGCGCGCGGCCAGTTCGGCGTCGTCGTTGATGATCAGCTGAGTGCCGTAGCGCTCGCAGAGCTGCATCAGCCCTTCAGCTTCGCGCAGGCGGCGTGCCGCGTCGTCACTTTTGTCGCGGTACTGCAGCAGGCATACGCCGCCTTCCAGTGCCGCCTCGACATGGGACAGGAAACGGCCAGCGAGCAGCTGGCTGTCGGTGATGGCGTACAGACCGCGTAGCTTCATTGGAGGCCTCGTGTCAGGAGCAGAAATCCAGCGGCAGGCGGCGCGGCACGAACTGGCCCTTGCCCAGCTGTTCGGCGTCACGCAGGGTGCGCCAGGTGTAGTCCAGGGCGCTGCGGACGGCGCTTTCCAGCTGCTCGCCGAGGGCCAGGCGGCCGGCCAGGGCGCTGGCCAGGGTGCAGCCCGAGCCGTGGTAGCTGCCCGGCAGGCGCTGGCAGGTCCAGGTGTGGTGCTGGCCGTCGCGGCTGTACAGGCGGTTGTGAATTTCGTCTTCGTCGCCGTGACCGCCGGTAATCAGCAGGTGTCTACAGAACGGCAACAGTTTCTCGGCACACTCGTCGGCGGTGCCTTCGGGCAATTCGGCAAGGATGCGGGCTTCGGGCAGGTTCGGCGTGGCGATGGTCGCCAGCGGCAGCAGGCGTTCGCGCAGGGCGTAGCCCACTTCGTCCTTGCCCAGGCGGCCACCACCACCGGCACGCAGCACCGGGTCGCAGACCAGTGGCAGGTGCGGGTGGGCGGCCAGCAGTTCGGCGACGGTGTCGACCATTTCGATCGAACCGAGCATGCCGAGCTTGACGGCGGCCACCGTGGAGTCGGCCAGCACGGCGTTGGCCTGGGCCAGCACCCACTCGCGGTCGAGCACGCGGAAGTCGGAAACGTTGACGGTATCCTGCACGGTCAGGGCGGTCACTGCGGGCGCTGCGTGACAGCCTTGGGCGATCAGGGCTTCGATATCTGCCTGCAGGCCGGCGCCGCCACTGGGGTCGTGGCCGGAGAGACAGAGGACAACGGGGCGGGAGCTGTAGGTATTCATGGTCGGCGAGCTTACCACCAATCCTGTTTGGGCGGATCGTCCTACAAACGAGTTTTGTTGATCGTAAGGTCAGTTTTTTGCTGGTTTAATTTCTGAAAGCATTGATTTAGAGCCTTTTCTTTGTGATTGGATATGGTCGATTGCCAGGTTGCGAAGCTATGCTAGAGTGCTCGGATAACTCTACAAACGGGTTCTGCCGGATCGTGTCGTCTCAAACGGATGGGAGGCAACCGCGACTCGACCGGACAGGCCATGCTGGGGCTGTATGCGCTATTTGCTGATTGTGCTTCTGGGCTTGCTGCCCGTGCTGGCCGGGGCGGTCGATTTCGACGACGCTACGCGGCATCTTCCGCTGGGCAAGGCCATGCAGGTTTATGAAGACCTCGATGGCAGCGCCAGCATCGCCCAGGTCAGTGCCCCTGGGTTCGCCAAGCATTTTCGCCCCCACCACGAAGACGTGCTGAACGCCGGTTATTCCACCTCGGTGTTCTGGCTCAAGGTCGAACTGCGCCCTGTCGCCGCGCCTGGCGCCGCCCCACGGCAATGGCTACTGGAACTGGCCTATCCGCCGCTGGACCACCTCGAGCTGTACCTGCCCGACAGCAGTGGCAGTTACCGCCTGGCCCGGCGCACTGGCGACGCCTTGCCCTACCAAAGCCGGCAGATCCTGCAGAACAACTACCTGTTCGAACTGCAGCTGCCGCCTGGCCAGGTGACCACCGCCTACCTGCGTCTGCACAGCCAGGGTTCGGTGCAGGCGCCGCTGGCGCTGTGGTCCGCCCAGGCCTACATGGAGGAGCAGCCCACGCGCCTGTATGTGCTGGGGATGATCTACGGCGTGCTGTTGGTGATGCTGGTGTACAACCTGTTCATCTACCTCAGCGTGCGCGACGTCAGCTACCTCTACTACATCCTCTATATCGCCTCGTTCGGCTTTTACCAGGTGTCGGTGAATGGCGCCGGTGTGGCCTACTTCTGGCCGGACAGCCCGTGGTGGGCGAATGCTTCGACGCCGTTGTTCATCGGGGCAGCTGGCCTGTTCGGCTGCCAGTTCGCCCGGCACTTCCTGCAACTGGGCAGCATCAGCCGTGGTTTCGACCGGCTGCTGCAGCTGCTGATGCTGGGTGGCGCGCTGGTCATGGTGCTGGCGGTGAGCATGCCCTACGGCGTCGCCCTGCGCATGGCCACCGTGCTGGCGTTGCTGTTTACCGTGAGCATCTTCGCTGCCGGGCTGTACGCCTGGTGGCGTGGCTTGCGCGTGGCTCGCTGGTTCATCATCGCCTGGACGGCATTCCTGCTCGGTGGCCTGGTCAACACCCTGATGGTGCTGGGCTACCTGCCGAACGTGTTCATCACCATGTATGCCAGCCAGCTGGGGTCGGCGCTGGAGGTGGCCTTGTTGTCGCTGGCGCTGGCCGACCGCATCAACAGCCTGCGCGAGCAGCAGGCGCAGACCTTGCGAGACACCGGGCGCACGCTGGAACAACTGAACCTGCAACTGGCCAGGAGCAACCGGCTGAAAGATGAGTTCCTGGCCAGCGTGACCCATGAGCTGCGCACGCCGATGAATGGTGTGATCGGCTCGCTGGAGCTGATGCATACCCTGCCGATGGAGGCCGAGATGGCCCAGTACCACCGCACGGCGGTGGGCTCGGCCCAGGGCATGATGGATATGGTCGATGCCATTCTTACCCTGTCCGAACTGCAGGCCGGCCGCCTGCGCGCGCAGTCGGCGCCATTCAGCCTGCGTGACCTGCTGCAGGGCGTGCGTGCCGGTTATGCCGGGCAGGCTTTGGGCAAAGGCTTGTACCTGAGCCTGGACATCCCGGCCGATGTGCCGGACGGGTTGCTGGGCGATGCTCAGAAGCTGGCCCGCTGCCTGGGGTGCCTGGTGGACAACGGTTTGAAGTTTACCCACCAGGGCGGGGTGATGATCCAGGTGCGCGGGCGCCGGGTGGGGCCTGACGACCTGGCGCTGACCTTCATGGTCAGCGACAGCGGTATCGGCTTCGATGACCTCGATCAGGCGACCCTGTACCAGCGCTTCTTCCAGGTCGATGGCTCGATGACCCGGCGTTATGGCGGGCTGGGGATTGGTTTGTCGATCTGCCGGCAGATGGGGGAATTGCTGGGGGCACGGTTGTCGCATGAGTCGACGCGGGGGTTGGGGAGCCGGTTCGAGTTGAGTTTGAACATGGCTATTGCGCAGGTGCAGATGGCATCGAATGTTCTGCAGGCGCGACGGTCGCTGTAGGTCTTATTGGGGCTGCTTTGCAGCCCTTCGCGGGCACGCCCGCTCCTACAGGTTTGGTGCTCAGCCCAAATAAATGCGCGATCCCCTTGTGGGAGCGGGCGTGCCCGCGAAGGGCCGCAAAGCGGCCCCAAGAAACCCACAGGCTACAACAACTCCAGACTCTTCCTACGCACTGGCACTGGAAACTGCGCCAACTGCGAAATACCCTACAACCTCTGTCGACACGCGTCTGATTGTTCCTGCAAATCCCGCGCTCTAGGCTTTTCCAGTCGCTGATGGTTCAGCGATCGGGTGTGGAAACCTGGCAAGACCTATGGTGCGTGTCGTTACGACAGCTGTACGCGGGAGGCCTTTGGGCCTACCGGGTTCGCATCATGCCTGGTTTTCCACCCCGTGTGCAGCTGTCACCCCTATGTGTGGAAACGGACGGGTGGCACATATTTCCATGGTGCCGAACTCATGAACGACGAAACCAAAACCACCCCTGGCGTTACCTACTTCTACCAAGGCGAAGGCCAAACCCATCCACTGTTCCGCATTGCGGAGGGCATCCCCTGTCGCAGCGCCCGTGAGCAGGCCTCGGAGCTGATGGGGTATGCGCGGGACTTGTCGCTTACCGGTTTGATGGATGGCGACCAGCAAATGATGTGGGCTTCGCACTACTTCGCAGCAATGGCCAAGGCGCTGCTGGATGATGCCGAGTTGGGCTTGATGCGCTGATTCTTGTACTGGCTGTACCGGCCCTTTCGCGAGTGAACCCGCTCCCACAGGAGTTGTGCATAGACTGAAAGATAAGCTATCTCTGTGGAAGCGGGTTTCGCGCGGTGAGTCCTCAGGCAAGGCTGGGCAGCGCTAATGGTGCGTAAGCCGACAAAAATCCCAATAGTGCAGTAATGGGCATCCAGCAGATAATCAGCCATAGAACATTTGCCCAAGTTATTTTTGAATTTTCAAACCCACACGCATCATCCTCGTAAACATTGACTGACTGTTGAATCTGCGCCATTGCTACCGAGAAAAAGGTGGTGTACAGGAGCATGAGCATAATCGGGATTGTGGTGAAAACTGAGAGTGGCAGGCTATCGAATACCTTTTCGGATATATAGAATTCCCAGCCCGCTATCATTAAGATGGGGCGCAAAACATCAGGGTGACACCGAGCGCACTACCTTCTACGGGCCGGTTCGCTTGAGTGCAGCGAGCGACGATTTTTTTCATCAAGAAGTATATTGTTAACGCACCGAAAATTGTACAGAACAGTGGGATGAGTCTGAAGCCATGCTGGCCTCTAATAAGTAACCAGTGTCGATAGTGCCAGTAGTAAAGGTACAGGCCCATTGATAAGGAGCCCATGATTATGAGTTTTGAAATGGAAATGACATAGAGTTGTGTTTTTTTTAGGGGGCGAGGTGGTAAGCGATTCGGGGTGGTGCTTCTGCTCTGAGGTCATATGGGGTGGTCTCTCAGTTTGGCTATTCGATGAAGAAGTTTATGGCTATCCAGATGATGCCGATGATGTTCAACGATGATGAAATAAGTATTTTTCTTTTTAGCTTTTTAGGGAATTGTAGGTAGTCTTGCTCATCCATAAGCCCTCTGCGAATACTTGCGGCTGGTGATCCGATGGTACCAGCGATTACAGAAATGACTAGCACTCTGGAGCCTATCTTTTTCTCCCCCCACATACCGGTCGCAAATGGAAGGCACGCACTCCGTTGGAGTGCCGATGTCATCTCTTTATATTGGCGAGAGCAGGCGATATGAACATCAGAAGCAAACCCAATCAAAATTAGGCATGCAGGTGTTGCTAGCAAGAATAGTCTTAGTTTTAAGTCGAGATGCTCAATCATCTGCAAAGACCTCGAAGACTAATTCGCCGAGTTTTTCTCCGTATTCCATGCCACCTACGCTACCAGCCAAGGCTCCTGCGCCAGTGATTACTATTCCGCATGCGAGAGTCCCAGATCCGAATCTCCAGCAAACCTTCGCAGAGACTCTGGCTGTTACTTTGCCAGCCGCCCAGCCGCCAGCTAAGCCACCAGAGAAATTACTAGCCTCAGTAACTTTGACTTTTTCGCAGGCTTTGGAGTTTCCTTCTTTGCAGACTTCAGAGACTTTGATTGCCGAGCCTATGCCGCCAATGGTTACGCCTATACGCCCTCCGGTTTTCAAATATCTGGCCATCTTGGCCAGTTTATCCAAGTGCGTCGAATAACCAGGGATGTGTGTCGGTCCTCCCGCTTTGGTCCAGTGATGGACCAAACTTCTGGATGAGATTCCCAAGTCCCGCCGCAAACTTTCATAATTTCCGAGATTGAGCCGCTTGTTCAGAACGGTCGCGTTCAGGTTTGCACTTAATTGCTTAAATAGTTTCTGACGCTCCGCAAAAAACTCAGGGTGCCTAAGATGCCCATGTTTGATGAATTGATCTTTATGCAGGTCTTCAATTTTTCGCAATATGTCGCTGAGCTCATCCAGCGACTTGCCAACCATCGCCTCACTCACCCCCATCGCCAGGCTTACATCACTGAGCAACCCGGCGATCTCGGCCTGATGGCGCGTCATGAATTCGGCTTCCTCCGGCGTCAGTTCTGCCAACGCTTCCCGCGCCTGTTTCGCCGCACTCATCGCAATCAGTTCTTCACGCGTGCAGACTGGCCGCCGCAAGCCGTCGCCGATGACAAAGATCTCACCTGCCTTGAACCCACGTTCATACGTCGGGTTCAGTCGCTCCAGAATCGAACTCGGCAAATTGGCCTGCGGCGCGCCGAGCTCTGCCAAGACTTCCTGGTACGTCATGCAACGCGGAACGATGTAGAAGCCAGGTTCCATGCCTTGCGCAGCGGTCGAGGGCTGGAATGCCCCAGGTTGATAGCTGTTTCTTACCTGATTACTCGCTTGAACCTGTGGCGGTGCCTCATGAACGGCCTCAGGTGCAGGCGCCCTGCGCGGCGCCGGAGCTGAATGCCCTCCCGCAATCAGGCGATTGCTGCCCAATGGGCACCCGCATTGCACCAGCGCTCCATCCAAAGCTGTAGGTATGCCGTCCTGCTGCCAGCGGGACTCGCCTTCGATGAGGGTGCCTTCTTGGCCACAGCGCGGGCAGGGGGTGGTCTTGTCGCCCTTTAGCAGCCAGTCTTTACCGTGTACACGGCCCCTGGCCTGGCCGGCAATGCAGATGGCGCCAGTGGTGGTTTCGTCCCCGTCCAGGCCCTGGCCTCGGCCGAAGATGTTCATGCGCATGCTCATGGCTCGCCTCTTTTTTAAAAGTGAAAGCCAGGAACCTAGCAGCCTGTAGGCGGGTATTTTCAGGCTGGGGAGGGTTTAGGAAGGGTCCTACAGTGAATAGGGATTTGGACTACAGCGCTTTTTGTTGGCAGTGCCGGGAAGTGAAGCGGGGATCGGGTTAGGGCTAGCAGGTGCTCGCCGTGACAGGTGTAGCGTTTGGGAGATCGAGCGCCGCCCGCGCGGCGCTCGATCTCCCAGGCGCTGCAACTGTCGTGGCGAACACCTCTCAGCCCCGCTGCATCCCCAAGACATGCCCCCCACCACATGTTTAGTCATTAATGTCACTTTGACTGACTCACAGGGAGTGCTTCACTGGGTCTCTCAAGCCTACCCGGATCCAGGAGTCCCCCGATGAACCTGCACCAGTACGCTGAAACCCACGAAGTCACCAACCAGCCACCGCCCCTCGACGGTGCCAACCTTTACCGCCTCGACCTGCCGCTACAGGAATGGTCGCGGCGTTTCGGTGCGGGTTGGGCCGAATCGCGGATCGATGCCTACGGTGCCCTGGCCGGCGGCCCGCTGATGCAGGCGGGCTTCCTGGCCAATGCGCACAAGCCGGAGTTCAGCAGCCACGACCGCTACGGCCATCGCATCGACCTGGTCGAGTTCCACCCCGCCTACCACGAACTGATGCGCACCGCCGTCGAGCACGGTCTGCCGTCGCTGCCATGGGCCGAACCCCGCCCAGGCGCCCATGTGGCGCGGGCTTCGATGACCTACCTGCACAGCCAGGCCGAGGCCGGTACCGGCTGCCCGCTGACCATGACTTTCGCTGCCGTGCCAGCGCTGCGGCTGCAACCCGAACTGGCCGAATACTGGCTGCCGAAAATCCTCGCCTGCGAGTACGACCCGCGTAACGTCGGCGACCGCCACAAGGCCGGGGTAACCCTGGGCATGGCCATGACCGAGAAGCAGGGCGGCACCGATGTACGGGCCAACACCACCCGGGCTTATCCAGTCGGCGCCGCTGGCCCGGGTCAGGCCTACGAACTGGTCGGGCACAAGTGGTTCTGCTCGGCGCCGATGTGTGACGCCTTTCTGACCTTGGCGCAGACCGAAAAAGGCCTGAGCTGCTTCCTGCTGCCGCGTCACCGCCCGGATGACAGCCGCAACCAGTTCTATATCCAGCGCCTGAAGAACAAGCTGGGCAACAGTTCCAACGCCTCCAGCGAGGTGGAATTCCGCGGTGCCCTGGCCTGGATGGTCGGGGAAGAAGGGCGGGGCGTGCCGACCATCATCGAAATGGTGGCCATGACCCGCTTCGACTGCATGGTCGGCTCCAGCGCCCTGATGCGCCAGGCGCTGACCCAGGCGACCCACCATTGCGCGCACCGCAAGGTCGGCGGGCGGCTGCTGAGCGAGCAGCCGTTGATGCAGAACGTGCTGGCCGACCTGGCGTTGGAAAGCGAGGCCGCGCTGGCCCTGAGCCTGCGCATGGGGCAGGCGCTGGAGCAGCTGGAAGACCCGCAGCAGGCGCATTTCGCCCGGCTGGTCACGGCGGTGGGCAAGTACTGGATCTGCAAGCGCGCGCCGGCGATGATCAACGAGGCCGCCGAGTGCCTGGGCGGGGCGGGTTATGTGGAAGACAGCATCCTGCCACGGCTATACCGCGAAGCGCCGGTGAACTCTACCTGGGAAGGCTCGGGCAATGTGCAGTGCCTGGACGTGCTGCGGGCCTTGTCCAAGGAGCCGGGCGTGCTCGATGCGCTGTTCGCCGAGCTGGGCGATGGGCACGGGGACCCGCGCCTGGCGGCGCACATCGGTAACCTCAAGGGGGCGTTTGCCGACACTGGCGACATGCAGTACCGCGCGCGGCAGCTGACCGAGGATATTGCCCTGGCGCTGCAGGCCAAGCTGTTGCTTGAGGCGGGCAATGCGGTGGTGAGTGATGCGTTTATCGACAGCCGCTTGACGGGGGGCGGGCGCGTGTATGGGGCGTTGCCGCGGGGTGTGGATGTGGAGGCATTGGTGGCCAGGGCGACGCCAGCACTGGACCTGTAGGAGCGGCCTTGTGTCGCGATAGGGCTGCGAAGCAGCCCCAGGGGATCAGCGCAGATGCACAAATTGCCGGGGCTGCTTTGCAGCCCTATCGCGACACAAGGCCGCTCCTGCAGGGACCAGCGCTGGCCTGCTGATTAACACCGATCAATGGGGGTGTATTTAGCCAAGAAGGCAGGCAAGATGGTTCACATGCATGTCCAGACAGGAAGCACAGTGTGAGCCAAGCTTTTGTAGTCGTTGATACCCCCGAACAGGCCGTCGACCGTCTGGCGGCCCTGCATGACCAGGCCACCGGGGCCCTTAGCCAGGCCCTCAAGCGTTACCTGAAGGACCGTACCGAGCCAGGCGTCGAAGAGCGCGACCTGTTCCGCTACCCGGCGCTGCGCCTGACCTACTACAGCCACGGTGAAGTCGCTGCCACCACGCGGGCTTACGCCAAGGTTCAGGTGGCCGGTACCTACAGTGTCACCATTACCCAGCCGGCTGCTTTCCGTGGCTATCTGCTGGAGCAACTGCGCCCGCTGATGCACGACTACACCGTCACGGTAGAGGTCGGCGTCAGCGAACAGAACATCCCTTACCCCTACGTGGTCGACCAGGGCGACGAACTGGCCGGCAGCGGCATCACCGCCGCGCAGCTGGCGCGGGTGTTCCCCAGTACCGACCTGTCGGCTGCCACCGACAACATCGCCGACGGCCTGTATGACTGGGGCAGTGCCGAAACCCTGCCGCTGGCGCTGTTCGATGCCGCGCGGGTCGACTTCTCGCTGCGCCGTCTGGTGCACTACACCGGCAGCGACTGGCGCCATGTGCAGCCATGGATCCTGCTGACCAACTATCACCGCTATGTCGACCAATTCATCAGCCACGGCCTCGACCAGTTGCGTGACGACCCGCGCTTCGTGCGCATGGTGCTGCCGGGCAACGTGGTGATCGAAAAGGGCATGGACCACGGTGAAACCCAGGCCCTGGTGGCCAGCGTGGTCTGGCACCGTTACCAGATGCCGGCGTACCACCTGATCGCCGCCGATGGCGACGGCGTCACGCTGGTCAACATCGGCGTCGGCCCGTCCAATGCCAAGAACATCACCGACCACCTGGCCGTGCTGCGCCCGCACTGCTGGCTGATGATCGGCCACTGCGGCGGCCTGCGGCAGTCGCAGACCATCGGCGACTATGTGCTGGCACACGCCTACATGCGCCGTGACGGCATTCTCGACCGGGTGGTGCCGCCTAACATCCCGATTCCGGCCCTGGCCGAAGTGCAGCTGGCCTTGCAGGAAGCCGCCGCGCAGGTCACCGGCGAGCGTGGCGAACAGCTGAAGAAGCGTCTGCGCACTGGCACCGTGCTGACCTACGACGACCGCAACTGGGAGCTGCGCTGGGCCCAGGAGCGGCCGCTGATCAACCTGTCGCGTGCCGTGGCAGTGGACATGGAAAGCGGTACCATTGCCGCCCAGGGTTACCGCTTGCGCGTGCCGTACGGCACCTTGCTGTGTGTGTCCGACAAACCGCTGCACAGCGAGATCAAGCTGCCGGGTTCGGCCAACGCCTTCTATAACCGGGCGGTCAGCCAGCATCTGAAGATCGGCATTGCCGCCCTCGACCTGCTGCGCACCGAGCTCAACTCGCTGCACTCGCGTAAACTGCGCAGTTTCGATGAGCCGCCGTTCCGCTGAGGATCCATGTCACTGCCACCCCGTTCCAAGCCGCGCCGCCCCCAGGCGCGGCCTGCCGCCGGCCCGCGTCGCCAGCCCAAGGCGCCACCGGCCGAGCCGCGCCTGATCCTGTTCAACAAACCGTTCGACGTGCTGACCCAGTTCAGCGACGGCGACGGGCGCGCGACGCTCAAGGACTACATCGACATCCCCGGCGTGTACCCGGCCGGGCGGCTGGACCGCGACAGTGAAGGCCTGTTGCTGCTGACCAACGATGGCGGCCTGCAGGCGCGCATTGCTGACCCCAAGCACAAGCTGGCCAAGACTTACTGGGTTCAGGTGGAGGGGGAGCCGAGCGAGGAGCAGTTGCAGCGCTTGCGCGATGGCGTGGAACTGAACGATGGGCCGACCTTGCCGGCCGAGGCGCGGCGCCTGGACGAGCCGGCGCTGTGGCCGCGCAACCCGCCGGTGCGTTTTCGCAAGAGCGTGCCGACCAGCTGGCTGGAGCTGGTGATTCGCGAAGGGCGTAACCGCCAGGTGCGGCGGATGACGGCGGCGGTGGGGTTGCCGACCTTGCGCCTGGTGCGGGTGCGGATTGGCGACTGGGCGCTGGATGGGTTGGAGCAGGGGGGCTGGCGCGAAGTGGCCGCCAAGCTTTAGTCCAGTTCAAGGGCCATTCGCGGGCACGCCCGCTCCCACAGGTATAGTGCAGCCCTCAAGTGCAGCGCCAGACCTGTGGGAGCGGGCGTGCCCGCGAATGGCCCTGAATTTTCTACACCCCTTCGAGAAACCCCACCACCACGCTCTTGATGATAAAGGCCAACACCCCCAGCCCCAGCACGAAGAACAGGATCAGCGTCCCGAACCGCCCGGCCTTGGACTTTTTCGCCAGGTCCCAGACGATGAAACCCATGAAACCGATCAACACGGTGACCAGGATGATCATCATCCACTCTTCGAATACGGCGGGATCCATCGGTGTTCTCCAGGCGGGTTGAGCGTCCGATTATACGCTTGCTGGCGCAGGCAATTAACGCAGGTGGGTCAAGGGCAGCTCGGTGCTGGCCAGCACCTGGTTCAGCACGAAGCTCGAACGCACGCTGGTGACGCCTTCAATGCGGGTCAGGCTGCCTAGCAGCAGTTTCTGGTAGTGGTCCATGTCGGGCACCACCACCTTCAGCTGGTAGTCGGCATCCATGCCGGTGACCAGGCTGCATTCAAGCACCTGTGGCAGGTTGCGGATGGCCGCCTCGAAGGTTTCGAAACGCTCCGGGGTGTGGCGGTCCATGCCGATCAGCACGTAGGCAGTCAGGCTCAGGCCCAGCTTCTTGCGGTCGAGCAGGGCCACCTGGCGCGAGATGTAGCCATCGTCCTCCAGTTGCTTGACCCGACGCGAGCATGGCGAAGGCGACAGGCCGATGCGTTCGGCCAGTTCCTGGTTGGAAATGCGCGCATCGCGCTGCAATTCGGCGAGGATGCTCAGGTCGTAGCGGTCAAGTTTGCTCATGGTTTATGCCTTTTCTGTTCGGATTGCGGTGAATTATCAATCCAGGGTGAAAAATTGCGCAAGTGCTATTTATCCGAGCAATCTTCGCAATCATCTGCCGCAACCTGTCCGGTATCTTTATCCACAGAATCACTGCCCGGACATCAGTCCACGGCGACGCGCCCTAGGCGGGCGGTCGCGGCCAGCCATCCAACAGGATCTGCAGGCCCCCGGGCTACACACCTTCCAGAAGACGGTGTGAGGTGAGCCGGCGCCACAAGTGCCGAGCACGGACGACAATTCCTGAAGGGAGGCCCAGCGGCCTCCCTTTTTTCATGTCCGGAAATTTAATTGGCGTGCGTGACAGGCGCGGTAGACTGGCTGTGGTTGCCGTATTTTCTACCGAGAGGAACAGCATGAAGTCGCGCATCTGGCAGTTGGCAGGTGTTGGTGTGTTGGGGTTGAGCATCAGCCTCGGGGCCATGGCCGAAGGGCCGGGCGAGGGGGCGCCGGGCCGCTCGCTCAATTCGCGTGACGAAGTGCAGCAGACCCAGCCGCCACGCCAGGGCTATTACCAGGACATTCCCCGCCGCCATGGCGATAACCGCCATTGGGAAGCCGGTGGCCCGGGGCAACGGCCTGGCGGTGACTGGCAGGGGCGCCCGGATGGTCATGGCAATGGCTGGGGGCCGGGGCCGCAGTATCGCCCGGGGCACACCATCGATCATTTCCCGGACCGCTACTGGAAAGTACCCTACCGTGGCGATGACTACTTCTACTCCGGTGGTTACTGGTATCGCCCCCATGGTGGCCGCTATGTCGTGGTGACCCCGCCCCAAGGCGTGCGGGTCGACTACCTGCCGCCCTATGCGCGGGAAGTCTGGCTGGGCGGGGCGCTGTTCTTCCTGGTGGCAGATACCTATTACCAGTACCTGGCCGACAGCCGCGAGTACGTGGTGGTCAACCCGCCGGTTGCCGCGCCGGCACCTGTAGGCGGTGGGTATGACGTGGTGGCCTACCCGATGTATGGACAAGGGCAGGAACAACAGGACCAGGACCGGTACCAGTGCCACCGCTGGGCGGTGAGCCAGTCAGGGTTCGACCCGGCGACAGCGACTTATGCGCCGCCGGCCAATGTGGCGGACAACTACCGGCGGGCGCTGGGCGCGTGCTTCAGTGGCCGAGGCTACAGCATCAACTGAGCCAGATGTGCTGCCAGTCCCGGCCTTATCGCCGGCAAGCCAGCTCCCACAGGAACCGCACCGGCCTGAAGCCATGTGTAGTGCCTGTGGGAGCTGGCTTGCCGGCGATAGGGCCCTTGCAGGTTCACACCGGATCCGCGTGCACCATCACATCCGCCTGTGGATAACGCTGGCGGATCACCCTCGAGGCCTCCACGCACAAGGCATGCGCTTCATTTAGCGGCAATTGCCCCGGCATCTCCAGATGCAACTGCACGAACCACTGGTTGCCCGACACCCGCGTACGCAGGTCGTGCACGCCTTTGACCCCGGGAATGGCCAGCACCAGCGCTGCCATGTCCTCGCCAACATCGCCGGGCAGTTCCTGGTCCATCAGGATGGCCGTACTCTCCCGGGCGATCTGCAGCGCGCTCCAGAGGATATAGACAGCGATGCCCAGGCCGAACAGCGCATCCAGCTGCGGCCAGCCAAAGCGTGCCAGCAGCAGGGCCAGCAGGATGCTGCCGTTGAGCAGCAGGTCCGAGCGGTAGTGCAGGGAGTCGGCCCGTACCGCCGTGGAGCCGGTCAGGCGGATGACCTTGTGTTGCAGTGCCAGCAGGGCAAGGGTCAGCACCAGCGACAGCAGCATTACCCCGATACCGACGGCGGTATCGCCCAAGGGTTGCGGGGTGTGCAGGCGTTCAACCGCCTGCACCCCGATCAGCACCGCACTGACCCCGATGAACAGCGCCTGCGCCATACCGGCCAGGGCCTCGGCCTTGCCATGGCCGAAACGGTGGTCGTTGTCGGCCGGGCGCAGGGCGTAGTGCACGGCGAGCAGGTTGAGGAACGAGGCAACGGCATCCAGTGCCGAGTCGGTCAGCCCGGCCAGCAGGCTGACCGAGCCGCTCAGCCACCAGGCCAACGCCTTGCTCAGGACCAGGATGCTGGCCACCGCCAGCGATGCGCGAGTGGCCAGGCGTAGCAGGCGCTGGTGTTCAGCCGGGGTGGTCATCATCCGTGGGTAGTGTCCTTGTACTTCAGGCTGCAGGTACCAGGCCCAGGCTGGCCAACTGTTCGATGCTGCCGCGATGCTGGATCAGCCGTGGGTCGTTCAGCGGCAGGCGCTGGCCCAGTTCGCTTTCCAGAATGGCCTGCAACTTCAGGTTGTCGACCTTGCCATCGGGGCTCACGGCCTCGCGCAGTTTGACCGGGTCGACCTGAGCGGATCGCCCGCCTGAGTAATAAATGGCGCCCGTGGCGAAGTCGATACCGAAGGCGATCAGCCCCGGGATCACGTAGAACAGGATGCCGATGGCATCCATTGCGGCAACCACAGGGTCAATCTTGCCGCCGATCTGGCCGCGCCGTTCCGGGTAGAGAATGGTGCCGCAGGCGGTCAGTTGGGTCAGCAAGGTGACGATGAGGGCGCCACCGATGACGCGGGTTGGGATGCGCATGTAAATCTCCGAAAAGGTATCCAGCAGGGCAAGCGAAGCGCCTGCACCTGAAGCTAAGACCATGATAGAGCAGGCTGGGTTCGCCGTTATACTCGCGGGACTGTTCGAGGACCACCATGATTTCATTACCGATCGATGCTGTCTTGCCCGCCCTGCGCCAGGCCCTGGAAAACCGTGACGAAGCGGTGCTCGAGGCGCCACCTGGCGCCGGCAAGACCACCCGCGTGCCGCTGGCGCTGCTCAATGAGCCGTGGCTGGCTGGGCAGAGCATTCTCATGCTCGAACCCCGGCGCCTGGCAGCGCGGGCTGCGGCCGAGCGCCTGGCCAGCGAGCTCGGCGAAAAGGTCGGCGAGACCGTGGGCTATCGCATCCGCCTGGACAGCAAGGTCGGGCCGAAAACCCGCATCGAGGTAGTGACCGAAGGCATCCTCACCCGCCGCCTGCAGGCCGACCCGGCGCTGGAGGGTGTGGGGCTGGTGATCTTCGACGAATTTCACGAGCGCAGCCTTGATGCCGACCTGGCCCTGGCATTGAGCCTGAATGGCCGGGAATTGCTGCGGGACGATCCGCCGCTGAAGGTTTTGCTGATGTCCGCGACCCTGGAGGGCGAGCGCCTTTCGCGGCTGCTGAATGATGCCCCGGTGGTGAGCAGCGAAGGCCGCATGCACCCCGTCGACATCCGTTGGGGGCGGCCTTTCCAGCCGGGTGAGTTCATCGAGCCTCGGGTAGTGGACAGCGTGTTGCAGGCACTGGCTGACCAGACCGGCAGTTTGCTGGTATTCCTGCCGGGTCAGGCCGAGATCCGCCGGGTTCACCAGAGCCTGCAGGAAGCGTTGGGCGAGCGTCCCGAGGTCCTGCTCTGCCCGCTGCATGGCGAGCTCGATCTCGACGCCCAACGTGCGGCCATCGACCCGGCGCCCAAGGGCCTGCGCAAGGTGGTGCTGGCCACCAACATTGCCGAGACCAGCCTGACCATCGACGGCGTGCGCGTGGTGATCGACGCAGGCCTGGCCCGGGTACCGCGTTTCGACCCCGGCAGCGGCATGACCCGCCTGGACACCCAGCGCATCTCCCGCGCCAGTGCTACCCAGCGCGCCGGCCGCGCCGGGCGCCTGGAGCCCGGCGTATGTTATCGACTTTGGTCCGAGGCCCAACATGACCAGCTGGCCGCCCACGGCAGCGCCGAGATCATGCAGGCCGACCTGGCCGGCCTGGCCCTGCAACTGGCGCGCTGGGGTGTGACGCCCGAGCAGTTGCGCTGGCTCGACCAGCCCCCAACCGCCGCCTTCGCCCAGGCCCAGGACCTGCTGGCACGGCTCAATGCCTTCAAGCCCGGCAGCCGTGACAACCTCAGCGAACACGGCCTGGCCATGGCCGAGCTGCCCGCGCATCCACGTATTGCGCATTTGCTGTTGCGCGGCCAGGACCTGGGTCTGGCACAGATGGCCTGTGATGTGGCTGCGCTGCTGGGCGAGCGGGATATCCAGCGCGGCGGTGGCGCCGACTTGCACAGCCGGCTGGCGCTGGTCAGTGGCGAGAGCAGGACCGCCCGTGGCAGCCACGGTGGTGTGCAGCGTGCGCGCCAATTGGCCCGCCAGTACCGTGGCATGCTGCGTGGCAAACCAGGCGCGCCGGTTGTGGACCCTGATCACCCGCGCTGGCTGGGCGCGCTGCTGGCGCTGGCTTACCCCGACCGCGTCGCCCAGCAGCGCCGCGAGGGCGGTGCGGAATACCGGCTGGCCAACGGCCGGGCGGCGCTGTTTGCCGAAGTCGATGCACTGATGAAGTGCCCGTGGCTGGTGATCGCCGACCTGGGTAGCCGCCAGGGCCAGCGCGAAGAACGCATCTATCTGGCCGCCGAGTTCGATCCGGCGCTGCTCGAGGGCGTGCTGGCCGAGCAGGTCGAGCGGGTCGATATCCTCGACTGGGACGAACGCGAGCAGGTGCTGCGTGCCGAACGCCAGACCAAGGTCGGCGAGCTGGTGCTGGGGCGTGAACCGTTACCCAACCTGGATGACGATGCCCGCGCCAAAGCGTTGCTTGGCCTGGTGCGGCGCAAGGGCCTGAACGTGTTGACCTGGACCCCGGAACTTCGCCAATGGCAAGCACGGGTGGCGCTGTTACGTCAGCTTGATCTGGACAAAGAGGGGCAAAGCGAATGGCCTGACCTGGGGGACGAAGCGCTGCTGGCGACCCTGGAAGACTGGCTGCAGCCATACTTGGGCAAGGTCTCGCGGCTGAGCCATTTCGCCGCCCTGGATGTGTCCTCGATCTTGCGCAATCTGCTGCCTTGGCCATTGCCACAGCGCCTGGACGAATGGGCACCGGCGCATCTGGCGGTGCCCTCCGGCTCGAACATTCGCCTGGACTACAGTGAAAACCCACCGATTCTCGCCGTGCGTCTGCAGGAACTCTTCGGCCTTGCCGATACTCCGCGTATTGCCCAAGGCCGTCAGCAGGTGAAGTTGCATTTGTTGTCACCGGCACGGCGGCCGGTACAAGTGACCCAGGATCTGGCCAACTTCTGGCGCACGACGTATGCCGAGGTTAAGAAGGATTTGAAAGGGCGTTATCCCAAGCACTATTGGCCGGATGACCCTTTGGTGGCCGATGCGACCGCGCGGGCGAAGCCGCGTGGCACCTGAATGTGACGCAGAGCGTTAGCCAGATCGGTTGCCTTGTTCAGAGGGATCGAGATCTGGCTATCCTCATGAATCATGTAATTCGGCCAAAGAAAATTTGTGAAGGCTAAGAAGCGCCAATAGATGTGCGCTTCATCGAGCTCCCTATGAATTAATATTTCGTCAGGTCGAAGGTGACGATCTGACCTTTCTTGACATTCAGCGGGGCTAACGTTTCTCGGTAGTCGTCTCGTTTGTAGTCAATGGCGCCCACGCTCTGCCCGCTTTGGTCTCGCAGATGACAGATGAGAGATCCATTGAGCAGGTGCAGTGGCTCGATCATCCAGTAATCGGTGACTTCGGCATACTTGTAGAAGCCGAGGTAGCCATTGCGGCTGACACCCAACTTCTTGTCTGGTTGTCCCCAAAGGTGGATGTGATAATGCAGGCGATCTTCGGTTTTGGAGATATAACGGAACTCCAACAGTGGCGGCAGCGTGCGTCCGCCCAATATTAACCAGTCATTCCCAGGGGAGAAATCAAAGAAACTATCATCGGTTTTGTCGCCACTACGACTAATCCGGGTATTGGCATAGCCACCGTCGACGCACATTAAAAGCCGGCCTCGAAACGATTCGGCATATTGAGTGCTGATTATTTGCTCCATGACGTTTTCCTCTAATGGCATTGAAGGTGTCTTACACTAATGCCACCGTCGGGCGTGCGAGCAGAATGAAGACTTTCCCAGATGCCTCAAGCCCCGGCTTCACCTTCCAGCAGCATGAACAGGCGATACAGCACCACGGTACTGAACAGCTGCAGGAAGCCGCTCAGGCTGTCCATGGCCAGTTGGGCACCCGCTGTGGGTTCGGGAAAAGCCATCAGCAATAACCCGTCGATCAGCCAGATCGGTGCCAGCACACCCAGCACGCAGATCATGATGCGCATGAAGTGGCCGGTGGTCATGCGTGCGCTCTCGCGCATCGACTGCACCACCGGCAGGCCGCGCAGCACCAGCAGGTACTCGGCGAACACCAGGTTGATCATGATCCACACGCCCGGGAAGATGAACAGCGCCAGGCCGGCCATGATCAGCAGCGAGCTGATCAGGATCAGCAGGGCCAACTGCGGCCACAATTGCAGGGCTCGGGCGAACAGGTCGCGCTTGGCGATTTCCTGGCCGTTGCTGCGGGTGTCGAGGTACAGGATCAGCGCGGCGCTGTACAGCGGGTAGAACAGCAGGCTGACCAGCATGCCGTAGGCCGGCGATGCCTGATCGCCCATCTGCCGGTACAGCAGTTGGGTGAGCAAGGCTTCCAGCACCACCAGCGGCAGGCACAGCTGGAGGATGTTCGGCAGGTGGCGGCGGAAGAAGTACAGGGAGTCGCGCAGGACGCTCAGCGGATTCATCAGTTTACATCGCATGGCAGTAAAAACAGGGGCATAACTTTAGCCCAAAGCAGGCCTGGGGCTGTCACTTGCTGAAAAAAGTTTCACGTCGCCGGTGATTGAATCCCACGCCTGTACGCCCCATCTTTGACGCTGTCCGTTGTCCGCTACCCCACGAGGTCGCCCCATGAATACTGAAGAACAAACCCTGATCGACGGCCTGTTCGGCCGCCTCAAGCAAGCCGAGGACCCGAGCCAGCCACGTGATGCGCAGGCCCAGGCATGCATCGAGGAACATGTGCGTCAGCAGCCGGCGGCGCCTTATTACATGGCCCAGGCGATCCTGGTGCAGGAGGCAGCGATCAAGCGCCTCGACGAGCAGAACAAGCAACTGGAAGCCGAACTGAAGCAGGCCCATGCCCAGGCCGAGGCCGCCCGTGCCGGCAGCGCGCCGAGCAATGGCGGTGGTGGTTTCCTGTCCAGCATCTTTGGTTCGTCTGGGCGCAATGCGGCCCCGGCCGTGCAACCGCAGCGTCCCGCTGCAGCCCCCGTGGCATCTGGCGGGGGCTGGCGTGAGCCCTCGGCGCCGGGCTTTTCCCAGCCACAAGCGCAGCAGCCTGGCTTTGGCGCTGCACCGGCACGCAGTGGTGCCAGCAGCTTCCTCGGCGGCGCAATGCAGACTGCAGCCGGTGTGGCGGGTGGTGTGTTGCTGGCGCAGGGCATCAGCAGCCTGTTCAACCACAACTCGCAGCCGGAGGAGGTGGTAGAGGTGATCAAGGAGGAGCCGGCGCCGGCCAGCGACAGCGGTGGCTGGAGCGACTCGGGGGCGCAGCAGCAGGTGGCTGACAACAGTGGTTGGGGCAGCGACCAGGGTGGTTATGCCGACAGCGATTATGGCAGCGATGATGGCGGGTTCTTCTCGGACGACGATTCGTACGTCTGACAGGTCTGGCATACTGCTGGCCAAACCCAGAGGTACATGACAACGCATGGCCGTGTACCTCGGGTTTTCCAGGGGCAACCTGTCAGGGGGCAGGTGCAGCCTGGCAGCTATCGGCGCGTGATAAGAAATGTCGCAATGTCGCCATCGTTCGTATTCAGATAGACATTCCTGTCCGGAGGCATGTGATACAGCGTTTTCACGGTACGGCCCGTATGGTCGCGCAGGCGGCAGCGCAGTGTGTCAGGGCCCCATTCCAGCGGTTCGAGTTTTATCAGGTCGACCGGTGAGTTGGTTCGGTACAAACCAAGATAGCCGTTGCGGCTGATCTCGACCTTTCTGTCGCTGTCGGTGCCCGTGCCGTTGATGTAGACATGGATCCGATCCGTTGTCTCGGAGTGGTATTCGATGTTGAACGTGGTGGGTGCTGCTTGGCGTCCGGTGATCAGCCAGCCTTCCTCCTGGCCGAGCCCGGAAGCGTCGCTCAGCCGGACTGGTTGATCTATCCCCGGTGAGTCGAAAGTCATTATGTCTTTGTACCTGTCTTGTGTGCCGTCCCAGTATTTCCAGACCGACTGACAATGTATGTGCGCCTTGAAAGATTTTGCTTCTGCGATCCAGTTGGTAATGCTGTTACTCATGACTGTTCTCCAATGAGGGAGTTGAGCTTCCTCTGCGTGGGTACAGTAGTAAGGCGCGGGACCGGGCCGAAGCTTGAAGTACTTCCTTGTTCATTGGCATTGCATGGGCTAGCAAGGCTGGGAGGCGACCACGTGGAATGCCGACAGCGGTTATGGCAGTGATGATGGCGGGTTCTTCTCGGACGACGATTCGTACGTCTGACAGGTCTGGCATACTGCTGGCAATTTTGGGGGCGCCTTGCGCCCCTTTCGCAACGCAAGGCCGCTCCTACAAGGGTACGCGACCCCCTGTAGGAGCGGCCTTGTGTCGCGAAAGGGCTGCAAGGCAGCCCCCAGCATTCCAGGCCGACCAAGGGGTTCCAAGGTGAAAAAGATCGCGCTGTTCGCCGATGTGCAGAACCTCTACTACACCGTGCGCCAGGCCCACGGCTGCCATTTCAACTACACCGCCCTGTGGGCCGATGTCAGCCGCGACGGCCAGATCGTCGAGGCCGTGGCCTATGCCATCGACCGTGGCGACAGCAAACAGCAACAGTTCCAGCAGATCCTGCGCAATCTCGGTTTCGATGTGCGCCTCAAACCCTTCATCCAGCGCAGCGATGGCTCGGCCAAAGGTGACTGGGATGTGGGTATTACCCTGGATGTGATCGACGCCGCCAGCCGCGTCGACCAAGTGGTACTGGCCTCCGGCGATGGCGATTTCGACCTGCTGCTGGAGCGGGTGATACAGCGCCATGGCACCGAGGCAGTGGTGTATGGTGTGCCCGGGCTTACCGCACTGTCGCTGATCCGTGCCGCCACCCGTTATGTGCCCATCGAGGGTGCGCTGTTGCTCAAACACTGAGGCCCCTGCATGGAACGTATCGCTGTCATCGACTTTGAAACCACCGGCATCAGCCCTGGTGCCGGTTGCCGCGCCACCGAGGTGGCGGTGGTGATGTTGGAGGGCGGGCGCATCGTCGAGCGCTACCAGAGCCTGATGAACGCGGGTGTGCCGGTGCCGGCCTTCATCGCCGGGCTGACCGGCATCACCAACACCATGCTGCGCAGTGCGCCGCCGGTGGACAAGGTGATGAACGAAGTGGCCGAATTCGTCGGTGGCACCCCGCTGCTGGCACACAATGCCGCTTTCGACCAGAAGTTCTGGGACTACGAACTGGGCCGCATCGGCCGTAGCCGCAGCCAGGCCTTCGCCTGCTCCTTGCTTCTGTCACGGCGCCTGCTGCCAGCGGCACCGAACCACAAGCTGGGTACCCTGACCCGCTGGGCCGGGCTGCCGGATACCGGTACCGCGCACCGGGCCATGGCCGATGCCGAAATGGCCGCCAACCTGCTGCAACACCTGGCTGGCGTGCTGCGCCAGGGCCATGGTGTACAGCAACTCTCGCACGACCTGCTCTGCCGCCTGCAGAAAACCCCGGCCGCCAAGGTTCGTGAAACCCTGGCCAGGTTCTGTTAGGGCTTCTTCTCCAGTTGCGCCAGCGGCACCCGCCGCTCCACAGCGCTGGAGAGAATGATCGAGGTCTTGCTGAAGCCGAACTGCGCGACCCGGTTGATCAGTTCTTCCAGCTCCGGCATCGAACCCACCGCTGCCTGCATGATGACGCAGGGGTCGCCGGTTACCCGGTGGCATTCGGTCAACTGGGGGATCTGGGTCAACGCTTCGTAGGCCTGCTGGTTGCCGTGGCTGGCCAGGCGCAGTTCGATCACGCACTGGATCGGCAGGCCGATCTTGCTCATGTCGACCTTGGCCTGGTAGCCGGTGATAACCCCGCTGGCCTCGAGCTTGGCCACCCGCTCGGCCACCGCCGGCGCCGACAGGTTCACCTGGCGCGCCAGTTGCGCGAAGGTGGCGCGGCCATTGTCGAGCAGGGCGGCGAGCAGCATGCGGTCGTACTTGTCCATAGGTTATTCCTGCCTGGTTTCGATTCGATTGAAAAGCATCAGAATAACCATGCAATGCAAAGTGTTCGGGTGATTTAAAGCTGTTTTGTAACTTAAGTTTACACGGTGGCCTTTCTAAACTAAGCCACCCGTAAACGGATTTCGAGTGTTTCCCATGCCTGCCTCCCGTCGCTTCCCGTTGTTGCTCATTGGTGCATTCCTGGCCTTGTACCTGGTCTGGGGCTCCACCTACCTGTTCATTCGCATAGGCGTCGAGAGCTGGCCGCCGATGCTCATGGCCGGGGTGCGCTTCCTGATTGCCGGGGGCCTGCTGTATGGCTTCTTGCGCTGGCGCGGTGTGCCGGCACCGACCTGGCCGCAGTGGCGGGCTGCGGGGGCGATCGGTTTCCTGCTGCTCAGCTGTGGTAACGGTGGCGTGACCGTGGCCGAGCATGCCGGTGTGGCCTCTGGCGTCGCTGCGCTGGCGGTGGCGACGGTGCCGCTGTTCACGTTGCTGTTCGGCCTGCTGTTCGGGCACCGCAATTCGAAGCTGGAGTGGGCGGGGATCGCCCTCGGGTTGGTGGGTATCGGCCTGCTGAACCTGGGCTCCAACCTTCAGGCAAGCCCGATTGGCGCGGCGCTGATCATCTTTGCGGCGGCGTCGTGGGCGTTCGGCTCGGTGTGGAGCAAGACCTTGCCGCTGCCCCAGGGGCCCATGGCCAGCGCCGCGGAAATGCTCGTTGGTGGCGCAGTGCTGCTGCTCGGCAGCGCGCTGTCTGGCGAGCGCATGACGCAGCTGCCGACCGCTGCCGGCTGGGGGGCACTGGCCTACCTGGTGTTCTTCGGTTCGATCCTGGCGTTCAGTGCCTACATGTACCTGCTCAAGCACGTGCGCCCGGCAGCTGCCACCAGCTATGCCTACGTCAACCCGGCGGTGGCCGTGCTGCTGGGCATCGTCTTTGCCGGTGAGCAGATCGGTGCCGAAGAATGTGTGGCCATGGCGGTGATCATCGGCGCGGTGGTGCTGATCGGCCTGCCGCAGTGGCGCAAGGCACCTGAGCAGGTGCAGCCGTTGAAAGGCGAAATCTGCAAGTAGGCAGGGGTGATGCGGTAAACTTGCCGCCTTCGCTGAACCCCCTGACGGTATTGCCATGAATTTCGCCAAACTCGGCCTGATCGAACCGCTGCTGCGCACCCTGCAGCAACTGGACTACACCACCCCGACCCCGGTGCAGGCCAAGGCCATCCCCGCCGTGCTGGCCGGCCGCGACCTGATGGCCGCGGCCCAGACCGGTACCGGCAAGACCGCGGGCTTTGCCCTGCCTGTGCTGCAGCGCCTGGCGCTGGAAGGCGAAAAGGTGGCCAGCAACTCGATCCGCGCGCTGGTGCTGGTACCCACCCGTGAGCTGGCCGAGCAGGTGCACAACAACGTGCGCGAGTATGCCGAGAACCTGCCGCTGAGCACCTACGCGGTGTATGGCGGGGTCAGCATCAACCCGCAGATGATGCGCCTGCGCCGTGGCGTCGACCTGCTGGTGGCCACCCCGGGGCGCTTGCTCGACCTGTTCCGGCAGAACGCCGTGAAGTTCAACCAGGTGCAGACCCTGGTGCTGGACGAAGCCGACCGCATGCTCGACCTGGGCTTTGCCGAAGAGCTGCAGTCGGTGTACGCCGCGCTGCCACGCAAGCGCCAGACGTTGTTGTTCTCCGCCACTTTCTCCGACCAGATCCGCATGCTGGCGGGCCTGGCCCTGAACGACCCGCTGAGCATCGAAGTCAGCCCGCGCAATGCCACGGCCACCAGCGTCAAGCAGTGGCTGGTGCCTGTGGATAAAAAGCGCAAGGTCGACCTGTTCTGCCACCTGCTGCGCAAGCAGCGCTGGAAGCAGGTGCTGGTGTTCGCCAAGACCCGCAATGGCGTCGATCAACTGGTGGAGCGCTTGCTGGCCGAGGGTGTGAATGCCGACGGTATCCACGGTGACCGCCCGCAAGCCACCCGCCAGCGCGCGCTGGACAGCTTCAAGGCCCGCGAAATCCAGGTGCTGGTGGCGACCGATGTGGCGGCCCGCGGCCTGGATATCGACGACTTGCCGCTGGTGGTCAACCTTGACCTGCCGATCGTTGCCGAGGATTACGTGCACCGCATCGGGCGTACCGGGCGGGCGGGCAACAAGGGCGAGGCGATCTCGCTGGTGTGTGCGGATGAAGTGCAGCTGCTGGCGGCAATCGAAGTGCTGACCCGGCAGACCCTGCCGCGTCACGAAGAGCCGGACTTCATCCCTGACCACCGGGTGCCGATGACCGACGCTAGTGGCCAGGTGATCAAGAAGCCGAAGAAGCCCAAGAAGCCGAAGGAAAACAGCGCCAAGCGCGGGTTGGGGCGTTGGATGGACAGTGCTGAATCAGGCAGTGCGGAGCCGGCGGTGAAGGCGGTGCGCAAGGTGCCGAGCTTCAATGGTGGGGCGCGCAAGCGTAAGCCGTAGATTTGAAGTGTACGCGGTCTCTGTGGGAGCGGGTTTACCCGCGAAGAATGCGACTCGGTGCATGGCACGGGCTTCGCCCGTGTTCGCGGGTAAACCCGCTCCCACAGGGGACAGTGTCAACCTTTGGATTTGAGCCAATCCGCCGCCGCCCGCCCGGCGCGCAAGCCGCTGGCAAAGCACGCTGTCAGCAGATACCCCCCAGTCGGCGCCTCCCAGTCCAGCATCTCGCCGGCACAGAACACCCCCGGCATGCCCTTGACCATCAAGCCCTCATCCAGCCCCTCGAAACGCACCCCGCCCGCGCTGCTGATCGCCTCATCCAGCGGCCGCGTGCGCACCAGCGTGATCGGCAATGCCTTGATCGCCCTCGCCAAGGCATCAGGGGCGGCAAAGGTCGCCTGATCGGTCAGCTCGCGCAACAGGGCAGCCTTGACCCCATCGATACCCAGCTGGCTGTGCAGGTGCTTGGCCATCGAGCGCGAACCCCGTGGCTTGGCCAGCGCCTGGGCAATCTTGTCCACAGGCTTGTCCGGTAACAGGTCGAGCAGCAACACCCCGTGGCCCTCACGGTTGATGGCCTCGCGCACCGGCGCTGACCATGCATACACCAGGCTGCCTTCCACACCCTGCGCGGTGAGGATGAACTCGCCCTTGCGCGGCGCGCTGCCGGGAACGCTGAGGGCAATGTTCTTCAACGGCGCACCGGCGAACTTGTCCTTGAGCAGCGCGCTCCAGCCTGCCACTTCAAAACCGCAGTTGCTGGGCTGCAAGGGTGAGATATCCACAGCCCGTGCGGCCAGCAGCGGCTGCCAGCTACCGTCCGAGCCCAGTCGCGCCCAGCTGCCGCCACCCAGCGCCAGCACCACCACGGCGGCCTTCACCGCCCGCTCGCCCTGTGGATAAGCAATCCGCAATGCACCTTCGGCATTCCAGCCCAACCAGCGGTGACGGGTGTGGATAACTACTCCGCTGTCGCGCAGGCGCTTGAGCCAGGCGCGCAGCAGTGGCGCGGCTTTCATGTCGGTGGGGAACACCCGGCCCGAGGTGCCGACGAAGGTTTCGATACCCAGGCCGTGAATCCACTGGCGCAAGGCGTCGGCATCGAAGTCGTGCAGCAGCGCGGCGATTTCGCCCTGGCGCTCGGCATACCGGCTGACGAACGCCGGGTAGGGCTCGGAATGGGTGATGTTCATGCCACCGACCCCCGCCAGCAGGAACTTGCGGCCCACCGAAGGCATGGCATCGAACACCTCGACCGCCAGGCCCGCCTGGGCCAGTGCTTCGGCGGCCATCAGGCCGGCTGGGCCGCCGCCGATGACGACAGCGAGGGGAGGGGAGGCGGGGCTCAGATCAGGCATGGTGGGCAGCAGGCTGTGGAAAAGAGGCGCATTCTAGCGCAGCGTAGCCTGTGGAAGCACTGCTCAAAAAATGATCAGAGCTTTGCAGGCCTTGCCTGTAAAGGGCTGCAGCGCCTTTCCCGCAGGTTATCCACAAGCGGTTCCACAGTCATTGTGAACAACCGATGACGCGTGCCGCGCTGTGATGAAGGATGCCATGGCGCCTGGCCAGGGCTGCGCGGTCCTTGCTGTAGCCACCGCCGATCACGCCCACCACCGGGATGTCGCGGCCCAGGCAGTGGCGCAGCACCGCTTCGTCACGGGCGGCAACGCCTGCATCGGTCAGTTGCAGATAGCCCAGGGCGTCGTCTTTGTGCACATCGACCCCGGCGTCGTACAGCACCAGGTCGGGTCGATAGAGTGGCAGCAGGTAGTTGAGGGCGTCGTCCACCACCTTCAGGTAGGCCATGTCGCCCATGCCGCGGGGCAGGGGGATGTCCCAATCGCTTTGTGCCTTGCGCGCCGGGAAGTTCTGTTCGCAGTGCAGCGACACGGTGATGGCGTCTGGTGTGTCGTGCAGGATGCGCGCGGTGCCGTCACCCTGATGCACATCGCAATCGAAGATCAGCACTCGGTGTACCCGGCCAGCCTCCAGCAGGTAGCGGCTGATCACGGCCAGGTCGTTGAAGATGCAGAAACCGGCAGGGTGGTCGTAATGGGCGTGGTGGGTGCCGCCGGCAAGGTGGCAGGCGATGCCGTGCTGCAGCGCCATCTCGGCGCTCAGCAGCGAGCCGCCTACGGCGCGCACGGTACGCCGGGCCAGGGCCTCGCTCCAGGGCAGGCCGAGGCGGCGCTGGTCCTCGCGTGACAGGTCACCGTTCATGTAGCGCTCGATGTAGCTGCGGTCGTGGGCCAGGGCGAGGATGTCGTTGGGGCAGATGTCCGGGCGCAGCAGGGCTTGGTCGGTGGTCAGCCCGCTGTCGATCAAGTGGTCGTGCAGCAGGCGAAACTTGTCCATGGGGAAGCGGTGTTCGGCAGGGAACTCCGGGCTGTAGTCTTCGTGGTAGATCAGCGGCAACGGCATGGGTGGGGTCGCAATCGGGGCCAGTGCTGATCTTGCCATGGCTGGAGACTGCTGTGGGAGAACCTGCCTGGCATCAATCTCCTGGCCAGCGCCGGCCTTTGTAGGAGCGGCCTTGCGTCGCGAAAGGGCTGCGCAGCAGCCCCGGGGTATCAGCGCAAATGCACAAATTGCAGGGGCTGCTGCGCAGCCCTTTCGCGACGCAAGGCCGCTCCTACAGGGCGTGTTTGCTGCGAGGGGGCGTTATTTCGTGGTACTGGCCAGCACCCGTTGCCAGTCCGGCTCGTTCAGGCGGCCGAGGATGCGCGTCTTACCATTGCCATCCACCGAAACGAACAACGCACTGGCATAGCCGCTCTCACGCTCGCCCCCCGCAACTTTCTGCTGGCGGGCAAAATGGTCGATGCAGCCGTTGTGGGTCACCAGCACCAGGTTATGCCCCGGTCGTTTGTGTGCCAGCGCTTCGCTGGCGAACTGGCTGTCACAGCTTTCCAGCCAGTCCTCACTGGCCACCGCCTGGCCAAGGATGAAATGCGCGGTTTGCCGTGTGCGCAGTTTCGGGCTGCTGAGCATATCGGCGTTGTTCAGGCCCAGCTGGTGCAGCCCTTGGCCAACACGTCCGGCAGCCTGGCTGCCGGTCACGGTGATGCCGGTGGGGTCGTCCACGCATGGACCGGGAGCGCTGTCGCAGCGCTCGGCGTGGCGGATCATCACGATCACCGCACCGTCGGCCCAGTCCTGCAGCAGGCCGCTGTCAGTCAATTGTCGTTCGTTGCCAAGGTCCACGATGTGCGTCCTCGTCGCCAGCCAGGTGCTCAACGCCGCCACGACCATGCACAGGCCAAGGGCGGCACCGAGGGCTTTGCGGGTCAGGCGTCGCTTGCGCCGGGCGTGGATGGCTGGGTGCCCCAGGGTGTTGCTCGATAGCATGCGTTGCTCCGTTGGCATGGTCGCGGCTGGCGCGGCGGTATTGGCTGGCATCCTGCCAACAGGCCTGTCGGGGGGCGGTGAAGGGCGTGTGAAAATTGCATTCGGCTGCGCCGGCTGGGTGAAACCTGCACCCGCGCCTACGCTGTAAACTGCAAGACGGTAAAACCGGAGCACGCCCGATGACCCCTATCCTGCAACTGGAAAGCGCGCGGCTGGTGCTGCGCCAATGGCACGACGACGACCTGCGCGAGTTCGCCGCCCTGTGTGCCGATCCGCAGGTGATGCGCTACTTCCCGGCGCCGCTGACGCGCGTGGAGGCAGCCGCGCTGATCGGCCGCGTGCGCGGGCATTTCAATGAATACGGCTTTGGCCTGTGGGCCCTGGAGCGCAAGGACAGCGGTGCCTTCATCGGCATGACCGGGTTGCTGCACGTGGGCTTCGATGCCGATTTTGCGCCGGCGGTGGAAATCGGCTGGCGCCTGGCACGCCGCCACTGGGGCCTGGGTTTCGCCAGCGAGGCGGCGTGGACCTGCCTGCGCTGTGCTTTCGCCCAATTGCGCCTGGAGGAGGTGGTGTCGTTCACTAGCGAGAGCAACCTGCCCTCGCAGAAGGTCATGCAGGCCATCGGTATGCAGCAGGACCTGAATGGCAGTTTCGAACACCCCAGTCTGCCCGTGGGCCATCCGCTGCGCCCGCATGTGCTGTACCGCATCGACCGCGCACACTGGGAGCGTACCCTGCGCGCCTGAATGCATGGCCATGCCCGGCACGAATGACAAACCCTGTATCATTTGCCTTCATAAGAGTGCTGTAGAGACCTGTTTGCCTTGCTAGGAGAACCCCCGATGAGTCATGTGTTGGACGACCTGGTCGACCTGTTGAGCCTCGAGTCCATCGAGGAGAACCTGTTCCGTGGCCGCAGCCAGGACCTGGGCTTCCGCCAGCTGTACGGTGGGCAGGTACTGGGCCAATCGTTGTCGGCGGCCAGCCAGACGGTCGAGGATGCACGCCATGTGCATTCGTTGCACGGCTACTTCCTGCGCCCTGGCGATGCCAGCCTGCCGGTGGTGTATTCGGTGGACCGCGTGCGCGATGGCGGCAGCTTCAGCACCCGGCGGGTGACGGCGATTCAGAAGGGCCAGCCGATCTTCACCTGCAGCGCCTCGTTCCAGTACGACGAGGAAGGTTTCGAGCACCAGGCGCAGATGCCCGAGGTGGTCGGCCCGGAGAACCTGCCCACTGAAGTCGAGCTGGCCCGGGCCATGGCCGACCAGTTGCCCGAACGCATTCGCGACAAGGTGCTGTGCGCCAAGCCGATCGAGATCCGCCCGGTCACCGAGCGCGACCCGTTCAACCCCCAGCCTGGCGACCCGGTGAAGTACGCCTGGTTCCGCGCCGATGGCAACCTGCCCGATGTCCCCGCCCTGCACAAATACATGCTGGCCTACGCCTCGGACTTCGGCCTGCTGACCACTGCGTTGCTGCCCCATGGCAAATCGGTGTGGCAGCGTGACATGCAGATCGCCAGCCTCGACCATTCGCTGTGGTTCCATGGCAACCTGCGTGCCGACGAGTGGCTGCTGTACGCCACCGACAGCCCTTGGGCGGGCAATGCCCGTGGCTTCTGCCGCGGCAGCATCTTCAACCAGGCCGGGCAACTGGTGGCGTCGTCGTGCCAGGAAGGCCTGATTCGCCATCGCAAGGACTGGGCATGAGCCTGGGCGAGGTGCGCAACTGGGTGTTCGACATGGACGGCACCCTGACCGTGGCCGTGCACGATTTTGCCGCCATCCGCGTGGCGCTGGATATCCCGGCCGAGCACGACATCCTCACTCACCTGGCAGCCTTGCCGGCGGACGAGGCGGCGGCCAAGCATGCCTGGCTGCTGGAGCACGAGCGTGACCTGGCGATTGCCTCCACGGCGGCCACCGGGGCGGTGGAACTGGTGCGCGAACTGGCCCAGCGTGGTTGCCGGCTGGGCATTCTGACCCGCAATGCCCGCGAGTTGGCGCATGTGACGCTGGAGGCCATCGGCCTGGCGGACTGCTTCCCGGTGGAGCACATTCTGGGGCGTGACGAAGCAGCGCCCAAGCCAAGCCCGGATGGGCTGCTGAAGATTGCCAATGCCTGGGGTGTGGCACCGGGTGAGCTGGTGATGGTGGGGGATTACCGGTTTGACCTGGACTGTGGGCGGGCCGCAGGGGCGCGCACGGTGCTGGTGAACCTGCCGGACAATCCGTGGCCGGAGCTTGTGGATTGGCATGCGGCCGATTGCCGGGCATTGAAGGTGATGTTGGGCTGAGTTTTTGTGTCGCCTGTGCGGGCCTCTTCGCGGGTAAACCCGCTCCCACAGGGACCGCGCCGAGCTCAAGTCCAGCACTCAACCTGTGGGAGCGGGTTCACCCGCGAAGAGGCCGGACCTGTCTATGCTGAACCCCAATCTATTCCCTGAACGGAGACCTATCCATGACTAGCAAGGCCATCTACGTAAAACCCGGCGGCGGCTACGACAAGGTCGAGGTCGGTACCAGCGAGGCTCTCGCACCCCAGGCCGGCGAAATCACCGTGCGCCTGCACGCCAGCTCTCTCAACTACCACGATTTCGCCGTTGTCAGCGGCATGTGGGGCCCGAGCGAGCGGCGCATCCCCATGGCCGATGGCGCTGGCGAAGTGGTCGCGGTGGGTAGCGGCGTCACCGAGTTCCAGGTCGGCGACAATGTGGTCAGTACCTTCTTCCCCGACTGGCTCGACGGCCAGGCCAATGTGGAAGGCTTCGCCAGGGTGCCCGGCGACGGTATCGATGGTTACGCCCGTGAACAGGTCACCGCTCGCGCCACCGCCTTCACCCTGGCGCCCAAGGGCTTCAGCCATGCAGAAGCTGCCACGCTGACCACGGCCGGTCTCACGGCCTGGCGTGCATTGATGAGCGACGACCACCTCAAGCCCGGCGATACGGTGCTGGTGCAGGGCACCGGCGGTGTGTCGATCTTCGCCCTGCAGTTTGCCAAGCTGGCCGGCGCAACGGTGATCGCCACCTCGTCCAGCGACGCCAAGCTGGAGCGCCTGAAAGCCCTGGGTGCCGACCATCTGATCAACTACAAGAGCACCTCGGCGTGGGGTGAGAAAGTGCGCGAGCTGACCGGCAACCGCGGTGTCGACCATGTGATCGAAGTGGGTGGCCCGGCGACGCTGGAGCAATCGATGATTGCCGCGCGCATTGGTGGGCATGTGTCGTTGATCGGCATCCTCACCGGCGTGGCCGGGCAATTGCCGCTGGTGCAGGCGCTGGTGCGGCAGATTCGCCTGCAAGGCGTGCTGGTGGGCAGCCGCGCCCAGCAGCAGGCGATGGTGCGGGCGATCGATGCCAACGGCCTGCGGCCGGTGGTGGACAAGCATTTCGAGCTGGAACAGATCGTCGAGGCGTTCCGTTATCAGGAGAGCAATCGGCATTTCGGCAAGATCTGCCTGACCTGGTAACAGGGCCTGATGCGGTTCTCTTTGTAGGAGCGGCCTTGTGTCGCGAAAGGGCCGCAAAGCGGCCCCCGGCCTGCAATTCTGTAGCTGAAATCGAGGGGCTGCTGTGCAGCCCTTCGCGACACAAGGCCGCTCCTACAGGGGATCGTGTCAGACCTGTTCGGGCAGTAGTCGGTCGCGGCTATTGGACAGGTGCAGGCACACCGCTGCCCGCGCCGCGTCCGGGTCCTGCCGGCGGATGGCATTGAGGATCGCCTCATGCTCGAGGTTGGCCAGGTACGCCTGCCGCGCCAGCTTCGCCCCGCTGCGTTCGGCCAGGGCCATGCGGTTGCGCGGGATCAGGCCGTTGCCCAGCTGCAACAGCATTTCAGTGAAGTACAGGTTGCCAGAGGCCTCGGCGATCAACAGGTGAAAGCGCCGGTCGGCCTCGATGCAGCTGTCGCCGGCGGCGGCCAGGTCCTGGTAGTCATCCAGCGCCTGGCGCATGCGCCTCAGGTGCCCCTCGTCACGGCGTAGCGCGGCCAGGGCGGCGGCCTGGCCTTCCAGGCCGATGCGCAGCTCCAGCAGGTCGCGCACATTCGCCGCGCTTTCCGCAGCGATGCGCAGGCCGGCCTGGGCCTGGCGCTCCATCACGAACGTACCGATACCGTGGCGTGGCTCCACCAGCCCCGAAGCCTGCAATTTCGACAGGGCCTCGCGGACCACGGTGCGGCTGACCCCATGCTCGCGTACCAGGCTGTTTTCCGAGGGCAACTTGTCGCCTGGCTTGAAGGTACCCAGCAAGATCTGTTGGGTCAGGCTGGAGACCAGGTCATGGGCACGGCTGTGGCCGCGTTTGTGGGCTTGTTCGGTGGCCATGGTGTGATCCGATTGTTGTTGTACTTGTACGACAAGCTAATCGATAAAAATATTTCTTGCCGATTTTTCCTGAGGTCAAGCCAGCGAGTAGTTTGTCTGTTTTTGCAAGATCGACGCATATAGGCTTTGCGGTAGCTTGTATTTTGTGATTTTGCCGATGTTGTTGATCTTGTCGTACAACTGCGCTGCGCATATGCTCCTCCCCACTGCCATGTCAGACAACCTCGACCCGCACAAAAACAATTAGTGGGAGATCCGCAAGTGAACGATACCCTCGCTCCGTCTGCCCGGAATGAAGGCGACGCCCTGGCCAGCGCCGTGGCCAAGGTCAAGCGCCACGTCCTGCCGCTGTTCGTCATCATGTTCATCGTCAACTACCTGGACCGCGTCAACATCGGCTTCGTCCGCCCCCATCTGGAAAGCGACCTGGGCATCAGCGCCGCGGCCTATGGCTTTGGCGCCGGCCTGTTCTTCATTGGCTACGCGTTGTTCGAAGTGCCCTCGAACATGCTGCTGCAGAAAGTCGGCGCACGGCTGTGGCTGACCCGCATCATGTTCACCTGGGGGCTGGTGGCCACGGCCATGGCCTTCGTGCAGAACGAAACCCAGTTCTACGTGCTGCGCTTTCTGCTGGGCGTTGCCGAAGCGGGCTTCTTCCCCGGGGTGATCTACTACTTCACCCGCTGGTTACCGGCCGCCGAGCGTGGCAAGGCGATTGCCATCTTCCTCAGCGGCTCGGCATTGGCGTCGCTGATTTCCGGGCCGCTGGCCGGCGCGCTGATGCAGATTCAGGGCCTGGGCATGCATGGCTGGCAGTGGATGCTGTTCATCGAAGGCATGGCCTCGGTGACGCTGTGCTTCTTCGTGTTCTTCTGGCTCGACTCCAGGCCGCAGGACGCCAAGTGGCTGAGCCAGGCCGAGCAGGAAGCACTGGTGGGCGCCATCGATCGCGAGCAGCTTGAGCGCGAAGCGGTCGGCGCGGTCAGGCCATCGGCCTGGAGCCTGCTCAAGGACCGCCAGATCCTGCTGTTCTGCCTGATCTACTTCTGTATCCAGCTGACCATCTACGCCGCCACCTTCTGGCTGCCGAGCATCATCAAGCGCATGGGTGACCTCAGCGACCTGCAGGTCGGCTTCTTCAACTCGATCCCGTGGCTGATCTCGATCCTGGCCATGTATGCCTTCGCCGCCGGCTCGGCGCGCTGGAAGTTCCAGCAGGCGTGGGTCGCAGGTGCGCTGGTGATCGCTGCCATCGGCATGTTCATGTCCACCACGGGTGGGCCGGTGTTCGCCTTTGTCGCGGTGTGCTTCGCGGCCATCGGTTTCAAGTCGGCGTCGTCACTGTTCTGGCCGATCCCGCAGGGCTACCTGGATGCCCGCATCGCCGCTGCGGTGATCGCCTTGATCAACTCGGTCGGCAACCTCGGCGGCTTCGTCGCCCCCACCACCTTCGGCCTGCTGGAGCAGCAGACCGGTTCGATCCAGGGCGGCCTGTACGGCCTGGCGGTGACCTCGGTGCTGGCGGCCATTGCCATCTTCTTCGTACGCACTCGCCCAAAGGGCGTCCCTTCCGATGACCTCAAGGCCCCTTCGGCCCTGGGTCAGAGCCATTGATGACTGCGAGACAACAACCATGAACATGCAGACCCTTCACACCAGCACCCCCGTGGTCACTGATCTGCGCGTGATTCCCGTCGCCGGGCACGACAGCATGCTGCTCAACCTCAGTGGTGCCCATGGCCCGTTCTTCACCCGCAACGTGGTGGTGCTGCGTGACAGCGCCGGCAATACCGGGTTGGGCGAGGTGCCGGGCGGCGAGAAGATCCGCCAGACACTGGAGGACGCCCGCAGCCTGGTGGTCGGCCAGCCGATCGGCCATTACCAGCGCGTGCTCAATGCCATGCGCCAGACCTTCGCCAACCGTGACTCGGCTGGTCGCGGCCTGCAGACCTTCGACCTGCGCATCACCGTGCATGCGGTGACGGCCATCGAGTCGGCGCTGCTCGACCTGCTCGGCCAGCACCTGAACGTGCCGATGGCGGCACTGCTGGGCGAGGGGCAGCAGCGCGAGGCGGTGAAGATGCTCGGTTACCTGTTCTACATCGGCGACCGCCAGCAAACCGACCTGGCCTACCGCAACGAAGCCGATGCCGAGGACGACTGGTTCCGCCTGCGCCACGAAAAGGCCCTGACCCCGGACGCGGTGGTGCGCCTGGCCGAGGCCGCCAAGGCGCGCTATGGCTTCAGCGACTTCAAGCTCAAGGGCGGGGTGTTGCGCGGCGAGGAGGAGATGGAAGCGGTAACGGCGCTGGCCGAGCGGTTCCCCGAAGCCCGCATCACCCTCGACCCGAATGGTGCCTGGTCATTGAAGGAGGCCATTGCCCTGTGCCGCGACAAGCACGATGTGCTGGCCTACGCCGAAGACCCGTGCGGTGCCGAGAACGGCTACTCGGGCCGTGAGGTGATGGCCGAGTTCCGCCGCGCTACCGGCCTGCCCACCGCCACCAACATGATCGCTACCGACTGGCGGCAGATGGGCCATGCGATCCAGTTGCAGTCGGTGGACATTCCGCTGGCCGACCCGCACTTCTGGACCTTGCAGGGTTCGGTACGGGTGGCGCAGATGTGCAACGACTGGGGGCTGACCTGGGGTTCGCATTCCAACAACCACTTCGATATCTCGCTGGCAATGTTCACCCAGGTGGCGGCAGCGGCGCCGGGTGAAATCACTGCGATCGACACCCACTGGATCTGGCAGGACGGCCAGCGCCTGACCCGCGAACCACTGCGCATCGTCGACGGGCATGTGCACGTGCCGGCGCGGCCGGGGCTTGGGGTGGAGCTGGATGAAGACCAGTTGGCCAAGGCGCATGAGTGCTACCGCAACATGGAGTTGGGCGCGCGGGATGACAGCGTGGCAATGCAGTTCCTGATTCCGGGGTGGAGCTTCGATAACAAGCGGCCTTGCCTGGTGCGTTGAGGCTGCTGGCCTCTTCGCGGGTGAACCCGCTCCCACAGGTACTGCATATCGCTCAAGGTTTATGCAAACCCAGTGGGAGCGGGTTTACCCGCGAAAGGGCCGGAACAGGTTAACCCTGCTCGAAGAAGGCCCGCGCCATCGCCACGAATGCCCCCAGCACCGGGTTGGGGTTATCCCGGCAGAACGCCAGGAAAATCTCCGCCTGTTGCTCCATCCCCACCAATGGCCTGAACACCACCTGCTCCAGGCGCAATGCCTGCGCCGAGGCCGGCACCACCGCGCAGCCCAGCCCCACATTGACCAGCCCCAGTATCGAGTGAGTCTGCCCCAGTTGGTGCAGGTACCGCGGCTGCACCCCATGCCGGGCAAACAGGTTGGCGATGCGGTCATGGAAGTAGCGCCCTTCGTTGGCGCTGTACATCACGAATGGTTGTTCATCGAAATCGCTCGGCCTGAGCCGCTCACGTGCCACCAGCGCATGCCCGGCGGGCAGGGCGGCGATGAAGGGTTCGCGGTGGATCGGCAGGTACTCCACTCGCGCGCTGGGCAATACCTGGCGCACCAGGCCAACATCGATCAGCCCTGCCTCCAGGTCATGCACCTGGGTGCTGGAGACGCGTTCGCTGAGCACCAGTTCGATGTCCGGCAGCGTCTGCCCGGCATGCACCAGCAAGCGCGGGATCATGCTGTAGGCACCCACTGCGGTGAAACCCAGGGTCAACCGGCCCGCTTCGCCATGAGCGATGCGTCGCGCCGACTGGCTGGCCGATTCGGCGATCTGCAGGATGCGACGGGCGTCTTCGAGAAAGCTCTGGCCCGCCAGGGTCAGCCGCGCCTGGCGGTTGTTACGCTCGAGCAGCAACACGCCGAGGGCATGTTCCAGCAACTGGATCTGCCGGCTCAAGGGCGGCTGGGTCATGTGCAGGCGGGTGGCGGCGCGGCCGAAATGCAGCTCTTCGGCCACGGCCACGAAGCAGCGCAGCTGATGCAGCTCCATGATTCAATTCCTGAATTATTCGATCCAGCATCTATATTAGACCTGTATCAAATGCCGGCCTAGCATCGAGTCATGTCTTCGAACTGCCGGATGCCCACCATGAACGAAAACCCCATCGAAGTGCTGTTGACCCAGCCAGTACCAGAGGCCATCGATGCCCGGCTGGTCAGCGCCTATCGGGTACATCGCCTGTATCAGCATTCCAACCCGCAACAGTTGCTCGACGAAGCCGGCCCGCGCATTCGTGGTGTGGTTACAGGCGGTGCCAAGGGCCTGTCCAATGAGCTGATGGAGCAACTGCCCGCGTTGGAGATCATCGCCATCAGCGGCATCGGCACCGATGCTGTGGACCTGCGCCATGCGGCCAGCCGCGGCATCCATGTCACCACTACGCCGGGCGTGCTCACTGCCGATGTGGCCGACCTGGCCATGGGCTTGATCATTGGCACCTTGCGCCGCCTGGGCGAGGGTGAGCGGCTGGTGCGTGATGGCTTGTGGGGCAAGGTCGACCTGCCATTGGCGCGCAAGGTCAGCAGTATCGAACTGGGCATCGTCGGGCTTGGCGAGGTGGGCAAGGCTATCGCTCGGCGTGCCGCTGCATTCGACATGCGCATTGCCTACAACGGGCGGCGCGAGCAACCAGAAACCGGCTACCGCTATGAGGCCGACCTGGTCGAGCTGGCGCGCTCGGTGGATGTGCTGGTGGTTGCAGCTGCCGCCGATGGCGGCCAGGTGCTGGTGACGGCCGAGGTGCTCGATGCACTGGGGCCGGAGGGGTACCTGGTCAATGTGGCGCGCGGCAAGTTGGTGGATGAGGACGCGCTGGTCGAGGCGTTGCGTGAGCAGCGCATTGCCGGTGCCGGGCTGGATGTGTTCGTCGATGAGCCGCATGTGCCGCCGGCGCTGCGTGACCTGAATCAGGTCGTTCTGCAGCCGCATCGAGGCAGCGCCACGCTGCAAACCCGGCTGGAAATGGGGCAGATGGTTTTATCGAATCTCGCTGCTTGCTTCCGTGGCGAGGTTCCCCCGAATTGCGCGTAGGCCCCATCGCCGGCAAGCCGGCTCCCACAGGGACAGCGCATGCCTTGAACACTGCACTGACCCTGTGGGAGCGGCTTTAGCCGCGAAGAGGCCGGCACAGGCAACACAAGGCCCCAAGGGCCACACCTTCTCCGCACAAGAACAATCGCTTCCACCGAGAAGCAAGAGGGTCCACATGAACAGCAAATCCGCCGTCGCCGCACCGCAGGCCGTGGCCGGGATCGGTCGCCATCGCTTCCTGGTCCTGGCACTGATCTTCGTCATCACCGTCATCAACTACGCCGACCGCGCCACCCTGTCGATTACCGGCACCGAGGTGCTCAAGGACCTCGGCCTGGACCCGGTCATGCTGGGGATGATCTTCTCTGCTTTCGCCTGGGCCTACGCCCTGGGCCAGGTGCCTGGCGGCTGGTTGCTCGACCGCTTCGGCGCCCGCCGGGTCTACGGCATCAGCCTGATCCTCTGGTCGCTGTTCACCCTGCTGCAAGGGACCGTGGGCTGGATGGGCCTGGCTGGTGTGTCCGCCGCCGTGGCGCTGTTTTCCATGCGGTTCATGCTGGGCCTGGTGGAGTCGCCGGCCTTCCCGGCCAACTCGCGCATCGTCAGTTGCTGGTTCCCCACCCGCGAGCGCGGCACCGCCTCGGCACTGTTCAACTCGGCGCAGTACATGGCCGTGGTGGTGTTCGCACCGTTGATGGCGTGGATGACCCATGCGCTGAGCTGGGAACAGGTGTTCATCTGGATGGGCGTGCTGGGGCTGGTGCTGAGCGTGGTGTGGTTCCGCTTGTACCACGAGCCGCACAGTGCGCCAGGGCTGAGCCCCGAAGAGCTGGACTACATGCGTGAAGGCGGCGCCCTGGTCGACCTGGAAAAGGAACGCAAGACCGCCAAGAGCAAACCGACCCGGGCCGAGCTTGCGCAACTGTTCACCAGCCGTAACCTGTGGGCGGTGTACCTGGGCCAGTACTGCATCACCGCGCTCACCTACTTCTTCATCACCTGGTTCCCGATCTACCTGATCAAGGGCCGTGGCATGACCATCATGGAGGCCGGCTGGGTGGCCGCGTTGCCGGCAATTTGCGGTTTTACCGGTGGCATTCTCGGTGGCTTCGTGTCCGACTGGCTGATCCGTCGTGGCGTGCACCCGTCCAGGGCGCGCAAGACCCCGTTCATCATCGGCATGGGGCTGTCCACCAGCCTGGTGCTGGCCAACTATGTGGACGGCAATGCCGCGGTGATCGCCCTGATGACCCTGGCCTTCTTCGGCAAGGGCCTGGCGGCGGTGGGCTGGGCGGTGTTGTCGGATGTGGCGCCGAAGAAGATGGTTGGCCTGTGCGGTGGCGTGTTCAACGGCATCGGCAACATTGCCGGTATCGTCACCCCGTTGGTGATCGGTTATGTGGTGGCCAGCACCGGCTCGTTCCACAACGCACTCTGGTTCGTGGCCGCCCATGGCGTGCTGGGGATCCTCGCTTACCTGTTGCTGGCCCGACGCTTCGAGCGTACCGGGCAGGCGTAGGCAGACGCCTGGCAACAGAGGCCCCGGGAGACCGGGGCTTTTTTGTGGCTGGCAGAAAGTGGTGATGCCTGCACCGGCCCTTTCGCGGGCTTGCCCGCTCCCGCAGGTACACCACAGGTTTGAGGGGCGTGAAGTATCTGCGGGAGCGGGCGAGCCCGCGAAAGGGCCAGTACAGCCACAAACACACCCAAATGAAAAACAAAAGCTCCAGACGGCCTGGTGACGCGATCGGGCATGCCATTCGCGACATCTGGCGTTCATGGAAATGCCCTGTCGTGATCGAACAGTTCCGGGGCGTTCTCGTGTAATTTCCCACAGCCCTGCGGGGCTTAAATGAAGCCCGACCTGCACTGACACGTTGCTCTGTGACGCGTGCCAAATATCAACAACAGAGCGCGAGTAACGTGTCGACTTATTGATTTCAAAGGAGATATTTTCGCCTACACCTGCCCGTCCATCCTTGTGTCAGCAAAAAGAGAACAACATCAATGAACACCGTGGGATCTGATGGCAACCTTGCACAAGGTTTCAAGCCACGTCATGTAACGATGCTGTCCATCGCCGGCATCATCGGCGCCGGACTTTTCGTCGGCTCTGGCCACGCCATCGCGGCAGCCGGGCCAGCTACCATAATTTCCTATTTCGTGGCCGGGACCCTGGTGGTACTGGTCATGCGCATGCTCGGCGAAATGGCCGTGGCACACCCGGACACCGGATCGTTTTCCACCTACGCCGAGCAGGCCATCGGCCGCTGGGCCGGCTACACCATCGGCTGGCTGTACTGGTGGTTCTGGGTACTGGTAATCCCGATCGAAGCACTGGCCGCCGGGCATGTGCTGAACGCCTGGTTCCCGCAGGTGGACAGCTGGATATTCGCCCTGGCTTCGGTGCTGCTGCTGGCTGGTACCAACCTGTTCAGCGTGGCCAAGTACGGTGAGTTCGAGTTCTGGTTCGCCATTCTCAAGGTCACGGCCATTCTCGGTTTCATCGGCCTGGGTTTCGCCGCACTGATGGGCTGGCTGCCCAACCGCGAGGTCAGCGGCCTGAGCGGCTTGATGGCCGAGCACGGCGGCTTCGCGCCGAAGGGCTGGTCGGCCGTGGTGGGTGCGTTCATCACCGTGATGTTCAGCTTCATCGGCACCGAAGCGGTGACCATCGCCGCGTCCGAATCGAGCGACCCGTCGCGCAACATCGCCAAGGCCACTCGCTCGGTGATCTGGCGCATCAGCACCTTCTACATTCTGTCGATCTTCGTGATCATTTCGGTGGTGCCGTGGAACGACCCGCAGCTGGCGGTGGTGGGTTCCTACCAGCGTGCGCTGGAGATCATGAACATCCCCAACGCGGCCTTCATGGTCGACCTGGTGGTGCTGGTGGCAGTGACCAGCTGCATGAACTCTTCGATCTACATTGCCTCGCGGATGATGTACTCGCTGGCCAAGCGCGGTGACGCCCCGGCCATGCTCAACAAGACCTCCAAGGTCGGTGTGCCACGCGCTGCGGTATTCGGCAGCACGCTGATCGGCGCGGCCATTGCCATCCTCAACTACTTCGCGCCGAAGGGCGTGTTCGAGTTCCTGCTGGCCAGCTCCGGCGCCATTGCCTTGCTGGTGTACATGGTCATCGCCATTTCGCAGCTGCGCATGCGCCGCCGCCTGGAGCGGGAAAACACCGAGCTGAAGTTCCGCATGTGGCTGTTCCCGTACCTGACCTGGGCGGTGATCCTGTTCATTGGCGGGGCACTGGCGGTCATGATGTTCACGCCTGAACACCGGGCGGAAGTGAGCTCGACATTGGGCCTGGCGATCGTGATTTCCTTCCTGGGGATCGTGACCACGCGGGGCAATGCGCAACCTGTGGGGGTGCGTTCGATGGGGTGATTGAGTTCACCTGGCGGTAGGGCAAAGGGCACCAGTGGATGGGTGCCCTTTGTTTTTTTGAAACACTTGTTCGGTGTCGTTGACGGTCGAACGGCGACTCCCCGGGCGTAGACTCCCTTTCGAATTCATAAAGGGAGTCGATGCATGAGCGCAGAACAACAAGACCTACAAGCGCCGCCGGCCCTTCCTTTGGTAAAGGATGACCGTTTTGAGGAAGTGCTGGCGTTGATTCAAGGCGCCAGGCAGCGGGTGGTGCAGGCGGTCAATACTCAACTGATCGAGTTGTACTGGCAGGTTGGTGCCTACATCAGTCGCAAACTGGAGCAGGCGGAGTGGGGTGATTCGGTGGTCAGTCAGCTGGCTGTGCATCTTGCTCGAACGCAGCCTGGATTGCGCGGGTTCACTCGTGCGAATTTGTTCCGGATGCGTCAGTTCTACGATTCATATCGAGGTGATGAGAAAGTCGCACCACTGGTGCGACAATTGTCTTGGAGCCACAACCTCATCATTCTGGGACAGTGCAAGCAGCGCGATGAGCGCGCGTTTTATGTGCGCATGGCTGTTCAGGAGCGTTGGTCAAGGCGTGAGCTCGAGCGTCAACTGAAAGCCGCATTGTATGAACGCAGCATCGCTAGCCCGGCAAAAGTTTCAGCGGCGCTGAGGCAGAATTATCCGGCGGCCATGGATGTTTTCCGAGATGCCTACATGGTCGAGTTCCTTGGCCTGCCTGGGGACCATGCTGAAGCTGACCTGCATTGCGCACTGATGGAGCGGCTCAAACAGTTCCTGAGCGAACTGGGCCGGGATTTCTGCTTCGTCGGCTCTCAATATCCGCTTCAGGTTGGCGGCCGGGATTTCGCACTGGACTTGCTGTTCTTTCACCGTGGCCTCAACTGCCTGGTAGCGATCGAACTGAAGGTTGGTCGCTTCGAGCCCGAGTACCTGGGCAAGCTCGATTTTTATCTGGAGGCGCTGGATCGCAATGAGCGTAAGCCTCATGAAAACCCTGCCATCGGCGTGTTGCTATGCGCCAGCAGGGACGACGAGGTGGTCGAGTACGCACTTAATCGCAGTTTGTCTCCAGCGCTGATAGCGGAGTATCAAACGCGCTTGCCGGACAAGGCACTGCTGCAAGCCAAGCTGCATGAGTTCTATGCCTTGGGCGCTTCTGAGGAACAGGGCGCTTGAGCACCCATCAAATGCCGCACTTCACGCTTTCCATATAACGCATCACTGCCGGCGCTTTCTCGAAGCGCCGGTGGATCAGGCTAAGCCACGAGCTGGCCTGGCAGTCGACAATACGCCGGTAGTTCACCTGCGGCAGGCTGATGCGTTGCACCACCGACTCTGGCACCACTGCGATGCCTTGGCCGAGTGACACCAGGGTGATCACCGCCACCAGGCTGCCCGGCTGGGGGCCGAGCCTCGGGACGAAACCACCTTGTGCGGCCACTTCCAGCGTGCCGGAGATCTGTTCGGGCAGGATGAAGGTTTCATTGGCCAGGCGCGAGGCCGGGATCTGCGGCACTTCATTTATCCGTGAGCTGGCGGGCAGGGCGAGGACGAAACCTTCCTGGTGCAAGGCGATGGCTTCAAGCTCCTCGGGCAGCTCCATCGGTGAGCGCACATAGGCAAGGTCGAGCAGGCCGTCGCGGACCATGCCGGGCAGTTCGGCCATGGGCAGTTCGCGAATGTTCAGGCGCACGCCGGGGCAGGATTCGCTGTAGCGGCTGACTTGCTGCTGGAGCATGCCCGAGTACGCGGCCGAGGCCACATAGCCTAGTTCTATGCGCCCGCTTTCGCCTCGGGCGGCCCGTTGCGCGCCCAGTTGTGCGGCATCGAATTGGCGCACGGCATGTTCGGCCTCGACCAACAGGGCCTGGCCCGCTGCGGTGAGGTTGACCTCGCGCTGGTTACGCTCGAACAGGCGCACGCCCAGCTCGCGCTCCATGTCCTGGATCTGCCGGCTTAGGGTGGGCGGGGCGATGCCCAGCTGTTCGGCGGCACGGGTGAAGTGACCGTGGCGGGCGACGCAGAGGAAGTAGCGGAAATGGCGGATTTCCATGGGTGTTACCTGCAGGGTAATGACGCGGGCCGCCGGGGCTAACAAGCCTGGGGGCTGGCGGCGTTATGTTGAGGCCAACACTACAAGGCTGGTGGCTTGGCGGCAAAGGCTGCCGGGGAATTGCAGGGGACCGCTTTGCGGTCCATCGCAGACAAGCCAGCTCCTACAGGTATTGCGCAATCCTTGAAGGCGGTGCGGTCCCTGTAGGAGCTGGCTTGCCTGCGATGGGCTGCAAGGCAGCCCCGGCGATTTGACCAACCAGCCCTGCATCCGGAGCCTCACCATGCCCTCTGCGCGTTTCACCCTGCTCACCGCCTCCCTGGTCTGCGCCCTGATCATCCTCGACACCAACATCGTCGCGGTCAGCCTGCCCAGCATCGCCCGCGACCTGTCCGGCTCGTTCGCCGATATCGAATGGGTGGTCAGCGCCTACCTGCTGGCCTTTGCCGCCTGCCTGCTGCCCGCTGGCAGCCTGGCCGACCGCTTTGGCCGCCGCCGCATGCTGCTGCTCGGCCTGGCCCTGTTCGGCATCGCCTCGCTGGCCTGTGGCGCGGCGCCCAACCTGCTGTTCCTCGACCTGGCCAGGGCAGCCAAGGGCGTTGGCGCGGCGCTGCTGCTGACCTCGGCACTGGCCGCGATCGGCAACCGCTTCCACCAACCCCAGGAGCGCATGCGCGCCTGGGCCTACTGGGGCGCCTGCATGGGCGCCACCATCACCTTTGCGCCGCTGCTGGGCGGGTTGATCGCCAGCACCCTTGGCTGGCGCTGGATCTTCTACATCAACCTGCCGTTGGTGGCAGTGCTCGCAGTGATGGTGCTGCGCAGTGTCGAAGAGTCCCGTGACAGCACTGCGGCCCGGCTCGACCCATGGGGCAGCCTGACTTTCGCCGGCAGCCTGGGTTACCTGATCTGGGCAATGATCGATGCCAACCAGGTGGGCTGGGGCAGTGCGCAAACCCTGGGACGGCTGGTGATCAGCGCCTTCCTGTTCGGCCTGTTCGTCATGGTCGAACGCAGCCAGGATCGGCCGATGATCGACCTGCGGCTGATGCGTAGCGGGCGTTTCGTTGGTGCCTTGCTGGGCATGTTCGCCTACGCGGCCTGCGCCCAGGTGATGATGACCCTGCTGCCGCTGTACTTGCAGAATGGCTTGCAGCTGTCGGCCCTGGCCGCAGGGGCGGGCATGTTGCCGTTTGCCGTGGCCATGCTGCTGACGCCACGCCTGGGCATGCGCCTGGCTGCACACTTGAGCCCGGCGCAGGTGTTCGCGCTTGGGCTGGTGCTGGTGGGGGCGGGTAACCTGTTGTGTGCCTGGGCCACGCAGCAGGGCGGTTACGGTGCATTCGCCCTGGCCAGCCTGGTGCTGGGCGCTGGCGCCGGGCTGCTGAATGGCGATACGCAGAAGAACATCATGGCTTGCGTGCCACGTGAGCGCACCGGCATGGCTTCGGGGTTGAGCACAACCACGCGGTTCGGGGCGATCGTGCTGGCCATCGGTGGGTTGGGTGGTGTGCTGGCTGCACGTAGTGGGCAGTTGCTGTATGAGGCCATGGCTGCCGTGGCGCCTGGGCAATCGGGGCAGGTTACCGCGATGGCGACGCGGGTTGCCGCTGGGGACTTGCAGGCGGCATTGGCATTGCTTGAGCCCGGGTTGCGGGAAACGGTGGCCCCCTTGGCCCGCCAGGCGTTCATCGGGGGCTTCGAAGCCGTGTTGCAGATCGCCGGTGTGGCGGCGCTGCTGTTCGCGATGCTGGTCGGCGTGTTGCTGAGCCGGCCGCTGCCGGCCATGCCGGAGGTGTTGCTGGCCGAGGGGCAATCATGAAGCGTACGGCGGGGCACCACGACACAGCGACTGGGGGCATCGAGCCCCTCGTCGCGGCATTCGACAATCAGTCATTCAACAGCCATGGCTTCAGTTCCTTGAGGTTGCTCACCACCAATTGCTGCGCCTCGGGAAGTACTGCCAGGTTGCGGTGGTCGATCTGGTAACGCTGCAGCACGTACTTCACCAGCGCCCTGCGGCTGGGCACCACCAATTGCCCCTGCGTCATGCCGAAGTCGGTTTCGATGATTGCCTTCTGCGCCGCGTTCAATCGCCCGTCAGGTTCGAAGATGACCGGCACCTCGACATTCCAGTCTTCATCCTGCTCGCGCGTGTTCGGCGATTGGTCGAGCAAGTCTGGCTGCCCACGCAGGCGGCTGAGGACGAAGTCGCGATACTGGCCGTTCTTTTCGCAGTAAGCCCTCACGTGCCAGCGCATGCCGGTGTAGACAAGCGTGTGCGGGGCGATGAGGCGCACCTCCACGTTGGGGGTGTTGAAGGACACGTATTCGGTTTCCAGGCGCAAACCTTCACGGCAGGCCTTGAGCAAGGGGCGCAGCACTTCCGGGCGAATAGGCCGGTCCGGCACTTCCAGCACCCGGGTATGCGCATAGGCCAGTGCCAGCCCGTCGATGTGCGGGGCCCGCTCATTGTTCTGATAAAGCAGGTGCAGGTAGGCGCTGGCGCTGTCGTCGATGAACAGCGGCTTGAACTGCTTGCTTGGTACATAGCCCTTGAGCTGCTTGTCATATGTCAAGTTTTTGGGCGCATGTTCGGTGATGTAGGTATTGATGTCCTTCGACGCCTGCTGGCGGCTGATGCCAAAGCTCTGCATCAGGTGGCCCGTGGTCAGCCGGCCTTCCCACCAGGCAACGGTCTCGATCAAGCGATAGCGAAGTGCCAGGTCCCAGCGTACCTGCTCGATGGATTGCTTGCGTTTCATACCCTCTCCATGTGCGCGATAACTTTACCTGTATAAGTCTACATTCTAGACCTGTCACTAAACACTACATATCGTGTTCCTGTCTTCGAAATAAATTGAAGTCACGAAAGGAAGTGGACATGACCATGTCTGAAGCGGTTTCAACAGGAGCGTTGGTGTTGATCGGGGTGATCCTGGTGGTGCTCCTGATGCAGTACCTGCGATTGCGAGAAATCTGGCACCTGGTTTTCGCCTGTCGCCAGGACGCGCGTTGGGCGCGGATATGGGAGATGGAAAACCGGGAGCTACGCTCGGCACAGCGTGCCGACAAAGCGCACATCGCGCAGCTGCAAAGCAAGCTGGTGCTTTTGCAGAACCTGGTTTCTGCAGAAAAGTGACAAGGGAAGACATGAACAGACTTGAACGGATCAAAGGCTGCCTGCTGGGTGGCGCAGTGGGAGACGCGCTTGGCGCCCCCGTGGAGTTTCTCGAGTGGCCTGTGATCAAGGCCAGGTTCGGCGCGCAGGGCATCATTGATCTTGCCCCGGCCTACGGCATTACCGGTGCGATCAGCGACGATACGCAGATGATGCTGTTCACCGCTGAAGGCTTGCTGCGGGCTTATGTGCTTGGGAGCTCACGGCAGCCCCGGCATGTCCCCAGCATTATTCATCACGCGTTGCTGCGCTGGCTGATGACACAGGATTACCCCTCGACGATACCGGTGACCACGGATGGCTGGCTGATCAAGCACGTGGAGCTCTGGTCGCGCCGCGCCCCCGACGCAACTTGCCTGAATGCGCTCAAGAGCAGCGGGCGGCTGGGTGCGGTTGCCGAAAACAACAGCAAGGGCTGCGGTGCCCTGGTACGGGTTGCACCCTGTGCATTCTTTGCCCATGCATTTGACTACGCGGCGCAGTCCGGTCGACTGACGCACGGACATCCCACCGGATACCTGGCGGCAGGGCTGTTCGCCGACATTCTCCAGCGCATTGTCGATCGACAAGATAGCGTGGAGCACGCTGTGACTCAGAGCCTGGCCAGGTACGGGCAGGTGCCTGGCATGGAAGAAACGCGCAGCCTGATCGAGCGCGTGCTGTTCTTCTATTACGAGGGCTATACACCCACCCCGCAACGCATTGACGATTTTGGCGCTGCTTGGGTCGCTGACCAGGTGCTGGCGGTTGGGTTGTGGTGTGCGCTGACAGCTCGGTCACTCGAAGAAGGGGTAGCCATGGCGGTGAATCACAGCGGCGACAGCAGCAGTACCGGGTTGGTCGCCGGGCACTTGCTGGGTGCGCAACATGGTGCTGCCGCTATTCCTGGCCGCTGGCTCGAGCACCTGGAACTGCGCCAGGTGATTGCGCAGGTAGCCGAAGATATCGAGCGCATTCCGCGGGAGTATTGTGGGGTTGGCGGGGAGTTCGATCAGCAGATCGAACTGGCTTATCCGGGTAGTTGAACGCAGTGAAGGCCATGAGTTTGCACAGGGGCCGAGGAGCCGGGACGTTTCGTTTTACAGCCCGCCCCCGGTTCTGGAGTCGAGTGGATGATATTGATATCCACTCGAAATTCCTCGATGAGCCTGTTGATCGCTTGATCGCCACTGAACTGGGCAGCCGAGATCCCTATAAAAAGTAGACCAATCCGTCAAGATGCTGGTCCGGTGGGTTTGAAACTTTATGTTGCAGCTGTTAATCGGTATCATTAAGATTAAATTTCAGGACGCAAGGAGAGCATTGTCCATATAAAAAGAAGGTCATAAAAATAATGCTGAAGATGCTCCTCGTGTATGTTCATCTGCTCGCCACCTGTATTGCCCTCGGTAGGGTCTTGCTTGCCGATCACAAGCTTTGGAGTTGGCGCAAGGAAGCGCTGGATCAGGCAAAGCATGAGTACCTGGAAGAAACCAGGAAAATTGCCACCCTCGCGTTACTGGCTCTTTGGGGCAGTGGTCTGTTGTTGATACTTCAGGGATATCTTCTCGAGGGCGCAGCGTATTTGCTCAACCAGAAGCTCTGGGCCAAGGTTGCGGTTGTCGCGCTGCTGACATTGAACGGCGGTCTGTTACATCGCATCGGCTTCCCGTTGTTGCAAAAAGCCCCTTTCGTCTTGTTACCGGGTTCCGACCGCGGCCGCCTTGCACTCTTGGGGGCGTTCTCCATGAGTGGTTGGCTGTTCGCCGCTTTTCTGGGGGTAGCCCGAGCCTGGAACCATGTCATGCCATGCATGCATGTGATGGCGGTGTTCACGGCATTCGCTTTGCTGGCTTGTATCGTGGCGCTTGTGGTCGCCAGCACGGCAGGCACCGTGGAAACTACGGCTTCATAGTGGCTGTGACACAACTCAAGCGTAAATAGAATGAAACTTCCCGCGGCGCAGGAACCAGGCAGCGTATTCGTACCCCCCCGACTTCGGGGTGAGTTGCCCCACTAATGGGTGTGATACCCCAGCAGTTTGTGGGCACCATTAACTGAGCGCTTCAAGCGCTGAACAATGTCTGCTGGTCTTCCTGTTGCCCCGACATGTTTTTGCGGGGCTGGCAAGCCAATTGCTGAGTGAGCATATCCTGTTCATCAAAGGTGCAGAGTCGGGAAGCAGCGAAGCTGACAGTACCTATTGAGTGATTGCAGGTAACCATCGGTTGGCGGCACAAATACCCCTGGCTACTCAATAGAAGCATTGCTGCGCGCCTCTACAACCGCCCAAGGGAGATGCTTATGAGCCACTCCAGGCATACATTTGTGCGGCGGGCGCTGCCGAAGTTGTGTTTTCTGGCCTGCCTGCTGATGGTTACGCTGGTGGTGGTAGCCGACGAACTTCAAGGCAATGACAATCCAGGTAACGAAAAGTGGCTGGAGCCGGCGCGCTCCAGGCTCATGCATGTGACTGGCGCGATGCCGTTCTTTCCGCATCGGGCCAATACCCCCGGCAACCTGGTTCTCAATGTGCAGGACTTCGACAACGCCCAGGTATGCGGTGCTTGCCATACGGAAATCTACAAGCAGTGGCGCTCATCAATGATGTCCCAGGCCTGGGATGAACCTATCTATCGGGCGTTGCTCAAGCGTGCGAGTGCAGCCACGGAAGGCAAGGTCGACAACTTCTGCACCGGCTGCCATACCCCGATCGGTCTCACGACCGGGCAGATCAATTCGCAAGTCAATCGCTCCTCGATTGAAGACAGCGCCAAGAATCATCCGATGCCTGGGGTCGATTGCGAGAGCTGCCACAACATCAGTACCCGCACAGGCCTCGATAATGGCGCCTATGTTCTGAGCCCTAGGGCACATGGTAAACCGACCAAGTTCGGCCCGCGCAAAGATGCCGTGTCGCCGTATCACGATACCGTATATTCCGCTCTACACACGCGCTCGGACTTTTGTGGCACCTGCCACAACGTCACACATCCCTTCAGCAGCGTGGCGGTCGAGCGCACGTATGACGAGTGGCAGGAGAGCGCGTACAGCCTTGACGGTATCACTTGCCAAAGTTGCCATATGCCGGGTTTTGCGGGTAAGGCCGCGATCATGGGGCCAGACCGCGAAGATGTAGCCTCGCATTGGTTCAGCGGGGCCAACGCCATGATGCTCAAGTATCTTGGCCAGGAAGAGGGCGCGCAACGCGCGCGCGACATGCTTGCGCGCGCAGCGGAAATAACCTTCCAGCAACCGCCGGCAGTCATCACGCCCGGGCAATACACCTCGGTAGCCGTCAAGGTTGCCAACGTCGGCGCCGGGCACAAATTGCCGACCGGCTTTCCGGAGGGCCGGGAGATGTGGATCGATTTCCAGGTGCTGGATGCCAGTGGGCGAGAGCTCTATCGGCTGGGCTCGATCAAGGACGGCAAGACCGAGGACAACACGCGAAACTTCAAAGTGCACATAGGCGACAAGGACGGTAATCCGTTGGATGTGGAGGTGTGGAATGCCACGCAAATACTCTCGGACAACCGCATACTGCCCAAGGGTTACGAAATCGGCGAGTTCTCCTTCCTGGTACCGACCGACGCCGTCGGTCCGTTGACCCTGACTGCCACCCTGAACTACTGGCCGTTCTCGCAGAAACTGGCCGACTACCTGCTCGGCAAAGACCAACTGCAGGTGGAAATCACCCAGATGGCCAAAGCCACGCAGAGCGTCCCCCTGTCCCCGATCACTGCGTACCGACCCTAGCGGCATATGTTCATGCGCTGGTGGTGACGGTATGGATCGAAAACGCCTGCTATATGACCAGGCTGGAGGACGCGCTATATCGATCAGCCCTTGGCGTCATTGGCTGGCTTGGCTTTGCTTTCAGCTACAGCGGCTTCTGCTTTCTGCTTCTCTGCGAGCTGGAAGGCCTGCATCGAGGCTTTGCGGGCTGACTCCATGCGTGCGAAGGTCCGATCACCACCGCCGGAGGCCATCGCCAGAGAAGAAGCGGTCAGAGCGGCGGCTACGAACAGAACTTTCATGGATTTCATTTGTGTATCCTCAAGTAAAACTTTGTCAACTGCTCAGCATGACACCCAGCACGGTTTGATTAGAACGTGCTGTTGTTGGCTGTAACTAGATTCAAGTGATGTTTATCTATTAAATTGCAGGGTTGGGTTGTCAAGGTAATAGTGGTTTCTCGAATGAATTTTTAATCATTCGGTCATGTCCATTTTCAGGTAACGAAAAACATCATTCGCACTAAGTGCCTATGAGTTTAACTTCCACTTCTGGGGGGCAGGTGAGGCCTGGAACTTTGACGGCGAGCGGATCAGGCCGTGCCAGTAGGGGCGGCGGGGCTTCCACCCCATTCGAGGAAACGGATCTTGTGAATCTCGCCCTTACTGTCTTCATATACTACGGTCACCGGTACCACACCGGTCTTGTCGGATGTGTCGGTGCGCTGCAATACCCGTTTCACATCGATTTCCATCCCATAGTGATATTCGACGGCAGAGACATGCGCGCCGGGTTCTTGCAGGCTGTTATGGTCAAAGACACTTGGTGCGAGACTGGAAATCACGGCACTTACAATTGTGGCCATGCTCATAAGGCTGTACCTCTACTGAAGTTCGCTTGACAAGGACCTAATCTGACACGCCGAGAAAGTGAAGTTCATTTCACCACGACGAACGCGCTTGGCTGAAACGCCTGTAGTGGCAAAAAACTCCCTGCAATTCCCCGTGCCTGACACATTTCGACCATTCGTCCTTTGACCCCCGTATCTGTTGGGCGAAGTCCGTTTTTGAGGCTGGCCGAGCACGGGGAAGGGCAGTGTGGTGTTCAGCGCATCATGCCGAGTTCGGCATCATCCAGCAGTGCTTTGCCCAGGGCGCAGAGGTAGTGCGCGGCCCAGATCAGCTTCGGTTTGTCTTCCATCAGGCCGTCGATGGTCAGGTCCCGCGCGTAGCCCATCAGTTCCGAGGCTTGTTCACGGGCGTTCTGGCAGGGTATGCCGGGTTCGATGCGGAACAGTGGATGGGTCTGGTTTTCACCTTGGTAGAAGATGGTTTTACCGACTGTGCATTGGGTGTCTTCGTTGGCCATTGATCTATCTCCCTCGTGTTGCAGGTGCTTGTGCTGCCCCTGTCTCCGGCAAGCCCGGTTCTCATGGCAGGGGCCCTGTGGGAGCGGGTTTACCCGCGAACACCGGCGCAGCCGGTGCCATGCACCGCGTTGGATTTTTCGCGGCGGTTCGACGCCTCGATGAACCCACTCCCACAGATACAGCACTTGGCATGAAGTGAATCAGTGCAGTGGTTGCGAGGCCGCTGGCTTGTGTATTTGCGCCAGCGCTGATTCGAGTAATTTGCGCAGGGCTTCAAGCTCGTGCATCGACGCCATGATCAACAATGACGCTGGCGATCGCGGCTGCATCAGCATTGCCTGCTGCGCTACGGCTTCTGCACAGAGCGCGTAGTCCGAGGCCAGCATGATGGTGTCTTCCAGGGAATGGAGTTGGTGGGGTGGGTCGGGGACAATCTTCAGCATATTTTGGTCCTCAGTGGAGCGACCAGCGCTTGCTGTCAAACAAGTGGTGGCAGCCGTGTATGGGTTGACAGACCGGTGAAGACCAAACCGGCGCACACGAGGTGCCCCACACACAGCCGCCATAGGCAAAACCGTGTGCTTGGTCGTCATCAGCCTGTCAAAGCTGGTCGTTGATGTACAACGACCCGACGAGACTAAAACTCTGAAAAAACGACCGCAATGGAAAACAGGCGCTGGGAGTATCTTTGGGAAACGTCCTACGCGAAAGGGGTTAAATCTGATTTTACGGGCTCGCTCAGCCCAAAATCCAAGCACAAAAAAAGACGCCCGAGGGCGTCTTCTTCCTTGGAATTTGGTGGAGCCGGGGGGATTTGAACCCCCGTCCGCCAGTACTCCGCTGTCGGTACTACATGCTTAGCCGTGTCTACTGAGTTAATCCGCAGCCGCCCGACGGGCAGGGTGCTTTGGACGAGTTGGGTAAGTTTTAGTCGCTTTGCCCCCAACGTGCTACACGACGATCCTGTTCTGTATGACAATCATTTCGGGTTTACAGGCATCCCCTGATGATTGCTGGAGCCGAAGCTACCAGGAGAGCGGGCTCAGCTGCTTACGCAGCGAGAGCGTAACCCTCGTAGTTTTCGTCATTGGCAACTATAGAAAGTTGCAACAGTGGATTTACGAGTTCTGTTACCAACTCGGCATGCACCTAGAGTTTCGCTACCGGCGTCGAATCCTGATCGGCCCCACACTAGCTCTAAGCTAACGCACCTTACGGTACGTGAGGCGGAGTATACGCCATTGCGCGGGCGACGTCGACAGCCGGTCTGGTCGCCCGCTTTCGGGCTCACGCGCCGCTACCGCCGCTGGTGCCGCTGCCTTTCTCGGTTTTTTCCAGGCGCTCCAGGACTTTGCTGGTGATGGCGATGCATTCCTTGGTGTCGCCCGAGGCTTGGGCAGCCTTGGCTTTGTCGACGTGCTCGGTGATGGCCTTGTCCAGGCCTTCGGAGGTGGCGCCGGCGGTGGCCATGCTGTCGTCGATCTTTTGCAGGTTGGCGGTGCACAGGTCTTCGGCGGCGAACACCGGCGAAGCCAGCAGGGTGGCGGCCGCGAACAGGGCCGAAAGCGCGGTACCTTTCATGGGAGTCTCCTTCTGGGCCTCTGGAAGGTGGGCCTGTAAGGGTGGACTGCGGGGGATTGGCGGGGGTTCAATCGGGATGGCACCGGCTTTGCCGGTGTTCGCGGCTGAAGCCGCTCCCACAGGTACAGCGTGGGCCCAAAGCCGGTGCAGTACTTGTGGGAGCGGGCGTGCCCGCAACGCAGGCTGCGCGGTGTATGGCACCGGCTGCGCCGGTGTTCGCGGGCTTGCCCGCTCCCACAGGGATTGCGGCAGCTATCAGGTTTTGCGTTAAACGGTCAGATGCTACGCGGCCGGGTGACGCGGTCCACCAGGTAGACCAGCCCGTGGTAGTCGATGCCGCTATGGCTGGACAGGCCGATCTCGCAGGTGCGGCTGGTGGAAATGCCTTCGCTGCAATACTGCACCGCATCCTTCAGGCTGCGCAGCGAGTGGGCGTTGAGCTCGGGGGTGGTGAAGCCTTTGTCACCGGCAAAGCCGCAGCAGTGTATGCCCTCCGGGATCACCACCTGTTTGCTGCAACGCCGTGCCAGATCGATCAGCGCCTGGCTTTCGCCCAGGTGTTGAGTGCTGCAGGTCACATGCACGGCCACTGGTTCGTCCTGGGGGGTGAACTCCAGGCGCTCGAGCAGGTGGGTGCGGATGAAGCGCACCGGGTCGTACAGGTCCAGCCGGGTGTCGCTCAGGTCCTGCACCAGGCGCAGGGTGCAGGGGCTGGTGTCGCAGTAGATCGGGTCGAGGCCGCCGCGGCTTGCGTGCAGCAGGGCTGCAATCAGTTCCTGGCGCTTGTGTTCGGCCTGCTCGGGGTAGCCCTTGGAGGCGAACGGCTGGCCGCAGCACAGGCTGTCGGCGTTGTCGGGGAACACCACCTGGTAACCGGCCTTTTCCAGCAGGGCGCGGGTCTTGTCCAGCAGCGAACTCTGCTCGCGGTCGGCATAGGCCGGGCCCATCACCCGCGAGACGCAGGCGGCCAGGTACACCACGCGAGGGCGGGCGTCGTTGCTGGCCGGGCCGAAGTCCAATGGGCGCAGGGGTTGTGGCATCGCCGGGGTCCACTGTGGCAGGCGACCTTTGCTGGCTTTGTTCAGCGAGGCGCTCAGGCGGCCCAGGCGTGGGGCGCCGAGCAGCTTGCGTGCGGTGTTGGCGGCGGTCAGGGTCAGGCGCGCGCCGCCCAGGGCAGTGTGGAAGTGTTCGGCCAGCCAGTCGGCGGTTTTTTCGTGCTCGGCGGCCTGGCTGCGCAGTTTCTTCACCAGTTCGCCGGTGTTGATGCCGACCGGGCAGCGCTGGGCGCACAGGCCGGTGGCGGCACAGGTGTCGATGCCCTGGTACTGGTAGGTCTGGCGCAGTTCGCGGGTGTCGATGCCGGCGCGCTGTTTTGCCTGGATGTCACGCCACATGACGATGCGCTGGCGCGGGCTGAGGGTCAGGCCTTTGGACGGGCACACCGGTTCGCAGAAGCCGCACTCGATGCACTTGTCGACGATCTCGTCGGCAGCGGGCAGCGGCTTGAGGTTCTTCAGGTGGATGTCCGGGTCTTCGCTCAGCACCACATCGGGGTTGAGAATGCCGTTGGGGTCGAGCAGGCGCTTCAGCTTCCACATCAGTTGGTAGGCGTCATGGCCCCATTCCAGCTCCACGAACGGTGCCATGTTGCGCCCGGTGCCGTGCTCGGCCTTGAGCGAGCCGCCGAACTCCACCGCCACCAGTTGCGCCACATCGTCCATGAAGGCCTGGTAGCGGGCGACTTCCTCGGCACTGTTGAAGCCCTGGGTGAAGACGAAGTGCAGGTTGCCTTCCAGGGCGTGGCCGAAAATGATCGCTTCGTCGTAGCGGTGCTTGTCGAACAGCTGGATCAGGCGGTTGACGCCTTCGGCCAGTTGCTCGATGGGGAAGGTGACGTCTTCGATGATGACAGTGGTGCCGGTCTGGCGCACGGCGCCGACGGCGGGGAAGGTGTCCTTGCGGATTTTCCACAGCTGGTTGTACACGGCCGGGTCTTCGCTGAAGTCCACCTGCTGTTCCAGCGGGAAGTCGGCGATCGAGGCCATCACCTGTTGCAGCTGTTCATGCAGTAGGCTCTGGCTGGCGGCGCGGGACTCGATCAGCAGGGCGCAGGCATTGTCCGACAGGCCTTTTACCCACAGCGGCATGCCGGGCATGTTCTGCACCGAGCGCAGGCTGCGGCGGTCGAGCAGCTCCACGGCCGAGACCGGCTGGCGCTTGAGTACGGTTACCGCGCGGCAGCAGCTTTCCACGCTGGGGAACACCAGCAGGGCGCTGGCCTTGTGCGGGTGGTCGGGCACGGTGTCATAGGTGACGGCACTGATGAAGCCCAAGGTGCCTTCGGAACCGACCAGCAGGTGCTGCAGGATATCCAGCGGTTGGTCGTAGTCCACCAGTGCGTTCAGCGACAGGCCGGTGGTGTTCTTCAGCCGGTATTTGTGCCGGATGCGCTCGGCGAGTGCAGTGTTGGCGCGGGTCTCGCGGCCCAGGCGGGCCAGTGCTTCCAGCAGGTCGGCGTGGCTGGCCTCGAACGCGGCGACGCTGGCCGGGTCTTCGCTGTCCAGGCGCGTGCCGTCGGCCAGCACCAGGCGCAGGCCGGCCAGGGTGTGGTAGGTGTTCTGCGCGGTGCCGCAGCACATGCCGCTGGCGTTGTTGGCAACGATGCCGCCGATCTTGCAGGCGTTGATCGAGGCCGGGTCGGGGCCGATCTTGCGCCCGAAGGGGGCCAGCCAGGCATTGGCCTGGGCGCCGATGACGCCGGGCTGCAAGCGGATCTGCTCGCCTTGGCCGCGGATTTCGCGGCCGTTCCAGTTATCGCCCAGCACGATCAGCACCGAGTCGCTGATGGCCTGGCCGGACAGGCTGGTGCCGGCGGCGCGGAAGGTGACCGGCACCCGCTCGCGCTGGGCCAGTTTGATCAGGCCGACCACTTCGTCTTCGGACTCGACGCGCACCACCAGCTTGGGGATCAGCCGGTAGAAGCTGGCGTCGGTGCCGAAGGCCAGTGTGGAGGTGGGGTCGTCGAAGCGGCGTTCGGCGGGGATCAGGCGCTCGGCATCACGCAGGAACGCGGCGGGCAGGCTCATGCAGTCTCCTCGCGGGGCCGTGGCGTCTGTGCGCCACATGCCCCGGGTCAATCAGGCGGTCGTTCTTGCGGGCGTTCAAGCGCCCAGTTCGCGTACCAGCGAGTCGCGGGTGATTTCGCTGATCGACTTGGCGCCGGTCAGCACCATCGCTACGCGCATTTCCTTCTCGAACAGTTCCAGCAGGTTCTTCACCCCGGCCTGGCCGTGCACGGCAAGGGCGTAGAGGAAGGCGCGGCCGATCAGTACGGTATCGGCGCCCAGGGCGATCATGCGCACCACGTCGAGGCCGCTGCGGATGCCGGAGTCGGCGAGGATCTTCAGGTCACCTTTGACCGCATCGGCAATTGCCGGCAGGGCACGGGCGCTGGACAGCACGCCGTCGAGCTGGCGGCCGCCGTGGTTGGACACGACGATGCCGTCGGCACCGAACCTGACCGCATCGCGGGCGTCATCGGCATCGAGGATGCCCTTGATGATCATCGGGCCGTCCCAGAACTCGCGGATCCACTCCAGGTCTTTCCAGGAAATCGAAGGGTCGAAGTTGTTGGCCAGCCAGCCGATGTAGTCGGCAAGGCCGGTGGGGTTGCCACGGTAGGTGGAAATGTTGCCCAGGTCGTGCGGGCGTCCCATCACGCCGACATCCCATGCCCACTCGGGGTGGGTCATGGCCTGCAGCACACGGCGCAGCGGACCGTTCTTGCCGCTCATGCCAGAGTGGGCGTCGCGGTAACGGGCGCCGGGTGTCGGCATGTCGACGGTGAACACCAGGGTCTTTACCCCGGCGGCCTTGGCCCGCTCCAGGGCGTTGCGCATGAAGCCGCGGTCCTTGAGCACGTACAGCTGGAACCACATCGGCCGGTCGATGGCCGGGGCCACTTCTTCGATCGGGCACACCGATACCGTGGACATGGTGAACGGAATACCGTGGGCAGCCGCTGCGCGCGCCGCCTGAACTTCGCCACGGCGGGCGTACATGCCGGTGAGGCCGACCGGGGCCAGGGCCACCGGCATGCTCAGGGTTTCGTCGAACAGTCTGGTCTGAAGGCTGAGCTCGGACATGTTCTTCAGCACGCGTTGGCGCAGGGCAATGCTGGCCAGGTCCGAGACGTTGTGGCGCAGGGTGTGCTCGGCGTAGGCGCCGCCGTCGGCATAGTGGAACAGGAAGGGAGGCAGCTTGCGTTGGGCCGCGGCGCGATAGTCGGTAGAGGCGGAAATGATCATGGATTCTCGCAGCGTTGCGTGTGGGGATTGCCGGGCGCGCGATGGCGCCCGGCCCCTTTCACTTTAGTGATGAACCAGCATGCCGGTCAGCCAGTAGGCCTGGATCAGGGTGATCAGGCCGACGATGGTGGCGAAGAACAGGCTGTGCTTGACGGTGAAGCGGAACAGGTCGGACTCCTTGCCAACCAGGCCGGTGGCGGCGCAGGCCACGGCGATCGACTGCGGCGAGATCATCTTGCCGGTCACGCCGCCGCTGGTGTTGGCCGCTACCAGCAGAGTGTCGTTGACCCCGATCTGGTGCGCAGTGGTGGCCTGCAGCGAGCTGAACAGGGCGTTGGACGAGGTGTCGGAACCGGTCAGGAACACACCCAGCCAGCCAAGGAACGGCGAGAAGAACGGGAACGCGGCACCGGTACCGGCCAGCACCAGGGCCATGGTCGAGGACATGCCCGAGTAGTTGGTGACGAAGGCGAAGGCCAGCACCATGCCGATCGACAGGATTGGCCAGCGCAGCTCCCAGAAGGTTTCCTTGAAAGTGGTCAGACCAGTTTTGAAGTTGATCTTCAGCACGGCCATGGAGATCAGCGCCGAGAGGAAGATCGCGGTGCCGGTGGCAGAGATCGGGTCGAGCTTGAACACCGCTGGCATGGCGGTTGGCGCGGCGACGATCGGTGCGGTCTTGATCACCAGTTGGTCGAGGTGCGGGATGGCGAAGTTGAACACGAAGTTGTACATCGCGCCGCCCGGGGCGAAGGCCGCCTTGAACGGTTTCAGGGTCCAGATGGTGACCAGCACGGTGAGGATCAGGAACGGCGACCAGGCTTTGAAGATCTCGCCAAAGCTGTAGGGGCTTGGCTGGCTGCCGCTTGGCTGAACCACGGCGGCGCCGACGCTGCCTTTGGCTTCGGCGAACGAACGCTTGGGCTGCCAGACTTTCAGGAACAGGGTCAGGGCGATCAGGCTGGCCAGGGCCGAGGTGATGTCCGGCAGCTCCGGGCCGATGAAGTTCGAGGTGAAGTACTGGGTGACGGCGAAGCTCAGGCCGGCGACCAGGGCGGCAGGCCAGGTTTCCTTCACGCCACGCAGACCGTCCATCATGAATACCAGCCAGAACGGCACGAACAGCGACAGCAGCGGCAGCTGGCGACCGGTCATGGCGCCGATGTGGAAGGCGTCGATGCCGGTGACCTGGCCGGCCACGATGATCGGGATGCCCAGGGCGCCGAAGGCCACTGGCGCGGTGTTGGCGATCAGGCACAGGCCGGCGGCGTACAGCGGGTTGAAGCCCAGGCCCACCAGCAGCGCGGCAGTGATTGCCACCGGTGCGCCAAAGCCTGCCGCACCTTCCAGGAAGGCACCGAAGCAGAAGCCGATCAGCAGCACTTGCAGGCGCTGGTCGTCGGTAATCGACAGCACCGAGCTGCGGATCACTTCGAACTGGCCGCTCTTGACCGTGAGTTTGTACAGGAACACCGCGGCAACGATGATCCAGGCAATCGGCCAGAGGCCGTAGAGGAAGCCATAACCCGCAGCGGCGAATGCCATGTCGACAGGCATCTGGAAGGCGAAGATCGCCACCAGGATCGACAATGCGAGGGTGATGCTGCCGGCCACGTGGCCTTTGAGGCGGAATACGGCGAGGGCGAGGAAGAAGAAGACGATGGGAATGACCGCCGCCAGTGCGGACAGGCCAAGACTACCAAGCGGACTATAGATTTGTTGCCAGGTTTGCATATGGGGTGGCCCCTAATTGTTGTTGGTCAGGCACTGGCATTGGATAATTGGTAAGACCAATTTACAATGGCTGGTCGCTAGGTTAAAAGCGTCTTCGTGGGTGTGTCAATTTGTCCCGTGCAAAACTTTGGTCGCGTGCCGATGAGCGGGCGCCTGGTGGGCAGGGAAAATCGTCGCCTGGTGGGTGTTTGCGCGATCTGGATCGGCGAGAATAGGCGCCCCCTGAAATCTGCCGGGGGTTTGTGGAGAGCATGTGATGGTTTTTGATCAGGTCCGCCAGCGGCGCCTGTCCGACGACATTGTCGATCGGTTGGAAGGGATGATTCTGGAAGGCACGCTGATCTCGGGGCAGCGGCTGCCGGCCGAGCGCGTCCTTGCCGAGCAGTTCGGCGTGTCCCGCCCGTCACTGCGTGAGGCGATCCAGAAGCTGGTGGCCAAGGGGCTGCTGGTCAGCCGCCAGGGTGGGGGCAATTTTGTCGCCGAGTCCCTGGGGTCCACTTTCAGCGACCCGTTGCTGCAGCTGCTCGAGCACAGTGCCGAGGCGCAGCGTGACCTGCTCGAATTCCGCCATACCCTGGAGGCTTCCTGCGCCTACTACGCGGCCCAGCGCGCGACCCAGCCGGACCGGGCGCGGCTGAAGGCGGCGTTCGATGCGCTGCAGGACTGCTATGCCAGGGCCGACGAAGTGACGCGGGCGGAGGAAGGCGCGGCCGATGCGCGCTTCCACCTGGCGATTGCCGAGGCTAGCCATAATGCCGTGCTGCTGCACACCATTCGCGGCTTGTTCGACCTGCTCAAGCGCAACGTGGTGACCAACATCGGCGGCATGTACCAGCAACGGACCGAGACCCGGGACATGCTGATCAGCCAGCACCGGGAGCTGTACCTGGCGATAGTGGAGGGCAGGGCGGAGGATGCGCGGGAAGTGTCCAGCCGGCACATTCTGTATGTGCAGGAGGTGCTGGAAGAGGCGCACGAAGAAGCGCAGCGAGTGGCGCGGGCGGAGCGGCGTAGCGGGCGTTGAGATTTGTAGTGGTAGTGCTGGCCTCTTCGCGGGTAAACCCGCTCCCACAGAGACTGCACCGAATCTGAACTCAGTGTTAATCCTGTGGGAGCAGGTTTACCCGCGAAGAGGCCGGAGCAGGCTGAAGAAGAGGTATTACTCTTCCTTGCCCTTGTTCCGCACAGCCCGCTGCAGCTCGCGGTTGGAATCGCGCTCGCGCATGGTGTCGCGCTTGTCGAATTCCTTCTTGCCCTTGCCCAGTGCGATTTCGCACTTGATCAGGTGCTTGCTCCAGTACAGCGCCAGGGCCACGCAGGTGTAGCCCTTTTGCGCCACGGCCGCTTCCAGGCGCTCGAGCTCGCGCTTGTTCAGCAGCAGCTTGCGAGTGCGGATGGGGTCGGCGATGACGTGGGTGCTGGCCGTGGTCAGCGGGGTGATGTAGCTGCCGAACAGCCAGGCCTCACCGTCTTTCAGCAGCACGTAGCTGTCAGTCAGGTGCGCCTTGCCGGCTCGCAGGCTTTTTACTTCCCAGCCGGACAGGACCAGCCCGGCCTCGAACTTGTGTTCGATGAAGTAATCGTGTCGCGCCTTCTTGTTCTGCGCGATGGTCCCGGTCGGATGTTTCTTTTGTTTAGCCATAGGGGCGGCATTATAGGCAGTCGCCGCGTCGTCGGCTATGGGATTTCGGTGTGCTTGAGCCACTGCAATGAATACCGGACAATACAGCCCCTGTCTTTGCGACAGAACCTGTTTTCGGCACGCTGCGAAGCGCCGCCACCCAGCCTTGGAAGTGATGCCTGGATGACTACCCATATTCAACGCTCCGCCCTGCTGCCATACCCCGCCCAGGCGCTTTACGATCTGGTCAACGATGTGGCCAGCTATCCGCAGTTCCTGCCTTGGTGCTCGGCCTCGACGGTGATCGAAGCCAGCGACACGCACATGCGCGCCAAGCTCGATGTTGCCAAGGGCGGCATGAGCCAGCACTTCGTCACGCGCAACGTACTGGTGCCGGGGCAGTCCATCGAGATGAACCTGGAAGAGGGGCCGTTCACCCAGTTGCATGGCCTGTGGGTGTTCAAGCCGTTGGGTGACAAGGCCTGCAAGATCAGCCTGGACCTGTCGTTCGATTATGCCGGCCCGCTGGTGCGCGCGACCCTGGGCCCGCTGTTCAACCAGGCGGCCAATACGCTGGTGGATGCGTTCTGCCAGCGTGCCAAGCAGCTGAATGCCTGACTGAAAAGGTGGCAACAAAAAGCCCGGACCAGGTCCGGGCTTTTTTGTATCTGCTCGCCGCTTATTGAGGCGAGGTCTCCAACGGAGCCGGAGTCGGGACCGGGGTGGTCTCGATGGTGTCGATCTCGCGCTGGATGGATTCTTCCACCGAGCCTGGCTTGGCCGGTTTCTCTTCAGGCTGCACGGTTGGTTGCTCTGGCTGGTTGGCCGGGCTGACCGTGGTGTCGCTGCTGCCACCGAGGATTTCCTGGTCGCGGCTGACGCCTGGCATGAAGTCGCCGGAAAGGCTGACCAACTGGTCGCTTTCGTTGAAGAATACGCTCATGCGTTCTTGCTGGCGTTTGCCGCCGCCTGGCTGCAGGCTGTACAGGTAATCCCAACGGTTGGTGTTGAAGGTGTCCTGGATCAGCGGGTTACCCATGATAAACCTTACTTGCCGGCGGGTCATTCCGGGGCGCAATTGGTCTATCATGTCTTGCGTAACGACATTGCCCTGCTGGATGTCGATTTTGTAAACCCCGGGAAACGAGCAACCGGCGAGTGCGAGCAGTCCCACTAGGGTGAGGCTGGTTAGCAAGAGCTTGGTGTTTTGCATCGGTGGGCGACTTCCACTATCTTGGCTGGACAACGTAAACCCCGATCATACCCGTATTAAGAGAAGCTGCGAAGCAGCATCGGCGAGAAAGCTGACCATGGTTGAAAATAGCGAATTGCGCAAAGCCGGTCTCAAGGTGACCCTGCCTCGAGTCAAGATCCTTCAGATGCTCGACTCCACCGAGCAGCGTCACATGAGCGCCGAGGATGTCTACAAGGCGCTGATGGAGGCTGGCGAGGACGTGGGCCTGGCCACCGTCTACCGCGTACTGACCCAGTTCGAAGCGGCGGGTCTGGTGGTTCGCCACAACTTCGACGGCGGTCATGCGGTGTTCGAACTGGCCGATGGCGGTCACCACGACCATATGGTCAACGTGGAGACCAGTGAAGTCATCGAGTTCATGGATGCCGAGATCGAGAAACGCCAGCGCGAAATCGTGGCCGAGCATGGCTACGAGCTGGTGGACCACAATCTGGTCCTGTATGTGCGTAAAAAGAAGTAACGATTTTTTATCGTTATGAATGGCAAAGGCGACCTTCGGGTCGCCTTTGTGCTTTCTGAGGCAGAGAGCTGTGTCGTTTGTGCCGGCCTCTTCGCGGGTAAACCCGCTCCCACAGGTACTGCGCAGGCTCAGGTCCGGTGAATATCCTGTGGGAGCGGGTTTACCCGCGAATGGGCCTGAAAAAGAAGGGTTCAGGCCTTGCCGCTTACCACCATCTTGCGCGCATGCGCCAGGGATTCCTTGGTCAGGTCTATGCCGCCCAGCATCCGCGCCACTTCCTCGACCCGCTCACGTTTGCCCAGGTTGGCCACGGCGGTGTGGGTGGTGTCGCTGTTGCGTACCTTGTGCACGAACAGGTGGTGATGCCCTTGTGCCGCCACCTGCGGCAGGTGGGTAACGGTCAGCACCTGGCCGCGTTCGCCCAGGCGGCGCAGCAGTTGGCCGACGATTTCGGCAGTAGGCCCGCCGATACCGACGTCGACTTCGTCGAACACCAGGGTTGGAATGCGTGAGGTCTGCGCGGTAATTACCTGAATCGCCAGGCTGATGCGGGACAGTTCGCCACCTGAAGCCACCTTGGCCAGGCCCTTGAGTGGTTGGCCGGGGTTGGCGCTGACCAGTAGCTCAATCTGCTCCAGACCATGAGGTGAAAGGTCTGCTCCCTCATTGGGGGTAAGTGCGATGCAGAAGCGCCCGCCGGGCATGCCCAGGCGTTGGATCTCCTGCTCGACGGCCACTGCCAACTGCTGGGCAGCTTGTTGGCGTAGTGCGCTGAGCTCGCGAGCCTTCTCTTTATAGTGCTGGGCGAAGGCGGCCAGCTCTTCACCCAACCGCTCGATCGACTCGTCACTGGCGTTCAGGCCCTCCAGCTCTTCCATCAGTTGCTGTTGCAGGTGGGGTAGTTCGGTGGGGTGCACACGGTGTTTGCGCGCCAGCGTATAGATAGTGTCGAGGCGTTCTTCCAGTGCCTGCAGGCGCATGGGGTCGGCGTCGAAGTTGTCGAGAAAACGGTTGAGCTCGCCCACGGCCTCTTCGACCTGGATCTGCGCACTGGCGATCAGGTTGGCTGCTTCGCCCAGTGCCTTTGGCGAGTTGGTGGCGGCACCCAGGCGGTTGAGGCTGGAGGTGAGGGCGCTGAGCACATTGCCCGAATCGCTCTCGCTGCACTGGTCGATGACCTGGCGGCAGATGCCGAACAGGGCTTCGGCGCTGGTCAGGTTCTTGTGTTCCTGCTCCAACTGCTCCAGCTCGTGTTCGCCCAGGCCGAGGTTGTCCAGTTCCTCCAGCTGATAGCTCAGCAGCTGATGGCGGGCGCGCTGCTCGTCGCCGGAGTTGGACAGGCGCTCCAGTTCCAGGCGGGTCTGGTTCCAGCGCTTGGCCGCCAGCTGTACCTGGCGGGCCAGGTCGACGGCGCCGGCGTACTCGTCGAGCAGGCGGCGGTGGGTGTCGGTCTTGAGCAGTGACTGGTGCTCGTGCTGGCTGTGGATATCGATCAGCAACTCGCCCAGCGCCTTGAGGTCGCCGAGCGGGCAGGGCGTGCCATTGATGTAGCCGCGGCTGCGGCCTTCGGCGGTGATCACCCGGCGCAGGATGCACAGGCCGTCGTTGTCCAGGTCGCGCTCGGCCAGCCAGGCATGCGCCTCGGGGATGTCCACCAGATCGAAGGTGGCGAGGATGTCTGCCTTGTCCGTGCCGGGGCGCACCACGCCGCTGTCGGCCCGGTCGCCCAGTGCCAGGCCGAGGGCGTCGAGCATGATCGATTTGCCGGCACCGGTCTCGCCGGTAATGACGGACATGCCGCGGGCGATTTCGAGGTCGAGGTGCTCGACGATGGCGTAGTTGTGAATGGACAGGTGCACCAGCATGGGGCGGCTCCCGAAAGTCAGGTCTGGTTATTTATACAGTACTTTTTTCAGGCCTGCCAATGCCCCTTGGCAGATTCTGTTGCAGCCGGGAAAACCACCTTGCCCCTTGAAGCTGGTTTTTCCGGCCCCATATAGCCGACATCCAAGGCGAGCCTGGCTCGCAGTCCACAAAATTGCGCAGGAGAGACCCCATGGCTGACGAACAGCTGAACGAGAAAGACCTTAACGTCGAAGAGACCGGTGCAGGTAATGCTGCAGACGCCCGCGTCCTGGAACTCGAGGAGCAGCTGGCCGCCGCCAAGGACCAGGCGCTGCGCGCCGTTGCCGACGTGCAGAACGCTCGCCGTCGTGCCGAACAGGACGTCGAGAAAGCGCACAAGTTTGCCCTCGAGAAGTTCTCGGGCGACCTGCTGCCTGTGATCGACAGCCTGGAGCTGGCCCTGGCGCACTCCAGTGCCGACGATGAGCACGTCAAGCAGATCCGCGAAGGCGTCGAGCTGACCCTGAAGATGTTCCAGGACACCCTCAAGCGTTACAACCTCGAAGCAGTCGATCCGCACGGCCAGCCGTTCAATCCAGAGCATCATCAGGCCATGGCCATGCAGGAAAACGCCGAAGTCGAGCCGAACAGCGTGCTGAACGTCTTCCAGAAGGGCTATCTGCTCAACGGCCGCCTGCTGCGCCCTGCCATGGTGGTGGTCAGCAAGGCGCCGAGCGCGGCGCAGCCCTCGATTGATGAAAAGGCTTGAAATCCTTCCGGGCATCCCCATCTAGGTGTCAAGCCTTCAAGTATTACTGCAGTTGGCCAAAGTAGTCGCTGCTACCAAATTCAAGTTTCGGGAGAGTTAACATGGGTAAAATCATCGGTATCGACCTGGGGACCACCAACTCGTGCGTCTCTGTTCTGGAAAACGGTAACGTCAAGGTCATCGAAAACGCCGAAGGTGCGCGTACCACCCCTTCGATCGTGGCCTACGCCAATGATGGCGAAATCCTGGTTGGTCAGTCGGCCAAGCGTCAGGCGGTCACCAATCCGCACAACACTCTGTTCGCAGTGAAGCGCCTGATTGGCCGTCGCTTCGAAGAAGACGTGGTGCAGAAAGACATCAAGCTGGTGCCTTACAAGATCGTCAAGGCCAGCAACGGCGACGCCTGGGTACAAGCCAGCGGCAAGGACATGGCTCCGCCGCAGATCAGCGCCGAAGTCCTGAAGAAAATGAAGAAAACCGCCGAAGACTACCTTGGCGAGCCAGTTACCGAAGCGGTCATCACCGTTCCGGCCTACTTCAACGACAGCCAGCGTCAGGCCACCAAGGATGCCGGTCGCATCGCTGGCCTGGACGTAAAACGCATCATCAACGAGCCGACTGCCGCTGCGCTGGCTTACGGCATGGACAAGGCCAAGGGCGACCACACCGTCATCGTTTATGACCTGGGTGGCGGTACCTTCGACGTTTCGGTCATCGAAATCGCCGAAGTCGATGGTGAGCACCAGTTCGAAGTACTGGCTACCAACGGCGACACCTTCCTGGGTGGCGAAGACTTCGACATGCGCCTGATCGACTACCTCGTCGACGAGTTCAAGAAAGAGTCCGGCATGGACCTGAAGAACGATCCGCTCGCGCTGCAGCGTCTGAAAGAAGCCGCTGAAAAGGCCAAGATCGAACTGTCCTCCGCTCAGTCGACCGACGTGAACCTGCCGTACATCACTGCAGACGCTACCGGTCCGAAGCACCTGAACGTGAAGATTTCCCGCGCCAAGCTGGAATCTCTGGTCGAAGACCTGGTTGCCCGTACCATCGAGCCTTGCCGCATCGCTCTGAAAGACGCTGGCATCGATGCCAGCAAGATCGACGACGTGATCCTGGTCGGCGGTCAGACCCGCATGCCGCTGGTGCAGAAAGCCGTTGCCGACTTCTTCGGCAAGGAAGCGCGCAAGGACGTCAACCCGGACGAAGCCGTGGCCATGGGTGCTGCCATCCAGGGCGCCGTGCTGGCCGGTGACGTGAAAGACGTACTGCTGCTGGACGTCAGCCCGCTGACCCTGGGTATCGAAACCATGGGTGGCGTGATGACTTCGCTGATCGAGAAGAACACCACCATCCCGACCAAGAAGTCGCAGGTGTTCTCGACTGCCGATGACAACCAGGGTGCCGTGACCATTCACGTGCTGCAGGGTGAGCGCAAGCAGGCTGCACAGAACAAGTCGCTGGGCAAGTTCGACCTGGCTGACATTCCGCCGGCTCCGCGTGGCGTGCCGCAGATCGAAGTAACCTTCGACATCGACGCCAACGGCATCCTGCACGTCAGCGCCAAGGACAAGGCCACCGGCAAGTCGCAGTCGATCGTGATCAAGGCCAACTCCGGCCTGTCGGACGAAGAGATCGAGCGCATGGTGCGTGACGCCGAGGCCAACGCCGAGGAAGACCGCAAGTTCGAAGAGCTGGCCGCTGCCCGTAACCAGGGTGATGCGCTGGTTCACTCGACCCGCAAGATGGTCGCTGACGCTGGTGACAAGGTTACCGCTGAAGAGAAAACCGCCATCGAGGCTGCCGTTGTTGCCCTGGAAGCCGCTGTCAAAGGCGACGACAAGGCTGCCATCGACGCCAAGGTCGAAGAGCTGTCCAAGGTATCGGCACCGGTTGCCCAGAAGATGTACGCCGAGCAGTCGGCCGAACAGCCACAGGGCGGCGCACAGCAGGCCGAGCCGGAAGCCAAGCACGATGACGTGGTTGACGCTGAGTTCGAAGAAGTGAAAGACAACAACAAGCAGTAATCCCTGCATGTTGTCGGCCGGTTCACCGCCGTTTGGCGGTGAGCTGGTAGGATGTCGCCGCGCGGGGGCTTGCTCCCGCGTTGGCGTATCTGGAATTCGAGAATTTTTACAGCATCTGTCAGTGGCCCTGGTGGGCAAAAGGCAGGTGCTGATGGCGCGGCGCAGATGCCAGACGCCCAACAAGGTGCAAATGACCTATGTCCAAGCGTGATTATTATGAGGTACTGGGTGTCGAGCGCGGCGCCAGCGAAGCTGACCTCAAGAAGGCTTACCGCCGCCTGGCGATGAAGTACCACCCTGACCGCAACCCGGGCGACAAAGAGTCGGAAGACAAGTTCAAGGAGGCCAACGAGGCCTACGAAGTGCTGTCTGACGCCAGCAAGCGTGCGGCCTTCGACCAATACGGCCATGCGGGTGTAGACCCGAGCATGGGTGGCGGTGGCGCCGGTTTCGGCGGTGCCAACTTCTCCGACATCTTCGGCGATGTGTTCAGCGACTTCTTCGGTGGCGGCCGCGGCGGCTCGCGTGGCGGCGCCCAGCGCGGCAGCGACCTGCGCTACACCCTGGAACTGAACCTGGAAGAGGCGGTGCGTGGCACCACGGTCAGCATCCGCGTGCCCACCCTGGTCAACTGCCAGCCTTGCGACGGCTCCGGTGCCAAGAAGGGCTCGACCCCGTCCACCTGCCCGACTTGTGGCGGTATCGGCCAGGTGCGCATGCAACAGGGCTTCTTCTCGGTACAGCAGACCTGCCCGCGCTGCCATGGCCAGGGCAAGATCATTACCGACCCCTGCACCTCGTGCCACGGCGAAGGCCGTGTCGAGGAATACAAGACGCTGTCGGTCAAGGTGCCGGCAGGTGTCGATACCGGCGACCGCATCCGCCTGTCGGGCGAGGGCGAGGCTGGTACCCATGGTGGCCCGACTGGCGACCTGTATGTGGTGATCAACGTGCGTGAGCACGAGATCTTCCAGCGTGATGGCAAGCACCTGTACTGCGAAGTACCGATCAGCTACACCGATGCCGCCCTGGGTGGCGAGCTGGAAGTGCCGACCCTCGATGGTCGGGTGAAGCTGAAGATCCCGGAAGGTACCCAGACCGGCAAGCAGTTCCGTCTGCGCGGCAAGGGTGTTGCCCCGGTGCGTGGTGGTGGTGCGGGTGACCTGCTGTGCCGCGTGGCGGTGGAAACCCCGGTCAACCTCAGCCGCCGCCAGCGCGAGTTGCTCGAAGAGCTGCGTGATTCGCTGGAAGGCGATAGCTCCCACTCGCCCAAGGCCAGTGGCTGGTTCGATGGCGTGAAGCGCTTCTTCGGCGATCTCTGACAAGGAAATGGCTATGCGACGTATTGCAGTGATGGGCGCGGCAGGGCGGATGGGCAAGACCCTCGTCGAAGCCGTGCAGCAGCAGGCTCCCCAGGCGGGCCTGACGGCGGCGATCGACCGCCCGGACAGCTCGCTGGTAGGGGCTGATGCTGGTGAGCTGGCGGCCCTGGGCCGTATTGGTGTGCCGATTTCCGACGACCTGAGCAAGGTGGTCGATGAGTTCGACGTGCTGATCGACTTCACCCACCCTTCGGTAACCCTGAAGAACCTGGCGTTCTGCCGCAAGGCGGGCAAGGCCATGGTCATCGGCACCACTGGCTTCACTCCTGAAGAGAAGCAGCAGCTGGCCGAAGCCGGCAAGGAAATCCCTATCGTCTTCGCTGCCAACTTCAGTGTCGGCGTCAACCTGTGCCTGAAGCTGCTGGATACCGCGGCGCGCGTGCTGGGTGACGATGTGGATATCGAAATCCTCGAAGCGCACCACCGGCACAAGGTCGATGCGCCGTCGGGCACCGCGCTGCGCATGGGTGAAGTGGTTGCCCAGGCGCTGGGTCGCAACCTGCAGGAAGTGGCCGTGTATGGCCGTGAAGGGCAGACCGGTGCACGTGAGCGTAAGACCATCGGCTTCGCCACCGTGCGTGCCGGTGATGTGGTGGGTGACCATACCGTGCTGTTCGCCGCTGAAGGCGAGCGCGTCGAGATTACCCACAAGGCTTCCAGCCGCATGACCTTCGCCAAGGGCGCCGTGCGTGCGGCGCTGTGGCTGGACGGGCGTGTGCCTGGCCTGTATGACATGCAGGATGTGCTCGAGCTGCGTTAAGCAGTTGGAGTGGGGTTGGCTTCTTCGCGGGCTTGCCCGCGAAGAAGCCGGCGCCGATGTCAGCCTGTCGCATTGATGTGTTTTAGAGACACATCCGCGGTAGACCGAAAAGGCACTTTTCTGTAAGCTACAGCTTTAGTGTGTCCACTAAAAGCGCGCAGCGAATTGAATTCAGCACATGAAAGCGGGGTGACGTGTCCATACGTCACTCCGCTTTTTTGCAACCTGCGATCGCCCTTTCATGCTTGATTTACGGGAGGTCTTCTTGACAAAGCCAGCCATACTCGCCCTTGCCGACGGCAGTATTTTCCGCGGTGAAGCTATCGGTGCCGACGGTCAGACCGTTGGTGAGGTGGTATTCAACACCGCTATGACCGGCTACCAGGAAATCCTTACAGACCCTTCCTACGCGCAGCAAATCGTTACCCTGACCTACCCGCACATCGGCAACACCGGTACTACCCCGGAAGACGCCGAGTCGAACCGCGTCTGGTCCGCTGGCCTGGTCATTCGTGACCTGCCGCTGCTGGCCAGCAACTGGCGTAACACCCAGTCGCTGCCTGAGTACCTCAAGGCCAACAACGTCGTCGCCATCGCCGGCATCGACACCCGTCGCCTGACCCGAATCCTGCGTGAAAAGGGCGCTCAGAACGGTTGCATCCTCGCCGGTGACAACATCAGCGAAGAAGCCGCCATCGCCGCTGCCCGCGCCTTCCCGGGCCTGAAGGGCATGGACCTGGCCAAGGTCGTTTCCACCAAGGAACGCTACGAGTGGCGCTCCAGCGTGTGGGAACTGAAGACCGACAGCCACCCGACCATCGAAGCCGCTGACCTGCCATACCACGTGGTCGCCTTCGACTACGGCGTCAAGTTGAACATCCTGCGCATGCTGGTTGCCCGTGGCTGCCGCGTGACCGTGGTGCCGGCCCAGACCCCGGCCAGCGAAGTGCTGGCACTCAACCCGGACGGCGTGTTCCTGTCCAACGGCCCTGGCGACCCCGAGCCGTGCGACTACGCCATCCAGGCGATCAAGGACATCCTCGAGACCGAGATTCCGGTATTCGGCATCTGCCTGGGCCACCAGCTGCTGGCCCTGGCTTCTGGCGCCAAGACCGTGAAAATGGGCCACGGCCACCACGGTGCCAACCACCCGGTCCAGGACCTGGACACCGGTGTGGTCATGATCACCAGCCAGAACCACGGCTTTGCCGTTGACGAGGCCACCCTGCCGGGCAACGTCCGCGCCATCCACAAGTCGCTGTTCGACGGCACCCTGCAGGGTATCGAGCGTACCGACAAGAGCGCGTTCAGCTTCCAGGGCCACCCTGAAGCGAGCCCAGGCCCGACCGACGTCGCGCCACTGTTCGATCGTTTCATCGATGCCATGGCCAAGCGCCGCTGAGCATCCTGCTTCAAGGCCCCGGGCCGGCTTGCGCCGCGCCCGGAAGCGCCTGACCCAGATTGTTCAAAGCGGCTTGCCGACTGACCCCGGATTTGAGTGACAACCATGCCAAAACGTACAGACATCAAAAGCATCCTGATTCTCGGCGCTGGCCCGATCGTGATCGGCCAGGCCTGCGAATTCGACTACTCCGGCGCCCAGGCTTGTAAGGCCCTGCGCGAGGAAGGTTTCCGCGTCATCCTGGTGAACTCCAACCCGGCCACCATCATGACCGACCCGGCCATGGCCGACGCCACCTACATCGAGCCGATCAAGTGGCAGTCGGTGGCCAAGATCATCGAGAAAGAGCGCCCGGACGCACTGCTGCCGACCATGGGTGGCCAGACTGCACTGAACTGCGCCCTGGACCTGGAGCGCCACGGCGTTCTGGAAAAGTTCGGCGTGGAAATGATCGGTGCCAACGCCGACACCATCGACAAGGCCGAAGACCGCTCGCGCTTCGACAAGGCGATGAAGGACATCGGCCTGGAGTGCCCGCGCTCCGGTATCGCCCACAGCATGGAAGAAGCCAACGCCGTCCTCGAGCGCCTGGGCTTCCCGTGCATCATCCGTCCGTCGTTCACCATGGGCGGCACCGGTGGTGGTATCGCCTACAACCGTGAAGAATTCGAAGAAATCTGCGCCCGTGGCCTGGACCTGTCGCCGACCAAGGAACTGCTGATCGACGAATCGCTGATCGGTTGGAAGGAATACGAGATGGAGGTGGTCCGCGACAAGAAGGACAACTGCATCATCGTCTGCTCGATCGAGAACTTCGACCCGATGGGCGTGCACACCGGTGACTCGATCACCGTTGCCCCGGCACAGACCCTGACCGACAAGGAATACCAGATCATGCGCAACGCCTCGCTGGCGGTGCTGCGTGAAATCGGTGTGGAAACCGGCGGTTCCAACGTGCAGTTCGGTATCTGCCCGAACACTGGCCGCATGGTCGTGATCGAGATGAACCCGCGCGTTTCGCGTTCCTCGGCGCTGGCCTCCAAGGCCACCGGCTTCCCGATCGCCAAGATCGCTGCCAAGCTGGCTGTTGGCTACACCCTCGACGAACTGCAGAACGACATCACCGGCGGCCGCACCCCGGCGTCCTTCGAACCGTCGATCGACTATGTCGTCACCAAGCTGCCGCGTTTCGCCTTCGAGAAATTCCCGAAAGCCGACGCCCGCCTGACCACCCAGATGAAGTCCGTGGGTGAAGTCATGGCCATCGGCCGTACCTTCCAGGAGTCCCTGCAGAAAGCCCTGCGCGGCCTGGAAGTCGGCGCCTGCGGCCTCGACCCGAAAGTCGACCTGGCCAACCCTGAAGCCAGCAGCATCCTCAAGCGCGAGCTGACCGTACCGGGCGCCGAGCGTATCTGGTACGTGGCCGACGCCATGCGTGCCGGCATGACCTGCGAGCAGATCTTCGACCTGACCGGCATCGATATGTGGTTCCTGGTGCAGATGGAAGACCTGATCAAGGAAGAAGAGAAGGTCAAGACCCTGGCCCTGTCGTCGATCGACAAGGACTACATGCTGCGCCTCAAGCGCAAGGGCTTCTCCGACCAGCGCCTGGCCAAGCTGCTGGGTATCACCGACAAGAACCTGCGCCGTCACCGCCACAAGCTGGAAGTGTTCCCGGTGTACAAGCGCGTCGACACCTGCGCTGCCGAGTTCGCCACCGACACCGCCTACCTGTACTCCACCTACGAGGAAGAGTGCGAGGCCAACCCGTCGACCCGCGACAAGATCATGATCCTGGGTGGCGGCCCTAACCGTATCGGCCAGGGTATCGAGTTCGACTACTGCTGCGTACACGCCGCACTGGCGCTGCGTGAAGACGGTTACGAGACCATCATGGTCAACTGCAACCCGGAAACCGTCTCCACCGACTACGACACCTCCGACCGTCTGTACTTCGAGCCGCTGACCCTGGAGGACGTGCTGGAAGTGTGCCGCGTCGAGAAGCCGAAAGGTGTGATCGTCCACTACGGCGGCCAGACCCCGCTGAAACTGGCCCGCGCCCTGGAAGAAGCCGGCGTACCGATCATCGGTACCAGCCCGGATGCCATCGACCGCGCCGAAGACCGCGAGCGCTTCCAGCAGATGGTTCAGCGCCTGAACCTGCTGCAGCCGCCAAACGCCACCGTGCGCAGCGAAGAAGAAGCCATCAGCGCCGCTGGCGGCATCGGCTACCCGCTGGTAGTGCGCCCGTCCTACGTGCTGGGCGGCCGTGCCATGGAAATCGTCTACGAACTGGACGAGCTCAAGCGCTACCTGCGTGAAGCCGTACAGGTGTCCAACGACAGCCCGGTACTGCTCGACCACTTCCTCAACTGCGCCATCGAGATGGATGTGGATGCGGTGTGCGACGGCACCGACGTGGTGATCGGCGCGATCATGCAGCACATCGAGCAGGCCGGCGTTCACTCCGGTGACTCGGCGTGCTCGCTGCCACCTTACTCGCTGAGCAAGGAAGTGCAGGACGAAGTCCGCGTACAGGTCAAGAAAATGGCCCTGGAGCTGGGCGTGGTCGGCCTGATGAACGTGCAGCTGGCCCTGCAGGGCGACAAGATCTACGTGATCGAAGTCAACCCGCGTGCTTCGCGTACCGTGCCGTTCGTCTCCAAGTGCATCGGCACCTCCCTGGCGATGATCGCAGCCCGCGTCATGGCCGGCAAAACCCTCAAAGAGCTGGGCTTCACCCAGGAAATCATCCCGAACTTCTACAGCGTCAAGGAAGCCGTCTTCCCGTTCGCCAAGTTCCCGGGGGTTGACCCGATCCTCGGCCCTGAGATGAAATCGACCGGTGAAGTCATGGGTGTCGGTGACAGCTTCGGTGAAGCCTTCGCCAAGGCCCAGATGGGGGCCAGCGAAGTGCTGCCGACTGGCGGTACCGCCTTCATCAGCGTGCGTGACGACGACAAGCCGCAAGTGGCTGGCGTTGCCCGCGACCTGATCGCCCTGGGCTTCGAAGTGGTTGCAACTGCCGGCACTGCCAAGGTTATCGAAGCGGCTGGCCTGAAAGTGCGCCGTGTGAACAAGGTGACCGAAGGTCGTCCGCACGTGGTCGACATGATCAAGAACGACGAAGTGTCGCTGATCATCAACACCACCGAAGGCCGCCAGTCGATCGCCGATTCCTACTCGATTCGTCGCAATGCGCTGCAGCACAAGATTTACTGCACCACTACCATTGCGGCCGGTGAAGCCATCTGCGAGGCGCTGAAATTCGGTCCGGAAAAGACCGTTCGTCGCCTGCAGGATCTGCATGCAGGACTGAAAGCATGAGCATTACCAAGTACCCGATGACCGTCCAGGGTGCTCGCGCCCTGGAAGAGGAGCACCTGTTCCTGAGCAAGACCGAGCGCCCGCGCCTGAGCCAGGCCATCGGCGAAGCACGTGAACTGGGCGACCTCAAGGAAAACGCCGAATACCATGCCGCCCGTGAAGAGCAGGGCATGGTCGAGGCGCGTATCCGCGATATCGAAGGCCGCCTGCAGAACTCGGTGGTGATCGACGTGACCACCATCCCTCACACCGGCAAGGTGATTTTCGGTACCACCGTGGTACTGGCCAACACCGAAACCGATGAAGAGGTGTCCTACCAGATCGTCGGCGAGGATGAAGCTGACGTGAAGCAGGGCAAGCTCTCGAGCGGTGCGCCGATTGCCCGTGCCATCATCGGCAAGGAAGAAGGTGATACTGTCGTCGTCAAGACGCCTAGCGGGACGGTCGAGTACGAGATTGTCGAAGTCAAGCACATCTGACCGGCGCCTGCGGGCGCCATCCCTCGAGGGGATCCTCTGGCAGCTGGCCCAGGTTTTCTGGGTCGGTGGCTTGTGGGTGTTTCACGTGGGCCTGGTGCCCGCGCTCAAGGTCAGTGGCCTGGCGCCGCTGCTGGTGCAGGATATCGCCGGGCAGATCGACCGCTGGTTGATCGGTGTGGCGCTGCTTGGCTTGTTGACCCAGCTGGCGGTGCTGGCAAGGGTGGACGGCCTGTCGGCCTGGTGGCAGCAGTTCCGTGGCCAGATGCTGTTGCTCGGCTTCGGTGCCTGCGTGGGGTATTACACCTTGCGCTACGGTATTTCCGTTGGCGAGCGCTGGCAGCTGCTCTGTTTCCTGGTGCTTGGCTTTTCCGGCATCGTGCTGGTGGCCCAGCCGGTTCCGGTCAAGGTGCGCCGCTAAACGGCTCGAGATCGCTGGGGCCGCTTTGCGGCCCTTTCGCGACACAAGGCCGCTCCCACAGGGATTGCGTTGTGCCGCAGGTCGGTGCAATCCCTGTGGGAGCGGCCTTGTGTCGCGATGGGCTGCGCAGCAGCCCCCCGTGCCGTTACTTGTAACGGTGGATATTGGACAGCTGCTTGTTCGGCTGTGGGTTCTTGCGGTAGATCAGGGCTTTCTTGCCAATGGTCTGCACCAGCTCGGCACGGCCGGCCTTGCACAGTTCGGCAATGGTCTCGGCCCGCTCTTCGCGGTCTTCCGAGCGAATTTCGACCTTGATCAGCTCATGGTCGACCAGGGCGCGCTCCAGTTCGGCGATGACGCCTTCATTCAAACCGTTGCCAGCAACGATCAGGACCGGCTTCAGGTCATGACCAATGGACTTGTATTGCTTCTTCTGCTCGTTATTGAGCGGCATAATCTGACCCTTTCCGTCTGATTCTGTAAAATTGACCGGCATTTTACCCGAGGGCCACCGGCTCCGCCCAGTCAATCACGACGCATATCATCGAGGTGCCCCGTGGTACAACGTTCCAAAAGCAGCGCAAACTGGCTGCGAGAGCATTTCAACGATCCTTTTGTGAAACAGGCACAAAAGGATGGCTACCGCTCGCGTGCGAGCTACAAATTGCTGGAGATCCAGGAAAAGGACCGGCTGATCCGCCCAGGCATGAGCGTGATCGACCTCGGCGCGGCTCCTGGTGGCTGGTCGCAGGTGACCAGTCGTCTGATTGGTGGCCAGGGCCGCCTGATCGCGTCCGACATCCTGGAGATGGACTCGATCCCTGATGTGACCTTCATCCAGGGCGATTTCACCCACGATGAAGTGCTGCAGCGCATTCTCGAGGCCGTCGGCGATTCGCACGTGGACCTTGTGATTTCCGACATGGCCCCCAATATGAGTGGTACGCCTGCGGTGGACATGCCGCGTGCCATGTTCCTCTGCGAGCTGGCCCTCGATCTGGCAACCCGCGTGCTGAAGCCCGGCGGCGATTTCCTGATCAAGATTTTCCAGGGCGAAGGTTTTGACGTGTACCTCAAAGACGTGCGCAGCAAGTTCGACAAGGTACAGATGCGCAAGCCGTCGTCGTCGCGTGACCGTTCCCGCGAGCAGTACCTGCTGGGCAGGGGTTTCAAAGGGGCATGAAAGGCGTTAAGCGTGGTGGCCGATAGTTATTTCCAATCGGCCGCTGCGTCAGGATCGTCCGAACTTCGTGTAGTCTAGCTTTCACAAAGGGTTACAGACGGTGCCTGCGGCTGCGTAGGTAATGTAGTAAGTTAGGGCGATGAATATCATGCGAGGAACGGCTGCGTCGTGCGCCGACCTCAGAGGGTAGCGAATTGAACGACATGGCAAAGAATCTGATCCTGTGGTTGATCATCGCAGCTGTCCTGGTGACAGTGATGAACAACTTCTCCAGCCCTAACGAGCCGCAGACCCTCAACTATTCCGACTTCATCCAGCAGGTCAAGGATGGCAAGGTCGAGCGTGTGACCGTCGACGGCTACATCATTACCGGCAAGCGCGCCGACGGCGACAATTTCAAGACCGTTCGCCCGGCCATTACCGACAACGGCCTGATCGGCGACCTGGTAGACAACCACGTCATCGTCGAAGGCAAGCAGCCTGAGCAGCAGAGCATCTGGACCCAGCTGCTGGTGGCGAGCTTCCCGATCCTGGTGATCATCGCCGTGTTCATGTTCTTCATGCGCCAGATGCAGGGCGGCGCGGGCGGCAAGGGCGGGCCGATGAGCTTCGGCAAGAGCAAGGCGCGCCTGCTGTCCGAAGACCAGGTCAAGACCACTCTGGCCGACGTTGCAGGTTGCGACGAAGCCAAGGAAGAGGTCGGCGAGCTGGTCGAGTTCCTGCGCGACCCGGGCAAGTTCCAGCGCCTGGGCGGCCGTATCCCGCGTGGCGTGCTGATGGTCGGCCCGCCCGGTACCGGTAAGACGTTGCTTGCCAAGGCCATCGCCGGCGAGGCGAAGGTGCCGTTCTTCACCATTTCCGGTTCGGACTTCGTGGAAATGTTCGTCGGTGTCGGTGCCAGCCGTGTGCGCGACATGTTCGAGCAGGCCAAGAAGCACGCCCCGTGCATCATCTTCATCGACGAGATCGACGCCGTTGGTCGCCACCGTGGCGCCGGCATGGGTGGCGGTCACGACGAGCGTGAGCAAACCCTCAACCAGTTGCTGGTGGAGATGGACGGCTTCGAAATGAACGATGGCATCATCGTCATCGCCGCTACCAACCGTCCGGACGTGCTCGACCCGGCTCTGTTGCGCCCCGGCCGCTTCGACCGCCAGGTGGTGGTTGGCCTGCCGGATATTCGTGGTCGTGAGCAGATCCTCAAGGTGCACATGCGCAAGGTGCCGGTCGGCGAGAACGTCAACCCGGCGGTCATTGCCCGTGGTACCCCTGGCTTCTCCGGTGCGGACCTGGCCAACCTGGTCAACGAGGCCTCGCTGTTTGCCGCGCGCGCCAACAAGCGCCTAGTCGAAATGAAAGAGTTCGAGCTGGCCAAGGACAAGATCATGATGGGCGCCGAGCGCAAGACCATGGTCATGTCCGAGAAAGAAAAGCAGAACACCGCTTACCATGAGGCTGGCCACGCCATTGTCGGTCGCCTGGTGCCTGAGCACGATCCGGTCTACAAGGTTTCGATCATTCCGCGCGGTCGTGCCCTGGGCGTGACCATGTTCCTGCCGGAAGAAGACCGCTACAGCCTGTCCAAGCGCGCACTGATCAGCCAGATCTGCTCGCTGTACGGCGGCCGTATTGCCGAAGAAATGACCCTGGGCTTCGACGGTGTCACTACCGGCGCGTCCAACGACATCATGCGTGCCAGCCAGATCGCCCGAAACATGGTGACCAAGTGGGGCCTTTCCGAAAAACTCGGCCCGCTGATGTACGCCGAGGAAGAAGGCGAGGTGTTCCTGGGTCGCAGTGCTGCCAGCCAGCACGCCAGCGTTTCCGGCGAAACCGCCAAGCTGATCGACTCGGAAGTGCGCAGTATCATCGACCAGTGCTACGCCACGGCCAAGCAGTTGCTCACCGACAACCGTGACAAGCTCGATGCCATGGCCGAAGCGCTGATGAAGTACGAGACCATCGACGCCGAGCAGATTGACGATATCATGGCCGGCCGTACCCCCCGCGAACCGCGCGACTGGGATGATGACTCGGCTTCGGGCAAGCCTGCAGCCCAAGGTGATCGCCCGGAATCGCCGATCGGCGGTCCAGCGGCTCAACACTAAGGGCATCTATGAGCTCAGCGCAGTACCCGACCCGGTTGCCTTGCGGCAACCGGGTTCTTGATTTGTCGCGTACCCATGTCATGGGTATTCTCAATATCACCCCTGATTCCTTCTCCGATGGCGGGCGCTTCAACCAGCGCGACGAGGCGTTGCGTCATGCCGAAGCGATGGTTGCCGCAGGCGCCACGCTGATCGACATCGGCGGCGAGTCCACGCGTCCGGGCGCGCGCGCGGTATCGGTGACCGAGGAGCTGGAGCGGGTAGCTCCCATGGTCGAGGCGATCAACAGCCGCCTCGATGTGGTCATCTCGGTCGATACCTCCACCCCGGCGGTCATGCGTGAATCGGCGCGCCTCGGTGCCGGGCTGATCAACGACGTGCGAGCCCTGGAGCGCGATGGCGCCCTGGACGCTGCCGCGGATACCGGCCTGCCGGTATGCCTCATGCACATGCGCGGCGAGCCGGGTAACATGCAGGACGACCCACATTACGAAGATGTGACTGCCGACGTTACGCGTTACCTTGAGCAGCGAATGGCCGCCTGCGCTGCGGCGGGCATCGACGCAAACAGAATCATCCTTGATCCGGGCTTCGGTTTCGCCAAGACACTGGCGCACAACCTGAGCCTGTTCAAGCATATGGAAGCGCTCTATCGCCTTGGGCGCCCGCTGCTGGTGGGTGTTTCACGCAAGAGCATGATCGGCCTGACGCTGGAACGTCCGGTCGGCGAGCGGTTGTACGGCAGCCTCGCGCTGGCGGCGTTGGCCATGACCAAGGGGGCGAGCATCCTTCGTGTCCATGACGTGGCCGAAACCGTTGATGTGGTGCGCATGATCGCTGCGGTGCAAAACGCCGAATAAGAACATTGGAGTCCCTATGAGCAGAAAATACTTTGGTACCGACGGCATTCGTGGCCGCGTCGGCGAATACCCGATCACGCCTGACTTCATGCTGAAGCTTGGTTGGGCGGCCGGCATGGCCTTCCGCAAGCAAGGCCACTGCCGGGTGCTGGTTGGCAAGGACACGCGTATTTCCGGCTACATGTTCGAGTCCGCACTCGAAGCCGGCCTGTCCGCGGCAGGTGCCGACGTGATGCTGCTCGGGCCGATGCCTACGCCGGCCATCGCCTACCTGACGCGTACCTTCCACGCCGAAGCCGGCATCGTCATCAGCGCCTCGCACAACCCGCACGATGACAACGGCATCAAGTTCTTCTCGGGCCAGGGGACCAAGCTGCCGGACGAAGTCGAGCTGATGATCGAGGAATTGCTCGACCAGCCGATGACCGTTGTCGAGTCGGGCAAGCTGGGCAAGGTTTCGCGCATCAACGATGCCGCCGGCCGCTACATCGAGTTCTGCAAGAGCAGCGTGCCGAGCAGCACCAGCTTCGACGGCCTCAAGCTGGTGGTCGATTGCGCCCATGGCGCCACCTACAAGGTCGCGCCAAGCGTGTTCCGCGAGCTGGGTGCCGACGTGACCGTGCTGCATGCCCAGCCCGACGGCCTGAACATCAACGAAGGCTGTGGCTCGACTCACATCGAATCGCTGCAGGCTGCCGTGCTGGTCGGTCATGCCGACCTGGGCATCGCCTTCGACGGTGATGGCGACCGAGTGCTGATGGTCGACCACACCGGCGCCATCGTCGATGGTGACGAACTGCTGTTCATCATCGCCCGCGACATGCAGGAGCGGGGCAAGCTGCAGGGCGGGGTAGTGGGCACGCTGATGAGCAACCTGGGCCTGGAGCTTGCGCTGAAGGAGCTGGATATCCCGTTCGTGCGGGCCAAGGTCGGTGACCGTTATGTCATGGCCGAGCTGCTGGAGCGTGAGTGGCTGGTCGGTGGTGAAAACTCCGGTCACGTCGTGTGCTGCAATCACACCACCACTGGTGACGCGATAATCGCTGCGCTGCAGGTGCTGATGGCGCTCAAGCGCCGTGGCGAAACCCTCGCCCAGGCTCGTCAGGCCCTGCGCAAGTGCCCGCAGGTGCTGATCAACGTGCGCTATGGCGCCAGCAAGGTCGACCCGCTGGAGCACCCGGCGGTCAAGGAAGCCAGTGCCAAGGTGACCGAGGCCTTGGCCGGCCGCGGCCGCGTGCTGCTGCGCAAATCCGGTACCGAGCCGTTGGTGCGGGTGATGGTCGAGGGCGAGGACGAAAGCCAGGTGCGTGCGCACGCAGAAGCGTTGGCCAAACTGGTCGGCGAAGTTTGTGTCTGAAGGCGCTTGCCAGCGCAGATAGGGTTGGGTACTATCTGCGCCCACTTTGACCGACGAGGTAAAGCATGCGTCGCCCTATGGTAGCTGGTAACTGGAAGATGCACGGTACCCGCGCTAGCGTCGCTGAGCTGACCGAAGGCTTGAGAAATCTGGCCTTGCCGAGCGGAGTGGAAGTCGCGGTGTTTCCACCGGCCTTGTTCATCAATCAAGTGATCGATGGCCTGGCAGGCAAGGAAATTACTGTCGGCGCACAGAATTCTGCAGTACAACCCGAACAGGGTGCGCTGACCGGAGAAGTTGCTCCGGAACAGCTGGTTGAAGCAGGCTGCAAGTTGGTGTTGATTGGTCATTCGGAGCGTCGCCAGATCATTGGTGAAACCGACGAAGTGCTCAATCGCAAGTTTGCAGCGGCCCAAGCCAAAGGTTTGAAGCCAGTGCTTTGCATCGGGGAAACCCTTGAAGAGCGCGAGGCCGGCAAAACGCTCGAAGTTGTCGGGCGTCAACTAAGCAGTATCATCGAGGCATTCGGTGTTAAGGCTTTTGCCAATGCAGTAATTGCCTATGAGCCTGTATGGGCCATTGGCACTGGCCTTACGGCCACGCCACAGCAGGCCCAGGATGTGCATGCAGCCATCCGCGGCCAGCTGGCGGCAGAAGATGCTGAAGTGGCTGCGAAGGTGCAGTTGCTCTACGGCGGCAGCGTGAAGGCGGCCAATGCGGCCGAACTGTTCGGCATGCCGGATATCGATGGGGGGCTCATTGGTGGAGCTTCCCTGAACGCAGACGAATTCGGTGCAATTTGTCGCGCCGCAGGAAACTGAACAAATGCTGGAAACAGTCATCGTTGTTTTTCATCTGTTGGCAGCGCTGTCGCTTGTAGTGCTGGTTCTGTTGCAACAGGGTAAAGGTGCGGAAGCAGGTGCATCTTTCGGCGCGGGTGCTTCAAATACCGTGTTCGGGAGCCAGGGCTCTGCAACGTTCCTGAGTAAATTAACTGCTATACTCGCTGCCACTTTCTTTTTGACAGCACTTGGGTTAGGATACTTCGCGAAGCAACAAGCTCACCAGCTTAGCCAAGCAGGTCTTCCAGATCCAGCAGTGCTAGAAGTGAAAGAGCCGCAGAAACCGGCAGTTAATGATGATGTACCGGTGCTCCAGCAGCAGAAGAGCGAAACCACTCCTAATACGGGTGATGTACCTCCTCCAGCACAAGAGCAGAAGTAACGGGTTTCAAGTAGTAGTATTGCCGAGGTGGTGGAATTGGTAGACACGCAACCTTGAGGTGGTTGTGCCCATAGGGTGTAGGGGTTCGAGTCCCCTTCTCGGTACCAATTAAAGCTTGAGAGCCCGCTTTAGCGGGCTTTCTTGCAGGTGAAGGTTCGGATTTGACCCTCAGGAGGGTTCGGTCTTATACTTTCGCCCCAGCTTTGTCGCGGGGTGGAGCAGCTTGGTAGCTCGTCGGGCTCATAACCCGAAGGTCGTTGGTTCAAATCCAGCCCCCGCAACCAGCTTCAGCGGAGCCCCTTTTCAGGGGCTTTTTGCTAACCGAACAGTTTTCGGCGTCGTTGTCCAACGGCGCTTTCAGGGATGGGCGCTTCGCCCATTTTTTATTTGCACAGCATGCACGAGGGGGTTCAGGTGTCGAGCAAGCTAGAACAGTTGCAGGCCTTGTTGGCCCCGGTTGTCGAGGGTCTGGGCTATCAATGCTGGGGGATCGAATACGTTTCCCAGGGTAAGCATTCGGTACTGCGCATCTACATCGACAAGGAAGGCGGCATTCTGGTGGACGACTGCGAAGCGGTCAGCCGTCAGGCCAGCGCAATTCTCGATGTGGAAGATCCGATCAGCAGTGAATACACCCTCGAGGTGTCTTCTCCAGGCATGGATCGCCCACTGTTCACTCTGGAACAGTTTGCCTCGCATGCCGGCGAACAAGTGAAGATCAAGCTGCGCTCACCCTTCGAGGGTCGTCGTAACTTCCAGGGCCTTCTCCGCGGTGTGGAGGAGCAGGACGTGGTGGTCCAGGTGGACAATCAAGAGTTCCTGTTGCCGATCGACTCGATCGACAAGGCCAATATTATTCCCAGTTTTGACTGAGACGTGCCGGGCCCGGCGGACTATCCGGGCCCAATGGCTTGCGCAAGGCGAGGCGTACGATGAGCAAAGAAGTACTGCTGGTTGTTGAATCGGTATCCAACGAAAAAGGTGTACCGCCCGGCGTCATTTTCGAAGCGCTGGAAGTGGCACTGGCCACTGCAACCAAAAAACGTTTTGAAGACGAAGTCGACCTGCGTGTGGAAATCAACCGCCACACCGGTAGCTACGAGACCTTCCGTCGCTGGACCGTGGTCGACGAAGCCGATCTTGATGATCCGGCGATCGAGACCTGGTTGAGCAAGATTCACGAAACCCACCCTGAAGCCAAGGTCGGTGACGTGATCGAAGAGAAGATCGAGTCCATCGAGTTCGGTCGTATTGCCGCCCAGACCGCCAAGCAGGTCATCGTGCAGAAGGTCCGCGAGGCCGAGCGTGCCCAGGTGGTCGATGCCTACCGCGAGCGCGTTGGCGAGATCATCTCCGGTACCGTCAAAAAGGTTACCCGCGACAACGTCATCGTTGACCTGGGCAACAACGCAGAGGCCCTGCTGGCCCGCGAAGACATCATTCCGCGTGAGACCTTCCGTGTTGGCGTGCGCCTGCGTGCGCTGCTCAAGGAAATTCGCACCGAGAACCGTGGCCCTCAGCTGATCCTGTCGCGCACCGCGCCACAGATGCTGATCGAGCTTTTCCGCATCGAAGTGCCGGAAATTGCCGAAGGCCTCATCGAAGTCATGGCTGCCTCCCGTGATCCGGGTTCGCGAGCCAAGATCGCCGTCCGCTCCAAGGACAAGCGCATCGACCCGCAAGGCGCCTGCATCGGCATGCGTGGTTCGCGCGTCCAGGCCGTATCCGGGGAGCTGGGTGGTGAGCGTGTGGATATCGTCCTGTGGGACGATAACCCGGCGCAGTTTGTCATCAACGCCATGTCGCCGGCTGAAGTCGCGGCGATCATCGTTGATGAAGATGCCCATGCCATGGACATCGCCGTTGCCGAGGACAACCTGGCCCAGGCCATTGGTCGTGGCGGTCAGAACGTTCGCCTGGCCAGTCAGCTGACCGGCTGGACCCTGAACGTGATGACCGAGAAGGACATCCAGGCCAAGCAGCAGGCCGAAACCGGTGACATCCTGCGCAATTTCATCGATGAACTGGAAGTCGACGAGGAGCTGGCCCAAGTGCTGGTCGACGAAGGCTTCACCAGCCTCGAAGAAATTGCCTACGTACCGTTGGAAGAAATGCTCAACATCGATGGCTTTGACGAAGATATCGTCAACGAGCTCCGCGCTCGAGCCAAGGACCGTTTGTTGACCAAGGCCATCGCTACCGAAGAAAAACTGGCAGACGCCCATCCGGCTGACGACCTGCTCTCCCTCGAGGGCATGGACAAGGACCTGGCGGCGGAACTGGCGGTGCGCGGCGTGGTTAACCGCGAAGACCTGGCCGAGCAGTCGATCGACGATCTGCTCGACATCGACGGCATCGACGAAGAGCGTGCCGGCAAGTTGATCATGGCCGCCCGAGCCCACTGGTTCGAGTAATTAGGCGCGGCCTGAGGAGAGAAGTGCATGACGCAAGTCACGGTGAAAGAACTGGCCCAAGAGGTCGAGGCACCGGTAGAGCGCCTGCTGCAGCAGATGCGTGAGGCAGGTCTGCCGCACACCGACGCCGGTCAGGTAGTGACCGACAATGAGAAGCAGACCTTGCTGACTCATTTGAAGAGCAGCCACAAGAGCAAGGCGGAAGAACCGCGCAAGATTACCTTGCAGCGCAAAACCACCAGCACCCTGCGTGTCGCCGGTAGCAAGAGCATCAGCGTAGAAGTACGCAAGAAGAAAGTATTCGTGCAGCGCAGCCCGGAAGAAATCCAGGCTGAGCAGAAGCGTGAACTGGATGAGCGCCGCGCGGCTGAAAATGCCGCTCGCGAGAAGGTCGAGGCCGAAGTTCGCCAGCGCAACGAAGAGCAGGCTCGCCGTCAGGCCGCCGATACCGCTGCTGCAGCCCCTGCGCCTGCCGCCAAGCCAGAGTCGGCGCCAGCCGCTGCCCCGGCCCCGGTAGTTGCCGATGCCCCGGCGTCCGAAGACGCCGCAGCCCGTGCCGCCGAGCGCAAGAAGGACGAAGCCCGTCGCAACGAAGGCCGCACCCGTGACGAAGACCGTCGTGGTGGCGAGCGTCGTGGCGAGGCCCCGCGCGTGTCGATCAAGGTCAAGGTCAAGGAGAAGGAAAAGGCTCCGACTCCTCGTGCCGCACCGCGCACCACCGATGAAGAGAGCGATGGCGTACGCCGTGGCCGCGGTGGCAAGAGCAAGCTGAAGAAGCGCAATCAGCACGGCTTCCAGAACCCGACCGGTCCAGTCATCCGTGACGTGACCATCGGCGAGACCATCACCGTCTCGGAACTGGCCCAACAGATGTCGGTCAAGGCCGCTGAAGTGGTCAAGTTCATGTTCAAGCTGGGTACCCCGGTCACCATCAACCAGGTGCTCGACCAGGAAACCGCTCAGCTGGTCGCCGAAGAACTGGGCCACAAAGTGACCCTGGTCAGCGATACCGCCTTGGAAGACTCCCTGGCCGAATCGCTGAAATTCGAAGGTGAAGTCGAATCGCGTGCGCCGGTCGTTACCGTCATGGGTCACGTTGACCACGGCAAGACCTCGCTGCTCGACTACATCCGTCGTGCCAAGGTTGCCGCTGGCGAAGCCGGTGGTATTACCCAGCACATCGGTGCCTACCACGTGGAAACCGACCGCGGCATGGTCACCTTCCTCGATACCCCAGGCCACGCTGCGTTCACCGCAATGCGTGCCCGTGGTGCCAAGGCTACCGACATCGTCATCCTGGTGGTGGCGGCGGACGACGGCGTGATGCCGCAAACCCGCGAAGCCGTTCAGCATGCCAAGGCAGCTGGCGTTCCGCTGGTGGTTGCGGTGAACAAGATCGACAAGCCGGGTGCCGATATCGATCGCATCCGCAACGAGCTGGCCGTCGAAGGCGTGACCTCCGAGGACTGGGGTGGTGACACTCCGTTCGTCAAGGTTTCGGCGAAGATGGGTACCGGCGTCGACGAACTGCTCGAAGCTGTCCTGCTGCAGGCCGAGATCCTCGAGCTGACCGCTACCCCGACCGCTCCAGGTCGTGGCGTGGTTGTCGAATCGCGTCTGGACAAGGGCCGTGGCCCGGTGGCTACCATCCTGGTTCAGGACGGTACCCTGCGTCAGGGCGACATGGTCCTGTGCGGTTCCAACTATGGCCGCGTGCGCGCCATGCTCGACGAGAACGGCAAGCCTGTGAAGGAAGCCGGCCCGTCGATCCCGGTCGAAATCCTCGGCCTGGACGGTACCCCGGAAGCCGGTGACGAGCTGTCCGTGGTTGCCGACGAGAAGAAGGCCCGTGAAGTTGCCCTGTTCCGTCAAGGCAAGTACCGCGAGGTCAAGCTGGCCCGTGCTCACGCCGGCAAGCTGGAAAACATCTTCGAGACCATGGGTCAGGAAGAGAAGAAGACCCTCAACATCGTCCTCAAGACCGACGTGCGTGGTTCCCTGGAAGCACTGCAGGGTTCGCTGTCGGGCCTGGGCAACGACGAAGTTCAGGTACGCGTGATCGGTGGCGGCGTCGGTGGTATCACCGAAAGCGACGCCAACCTGGCGCTGGCTTCGAATGCAGTACTGTTCGGCTTCAACGTGCGTGCCGATGCCGGCGCGCGCAAGATCGTCGAGCAGGAAGGTCTGGATATGCGTTACTACAACGTGATCTACGACATCATCGAAGACGTCAAGAAGGCCCTGACCGGCATGCTCGGCAGCGATGTTCGCGAGAACATCCTGGGTGTCGCCGAAGTACGTGACGTGTTCCGTTCGCCGAAGTTCGGCGCCATCGCTGGCTGTATGGTCATCGAGGGTACCGTGTACCGCAACCGTCCGATCCGCGTACTGCGCGAAGACGTTGTGATCTTCGAAGGCGAACTGGAGTCGCTGCGTCGCTTCAAGGACGACGCCTCCGAAGTGCGTAACGGCATGGAGTGCGGTATTGGCGTGAAGAGCTACAACGACGTCAAGGTCGGCGACAAGATCGAAGTCTTCGAGAAAGTCCAGGTTGCTCGTACCCTTTAAGGGTGAGCAGGGCGCCAGCCCCCGCCGCAGGGCGGTGGGCAGTGCCTCAGTAGGTAGCGCCCGGTCAGGCATCAGCCTGACCGGGCGTTTGCCGCTTTAAGTTACAGGTAGCAAGAATGGCCAAAGAATACAGCCGTACCCAACGTATCGGTGATCAGATGCAGCGCGAGCTGGCCGAGCTGATCCGCCGTGAAGTCAAGGACCCCCGCGTCGGTCTGGTCACCATCACCGCTGTGGATGTCAGCCGCGACCTAGGCCATGCCAAGGTCTTCATCACCGTCATGGGCGAAGAAACGCCAGACGCAGTGCAGCAGTCGCTCAAGGCCCTGAACAGCGCCGCCAGCTTCCTGCGCCTGCACCTGGGCCGCTCGATGCAGCTGCGCAGCGTGCCGCAACTGCATTTCCACTTCGACGAAAGCGTCAGCCGCGGTGTCCACCTGTCGGCACTGATCGAGCGCGCGGTCGCCGAAGACCGTCTGCACAAGGATGCCGACAAGCCGGACGCCGAGGAGTAAGCGGTGGCCCAGGTCAAACGTATCCGCCGCAACGTCAGCGGCATCATCCTGCTCGACAAGCCGCTGGGCTTTACCTCCAACGCCGCCCTGCAAAAGGTGCGCTGGCTGCTCAACGCGGAAAAGGCCGGCCACACCGGCAGCCTCGACCCGCTGGCAACCGGCGTGTTGCCGCTGTGCTTCGGCGAAGCGACCAAGTTTTCGCAGTACCTGCTCGATTCCGACAAGGGCTACGAAACGGTCATGCAGATGGGGCAGACTACCAACACCGGTGATGCCGAAGGTGAGGTGCTGCAGACCCGCGAGGTGACCGTTGGTCGCGCCGACATCGAGGCCCTGCTGCCGCGTTTTCGTGGCCAGATCAGCCAGATACCGCCGATGTACTCGGCGCTCAAGCGTGACGGCCAGCCGCTGTACAAGCTGGCACGTGCAGGAGAGGTAGTGGAGCGCGAGGCGCGTTCTGTTACTATTGGCCGCTTGGAGTTGCTCGAGTGCGAAGGCACCCGTGCACGGTTGAGCGTAGGATGCAGCAAAGGCACCTATATCCGCACCCTGGTGGAGGATATCGGCGAGGCCCTTGGTTGCGGCGCCTATGTCGCCGAGCTGCGCAGGACCCAGGCCGGGCCTTTCGCGCTGGCACAGACGGTCACCCTCGAGGACCTCGAACAGGCCCACGCCGAAGGCGGCAACGAAGCGCTCGACCGCTTCCTCATGCCCTCGGACAGCGGCCTGCAGGACTGGCCGCTGGTGTGCCTGTCCGAACACAGTGCGTTCTACTGGCTGCATGGGCAGGCGGTACGCGCGCCGGACGCGCCACAATTTGGCATGGTCCGGGTACAGGATCACAATGCACGCTTCATCGGTATCGGTGAAGTGAGCGAAGACGGGCGCATTGCGCCGCGTCGGCTGATTCGGTCGGAATGACCGAAACCGTGAGGCCAGGCAGTTGCCAGGCCCCACGGCACCAAGGGTGGCTGTCAGTAGGCACGGTCACACCTTTTTTATTAATACAGGGATTTGTCCCTGGCCTATTGGACCCCGCATGCGGGATCCGTTATCAGGAGAAGCCAAATGGCCCTCAGCGTTGAAGAAAAAGCTCAGATCGTTGCCGAATACCAGCAAGCCGCCGGCGATACCGGTAGCCCGGAAGTGCAGGTTGCTCTGCTGACCGCCAACATCAACAAGCTGCAAGGCCACTTCAAGGCCAACGACAAAGACCACCACTCCCGTCGTGGTCTGATTCGTATGGTCAACCAGCGTCGTAAGCTGCTGGACTACCTGAAGGGCAAAGACACCACTCGTTACAGCGCCCTGATCGGTCGCCTGGGTCTGCGTCGCTAATAGCGGCCTGGCCAGTGGTGTGCATGGCGTGTCGCAGGCTTCGGCAGGGCTGTTTTGCAGTGCTGCCGTTGGACACGCCACGCGTATCTCCGAGGTTGGCAGCCTGGCAATGCTGAGCGGATTTTCCGCTTGGTGCCAGGCTCCCAGCCTCGTGTTGTATCTGGACGGTCAATGGGGCCGATTCCCCGTTCTGCCCAAGAATTCGCAAGAAACCAGTTCCCCCAAGAGCCACTGAAAAAGGTAGGAAACCGTGAACCCGGTAATCAAGACTTTCCAGTTCGGTCAATCGACCGTTACTCTCGAAACGGGCCGTATTGCCCGTCAGGCAACCGGCGCCGTGCTGGTGACCGTCGACAACGACGTCACCGTGCTGGTGACTGTGGTAGGCGCCAAACAGGCCGATCCAGGCAAGGGTTTCTTCCCGCTGTCGGTCCACTACCAGGAAAAGACCTACGCCGCCGGCAAGATCCCGGGTGGCTTCTTCAAGCGTGAAGGCCGTCCTTCCGAGAAAGAGACCCTGACCTCGCGCCTGATCGACCGTCCGATCCGTCCGCTGTTCCCGGAAGGCTTCATGAACGAAGTGCAGGTAGTCTGCACCGTGGTTTCCACCAGCAAGAAGACCGACCCTGACATCGCTGCGATGATCGGTACCTCGGCTGCCCTGGCCATTTCCGGCATTCCGTTCGAAGGCCCGATCGGCGCCGCTCGCGTTGCCTTCCACGAAAGCACCGGCTACCTGCTGAACCCGACCTACGAGCAACTGGCTGCCTCGAGCCTGGACATGGTCGTTGCCGGTACCTCCGACGCTGTACTGATGGTTGAATCGGAAGCCAAAGAGCTGACCGAAGACCAGATGCTGGGCGCCGTACTGTTCGCCCACGACGAATTCCAGGCCGTGATCCAGGCCGTCAAGGAACTGGCCGCCGAAGCCGGCAAGCCGACCTGGGACTGGCAGCCAGCCCCAGCCAACGTCGAGCTGATGAACCTGGTGCGTGGCGAGTTCGGCGAAGCCGTTTCGCAGGCCTACACCATCACCCAGAAGGCTGACCGTTACAACCGCCTGGGCCAGCTGCGCGACGAGGCTGTTGCCCGTCTGAGCAACGAAGAGACCGGCCCGTCCGCCGGCGCCATCAAGGACATCTTCGGCGAGCTGGAATACCGCACCGTCCGCGAGAACATCGTCAACGGCAAACCGCGTATCGACGGCCGTGACACCCGCACCGTGCGCCCACTGAACATCGAAGTCGGCGTATTGCCGAAGACCCACGGTTCGGCGCTGTTCACCCGTGGCGAAACCCAGGCCCTGGTCGTCGCGACCCTGGGTACTGCCCGTGACGCCCAGCTGCTGGACACCCTGGAAGGCGAGAAGAAAGACCCGTTCATGCTGCACTACAACTTCCCGCCATTCTCGGTGGGTGAGTGCGGTCGCATGGGCGGCGCCGGCCGTCGTGAAATCGGCCACGGCCGCCTGGCCCGTCGTGGCGTGCAGGCCATGCTGCCGAGCGACAGCGACTTCCCTTACACCATCCGCGTGGTATCGGAAATCACCGAATCCAACGGTTCCAGCTCCATGGCTTCGGTCTGTGGTGCTTCCCTGGCCCTGATGGACGCCGGTGTACCGATGAAGGCACCGGTTGCCGGTATCGCCATGGGCCTGGTCAAGGAAGGTGACAAGTTCGCCGTCCTGACCGACATCCTGGGTGACGAAGACCACCTGGGCGACATGGACTTCAAGGTAGCCGGTACCGCCAAGGGTGTTACTGCGCTGCAGATGGACATCAAGATCAACGGCATCACCGAAGAGATCATGGAAATCGCCCTGGGCCAGGCCCTGGAAGCGCGCCTGAACATCCTCGGCCAGATGAACCAGATCATCGCCCAGTCGCGTAGCGAGCTGTCGGCCAACGCCCCGACCATGATCGCGATGAAGATCGACACCGACAAGATCCGTGACGTCATCGGTAAAGGTGGTGCCACCATTCGCGCCATCTGCGAAGAGACCAAGGCTTCGATCGACATCGAAGACGATGGCTCGATCAAGATCTTCGGCGAAACCAAGGAAGCGGCAGAGGCTGCCAAGCAGCGCATCCTGGGCATCACCGCCGAGGCCGAGATCGGCAAGATCTACGTCGGCAAGGTCGAGCGCATCGTCGACTTCGGTGCCTTCGTCAACATCCTGCCTGGCAAGGACGGCCTGGTGCACATCTCCATGCTGAGCGATGCTCGCGTCGAGAAAGTCACCGACATCCTGAAAGAAGGCCAGGAAGTCGAAGTACTGGTACTGGACGTGGACAACCGCGGCCGTATCAAGCTGTCGATCAAGGACGTTGCCGCGGCCAAGGCCTCGGGCGTCTAAGCGACTGCCACGCAACAGGAAAAGGGCCCTTCGGGGCCCTTTTTTCATGGGCGAAAGGGAACCTTTTGCGGACTTGCATCTTGCATGCAGGTTTACCGTGCAGATTGCAAAATGCACGACGACGGGAATGCTGGTTTTTCGCTAACTTATTGATTTGTAAGGAAACAAGCGAAGCGGAAAAGCTGGCACAGCGCGTGCAACTACCTTCATACCTGACGCCAGGACATACGGCGCAGACCTTTCGAAAAACAGGAGTGACTCACATGAAGAAGTTCGCCATTGCTGCCGCTACTGCTACCGCCCTGACCCTGACCATGGCTAACGGCGCATTCGCTGCAGAGCCAACCCAGGCTCCAGTCATGTTGGCCGCCAATACCGTGGACAACGCCAAGCAGGAAGGTTCTGACACCTGGATCACTACCAAAGTGAAAGCGGACCTGCTGACTGAAAAAGGTATTCCAGGCAGCGACATCAAAGTCGAGACCAGCCAAGGTGTCGTCTCGCTGTCGTCTGACGTGGCGGTGACTCAGTCCCAGAAAGAAGAAGCTGTTCGTATTACCAAGAACATCAAAGGCGTCAAGAGTGTGATGTCGGACGGCCTGAAAGCCGAATAAGGAATGTCCCGTCGGCCAAAAGGATTTGGCCACCTTCGCTCCGAGCCCCGGCTATTTGCCGGGGCTTTTCATTGGTGGCTAGTACACCGGATTACGCGCAATCACATCACTCTCGAAGCATTCCTGTTCGACGATCAGCGGCTCGACCAACGGCCGGCTATCGCGAAAGTGCGCAGTCTGCGTATGCGCGTCATACGCCGCATCATCGCGGTAGATCTCGTACAGGTAGATCACCTCCGGGTCGACCCGGTCCTGCGACACATCGAACACCAGGCAGCCAGGTTCGTTGGCAACGGAAGCCGCGGCATTGACCTTGATCGCAGTCAGAAATTCATCGGCGTAACCGGGCTTCACTCGGGTCTTGATGAACAGGCTATACACAAGGCTCTCCTTTTGTTTTAAATTCTATTATGAATTGTATACAAAAATGGAGCCTCGCCAATGTCCGAATTGCCTGCACGCCCTGGCCGCCTGAACGGCCTGCGTCATATTGCCTTGTTGGTACCCAACCTGGAGGAGTGTGAACGCTTCTACGTCGATGTGCTGGGCATGGAAGTGCTGAACCGCGCCAACGAAGACCTGGTGTACCTCACTTGTGGTAACGACAACCTGTCGCTGGGGCGCGGGGCAGGGGCGGCCAATGGGTTGCAGACCCTGGACCACTATGGGTTCATCGTCGATAGCGTGGAGGAGCTGGAAGCCTGGTACCAGTACTTCAAGGCGCACGGCGTGACCTTGCTGGACCGGCCGTTCAACCATGGTGACGGGGCGCGCAGCTTCCACCTGTTGGACCCGGCAGGGAACAAGGTGCAGCCGTTGTACCATCCGGCGGTGTCGGGGCAGCGTTTGGTGTGAAGCCTGTACCGGCCTCTTCGCGGCGGTTCGGCGCCCCGATGAGCCCGCTCCCACAGGTACTGCACAGGCCTTGAACTGTGTGCGGTCCCTGTGGGAGCGGGCAAGCCCGCGAAGAGGCCAGACCTGCTAGTAGAAGTTACTCGGCATCCAGATGCATCGGTGTCACCACCCGCCCATCGCTCTCGGCCTGGCCCAGGTTGGTATCGATGAAGTACACCCGGTCATCTTCCAGCTGGCCCTTGTCCACCAGGTAATCCTTGATGCTGCTGGCCCGCTCCTGGCCCAGCGTGCGCAGTAGCGCAGTACTCTCGGCCCAGGACTTGATCACCGCCTCGCGCAGCTTGGCGGTGCGCTCTTCGCGGCCCAGTTGCTCCCATTCGGCAGGCGGCTGCTGCTTCAGGCGGTTACGGTAGATACCTTCGAGCATCGCCGGTTTGTCACTGTCGTCGACCACCAGCATCGAGGCATTGGCCGGCACCTTGTCACCGCGACGCTGCAGGATCTTGTACCAGGTGGCCTGGTACTCGCGCTCCAGGCGCTGCTGGGCGATCAGCGGGCCATCGCTGGCCTGGGCGCTGGTGCCTTCGATTTCCAGGCGCAGTTCCGGGCGTTCCTTCAGGGCCGACGCCAGCTTGTCCAGCGATGCCTGGGCGTCGCTACCGAGCTCGCTGGAGCCCGGGGCGAAGGCCACGTTGCCCAGGTCTTCCGAGCCACCGCCGGCAACCAGCCCGCCAATGAACTTGAACGGTGCCTGCGCCGCACGCAACACCAGGTTGCGCAGGGTTTGCCAGACGATCGGCATCACGCTGAACTGCGGGTTGTTGAGGTCGCCGGACACCGGCAGCTCGATCGAGATCTTGCCTTCGGTGTCCTTCAGCAGCGCCACCGCCAGGCGGATCGGCAGGTCCACGGCGTCCGGGCTGTCGACCTTCTCGCCCAACTGCAGCTGCTCTACCACCACCTTGTTTTCAGCCTTCAGCTGGCCATTGGTGATCAGGTAGTGCAGGTCGAGGTTGAGCCGGCCCTTGCGGATGCGGAAGCCGGCGAACTTGCCGGAGTAGGGGGTGAGTGTGGTCAGCTCGACCCGCTTGAAGCTGGTGGCGATGTCCAGGCTGGCCAGCGGGTTGAACGGGTTGAGGGCGCCTTTGATGGTGACCGGCGCGTAGCGGTCGACCTTGCCCTTGACGTCGACCTTGGCCGGCACCGGCTTGCGGTTGTCGATGGTGCCGATCCGGCCGTTGAGCTGCTGGATGGCCGTGGCGAAGTTGGGGGTGAGGGACAGGTCAGCGAAGTTGGCCGAGCCGTCGTTGATGTCGATCTGGCCGATGTGGATGCCCAGCGGCTTGTCGTTGCTGGCAGCGGCCGGCTTGGCCTGGCTGGTCGCCGGGGCGCCGGCCGGCTGCGGGATCAGCAGGTCGTTGATGTTGGTGGTGCGGTCCTCGTTGATGATGAAGCGCGCATAGGGTTGCAGCAGAGTCACCTTGTCGATCGACAGCGCATCGCCGTGCACGTAGGACAGGCCGTCGACGTTCACCTGCTGCCATTTGACGAAGTCACGGCTCTTGATGGTGTCAAGGGTGTGCAGCTGGCTGACCTGTGCCTTGCCGGTAACGCTGAAGGCCAGCGGTGCGGTGTTCTTCAGGTCGACCTTGAGGTCGCTGGCGAGCATGCCGCTGCGCAGCTCCAGCAGGATGAACGGGCTGATATAGGCCTGGGCCACTCGCAGGTCGATGTCGCGGGTGCTCACGTCCAGCTTGGCCCAGATGGGCGCCAGGTTGACCTGGCCGGCCGCCTGCAGTTTGCCTTGCTTGCCCACGCCGGTATCGAGCTTGAGGGTGAAGGGCGACTTGTTGAGGCTGTCGAAACCTTGCAGGTCGGCGTTGAGCGGGCCGACGTCGAGGGCCACCGGCTCCTTCTGGGTACGGTCTGCCAGGTGCACCAGGTAGTTACGCAGTTGCACATCCTTGAGCAGCACCTGCCAGGGTTTGCTCGGCTCCTTGGCGGCTTGCTGTTCGGGCGTGGGTTCGGCGGCTGCCGGCTCGGCCTTTTCCTTCGGCGTAGCCTTGGCCGGCTGGCTGGCGAACAGCTTCTGCCAGTCAAGCTGGCCGTCCTTTTCCAGCGCAGCCCAGGTTTCCAGTTTTTCGCTGCGGATCTTGCCCACGGTGACCAGCTGCTTGACCAGGTCGACCGAGGTTTCGCTTACTTCCAGGCTGGCCAGGCGTGCCAGCGGGCGGCCATCCGGGGCCTTGATGGCAAACGGGGCGATGCGCACCGACGCGTTGTCCAGCAACAGTTCGGTCTGTTTGGCAAGGTTGAGCTTGTAGCGGGTGTCGAGGCTGACCACGCCCTCTTCCAGCACCAGTGGCACGGCATCGCGCACATAGGGCCAGAATGCCTTCATCTTGCCTTCGGTGATCTTCAGTGTGCCTTCAGAGGCGATCGGCGCCAGACTCAGGGTACCTTTCCAGTCGATACGCCCGCCGTTGGGGCCGATGGCCACCAGGGTCATGTCGGCATTGTCGTTGGGCAGGGTGCTGAGGTTTTTCAGCTCCAGGTTCATGTTGTCGTAGAGGAACTCGATCGGCTCGCTCGGGCGCAGGTCCTCGAAGTGCAGGTAGCCGTCGCTGAGCTTGATGCTGCCGATGCGTAGCGGGAACGGGTCGCTGGGCGGCTCGTCGGGCTTGGCTTCGCTGGCTGGCAGCTTGAACAGGCGGGTCAGGTTGAGGATACCGTCCTTGGCGAACAGTACTTCGTTGCGTGGTTTGACCAGTTCCACGGCGTCCAGGTGCAGGGCACCGCTCCACAGGCTGTCGAGCGAGAGGTTGGCGTACAGCCGCTCGAAGCCGACCTGCTCCTTGCCCGGCTCGCCGATCTGCAGGCCCCACAGCGTCAGCTCGAGGCTGAAGGGGTTGAGCTCGATCCGTTCGAGGTGGGCAGGCACGGTCGCGTACTGGGCCAACTGCTGGTTGGCGATGCGCAGCGCGACACCGGGGAGAACGAGAAAGCCGAGAAGGCTGTAGAGGGCTACGAGGGCCAGCAGTGCGCCAGCGGCGCGAGTCAATCCTTTGTACATGTGTCGCTTCGTCTGTCTAAGCAGGAGAGCTTGGAGTATGGCACGTTAAATCAGTTCCGCTGAGGCGACCATCTGACCTCATTCGATACCCATGCGCCGTTTGGCCCGATGCGCCGAGCCGTCGCGCATCGCCCAGCGCAGTACTGGCGCGGTGCGTTGCAGCCCCAGGCGGATCATGCGCCGCTGCAACGGGCCGTGCTGCAGGCCGAGCATGGCCTGGGCCCAGCCCGGCAGCAGGTCGATGCCGGCGTGCAACATCAGCTTGCCCACTGGCTGTGCCAGGCGGCTGGGGGCGGGGGCATCGAGCAGGATGCCGACCACCTCATGGCTGCGGGCGTCGCAGTGCAACTGCGGCCGCATGCGCTGCAGGTAGTCCTCGACCTGCTGGCACGAGCGCGGCACGTCGCGGGCGCCAAGGCGCTCGGCAATCAGCGCGATCTCTGCGTAGTAGGCATCCTGCTCGGCGCGCGCAAGGTGCGGGTTGCGGTAACGCAGGTGGGCGGCGAGGAAGCTGCTGACTTCCGCCACATGCACCCAGGTCAGCAGGTCCGGGTCGCTGGCCGCATATGGGCGGCCATCCGGCGCGGTGCCGGTCACCTGCAGGTGGATGGTGCGCACCTTGTCGATCAGCCACTCGGCATCGCGGGTGGCGCCGAAGGTGGTGCCGGAAATGAATTGGCTGGTGCGGCGCAGGCGGCCGAGCAGGTCTTCACGGAAGTTGGAATGGTCCCACACCCCGGCCAGGGCCAGCGGATGCAGCAATTGCAGCATGAGGGCGCTGATGCCACCGACCAGCATGCTCGGGAAGTCGCCATGTACCCGCCAGCTGATGCTGTGCGGGCCGAACAGGCCGGGGTCGCCCTTGGGCGATTCCAGATCGAGCTGGCCGAGGGCCAGCCCGGTAAGGCTCATGACCTGGGTTTCGATGCGGCGGCGAAGGGCTTCCATGGCGACCTGTGGTTCAGGGCGGCCATGAACAGCGGCCGCCGGTTACTGGTTGAGGCGTTTGTCGATCAGGCCCTGCACCACGCTTGGGTCGGCCAGGGTCGAGGTATCGCCCAGGTTGTCGAGTTCGTTGCAGGCGATCTTGCGCAGTATACGCCGCATGATCTTGCCTGAGCGGGTCTTGGGCAGCGCCGGGGCCCACTGGATCAGCTCGGGTTTGGCGAAACTGCCGATTTCCTTGCTGACCAGGGCCAGCAACTCGGCCTTGAGCGCGTCGTCCGGCGTTACGCCATTCATGGGCGTGACGAAGGCATAAACGCCCTGGCCCTTGAGGTCGTGGGGGTAACCGACCACCGCCGCTTCGGCGACGCTGTCATGCAGCACCAGCGCGCTTTCCACTTCGGCGGTACCGATACGGTGGCCGGAAACGTTGATCACGTCATCGATACGCCCGGTGATCCAGTAGTCACCATCGGCATCGCGGCGGGCACCGTCGCCGGTGAAGTAATAGCCGGGCATCGGCTTGAAGTAGGTGTCGACCATGCGCTGATGGTCGCCATAGACGCTACGGATCTGCCCGGGCCAGCTGGCCTTGATCACCAGCAGGCCGGCACCGGGGCCTTCGATGAGCTTGCCCTTTTCGTCCAGCAGCACTGGTTGTACGCCGAACATGGGCTGGGTGGCACAGCCGGGCTTGAGCGACTGCGAGCCGGGCAACGGGGTGAGCATGATGCCGCCGGTTTCGGTCTGCCACCAGGTATCGACGATGGGGCAGCGCTTTTGCCCGACTTCCTCGAAATACCACTCCCAGGCTTCGGGGTTGATCGGCTCGCCGACGCTGCCCAGCAGGCGCAGGCTCTGGCGTGAAGTGTTTTGCAGCGGCGCGGAGCCTTCGCGCATCAGCGCGCGCAGGGCAGTCGGGGCGGTGTAGAAGATGTTCACCTGGTGCTTGTCCACCACTTGCCAGAAGCGCGAGGTGTCCGGGTAGTTGGGCACGCCTTCGAACATCAGCGAGATCGCGCCATTGGCCAGTGGACCATAGACGATGTAGCTGTGGCCGGTGACCCAGCCGACATCGGCGGTGCACCAGAACACCTCGCCGTCTCGGTAGTCGAACACCACCTTGAAGGTGAGGGTGGCCTGCAGCAGGTAGCCGCCGGTAGTGTGCAGCACGCCTTTGGGTTTGCCGGTGCTGCCGGAGGTGTAGAGGATGAACAGCGGGTCCTCGGCCTCCATCGGCTCGGGAGCGCAGTCGTCGCCGGCCTTTTCCGTTGCCTCGTGGTACCAGAGGTCACGGCCTTCGGCCCAGGCGACATCGCCGCCGGTGCGGCGCACCACGAATACGCTGCTGACCGCGGGGCAGCTGGCCAGGGCCTTGTCGACGTTCTGTTTCAGCGGGATGCGTTTACCGCCGCGCACGCCTTCATCGGCGGTGATCACCGTACGGCAGTCGGCATCGAGGATACGGTCGCGCAGGGCATCGGGCGAGAAGCCGCCGAACACCACCGAGTGGATGGCACCGATGCGGGTGCAGGCAAGCATGGCGAAGGCGGCCTCGGGGATCATCGGCATGTAGATGCACACCCGGTCGCCTTTCTTCACCCCGCGTGCTTTCAGCGCATTGGCCAGGCGGCAGACCTGGCGGTGCAGTTCGCGGTAGGTAATGGCCTTGGAATCCTTGGGGTCATCGCCTTCCCACAGCAGGGCGGTCTGTTCGCCGCGTCGGGCCAGGTGGCGGTCGATGCAGTTGTAGCTGACGTTGAGCTGGGCGCCGTCGAACCAGCGGGCGCTGCCGGTCTTCAGGTCGCATTGCTGCACGCTCGACCAGGGTTTTATCCAGTCCAGGCGCTTGGCCTGTTCGGCCCAGAAGGTGTCGGGGTCATCCACCGACTGGCGGTAGAGGCGGCGGTACTCGTCGGGGGTGAGGGCGGCGGACTGGCTGACGGCCAGGGCCTGGGGGTAGTTGCGGATATCGAACATGGCGGGTGGTCCTGCTCTTGTAAGGGGCGATGGACTGCAACGGCTATTCGATAGGACAGTGTAGCCAGAGGTGATGTTCCTTGAGGGTAGACTCGGTCCCTGTAGGAGCGGCCCATCGCGACACAAGGCCGCTCCTACACGGAGCGACCGTGTGACGGCTTTGGGATCAACCGCGGTGACGGCCGCGGAAGTAGTTGATCAGGCCTTGGGTAGAGCCATCTTCAGCGCTGTCTTCCAGGCTGCCGACAAGGCGTTGGTAAACGCCCTTGCCCAGTTCCTTGCCCAGCTCCACGCCCCACTGGTCGAAGGCGTTGATGCCCCAGATCACGCTCTGTACGAAGACCTTGTGCTCGTACATCGCCACCAGCGCGCCCAGGCGGCGTGGGCTGATGCGCTCCACCACCAGGGTATTGCTCGGGCGGTTGCCCGGGATGACCTTGTGCGGGGCCAGCTTTTCGATGTCCGCTTCGTTCAGGCCTTTACCACGCAGCTCGGCTTCGGCTTCCTCGCGGGTCTTGCCCAGCATCAGCGCCTGGCTCTGCGACAGGCAGTTGGCGTACAGCCACTGGTGATGGTCGGCCACCGGGTTGAAGCTCACCACTGGCACGATGAAGTCGGCCGGAATCAGCTGGGTGCCCTGGTGCAGCAACTGGTGGTAGGCATGCTGGCCGTTGCAGCCGACGCCGCCCCAGATCACCGGGCCGGTGTCGGTTTTCACCGGGGTGCCGTCCTGCAGCACGCTCTTGCCGTTGGACTCCATGTCCAGCTGTTGCAGGTGCTTGGTGATGTTGCGCAGGTAGTGGTCGTACGGCAGGATCGCGTGGCTCTGGGCGCCCCAGAAGTTGCCGTACCACACGCCCAGCAGGGCCAGCAGTACCGGCATGTTCTTTTCGAACGGCGCGGTCTGGAAGTGCTGGTCCATGGTGTAGGCACCGGACAGCAGTTCCTTGAAGTTGGCGGTACCGATGGCCAGGGCGATCGGCAGGCCGATGGCCGACCACAGCGAGTAGCGCCCGCCCACCCAGTCCCACATCGGGAAGATGTTTTCTTCGCGGATGCCGAAGGCCACGGCGGCGGCCTTGTTGCTGGAAACGGCGATGAAGTGGCGGTACAGCTCGGCTTCCGAGCCGCCCTGGGCCAGGTACCAGGTACGCGCGGCCATGGCGTTCTTCAAGGTCTCGAGGGTGTTGAACGACTTCGATGAGACGATGAACAGGGTGGTTTCGGCGCGCAGGTTGGCCGACAGCTCGTGGAACTCACTGCCGTCGATGTTCGCCAGGTAGTGGCAGCGCACGCCGCGCTGGGCGTAGGGCAGCAGCGCCTCGGAGACCAGCTCGGGGCCGAGGAACGAGCCACCGATGCCGATGTTGACCACGTCGGTGATCGGTTTTTCGCTGTAGCCGCGCCACAGGCCGTCGTGGATGCGGCCGACCAGTTCGGTGATCTGGTTGAGCACCTTGTGCACTTCCGGCATGACGTTCACGCCGTTGACGCTGAGCTTGTCGCCCACCGGCCGGCGCAGGGCGGTGTGCAGCACCGGGCGCCCTTCGGAGGCGTTGATGATTTCGCCACTGAACATCGACTTGATGGCGTCCTGCAGGCCCACTTCGTTGGCCAGGTTCACCAGCAGGTCGCGGCTTTGTTCGGTGATCAGGTTTTTCGAGTAGTCGAGGAACAGGCCGCAGGAGCTCAGGGAGAACTGGTCGAAGCGCTTGGCATCGGCGGCGAAGGCTTCGCGCATGCTGAAACCTTGCATGGCGTCGCGGTGTTGCTGGAGCGCCTGCCAGGCGGGCAGGGCCGTGACATCGTGGGGTGTACGGTAATACGCCATTGCGCGGGGTTCCCTTGGTGCGTGGTGAGACCTTGGACACGGCACTCATTGCCGGGTTCAGGCTGGCACCATTATAGGCAAAGGCCACTTGCAGGGAATGGGTATGGCGGGGAATTTGGGGGAGGCAACTGTCTTGTATTGCCTGTACTGGCCTCATCGCCGGCAAGCCAGCTCCCACAGGGATAGCGCATGGCTCGAGGCCGATGCGGTCGAGGTGGGAGCTGGCTTGCCGGCGAATGGGCTGCAAGGCAGCCCCAGGCCGTTACGCGGTCTTCTCTTCCAGATGCAGGTACAGGTTGTCGATCAACCGTGTGTTACCCAGGTAAGCCGCCGCGATTACCACCAGGTCTCGATCATCGATCACTGCGGGGCGCAGGCTCACGGCATGACGCACTTCCAGGTAATCCGGCCGGAAACCAGCGGCGGTCAACTGCGCCTTGCCTTCGGCAACCAGCGCGGCAAAGTCCCGTTGGCCACGGCCGATGCCGGCAGCGATGTGCTGCAGCGTGCGGTACAACGCTGGCGCCGCAGCACGCTGCTCAGGCGTGAGGTAACCGTTGCGCGACGACAGCGCCAGGCCGTCCTCGGCCCGCACGGTGGGCTCGCCGATGATCTGGATCGGCATGTTCAGGTCGCGCACCATGGCGCGGATCACCGCCAGCTGCTGGAAGTCCTTTTCACCGAACACGGCAAGGTCGGGCTGGACCATGTTGAACAGCTTGCTGACCACGGTGGCCACGCCTTCGAAATGCCCGGGCCGGCTGGCGCCGCACAGGCCTTCGGAAAGGTGGGGCACGCTGACGCGGGTTTGCACGCTCATGCCGTCGGGGTACATCTCTTCGACACTGGGCGCGAACAGCAGATTGCAGCCAGCCTGGAGCAGGCGCTCCTGGTCGGCGGCCAGGGTGCGCGGGTACTTGTCGAGGTCTTCGTTGGCGCCGAACTGCAGCGGGTTGACGAAGATGCTGGCGACCACGAAATCGGCGCGCTGCGCAGCCTTGGTCACCAGGGCGGCATGGCCGCTGTGCAGGTTGCCCATGGTCGGCACGAAGCCGATGCGCTTGCCTTCACCGCGGGCGCGGGCGACTGCGGCGCGCAGTTCGCGGACGGTCTTGACTGTATTCATGCACTGAACCCGTGTTCGCTGCCTGGGAAGCTGACTTGCTTGACCGCCTCGACGTAAGCGACGAGGGCGCTGTGGATATCCGGCTGGCCTTGCATGAAGTTCTTCACGAACTTCGGTACCCGGCCGCTCAGCGACAGGCCGAGCATGTCGTGCAGGACCAGTACCTGGCCATCGGTGCCGCTGCCGGCGCCAATGCCGATCACCGGGATGGATACGGCACTGGTGATTTCCGCCGCCAGTTCGCTGGGCACGCATTCGAGCAGCAGCATGGCTGCACCGGCCTGTTCCAGAGCAATGGCGTCGGCGCGCATCTGCCGGGCCTGGGCTTCCTGGCGGCCCTGCACCTTGTAGCCGCCCAGCACGTTGACAGTCTGCGGGGTCAGGCCCATGTGCGCGCACACCGGCACGCCACGCTCGGCCAGCAGGCGGATGGTCTCGGCCAGCCAGGCAGCACCTTCGATCTTGATCATGTGGGCGCCGGCCTGCATCAGCGTGGCGCTGTTGGCGAAGGCCTGCTCCGGGGTGGCGTGCGCCATGAACGGCAGGTCGGCGAGGATCAGCGCGCCGTCGTTGCCACGTTTGACGCTGGCGGTATGGTAGGCCATGTCCGCGGTGGTCACCGGCAGTGTGCTGTCGTGGCCTTGCAGGACCATGCCCAGCGAGTCGCCCACCAGCAACACTTCGACACCGGCCTGGCTGGCGGCCTTGGCGAAGGTCGCGTCGTAGCAGGTCAGCATGGTGATTTTTTCACCCTTGGCCTTGAGGCCATTGAGGGTGGTCAGGGTTACTTCAGGCATGTAGGAAATTCCTCGTTCAGGCGCTGTAAGAAACGACTGCATTCAACGCGTGTAGTCATCTTCCGGAGCGGCACATCATCGCGCGTGATGTTCGGGCACAGGTCCGTCCGGGCCTAAATACGGGTATGCGGCACTTTGGTGCCACACGGGACGCCTATAGTCGTGAGCGAGGTTGGGGAAGTCAATCACCCTGTTACCGCATTGTTACGATCAGGGTGTTACTGGCGTTACCGCGCCAGTGTGCAAGGCTGGAACGCCCGGTTTACAGGCGTTCCAGGCCGACGAGCGGGCAGTCGTCGAGCAGTTGCGCGAGGGCGCGGCCGTCGGCCAGGCGGAAATCGCTCGGTACCAGTTCCGCCAGCGGGTACAGCACGAAAGGCCGGGCATGCATGTGGTAATGCGGCACTTTCAGGCGCGGCTCATCGAGCACCTGGTCGCCGAACAGCAGGATGTCCAGGTCCAGTGTGCGCGGGCCCCAGCGTTCCTTGCGCACGCGGCCCTGATCGTTCTCGATGGCCTGCAGTGCATCGAGCAGGGCCAGCGGTGACAGGGCGGTGTCCAGGGCGGCGACGGCGTTGGTGTAGCGCGGCTGGCCGGGCAGCAGCGAATCGCTGGTGTACAGGGCCGAGGCCGCCACCAGGCGTGTGGCTTCGACCTGGTCGAGGGCCTGCAAGGCGCTGCGCAACTGCTCGGCAGGTGCATCCAGGTTGCTGCCCAGGCCGATATAGGCGCGGGTACTCACTCGAAGGCCTCGTCGCCACTGCGCTTGCGCTTGCCACCGCTACGCTTGCGTTTGCGCGGGCCGGCGCCTGTGCCTTCGTCACGGCTGCCCAGCTCGCGGATCATCTCGCGGCGCTCGCTGTCGTTGGCATCCTGGTAGTCGGTCCACCACTGGCCGAGGTCGTCGGTTTCTTCCCCGGCGCTTTCACGCAGCAGCAGGAAGTCGTAGCCGGCGCGGAAGCGCGGGTTGTCCAGCAGCATGTCGGCGCGCTTGCCGCTGCGGCGTGGCAGGCGCTCCTGCATGTCCCAGATCTCGCGGATCGGCAGGGTGAAGCGCTTGGGGATGGCGATGCGTGCGCATTGCTCGGCGATCAGGTCGTGGGCCGCACCGTTCATGGCCGGGATCGGCGGCACGCCCTGGTTCTGCAGGTGCAGCACGCGGGCCGGCAGGGCTGGCCACAGCAGCGCGGCGAAGAGGAAGGCCGGGGTTACCGGTTTGCCTTGCTTCACGCGCAGGTCGGTGTTGTTCAGCGCCTGGCTGATCAGCGTGTGGGTGTAGGTCGGGCGCTCGTCCAGGGCATGCGAACTGGCCGGGAACAGCGGCTCGAACAACTGCAGGTCGACCAGCATCTCGAAGACGATGGCGCCTTGGCCGGAGAGGAACAGCTTGAGGCTCTCTTCAAACAGGCGTGCTGGCGGAATCTCGCGCAGCAGTGGGGCCAGCTCGCGGATCGGCTGGACCGTGTGCTTTTCGATGCCGAAGTCGAGCTTGGCGGCGAAACGCACCGCGCGCAGCATGCGCACCGGGTCTTCCTGGTAGCGGTGGGTAGGGTCACCGATCAGGCGCAGCAGGCGGTTGCGAATATCGTGCACGCCGTTGGCGTAGTCGAGGATGCGCTCGCTGACCGGGTCGTAGTACAGGGCGTTGATGGTGAAGTCGCGACGTTGCGCGTCCTCTTCCAGGGTGCCATACACGTTGTCACGCAGGATGCGGCCACTGGCATTGTGCGACGAACGGTGGCTGTCGCCCTGGTCGTCTTCCGAGTGGTGGGCGCGGAAGGTGGCGACTTCGATGATCTCACGGCCGAAATGCACGTGGACCAGCTTGAAGCGGCGGCCAATGATGCGCGCGTTGCGGAACTCGGCACGGACCTGTTCGGGGGTGGCGCTGGTGGCGACGTCGAAGTCTTTCGGCGTGATGCCCAGCATCAGGTCGCGGACACAGCCACCGACCAGGTAAGCCTGGTAACCGGCGCTCTGCAGGCGTTCCACGATGTTCACCGCATGGCGGCTGAACTGGTGGCGTTGCAGCGAGTGCTGGCTCTTGTTGATCACCTCAGGCGTGGTGCGCCTGTGGTGCGGGCCCGGTACGGGCGGGCGGAACGACTGGAACAGCTTCTTCAGCATGGGATGCACTGTTTGAAGGAATGTTCGGCCAAGAATAGGAGAATGGCCGCATGATGGGCGGGGATTCTAGCATTTACTCAAGGAATGGTGTAGGCGGTAGCAGGATGCCTGCCGGAAGGGTAGAAACGACAAGGGGAGCCTAAGCTCCCCAAGAAGTCGTTGCGTGCTCTTATTGTTTTTTTGCTGGGCTTCTTGTTTTTGTTGAGTGCCCTGTCCACAAATCTCGAAGCTTGTGGACGACCCCCAATCCAGGGGTTAAGAGCAAACGGATTGCTTTGGTCGCTGATGTCACGTTGATCTGTCGATCCAACCAGTTCAGGCGCTGCTTTTTAGTGCAGTTTTTATTGTTCTCTGCCTGGTTGTGGGGCAAGCCCCAAACACGCATCCTCTCCAAAAGAATCAGTTAGCTGCGCCTCCGCCGTCTTGTTTTTATTGTGCGTGAGCCGTTTCGTCTTGTTCTTATTCTGAGTTGCAGTGCTTGTTATTGTTCTTGTACCAGACATATAGCAGGTGCCGTGCCAACTTTCGCAAACCCAGTAAAATCAATGGGTTGGAGGTGGTGAGCAGTTTTTCAGCGGTCGAAAATGTCGAAATTTCGTTACCGTACGCCTCGGGAACTGTTACGGCGGAAAGCTTGGGTAACAGATTTTTGCGGGGGCTGATGTGTTACCTGGGGTGTGTGCGCTGGCTTTGCTGGCCCTTTCGCGGGTGAACCCGCTCCCACAGGGGCTGCGCAGGTTTCGCTAAATCTCGGTAAGCCGGCTTCTACAAGGATTGCACCACCCTTGAGGGCAGTGAGATTTCTGTGGGAGCGGGTTCACCCGCGAAGAGGCCGGAACGGCAGATAGAGAGGGATCAGGGCAGGAGGAACCTCCCGCCCAGGCAGCGCGGTTACTCGCTGGTAGCGTTGCTCTTGCGCCGAGGGATACCCAGGCGCTGGCGGCGTTCCCACAGGCACTTGCGGCTGACCCCGAGCTTGCGGGCCAGTTCGGTCTCGGTCATGTGGTCCTGGTGCTCGAGCACGAAGTGCTGGAAGTAGTCTTCCAGCGACAGGTCCTCGGTCGGCTCATGGCTGGCATTCGCCGAACTGGCCACGACCAGGGCGTTGTCGAGGATTTCGTCCTCCTCCAGGTCGCCCAGCTCGATGTCGATGCCCAGCAGGTCGGCGGAAATTTCTGCGCTCTCGCTGAGGATCACCGCGCGCTCAACGGCGTTTTCCAGCTCTCGCACGTTACCCGGCCAGCTGTAGTGACGAATGGCCTGCTCGGCTTCGGCCGAGAAGTGCAGGTCGTCGCGGCCGATGCGCGCGCTCTGGCGGGCGAGGAAGGCGCTGGCGATCTCGTTGACGTCGCTGCCGCGCTCGCGCAGGGCAGGCAGTTTCAGGGCGATCACGTGCAGGCGGTAATACAGGTCTTCACGGAACTGGCCGGCCTTGGCCAGGTTCTTCAGGTCGCGGTGGGTCGCGGCGATCAGGCGTACATCGACCTTTTGCGACTGTACCGAACCCACCCGGCGAATCTCGCCTTCCTGCAGCACGCGCAGCAGGCGCGCCTGGGCTTCCAGCGGCAGTTCGCCGATTTCGTCGAGGAACAGGGTACCGCCATCGGCAGCTTCCACCAGGCCAGCGCGCCCGGCGCTGGCGCCGGTGAACGCGCCTTTCTCGTGGCCGAACAGCTCGGACTCGATCAGTGTCTCGGGGATGGCTGCGCAGTTCACCGAAATCATTGGTGCCTTGGCCCGACGCGACAGGTTGTGCAGGGCGCGTGCGACCAGCTCTTTACCGGTGCCCGACTCGCCCTGGATCAGCACGTTGGAGTCGGTGGGCGCGACCTTGCGGATCTTGCTGTACATGTCCTGCATTGGCGGGCACGAGCCGATGATGCCGATTTCGCCATTGGCGGCTGCCGCGCTGCCTTTGTCGGCCGGGGCGGCCTTGCCATTGGTGGCGCGTGGCTCGGCCGCCGGTGCGGCAGCTGGGGCGTTCTGCCGGTCGCGCAGGATACGCGCCACCGCTTGCAGCATCTCGTCGTGGTCGAAGGGCTTGGCGATGTAGTCCACCGCGCCCATTTTCATCGAGTCTACCGCCGAGCGCAGGCTGGCGTAGCTGGTCATGATCAGCACCGGGGTGCCCTGGCCGAGCTTGATCAGCTCGGTGCCGGGCGCGCCAGGCAGGCGCAGGTCGCTGACGATCAGGTCGAAGGTGGCAATGCTGAAGCGTTCCTGGGCTTCCTGCACCGAGCCGGCTTCGCTGACCTGGTACTGGTTCCGTTCGAGCAGGCGACGCAAGGCCGAGCGGATGATGGTTTCGTCTTCGACGATCAGAATGTGCGGCATTGATTCAATTCTCTCGACGGTCTCGAATTTCAGGGGACGTCGCTACGACATGCCGGGGCAGGGTCACGCGGATCCGGGTGCCACGTTGCCGTTCGATATCGGCCGGGCTGTCGATGGTGATTTGCCCATAATGCTCTTCCACGATGGAATAGACCAGAGCGAGCCCCAGTCCGGTTCCTTCGCCCGGGTCCTTGGTGGTGAAGAAGGGTTCGAACAGGCGGTCCATGATGTTCTTCGGGATCCCGCTGCCCTCATCCTCGACGATCAGGTCGACGGTGTGCTCGCTGACTTCGCTGCGCACGCGCACGGCGCTGCCGGGCGGCGAAGCGTCGCGGGCGTTGGAGAGCAGGTTGATCAGAACCTGGGCCAGGCGCTGCGGGTCCCCTTCGGCCCAGTGCTCCGGGTCGCAGAGGTTGAAGAACTGTACTTCGAAATTGCGCCGGTTCAACGCCAGCAGACCGATGGCGTCCTGCGCCACTTCGGCCAGGCATACCGGCTCTTCGCTGTTCTGGTGGCTGCCGCCGGCATGGGCGAAGCTCATCAGCGACTGGACGATGCGCGATACCCGCTTGGTCTGTTCGAGAATCTGGCTGGACAGCTCGATGATTTCGCCATCGCCCTCACGCTCCTCGCGCAGGTTCTGCGCCAGGCAGGCGATGCCGGTGATCGGGTTGCCGATCTCGTGTGCCACGCCGGCGGCCAGGCGGCCGATGCTGGCCAGGCGTTCGGAGTGCACCAGCTTGTCTTCCAGCGCCTGGGTTTCGGTAAGGTCCTCTACCAGCAGCACCAGGCCGCTGTTGCCCGGGGCCAGCGGCTCGTCGATGGCCGCCTTGTGCAGGTTCAGCCAGCGCGGCTGGCCGTCCAGCGCCAGGCGCTGCTTGTGCAGGTGCTCGTCGGGCACGTTGATGAAGCCTTGCAGCAGGCCGCGCCAGGGTTCGCTGATGGTGACCAGGCGCGAGCCGACCACGTGCTTGGCAGCGATGCCGGTGAGCTCTTCCATGGCCTTGTTCCACATCAGGATTTCCTGGTCCTTGGCCAGCGAGCAGACGCCCATGGGCAGTTCCTGCAGGGTCTGGCGGTGGTAGCGGCGCAGGGCGTCGAGCTCGGCGGCCAGGCCGGTCAGGCGCGAGTGGTAGTCTTCCAGGCGGCTTTCGATGAAGTGGATGTCCTCGGTCACGTAGTTTTCGTTACCGGACTTGTACGGCAGGAAGGTCTCGACCATGTCCTGGGCCACGCTCGGCCCCATCAGGCCGGACAGGTTGGCCTCGATACGGTCGCGCAGGCGGCGCAAGGCATAGGGGCGGCGCTCGTCGAATGGCAGGTAAAGGTCGCGCAGGGCCTGCTCCACCTCCTTCTGTGCGGCCTTGGCGCCCAGCGGCTTGGCCAGTTGGGTGGCGAACTCCTGTGGCGAGGCGGCGTGCAGTTCGCGGCGTTGCGGGCGGCGCACATTGTCCACCGCGCAGGCTTCGGCGGCGCTGACCTCTTCGTTGCTGGCGTTGGTGAACAGTGAGATCAGGGTGAACAACAGCACGTTGGCCGCCAGCGAGGCGATGGCCGCCATGTGCCAGCTGGTGTCGTCCAGCACGTAGATCATGTCCAGCAGCGGGATGTAGAAGCCCTGCAGGTTGCCCAGCAGTGGCAGCAGCATGGTCACCATCCACACCAGGGTGCCGGCCAGCAGGCCGGCGATGAAGCCACGGCGGTTGGCAGTCGGCCAGTACAGTACCGACAGCACGCCCGGCAGGAACTGTAACGTGGCCACGAAGGCGACGATGCCCAGGTTGGCCAGGCTCTGGTGGTTGTTCTGGGTCAGGTAGAACATGAACCCGGCGGTGATGATGGCGACGATCAGCGCGCGGCGGGTCCACTTCAGCCAGCGGTAGATGTTGCCTTCGGCCGGCGGCTGGTACAACGGCAGCACCAGGTGGTTGAGGGCCATGCCCGACAGCGCCAGGGTGGTGACGATGATCAACCCGCTGGCGGCCGACAAACCGCCGACGTAGGCCAGCAGCGCCAGTGCCTGATTGTTGGCGGCAAGCCCCAGGCCCAGGGTGAAGTACTCGGGGTTGGTGGTGGCGCCCAGGCGCAGGCCGGCCCACAGCACCAGCGGCACGGCCAGGCTCATCAGCAGCAGGAACAGCGGCAGGCCCCAGCTGGCACTGACCAGCGAGCGCGGGTTGAGGTTTTCGGTGAAGGCCATGTGGTACATGTGCGGCATGACGATGGCCGACGCGAAGAACACCAGCAGCAGGGTGCGCCATGGGCCTTCCTGCAGCGGCGTATGCAGAGCCGCCAGGGCGGTCTGGTTCTGCAGCAGCCACACTTCCAGTTCGTGCGGGCCGCCGAACACGCCATACAGGGCGTACAGGCCGATACCGCCCAGGGCCAGCAGCTTGATCACCGACTCGAAGGCGATGGCGAACACCAGCCCTTCGTGCTTTTCGCGTGTGGCGATGTGCCGCGAGCCGAAGAAGATGGTGAACAGGATGATCAGCGCACAGAAGGCGAAGGCCACCCGTGCCTTGACCGGTTCACCGGTGAGGATGCTGATCGAGTCGGCCACCGCCTGGATCTGCAGGGCCAGCAAGGGCAGCACGCCGATCAGCATGATGATGGTGGTCAGCGCCCCGGCCCAGGTGCTGCGGAAACGGAACGCCAGCAGGTCGGCCAGCGAGGAAAGCTGGTAGGTACGGGTGATCTTGAGGATCGGGTAAAGCAGCACCGGCGCCAGCAGGAACGCACCGGACACCCCCAGGTAACAGGCAAGGAAGCCGTAGCCGTACTGGTAGGCCAGGCCCACCGAGCCATAGAAGGCCCAGGCACTGGCGTATACGCCCAGCGACAGGGTGTAGGTCAGCGGGTGGCGAATGATCGAGCGCGGGATCAACCCCCGCTCGCTGATCCAGGCCACGCCGAACAGCACCATGAGGTACGCGGCGCTGATCAGGATCATCTGGGTCAGGCTAAAGCTCATCGGCATCTCGTTGGCTCTGCAGGATGAAGGTGACGACGATCAGGATCAGCCAGAGCAGGTAAGGGCGATACCAGGCTCCGGTCGGTTCGATCCACCAGTCCATGATGGCCGGGGAGAACAGGTAGATCCCCACGACCAGAAGCAGGACCAAACGATAGATGTACATGCTGGCCTCGATGGTTGGGCGCTGCGGGCTTGGACTTATTATTGGCGCAAATGGCTGGGCGGATGCTAGCGGGAATCCATGGTGTTCGCCAAGAGGTTGAATTTATTGGGCTTTTGTTTTTGAGGGGTGGGTTGCCTGTGCCGGCCTCTTCGCGGGTGAACCCGCTCCCACAGGTAATGCGCTTTCCTCAGAGCGGGTTTACCCGCGAAAGGGCCGGGCCTGCCTCAGCGCAAATCAGCCTCTGGCACCGTGGTCCGCTGCGCAATCGCCTCGGGCCGCCACTGCCTGCGAGCTACCGCCAATACCTCCGCCGGCGTTGCCAGCAACAACTCCGGGTCTGCTTCCTGCCCCAGCGCCCGCAACGCCCGCAGCAACAGCGGTGTCGCCTGGTCCGCCTGCAGCGGCGGCGAGCGGTACGACTTGCCCAGCTTGTGCCCGTCCGGCTGCACGATCAGCGGAATATGCAGGTAACGCGGCTGCGAAAAGCCCAGCAACTCTTGCAGGTACAGCTGGCGCGGGGTGTTGTCGAGCAGGTCGGCCCCACGCACGATGTCGGTAACACCTTGCCAGGCATCGTCCAGTACCACCGCCAGCTGGTAGGCATACAGCCCGTCGCGGCGCTGGATGACGAAATCGCCCACTTCACGCCCCAGGTGCTGCTGGAACTCGCCCTGCACGCGGTCGGTAAAGCGGTAGATCAGCTCTGGCACGCGCAGGCGGATCGCCGCGCCTTCCCGAGCATGCCCGGCGTTGCGGCAAAGGCCCGGGTAGATGCCGTTGTAACCCTCAAGCTGCTTGCGCGAGCAGGTGCAGGCGTAGGCCAGGCCCATGTTGAACAGGCGGTCGACCACCGCGGCATAGGCATCGTGCCGCTGGCTCTGGAACACCACTTCGCCGTCCCACTCCAGGCCGTAGCGCTCCAGGGTCTGCAGGATCGCATCGCGAGCACCGGGCATTTCCCGAGGCGGGTCGGTGTCTTCCATGCGCAGCAGCCAGCGGCCGTTCACGGCGCGGGCATCGAGCCAGGAGGCGAGGGCTGCGACCAGCGAGCCGAAGTGCAGGAAGCCGCTGGGGGTGGGGGCGAAACGCCCGATGTAGCTTGATTCGGTCATGGTCAGGCTGGGCATATAAATGAAACGGGGCGCATGATGCGCCCCGTTCAGGTGGAAAGAAAGATCAGCCTTTGCCGACCGTCTTTTCCTTTTTCTCGGCGATTTCCTTGCAGTCGAAGCACAGGTCGGCGGTAGGGCGGGCCTCCAGGCGACGCAGGCCGATCTCGATGCCGCACGATTCGCACCAGCCGTACTCGTCGGCCTTGATCTTGTCGAGGGTCTTGTCGATTTTCTTGATCAGCTTGCGCTCGCGATCGCGGTTGCGCAGCTCCAGGGCGAATTCTTCTTCCTGGCTGGCACGGTCGGCCGGGTCGGGGAAGTTGGCTGCCTCGTCCTTCATGTGGTCCACAGTGCGGTCGACACTGTTCATCAGCTCTTGCTTCCAGGCGCCGAGAAGCTTGGTGAAGTGCTTTTTCATGGGCTCGCCCATGTACTCTTCACCCTTGGTTTCTACGTAGGGCTCGACACCGTACATGGTCTGGGCTTTTTGCTTTTCTACGGTGGACATGAATAGACCGCCTCTCACTCATCTGATCCAATGCGCAGGCTGCTCCATCTCCGGCACCCGCCGGCCCTGCGACTGCGAGCCGCCGAACTTACCAGATAGATCGGGGGTGCGCTACCCCGCCCGATCCTGGTAATTGACAGCGGCGCGAGCCGCACGTTCGGTGGCGTGCAGAGGTAGAATCTCCAGTTTAGACCCAATTGAGAGAAGGTCATGGCCCACCCCTACAGTGCGCGCAGCCGCGCCATCGAACCCTTCCACGTCATGGCGCTGCTGGCCCGGGCCAACGAGCTGCAGGCGGCCGGACACGACGTGATCCACCTGGAAATCGGCGAGCCGGACTTCACCACGGCCGCGCCCATCGTTGCCGCCGGCCAGGCAGCATTGGCCGCCGGGCACACCCGCTACACCGCCGCACGCGGCCTGCCGGCACTGCGCGAAGCCATTGCCGGGTTCTATGGCCAGCGTTACGGCCTGAGTGTCGACCCTGAACGCATCCTCATCACCCCGGGTGGCTCCGGTGCGCTGCTGCTGGCCAGCAGCTTGCTGGTAGACCCAGGCAAGCACTGGCTGCTGGCCGACCCAGGCTACCCGTGCAACCGCCACTTCCTGCGCCTGGTCGAGGGCGGGGCGCAGCTGGTGCCGGTGGGCCCGGACGTGAATTACCAGCTGACTGCCGACCTTGTCGACCGCTACTGGGACAAGGACACGGTCGGAGCCCTGGTCGCCTCGCCGGCCAACCCGACCGGCACCGTGCTGGGGCGTGACGAGCTGGCCGGCCTGTCCCGCGCCACCCGCGAACGGCATGGCCACCTGGTGGTGGACGAGATCTACCACGGGCTGACCTATGGCATGGACGCACCCAGCGTGCTGGAAGTGGACGACTCGGCATTCGTCCTGAATAGTTTTTCCAAGTATTTCGGCATGACCGGTTGGCGCCTCGGCTGGCTGGTGGCGCCTCCTGGCGCGGTGGCCGACCTGGAGAAGCTGGCACAAAACCTGTACATCAGTGCGCCCAGCATGGCCCAGCACGCCGCGCTGGCGTGTTTCCAGCCCGAGACCCTGGCCATTTTCGAGGAGCGCCGGGCCGAGTTCGCCCGCCGCCGCGACTACCTGTTGCCTGCCCTGCGCGAACTGGGCTTCCGCATTGCCGTCGAGCCGCAGGGGGCGTTCTACCTGTATGCCGACATCAGTGCCTTTGGCGGTGACGCGTTCGCCTTCTGCCGGCACTTCCTGGAGACCGAGCACCTGGCCTTTACCCCGGGCCTGGACTTCGGCCGTCACCTGGCCGGCCACCATGTGCGCTTTGCCTACACCCAAAGCCTGCCGCGCCTGGAAGAGGCGGTACAACGGATCGCCCGCGGTCTGCGGAGCTGGCAAGGCTGATGCAATTCCATCCCCCACTCGAACAGGGACGCCTGCTGCGCCGCTACAAACGCTTTCTGGCGGATATCGAACTGCCCGGCGGCGAACAGCTGACCATCCACTGCCCGAACACCGGTTCCATGCTCAACTGCATGCGAGAAGGCGGGCAGGTGTGGTTCAGCCGCTCCAACGACCCCAAGCGCAAGCTCCCGGGCACCTGGGAAATCAGCGAAACCCCGCAGGGTCGGCTGGCCTGTGTGAATACCGGGCGGGCCAATACGCTGGTCGAAGAGGCCCTGCGTGCGGGCATCATCGCCGAACTGGCCGGCTTCAGCGCTCTAAGGCGTGAAGTGGCCTACGGCGAGGAAGGCAGCCGCATCGACTTTCGTCTGGAATTCGACGGTGCCCCGGCCTATGTCGAGGTCAAGAGCGTGACCCTGGGCTACCCAGACAGCACGGTCGCGGCCTTCCCTGATGCGGTGACCCAGCGCGGTGCCAAACACTTGCGCGAGCTGGCGAAGCTGTCCAGGCAGGGCGTGCGGGCGGTGCAGCTGTATTGCGTGAACCTGACCGGTATCGACGCGGTGCGCCCGGCCGAGGAAATCGATGCGGCCTATGCCCAGGCCCTGCGCGCGGCGGTGGCGGACGGGGTGGAGGTGCTGGCCTACGGCACGCGCCTGGACGCCGAAGGCATCGTCATCGACCGCCGCCTGCCGGTGCTGCTTACCCCTTGAACCAGATGCCCTGGCTGTCCTCGTGGCAGCCCAGGGCCTGCAGTTGCTCGCCCTCGCACGGCCCGGCCACGCATTCGCCGCTTTCGATCAGGAACAGCGCGCCATGATGGGCGCAGTGAATCAGGCTGGCGCTGTCATCGAGAAACGCATCTTCCGCCCAGTTCAGCGGGATGCTGCGGTGCGGGCAACGATTGCGGTAGAGGTACACCTGGCCCTGGCGGCGTACGCCGAACAGTTCGATGCCGTCTACGCTGAAGGCGCGGCTTTGGCCTTCGGCCAGGCCGTGGGAGGTACAAAGGAAGTGCATGGCAAGGACGACTCGTGAAACAAGTGGTGGCTTGACGCGTCAATGCGAATAATTATCAAATTGCCCGCATTCGCTGCGCCCGGCTGCTTATGGTGCGCAGTTCCGTCGCCCGCCACAAGGCGCGCGGCCCGCCTGCAGAAGGAACCCGATGATGCGCCGTCCCGTCGCCTTGCTCGCCCTGTGCGCGAGCCTTGTGCTCTCCACCCAGGCCCCGGCGGCCGAGCTGCCGCAGCGTTGGGTCAGCGCTGGTGGTGCACTGAGCGAATGGATCAGCGCGCTGGGTGGTGAAGCGCGGTTGGTGGGGGTGGACACCACCAGCCAGCATCCGCCATCGCTGAAGTCACTGCCCAGTGTCGGCTACCAGCGGCAGCTGTCTGCGGAAGGCATTCTCAGCCTGCGCCCGGATGTGCTGGTGGGCACCGAGGAAATGGGGCCGCCACCGGTACTGGCGCAAATCCGCAAGGCTGGCGTGCGGGTCGAACTGTTCTCCAGCAAGGCCGAACTGGCGGCGGTGGATGAAAACCTCAAGCACCTGGGGCAGTTGCTGGGCGCAGAACAGCAGGCCGCGGTCTTGGCGTCGGGCTACCACCAGCAGCTCGATGCCTTGCAGGCCAAGGTCAGGCAGGCCCGGGCGGAGCAGAAGGCGCCAGGGGTGTTGCTGCTGGTCGGGCATGCCGGGGCCAAGCCGCTGATCGCCGGGCAGGGTACTGCCGGTGACTGGCTGCTGAGCCAGGCAGGCGGGCGCAACCTGGCAGAACATCAGGGCTACAAGAATTTCTCCAGCGAAGCACTGGCGGCGCTGGACCCGGATGTGATCGTGTTTTCCGACCGGGCGCTGGCCGATGAGCAGGCCTTGCAGGCGTTGCTGAAAGAAAACCCCGCGCTGGCGGCCTCGCGCGCCGTGCGCGAGAAACGCCTGGTATCGCTTGACCCGACGCTGTTGGTCGGCGGGCTCGGGCCACGCCTGCCGGCAACACTGCAGTTGCTTGCGGCCACCTTCTATCCGGCTGCCAAGGCCGGCCTCGCCCAATGAAACAGCGGGTCCAGCCACGCACGCTGTTCGTTTGCCTGAGCCTGTTGTGCCTGTTGGCGGTGTGGTTGTCTTTGGCCCTGGGGCCGGTCAGCCTGCCGCTATTCGATACCCTGCGTGTCGGCCTGCGCCTGCTGGGGCTGCCCGTTGCCGCCGACGGCCTGCAGCAGGCCGAGATGATCCTCGGCCAGATCCGCCTGCCGCGCACCTTGCTGGGGTTGGCGGTGGGCGCGGTGCTGGCGTTGTCCGGTGTGGCGATGCAGGGGCTGTTCCGTAACCCGCTGGCCGACCCTGGGCTGGTAGGGGTTGCCGCCGGGGCGGCGGTGGGCGCAGCGGTGGCCATCGTTGGCGGCAGTTGGCTGGGCGGCATGCCGGATGTGCTTGCCCCTTACCTGTTGTCGCTGTGTGCTTTCATCGGCGGGCTGGGCGTGACTGCGCTGGTCTATCGCCTGGGGCGGCGCGATGGCCAGACCAACGTCGCCACGATGCTGCTGGCCGGTGTGGCCATGACCGCGCTGGGTGGTGCTGCCGTGGGGTTGTTCTCCTACCTGGCCGACGACGCCACGCTGCGCACGCTGACGTTCTGGAACCTGGGCAGCCTCAATGGTGCCAGTTACCAGCGGCTGTGGCCGTTGCTGCTGGTGGCTGCGGGCGTGGCAGTGTGGCTGCCACGCCGGGCCAAGGCGTTGAATGCCATGCTGCTGGGTGAGTCGGAGGCGCGCCACCTGGGCATCGATGTGGAGCGGCTCAAGCGCGAGCTGGTGTTCTGCACGGCGCTGGGCGTGGGTGCGGCGGTGGCGGCTGCCGGGTTGATCGGTTTCATCGGCCTGGTGGTACCGCACCTGGTGCGCTTGCTGGCCGGGCCTGATCACCGTGTGGTGCTGCCAGCTTCCTTGTTGGCGGGCGGTGTGCTGATGCTGTTCGCCGATTTGGCGGCGCGGCTGCTGCTGGCGCCTGCCGAGCTGCCGATCGGCATCGTCACGGCCTTTATCGGTGCACCGTTTTTCCTGTTCCTGCTGATACGAGGGCGCAGCTGATGTTGCAAGCCGAGGGCCTGTTCTTGCGGCGGGGCAGCAACGAAGTGCTGCATGACATTCATTTGCAGCTGAGCCCGGGGCAGGTGGTGGGCGTGCTCGGCCCCAACGGTGCCGGCAAGAGCAGCCTGCTGGGTGTACTGTGTGGTGAGCTGGCGCCTGATCGCGGATGGGTGACGCTACAGGGCAGGCCGCTGGCCAACTGGGCCGGGCAGGAACGGGCCAGGCGCCTGGCGGTGTTGCCGCAGGTGTCTAGCCTGGGGTTCTCGTTCCGGGTCGAGGAAGTGGTGGGCATGGGGCGCATGCCCCATGGCACCGGGCAGCGGCGCGATGCGGAAATCGTCGAAGCGGCCTTGCGGGCGGCGGATGCCTGGCACCTGGTGGAGCGCAGTTACCTGGCGTTGTCTGGCGGCGAGCGGCAACGGGTGCACCTGGCTCGTGTACTGGCGCAGCTGTGGCCGGGCGAAGCGGGTAGCACGCTGCTGCTCGACGAGCCAACCTCGATGCTCGACCCGTTGCACCAGCACACCACCCTGGAAGCCGTGCGCCGCTTTGCCGACCGTGGCGCCGCGGTGCTGGTGATCCTGCATGACCTGAACCTGGCGGCGCGCTACTGTGACCGTATCCTGCTGCTGGAGCAGGGGCGCTGCCATGCCTTTGCCACACCTGAAGCAGTGCTGACGCCGGCGGCGTTGAGGGCGGTATATGGGATCGATGTACTGGTACAGGCGCACCCGGAGCGTGGGCATCCGCTGATCATCACCCGCTAACGCCGGCGCGATCTTTGTAGGGGCGGCCTTGTGTCGCGAAAGGGCTGCAGGGCAGCCCCGGCAATTTGTGCATCACTGCTGAAAATCTGGGGCCGCTTTGCGGCCCTTTCGCGACACAAGGCCGCTCCTACAAGGGCTCGTGCAGGCCATGAATGGAGGTACTGCCCATGCGACATCCGCTGCTGTCCGCTTTCTCGCTGTGCCTGGTGCTGGTACTGGGTGGCTGCCAGGCCAGCCTGCCACCGCTGCCCGCCTGGCAGAGCAGTGAGGGGCGCAGCCATGCCGAGCTGGGGCATATCGTCGATCTTGCCAATGGCCAGCTGATCAGCCCTGAGCAACTGGTGCAGCGCCTGTCTGCCGCCCCCCGGGTGCTGGTCGGCGAGAAGCACGACAACCCCGACCATCACGCACTGCAGCTGTGGCTGCTGCGCGCCCTGCAAGGCCAACGTGTGCAGGGCAGCCTGCTGCTGGAAATGCTGCAGCCCGAGCAGCAACCGCTGCTGGACAAGCTTGCGGGGCAACCTTTGCCGGCAGACCTGTCCAAGGCCCTGGCATGGCAGGACGGCTGGGATTGGCAGCTGTACGGGCCAATCGTGACTGAGGCTTTGCAGCAGCGGATGCCTGTGCTGGCCGCCAACCTCTCGCCCGGCGAGATGCGCCAGGCCTATCGACAGCCAGCTTCGTTACCGGGCGAACGCTCCAATGCGCCGATGGTCAAGGCCGCCTTGCTGGAGCATGTGCGTGCCGGGCATTGCGGGATGCTGCCAGAAAGCCAGTTGCCGGCGATGCTGGCCGTGCAGCAGCAGCGCGACCGGCGCATGGCCGAGCGCTTGCTGGCGGCGCCGCAGCCGGCACTGCTGCTGGCCGGGGCTTATCACGTGCGCAAGGACCTGGGTGTGCCGTTGCACCTGGCTGACCTGCAAGCGCAGGGGGAGAGCAAGGTACTGCGGTTGGCAGAGGTCGGTGAGCAGGTCGAGGCAGGCGAGGCTGATTTTGTGTGGTACACGGCAGCGATGCCGGAGCAGGACTATTGCGCGCAACTGCGGTGACAGGGCTGCAAAGAGGCAAAAAAAGACCCGGCAAATTGCCGGGTCAATAACCGTGATTAGCCTGATGAGGAGATAATCTGAGAGTCCGAACCAGGGGCTCTTAGCTTATCCAACCAGTCTCGCGACCAGTTGTGATAATCATAACGATTCTCATTTCGTCGTCAATCCCCTTCCTGAAATTATTTCTGATTTTTTTGCGCGGGGCTTTTCGCATCCAGTTGTTGGTTGAGCGCTTCTTTGCGCTCCAGCGGCAGATCGTTCCAGTGCATGTCCAGCAGGGCGCCTTCAATGGCATACAACAGCACCTTCGATGCGCGGAACCCTCGTGTCTTCACGGCCTGGTACGCACCCACCGCGCCCAGGCGGCGCAGATCCGATGCACTGTGGATGCCGGCTGCATGCAGCCACTGCGCAGAGGTCTTGCCAAGGTTCTTCAGATGCTGCAATTCATCGTTCATCGAGCCTCCTTGCGATGGCTGAACGGGGATTGGGGGATAAATCGCGAGCAGGTCAGAGAGGAGTGTAGCGGGGGATGGGAAATGCGCGGCCTTTTGCCATAGGGGGCGACGAGATGTCCTGTGCCGGCCTCTTCGCGGGTAAACCCGCTCCCACAAGGTTATCTGCAAGCCTCACGACTGACGCAGTACCTGTGGGAGCGGGTTCACCCGCGAATAGGCCGGCCCAGGAAAACGCTGACCTTACAGCCCAGGCAAGCGCTGGCGAATCTGCTCGATCACCTGGTCCATGCTCCCGGCACTCTGGGTATCGACGCGGGTGCTCTGCACCAGCTCTTGCGCACTCAGCGGCTCACGGCTGGCTTGCTGGGCCTTGACCACTTCCAGGGTGGCATCTGACGGGTCGGTGTTTTCTGCCCGGCGCTGCTCCAGCCAGCTGGCGATGACCGCATCCGGCGCATGGCAGTCGAGGATCAGGAATGGCACGCCGGTCTGGCTGGCGATGTCCGCCGCGGCCTGGCGCTGATCACGCTTGAGGTAGGTGGCATCCAGCACTACCGGGAAGCCGGCTCGCAGCACGGTCGCCGCCACCTCGTGCAGGCGCTGGTAGGTCGCGACACTGGCGTCCTGGTCATAGATGCCGGTACTTAGCTGGCCAGCGTCAGCCTGCTGCTGGTCGCCGAACAGGCGTTTGCGCTCCACATCCGAACGCACGCGGACGGCACCCAGGGCCTCGACCATGCGCATGGCGACGTGGCTTTTGCCCACTGCCGAAACACCGTGGGTAATGGCCAGCAGGCGCGACGGGATGGCGCTGTAGCTTTCTGCCAGGTTGGCATAGTTGCGGTAGGTGCGCAGGGTGGTGGCGCGCTGCACGCCATCGGCATCGGCTGGCATGCTGAACAGTGCAACCTTGGCCCGCACCAGCGCGCGGTAGGCTTTGTAGAAGTTGAGCAGTTCCAGGCCTTCGTAGTCGCCGGTCAGTTCCAGGTACTGGCTGATGAAGCGGCGGGCCAGGCATTTCAGGCCGCGGTCTTCCAGGTCCATGGCCAGGAAGCCGGTGTCGGCATACACGTCGGTCAGACGGAACGGTTCGTTGAACTCGATGCAGTCGAAGATCACCACCTTGCCGTCGATCAGGGTGGCGTTGCCCAGGTGGATGTCACCGTGGCATTCACGGATGAAACCATTGGCCTTGCGCTTTTCCAGCAGGCCATGCAGGCGCTCGAAGCTGCTGCGTGCCCAGGCCTGCAGGGCGTCGAGTTGCTGCAGGTCGGCCTTGTCGCTGAGGAACGGGCGAATCTGCTCGAAGTTCTGTTCCACCGGCGCCATCACGCTGTCCGGCGTGCCGAGCGGGTGCTCCACCGGAACGCGTGGGGCCTGCAGGTGGAACTCGGCGATCTGCCGGGCCATCTGGTCGATGTGCGCGGCGTTCAGTTCGCCATTGGCCTGCAGGGTGTTGAGCATCTGCCCCTGGGGGAACTGGCGCATCTTCAGCACGTACTCGATGGCTTCGCCTTCACCACCGATCTGCGGCGCGTCGACGCTACCGGTGATCGGCAACACTTCCAGGTACAGGCCGTCGGTCAGGCGCTGGTTCAGACGCAATTCTTCGTTACAGAAATGCTGGCGCTGGTCCAGGCTGGTGAAGTCGAGGAAGCCGAAGTTCATCGGCTTCTTGATCTTGTAGGCATACTCGCCAGTGAGCAGGACCCAGGAGATATGCGTCTCGATGAGCTGGAACCCATCCACGGGGTGAGGGTACAGGGCGGGGTTCTGCAACGCAGTGATAAGGGCTTGGCTCACGGGAAATCCTTCCGGGGGCAGGGAATTCGAATGCGCCATTATGGTCAATGGTGCCGTCCCTGCCTACCGCCGGGGGCGTCTGCCCAGCCTTTATAAAGTGCGTATAATCCGCCGCCATGACCCGAACCCGAAATCCCCGTACCCCTCAGAAACGCCCGACCGGCCGCTCCTGCGCCTGGCTGGGCTGGGCTTTGAAGCTCAGCCTGGTCGGCCTGGTGATCGTTGCCGGCTTCGCGGTTTACCTCGATGCTGTCGTCCAGGAAAAGTTTTCCGGCAAGCGCTGGACCATCCCGGCCAAGGTGTATGCCCGGCCGCTGGAGCTGTTCTCCGGCCAGAAGCTGAGCAAGAACGACTTCCTCACCGAGCTGGACGCGCTCGGCTACCGGCGTGAAAGCGCGGCCAACGGCCCGGGCGCGGCGGCAGTCAACGGCAACACCGTCGAGCTCAATACCCGCGGCTTCCAGTTTTACGAGGGCATGGAGCCGGCGCAGTTCGTGCGTGTGCGCTTCTCCGGCGATTACGTGGCGGGCCTTTCCGGCGCCAACGGCAAGACGCTCGACGTAGTGCGCCTGGAGCCGCTGATGATCGGTGGCATATACCCGAAAAACCTCGAAGACCGCATCCTGATCAAGATCGACCAGGTACCGCCGTACCTGCTCGAAACCCTGGTGGCGACGGAAGACCGCGATTTCTACAGCCACTTCGGGGTGTCGCCCAAGTCCATCGCCCGGGCCATGTGGGTCAACACCTCGGCAGGTTCCATGCGCCAGGGTGGCAGTACCCTGACCCAGCAGCTGGTGAAGAATTTCTACCTCACCAGCGAGCGCAGCCTCAGCCGCAAGCTGACCGAGGCGATGATGGCCGTACTGCTGGAGCTGCACTACGACAAGCGCGAGATCCTCGAGGCCTACCTCAACGAGGTGTTCGTCGGCCAGGATGGCCAGCGTGCGGTGCACGGCTTCGGCCTCGCCAGCCAGTTCTTCTTCAGCCAACCGCTGTCGGAGCTGAAACTGCACCAGATCGCCTTGCTGGTGGGCATGGTCAAGGGGCCGTCCTACTACAACCCGCGTCGCTATCCGGACCGCGCCCTGGCCCGCCGCAACCTGGTGCTCGACCTGGTGGCCGAGCAGGGCGTGGCCAGCCAGGCCGAAGTCGATGCAGCGAAGAAGATGCCGCTGGGCGTGACCAAGCGCGGCAGCCTGGCCGACAGCTCGTTCCCGGCATTCCTCGACCTGGTCAAGCGCCAGCTGCGCCAGGACTACCGCGATGAAGACTTGACCGAAGAAGGCCTGCGCATCTTCACCAGCTTCGACCCGATCCTGCAGATGAAGGCCGAAACCTCGATGAGCGAGACCTTCAAGCGCCTGGCAGGCCGCAAGGGGGCGGACGAGGTGGAGTCAGCGATGGTCGTGACCAACCCGGAAACCGGTGAAGTGCAGGCGCTGATCGGGAGCCGTCAGGCCGGTTTCGCCGGCTTCAACCGCGCCATCGATGCCGTGCGGCCGATCGGCTCGCTGGTCAAGCCGGCGGTTTACCTGACCGCGCTGGAGCAACCGACCAGGTACACCCTGACCAGCCTGGTTCAGGACGAGCCGTTCTCGGTCAAAGGTGCCGACGGCCAGGTCTGGCGCCCGCAAAACTACGACCGCCGCCCGCATGGCACCATCTACCTGTACCAGGGGCTGGCCAACTCCTACAACCTGTCGACTGCCAAGATCGGCCTGGATGTGGGCGTGCCCAACGTGATCAAGACCATTGGCAGGCTGGGTGTGAATGTCGACTGGCCAGCCTTCCCGGCCATGCTGCTGGGTGCCGGCGGCATGTCGCCGATGCAGGTCGCGACCATGTACCAGACCATCGCCAACGGCGGCTTCAACACCCCGATGCGCGGTATCCGCAGCGTGCTCACCGCCGAGGGCGAGCCGCTCAAGCGCTACCCGTTCCAGATCCAGCAAACCTTCGACCCGGGGGCCATCTACCTGGTGCAGAACGCCATGCAGCGGGTGATGCGCGAAGGCACCGGCCGCTCGGTGTACAACACTTTGCCGCGCAATCTCACCCTGGCGGGCAAGACCGGTACCAGTAACGATTCGCGCGACAGCTGGTTCTCCGGTTTCAGCCAGGACCTGCTGGCCGTGGTATGGATGGGCCGTGACGATAACGGCAAGACGCCATTTACCGGTGCCACAGGTGCCCTGCAGGTGTGGACCAGCTTCATGAAGAAGGCCGACCCGCTGCCGCTGGACATGCCGCAACCGGACAACGTGGTGCAGGCCTGGATCGACCCGTACAGTGGCCATGGGTCTGATGGCAGCTGTCCGGGAGCGGTGCAGATGCCGTATATTCGCGGCAGTGAACCGCCCGCCGGCGCGACCTGTGGCGGCGAGCAGGATCCAGTTGAATCGGTCATGGACTGGGTCAAGGGCTGGATGAATTAAGCACAGGCTGCATTGATGAGGTGTGACGTGAACAAGTGGCTGTTTCCTGCCGTGACGGCGCTGGCTGTGCTCCAGGGGTGCGCCAGCGTCCCGCGCGGCAATATTCCGGTGGTCGACTCGAGCACCCGGGTGTCCAACAGCGAACGCGTGACGGCCAATCGCTCTGCGGGTGGCTATAACGCGGGTACCGCGCAGGCTCAAACGCTGCCTGAAGACTCCGGCGTGACCGTGATGATCCCGCAGGGCGCTGGCGCTTCGGGCATCCAGACGTTCCCGGCGGCCAATGGCGCGGCGCCAATCAGCACCTCGCCGATTACCCCGGGGCCGATCACCCCAGGCCCAATTACCACTGGGCCGGTCAGTTCGGCACCAATGACCACCAATCCCAACCCGATCGCCGACGAACCCTTCGACATCGCGGCGATGAACAGCGCCCCGCAAAGCACCAGCGCGCCAACCGGTATTCCGCGTAGCGGTGCTGCTACCGGTGGCCTGTCGGCCGACGAGCAGCTGGACGGCCCGGTGCTGGCGCTGCTGACCACCGCGAAGACCCAGCAGGGCAGCGGTGACTTCAACGGTGCCGCATCGAGCCTGGAGCGTGCTCAGCGCATTGCCCCGCGCGAGCCGCAGGTACTGTACCGTCTGGCCCAGGTACGCCTGTCGCAAGGTGATGCACCGCAGGCCGAGCAGTTGGCGCGTCGTGCTTTGACTTACGCCAACGGCCGCCCGAGCCTGCAGGCCGAGCTGTGGAACACCATCGCCCAGGCCCGCGAGAAGCAGGGTGACAGCGCTGGTGCCGCACTGGCCCGGCAAAAGGCACGGGTCAATTCGTGATGATCGAGCAGCGCATTCTGGATGTTGCCGACCACCTGCTGCTGATCGAACGAGAGTTGCAGGTGCAAGGCTGGTGGGATGACGAGCCGCCAAGCGACGAGGCACTGGCCAGTACGGTGCCTTTCGCTGTCGATACCCTCAGTTTCGAGCAGTGGCTGCAATGGATCTTCCTGCCGCGCATGAAGATCATCATCGAACTGGGCCACCCGTTGCCCAACGCCTCCGGCATCCTGGTCATGGCCGAAACCGTGTTTACCGACCGGCCAGAGCAAAGTCGTGAGCTACGCCGCCTGTTGGCAGCATTTGACCAATTGATTGCTCCTTCCGCCTGATTTCTTCAGTTTTTCCTTCAAGGGCCGCAGATTGTGGCCCTTTTTTGTGGAAATCTTATTTATTCTGCTGCTGAAGCGATTTTTAGTGGTGGCAGGAATTCATCTTGGGGAAAAATTGGCAATAATTTTTCTTGACTTGTTGGCGCCGAATCAGAAGAATCCAATCTCCGCTGTAGAGGGACTGCCAGAAGCAGACCCGCTAAGCAGATCATGAGGCGCACACCCGCGCCGACCTGTTACACCCCGCAACGCGTTACCTCGCGCTGGGTGGGAAAACCCCGCAACACTCTGGGGCGCTCCCAATACTTGCTCAGTCAGTGCTGACGTTCGCTCATGCTCTGCTTGGCAGTAAACCTATTAAGACCCGTCCAGTGAGGGCGGTATTCTGGCGTTTTAGAGGTGAACAACGTGGAGCTTTTATCTGGCGCTGAGATGGTCGTCCGCTTTTTGCGTGACGAAGGCGTTAAGCACATCTACGGGTACCCTGGTGGTGCTCTCCTGCATGTTTACGACGCGCTGTTCAAGGAACCGGAAGTCGAGCACATCCTGGTTCGTCATGAGCAGGCAGCTACCCATATGGCGGACGGTTACGCCCGCGCCACCGGCAAGGCCGGCGTGGTGCTGGTAACCTCCGGCCCGGGCGCGACCAATGCCATTACCGGTATTGCCACCGCCTACATGGACTCGATTCCGATGGTCATCCTGTCCGGCCAGGTGCCTAGCACCATGGTGGGTACCGATGCCTTCCAGGAAACCGACATGATCGGTATTTCGCGGCCGATCGTGAAGCACAGCTTCATGATCAAACATGCCAGCGAAATCCCCGAAGTTCTGAAAAAAGCATTCTACCTGGCGCAATCCGGTCGCCCAGGTCCGGTCGTGGTCGACATTCCAAAAGATATGACCAACCCGGCCGAGAAGTTCGAATACGTCTACCCGAAAAAGGTCAAGCTGCGCTCCTACAGCCCGGCGGTACGCGGCCACTCCGGCCAGATCCGCAAGGCTGCCGAGATGCTGCTGGCGGCCAAGCGCCCGATCGTCTACTCCGGTGGCGGCGTGATCCTCGGTGGTGGCTCCGAAGCCCTGACCGAAATCGCCAAGTCGCTGAACCTGCCGGTCACCAATACCCTGATGGGTCTGGGTGGCTTCCCGGGTACCGACCGTCAGTTCCTCGGCATGCTCGGCATGCACGGCAGCTTCACTGCCAACATGGCCATGCACCATGCCGACGTCATCTTCGCCGTCGGTGCCCGTTTTGACGACCGCGTGGTCAACGGCCCGGCCAAGTTCTGCCCGAACGCCAAGATCATCCATATCGACATCGACCCGGCGTCGATCTCCAAGATGATCAAGGCCGACGTGCCGATCGTCGGCCCGGTCGACAGCGTGCTCAGCGAAATGCTCGGCATCCTCAAGGAAATCGGCGAGCAGCCTGACAAGGCGGCGCTGGATGCCTGGTGGAAGCAGATCGACGAATGGCGTGGCAATGGCGAGCTGTTCCCTTACGACAAGGGTGACGGCAATGTCATCAAACCGCAGAAAGTCATCGAGACCCTGTGCGAAGTGACCAATGGCGATGCCTTCGTCACCTCCGACGTGGGCCAGCACCAGATGTTCGCGGCGCAGTACTACCGCTTCAACAAGCCGAACCGCTGGATCAACTCCGGTGGCCTGGGCACCATGGGCTTCGGCTTCCCGGCGGCGATGGGCGTCAAGCTCAACTTCCCGGACCAGGACGTGGCCTGCGTGACCGGCGAAGGCAGCATCCAGATGAACATCCAGGAGCTGTCCACCTGCATGCAGTACGGCCTGCCGGTGAAGATCGTCAACCTGAACAACGGTGTGTTGGGCATGGTCCGCCAGTGGCAGGACATGGCCTACAACGGTCGTCACTCGCACTCGTACGTCGAGTCGCTGCCTGACTTCATCAAGCTGGCCGAGGCCTATGGCCATGTGGGTATCCGCATCACCAGCCTGAAGGACCTCAAGCCGAAGCTGGAAGAAGCGTTTGCGATGAAGGACCGCCTGGTGTTCATCGACATCGCAGTTGACCGCAGTGAGCACGTCTATCCGATGCAGATCAAGGATGGCTCGATGCGTGACATGTGGCTGAGCAAGACGGAGCGTACCTGATATGCGGCACATCATCTCCCTGCTGCTGGAAAACGAACCAGGTGCGTTGTCCCGCGTGGTCGGCCTGTTCTCCCAGCGTAACTACAACATTGAAAGCCTGACCGTGGCGCCGACCGAAGACCCGACCCTGTCGCGTCTGACGCTGACCACCGTTGGCCATGACGAAGTGATCGAACAGATCACCAAGAACCTGAACAAGCTGGTCGAAGTGGTCAAGCTCGTCGACCTGTCGGAAAGCGCTCACATCGAGCGTGAACTGATGCTGGTCAAGGTCAAGGCCACCGGTGCCCAGCGCGCCGAGATCAAGCGCACCACGGATATCTTCCGTGGCCAGATCGTCGATGTGACCGCCAGCGTGTACACCGTGCAGCTGAGCGGCACCAGCGACAAACTGGACAGCTTCATCCAGGCGATCGGCACTGCATCGATTCTCGAAACCGTGCGCAGCGGCGTTACCGGCATTGCCCGTGGCGACAAAGTGCTCAGCATCTAAATTCAAAAATTAGCGATGGCTCCGCAGGGGCCGAGATATAACCAGGGGTATTTTCATGAAAGTTTTCTACGATAAAGACTGCGACCTTTCCATCATCCAGGGTAAGAAAGTCGCCATCATCGGTTACGGTTCCCAGGGCCACGCTCAGGCGTGCAACCTGAAGGACTCCGGTGTAGATGTCACCATCGGTCTGCGTAAAGGTTCGGCCACCGTTGCCAAGGCAGAAGCCCATGGCCTGAAAGTGACCGACGTTGCCTCTGCCGTCGCTGCTGCCGACCTGGTCATGATCCTGACCCCGGACGAGTTCCAGGGCCAACTGTACAAGCAGGAAATCGAGCCGAACATCAAGAAGGGCGCTACCCTGGCCTTCTCCCATGGCTTCTCGATCCACTACAACCAGGTTGTTCCACGTGCCGACCTCGACGTGATCATGATCGCGCCGAAGGCCCCGGGCCACACCGTTCGCTCCGAGTTCGTCAAGGGCGGCGGTATCCCTGACCTGATCGCCATCTACCAGGACGCCTCCGGCAACGCCAAGAATGTTGCCCTGTCGTACGCTTCGGGCGTAGGCGGCGGCCGTACCGGCATCATCGAAACCACCTTCAAGGACGAGACCGAAACCGACCTGTTCGGTGAGCAGGCTGTTCTGTGCGGCGGTACCGTAGAGCTGGTCAAGGCCGGTTTCGAAACCCTGGTCGAAGCTGGCTACGCGCCGGAAATGGCCTACTTCGAGTGCCTGCACGAACTGAAGCTGATCGTTGACCTCATGTACGAAGGCGGCATCGCCAACATGAACTACTCGATCTCCAACAACGCCGAGTACGGTGAGTACGTAACCGGTCCGGAAGTCATCAACGAAGAATCCCGCAAGGCCATGCGCAACGCCCTGAAGCGCATCCAGGACGGCGAGTACGCGAAGATGTTCATCTCCGAAGGTGCTACCAACTACCCATCGATGACCGCCAAGCGCCGCAACAACGCCGCTCACGGCATCGAAATCATCGGCGAGCAACTGCGCTCGATGATGCCGTGGATCTCGGCTAACAAAATCGTCGACAAGACCAAGAACTAAGTCTTATCGAAAGATGAAAAACGCGGCTTCGGCCGCGTTTTTTCGTTCTGACAGTCAGCTTCTGGTATAAAGCAGACCAGTGGCCTGCCGTCAGAACCTGTTTTGCAGGCCCGTGTCGAACATTTTCCATCCTGTTGCAAGGTACCCTCCATGAGCGAACGTCCCGAAGAGCCGAACAAGCCCTCCGACGCCGAAAGCCTGCTACCTGTCGATGAGCACGTTGAAGAAGGGCATGACGCCGAAGGGCGCAAGGTGCGCCATCGCGGCATCTACCTGCTGCCCAACCTGTTTACCACCGCCAACCTGTTTGCCGGTTTCTATTCCATCATCAGCTCGATGAGCGCGCAGAGCGCCCTGAGCGCCGGTGACCCGCGCGAGGCGAGCAAGTACTTTGCCTTCGCTGCCATCGCCATCTTCGTGGCCATGGTGCTCGACGGCCTCGATGGCCGTGTCGCGCGCATGACCAACACCCAGAGCGCCTTTGGTGCCGAGTACGACTCGCTGTCGGACATGGTCGCCTTCGGTGTGGCTCCGGCCTTGCTGGCCTTTGGCTGGGCGCTGGGCGACATGGGCAAGGTCGGCTGGATGGTCGCCTTCATCTATGTGGCCGGTGCAGCACTGCGCCTGGCACGCTTCAATACCCAGGTCGGCACCGCCGACAAGCGCTACTTCATCGGCCTGGCCAGCCCGGCTGCCGCGGGCGTGGTCGCGGGTACCGTGTGGGCGTTCAGCGACTACGGCATCCAGGGCTCCAAGCTGTCGTTCCTGGTGGCGCTGCTGGTGGCTGCTGCCGGCATGCTGATGGTCAGCAACATCAAGTACAACAGCTTCAAGGAGCTGGACCTCAAGGGACGTGTGCCGTTCGTGGCTATCCTGGCCGTGGTGCTGGTGTTTGCCGTGGTGTTCAGCGACCCGCCGCGTATCTTGCTGCTGATCTTCCTCGCCTATGCGGCTTCGGGGCCGATCCAGTTCCTGCTCAAGGCACGCCGTCGCAAAGCGTGACAATCATTTAATGCAGGAATAACCCGCCGGCTCCATAGTCTTACTGGTACATCCGTTATCCAGTGCTGTGGAGCCGCTCATGCTCATCAAGCTTCCCAGGTCTTCCGAGTGCAAGGCGTCGGAGATCACCCCCGAAGGCATCTACCTCTCCCGTCGTACCCTGCTGGGTGGCTCGTTGGCCGGCCTGGCCCTGGGTGCCTTGCCGAGCATGGCGCGCGCGGCTGAAGCCAGCCGTTACGCCGATGTCGAGGCGGGCAGGGCGCCTGGCTGGTTCAGTGAAAAGCTCGCGGCCACTCGATGGCAGGCAGTAACGGTAAAGGGTGAGGCAATCACGCCGTTCAAGGATGCCACCCACTACAACAACTTCTACGAGTTCGGGCCCGACAAGGGTGACCCGGCGGCCAATGGCGACAGCCTGAAAACCGAACCGTGGAGCGTTGTGGTCGATGGCGAAGTGGGCAAGCCCGGGCGCTATGCACTGGAAGACTTCGTCAAACCGTACCAGCTTGAGGAGCGCATCTACCGGCTGCGTTGCGTGGAGGCGTGGTCGATGGTCATTCCGTGGCTGGGCTTCCCGTTGGCGCAGGTGCTCAAGCAGGTCGAGCCGACGTCCAAGGCGCGCTATGTGCGCTTCGAAACCCTGAAAGACCCGGAGCACATGCCGGGGCAGCGTTCGGGGTTCGCCTTGATCGACTGGCCTTATAGAGAAGGCTTGCGTCTGGATGAGGCGATGCATCCTTTGGCGATCCTGGCGGTCGGCATGTATGGCCGGGAGCTGCCCAACCAGAATGGCGCGCCGTTGCGGCTGGTGGTGCCGTGGAAGTATGGCTTCAAGAGCATCAAGTCGATCGTGCGTATCAGCCTGGTGGCCGAGCAACCGGGCACCACCTGGGAAGGGCTGGCGCCGGATGAATATGGGTTCTATGCCAATGTGAACCCGATGGTCGACCACCCCCGCTGGAGCCAGGCGCGTGAACGGCGGCTGCCCAGCGGGCTGTTCAGTCCCAATGTGCGGGAAACCCAGATGTTCAATGGCTATTCCGATGAAGTGGCGTCGCTGTATACCGGGCTTGACCTGCGGAAGAACTATTGATGCGTTACCCCTGGTTTCGTCTGGCCATCTTCATCGTGGGGTGCCTGTTCCCGGTCTGGTGGTTGTATGAGGCGGCGATGAATCTGCTAGGGCCTGACCCTGGAAAGATCATGATGGACCGGCTTGGGCTCGGGGCGCTGACCTTCCTGCTGGTTACCTTGGGCATGACGCCGCTGCAGAAGCTGACGGGATGGTCGGGCTGGATCGTGGTGCGCCGGCAGCTGGGGTTATGGGTGTTTGCCTATATCGTGCTGCACATCCTGGCTTACCTGTTCTTTATCCTTGGGCTGGACTGGGGGCAGTTGGCGGTTGAGTTGCGCAAGCGGCCTTACATTATTGTGGGTGCGCTTGGGTTTCTTGGGCTGCTGGCCCTGGCGGTTACCTCGAATCGGTATAGCCAGCGACGGTTGGGTGCGCGTTGGAAGAAGCTGCACCGGTTGGTGTACGTGATACTTGGGTTGGGGTTGCTGCATTTCTTGTGGATCGTGCGCTCGGATCTGCGGGAGTGGGCGATCTATGCGGTTATTGGGGCTGTGTTGATGGTGTTGCGGGTTCCCGCGGTTTCGCGGGTGCTGCCCAGGGCTGGTCGGAGGCAGGGGAGGGCGGTTTGAGGGTTGGGTGGGGCTGCCAGGGGCCTGTCTTGGGATGGCATTGGCTTTGAGATGTGTCTGTCTTGGGGTTTCTGGCGCCTGTGAGATCGAGCGCCGCCCGCGCGGCGCTTCGCGGGGCAAGCCCGCTCCCACATTTGTTGCAACGTGCCGAACCTGTCGGGCCATGGTTGCCCGCCTTCGTGCTCGTCTTGAAGCAGGTGGGGCGGCATCAATGCCCACGAGATCCAGCAATGCCAACAAGGCTGACAACCATGCCCTCACAGGCATGGCCACGTTGCAACAAATGTGGGAGCGGGCTTGCCCCGCGAAGCGCCGCGCGGGCGGCGCTCGATCTCATAGGCGCAGAAGGTGTTGCGGCGAGCACCTGGTGGCCTTGATAAGGTCTTCGCCTGGAATATTTCAAATAAATGAAATTAAAGGTTGACGCCCTCTCGAATCCCCTTATAATGCGCCCCACTTCCAGCGACAACGGAACGACAAACTCCTTGAGATTCAATGAGTTAGATAGTTGAGGCGAAGTTGGAATGGCTACGATCGAATGATCGGCAGCGGTTGAGATGATGGTTGACAGCGCTTCTAAACGCTGTATGATTCGCCTCCCGCTACGAGAGATCGCAGCGAGTCAAGTGTTTGAAGCTAAACGAGTTTCTCGCAAAAAACTTCAAAATAAACGCTTGACAGCAAATGAGGAAAGCGTAGAATGCGCGCCTCGGTTGAGACGAAAAGCTCTTAACCAAACGCTCTTTAACAAATCGAATCAAGCAATTCGTGTGGGTGCTTGTGAGTACGGACTGATAGTCACAAAGATTATCAGCATCACAAGTGGCCATGCGAGAAATCACATAGTCATTTGAGATTGCTGAGCCAAGTTTAGGGTTTCTTAAAAACCCAAGCAGTATTGAACTGAAGAGTTTGATCATGGCTCAGATTGAACGCTGGCGGCAGGCCTAACACATGCAAGTCGAGCGGATGACGGGAGCTTGCTCCTTGATTCAGCGGCGGACGGGTGAGTAATGCCTAGGAATCTGCCTGGTAGTGGGGGACAACGTTTCGAAAGGAACGCTAATACCGCATACGTCCTACGGGAGAAAGCAGGGGACCTTCGGGCCTTGCGCTATCAGATGAGCCTAGGTCGGATTAGCTAGTTGGTGGGGTAATGGCTCACCAAGGCGACGATCCGTAACTGGTCTGAGAGGATGATCAGTCACACTGGAACTGAGACACGGTCCAGACTCCTACGGGAGGCAGCAGTGGGGAATATTGGACAATGGGCGAAAGCCTGATCCAGCCATGCCGCGTGTGTGAAGAAGGTCTTCGGATTGTAAAGCACTTTAAGTTGGGAGGAAGGGCAGTAAGTTAATACCTTGCTGTTTTGACGTTACCGACAGAATAAGCACCGGCTAACTCTGTGCCAGCAGCCGCGGTAATACAGAGGGTGCAAGCGTTAATCGGAATTACTGGGCGTAAAGCGCGCGTAGGTGGTTCGTTAAGTTGGATGTGAAAGCCCCGGGCTCAACCTGGGAACTGCATCCAAAACTGGCGAGCTAGAGTACGGTAGAGGGTGGTGGAATTTCCTGTGTAGCGGTGAAATGCGTAGATATAGGAAGGAACACCAGTGGCGAAGGCGACCACCTGGACTGATACTGACACTGAGGTGCGAAAGCGTGGGGAGCAAACAGGATTAGATACCCTGGTAGTCCACGCCGTAAACGATGTCAACTAGCCGTTGGAATCCTTGAGATTTTAGTGGCGCAGCTAACGCATTAAGTTGACCGCCTGGGGAGTACGGCCGCAAGGTTAAAACTCAAATGAATTGACGGGGGCCCGCACAAGCGGTGGAGCATGTGGTTTAATTCGAAGCAACGCGAAGAACCTTACCAGGCCTTGACATGCAGAGAACTTTCCAGAGATGGATTGGTGCCTTCGGGAACTCTGACACAGGTGCTGCATGGCTGTCGTCAGCTCGTGTCGTGAGATGTTGGGTTAAGTCCCGTAACGAGCGCAACCCTTGTCCTTAGTTACCAGCACGTCATGGTGGGCACTCTAAGGAGACTGCCGGTGACAAACCGGAGGAAGGTGGGGATGACGTCAAGTCATCATGGCCCTTACGGCCTGGGCTACACACGTGCTACAATGGTCGGTACAGAGGGTTGCCAAGCCGCGAGGTGGAGCTAATCTCACAAAACCGATCGTAGTCCGGATCGCAGTCTGCAACTCGACTGCGTGAAGTCGGAATCGCTAGTAATCGCGAATCAGAATGTCGCGGTGAATACGTTCCCGGGCCTTGTACACACCGCCCGTCACACCATGGGAGTGGGTTGCACCAGAAGTAGCTAGTCTAACCTTCGGGGGGACGGTTACCACGGTGTGATTCATGACTGGGGTGAAGTCGTAACAAGGTAGCCGTAGGGGAACCTGCGGCTGGATCACCTCCTTAATCGACGACATCAGCCTGCTGATGAGCTCCCACACGAATTGCTTGATTCATGGTTGAAGGCGATCAGGCCCTGCATGGGTCGAATGTTGTTCCTGATCAGAACTCGGAAATGAGCATTCGCTTCGAATGTTGATTTCTGGCTTTTGTCAGATCGTTCTTTAAAAATTCGGATATGTGATAGATATAGACTGATGACCAGTTTCACTGCTGGAAATCAGGCTAAGGTAAAATTTGTGAGTTCTGCTCGAAAGAGCAACATGCGAATTTTCGGCGAATGTCGTCTTCACAGTATAACCAGATTGCTTGGGGTTATATGGTCAAGTGAAGAAGCGCATACGGTGGATGCCTTGGCAGTCAGAGGCGATGAAAGACGTGGTAGCCTGCGATAAGCTTTGGGGAGTCGGCAAACAGACTGTGATCCAGAGATCTCTGAATGGGGGAACCCACTCAGCATAAGCTGAGTATCTTGTACTGAATACATAGGTGCAAGAGGCGAACCAGGGGAACTGAAACATCTAAGTACCCTGAGGAAAAGAAATCAACCGAGATTCCCTTAGTAGTGGCGAGCGAACGGGGACCAGCCCTTAAGTTGATTTGAGATTAGTGGAACGCTCTGGAAAGTGCGGCCATAGTGGGTGATAGCCCCGTACACGAAAATCTCTTGTCAATGAAATCGAGTAGGACGGAGCACGAGAAACTTTGTCTGAATATGGGGGGACCATCCTCCAAGGCTAAATACTACTGACTGACCGATAGTGAACCAGTACCGTGAGGGAAAGGCGAAAAGAACCCCGGAGAGGGGAGTGAAATAGAACCTGAAACCGTATGCGTACAAGCAGTGGGAGCCTACTTTGTTAGGTGACTGCGTACCTTTTGTATAATGGGTCAGCGACTTATATTCAGTGGCGAGCTTAACCGAATAGGGGAGGCGTAGCGAAAGCGAGTCTTAATAGGGCGTTTAGTCGCTGGGTATAGACCCGAAACCGGGCGATCTATCCATGGGCAGGTTGAAGGTTAGGTAACACTGACTGGAGGACCGAACCGACTACCGTTGAAAAGTTAGCGGATGACCTGTGGATCGGAGTGAAAGGCTAATCAAGCTCGGAGATAGCTGGTTCTCCTCGAAAGCTATTTAGGTAGCGCCTCATGTATCACTCCAGGGGGTAGAGCACTGTTTCGGCTAGGGGGTCATCCCGACTTACCAAACCGATGCAAACTCCGAATACCTGGAAGTGCCGAGCATGGGAGACACACGGCGGGTGCTAACGTCCGTCGTGAAAAGGGAAACAACCCAGACCGTCAGCTAAGGTCCCAAAGTCATGGTTAAGTGGGAAACGATGTGGGAAGGCTTAGACAGCTAGGAGGTTGGCTTAGAAGCAGCCACCCTTTAAAGAAAGCGTAATAGCTCACTAGTCGAGTCGGCCTGCGCGGAAGATGTAACGGGGCTCAAACCATGCACCGAAGCTACGGGTGTCATCTTTGATGACGCGGTAGAGGAGCGTTCTGTAAGCCTGTGAAGGTGAGTTGAGAAGCTTGCTGGAGGTATCAGAAGTGCGAATGCTGACATGAGTAACGACAATGCGAGTGAAAAACTCGCACGCCGAAAGACCAAGGTTTCCTGCGCAACGTTAATCGACGCAGGGTTAGTCGGTCCCTAAGGCGAGGCTGAAAAGCGTAGTCGATGGAAAACAGGTTAATATTCCTGTACTTCCAGTTATTGCGATGGAGGGACGGAGAAGGTTAGGCCAGCCTGGCGTTGGTTGTCCAGGTTTAAGGTGGTAGGCTGAAATCTTAGGCAAATCCGGGATTTCAAGGCCGAGAGCTGATGACGAGTTGCCTTCAGGCGACGAAGTGGTTGATACCATGCTTCCAAGAAAAGCTCCTAAGCTTCAGATAACTGGGAACCGTACCCCAAACCGACACAGGTGGTTAGGTAGAGAATACCAAGGCGCTTGAGAGAACTCGGGTGAAGGAACTAGGCAAAATGGCACCGTAACTTCGGGAGAAGGTGCGCCGGCGAGGGTGAAGGACTTGCTCCGTAAGCCCATGCCGGTCGAAGATACCAGGCCGCTGCGACTGTTTATTAAAAACACAGCACTCTGCAAACACGAAAGTGGACGTATAGGGTGTGACGCCTGCCCGGTGCCGGAAGGTTAATTGATGGGGTTAGCGCAAGCGAAGCTCTTGATCGAAGCCCCGGTAAACGGCGGCCGTAACTATAACGGTCCTAAGGTAGCGAAATTCCTTGTCGGGTAAGTTCCGACCTGCACGAATGGCGTAACGATGGCGGCGCTGTCTCCACCCGAGACTCAGTGAAATTGAAATCGCTGTGAAGATGCAGTGTATCCGCGGCTAGACGGAAAGACCCCGTGAACCTTTACTATAGCTTTGCACTGGACTTTGAATTTGCTTGTGTAGGATAGGTGGGAGGCTTTGAAGTGGGGACGCCAGTTCTCATGGAGCCATCCTTGAAATACCACCCTGGCAACTTTGAGGTTCTAACTCAGGTCCGTTATCCGGATCGAGGACAGTGTATGGTGGGTAGTTTGACTGGGGCGGTCTCCTCCCAAAGAGTAACGGAGGAGTACGAAGGTGCGCTCAGACCGGTCGGAAATCGGTCGTAGAGTATAAAGGCAAAAGCGCGCTTGACTGCGAGACAAACACGTCGAGCAGGTACGAAAGTAGGTCTTAGTGATCCGGTGGTTCTGTATGGAAGGGCCATCGCTCAACGGATAAAAGGTACTCCGGGGATAACAGGCTGATACCGCCCAAGAGTTCATATCGACGGCGGTGTTTGGCACCTCGATGTCGGCTCATCACATCCTGGGGCTGAAGCCGGTCCCAAGGGTATGGCTGTTCGCCATTTAAAGTGGTACGCGAGCTGGGTTTAGAACGTCGTGAGACAGTTCGGTCCCTATCTGCCGTGGACGTTTGAGATTTGAGAGGGGCTGCTCCTAGTACGAGAGGACCGGAGTGGACGAACCTCTGGTGTTCCGGTTGTCACGCCAGTGGCATTGCCGGGTAGCTATGTTCGGAAGAGATAACCGCTGAAAGCATCTAAGCGGGAAACTTGCCTCAAGATGAGATCTCACTGGGATCTTGAATCCCCTGAAGGGCCGTCGAAGACTACGACGTTGATAGGTTGGGTGTGTAAGCGCTGTGAGGCGTTGAGCTAACCAATACTAATTGCCCGTGAGGCTTGACCATATAACACCCAAGCAATTTGCGCACGAAAGCCAAATTGTGGTGGTGAAGACGAAATAACCGAAAGTTCGCAACATCACAAATATCGCATATCCGAATTCGCTGGGCTGTCCATCTGGACATTCTGGCAACAGAATTTCTTGACGACCATAGAGCATTGGAACCACCTGATCCCATCCCGAACTCAGCAGTGAAACGATGCATCGCCGATGGTAGTGTGGGGTTTCCCCATGTGAGAGTAGGTCATCGTCAAGATTCATTTCGCAAAACCCCTATCTGCGCATGCAGGTAGGGGTTTTGTCTTTCTGGCAAAAAAAATCCCAGGCCTGCACAACCCTCCTCTGTGGGAGCGGGTTCACCCGCGAACACCGGCATAGCCGGTGCCATCCACCGCGTCGCTTGCTTCGTGGCTAAAGCCGCTCCCACAGAGACGGCGCAAGGCCGCTAACAGGGTTCCACCGATGCCTTGTCAATCGGCTAATGGCACTGCGCCATACTCTCCGTATGGTACCTACGTGATATCGTTTCCCCTCATCCCCAGCGCCAGCCAGAGACCTCCCGATGCCCACTACCACTCACCTCCACCCCGGCTTCATGATCGTCCACGGCAACCGCCTCGACGACCTGCGCAGCCTGGTGGTGAGCTGGATGCGTCGCTATCCCTTGGCACCTCTGGAAAACGAAATCGCCCTGGTGCAAAGCAATGGCATCGCCCAATGGCTCAAACTGGCGCTTGCCGAAGACCCTCAGGACGATGACCAGGGTGGTTGTGGCATCGCCGCCGCCATCGACGTGCAACTGCCAGGCAGCTTCATGTGGCAGCTGTACCGCAGCGTGCTGGGCCGTGACGAAATTCCCGAGGTCTCCCTGCTCGACAAGGCACCGCTGACCTGGCGTCTGATGCGTCTGCTCCCGGCCTTGATCGAACGCCCACATTTCGAGCCGTTGCGACGCTTCCTCACCGACGACAGCGACCTGCGCAAGCGCTATCAGCTCGCCGAGCGCCTGGCCGACCTGTTCGACCAGTATCAGGTCTACCGCGCCGACTGGCTCAAGGACTGGGCCGCTGGCGAGCACATCCTCAACACCGCTCGCGGTGAGCGCAAGGCGCTGCCCCCGGGCAACCGCTGGCAGGCCGAGTTGTGGCGTGCATTGCTGGAGGATGTTGGCGAGCAGGGCATGGCGCAGAGCCGTGCCGGCGTACATCAACGCTTCATCGAACGTATCAACAGCCTGGAGCAGGCTCCTGCCGGTCTGCCGGCCCGGGTGATCGTATTCGGTATCTCCTCGCTGCCAGCCCAGGCCCTCGAGGCACTGGCCGGCCTGGCACGCTTCAGCCAGGTGCTGCTGTGCGTGCACAACCCCTGCCGCCACCACTGGGCCGATATCGTTGCCGACAAGGACCTGCTGCGCCACCAGTACAAGCGCCAGCAACGCAAGCAGGGCATGCCCTTGCAACTGGACGACCAGTCGCTGCACCAGCATGCCCACCCTTTGCTGGCCGCCTGGGGCAAACAAGGCCGCGACTACATCAACTTGCTCGACAGCTACGATGACCCTGGCAGTTACCAGGGCGTGTTCAGCGACGGTCGCATCGACCTGTTCAGTGACGGCTCGCCCACCACGCTGCTCAATCAGTTGCAGGACGACATCCTCGAACTGCGTCCGCTCGCCGAAACCCGCGAGCAGTGGCATCCAGTCGACCCGGCGAAGGACCGCTCGATTCGCTTCCACATCGCCCACAGCCCGCAACGTGAAGTGGAGATCCTTCACGATCAGTTACTGGCCCGGTTCAACGCCGACCCAACCCTGCGCCCACGTGACGTGATCGTCATGCTGCCGGCCATCGATACCTATGCGCCGCATATTCGCGCGGTATTCGGCCAGTTGCAGCGCAACGATCCGCGCTACATCCCGTTCACCCTGACCGACCAGGGCCAGCGTGGCCGCGAACCCTTGCTGATTGCCCTCGAACACCTGCTGAAGCTACCGGACAGCCGCTTCGCGGTCAGCGAAGTGCTCGACCTGCTGGATGTGCCGGCAGTCCGCGCCCGTTTCGGCATACGCGAAAACGACCTGCCCACGCTGCACCGCTGGATCGAGGGGGCTGGCATCCGCTGGGGCCTCAATGCCGAGCAGCGGGCCAGCCTGGGCTTGCCCGCCGGGCTGGAACAGAACAGCTGGCGGTTCGGCCTGCGGCGCATGCTGCTGGGTTATGCCGTCGGCGTGGGTGAGGCCTGTGACGGCATCGAACCCTACGATGAAATCGGTGGCCTGGATGCGGCACTGATCGGCCCGCTGGTCGCCTTGCTGGACGCCCTCGAAGTGGCCGGCCAGGCCCTGTCCGAGCCTGCCACTGTCAGCCAGTGGGGCGAGCGCCTGCATGCCTTGCTGCAAGTGTTTTTCCTGGCCGAGGGCGAGCACGACGAGTTCCTGCTGATGCAGTTGCAGGATCTGCGCGATAGCTGGCTTGAAGTGTGCGAAGCAGTCGGCCTGCAAGACCCATTGCCGCTGACCGTAGTGCGCGAAGCCTGGCTGTCGGGCCTCGACCAGGGCAAGTTGTCCCAGCGCTTCCTCGCCGGCTCGGTGAACTTCTGTACCCTCATGCCGATGCGCGCCATCCCGTTCCGGGTGGTCTGCCTGCTGGGCATGAACGATGGCGATTACCCCCGCGCCCAGCAGCCGCTGGACTTCGACCTGATGGCCAGCGACTACCGCCCCGGTGACCGCTCGCGCCGTGAGGATGACCGCTACCTGCTGCTGGAAGCATTGTTGTCGGCCCGCGACCAGCTGTATGTCAGCTGGGTCGGGCGCAGCATCCGCGATAACAGCGAACGCCCGGCCTCGGTACTGATCGGCCAGTTGCGCGATCACCTTGCAGCCGGCTGGCAGCTGGCAGGCGCGGAGCAGGGGCAGCCAGCAGAACCGGGCGAGCAACTGCTGCACGCACTGACCCAGGAGCACCCGCTGCAACCGTTCAGCCCACGCTACTTCCAGAAGGGCAGCCCGCTGTTCAGCTTTGCCCACGAATGGCAGGTGTTGCACCAGCAGGGCCAGGAGGACCAGCAGGCTGACCCCGGCCTGCCGCCATACCATGACGATGAGGCCTTGAGCCTGACCCAGCTGAATGACTTCCTGCGCCACCCGGTGCGGCATTTCTTCAGCCAGCGTCTGAAGGTGTACTTCGAAGCGCTGGAAGCACCGACCCCGGACGAGGAACCCTTCGTCCTCGACACCCTGCAACGTTACGGCGCCAGTGAAAGCCTGCTGGGTGCAGCGCTGGCCGAGCCGGACAATGCCGAACAGGCCCTGCAGGCCCAGGCCCGGCGCTTGCAGGCCTGTGGCGTGCTGCCACTGGCCGGCTTCGGCGAACTACTGCAGCGCGAGCTGATCGAGCCCCTGCCAGACCTGCTGCAACGCCACCGCCAGCTATTGCAACGCTGGCCGCAGCTGGTCGAGGGGGCATTGCCAGTGCATTTCGAGCACGGCCAGCATCGCCTCGAAGGCTGGCTGGGGCGGGTGTTCCAGGCGGATGACCAGAGCCTGCTCAGCATCACCACCGTACCCAACACCATCAGTGCCGGGCGTAACGCCCTCAAGTGGCACCGCCTGATCGCGCCCTGGGTCACGCACCTGGCGGCCTGCGCGGCGGGCTACCCCTATAACAGCGCGCTGGTGGCCAGCGACCTGACCCTGCTGCTTGCGCCACTGCCGCAAGAGCAGGCGGCGCAATTGCTGGGCGACTTGCTGGTAGCCCGCCAGGCGGCGATGAATGCGCCGTTGCCGGTCGCGGCCAAGACCGCGTTCGCCTGGCTGGCCCAGGACGATAGCGACAAAGCCCTGGCTGCTGCTGCCCGCGCCTACGAAGGCGACGAGCGCACCAGCTTCGGCGAGCGCAGTGAAAGCATCGCCCTGGCCCGGCAGTTCCGCGACTTTGCCGCGCTCACCGCCGATGAAACCTTCGAAGGCTGGTGCGAAGCCTTGTACCGCCCATTGTTCAACGCCCCGTGGCAGACCCTGGGCAACCCGGAGAAAGGCGCATGACCCAGGACCGTCCCCTGGCACTGAGTTTCCCCCTGCATGGCAGCCAGCTGATCGAGGCAAGCGCCGGCACGGGCAAGACCTTCACCATTTCGGCGCTGTACCTGCGCTTGATCCTCGGTCACGGTGGCGAGCAGGGCTTCGACCGCGAGCTGCTACCACCGCAGATCCTCGTGGTGACCTTCACCGACGCCGCCACCAAAGAGCTGCGCGAACGTATCCGCGCCCGCCTGGCCGAAGCTGCGCGGTTCTTCCGTGGCGAGCTGGAGGCGGCCGACCCGCTGCTGCACCAGCTGCGTGACGACTATCCGGAAGAAGCCTGGCCACGCTGTGCCGGGCGCCTGGAAATCGCCGTGCAGTGGATGGACGAGGCCGCGGTATCGACCATCCACGGTTGGTGCCAGCGCATGCTGCGCGAACATGCCTTCGACAGCGGCAGCCTGTTCACCCAGACCCTGGAAACCGACCACAGCGAACTGCTGGGCCAGGTCATGCGCGACTACTGGCGGCGCTTCTGCTACGGCATGCAAGGCGACGCGCTGGCCTGGGTGCGTGGCCATTGGGGCAGCCCCGACGCCTTGCTGCCCCGGATCCGGCCGCTGTTCGGTCGCGTGCGCGCCCAGCACGACGGGCCCGAGCCGTCGGCACTGATCCAGGCATCGCTGCAGCAGCGTGGCGAGCAGTTGGCCCGGCTCAAGGCGCCTTGGGCGCAATGGGCCGAGGAGTTGCGCCAGATCTGCCGTGATGCACTGGCCGCCAAACAGGTCGATGGCCGCAAGATGCAGGCCCGTTACTTCGAACCCTGGTTCGACAAGCTCTGTTCCTGGGCGGCAGACGAACAACTGGTGGAGCTCGACCTGGGCACCGGCTTTACCCGCCTGACCCCGGCGGGCATGGCCGAAGCCTGGAAGGGCGAGCCACCCGAGCACCCGGCCCTCAATGCCATGCAGAGCTTGCAGCAACAGCTCCAAGCCCTGGACAGCCCGGATGCCCCATTGCTCGAGCATGCCGCCAACTGGGTATCGGCACGCTTCGAAGTGGAGAAGCGTCGGCGTGCGGAAATGGGCTTCGACGACATGCTCCTGCGCCTGCAGCACGCCCTTGCCAGCGAGGCCGGCGAGCGCTTGGCCAGCCTGATCCGCGAACAGTTCCCGGTGGCGTTGATCGACGAGTTCCAGGACACCGACCCGGTGCAGTACGGCATCTTCGAGCGCATCTACCAGATCAGCGAAAACCGCGCCGAAACCGGCCTGTTCATGATCGGCGACCCCAAGCAGGCTATCTATGCCTTCCGTGGCGCCGACATCTACACCTACCTCGCCGCCCGCCGTGCCACGAGTGGGCGCCTGCACAGCCTGGACACCAACTACCGCTCCAGCAAGGCCATGGTCGCGGCGGTCAACCAGGTGTTCCTGCAGGCCGAGGCGCGTGAGGCAGGGCGTGGCGCATTCCTGTTCCGCGAGGCTGATGACAACCCGCTGCCGTTCATCGAGGTCCGCGCCAAAGGCCGTGGCGAGCAGCTGTTGATCGACGGTGAAGCCTGCGCAGCCCTTCAATGCTGGCATCTGGAAAGCGAAGAGCCGGTCTCCGGCAGCGTTTACCGGCAGCAGCTGGCAGCAAGTTGCGCCAGCCATATCGTCGCCTTGCTCAATGGCGGCCAGCAAGGCACGGCTGGTTTCCAGAATGCCGAGGGCGAACTGCGCCCGTGCCTGCCATCGGACATCGCCATCCTGGTGCGCGATGGCCATGAAGCGCAGATGGTCCGCGCCGAGCTTGCCGCGCGCGAGGTGCGTAGTGTGTACCTGTCCGACAAGGACTCGGTATTCGCTGCCCAGGAAGCCCACGACCTGTTGGCCTGGCTAAAGGCCTGCGCCGAACCCGACTCGGAGCGCCTGCTCAAGGCCGCCCTGGCCAGCCTTACCCTCGATCTGTCGCTGGCTGCGCTGGACCGCCTGAACCAGGACGAGCGGGTCTGGGAAGACTGGGTCATGCGTTTTCGCCGTTACCGCGACACCTGGCAGCGCCAGGGCGTGTTGCCGATGCTGCGGCACCTGCTGCATGACTTCCAGCTGCCGCGCACGCTGATCCGCCGCAGCGATGGCGAGCGGGTGCTGACCAACCTGCTGCACCTGGCCGAGCTGCTGCAACAGGCCGCCGGCGAACTGGACGGCGAGCAGGCGCTGATCCGCCACCTGGCCGAGCACCTGGCCAGTTCCGGCCAGGCTGGTGAAGAGCAGATCCTGCGCCTGGAGAGTGACGAGCAGTTGGTGAAAGTGGTGACCATCCACAAATCCAAGGGCCTGGAATACCCCTTGGTCTACCTGCCGTTCATCTGCACCAGCAAACCGGTGGACGGCAGCCGCCTGCCGCTGGCCTGGCATGATAGCCAGGGCAACGCCCATCTCACCCTCACACCAGACCAGGAACAGATCGAGCGCGCCGACGACGAGCGCCTGGCCGAAGACCTGCGCCTGCTCTATGTGGCCCTGACCCGCGCCCAGCATGCCTGCTGGCTGGGTGTCGCCGACCTCAAGCGGGGCAACCAGAAGAGCTCGCAACTGCACCGCTCGGCGTTCGGCTACCTGCTGGGTGGCGGCCTCGCCCTGCCGGGCTCGCAGCAACTGACGGACTGGTTGCAGGCCTTGGCCAAGACCTGCCCGCACATCTCTTGCCCGAGCCTGCCGCCGGCAGATGAGCAGGTGTATCGCATGCCGCACGCCGAGCATGAGCTGCTACCTGCCCGCAAACCGCGCCGCGCAGCGGGCGCCGAGCATTGGTGGATTGCCTCGTACAGTGCCCTGCGCGTCGGCGACCAGACCCTCGGTGCCGACAGCTCCCAGGCCCAGCAGTTACTGGATGATGAAGTGGTCGATACCCAGGTGCTGCGCGAGGTCCCGGCCGACAGTGGCGATATTCACCGCTTCCCGCGCGGGCCTAACCCCGGCACCTTCCTGCATGGCTTGCTGGAATGGGTTGGCCGCGAGGGCTTCAGCCAGGTCAGCGGCAATGCACGGCTGATCGAGCGAACCGTTGGCCAGCGCTGCAACCGTCGCGACTGGACCGGCTGGATCCCCACCCTGACGCACTGGCTGCAGCGCCTGCTGGGCGAAGCGCTGCCGTTGCCGGGCAACGACCTCGGTGTGACGCTCGGGCAGCTGCGCCACTACCAGATCGAAATGGAGTTCTGGTTCGCCAGCCACCAGGTCGATGCCGAACAACTCGACCGCCTGGTGGCACGCCACACCCACCCCGGCCTGGCACGCCCGGCGGCGCAGCCGACCGTGCTCAATGGCATGTTCAAAGGTTTCATCGACCTGGCCTTCGAGCTGGACGGGCGTTACTACGTGACCGACTACAAGTCCAACTGGCTGGGCCCGGATATCCAGGCCTACGATGCCCAGGCCATGGAAAAGGCCATCCTCGAGCATCGCTACGACCTGCAGTACGTGCTGTACCTGCTGGCCCTGCATCGCCAGTTGCGCGCCCGCCTGCCTGACTACGACTACGACCGCCATGTCGGCGGCGCCCTGTTCATCTTCCTGCGAGGTGCCAGCAGCAGCGGCCACGGCGTTTACCACGCCAAGCCACCGCGTGAGCTGATCGAAAGCCTCGATGCGCTGTTCCGTGGTGAGCATCCGCCCGTACAGCAGGACCTGTTTGCCGGAGCCGTGATATGAGCCGAAGCCTCGTCGACCTGTTGCCCACCCCGCTGCACGCCGAGCATCTGCTCGCACTGGCGCCGCAGCATGACAGCGGTGACCTGCTGCAACTGCTCGACCGCTGGGTAGAGCGGGGTTGGCTGCGTGCCCTGGACCGTGCGTTCGTATCGTTCCTGGAGGAGCGAGCCCCCGGTAGCGACCCCCTGCTGTTGCTGGCCGCCGCCCTGGCCAGCCACCAACTGGGCCACGGCCATGTCTGCCTCGACCTGCAGCAAACCCTGGCCGAGCCCGATTTTGCCCTGTCGTTGCCGCCTGAAGGCGACGCCTTGACCGGCCCCTTGCTGCTGCCCTCGCAGTTGCTGGCCAACCTCGACCTGCACGCCTGGCGCCAGCGCATTACTGCCAGCCCCCTGGTGGCCGCCGGGGATACCCCGGGCCAGCAAGCGCGGCCTCTGGTGCTCAGCGGCGAGCGTTTGTACTTGCGCCGTTACTGGAGTTACGAGCGGCGCATCGACCATACCCTTCGCCAGCGCCTGACCCAGGCCGAAGCGCCTCCGGCCGACCTGCCTGGCCGTCTGGCGCAACTGTTCGACGGTGGTGCGCCGGCAGGCCAGGTGGACTGGCAGAAGCTCGCCTGCGCCCTGGCCACCCGCGCAGGCTTCAGCATCATCACCGGGGGCCCCGGCACAGGTAAGACGACTACCGTGGTGCGCCTGCTGGCCTTGCTGCAGGCGCCGGCGGTAGAGCAGGGCAGGCCATTGCGCATTCGCCTGGCCGCGCCGACAGGCAAGGCGGCCGCGCGCCTGACCGAATCCATTGGCCAACAGGTCGAGCGCCTGCAGGTCAGCACCGAGGTGCGCGGGCAGATCCCCACCGAGGTCAGCACCGTGCACCGCCTGCTCGGCAGCCGCCCCGGTTCGCGGCACTTCCGCCACCATGCCGGCAACCCGCTGCCGTTGGATGTGCTGGTGGTCGACGAAGCGTCGATGATCGACCTGGAAATGATGGCCAACCTGCTCGATGCCCTGCCGCCACGGGCACGTCTGGTACTGCTGGGCGACAAGGACCAGCTGGCCTCGGTCGAAGCCGGTGCGGTACTGGGTGACCTGTGCCGGGATGCCGAGGAGGGCTGTTACTCACCGGCGACCGAGGCATGGCTGGAGCAGACCGGTGGCGAGTCGCTGGCGGGCAGCGGCCTCAAGGCCGGCGATGAGCAACGTAACCCGTTGGCCCAGCAGGTGGTAATGCTGCGCTTCTCGCGGCGTTTCGGCGAAGGCAGCGGCATTGGCCAGCTGGCCCGGCTGGTCAACCGCCAGGACGCCCATGCGGCGCGCAACCTGCTGGCCACGCCGCCGCCCGATGTGTACAGCCTGGCCCTGAAGCACGAACAGGACCGCGCCTTCGACCGCCTGCTGCTCGACGGCCTGAACCGCGGCAGCGACGGCCCGCAGGGTTATCGCAGCTACCTGCGTACCCTTGGCCGTTTTCGCCCGGCACTCGATACCGCCGTTGACGACCCCGCGTGGGAGCAATGGGCGGGCAAGGTGCTGCACAGCTTCGAAGACTTCCAGCTGCTGTGTGCGGTACGCCGCGGCGCCTGGGGTGTCGAAGGCCTCAACGAGCGGGTGGCGCGGGTACTGCACAATGCCGGGCTGATCGACAGCCAGCAGCCTTGGTACGAAGGGCGCCCGGTGCTGGTAACCCGCAACGATTACGGCCTGGGCCTGATGAACGGTGACATCGGCATTGCCCTGCGCCTGCCGGACGAGCGCGGCGAACCCCTGTTGCGCGTGGCCTTCCCGCGTAACGACGGCAGCGGCGGCGTACGCTTCGTCCTGCCCAGCCGGCTGAACGAAGTGGAAACGGTATTCGCCATGACCGTGCACAAGTCCCAGGGCTCGGAGTTCAGCCACACCGCGCTGGTGCTGCCGGATGCGCTCAACCCGGTGCTGACCAAGGAGCTGGTATACACCGGCATCACTCGCGCCAAGCACTGCTTCAGCCTGGTCGAGCCCCGCCAGGGTATTTTCGAAGAGGCGGTGGCGCGCAAGGTACGGCGAATTTCCGGGTTGATGCTGGAGCAGGTCTGACCCTGTAGTGAGCCAATGGGAGATCCCCTGTGGGAGCGGGCGTGCCCGCGAACACGGGCGCAGCCCGTGCCAGCCACCGTGGTGCCTGCTTCGCGGGCACGCCCGCTCCCACAAGGATCGCATTGGATCAGCGGCTTTCATACAAGCATGCGGCCATGTGCTATCGTTGCGCCGATATCGGAAAGGACCTTAAGAGATTTCCCACATGAAAGTGGCCGCAAGGCGAGTGACGAGCTGTGTGCTTTCGCTATTGCTGGCCGCCCTGTTCCTTTCCGCAGGCCCGGCCCAGGCAGACCCCGCCATAACTGCCGCCCAGGCGCAGCAACGTGCCAAGGCCGTCACCCAGGTGGTGCTGGGCATCTTCAGTTACGCCCGCTGGCCCGTCGAACCCTCGCCCTTGCGCCTGTGCGTGGTCGGCCCGACCGAATACGCCGATGACCTGATCAAAGGCCATGTGCAGGAGTCCGGCCGACCGCTGCAGGTGCGGCGGCTGCTGGCAGACGATAGCCAGGTCGCCCAGGCCTGCGACGCCATCTACATCGGCAAACTCGACCAGGGCCAGCGCGACCGGCTGTTCGAGCGCGTCAGTGGCCACCCGGTGCTGAGCATCAGCGAGGCAGACGACCCGTGCACGGTCGGCAGCCTGTTCTGCTTGCGGGTCAGCGACCAGCAGGTAGCCTTTGAAGTCAACCTGGATTCGGTGGCACGCTCCGGCGTGCGCATTCACCCCAGCGTGCTGCAATTGTCGCGGCGCCGGGCGGTGCAACCATGAAACGAACCCGCAAGCGCGGCGTGCGCCCGACCCTGCGCTCGGTGCTGGGCCGTGGCCATCTCAGCGTCGCCTTGCTCGCCGTGGGCCTGGCCGGCATATCCCTGACCCTGCTGGGCGTGCTCGCCCTGCGTGTCTACGCCAACGACAACCTGCACCTGATCGCCCGCTCGATCAGCTACACCGTGGAAGCGGCGGTGGTGTTTGACGACAGCGCAGCGGCCAATGAGTCGCTGGCGCTGATTGCCAGTACCGAGGAAGTGGCCGAAGCCAGGGTCTTCAACAACGAAGGCGAGCAGTTGGCGCATTGGCAGCGCAGCGATACCGGCGTGCTCGCGCGGCTGGAGGCGCAGGTGGCCACCGCCTTGCTGGATGAGCCGATCAACCTGCCGATCACGCACCAGCAACAGCAGGTCGGGCGCATCGAGCTGGTTGGCCAGGGGCGAAGCCTGTTGCTGTTCCTGTTCAGCGGGCTGACCGGCATCCTGTTCTGCACGGTGCTCAGCGCCCTGGCTGCCCAATACCTGTCGCGGCGTCTGCTCAGCGATATCGTCCGCCCGCTGCGTGGCCTGGCCAGTGTCGCCCACGCCGCCCGCCGCGAGCGCAGTTTTGACCGGCGCGTGCCGGAAGCGCCGATTGCCGAGCTCAACGAACTGGGCAATGACTTCAACGCCCTGCTGGACGAACTGGAGGTGTGGCAAAGCCACCTGCAGAGCGAAAACCAGACCCTGGCGCACCAGGCCAGCCACGACAGCCTGACCGGCCTGCCCAACCGCGCCTTCTTCGAGGGGCGCCTGAGCCGCAGTGTGCGCAATGCAGAACGGCAGCAAGATCACCTGGCGCTGCTGTTCCTCGACAGCGACCACTTCAAGCAGATCAACGACACCCTCGGCCATGCGGTGGGCGACGAAGTGCTGATCAGCGTGGCCGACCGCGTGCGTGCCCAACTGCGCGAGCACGACCTGGTGGCGCGTTTGGGTGGCGACGAGTTCGCCGTGCTGCTGACGCCTTTGCATTCGCGCCAGGACGCCGAGCACATTGCCGAGAAGATCGTTGCCAGCATGAAGTTGCCGGTGCAGCTGGACAGCGGTCGCAGTATCGCCACCTCGTTGAGTGTCGGTATTGCCTATTACCCGGATGACGGCGCTGACCCTGCCAGTCTTCTGAATGCCGCCGATGCAGCGATGTACCAGGCCAAGCGCAAACGCCGTGGTCATTGGCAAATGGCGCAGACGGAACGGTCCGCCAGCGAAATCAAGAACAGGAGTTGAACCCGTGATACAGGCTTTGCGTTTCCCCCTTTGGGCCTTGTTGCTTGCCGTGCTGGCGCTGACCGGCTGCCAGAGCGCTCCGCCCAAAGGCCTGACCGCCGAGCAGATTGCCGTGCTCAAGCGTGAAGGCTTTACCCCGACCGACGAAGGCTGGGCCTACGATTTGTCCGGCAAGGTGCTGTTCGGCAGCGACCTGGACAGCCTCAACAGCCAGAGCCAGGCGATTGTCGAACGCATTGGCAAGGCGCTGCTCGGCGTTGGCATCCAGGGCGTGCGGGTGGATGGGCATGCCGACTCATCCGGCAAGGCGGCGTATAACCAGCAGCTGTCCGAGCGCCGCGCGCAGAGCGTGGCCAGGGCGCTGGTCGGGGTAGGCATGCCGGCGCAGAACATCCAGTCCCGCGGGCTGGGCAGCAGCCAGCCGGTGGCGAACAACCGCACCAGCGCCGGGCGCACCGAGAACCGGCGGGTGTCCATTGTGGTGGCTTCCTACTGACCACAGCATACGGGCTATCAGATATCCCTGTGGGAGCGGGTTCACCCGCGAACACCGGCGAAGCCGGTGCCATGCACCGAGTTGTCTGCTTCGCGGGTAAACCCGCTCCCACTTTATCTGTGTTACCCCCGGGGTTTCAGCGCAGATGCACAAGTTGCCGGGGCTGCTCTGCAGCCCTTTCGCGACACAAGGCCGCTCCTACAGGTACAGCGATAACCTCGAGATCAACGCTGCACCCGTGGGAGCTGGCTTGCCGGCGATGGGCTGCAACGCAGCCCCCTTATTCCTGAGCAAACCGCATCTCTCGGGTCTCCCCCATCAACAACGGTGCATTCGCCTCGGTCACCCCGCGAATGTAATCCCACAGCAGGGTAATCCGCTTCAACTTCCTCAAATCCTCCCGGCAATACATCCAGAACTGGCGTGTCACCTCGATCTCCTCCGGCAACACCGTCACCAGCCGCGGGTCCTGCGCCGCAAGGAAGCACGGCAAGATCGCCAGCCCACGCCCCTGCAACGCAGCCGTGTACTGCGCAATCACGCTGGTACTGCGCAAATGCGCGCTGGCGCTGGGGATCAGGTTGGCCAGGTACAGCAGCTCCGAACTGAACGCCAGGTCGTCCACGTAGCTGATGAACGGGTGCCTGGCCAGGTCCGCGATCTGGTTGATCGGTGCATGGCTGTCCAGGTAGCCCTGGGTCGCGTACAGCCGCAAGCGGTAGTCGCACAGCTTGCAGCACACATAAGGCCCATGCTCCGGCCGCTCCAGGGCGATGACTATGTCCGCCTCGCGCTTGGACAGGCTGATGAAGTGCGGCAGCGGCAGGATATCCACCGAAATCGCCGGGTAGGCATCGACGAAGTGGCTTAGCTGCGGGGTGACGAAGAAGCTGCCGAAGCCTTCGGTGCAGCCCATGCGTACATGCCCCGACAACGCCACGCCCGACCCGGACACCTGCTCGCAGGCCATGTGCAGCGTGCTCTCGATCGACTCGGCATAGCCAAGCAGGCGCTGGCCCTCGGCGGTGAGGACAAAGCCGTTGGTCCGGGATTTCTCGAACAGCAAGGTGCCCAGCGCCCCCTCCAGCGAGCTGATGCGCCGCGACACCGTGGTGTAGTCCACGCTCAGGCGCTTGGCGGCGCTGCTGGCCTTGCGGGTACGCGCCACTTCAAGGAAGAACTTCAGGTCGTCCCAGTTGAGCGCGCTCAGGGATGTGAGGTCTTTTTGCATGATGATCCGGTTTTTTTGTGCGTTCTTGTTGGATGTTTGCACATCTATACTCGAAACAAGCCTCAGGACGCCACCTCGCGTTTGCACGGCGCTGGCGATCTCGTCCCGACAATAATTCCAAGGAGAACGCAGATGAACGCACCGCAATCCCCTAACCAGACCAAAATCGAGCAGGTCAAGCTGCTGATCGACGGCCAATGGGTCGAGTCCACGACCACCGAATGGCGCGACATCGTCAACCCGGCCACCCAAGAGGTGCTGGCGCGCGTACCGTTCGCCACCGTCGAAGAAGTCGACGCGGCCGTGGCCGCTGCCCAACGTGCCTTCCAGACCTGGCGTAACACGCCGATCGGCGCGCGCATGCGCATCATGCTCAAGCTGCAGGCGCTGATCCGCGAAAACACCAAACGCATCGCCCAGGTCCTCAGTGCCGAGCAGGGCAAGACCCTGGCCGACGCCGAAGGCGATATCTTCCGCGGCCTGGAAGTGGTCGAGCACGCCGCCTCCATCGGCACCCTGCAGATGGGCGAGTTCGCCGAGAACGTTGCCGGCGGCGTCGATACCTACACCCTGCGCCAGCCGATCGGCGTGTGCGCCGGCATCACCCCGTTCAACTTCCCGGCGATGATCCCGCTGTGGATGTTCCCCATGGCCATCGTCTGCGGCAACACCTTCGTGCTCAAACCGTCCGAGCAGGACCCGCTGTCGACCATGCTGCTGGTCGAACTGGCGCTGGAAGCCGGCGTACCGGCTGGCGTGCTCAACGTGGTGCATGGCGGCAAGCAAGTGGTGGATGCCATTTGCACCCACCAGGACATCAAGGCGATTTCCTTCGTCGGCTCCACCGAAGTGGGCACCCACGTGTACAACCTGGGCAGCCAGCACGGCAAGCGCGTGCAGTCGATGATGGGCGCCAAGAACCACGCGGTGGTGCTGCCCGATGCCAACCGCACGCAAACCGTCAACGCCCTGGTCGGTGCCGCCTTCGGTGCAGCAGGCCAACGCTGCATGGCCACCTCGGTGGCGGTGTTGGTGGGCAAGGCTCGCGAATGGCTGCCGGATATCAAGGACGCGGCCAGCAAGCTCAAGGTCAATGCCGGTTGCGAGCCAGGCACCGATGTCGGCCCGGTGGTTTCCAAGCGCGCCAAGGAGCGTGTGCTGGGCCTGATCGAAAGCGGCATCAAGGAAGGCGCCAAGCTGGAACTCGACGGCCGTGACGTCACGGTGCCGGGCTACGAGCAAGGCAACTTCATTGGCCCGACCCTGTTCTCGGGCGTGAAGACTGACATGCAGGTGTACACCCAGGAAATCTTCGGCCCCGTGCTGGTGACCCTGGAAGTCGATACGCTCGACGAGGCCATCGCCCTGGTCAACGCCAACCCGTTCGGCAACGGCACCGGCCTGTTCACCCAGAGCGGCGCGGCAGCGCGCAAGTTCCAGAGCGAAATCGACATCGGCCAGGTCGGCATCAACATCCCGATCCCGGTCCCGGTACCGTTCTTCAGCTTCACCGGCTCGCGTGGTTCCAAGCTCGGCGACCTCGGCCCGTACGGCAAGCAAGTGGTGCAGTTCTACACTCAGACCAAGACCGTCACCGCCCGCTGGTTCGATGATGACAGCGTCAACGACGGTGTGAACACCACCATCAGCCTGCGCTAAGCCATCAGCCTGCGCTAAGGAGAGAGTCATGCGTATCGCATTCATCGGGCTCGGCAACATGGGCGCACCCATGGCCCGCAACCTGATCAAGGCCGGGCACCAACTGAACCTGTTCGACCTGAACAAGGCCGTGCTGGCCGAGCTGGCAGAACTGGGCGGGCAGATCAGCCCTTCGCCAAAGGACGCGGCGGCCAATAGCGAGCTGGTGATCACCATGCTGCCGGCTGCTGCCCATGTGCGCAGCGTGTACCTGAACGAAGACGGCGTGCTGGCCGGCATTCGCCCCGGCACGCCGACCGTGGATTGCAGCACCATCGACCCGCAGACTGCGCGTGATGTGTCCAAGGCCGCAGCGGCCAAGGGCGTGGACATGGGCGATGCGCCGGTGTCCGGTGGCACCGGCGGCGCGGCGGCAGGCACCCTGACCTTCATGGTCGGTGCCAGCACCGAGCTGTTTGCCACCCTCAAGCCGGTACTGGAGCAGATGGGCCGCAACATCGTGCACTGCGGTGAAGTCGGCACAGGGCAGATCGCCAAGATCTGCAACAACCTGCTGCTGGGCATCTCGATGATCGGCGTGTCCGAGGCCATGGCCCTGGGCAATGCGCTGGGCATCGACACCAAGGTGCTGGCCGGCATCATCAACAGTTCGACCGGGCGTTGCTGGAGCTCGGACACCTACAACCCGTGGCCGGGCATCATCGAAACCGCGCCGGCATCGCGTGGCTATACCGGTGGCTTTGGCGCCGAGCTGATGCTCAAGGACCTGGGGCTGGCCACCGAGGCTGCACGCCAGGCGCATCAACCGGTGATTCTGGGGGCTGTGGCCCAGCAGCTATATCAGGCCATGAGCCTGCGCGGCGAGGGTGGCAAGGACTTCTCGGCGATCGTCGAGGGTTACCGCAAGAAAGATTGACGAGCGAGGACTTCATCGCGGGCCAGGCGGCCTTCCCTCTGTAACTGCGCACCAGAGGGAAGGGCGTCTGATCCGCGATTTTTTTTGCCGGCGGGCGGCCAGATTTATTCCACGTATTGTGATGGGTTTACTGACATTTGCACAGGCAACAAGCATCTTCAACCTAAGATGTCAATTTGCTATAGTTTCCAGATAGGGAAACTCGAGCCATCTTCATGTTCAAGATAATAGAGTCAATCAAAACCGCTCGTTACAAGCGAATAGTCAGGTCTCACGGGGGTAAGATTGCTGCCGGGCCATCAACATTCAGTAAATATGCCAGTGCGGATCTAGAGGAATATGTTCAGCTGGGCCATATAAAAATCCGATCTTCCCAAGTTGGGATTGGTGCTTACACCTATATTAGAAGTGGTACCCATCTTTCATTTGTATCTTCCATAGGTCGATTCTGCTCCATTGGCTCCGATTGTGTCATTGGTCAAGAGAAACACACACACCCATCCTCCTGGGTAAGTACCCATCCATTTCAGTATGAAGATGGAGGAAATCTGGAGTACCGAGCTGATGAAGCGCTTGCCCAGATAGGTCACGACGTATGGATTGGCGCCGGAGCCACTGTCCTTGCAGGCGTGAAGGTCGGGACCGGAGCCATCATCGCGACCCAGGCTTTGGTGTCGCGTGATGTGCCGCCGTATGCGATCGTGGGTGGGAATCCGGCAAAAGTCATCAAGTATCGACATGCTGAAGACATCATTGCCAGGCTCATGGACAGCGAGTGGTGGGATTTGGATACTGCTACCTTGAGAGAGCTGAATCTGGCAGAACCGGAAAAGTTCCTGAGGTCTATCGAAGATCGTACCTCGCGAAACAAAGTCAACTACAGAGTCGTTTGTCTTTCTCAGAAGGGTGTGAAACCTTTGAAGAGTGACCACTCCTAGTCGAGGGCGATGCGCCGAAAGCCACTGTTATACTTGCAGCAGGATATTTTATTCGACTCGCGGACCCTTTGATCATCATGCTTGAACCTGAGCGGCGTCATGTGGGACTTTTTGCGCATCCCACATGACCAGGCAAAGTCCGCTTATGAATCAAGCAAAGACAAAGTACTTGCGCACGGTCTCGACCACTTCCCAGGTGCCTTTCATCCCCGGTTCGATCACGAACACATCACCCGCTTTCAGGTGCTTCGGCTCTTCGCCTTCCGGGGTGATGATGCAGTAGCCATCGAGGAAGTGGCAGAACTCCCACTTCTCGTAGTTGACCTCGAACTTGCCCGGGGTGCAGATCCAGGTGCCCATGATCTTGCTGCCGTCGGCTGACAGATAGGCGTTGAGGTTGACGGTGTGCGGATCGCCGCCGATGCGCTTCCACTTGGTGGCGTCCACGACCGGCGTCGGGCAGGTTTCGCGCAGGACGGTGATGAAATCGGACATGGCACAACTCCTGGTGACTGGCTGAATGACTCGTCACCATAGGGCCATCGGCCGAGCCGCAGTTGCCTGGGCTCGACGTCCAGCTGTCTGGTCGCGCTATGCCAGGCGGTTGACCTCGACGGTGATGTGCGCCAGTTCTTCGTGTACGCCCAGGGCCTGGCGCACGCTGTCGGCGCTGAGTTCGGCCTGGGCGGCCAGGCCAAGAATGCAGGCGTACTGGTCCTTGCCCACGCGCCACACGTGCAGGTCGGTGATGCTGGCCGGCACCGGCAGCTGCGCGACCACCGCGCGGATTTCTTCCACTACCGGCGCGTCCATCTCCGCATCCAGCAGCACCCACCCGGTATCGCGCAGCAGCCCGCGGGCCCACAGCGCCACCAGCAGCGCACCGACCAGGCCCATGACCGGGTCGAGCCAGCCGGCGCCCCAGTACTTGCCGGCCAGCAGGGCGACGATAGCCAGCACCGAAGTCGCGGCGTCGGCCATCACATGCAGGTAGGCCGAGCGCAGGTTCAGGTCGTGGTGATGGTGGCCGTGGTCATGGTGATGATGATCGTGATGGTGATGGTCGTCACGCAGCAGCCAGGCGCAGATCAGGTTGACGGCCAGGCCCACGGCGGCGATGAAGATCGCCTCGTCATAGCGGATCGGCCCCGGTGCCAGCAGGCGCTCCACCGACTGGAATGCCATCAGCCCGGCCACGCCCAGCAACAGCAGGGCGCTGGAGTAGCCGCCGAGAATCTCGATCTTCCAGGTGCCGAAGGCAAAGCGCCGGTCGCCGGCATAACGCCGCGCGGCGGCATAGGCCAGCAGCGACAGGCCCAGGGCCAGGGCGTGGGAGCTCATGTGCCAGCCGTCGGCCAGCAACGCCATGGAATTGAAGAACCAGCCACCGGTAATTTCCGCCACCATCATCACCGCGGTCAGCCAAACGGCCAGGCGCGTCTTGCGCTCGGCGCCCAGGTTGCTGGTATGGAACTGGTGGCTGTGCTGCCAGCGGTCTGAGGTTTGTGTCGCCATGGTTTATCATGCTCCCGGAACGTCGAGAAATATACTATACCCCAGTATACCTAGCATGGTGTGAAACCCAATGGCACATACCCTGAAGAGCAAGAAGCAGCTGCTGACCCGGGTGCGCAAGATCAAAGGCCAGGCCGCCGCCCTGGAGACAGCGCTGGAGCAGGACAAGGACTGCCTGGCGATACTGCAGCAGATCGCCGCCGTGCGCGGTGCGGTGAACGGGCTGATGGCCGAAGTGATGGAAGGGCATATCCGCGAACACCTGGTGGCGGACGGGCTGAGTGCCGAGGAGCGGCAGGACGAGGCGGACAAGGTGGCGACGTTGCTGCGGTCGTACCTCAAGTAGCAGACCGGCGGCACCGATACCCTAGGGGGGTATTGGTACCCGATGGTGCTTGCTGATTTCCTACGTGTCAGAAGGCATGTTCTTACTTTGCCATCCAATCTGTCCGCTAGTCGCGACGTGTGTGCATAGTGTGTAGTGCGCTTTGTTCTGGTCAATTCGGTGTGTATGATACACATCGACTGCCGAGGAAGAATGAATGCGCAGTCGTGAAGTTATCCAGCTTATCGAAGCCGACGGCTGGTATCAGGTTGATGTGAAAGGTAGTCATCACCAGTTCAGGCACCCGAAAAAAAGGGGGCGAGTCACGGTTCCTCATCCCAAGAGTGAGCTCCCCAAGGGCACAGTACGCAGCATCTTGAAGCAGGCTGGCTTGATTCAAGCCAACGGCACTGTCAGCACGAGCATCAACGGAGGTAGTCAATGAAATTCCCGGTCGTATTGCACAAAGACGCCGACTCGGACTACGGCGTGACCGTACCTGATGTGCCCGGTTGCTTCAGCGCCGGTGCCACTGTTGCAAAAGCACTGGAGAATGTTCAGGAAGCGCTGGCACTGCATTTTGAAGGGTTGGTCGCAGATAACGAGGCATTGCCGCAGGCACAGGAAGTCGACGTCCATGTGGCGAACCCTGACTATGAAGGTGGGGTCTGGGCCGTTGTGGATTTTGATGTCACCCCGTACCTGGGCAAGGCGGTTCGCTTCAATGCAACGCTGCCGGAAAACCTGCTTCAACGAATCGACGAAAAAGTGAAGCGTGATCATCGCTATGCGTCCCGCTCCGGTTTTCTGGCGTCGGCAGCACTGCGAGAGTTGGCCCTTTCGCACTGATCGGTACGCTCACTTTCGCTACGCCCACCAATACCGCACAAAGTGGAAGAACACCGGCGCGGCAAAGCATACCGAATCCATGCGGTCGAGCATGCCGCCGTGGCCTTCGATCATGTGCCCCCAGTCCTTCACCCCACGGTCGCGCTTGATCGCCGACATCACCAACCCGCCGAAGAAACCCATGGCGTTCACCGCCAGCGCCATGAGTGCGGCCTGCCAGAAGGTGAATGGGGTGATCCAGCACAGCAGGGCGCCGATCAGGGTGGCCAGTGCCACGCCGCCGGCCAGGCCTTCGACGGTCTTGGATGGCGACAGGTTGGGCGCTACCTTGTGCTTGCCGAACAGCTTGCCGCACACGTACTGCAGCACGTCGCTGATCTGCACCACCAGGATCAGCCAGGCAATCAGCAGCAAGTTGCGGCCCTCGTAACCCGGGATGTCCAGGGTCATCAATGCCGGCACCGACGACACGCAGTACACCGCGATCATCAGCCCCCACTGCACCTTCGAGGCACGCTCGAGAAAGCGCGTGGTGTCGCCGCCGAAGCTGGCCAGGATCGGCAGCAACAGGAACAGGTACACCGGGATGAAGATGCTGAACAACCCGTACCAGTCCATGGCGATCAGCACGTACTGCACCGGCAGCGCCACATAGAACGCCGCCACCAGTGCCGGGTAGTCGCTGCGCCGGGTCGGGGTGAGCGTCATGAACTCGCGCAAGGCATAGAACGATACGCCGTAGAACAGCACGATCACGCCGTACTTGCCGAACAGGAAGGCGATGCCGATCACCAGTACCATCACCCACCAGGCGTTGATTCGGGCGTTGAGGTTGTCGATCACCGCGTGCGGTGCCTGGCCGGCGCGCCATTTGAGCAGGCGGCCGATCACGCTGGCGAGCAGCAGCAGGGCGCCGATGCCGGCGAACAGGGAAAGGGTGTTGTCGTCCATCTCAGGCATCCTTGGGGGCCAGGTTCAGCAGGGCCTGGCTGGCCCGCTCGAGAAAGGCTTGCTTGCTTTCATCCGCCTGCAGGTGCAGCGGCTCGCCAAAGCTCAATGTGCACAACAACGGCAACGGCAAGGCACGGCCCTTGGGCATCACCCGGTTGAGGTTGGCTATCCATACCGGCACCAGTTCGACTTCGGGGTTGGCTGCTGCCAGGTGGTACAGCCCGCTCCTGAACGGCATCAGCGGCTCGTCGCCGAGATTGCGAGTGCCCTCCGGGAAGAAGATCAGCGAGTCGCCCTGGGCCACGGCTTCGAGGATCGGTTGCAACGGGCTGCCCTGGCCAGCGCTGTGTTGCCGGTTGATCAGCACACCATTGAAGACCTTGCGGATGAGAAAGTCGCGAATGCCCGGCTTGGCCCAGTAGTCGGCGCCGGCTACCGGACGGGTACGCTTGCGCAGCGGTTGTGGCAGCGAGGCCCACAGCAGTACGAAGTCGCCATGGCTGCTGTGGTTGGCGAAATACAGGCGCTGCACCGGCAGCGGCGTGCAGCCCAGCCACAGGGCGCGGGCGCCGGTGATCAGGCGGGCGGCGGAAGTGATGAGGTAGGCGGTCAGGTTGGCGAGCATGGATCGGTAGTCATCCCTTCAAAGGCAGTGTCAGCAGGGTAGCCAAGGCCAGCGACAGCTGCAGGCCCAGGCACACTGCCTGGCGGCGTAACAGGGCCAGCGCGGCCTGGCTGCGTGCAGGCCAGGCGCGGGAATCGGTGGCCTGCGGTTTGAGTTTCAGCTCGAACAGGGCGTGGTCCAGGGCCTGGGTGTCCGCCGCCAGGTCGCGGCTGGCGGCGAGGCGGGCGAACAGTTCGGCATCCAGGGCCACGCGAATGGCCCAGTACTTGTGCAGCACGCCTAGTACCAGCAGCGCAATGCACAGCAGGCTGGCCAGTGGTTGCAACTGTGTACCCAGCAAGGGCGCCAGGCCGTAGGCCAGGGCCAGCAGGGTGAGGCCGTCCGACAGGCGTTCCAGTTGTTTGCCACGGCCCAGCAGGCTGGCCACCACGTACAGCGTCATGGTTGTGTCCCTAGCTGTTGCAAGGCCTGGCGGTGTGCGCTGTGCAGGAGCACGCCGGGGCGGGCCTTGCGGATCAGCGCCTCGGCCTGGCGAGCGTCAGTGCAGCGGCCCGTGAGCACCAGCCAGGCGGCCACGGCGCTGGCACTGCGCGAATAGCCCAGGGCGCAACAGACCAGCACCGGGCCTTGGGAGCGCAGGCGTTCGATAGCGATGGCGGCCTGGTGCAGCAATGGGCTTTCCGGGGCGATCAGGTCCAGGGTAGGAAAACATGCGTAGCCAACGGCGGACGCGACCTGTGTAGGAGCGGCCTTGTGTCGCGAAAGGGCTGCGAAGCGGTCCCAGATTTTCAGCTTCGCAGCAGATATTGCTGGGGCCGCTTCGCAGCCCTTTCGCGACACAAGGCCGCTCCTACAATTGTCCGCGCTGTCCTGAACATGGCACGGTAGCTCTGCGCACAAATCGACCACCGCAGCGAACTGCGCGCCACACCCAGGAATCCGCCCAAGGTAGACGCCATCACACACTTCATCCGCCTGCGGGTGCCGCCAGGTCCACAACCGCGAGTTGACCCACGCCCCCACCAGATAAGGCGCCAGCAGCCAGCTGGCTGCATGCGACAAGCGCCCATCGGCGCCTTTCTGAAACCCGCCTGCACCGAGCACGCCATAGTTCAGCGCCACCAAAGCCAGCGATACAGCCGGCCAGCTCAACCACAGCCAGGCGCCGCCCAACGCAACGACAGGCACTGCGCACAGCAGCCCACCCACTGTATAGAACAACGCCAACCGCCAACGCTTGGCATCCCGCGCAAGGCGCACCTGCTGCCAGGGCAGCTGCCCCCGATATGGCCACAACCATACGCAGACGAACCCCGCCAATGCCCCGGTCGGCACGTCGATGAAATGGTGCTGCCAGGTGGTCAGCACCGACACCCCGATCAGTGCCATCCAGCCATGCATCAGCCAACGCCAGGGCTGGCGCTGCACGTGCCGGGCAAACATCGTCCAGATGATCACCAGCAGGGCAATATGCAGTGAAGGCGCCTGGTTGAACGGCTTGTCGAAGCCCATCAGCACATCGAACATCCAGCCGAACACCCCGCCCAGTTCCGGCCGCTCGAAGGTGAAGCGCAGCGGCCAGAGCAGGAAGCAGCTGACGCTGATCAGCTGCGCGGTGAGCAGCGCCAGCGCGTGCCGGTCCATTTCCTGGCGCGTGCGCGGCAGCAGGAAGGACAAACCGTAGAGCAGGTCGATCGACCAGTACGGGATGATCGTCCACGGCCACAACGGCATGCGGCTTTCCCAGCCGAACACCAGGCTGCCGACATCACTGCGCCCGGCGGTGTGATTGTTCGCCATCCCGTAGCTGAGGAAAAACAGCGGCCCCAGCAGCAGAAGCCAGAATACGCCCCGGCGGATCAGCCCGGGCTCGCGTGATGGGCTCATTCAGCGCACCCGTTGTGCCAGGCTGACGCTGAAAATGCCCCATTCATCGATGCGCTGGGCCAGCTTGCGGAACCCCGCCGCCTCTACCAGCTGGTCCATTTCGGCCTGGCTGCGGCGGCGCATCACCCAGGCCTCGCCGCCGCGATGGCTGGTGAGGGCGCGGGCGATCATTTCCAGTTGCGGGTGCCACGGCTGGCCGGTGTAGACCAGGTAACCGCCATCTTCCAGCGCATCGGCCAGGCCGGCCAGCGAGTTGCCTACCAACTGGTTGCTGGCGAACAGTTCGTACAGGCCGGAGACCACGGCCAGGGTCGGTGGTTGTTCCAGGGTGGCCAGGCTCTGGCGGTCGAAGGCATCGCCCTGGACGAAGCGGGCGATGTCGGCCAGGCCCTTTTCGGCAATCAGTGCGCTGCCTTGCTGCACGTTCAGTTCGCTGTAGTCGCGCAGCAGGATCGAGTCCGGCAGTTGTTCGAGTTCCTGCAGGGCCTCGAGGATGTAGCGGCCATGACCGGCGGCGATATCGACGATGTGCACCGGCCGCTGCTGTTCGCGCAGGCGGGCGATGGCCAGGCGCAGCAGTTCCTCTACGTGCAGCTTGCGCTGGCGGATGCCGCGCCAGCCGATGGCGTCGAGGTAGTTCTGGTCGACCAGGCGGCCAAGTTTGCCTTTGCCGGTCGGCTGGTTGCGGTACACGTAGTCCAGGGTACTGCCCGAATCGAAACCGGTATCGAAACCCAGCTTCACACCTTCGGACAGCCCCTTGCCCAGGCGCAGCCCGGCACGGGTGGCACGCCAGTAAAGGTCGCGGGGCGAGTTGCGCGGCAGCGGTGCGGCCAGGCTTTCGGCCTCGGCGCAGCTGGCGCCGGTCTTGTCGGCATCGAGCAGTGACGGCAGGGCGGCGGGGCTGGCGAAGCAATGTTCGACGAACCGCTCGATACGGCGCAGGGCATGGGCCCGATCACGCTCGCCAAGGGTGTCGTGGAAGAAGCCTGGCAGGATGTGCATTTCCTTGCGCGCACTGCCCAGGCGTTCGAAGAAGCGTTCCTGTGGCTGGCGTTCGACCACGAAGTCGGCACCGGACACCAGCAGCTGGGTCGGCAGCTGGATGGCCTGGGCATCCGCCACCACCCGGTCGGCGGCTTCGTACAGGCCGAGCAGCATGGTTACCGAAATCGGCCGGCTGATCAGCGGGTCGGCCACATACGACATGACCCGTTCGGGGTCGTGGGTGAGCAGGCGAGGCTTGACGTAGCTGTTGACGAAGAAGTTGCCGCGCAAGGCCTTCAGCAGTTTCAGGCCGGGGCGGGCGAACGGCACGTACAGTTTGACCTTGAACGCTGGCGAGGCCAGCACCAGGCAGCGCACCTTCGGCGCGTAGTCGTGGGCCCAGGTGGCGACCAGCACGGCCCCGACGCTCTGCGCCAGCACCACCAGGTCCTGTTCGGCAATGCCATGGCGGGCCTGGATGTGCTCGATGAAGGTCTGCACATCGCGCACGCTGGTGGCGAACCCCGGGCTGTCGCCGCGCGCGCCCGGCGACTGGCCGTGGCCACGGGCATCCCAGGCGAAGAAATCGTAGCCCGGCATATCCAGCTCATCGGCCAGGTGGGCCATGCGCCCGCCGTGTTCGTGGCCGCGGTGGAACATCACCACGGCCCGGCGTGGTTGGTGTTGGTTACGGGTGGCAGGCCAGTGACGGTAATGCAGCTCGACGCCGTCATGGGTGGAGAAGTGCAGCGCTTGCGCTTGGCGCATGGTCGACATCCTTTTACGACGGCAGTGGGCTCAGCGGGTTTCGGCCAGCCCCTGGCGAACCCGGTTGTAGAGGGTATAGAGCGAGAGTGCGAGGATGACCAGCAACAAGCCGTTGATCCAGGCGCCGTGCAGCACGCCGAAGGCGACGCCGGTACCCAGCACGCCGAAGGCGAACGCCCGGTCGCTCTTGCCCATGGGGCCGTCGTAGCGTCGTGAGGCGCCGGCCAGCGGGCCCATGACACCGGCGTATTCGCTGAAGGTGGCGCTAAGCACCACGAGTACGACCAAGGTTGGCGATACACCCGCCAGCAGGGCGAAGGGCAGGTACAGCGCGGCATCGGCGATCACGTCGCACAGTTCGTTGAGGTAGGCGCCGAGGGTGGATTGCTGGCCGAACTCCCGGGCGAGCATGCCGTCGACGGCGTTCAGTGCCATGCGCAGCAGCATCCAGACAGGAATCAGGATGAACAGCCAGGTGAGATGGGGCAGGGCAGCCAGCAGCAGGCCCAGCAGGATTGACAGCAGGGCGGCGGCTACGGTGACCTGGTTGGCGGTGACACCGCGGTCGTTGAGGCGCTGGACAGCAGGGCGGAGCATGGCCTGGAAGCGCGGTTTGAGCTGGTAGATCGATGCCACTGGAAAGTCCTTTTCGGTGGGTCGTTACGGCGCCATTGTGTGTGAGCCTTCTTCGCGGGTAAACCCGCTCCCACAGGTATAGCGTCCATCCGAGAGATACCACATATCCTGTGGGAGCGGGTTCACCCGCGAACACGGGCGAAGCCCGCCATCAATCGCGGTGCCTGCTTCGCGGGCTCGCCCGCTCCCACAGGTATAGTGTCCGTCCGAGAGATACCACATATCCTGTGGGAGCGGGTTTACCCGCGAACACGGGCGAAGCCCGTGCCATCCACTCCGTCAGCGGGTGAGGGTGGTTACCAACCCTGCGGCATACCCCGGCAATGCCGCAAAATCGCGTGCACACACCAGCAACCGGCGATTGGCCCATGGTTCCGTCAGCGCCACCCAGTGCAACGGCAACACCCCTTGCCAACGCTTCACCGCAGCCAGCGGCACCACTCCCACCCCGGCCCCGCCCGCGACCATGCGGATCACGCCATCGAACCCTTCGGCACGCACCCGAACCCGCATGCGCCGCCCCTCGCGCAGCGCCTGCTCTTCCAGGTACAACGCCAGTGCACTGCCAGCCCCCAGGCCGACATAGCCATGGGCCAGGCTATCGATGAAGCTCGGCGCGACCTCGTTGGCCAGCGGATGGCGCTGCGGCGTCACCAGCACCAACGGGTCTTCGCGAAACGGCCGGGTCTGCAGGTGCGCGCTGGGTGCGGCGGTCGAAACGATGCCCAGGTCTGCCATGCCTTGGGTAATCGATTGCACGATGCGCAGGCTCGGCAACTCCTGCACATCCACGCTGACTCCAGGGTTTTCAGCCAGGTAGCCGGCCAGCAGTTCCGGCAGGTACTCCGTGAGCGCAGCCGTGTTGCACAGCAGGCGCACCTGGCCCTGCTGCCCTTGTGCGTACTGGCCCAGGTCGAACTGCAGGCGCTCGACCTGCTGCGTTATCAGCCGGGCATGCTGCAGCAGTGCCTGGCCTGCCGGAGTTGCTTGTACACCACGGCGGTTGCGTTCCAGCAAAGGGATGCCCAGCGATGCCTCCATGGCGCGGATGCGCGCACTGGCTGCTGCCAGCGACAGATGGCTGCGGCTGGCACCGGCGGTGATGTTGCCGCACTCCAGGGTGTGCTGGAACAGCCTGAGGTCGATCAGGTCGAAATGCATGTGGCTCTGTCCTGGCAAGAGTCTGGCTGAGTATATGGCAGATTTTCACCCCGGCCGGCGCACGCCATCATCGGCCCATGAATACCTTGCTCGCTTTCTACCAGAACATTGGCCCAGCGCTGTCGCTGCTGGTGGTACTGACCTTCCTGCTGGCCGGTGCGGTGAAGGGCGTGATCGGCCTCGGCCTGCCGACCATCGCCATGGGCCTGTTGGGCCTGGCTATGCCACCGGCGCAGGCTGCGGCATTGCTGATCGTGCCGTCGACCCTCACCAACCTGTGGCAGCTGGCAAGCGGTGGGCACCTGCGGGGGTTGCTGGCACGCCTGTGGCCGATGCTGGCGATGATCTTCGTCGGTACCTTGCTGGGCAGTGCCTGGCTGGGGATCAACAGCGGCCCTTGGGCCGCACATGCACTGGGCGCGGCCTTGATGGTGTATGCGCTGTACGGGCTGGTCGGCCCGGGCCTGCGCCTGGCACCGGGGCGGGAGCGTTGGTCGGGGCCGCTTTGCGGGCTGGTTACGGGCGTGGTCACGGCGGCGACCGGGGTGTTCGTGATACCGGCTGTGCCCTACCTGCAGAGCCTGGGTTTGAGTCGGGATCAGATGGTCCAGGCCCTGGGCCTGTCGTTCACGGTTTCGACCCTGGCCTTGGCCGTTGGCCTGGCCGGGCAGGATGCCCTGGGTGGCCAGGCACTGGGTGCTTCGCTGCTGATGCTGGCGCCGGCCTTGCTCGGCATGCTGGCCGGCCAGTGGCTGCGTCAGCGCATCAGCGCGCTGCTGTTCAAACGCTGCTTCTTCATCGGCCTGGCCGCACTCGGCGGCCATTTGCTGATCAGCGGTTAGCGCTTGATGCGCTGAGCATGTCGATCATCTGGATGTCGAAATCGCGTTCCAGGTAGTCCATGCGTTTTTCGAAGAACGCGGTCATGTGCGGCAGGGCCGAATGCACATCCAGCGCGGCCTTGTCGGCCCAGACCTCGAAGAACACGAACAGGCTCGGGTCCTGCTTGTCGCGCAGCATGTGGTACTCGATGCAGCCCGGCTCCTGGCGGCTTGGCTCGACGTAGGCGCGGAACAGGGTTTCGAACGCTTCAGCCATTTCCGGGCGGGTCTTGGCTTTGAGGATGAAGGCGTACTGCTCACTCATGGGTCGCTACTCGTTGATGGGAGGTGATGCGATTCTAAGGCAATAATGTATTGTTGATTCGTGACTTCAGGTCAATTGTATTTTGCCCATGCATTACTGTATCCCGCGCCCGCGAGCCCCTAACCTGCCGGCCTGAATTTTCCGCGAGGCCCGCATGAAGAAGATCCTTTTGCTCAACGGTGGTAAACAGTTCGCTCACTCCGGCGGTCGCCTCAACGCGACCTTGCACGAAGCGGCCATCGCTCACCTGGACCGGGCCGGTTTCGATGTGCGCCAGACCTTCATCGACGGCGGCTACGACGCCCGGGAAGAGGTGGAGAAGTTCCTCTGGGCCGATGTGGTGATTTACCAGATGCCTGGCTGGTGGATGGGGGCGCCATGGACCGTGAAGAAGTACATCGACGAGGTGTTCACCGCAGGCCACGGCAGCCTGTATGCCAACGACGGCCGTACCCGTGCGGACTACTCGCAGAAGTACGGCAGCGGTGGCCTGGTGCACGGCAAGCAGTACATGCTTTCGCTGACCTGGAATGCACCGCAGCAGGCATTCGACGACCCGAGCGATTTCTTCGAGGGCAAAGGGGTGGATGCAGTGTACTTCCCGTTCCACAAGGCCAACCAGTTCCTCGGCATGACCGGGCTGCCGACTTTCCTGGCCGTGGATGTGATGAAGCGGCCGGATGTGCCGGCTGCTTTGGCGGCCTATGAGGCGCATCTGGACAAGGTGTTCGGCAAGGCACAGTAAGGTTTTTCCTGTGCTGGCCTCTTCGCGGGTAAACCCGCTCCCACAGGTGCTGCACGGCTTTCAAGGACTGTGGTGTACCTGTGGGAGCGGGTTCACCCGCGAAGAGGCCCGTACAGGCACCGCTGGACTTGGCCTCGACAAGCGGCTATCTAATCCCTGCAGAGACCAACCACAGGCGCAGATGTGAAAACCCGATCCGAAGAACTCCAGGTATTCGTCGCCGTCATCGACTGCGGCTCGATTTCCGCTGCTGCCGAGCAGATGGGCCAGACCCCGTCCGCCGTCAGCCGTACCCTGTCGCGCCTTGAGGGCAAGCTGGGTACCACGCTGGTCAACCGCACCACTCGGCGCATGGACCTGACCGAGGAGGGCCGCTTCTTCCTCGAACGCGCGCGGCTGATCCTGGAGCAGATGGACGAGATGGAAGAGCGCCTGTCGATGAACCGCCAGACCCCCACCGGGCGCCTGCGCATCAACGCCGCCGCGCCGTTCATGCTGCATGCCATCCTGCCGTGGATCGGCGAGTTCCGCCGCCAATACCCTGGGATCGAACTGGAACTCAATACCGACGACCTGATTATCGACCTGCTGGAGCAGAGCACCGATGTGGCGATCCGCATCGGTGAACTGGCTGACTCCAGCCTGCACGCGCGCAGCCTGGGTTGCAGCCCGGTACAGGTGCTGGCCAGCCCGGCCTACCTCGAGCAGCACGGCACGCCGCAGCGGGTCGAGGACCTGGCCAACCACTGCCTGCTTGGCTTCAGCCAGCCCGAATCGCTCAACCACTGGCCACTGCGCCATGCCCAGGGTGACCGCTGGAGCATCCGCCCGGCGCTGATCGCCTCCAGCGGCGAGACCTTGCGCCAACTGGCGCTGGCCGGCGAGGGCATCGTCAGCCTGTCGCACTTCATGACCCACGAGGACATCCGCACCGGGCGCCTGCAAGTGCTGCTGAGCGAAGCCAACAACGGCTACCGCCAGCCGATCCATGCGGTGTACTACCGCAACACCCAGCTGGCGCTGCGTATCCAGTGCTTCCTCGATTTCATCCAGCGCAAGTTGGCAATGTACGCCAGCTGAGTTGCCTGAACGCGACAGATCCTGTCCACAGGCGGCGAAACTTCCTGCGGTTGATTGCACAGTCGAAGCGCTTCGGCCTTACTGACTGCTCAACAAAAACAACACCAAGGAAGTGTCATGCGTATTGCTCCGTTCCAGTACCTGGCTCTCGCAGCCGCGATCCTGAGCTGTTCCTCGGTTCATGCCGCCAACCTTGAGGGCGGCGCGGTGGCCGCGCCCGATCAATATGGTGCACAGGTGGCCGCCGACATCCTCAAGAAAGGCGGCAACGCGGTGGATGCGGCAGTGGCCACGGCTTTCACCCTGGCGGTGACTTATCCCGAGGCCGGCAACATCGGCGGTGGCGGGTTCATGACCCTGTTCGTCGACGGCAAACCCTACTTCCTCGACTACCGCGAAGTCGCGCCCCGGGCCGCCACGCGCAACATGTACCTGGACGAAAAGGGTGAGGTCATCGAGAACCTCAGCCTTGTCGGGGCACGCGCTGCTGGCGTACCGGGCACGGTGATGGGGTTGTGGGAGGCGCACCAGAAGTTCGGCAAGCTGCCCTGGAGCGAGCTTCTGACCCCGGCCATCGGCTATGCGAAAAACGGCTTCAAGGTGGCCGCAAAGCAGTACCAGTACCGCAACGATGCCCAGGGCATGTTCAAGACCGCGACCAATTTCAACGACTACTTCGGCAACATGAAGGTCGGCGAGCTGTTCAAGCAACCGGAAATGGCCCAGACCCTGGAACGCATCGCCGACAAGGGCGTGAGCGAGTTCTACCAGGGCAAGACCGCCGACCTGCTGGTGGCGCAGATGCAGGCCGACAAGGGCCTGATCACCAAACAGGACCTCAAGGACTACAAGGCCGTTTGGCGTGAGCCGATGGCCGTGAGCTGGCGTGGCAACGTGGTGTATACCGCGCCACCGCCAAGCTCCGGTGGCGTCGCCCTGGCCCAGCTGCTGGGCATCAAGGAAAACCGCGCGGCGGACTTCAAGGGTGTGGCGCACAACTCGGCGCAGTACATACACCTGTTGGCCGAGATCGAGAAGCGCGTGTTCGCCGACCGCGCCGACTACCTTGGCGACCCGGCCTTCACCAAAGTGCCGGTGGATCAGCTGGTGGCCAAGGACTACCTGGCCAAGCGCGCCGCGCAGGTCAACCCGAAGGCCATTTCCGACACCGACAAGGTCAAGCCGGGCCTGGAACCGCACCAGACCACGCACTTCTCGATCGTCGACAAGCAGGGCAATGCGGTCAGCAACACCTACACCCTCAACCTCGATTACGGCAGTGGTGTGGTGGTGAAAGGCGCCGGCTTCCTGCTCAACGACGAGATGGACGATTTCAGCGCCAAGCCGGGGGCGGCGAACGCCTTTGGTGTGGTTGGTGGCGATGCCAATGCCATCGCCCCGGGCAAGCGCATGCTGTCGTCCATGAGCCCCAGCCTGATGACCCGTGATGGCAAGGTCGAGCTGGTCATCGGTACCCCGGGTGGGTCGCGGATCTTCACCTCGATCTTCCAGGTGATGAACAACCTGTACGACTACGACATGCCGCTGGACAAGGCGGTGGCGGCGCAGCGCGTGCACCATCAGTTGCTGCCCAAGGACACCATCTACTTCGACAGCTATGCGCCGCTGACCGGGCCGGTGGCTGATGAACTGAAGAAGATGGGCTATGTGCTGGAGGACCAGGGCTGGGAGATGGGGGATATCCAGGCGATCCGGGTTGATGGGACGAAGCTGGAGACCGCTTCGGATCCGCGTGGGCGTGGGGTAGGGATGATCGTCAAGTAATACCTGTTCCATCGCTGGGAGGGCTTTGCCCTCCTATCGCGACACAAGGCCGCTCCCACAAAGACCTGCGTACGCCGATCAATGTGGGAGCGGCCTTGTGTCGCGATAGGGCCGCAAAGCGGCCCCCAAAATTCCAGGATCAGACGCGGAACTGGCTGACCAACGTCTGCAACTGCCCACCCAACCGCGCCAACTCCACGCTGGACGCCGCCGTCTCGTCACTGGCAGCCGCCGTCTGCTCCGACACATCGCGCACATTCAGGATGCTGCGGCTGATCTCCTCCGCCACCGCACTCTGCTGCTCCGCCGCCGCGGCAATCTGCTGGTTCATCGACTGGATGCTCGACACCGTGCTGGTGATGCTCTCCAGCGAAGCCCCGGCCTTGCGCGCCAGCTCGACGCTGCTGTCGGTCAGGGTACGGCTGCCTTGCATGGCCGTAGCCACTTGCTGGGTCCCATGCTGCAGGCTGGCGATCAGTTCTTCGATCTCTTCGGTGGATTTCTGCGTGCGCTGGGCCAGGCCGCGCACTTCATCGGCGACCACGGCAAAACCACGGCCGGCCTCGCCGGCACGCGCCGCCTCGATCGCTGCGTTCAGCGCCAGCAGGTTGGTCTGTTCGGCCACCGACTTGATCACGTCCATCACGCTGCCGATCTTCTGGCTTTCCTGCTGCAGCAGGTTCATGGCTTCGGTGGAGCGGTGCATGTCCTCGGCCAGGCGCTCGATCTGGCCAATTGCTTCGCCCACCACGCGGTCGCCGGCACGGGCTTCGTCATCGGCACCGGTCGCGGCATGCGAGGCCTGTTCGGCATTGCGCGCCACTTCCTGAACGGTAGCGGCCATTTCGTGCATGGCGGTGGCCACCTGGTCGGTCTCTACCTTCTGGCTGTTGGCGCCGGCGCTGGTCTGCTCGGTCACTGCCGACAGTTCCTCGGCAGCGCTGGCGATCTGGGTGACGCCGTCGCGGATGCCGCTGATCAGCTCGCGCAAGGTGGTGCCCATGCGGGCGATGCCTTGTTGCAGCGCGCCCAGTTCGTCGCGGCGGGTGACGCGCAGATGCTGGGTGAGGTCGCCGCTGGCGATCTTTTCCACTGCCGCCATGGTGTCGCGCAGCGGGCGGGTGATCTGCCGGGTGATCAGCACTGCCGCCAGCACGCCGACCAGCAGCGCCAGCAGCGTGGCGATGGCCTGCAGGCTGCGAGCCTGGGTGCTCTCGATGTCGCGGCGCTGCAGCTGGATCTGGTACAGCGCGTCGCTGCGCTTGACGATGTCGGCACCCTGCACGGTCATTTCGGCGCGCGCAGTGGTGATGTTGGCGACCGCATCGCGGAACTGGCGCACGGCGTCACGGTAGGCCAGCACCGAGCCTTCGAACTGTTGCAGGCGCGTGTCTTCGGCCGGCAGCTGGCGCTTGAGGTTGTCGATTTCGGCCAGGGCGGCGTCCAGCTGGCGCAGGGCGGCCTGCTCGTTGGCGGCGCTGTTTTCGGCAATGTAGCCGCGTACGTCGATGCGCACCTGCAGCAGTTGCTGGCGGGCCTTGCTGATCAGCTGGTACTGGGCCAGGCGCACGCTGTCGGCTTCTGGGCGCGCCATGACTTCCTGGCTGAGGGCGTCCATGGCTTGGTCGGCGCGGCTGGCCGAACCGTCCATGGCCGTGCGCGCGGTGCGGGTGGCGTCGTAGCCCTGGCGCATCTTGTTCAGCGACACCTTGTAGGCGCTGATGGTCTCGCCCAGTTCACCCAGCAGCTTGATGTTTTCCGGGCTCTTGAAGGTGCTGGCCAGGTAGGCCTGCTGTTTGCTGAAGGCGTCCAGCTTGGTCTGGGTGTTGGCGGCGGCGGCATCGTCGCCGTTGGCGATCATGTACTGCAGGCGGGCAATGCGCAGGTCGGTCAGGTCCTTGTTGAGCTGGCCGATATCACCCATCCAGTTGCTGCGGTCGATCAGGCTGCCCAGGCTGGTCCAGCCGGTCAGGGCCAGCAGGCCGGTGAGGATCAGTACCAGGCCGAAGCCCAGGCCGAGTTTGAGGTTGACGCTGATGTTGGCGAACCAGCTGTTCATGCACGCTCTCCAGAAGTTGTTTTCGCTCGCTTGATCTTCGATCGCCAGGCGTTGTTGTTCTGGATGCCCGCTGATTCGTGCAGGGGTTATCGGCAGTGATGGAGGAAGCTGAAACGCTTTTTCAGCAGATTTGTAACTGGCTTGATTGGGGCTGCTCTGCAGCCCTTCGCGGGCATGCCCGCGAAGCAGGCGACGCGGTGGATGGCACCGGCTTTGCCGGTGTTCGCGGCTAAAGCCGCTCCTACAGGGATCGCGTCGGTTTTGGAAGCTATTCAAAGGTTGCGCGCACTGAAGGTATCGCAGCGGTTCACTTCGCCCTCGGCAAACCCAGCCTTGAACCAGCGCACCCGCTGCGCCGAGGTGCCGTGGGTGAACGAGTCTGGTACCACGCGCCCGCGGCCTTGCTGCTGCAGGCGGTCATCGCCAATGGCATTGGCCGCGTTCAGCGCCTCTTCGACGTCGCCCGGTTCCAGCCAGTTCAGGCGCTTCTGCGCCTGGTAGGCCCATACCCCGGCCAGGCAGTCGGCCTGCAGCTCCTGGCGCACCAGCAGGCCATTGTCGCCTTCCATGCGTTGGCCACTGCGGCGCGCGGCATCGACCTTGGCCGACACGCCCAGCAGGGTCTGTACGTGATGGCCGATTTCGTGGGCGATCACGTAGGCCTGGGCAAAGTCGCCGGCTGCGGCAAAGCGGGTTTCCATTTCGCGGAAGAACGACATGTCCAGGTAGACCCGTTGGTCTGCCGGGCAGTAGAACGGCCCCACCGCCGCCGAGGCAAAGCCACAGGCCGAATTGACCTGGCCGCTGAACAGCACCAGCTTGGGGTCGCGGTACTGCTTGCCGCCCTCGGCGAACAGGGCTTTCCAGGTGTCTTCGGTGTCGCCCAGGATCGAGGCGACGAACTCGGCCTGCTGGTCGTTGGCCGGCGGGGCCTTGCCGCCCGCGCTGCTGGGTGCCTGCTGTTGTTGCTGCTCCATCTGGCCGGCGAGCTGGCCAAGAATCTGCAACGGGTCCTGGCCGGTGAGCCAGCCGATGCCGACAATCAGCAGCACCGCTCCAAGCCCCAGCCCCTTGCCGCCGCCGAAACGCATGCCGCCGCCACCACCTTCGCCTCGGGCATCGACCACATTGTCGCTGCGTCGGCCTTTTCGCCAATCCATGAATGCTCTCCGGAGCGTGAAACAAGAAGACAAAGATTAGTCCACGACAGCGGCGAGTGTCAGGCCAAGGTGCTTATGCATAACCAAATGGTTATGTTTGATGTGGCTGATTTCAATATTCATTGCACGCTACCTGCCTGAAACTGCATGTGGGAGCGGGCTTGCCCGCGACTGGGTTTCAAAGAACCCCCCGCGCATTTCCATAATTCCAAGAGAGGAAACCGGCATGCCCGCCCAGGACAACAGCCGCTTCGTGATCCGTGATCGCAACTGGCACCCGAAAGCCCTTACGCCTGACTACAAGACGTCCATTGCCCGCTCGCCGCGCCAGGCACTGGTCAGCATCCCGCAGTCGATCAGCGAAACCACCGGCCCGGACTTTTCCCACCTGGGCTTCGGCGCCCATGACCATGACCTGCTGCTGAACTTCAACAACGGCGGCTTGCCGATCGGCGAGCGCATCATCGTCGCCGGCCGTGTCGTCGACCAGTACGGCAAGCCTGTGCCGAATACCCTGGTGGAAATGTGGCAGGCCAATGCCGGCGGCCGCTACCGTCACAAGAACGACCGCTACCTGGCGCCGCTGGACCCGAACTTCGGTGGCGTCGGCCGTTGCCTGACCGACCGTGATGGCTACTACAGCTTCCGCACCATCAAGCCGGGCCCGTACCCATGGCGCAACGGCCCGAACGACTGGCGCCCGGCGCACATCCACTTCGCCATCAGCGGCCCGTCGATCGCCACCAAGCTGATCACCCAGCTGTACTTCGAGGGTGACCCGCTGATCCCGATGTGCCCGATCGTCAAGTCGATCGCCAACCCGCAAGCCGTGCAGCAGTTGATCGCCAAGCTCGACATGAGCAACGCCAACCCGATGGACTGCCTGGCCTACCGCTTCGACATCGTGCTGCGCGGCCAGCGCAAGACCCACTTCGAAAACTGCTGAGGACCCCGCCATGCCAATCGAACTGCTGCCGGAAACCCCTTCGCAGACCGCCGGCCCCTACGTGCACATCGGCCTGGCCCTGGAAGCGGCCGGCAACCCGACCCGCGACCAGGAAATCTGGAACCGCCTGGCCAAGCCGGACGCGCCGGGCGAGCACATCCTGCTGATCGGCCAGGTGTATGACGGTAACGGCCACCTGGTGCGCGATTCGTTCCTGGAAGTGTGGCAAGCCGATGCCAACGGCGAGTACCAGGATGCCTACAATCTGGAAAACGCTTTCAACAGCTTCGGCCGCACCGCCACCACCTTCGATGCCGGTGAGTGGACCCTGCACACGGTCAAGCCGGGTGTGGTGAACAACGCTGCGGGCGTGCCAATGGCGCCGCACATCAACATCAGCCTGTTTGCCCGGGGCATCAACATCCACCTGCACACGCGGCTGTATTTCGATGACGAGGCCGAGGCCAATGCCAAGTGCCCGGTGCTCAACCTGATCGAGCAGCCGCAGCGGCGTGAAACCTTGATTGCCAAGCGTTGTGAAGTGGACGGGAAGACGGCGTATCGCTTCGATATCCGTATTCAGGGGGAAGGGGAGACAGTCTTCTTCGACTTCTGAGTCGGACCTCGGGGGCCGCTTTGCGGCCCATCGCGACACAAGGCCGCTCCTACAGGGAATCGCGTTCTTCCTGTAGGAGCGGCCTTGTGTCGCGATGGGCTGCAAAGCAGCCCCGGCGATCTGAAGGTCAGCGCCGAACCAGCAAAACCCCACTCTCCATATGGTGGGTATACGGGAACTGGTCAAACAACGCACACCGTTCGATGCGGTGAGTGTCCTGCAACTGGGCAATGTTCGCCGCCAGCGTCTCCGGGTTGCACGAGATGTACAGGATCCGCTCGAAACGCCGGGTCAGCTCGCAGGTATCCGGGTCCATCCCCGCCCGTGGCGGGTCGACGAACACCGTACCGAACTCGTAGCTCTTCAGGTCGATGCCTTCCAGCCGGCGGAACGGCCGCACCTCATTCAGCGCTTGGGTCAGCTCTTCTGCCGACAGGCGCACCAGCCGCACGTTATCCACAGCGTTCTCGTCGAGGTTGCTCAGCGCGGCATTGACCGAGGTCTTGCTGATCTCGGTAGCCAGCACCTGACGCACGCGAGTGGCCAGTGGCAGGGTGAAGTTGCCGTTGCCGCAGTACAGCTCCAGCAGGTCGTCGTCGCGCTCGCCGATGGCCTCGAAGGCCCAGCTCAGCATCTTCTGGTTCACCGCGCCGTTGGGCTGGGTGAACGCGCCTTCCGGCTGGCGGTAGCTGAACACACGGCCAGCGACGTCGAGTTTTTCCACCGCATAGTCACGGCCGATGACCAGGCGCTTGCCCTTGGAGCGGCCGATGATGCTCACGCCCAGGTCCTCGGCCAGCTGCCGTGCGGCCGTTTCCCAGGCATCGTCCAGCGGGCGGTGGTAGCACAGGGTGACCATGGCATCGCCAGCCAGGGTGGTGAGGAACTCCACCTGGAACAGGCGGTTGCCCAGTTCCTCGCTGGCCTGCCAGGCCGCCTTCAGGCGCGGCATCAGTGCATTGATGCGCTGGCTGGCGATGGGGAAGTCGTCGATCAGGATCGCCTTGTGCTTCTCGCCCGGGGCGAACATGGCGTAGTGGCGCTGGCCGTCCTCGCGCCACAGGCGGAATTCGGCGCGCAGGCGGTAATGCTCGCGCGGCGAGTCGAAAACGGCCGGCTCCGGCGCGCCGAACGGTGCCAGCAGCTCGCGCAGCCGGGCCACCTTGGCGTCCAGCTGGGTGGTGTAGGAGGAGGGGTCGAAAGCAGCACTCATGCGTTGAACCAGCCCAGCTTGATGACGAACAGGATGGAAAGGATCACCAGGGCCGGGTTCAGGTCGCGGTGGCGGCCGGAGATCAGCTTGACGGCGGTCCAGGAAATGAAGCCGAAGGCGATGCCGTTGGCGATCGAGTAGGTCAGCGGCATGGCCAGGGCGGTCACTACCACCGGTGCGGCTTCGGTGACGTCGTCCCAGTTTATTTCTGCCAGGCCCGAGGCCATCAGCACCGCGACGAACAGCAGCGCCGGGGCGGTGGCGAAGGCCGGCACGCTACCGGCCAGCGGGGCGAAGAACAGCGCCAGCAGGAACAGCACGGCGACCACGATGGCGGTCAGGCCGGTGCGGCCACCGGCGCTCACGCCGGCGGCGGATTCGATGTAGCTGGTGGTGGTCGAGGTGCCCAGCAGGGAGCCGGCCATGGCTGCGGTACTGTCGGCGATCAGGGCACGGCCCATCTTCGGCATGTGGCCGTCCTTGCCCATCAGCCCGGCGCGCTTGGCCACGCCGATCAGGGTGCCGGAGTTGTCGAACAGGTCGACGAACAGGAAGGCGAAGATCACGCTGACCAGGCCCACGTCCAGCGCGCCGGCGATGTCCAGCTGCAGGAAGGTCGGGGCCAGCGATGGCGGCATCGAGACCACGCCGCCGAAGGGCGTCACGCCCATCAGGATCGAGGCGATGGTTACGGCGAGAATGCCGATCAGCACGGCGCCGCGCACTTTCAGCGACTCGAGGCCGACGATCAGGAAGAAGCCCAGGGTGGCGAGGATTGGTGCCGGCTGCTTGAGGTCGCCCAGGCCCACCAGGGTAGCTGGGTTATCGACGACGATGCCAGCGTTATGCAGGGCGATCAGTGCCAGGAACAGGCCGATACCCGCGGCAATGGCCGAACGCAGCGGCAGCGGGATGCTGTTCACGATCCATTCGCGGATGCGGAAGATCGACAGCAGGAAGAACATCACCGCCGACAGGAACACCGCACCCAGTGCCACCTGCCAGGTGTGGCCCATGTGCAGGACCACGGTGTAGGTGAAGAACGCGTTCAGGCCCATGCCCGGCGCCAGGGCGATCGGGTAGTTGGCGATCAGGCCCATGGTCACCGAGCCGATGGCCGCGGCCAGGCAGGTGGCGACGAAGATCGCGCCCTTGTCCATGCCGGTCTCGCCGAGGATGCTCGGGTTGACGAACAGGATGTAGGCCATGGCCAGGAAGGTGGTGACGCCCGCGAGAATCTCGGTGCGCACATTGGTGTTGTGTGCTTTTAGTTGAAACAGCCTTTCCAGCATGCCCGCTCCCCGAGGCGCCCCCGGCGCCATGAATGTATCGACCCCATCAGCAAAGCACAGACCGTACCGGTTGCCGTGGTTTTGTGTGGGGCGGAAAAAAGCCGCGCATCATACCAGCATGCTTTGCGGGGGCCTATGGCCGTTGGGGAATGGTAATTTTTTCCCTGTGCCGGCCTCTTCGCGGGTGAACCCGCTCCCACAGGTACTCCACCAGATCTGAAGGCAGCGCGGTCCTTGTGGGAGCGGGTTTACCCGCGAAAGGGCCGGTACAGGCTACAGATCAACCGTTATGCAACCGGTCCCGCTTGGCCAGTGTCGGGAACAGCTTTATCCACACCCCAGTCACCACCAAAGTGCCCACCCCACCCAGCACCACCGCCGGCACTGTGCCGAACCAGTGCGCGGTCACCCCCGATTCGAACTCGCCGAGCTGGTTCGAGGCACCAATGAACAAGCCGTTCACCGCACTCACCCGTCCGCGCATTTCATCCGGCGTCTCCAACTGCACGAAGGCACCGCGGATAACCATGCTGATCATGTCTGCCGCACCCAGCACCACCAGCACTGCCAGCGAGAACCAGAACGAGGTCGACAGGCCGAAGGCGATGGTCGCCACGCCGAACACGCCCACTGCCGTGAACATGGTCCGCCCCACGTTGCGCTCGAACGGGAAGCGCGCCAGCCACAGCGACATCAGCAATGCCCCCACCGCTGGCGCCGAGCGCAGCAGGCCGAGGCCCAGCGGGCCGGTCAGCAGGATGTCCTTGGCGAACACCGGCAACAGCGCGGTGGCACCGCCCAGCAGTACGGCGAACAGGTCCAGCGAGATGGCGCCGAGGATGTCCGGCCGGCTGCGAATGAAGCGGATGCCGGCCAGCAGCGATTCGATGCTGGCGCGTCCGCGCTGGGCCACCTGGCCGCGTGCCTGCAGGCTCAGGGTCAGCACGCAGGCGATGGCGTACAGGGCCACGGTGGGGCCGTATACCCAGATGCTGCCGAAGGCATACAGGAAGCCGCCAACCGCCGGCGCCACAATGGTTGCCGACTGGGTGGCCGAGGCCGAAGCCGCCACCGCGCGTGGGAACAGCCCGGCCGGTACCACATTGGGCAGCAGCGCCTGGGTCGCCGGCATTTCGAACGAACGCGTGGCACCGAGCAGGAAGGCGAGGGCGAAGATCAGCTCGCGGGTGACGTTGTCGGTGGCACTGCCCAGCGCCAGTGCCAGGGCTATCAGCCCCTGCAGGCTCTGGCACAGCGCAGCGACCTTGCGCCGGTCATAGCGGTCGGCGACATGCCCGGTGTGCAGCATGAACAGCACCCGTGGGGCGAACTCGACCAGGCCGACCAGGCCCAGGTCCAGCACATTGCCGGTCAATTGGTAGAGGTGCCAGCCAATGGCCACGGTGAGCATCTGGAAGCCGCTGGCGGTGAACACGCGGGCCAGCCAGAAGGCCAGGAAAGGGCGGTGGTGACGCAACAACTGCGGTGCGGAATCGGACATCGGAAACCAGGGGCCTCGGCGCAGTAGAGGGGTGCGCAGCGTATCATCTGTTTGTAACAAACGGTTACTGTTTGCCGGGGTCGGCACTTTTTCACGCGTCATGAAAGGGGGTGGGGCAACCGGTCACGCGGCAATCAACCACACGGCCCGGCGGGCCATTCAGGACTATGCTTCCTAGCAATCGTTGATCTGGGTCAATCGTTCCAGATGTAACGATCGGGCCCTTGGGCCGAAATCCCTGCGATCGAACAGAACAATTCCAACGCGCCGCACTCGACTACCGTGGGGGCAGTGGGCGACGGGGCCAGCGGCCCGGACGCCGGATTATCTGAAGAGGAAGCACCATGTTCGGAATAGAGGCCTTAGAGCTCGCCCGAATGCAGTTCGCCTTTACCGTGTCGTTCCATATCCTGTTCCCGGCCATCACCATTGGCCTGGCGAGCTACCTGGCAGTCCTCGAAGGCCTCTGGCTGCGGACCAACAACCAGGTCTACCGTGACCTTTATCACTTCTGGTCGAAAATCTTCGCCGTCAACTTCGGCATGGGGGTGGTTTCCGGCCTGGTCATGGCCTACCAGTTCGGTACCAACTGGAGCCGCTTCTCCGACTTCGCCGGCGCCATTACCGGTCCGCTGCTCACCTATGAGGTGCTGACCGCGTTCTTCCTCGAGGCTGGTTTCCTGGGGGTCATGCTGTTTGGCTGGAACCGCGTCGGCCGTGGCCTGCACTTCTTTTCCACGGTGATGGTGGCGCTCGGCACCCTGGTCTCGACCTTCTGGATCCTCGCCTCCAACAGTTGGATGCAGACCCCGCAAGGCCACGAGATCATCGATGGCCGGGTGGTGCCGGTGGACTGGCTGGCGGTGGTATTCAACCCCTCGTTCCCTTACCGCCTGATGCACATGGCCACGGCCGCGTTCGTTGCCACCGCGTTCTTCGTCGGTGCCTCGGCGGCCTGGCACCTGCTGCGCGGGCGTGACAACCCGGCGGTGCGCAAGATGCTGTCGATGGCCATGTGGATGGCGCTGATCGTCGCCCCGATCCAGGCGGTGATCGGTGACTTCCATGGCCTCAACACGCTCAAGCACCAGCCGGTGAAAATCGCCGCGATCGAAGGCCACTGGGAGAACGTGCCCGGCGAGCCGACCCCGCTGATCTTGTTCGGCATTCCCGACATGCAGGCCGAAACCACCCGCTTCAAGCTCGAGATCCCGGCGCTCGGCAGCCTGATCCTGACCCACAGCCTGGACAAGCAGGTGCCGGCGATGAAGGAGTTCCCGCCCGAAGACCGGCCCAACTCGACCATCGTCTTCTGGTCGTTCCGGATCATGGTCGGGCTGGGCTTCCTGATGATCTTCGTCGGCCTGTGGAGCCTCTGGCTGCGCAAGCGCGGCACGCTCTATACCTCGCGGCCGTTCCTGTACCTGGCCCTGTGGATGGGCCCTTCCGGGCTGATCGCGCTGCTGGCCGGCTGGTTCACCACCGAAATCGGCCGCCAGCCCTGGGTGGTGTATGGCCTGATGCGCACGGCAGACGGTGTGTCCAACCACAGTTACGCCCAGCTCGGCTTCACCCTGGTGGCCTTCGTGGTGGTGTACTTCGCCCTGTTCGGCACCGGCCTTGGCTACATGATGCGCCTGGTGCGCAAAGGGCCGCAGACCGGTGAGGGTGACGAGCACAACCCAGGTGGCCCTGGCACCAAACGCACGCCGGCGCGGCCGCTGTCCGCCGCCGATGATGGCCGAGAGGCCAACTCCGCCAGCCTGAGCAAGGGGAACTGAGCCATGGGTATCGACCTTCCGCTGATCTGGGCCGTGATCATCATCTTCGGCGTCATGATGTACGTGGTGATGGATGGTTTCGACCTGGGGATCGGCATGCTCTTCCCGTTCGTCAAGGGCGAGCAGGACCGAGATGTGATGATGAACACCGTCGCCCCCGTGTGGGACGGTAACGAGACCTGGCTGGTGCTGGGCGGTGCCGGGCTGTTCGGGGCGTTCCCGATGGCTTACTCGGTAGTGCTGGAGGCCCTGTACCTGCCATTGATCCTGATGCTGATCGGCCTGATCTTCCGCGGCGTGGCCTTCGAGTTCCGCTTCAAGGCCAAGGCCGACAAGCGCCATATCTGGGACAAGGCGTTCATCTGGGGCTCGTTGATCGCCACCTTCTTCCAGGGGGTGGCGCTGGGTGCCTTCCTCGAAGGCTTCAAGGTGGTCGACCGGCATTTCGCCGGTGGCACCCTTGACTGGCTGACCCCGTTCAGCCTGTTCTGCGGCCTGGGGCTGATCGTTGCCTACACCCTGCTGGGCTGCACCTGGCTGATCATGAAGACCGAAGGGTCGCTGCAGCAGAAGATGCACGACATCGCCCGGCCGCTGGCGCTGGTGCTGCTGGTAGTGATCGGCATCGTCAGCCTGTGGACACCGATCGCCTACCCGCAGATCGCCGACCGCTGGTTCAGCATGCCTAACTTGGTCTGGTTCATGCCGGTGCCGATCCTGGTGCTGGTGACCTTCTACGGGTTGCTCAAGGCGGTGGCGCGCAATGCGCACTACACGCCGTTCCTGCTGACGTTGGTGCTGATCTTCCTCGGTTACAGCGGCCTGGGCATCAGCCTGTGGCCGAACATCATCCCGCCGTCGATCTCGATCTGGGATGCCGCGGCACCACCGCAGAGCCAGGGCTTCATGCTGGTGGGCACACTGTTCATCCTGCCGTTCATCCTCATGTATACCTTCTGGAGCTACTACGTGTTCCGCGGCAAGGTGACCCATGAAGACGGCTATCACTAGGAGGGCTGCATGATGACCGGCAAGCATGGCTTGGACGAGAAGAAACCCCTGTGGCAGCGGCTGGGCTGGCTGCTGCTGATCTGGGCGATGAGCGTGGCGGCCCTGGGCGTGGCGGCCTACGTGATGCGCCTGTTCATGGGGGCTGCGGGGCTGACCACCCATTGAACCAATGGGGGCGCTTTGCGCCCCTTTCGCGACACAAGGCCGCTCCTACAGGGATCGCGATCATTCAGATTGTCGCGTCTCCCGGTAGGAGCGGCCTTGTGTCGCGATGGGCTGCAAAGCAGCCCCCAAAGCCTATTTACGAGCTTTAAGGATGACGAACTTGGGCGTTGCCGCCACCTGCTCCACCCCCCGGAACAACCGCGCCAGCTTGCTGTGATAGCCCAGGTGCCGGTTACCCACGATATACAGCGCCCCACCCACCACCAACGCTTCACGCGCCTGCTGGAACATGCGCCAGGCGAGGAAATCGCCCACCACCTGCTGCTGGTGGAACGGCGGATTGCACAGCACCACATCCAGCGACTGCTTCTCTACCCCCGCCAACCCATCGGCTGCCTCGAACACCGCCGGGCGCTCGCCCAGCGCGGCCTGCCAGTTCTCCCGCGCCGATTGCACCGCCATGTACGACTCGTCGACCAGGGTGTACTGGGCATCCGGGTTGGTCAGGGCGCTGGCGATCGCCAGCACGCCGTTGCCACAGCCCAGGTCCGCCACCCGTGCGCGGCCCAGTTCGCGGGGCAGGTGCGGCAGGAACGCCCGCGTGCCGATATCCAGCCCCTCTCGGCAGAACACGTTGGCGTGGTTGAGCAGCTCCAGCGCCGGCGCGTCGAGGCGGTAGCGGCTAGGGTAGGGCGAGCGGGCGACCGGCCGTTCGGCCACCGTCGCGGTCAGCAAGCGGGCCTTTTTCTGCGCCAGCGAGGCCTGCACCGGGCCGATGTACTTCTCCATCAGGTCACCGGCCGCCCGTGGCAGGTGCTTGATCATCGCCCCTGCAATCACCTGCGCACCGGGCGCCAGGTGGCCTTGCAGGCGGATCAGCTGTTCTTCGAGCAGGGCCAGGGTCTTGGGCACGCGCACCAGCACCCGGTCGAACGGGCCTTGCCAGTTTTCGCTGGCCGGCACGAATGGCATGCTGTCGAACGGCAGGCCATTGCGTGCCAGGTTCTTTTCCAGGGCCAGGTGCGCCAGGTGCGAATCGCCACTGCTGACCACCTGCAGCTTGCTCGCCAGGCTGGCGGCCAGGGCGCCGAAGCTGTCATTGAGCACCAGCACCCGGCAGTCGGCCCCTGGGGCCTGTTCGTGCAGCTGCGCAAGCAGGTACTCGTCGGCGGCATCGAAAGCCTGCAGCGGGTCGTTGGCCTGTTCCGGCTGGCGGATCAGGTCGAGTTCGGCGTAGGGGGTGGTCAACAGGGGCATGGCGTCTGGCTCGGGTACGAAACTGCCCGTTGCGGTTCGCCCCGGGCTTTGCCGGGCGATTCTACAGGGCTTTGCCCAAGGTCGCAGGTTTGAAGCTCAGAGCCAGCCACGCAGGGCGGCGATGGCGATGGCGCCGGCCTTGTTGGCGGCGTTGGTCTTGGTGATAACGCTACGAATATGGAAGTTCACCGTGCTTTGCGACAGTGACAGGATGCAGGCGCACTCGGCGGCGGTCTTGCCGGCGGCCGACCATTTCAGCACTTCCAGCTCCCGCTCGCTCAGTTTCGGCTGCGGCGGGCATAGTGCAGTGAGGTGATGTGCGCTGATCACCTCATGCAGTTTGTGACTCAACCACTGCACATTGCCGGCCTTTCTGTAGAGTTCGACAATACTGATGGGCCTGGTGGACCTGGCCACGCTTATCTGGCTTTCGTTGTGCTGCTGGTCGTGCAATGACTGCGTCCAGCCATGGCGCAAACCGCTCTGGCAGGCAGCTTCACGAAATAGCGGAGCCCCGCGATACAGGTCATCGGTCCATAGCACAGGCATGGTGGATTTGTGGCTCAAATCGGCAGCCGGGTCCTGCTTGTGCAGGTCATCGCGCTGGTAGCGCTCGATCCATTCTTGGGGGTAGTTGCTGTACAGGAACAGGTGGGGTGTTTGCGTAGCGATCTGGATGCGAATGTTCAGCCCCAGATACTCCATGCCCAGATCTTGCGCCATATCCACGGCCATGCCGAACAACTTCTGTGGGCAGCGTTCGGCGTCGAACGCACGAAGATACTCGGGTTTCCAGTGGCGCATCTGAAATACTCCTTGTGCCTCAGGTCCAGTCCGTTTGGATGCCCGGATGATTGTAGGAAAAGACCTACCAATGTGCTGAGATTTTTTTGTTATAGCGGTCAGGATCCGATGCGACTTCGGCAGGATCGCCGCAGATGAGGCCCTACAAAGCAGTGGTTTTTATCCGCGCCACTTTGCGCGACACTGTGCGCACGCCAAACTTGGAGCCCGATATGACCGCTAGCGCCGAAAAGTTCACCCGCCAGACCCTGCTCGATGTTCAGCCACTTACGCCGAACCTCTTCAGCCTGCGGGTTACGCGCGATGCGGGGTTCCGCTTCCGTTCCGGCCAGTTTGCGCGCCTTGGCGTGACCAAGGCCGATGGCAGCGTGGTGTGGCGCGCCTATTCCATGGTCAGCGCGCCCCATGACGAGCACCTCGACTTCTTCTCCATCGTGGTGCCCGGTGGGGAATTCACCAGCGAGCTGAGCCGACTGGGGGCAGGCGATACCCTGTTGATCGACCGCCAGGCCTTCGGCTTCCTCACCCTCGACCGCTTCGTCGGTGGCCGCGACCTGTGGTTGCTGGCGACCGGTACTGGCATTGCCCCGTTCATGTCGATCCTGCAGGACTTCGAGGCCTGGGAGCGTTTCGACAACATCAAGCTGGTGTACTCGGTGCGCGAAGCGAAAGAGCTGGCCTATGTGGATGAGATCGCTGGGCTGGAGCAGCGCGATTACCTGGCCGAATTCGCCGGCAAGTTGCAGTTCATTCCGGTGGTGACCCGTGAACCGCACCCGGGGGCGTTGAACCAGCGTATTACCACGCTGATCGAGAATGGCGAGCTGGAGAAGGCGGCGGGGCTGGAACTGTCGCCGGAACATTCGCGGGTGATGCTGTGTGGCAACCCAGAGATGATTGATGAAACGCGCAAGGTACTGAAGGCGCGCGACCTGCAATTGAGCCTGAGCAAGCGGCCGGGGCAGGTGGCTGTGGAGAACTACTGGTAAGGCCGTTGGGGCCGCTTTGCGGCCCATCGCGACACAAGGCCGCTCCTACAGGAACCGCGATTTCCTGGGAGATGCAAAAACCTTGTAGGAGCGGCCTTGTGTCGCGATAGGGCTGCAAGGCAGCCCCCGGTAATCTCAAGGCAAGCGGTTCTGATTCTGCGCCTTGAGCAAGTCGCGGATCTCGGTCAGCAAGGTCTCTTCTGCAGTCGGCACAGGCGGTGCAGTCGGCGCCACGGCCTCTTCACGCTTGAGCTGGTTGATCGCCTTCACCCCCATGAAGATGGCAAAGGCCACGATCACGAAGTCGATCACGGTCTGGATGAACTTGCCATACGCCAGCACCACCGCCGGAACGTCACCTTCGGCAGCCTTGAGGGTAACTGCCAGGTCGCTGAAGTCCATGCCACCGATCAACAGGCCCAATGGCGGCATGACCACGTCACCGACGAAAGACGAGACGATCTTGCCGAAGGCCGCGCCGATGATGATACCAACCGCCATGTCGACGACATTGCCTTTGACCGCGAAGGCCTTGAATTCACTGATCATGCCCATGTTTGGTTCCTTGTAACAAAAGGTAAGGTTTACGCAGTGTAAGCCACTCAAACGCTTCATGCGTTGTGCTCAGGGCCACAGACTGCTGTTAGAACGAATAGTTTTGTCGCATCCCGAGGCGTTCGAGGCACGTCCGGCTCGGCTATCATGGCGGTTTTTTTCCAGGAGACCCCAGCCATGGCCAAGGCCAAGCGCTTGTATGGCTGCACCGAGTGCGGTGCGACCTTCCCCAAATGGGCCGGCCAGTGTGGCGAATGCGGCGCCTGGAACACGCTGGTCGAGACCATGATCGAAAGCGGCGGCGCAGCTGCACCCAGTAGCGGCCGTGCCGGCTGGACCGGGCAGCAGGCGCAGATCAAGACCCTGGCTGAAGTCAGCGTCGAGGAAATCCCGCGCTTCACCACCAGCAGCACCGAACTGGACCGCGTGCTGGGCGGTGGCCTGGTGGATGGCTCGGTGGTGTTGATCGGTGGTGACCCCGGCATCGGCAAATCGACCATCCTGCTGCAGACGTTGTGCAACATTGCCGTGGGCATGCCGGCGCTGTATGTCACCGGCGAGGAGTCGCAGCAGCAGGTGGCCATGCGCTCCCGGCGCCTGGGCCTGCCCCAGGACCAGCTCAAGGTGATGACCGAAACCTGCATCGAGACCATCATCGCCACGGCCCGCGTCGAGAAACCGCGGGTCATGGTGATCGACTCGATCCAGACCATTTTCACCGAGCAGCTGCAATCGGCACCCGGCGGCGTGGCCCAGGTGCGCGAAAGCACGGCGTTGCTGGTGCGCTACGCCAAGCAGAGCGGCACGGCGATCTTCCTGGTCGGCCACGTGACCAAGGAAGGCTCGCTGGCCGGCCCGCGGGTACTCGAGCACATGGTGGACACCGTGCTGTATTTCGAGGGCGAGTCCGATGGCCGCCTGCGCCTGCTGCGGGCGGTGAAGAACCGCTTTGGCGCGGTCAACGAGCTGGGAGTGTTCGGCATGACAGACCGTGGCCTGAAGGAGGTGTCCAACCCCTCGGCGATCTTCCTCAACCGCACCCAGGAGGAAGTACCGGGCAGCGTGGTGATGGCGACCTGGGAGGGCACCCGGCCGATGTTGGTGGAGGTGCAGGCGCTGGTCGACGACAGCCACCTGGCCAACCCGCGCCGGGTGACCCTGGGCCTGGACCAGAACCGCCTGGCCATGTTGCTGGCAGTGCTGCACCGCCACGGCGGTATTCCCACCCATGACCAGGATGTGTTCCTCAACGTGGTGGGCGGGGTGAAGGTGCTGGAAACCGCCTCGGACCTGGCGCTGCTGGCGGCGGTGATGTCCAGCCTGCGCAACCGGCCCCTGGCCCATGGCCTGCTGGTGTTTGGCGAGATCGGCCTGTCGGGCGAGGTGCGGCCGGTGCCCAGTGGTCAGGAGCGTTTGAAGGAAGCCGCCAAGCATGGTTTCAAGCGGGCCATCGTGCCCAAGGGCAATGCGCCGAAAGAGGCTCCGGCAGGGTTGCAGGTGATTGCCGTTACCCGGCTGGAGCAGGCCCTGGATGCGCTGTTCGAATAATTCGTGGCCTGTACCGGCCTCTTCGCGGGTAAACCCGCTCCCACAGGTACCGCATCAGCTTCAGGATTGCGCAAACCCTGTGGGAGCGGGTTTACCCGCGAAAGGGCCGGCACAGGCAAAACGAAAAAGGGGCCGACGATGCGCGTCGGCCCCCCACCTCACCGCTCAGTCAGCAGTCAATGCTCGGCAACCGCACTGCGCCTGACCGTTTCATTGCCATGCTCGTCCAGTTCCAGCATCGGCACTTCATTACCCTCGGCATCGAACAGCTTGCCATCCTTGAAGTAGTCGCCATCACGCAGCGCTGAAATGTCCGAGTACTGGATGGTGCGCTCGTACGCGGCGGCAAACACCGACTGCTGGTCCGAGTTGCCGGCGGTGAAGTGGTTGAAGATCAGGTTCAGCAGGATGGCCATGATCGCCGCCGAGCTGATGCCCGAGTGGAAGATGGTCTCGAACCAGTTCGGGAAGTGGTGGTAGAAGGTCGGTGCGGCAATCGGGATCATGCCGAAGCCCAGCGAGGCAGCGACGATGATCAGGTTGACGTTGTTCTTGTAGCTGACCTTGGACAGGGTGCGGATACCGCTGGCCGCCACGGTGCCGAACAGCACGATGCCCGCGCCACCCAGTACCGGAGTAGGGACTGCGGCAATCACCCGGCCCATGATCGGCAGCAGGCCGAGCACCACCAGGATCACGCCACCGGTGGCCACCACGTAGCGGCTCTTGACCCCGGTCACGGCTACCAGGCCGACGTTCTGGGCGAACGCGCTCTGGGTGAACGAGCCGAAGATCGGCGCCAGGATGCTCGAGGCCATGTCGGCGCGCAGGCCGTTGCCCAGGCGCTTGGAGTCGACCTTGGTGTCGATGATCTCACCCACGGCGAGGATGTCGGCCGAGGTTTCCACCAGGGTCACCATGATCACGATGCACATCGACAGGATCGCGGCGATGTGGAATTCCGGCATGCCGAAATGGAACGGCGTGGGGAAGGCGAGCATCGGGCCTTCGGTGACCTTGCTGAAGTCGGCCATGCCCAGCGCCCAGGCGATCAGGGTACCGAATACCATGGCCAGCAGGATCGACAGGCGCGAGATCGCCGCGCTGCCCAGCTTGCTCAGCAGCAGCACGATGGCGAAGGTCAGGGCTGCCAGGCCGATGTTGGCCACGCTGCCGAATTCCGGCGAGGCGCTGTTGCCACCCATCACCCAGCGAGCGGCCACGGGCATCAGGGTCAGGCCGATGGTGGTGATGACGATGCCGGTTACCAGCGGCGGGAAGAACTTGGTGATGCGCGAGAACACCGGGGTGATCAGAAAGCCGATCAGCGACGCTGCCATGACCGCGCCGAGCACGCCCGGCAGGCCTCCGCCGCCCTCGCTGCTGAGGATTGCACCCATGGTTGCCACACCGGCGAACGAAACGCCCTGCACCAGCGGCAACTGGCAGCCGAAGAACGGCAGGCCGAGGGTTTGCAGCAGGGTGGCCAGGCCACCGGCAAACAACGAAGCGGCGATCAGCATGCCGATTTCGGCACCGTTCAGGCCCGCGGCCTGCCCCAGGATCAGGGGTACCGCGACGATCCCCCCGTACATGGTCAGCACATGCTGCAGACCATAGGCCAGGTTGGCACCAAGGCCGAGGTTTTCATCCTCGGGGCGCTTGGCGGGAGACGTGCTAGGGGACGTAGTCATGGAGCAGGCTCTCTGTTTATTGTTGTGGTGCTACTGTAGACACTTCCTACAAATGATTGCCACAAGAATTGTATACAATATTTTGATCGGAGCGCGCACAAGAGCGCCCGCAAGGTGTGCGAGAACCCAATGCAGAAGGCGTACCAACTCGTCAGAGGCTGTGCTAGAGGGGTGTGTACAAAACGCTGCTACCCAGGCTTAAAGCTGTCTGGGTAGACAGGAAACACAAGGTGGGGAAGCCATTAGCTAGCTAAGAGATTTCATTATTCGATGAGTTCGCGCAGCTCACGCATCATTTCGGTGCTGTCGGCCACGTTCAATTCCACAAGACGGTGCAAATGGCTCATCGACTCGACGTCGATGTACAGGCAGATGAAGCCCAGGCGGTCTGGTTCCTCATGGCGCAGTTCAACCTGCATCTGCACCTCGGTCACTTCGTCGTTGAGCAGGATGTACGCTTCGAAATCCTGGGTCAGGTCGGCATCCCAGGGTTTGGGGCATTCGACCAGCAGGCCTTTGAGGGACAGATCGAGCAGTTTCACCTCCCAGCAACGTTCGCCCTGGCACAGCTTGGTCGGGGCGTCGAACTGGATGCGCTGGAAACGGCGGCGTTCGTCGTGATCGCTCATGGGGTAGATCCTCGCATAGGTCCTCAGGTGACATCCTGACTATAGTTAGAATGGTATGTACATCAGGTACCGCAATCTGGCCGCAGAGGCTCTAGACCAAAGCAAGTGTGGCAATGCGCGATGACTCGCCCTAGACTCGATGGGCGGTCTTTTCCAATCCACCAGCTGGAAGCAAACCATGAACAACAATAATAGCCTGCTACGCCACATTCCGTGGCTGGCGCTGGCAGTCATAGGAGCCTGTGCGCTGGGTGTGGTTGCCCTGCGTCGCGGCGAGGCGATCAATGCCTTGTGGATCGTGGTCGCGGCAGTGGCCATCTACCTGGTCGCCTATCGCTACTACAGCCTGTTCATCGCCACCAAGGTGATGCAACTCGACCCACGCCGTGCCACCCCGGCGGTGCTCAACAACGACGGCCTGGACTACGTCCCGACCAACAAACACATCCTCTTCGGTCACCACTTCGCCGCCATCGCTGGTGCAGGGCCCTTGGTCGGGCCGGTACTCGCCGCGCAGATGGGCTACCTGCCCGGTACGCTGTGGCTGATCGCCGGCGTGGTGCTGGCTGGTGCGGTGCAGGACTTCATGGTCCTGTTCCTGTCCACCCGCCGCAACGGCCGTTCGCTGGGCGACATGGTGCGCGAGGAGATGGGCCGCATCCCGGGCACCATCGCCCTGTTCGGCTGCTTCCTGATCATGATCATCATCCTCGCGGTACTGGCGCTGATCGTGGTCAAGGCCCTGGCCGAAAGCCCGTGGGGCATGTTCACGGTGATGGCGACCATCCCGATCGCGATGTTCATGGGCATCTACATGCGCTACATCCGCCCGGGCCATATCGGTGAGATCTCGGTCATCGGCGTGGTGCTGCTGCTGGCTTCGATCTGGCTGGGGGGCCAGATTGCCGCAGACCCGACCTGGGGCCCGGCGTTCACCTTCACCGGCGTGCAGATCACCTGGATGCTGGTGGGCTATGGCTTCGTCGCTGCGGTACTGCCGGTATGGCTGGTACTGGCGCCACGTGACTACCTGTCGACCTTCCTCAAGATCGGCACCATCGTCGGCCTGGCCATCGGTATCCTGATCATCGCGCCCGAGCTGAAGATGCCGGCGCTGACCCAGTTCACCGACGGCACCGGCCCGGTGTGGAAGGGCACCCTGTTCCCGTTCCTGTTCATCACCATTGCCTGTGGCGCGGTGTCCGGCTTCCATGCGCTGATCTCCTCGGGGACCACGCCGAAGCTGCTGGACAACGAAACCAACGCCCGCTACATCGGCTACGGCGGCATGCTGATGGAATCGTTCGTTGCCATCATGGCCATGGTCGCCGCCTCTGTGATCGAGCCAGGCGTGTACTTCGCCATGAACAGCCCGGCCGCAGTGGTCGGTGCCGACGTGGCGTCGGTTGCGCAAACGGTGAGCAGCTGGGGCTTCCTGATCACCCCTGAGCAGCTCGAGGCCACCGCCCGCGACATTGGCGAGCACACCGTGCTGGCCCGTGCCGGTGGTGCGCCGACCCTGGCCGTGGGTATCGCGCAGATCCTGCACCAGGTGCTGCCGGGTGAAAACACCATGGCCTTCTGGTACCACTTCGCGATCCTGTTCGAGGCGCTGTTCATCCTCACCGCGGTAGACGCCGGCACCCGTGCCGGGCGCTTCATGCTGCAGGACCTGCTGGGCAGCTTCGTGCCGGCGCTCAAACGCACCGAGTCGTGGACTGCCAACCTGATCGGTACTGCCGGCTGCGTGGCCCTGTGGGGCTACCTGCTGTACCAGGGCGTGATCGACCCGCTGGGTGGCATCAACACCCTGTGGCCGCTGTTCGGTATCTCCAACCAGATGCTGGCCGGTATCGCCCTGATGCTCGGCACCGTGGTGCTGATCAAGATGAAGCGCCAGCGCTACGTCTGGGTCACCCTGCTGCCGGCCGTGTGGCTGCTGATCTGCACCACCACCGCAGGCCTGATCAAGCTGTTCGACCCGAACCCGGCAGTCGGCTTCCTGGCCCTGGCCAAGAAGTACAGCACCGCGCTGGACGCCGGCCAGGTACTGGCCCCGGCCAAGGACATCGGGCAGATGCAGCACGTGATCTTCAACGCCTACACCAACGCCGGCCTGACTGTGCTGTTCCTGGTGGTGGTGTTCAGCGTGCTGTTCTTCGCTGTCAAGGTCGGCTTCGCCGCCCTCGGCCGCAAGGAGCGCACCGACAAGGAAACCCCGTTCCAGGCCCTGCCTGACGCTTGAGAGGACTGCTGCGATGTTCAACGACCTGGGTCGACTGGGTAAGTACCTGGGGCAGGCAGCCCGCCTGATGGTCGGCATGCCCGACTACGACAACTACGTCGAGCACATGCAGACCAAGCACCCGGACAAGCCGGTCATGACGTACGAGGAGTTCTTCCGCGAACGCCAGGAAGCGCGTTATGGCGGCAAGTCCGGGCCCAAGTGCTGCTAAGTCCAGGCTAGCGCGGTACTGTGTAGGAGCGGCCTTGTGTCGCGATCGGGCCGCAACGCGGCCCCGGCAATTTTGGCTGCGAAGCTGAAAATCCGGGGCCGCTTTGCGGCCCGATCGCGACACAAGGCCGCTCCTACAGGGATCGCGCTCCCCCCGTCCATTTCACTGCACAGGAGATGTTCTGCGTGCAGACGCCTATTCCCGTAACCGTACTCACTGGCTTCCTCGGTGCCGGCAAGACCACCTTGCTCAAGCACATGCTCAAGGCCGAGCACGGCCTGAAGATCGCCGTGATCGAAAACGAATTCAGCGAGGCCGGCATCGACAGCCAACTGCTGGGCGACGAGCCGGTGCAGGTGATGACCCTGGCCAATGGCTGCGTGTGCTGCAGCATCCATGGCGACCTGACCCGCGCCTTGTACCTGCTGCTCGAACGCCTGGATGCCGGCGAGATCGCCTTCGACCGCCTGGTAATCGAATGCACCGGCCTGGCCGACCCGGCGCCGGTGGCCCAAACCTTCTTCATCGACGAAGAGCTGCGTGAGCGCTACATCCTCGATGGCATCATCACCCTGGTCGATGCCGCCCACGCCGAGCTGCACCTGACCCAGACCATTGCCCAGGCCCAGGTCGGCTTTGCCGATCGCCTGCTGCTGAGCAAGACCGACCTGGTCGAGCCCGCTGCGGTCGAGGCCCTGCGCGAGCGCCTGGCCCGCATCAATGGCCGGGCTGCGATTCGCGTGGTCGAGCATGGTCGCATCGACCTGGCCGAGCTGCTGGATGTGCGTGGTTTCAACCTCAACCCCGATCTGGGCGCGAACCTGAAGCCAGCGCTACGCCCGCTGCTCAAGCCCGCTACCCCGGACCGGATCTCCACCTTGGTGCTGCGCACGGAAAGCGCGCTGGACATCGACCGCCTCAGCGACTTCATGAACGAACTGCTGGAAACCCACGGCAAGCAGCTGCTGCGCTACAAGGGCGTGCTGAACATTGCCGGTGAAGCGCGCAAGCTGGTGTTCCAGGGTGTGCTCAAGCTCTATGGCTTCGACTGGGACGCCGAATGGGCCGAGGGTGAAACCCGCGAGAGCGTGATGGTGTTCATCGCCGACGAACTGCCCGAAGCTACGATTCGGGCTGGGTTCGAGGCGCTGGCTGCGGGCTGAGCTGACGCGGCGTCTGGGCCTGGAACCACTGCGGCCATGAGCTGCGGTGGCGTGTCTCGAGCTCGATGCACGGGATCAGGCGCTCGGTCAGCAGCGCCGTCTGCCGCGCCGCCTTGGCGGTGCGGTACTTGACGCTGTGGATGCACTCGCGGTCGCCGAACTCGCAGCGGTTCAGCGCGGTGCCGCCGCAGGGGCCGTTGGCCAGGCCCTTGGGGCAGGTTTCCGGGCAGATGTACAGGGTGTCTTCCAGGCGGCAGCGGCCGCAGGTGTTGCAGCCTACCAGCGGGTGCTTCACCGCGTGCTCCACCTTGTGCAGCACCTGCGCGCCAAGGCGGGTAGCCCACATCGGCTGGCGCACGGCCCAGCCAAATGCCTTGCTCAGGCCATTGCGGCGGCTGAACAGCAGCGAATGCATGCCGTGCATCAGGTGGTAGCGCGCTTTCTCCTTGAACGAGGCATCGACCCGCGACTCGCCCTGGCGCCAGCTTGCCTGCGGCGGATGGAAGCTGACTGCCGGCAGGCCGGGCATCTGCCAGCTGGCCTGCCAGGCCGGCGCCCATTGTTCCAGTGTGTGGATTTGCGCCTGCCAGTGCTCGATGCGTGCCTCCAGGGCCAGCAGTTGCTTGAGTTCGTGAACCCCCGACAGATGCACGCCGGCGTAGCCCATCAGCTTCACGCCGATGATCTGCAAGGCCAGGCGGTCGACGCTGCGCGCCTGGGCAAATGCCTTGGACTGCGCCGCTTCCGCTTCCAGCATGTCGCGCATGGACGGCGTGACGGTCACGCCGGCCACGTGTTCGAGCATCGTCGCACGCCCGTGGGTGAGGCTCATCAGGCAGGCCAGCATCGGCTTGGGCGCGGCCTGGCGGTTCATCCAATGCATGGCTTCCTGGTGTTTGCCGGCATCGAAACCCAGTTGCAGGGTGAGGAAGTCGGCGCCCGCCGCCAGTTTTTTCTCGGCCTTGAAGTATTGGGCGCCGCCTTCTTCCTCGCAGTACTTGAACGGGTTGAGCGCCGCGCCAAGCAGCCAGTGCGGGCAGGCCTGGCGGGCGATCTGCAGGGCTGCGACCGATTCCAGGTAGCGCACCGGGCGCTGGCCGGGCTGGTGGCCCGGCAGGCGGTCGCCGGTGAGCAGCAACAGCTGGTCGAGGCCGGCGGCATCCATGCGTTGCAGTTGGGCGAGCAGGTGGTGGCGTTCGCGGTCCTTGCCGGAGAAGTGCGGCAGGGCGGGTACCGGGGTGCTGAACGAGGCGAGGGCGTCCAGTGGCGACATGTCCAGCGGGCTGCTGACGCGGTCGCCGATGGCCACGGTCATCGGCCAGCCACACAGGTGCGCACGTGCCAGGATCGCGTCCATGGCGGCGAAGCGTTCTGCGGAGGGCTTGGGGACGAACTCCATGACGCAGACGAAGGTGTTTTCGCGCAGCGCGGTTTTCAGCAGGCTCATGGGGCCGGGTACCTGGTTTGGTCAGGGTTGCATTTTGCGGCAGAAGGCGGGTGGGGTCATGTCCGGATGCGCAGGGTGGTGCTCTGAATGAGACATCCGGGTTTGCCTGTGCCGGCACTTTCGCGGCTAAAGCCGCTCCCACAGGGATCGCATACTCTTCAGGCTGGCGCGGTACCTGTAGGAGCGGCTTTAGCCGCGAAAGGGCCCTTACAGGCAGTACAAATTCACGAACATGAGAAAACCTTGAGTTCATCTCAAATTTAATGAGTTTGTCTCAAGATGCCGGTGCCCGGAAAATCCCCCTCATTCATTTATGCATGCTGAGGGACAAGACATGGCACTGGCACACAACCTGGGCTTTCCACGTATCGGCCACGACCGCGAGCTGAAAAAGGCCCAGGAAGCCTTCTGGAAGGGTGAACTCGACGAAGCCGGCCTGCGTGCCGTCGGCCGCGAGCTGCGTGCCCGCCACTGGCAGGTGCAGAAAGACGCCGGCATCGAACTGCTGCCGGTCGGCGACTTCGCCTGGTACGACCAGGTGCTGACCCACTCGCTGACCTTCGGCGTGATCCCGCAGCGCTTTCGCAGCCACGACGCTGCCGGGCCTACCCTGCAGACCCTGTTCGCCATGGCCCGTGGCGCTGTGGGTGACAGCTGCTGCGGCGGCGCGCACGCCCAGGAAATGACCAAGTGGTTCGACACCAACTACCACTACCTGGTCCCCGAATTCACCGCCGACCAGCAGTTCGCCCTGAGCTGGGAGCAACTGTTCGAAGAAGTGGCAGAAGCCCAGGCCCTGGGCCACGCGGTCAAGCCGGTGGTAATCGGCCCGCTGACCTACCTGTGGCTGGGCAAGGCCAAGGGTGGCGATTTCGACAAGCTGGAGCTGCTCGACCGCCTGCTGCCGCTGTATGACCAGATCCTCAACCGCCTGGCTGCCCAGGGCGTGGAATGGGTGCAGATCGATGAGCCGATCCTGGCCCTGGACCTGCCTCAGGACTGGAAGAATGCCTACGAGCGGGTCTACAACATCCTTCAGCGGGCGCCACTGAAGAAGCTGATCGCCACCTACTTCGGCGGCCTGGAAGACAACCTGGGCCTGGCCGCCAACCTGCCGGTCGATGGCCTGCACATCGACCTGGTACGTGCGCCCGAGCAGTACCCGACCATCCTCGACCGCCTGCCGGCCTACAAGGTGCTGTCGCTGGGCCTGGTCAACGGCCGCAACGTCTGGCGCTGCGACCTGGAAAAGGCGCTGGAGGTACTGCGCCATGCCCATGAGCGCCTGGGTGAGCGGCTGTGGGTGGCGCCGTCCTGCTCGCTGCTGCACAGCCCGGTGGACCTGGACCGTGAAGACCAGCTCGATGCCGAACTGCACAGCTGGCTGGCTTTCGCCGTGCAGAAGTGCCAGGAAGTGGCGCTGCTGGCCAAGGCCATCAATGCCCCACAAGCCGACGACGTGGCCGCCGCATTGGCCCAGAGCCAGGCCGTGCAGGCCAGCCGCGCCGCTTCGCCGCGTATTCACAAGCCGGCCGTGCAGGCCCGCCTGGCGGCCATCAAGCCCGCTGACAGCCAGCGTCAGTCGGCGTTTGCCCAACGTATCGCCAAGCAACGTGCGGGGCTCGACCTGCCGGCGTTCCCGACCACCACCATCGGTTCGTTCCCGCAGACCTCGGCGATTCGCCTGGCACGCCAGGCCTACAGACAGGGCAAGCTGACCGAGGCCGATTACGTCGAGGCCATGCACAGCGAGATCCGCCATGCGGTGAAAATCCAGGAGGACCTGGGCCTGGATGTGCTGGTGCACGGCGAGGCCGAGCGCAACGACATGGTCGAGTACTTCGCCGAGCAGATCGATGGCTATGTGTTCACCCGCTTCGGCTGGGTGCAGAGCTATGGTTCGCGCTGCGTGAAGCCTGCGGTGATCGTTGGCGACCTGAGCCGGCCGAAGGCCATGACCGTGGAATGGATAAAGTACGCCCAGGGCCTGACCAGCAAGGTGATGAAGGGCATGCTGACCGGCCCGGTGACCATGCTGATGTGGTCGTTCCCGCGTGAAGACGTGAGCCGCGAAGTGCAGGCGCGCCAGCTGGCGCTGGCGATCCGCGACGAAGTGGTCGACCTGGAAGCGGCGGGTATCAGGATCGTGCAGATCGACGAAGCGGCCTTCCGTGAAGGCTTGCCGCTGCGCCACGGCGCCTGGGCCCATTACCTGGAGTGGGCCACCGAGGCCTTCCGCCTTTGTGCCTCGGGGGTGCGTGACGAAACCCAGATCCACACCCACATGTGCTACAGCGAGTTCAACGACGTGATCGAGTCGATCGCGGCGATGGATGCCGACGTGATCACCATCGAGACCTCGCGGTCGGACATGGAGCTGCTGGCGGCGTTCGAGCGGTTCGCCTACCCCAACGAGATCGGCCCGGGTGTGTATGACATTCATTCGCCACGGGTGCCGACCCGTGAGGAAATGGTCAAGCTGCTGCGCAAGGCTGCCCGGCGTATCCCGACCGAGCGCCTGTGGGTCAACCCGGATTGCGGGCTGAAGACCCGTGGCTGGCCGGAGACCGAGGCAGCGCTGGTGAACATGGTCGCAGCTGCCCGCGAGCTGCGTGCCACTGCCTGATTTTTCGCTGCCTGTACCGGCCCTTTCGCGGGTAAACCCGCTCCCACAGGGCCCCCACTGGATTCAGCTTCAGTGGGGGCCCTGTGGGAGCGGGTTTACCCGCGAAGAGGCCGGGCCTGCTTGACTCAGCCCGAGATCAACGCTCGATTGCCAAGGCCACGCCTTGCCCGCCACCAATGCACAGGGTTGCCAGGCCTTTCCTGGCGTCCCGCTTGATCATCTCGTGCAGCAGGGTCACCAGCACCCGGCACCCGGACGCACCAATCGGGTGGCCAAGGGCAATCGCCCCGCCATTCACGTTGACCCGCGCGGCATCCCATTCCAGCGCCTTGCCCACGGCCAGCGCCTGCGCGGCAAAGGCTTCGTTGGCTTCGATCAGGTCCAGCTCGGCCAATTGCCAGCCGGCCTTGTCCAGGCAGCGCTGGGTGGCCGAAACCGGGCCGATGCCCATGATCGCCGGGTCTACACCGGCACTGGCATAAGCCGCGATCCTGGCCAGCACCGGCAGGCCCAGGGCCTTGGCCTTGGCGGCGCTCATCAGCAGCACGGCGGCGGCGCCGTCATTCAGGCTCGAGGCGTTGCCGGCGGTGACGCTGCCGTCCTTCTTGAACGCCGGGCGCAGTTTGCCCAGGGATTCGGCGATGGTATCCGGGCGTGGCTGCTCGTCCCGCGCGAACACCTTGGGTTCTCCCTTTTTCTGCGGCAGCACGATCGGGGTGATTTCATCATCGAAGCGGCCGGCCTCCATCGCCGCTACCGCCTTGCGCTGCGACTCGGCGGCAAAGGCATCCTGCTGCTCACGGCTGAGGCCGTACTGGTCCACCAGGTTTTCGGCAGTAATACCCATGTGGTAGTCGTTGAAGGCATCCCACAGGCCGTCGGTGATCATGCTGTCGATCAGCTGGCCATGGCCCATGCGCTGGCCGGTGCGGGCCGACGGCATCACGTAGGGGGCAAGGCTCATGTTCTCCTGGCCGCCGGCGATGACTACCTCGGCGTCACCACAGCGGATGGCCTGAGCGGCCAGGTGCAGTGCCTTCAGGCCCGAACCGCAGACCTTGTTCAGGGTCATTGCCGGCACGCTGAAGGGCAGGCCGGCCTTGATCGCGGCCTGGCGTGCCGGGTTCTGCCCGGCACCGGCGGTAAGCACCTGGCCGAGGATGACTTCGTCGACCTGCGCCGGGGCCAGCCCGGTCTGTTCCAGCAGGCGCTTGATCACGGCGGCACCCAGGTCTACTGCAGGCACAGTGGCCAAGGCGCCCTGGAAGCTGCCGATGGCGGTACGGGTTGCGGCGACGATGACCACGTCGTTCATGTTGTTGTTCTCCGTGCGATGGGCGTAATGCCTCAAGCATCGGTGGCTTTGGCTCATTTGTTAAGTTTGTTTTTCTTTGCGATTGATGCGTAAAGCAAATGAATGAGCGTAAAGCGGCCTGCAGAACTATGCTGAGGGATGCGCTACTACACTCATCTGGATGGGAGCACATGCCCATGCGTACATTGATCGCGCTGACCCTTTTGATTGGCAGCAGCACTGTATTAGCCGCCACCGAATGCACCACCGCTGACAAAAGCACCTGGCAGGATCAGGAAAAATTCCAGGCGCAGCTCAAGGAGCAAGGCTACAAGATCAACAAGTTCAAGGTCACCAAGGGCAACTGCTACGAGATCTACGGTTTCGACAAGGATGGCAAGAAGGTCGAGATCTACCATGACCCAGTGACGGGCAAGGCAGTCAAGACCGAGTACCACGATTGAACAGCGACGGCACGGTACAGCTGTGGGACCCCCTACTGCGGCTGTGCCACTGGTCGATCGCCGTGGTGTTCTTCGCCAACTACTTCTTCAACGAAGAGGGTGAAGACTGGCACCAGTGGCTGGGCTACTACGCACTGGCCGTTGTGGTGGTGCGTGTGATCTGGGGCTTTGTCGGGCCACGCAGCGCGCGTTGGGCCGACTTCTGGCCAACCCCGGCAAGCCTGGTCGGGCATGCTCGGGCGCTGCTGCATGGGGAGCTTGACCATCACATGGGGCATTCGCCGATTGGCGCCCTGGTGATGATGCTGATGCTGACCTGCATTGCCGGCCTGGGCCTTACCGGGTGGGCGTCGCAGGAGGTGGACGCGCTGTTTGGTGTCGACTGGCCGATGGACCTGCACAGCTGGCTGGCCAACGCGCTGCTGGTGCTGGTTTGCGTGCATGTGCTGGCGGCCATCTACGAGAGCGTGCGCATGCGGGAAAACCTGCCGTGGTCGATGATCACGGGGCGCCGTCGGCACCGCGATTGACTGTGGCGGCCTCTTCGCGGGCAAGCCCGCTCCCACAAGGACTGTGCAAAACTCAAGGTTTGCGCAGTACCTGTGGGAGCGGGTTTACCCGCGAAGAGGCCAGCACAGGCAACTCTGCTACACAGCCGGGCACTGATGGGTCACACAGTGAATCCCCCCGCCCCCCGCAGCAATGGCATCGATATCCAGCTGCACGATATCCCGCCCCGGATACAACGCCGCCAGCAGCCCCCGCGCTTTCTCGTCCGCCGCCCCATCGCCAAACTGTGGCGCAATGATCGCGCCATTGATCACGAAGTAGTTGATGTACCCAGCGGCAAAGTCGTCATTGCCTTTGCTGAACCTGTTGCGCCGCCCGTGCAGCGGCGGCGACACGACATGCACCTGCAACCTGCGGCCCTCGGCATCGGTGGCCCGCTTGAGGATATCCAGGTGCTTGCGCGTCACGGCGTAGTCATACGAGTCCGGGTCGTTATCCAGGTTGGCAATCACCACCCCCGGCCTGACGAAGCGGGCATAGAAGTCCACGTGCCCGTCGGTGATGTCCTGGCCGGCGATGCCCGGTAGCCAGATGATCTTGCTCAGCCCCAGGCGCTCCTTGAGCTCCGCCTCGATCTCGGCCTTGCTCCAGCCTTTGTTGCGGTTGGCGTTGACCCAGCTGCTCTCGGTCATGATGCCGGTGCCGTGGCCGTCCACCTCTATGGCGCCGCCTTCACCCACCAGGTCGCTGCGCTGGTAGCGGGCACCGGCCAGCGTGGTTACGCGCCTGGCCAGTTGGGCATCGTTGCGGTGACGTTGCTTGTTGCCCCAGCCATTGAAGTTGAAGTCCACCGCCGCCAGGGCTCCGTCATCATCGACGACGAAGTTGGCGCCGATGTCGCGCATCCAGATGTCGTCCAGCTCGCACTCGACGAAACTTGTGCGCTGGCTGGCACAGTGTTGCTCGGCCAGCTCGCGCTCGCTGGCCCGGCAGAACACCGTCACTGGCTGATAGCGCGCGATGGCCTGGGCGATGCGACCGAGGGCGGCCTGCACATCGGCGGTGAAGTCCTCCCAGATCGCATTCTGGGCGCCGAAGGCGATGAATGCGCGCTGCTGCGGCTCGCCTTCGTCCGGCATGAACCAGCGCCCCGGTTCTTCGGCGCGGGCCAGGCCCAGCGGTAGGCCGAGGCTGGCACCAAGGCCGGCGGCCAGCGAAAGTTGCAGGAAGGTTCTACGGCTTGGCATGGCTCAGTCCTGTGCAGTCTTGAAGCGGGTCCACACGCGCATGCGTGCACGCATGTCGGCCTGTGGGATATCGCGGCCCGGGATCAGCCGGGCATAGGTGGCTTGGTCGAGGTAGATATCGGGGTTGTCGCGCATGCGCGGGTCCACTGCCTGGCGTGCCTTGGCGCTGGCGGTAGGGTAACCGGTGAAGTTGCTGATGGCCGCCATGTTCGCCGGGCGCATGACGAAATTGATGAAACGATAGGCGTATTCCGGGTGCTTGGCATCGGCCGGGATGGCCATGGTATCCATCCACACCGTGGTGCCTTGGCGCGGCACGCGGTACTGGAAGTCGAGATGCTTGCCCGCGGCGTCGGCGGTACGCTGCGCCTGGATCACGTCGCCACTGTAGCCCAGTGACAGGCACAGGTTCTCGTTGACCAGTTCGGTCACCGGTTGCGACTGGAACTTGCGCACGTACGGGCGAATCGCCTTGAGCAGTTCGCTGGCTGCGGCCAGGTCTTCGCGCTTGGCACTGCGTGGCTCGCGGCCCAGGTAGTTGAGGACCACTGCCAGCACTTCGTCGGGTGAATCGATGACTGAAATACCGCAGTCGGCGAATTTGGCTGCCAGCTCCGGCTTGAACAGCAGGTCGAGGTTGTCCAGCGGTGCATCGGGCATGCGTTGGCGGACTTTGTCGGCATTCACCGTCAGGCCGATGGTGCCCCAGGTGTAGGGCACGGTCGCCTGGCTGGCCTTGGGGTACCGGGCGTGCAGCTGACGCAGCCCGGGCTCGATGTCGTCCAGGGCCTCCAGGCGGCTGTGGTCCAGTGGCTGCAGGCTGCCGGCGCGCATCAGGCGCTCGGCGACGGTATCACCGGGGAAGACCAGGTCGTAGCCACTGCGCCCGGACATCAGCTTGGCCTCGAGCACTTCGCTGCCATCCATCACGTCGTAGATCACCTGGATGCCGGTTTCGGCCGTGAACTGCTTGAGGGTGTCCTCGGCAAAATAGTCGGCCCAGTTGTACAGGCGCAGCACGGGCTGCTCGGCCTGAGCCTGGCAGGCGCAGACGGCCAGCGCCAAGGCGGCCAGAACGTGGCGTTTCATGCTCATGCCCTCAGGGTGTGTGGGTGGGTGCCGTCCAGGGTCAGCAGCGGTGCGTACATCTCCGGGCGGCGATCGCGGTAGATGCCCCAGCTCAGGCGGTCTTCCCGCATGCCGGCCAGATCCAGGTCGTGCAGCCAGATGCCACTGCTGTCGCGGTCGGCTTCGGCGAGCATGGCGCCCTTGTGGTCGCAGATGAACGACGAGCCATAGAAGCGCATGGCCAACGATGCGTCGCTGGCTGCGACTTCTTCGCCCACCCGATTGGCCGCCACCACCGGCAACAGGTTGGCGGCGGCGTGGCCGCGCATGGCCACCTGCCAGTGGTCGCGCGAGTCCAGTTCGGCACAGCCGGGCTCGGAGCCGATGGCGGTGGGGAACAGCAGCACTTCGGCGCCCATCAGTGCCAGGCAGCGGGCGGTCTCGGGGAACCACTGGTCCCAGCAGATGCCGATGCCCAGGCGGCCGAAGGCGGTGTCCCAGACCTTGAAGCCGGTATCGCCGGGGCTGAAGTATTCCTTCTCCTGGTAGCCGATGGCATTGGGGATGTGGGTCTTGCGGTAGACGCCAAGCAGGCGGCCATCGGCATCGGCCACGGTCAGCGAGTTGAAGAAGGCATTGCCGGCGCGCTCGTACCAGCTCAGCGGCAGCACCACGCCTAGCTCGCCGGCCAGTGCGGCGAAGCGCTGCAGGATAGGGCTGGCAGGGTAGGGTTGGGCGAGTGCCTGGTGCTGGTGGTCCTGTTCGATGCAGAAGTATGGGGTGGCGAACAGCTCCTGCAGCAGGATCACCTGGGCCCCCTTGGCGGCAGCCTGGCGAACCAGTTGTTCGGCGCGGTCGAGGTTGCCAGGCAGGTCCCAGCTGCACGGCATCTGGGTGGTGGCGATGCGCAGCAGGCTCATGGCTGCACCTCGGGTTGTTGCTGGGTGATGCAATGGATGCCGCCACCGCCATGGGCGATGTGGTCGATGCGCACCGGTACGATCTCCCGGCCCGGGAAGGCGTGGGCCAGTTGCGCGGCGGCTTCCTGGTCGGCGGCGATGCCATAGGCCGGCATGATGATCGCGCCGTTGGCGATGTAGAAGTTGGTGTACGAGGCGCAGAATACCTCGGCGTCCTGGTCGACGGCGGCGCTGGCTTCATACAGGTCGAGCAGCTCGAAGTGCCGGCCTTGCGCGTCGGTGGCCAGTTCCAGGGCGCGGCGGTTTTCCCGCACGACTTCGGCGTACACCGAATGCTGGTCATGGGTGGCGTCGACCAGCAGCACGCCAGGGCGGGCGAAGGCGCATACACCGTCGACGTGGCCGTCGGTCATGTCGCCGGTGATGTATTGTGGGTCACCCGGTAGCCAGATGGTCTTGCGGATGCCCAGGTAGCGAGCGAAGCAGGCCTCGAACTCGGCCTTGCTCACGGCAGGGTTGCGGTTGGGGTTGAGCAGCACCGACTCGGTGGTGATCAGGGTGCCTTCGCCGTCCACATGAATCGCCCCGCCTTCGTTGCACAGCGCCGTGCTGAAACCGTCCAGGCCCAGTTGGTCGAGGATGCGCCGGCCGAGGCTGCGGTCCTGGCCGTGCTGCGACTTGCCACCCCAGGCGTTGAAGCGCCAGCTCAGGCCGGCCAGGCCATGCTGTGGGTGGCAGACGAAGCTAGGGCCGCTGTCCCGGCACCAGCTGTCGTCCACGGCCATTTCGACCAGTTCGATATTGGCGCCGCAGAGGGCACGTGCGCTCTGCAAGGCCGAAGGGTCGACCACCATCTTCACCGGCTCGAATCGGGCGATGGCCGCCGCGACCCGGGCGTAGTCCTGCTGTACGTCGGCCAGGCGCACGTGCCAGCCGCTTTCCCACAGGGCCTGGTTGTGTGGCCAGACCATCCAGGTGGCAGCGTGGCGGGCCCATTCGGCGGGCATGCGCCAGCCGCTGTCGAGGGACAGGTGCATAGTGAACTCCGATCAATTAAGGATTTTTATCAACGAAGCCCGCCGTCGCGGGTGTTGATCTCCATGCTATGGCTAGGCTTGGCCTGCGACAAACGATAGATTTAGCGCACATCTGATCAGCAGGGCTTATCAATCATGCTCAAACACTGGCCACCCCTGAATGCCCTGCGCGGCTTCGAAGCCGCTGCGCGGCTGGGCAGCTTCCACAAGGCCGCCGAAGCGCTGAACCTGACCCAGTCGGCCATCAGCCAGCAGATTCGCAGCCTGGAAACCTACCTGGAGCAGCCGCTGTTCCACCGCAGTGGCCGCAGCGTGAGCCTGACCGACGCCGGGCACGACCTGCTCAGCACCACGCAGTCGCTGCTGCAGCACCTGGCGGTGGGCATTCGCCGGCTCGACCAGTACCGCAAGCCCAACCAACTGGTGGTCAACACCAGCCCGGCCTTTGCCAGGCACTGGCTGCTGCCGCGGCTGGCCGACTTTCACCAGCGCTGCCCGGATGTCGACTTGTGGTTGTTCACCAGTTTCGAGGTGCCGGACATGGCGACCGAGACCATCGACCTGGCCATCCGCGACGACCTCAGTGCCCAGGCCGAGTGCAGCTTCAACGTGCTGCACCAGGACCAGCTGTACCCGGCCTGCCACCCGGCGTTGCTGCAAACGCCGATGTCGCGGCGCACCACCTTGCATGGCGAGCGCGAGATGGACTGGAGCCACTGGCAGCTGGAGGGTGGCGAGGATGTGGGGCAGCAGGGCAAGGGGCTGAACTTTTCCGACCCCGGGCTGCTGCTGGATGCGGCGAGCGAGGGGTTGGGGGTGGCCCTGGTCAGCCAGTTGCTGGCGCGGCGGGCGGTGGAGGAGGGGCGTTTGCAGGCTTTGTCGGCGCAGCGCGTGCGTGGGCCGGCGTGGGCGTGCCTGGTGCATCGGGATAGCCAGGATGATCCGCTGGCCCGGCAGTTCCTGGAATGGCTGAAAGGGGCTCTCTTGTCAGATTGATGTTGCCTGCACTGGCCCTATCGCCGGCAAGCCAGCTCCCACAGGTCCCTCACAGGGCTCAAGTTTTGCGCCGTCTTTGTGGGAGCTGGCTTGCCGGCGATAGGGCCGGTACAGGTAATCCACCGTTTTGCATCCCCAAGATCACCCCGTAATATGTGTCGGATAACCTGCGGGGGTAGTCTCACCCTCTGATCAACCGGAATCGCCCATGGCGGCGCTTCCCCCGGCATAAACCTGACGAGGTACAGACATTGGCCATCATTCATCCTAAGGTCCGCGGTTTCATCTGCACCACGACTCACCCGAAGGGCTGCGAGCTCAACGTCCGTGACCAGATCGAAGCCACCCGCAAGCTGGGCGTGCGCGAGGATGGCCCGAAGAAGGTCCTGGTCATCGGTGCTTCCAGCGGCTACGGCCTGGCAGCCCGCATCACCGCGGCGTTCGGCTTCAAGGCCGACACCCTGGGCGTGTTCTTCGAAAAGCCAGGCACCGAGACCAAGGCCGGCACCGCTGGCTGGTACAACGCTGCAGCCTTCGACAAGTTCGCCAAGGCCGAAGGCCTGTACAGCAAGTCGATCAATGGTGACGCTTTCTCCGACGAAGCCCGTGCCAAGGTCATCGAGCTGATCAAGAACGAAATGGGCGGCAAGGTCGACCTGGTCATCTACTCGCTGGCCTCGCCAGTGCGCAAGCTGCCGCAGACCGGTGAACTGGTGCGTTCGGCCCTGAAGCCGATCGGCCAGCCGTACAAGTCGACCGCCATCGACACCAACAAGGACACCATCATCGAGGCCAGCATCGAGCCGGCTACCGAGCAGGAAATCGCCGACACCGTCACCGTCATGGGTGGCCAGGACTGGCAGCTGTGGATCGACGCCCTGGCTGGCGCCAACGTGCTGGCCGAAGGCGCCCGCACCGTGGCCTTCAGCTACATCGGCAGCGACATCACCTGGCCGATCTACTGGCACGGTGCGCTGGGCCAGGCCAAGCAGGACCTGGACGAAACCGCCCTGCGCCTGGACAAGAAACTGGCCGGTGAAGTCAAGGGCGGCGCCAACGTGGCGGTGCTGAAGTCGGTGGTTACCCAGGCCAGCTCGGCCATCCCGGTGATGCCGCTGTACCTGTCCATGGTGTTCAAGATCATGCAGGAGAAGGGTGTTCACGAAGGCACCCAGGACCAGCTGGACCGCATGTACCGCGACCGCATGTACCGTGCCGACGGCGCGCCGGCCGAGGTCGACGAGAAGGGCCGCCTGCGCCTGGACGACTGGGAACTGCGTGATGACGTACAGGACGCCTGCAAGGCGCTGTGGCCACAGGTGACCACCGAGAACCTGTTCGAGCTGACCGACTATGCCGGCTACAAGAAGCAGTTCCTCAACCTGTTCGGCTTCGAGCGCGCTGACGTCAACTACGACGAAGACGTGGCTACCGATGTGAAGTTCGACTGCGTCGAGCTGTAATCGCTGTCGGCCTGTACCGGCCCTTTCGCGGGTAAACCCGCTCCCACAGGGATCCCTTTTAACTTGAGGGAAATGGAGTACCTGTAGGAGCGGGTTTACCCGCGAAGAGGCCGGTACAGGCTATAAAATCTTTGCTAGCTTTGGCGCACAACAACAGGGAATGTGCCATGAGCAGCCTCACCCAACCCGCCACTGCCTTTCGCCACACCGCAGCCGACGGCTACAGCCTCGGCGGCTTCCGCTGGCGCCACGCCCGACCTGACCCCCAGCGCCCGCTGGTGATCATCAACGCTGCCACCTCGGTACGCTGCCGCTACTACTCGCGTTTCGCCGACTACCTGTTCGCCCAAGGTTGCGATGTGCTGACCTACGACTACCGTGGCATCGGCGAATCCCGCCCGGCCTCGCTGCGCGGCTTCCAGGCATCCTGGAGCGACTGGGGCCGGCTGGATTTCGAAGCCATGCTGGTGCATGCCGCAGAACATTTCCCCGGCCAGCCGGTGGACGTGGTGGGGCACAGTTTTGGCGGCTGCGCAGTGGGGCTGGCACCGTCGGCGAGCAAGGTTCGCCGGGTGGTGATGGTTGGTGCGCAATTTGCCTATTGGCGCGATTACGCGGCTGACCAGCGTTGGCAACTGTTCGGCAAGTGGCATGTGGTAATGCCGCTGCTCACCCGGGTGTTCGGTTACTTTCCCGGCAAGCGCCTGGGTTGGCTGGAGGACACGCCATCCGGCGTGGTGCACGACTGGACCACCCGTACCCCACGCTATGAGCACCGACCCAGCGGGCGTGCACTGGAGGCACTACCGTTCGCCCAGGTGCGGGCGGCGACGCTGGCCATCAGCCTGACCGATGACCCCTTTGGTACCGTGGCGGCGACCGAACGTTTGCTGGGTTATCTGCAGGGCGCCGAGCGCCAGCACCTGCGCATTGCGCCTGTGGATATCTCGGTCGATGAAATTGGCCATTTCGCGTTCTTCCATGACCGCTTTCGCGAAAGTTTGTGGCCGGTGGCCTTGCAGTGGTTGCGGCAGGGGGGATTGGCGGGTGAGGTGCCGGGAACCATCATCAGCTGAGGTTGGTTTCGAGATCTTGGGGCCGCTCTGCGGCCCTATCGCGACACAAGGCCGCTCCTACAAGGGAACGCGGTCTTCTGTAGGAGCGGCCTTGTGTCGCGATGGGCTGCAAAGCAGCCCCGGCTATCTCAAGCCTTGCGCGCAAGCGGCAGCTCGGCAAACTTGACGCCCGCCAGCCCATGCTTGATCAGCGCACGGATATTGCCATGGTCGCTGCCCTCGGGCGTGGCTACCACGTCACGGTAGTGCTCGCCAAAGGCCAGCAGTGCTTCCTGGTCGCTCAGCCCTTCCAGCACCGCCAGGCCCAGGGTCTTGCACGAACCTTCGTTCTGCCCGGCCGCATTCGCCACGCCGCCATTGTCGAAGGCCTGTGGCTGGTAGCTGTAGTTGTCGGCAATGAACGCCAGGGTGTCGGCAAACACGTGTTGGCCGCTGGCCAGGCTGGCGCGCAGGGTGTTCAGGTCAGTCACGGGGTTTTCCTTTTTCGAACGCCGCTTGTTGGTCGGCGCTGGCTTCTTTCTGGTATTGGGCTTTCCACTCGGCGTAAGGCATGCCGTACACCGCTTCGCGGGCGTCATCCATGCTCAGGTCGAGCTGGCGCTCGTCAGCCGCGGCCTTGTACCACTTGGACAGGCAGTTGCGGCAGAAGCCGGACAGGTTCATCAGGTCGATGTTCTGCACATCGGTGCGCTTCTGCAGGTGTTCGACCAGGCGCCGGAACGCGGCGGCCTCGAGTTCGAGCTGTTGCTGTGGGGTCATGGGCTTCTCTCAGGTCATGCGGTTCTTCAGGTGGCGGCCACCGTTGATGACCACCTGGCTGCCGGTGCTGTACTGGCTGGCGAGCAGGTACTTGACCGTCTCGATCAGCGGGCCGGCGCCGGGTTCGAACTCCAGCAGGGCCTTTTTCAGGGTCTGCTGGCGGTAGGTTTCGTCACCCCCTTCCTTGAGGATCAGCAGCCCCGGCAGGATACCGTTCACATGCACCTTGGGCGCATATTTTTCGGCGAAAGACAGCACCATGTTCTGCAACGCGGCCTTGGTCGCGGCGTAGCCGATATGGCTTTTGCTGCCGCGTGAAGAGGTTTCGTCGCAAATGTGGATGATGTCGGCCTTTTCCACCTTGGCCAGCAGGTCGCCCAGGGCCAGGTTGAGGTGGTAGGGCGCTTCGACGTGCAGGCGGAACATGGTCTCGAGGTTGTCGAGGCCATCGTCGAGCCACAGCGAGGCGTTGTGGATGATCGCGCGCAGGCCGTCGTAATGGTTGTGCAGATACTCGATCAGGGCCTGGCGGTCGGCCGCCTGGCACAGGTCGGCCTGGAACTGCACGATATTCGGGTGGGCCGCCTGTGGCTGGACGCTGCGGCTGGCACTGACCACCGTATGGCCGGCCTGTGCCAGTTCAAGGGCCAGGGCCAGCCCGACGCGCTGGCTGGCTCCGGTAACGAGAATGGGGCTGTTCATGTTCGGGGCGGTCAACTTGTCTGTCCTTTGGTTGCCGCCCAGCATACCCGAACTGTCTACCGCGTGTACGGCCTGGCCTCAGCGGCTGCGCAGGGCGCCAGCAGGGGCCGGGGATGCATGCAGCCAGCCGGCCAGCAGGCGGGTGGAAAGGGGGATGAACAGGTAGACCATCACCGGCGTCAGGCCCAGGGTGCTGAGCAGTACCCGGGGCACCAGGTCCAGTGCTGCCAGCCAGTGGCCGAACACTAGGTTGAACACCAGCGAGACCGGGAAGAAGGCCAGCCAGATGGCCACGGCCTGCTTCCAACGTGGCGGTTTTTGCACCATATTGGTGCCAAACCAGTCGTCGATGCCGCTTACGCGCGCCTCTTTGGGGCGCTCGAACAAGCCGTTGCCGCGCTGCAACCAGGCCCGGCGCGAGGCGGAATGCTCCCAGGCGTGCAGGGTCGGCTCGTCGCTGAAACGGAAAATGATCTGGAATTCGTCGCTGTCGCGGGGTGGCGCGAGGATGCCCGAGCCAAGGTAGCCGGGGAAGTCGGTGGCCAGCTGTTCGCCTTCATGCAGCCAGGCCAGCAGGTCCTGGTAGCGGCCATGGGCGGCGCGGCGCGACACCATCAGGGTGACGGGTGGGGTAGACATCGTGTATCTCCTGGCAACGGGCTGGCGGGTAGCCGGCCCCTTTGGCTGTGTGGCCCGGGGTGGTGGGCGACGCAGGCGTGCATGCAAGAATCGGGCGCGGATTATCGCCCATGTGCGATCTTCGGCAACTGTCAGCCGGCAAACGGTTGCCGTAGTAGACTAGGTGTTCAACTTGGGCACACAGGGTACCCCTTGCAGATGAACGAACAGGGACTGAACCCGGTAATCGATGCGAGCCTCGCGCAGCAGGACCTGTTTCCGATCCGTGAGGTTTCCCGCCTGACCGGCGTCAATGCCGTGACCTTGCGCGCCTGGGAGCGCCGCCATGGCCTGATCCAGCCAACCCGCACCGACAGTGGTCACCGCCTGTACTCCCAGGCCGACATCGATGACATCCGCCGCATCCTTGGCTGGCTGGAGCGCGGCGTGGCGGTAAGCAAGGTCGCCAGCATCCTCGCCCGCGACCATGCCCTTGCCGGGCAGGCGGGTGGCGCGACGGGCGCCTGGGTGCGCTGGCAGCAGCAGATTCGCCAGGCGCTGCAACGTTTTGACCTGGCCAGCCTGGACCGCCTGTTCGACGAAGTGTTTGCCGCCTGCACCCTGGACCAGGTATTCAGCGAAGTGTTCATGCCGGTGTGGCATGACCTGGCGGTCGGGCAGGGCGGCTACGGGCAGGCCAGCGAGTGGCTGTTCCTCGATCAGTTCCTGCGTGGCCGGGTGTTGGCCCGCTTGCAACTTGCCCGTGTACCGCGCAGCCGCATGGTGCTGCTGGCACCGTTGCCGGGGCAGTGCCACGAACTGGAGTTGCTGGTGACCAGCCTGATCCTGAGCAGTGATGAATTTGGCGTGACGCCACTGGCGAGCGGGCAGCCGCTGGCAGAACTGGCACTGGTCTGCGAGCGCCTGAAGCCGGATGCCCTGGTGCTGTTCTCCCACCAGCCGCCCACGGCGGAACTCACCCGGCGCCTGACACGCCTGGTGGCAGGGCTGGAATGCCCGTTGTTACTGGCGGGTGAAGCGGCGGAACTGGCACAGGACAGTCTGGCTGGCAGCCCGATCGCCTGCCTGGGCGCGCAGGGTAGCGTGATGCGCCAGCGTTTGCGGCAGTTTCTGGCCGGTCAGTTCGATACCTGAGTGTGTAGCTCGGGGTGGGCCCGGCGATGGGCCTGGAGAATGTAGTCGCGCAGGCGTTCGATCTCTTCGGCCGGGCTCTGGCTGAGGTCGTAGGCGGCCAGGTCCGGGCCGATGCGCCGGCCCAGCACGCCATGCAGTTCGATGGGGGGGATGCCGCCAGGGGCGAAGCGCAGTTCGAAGTGGGCTGGTGCCGCTGGCAGGCCGCGGACTTCCAGCAATGTACCCTTGAACGAAATATCGCGGACCCACAGGCCGCTTTCCTGCCCATGGGCATCGAGCAGCGCGCTCGGCTGCTCCATCGACAGGCGCCAGGGGCGCAGCATGGGCCCGTCTTCGTAGATTTCCGGTGAGCCCAGTTGCAGGTGCAGGGCATGGAACTCGTCTTCCACCAGTTGCAGCGGGAAGCTGATCTGCTGGTTGTTGAACTGGGCCTGCAGGGTTACCTGCTCGTTGGCCACCAAGCGGGTAAGCAAGCTCTGGATGCGGCGGTCGCCATTGACCAGCAGGCTCGACATGGGGTCGGCCAGGTTCAACTGCGGCGAATGCTGCATGTTCTGTATGAAATCCAGCTCGTCCTGGGTCAGGAGCGCTTCTGCTTGCATGATCGAACTCGATGGCGATTTCTTCAACGGGATTGACCGTGCGCGGCGTACTTGGTTCAGGTGCGTTCGTCGGGTTTCGGACGAACGCGCAGTTGCGCCAGTTCCCGTTCCAGTTCGACCTGGCGAGTAACGTCTTTCTGGATACCGATGAAGTAGGTGCGCTGTTCGTCGTCGCGCCTTACCGGGGTGATCGACAGTTCGTTCCAGAAAGCGCTGCCATCCTTGCGGTAGTTGCGCAGCACTTCGCGGCACGGTCGGCCTTCGGCCAGGGCCTTGCGGATGCGGGCGCGGCCAAGCTGGTCGCGGTCGTCGGCCTGCAGGAAGCGGCAATCCTGGTAGAGGATTTCGTCACGGCTGTAGCCGGTCAGGCGTTCGAAGGCCGCGTTCACGTAGATGAGGATGGTGTCGTCGCCTTCCTGTTCGGCGACCACGATGCCGTCATTGGACGCATCGACCATGGATTGCAGTAGTTGCGCGTTGATCATGTTCGGGCCATTGAATAAACAAGGGTGCGAAGCAGGGCTGAGGAGGGTGATTTTGGTAGAGGCGGCCTTTTGCCAGCGCCGGATGCTAGTATCCTACGTTTTCACTCAGTTTCGGAATCCTCTACCCGATGAAAGTCGCCATTATTTCCGGATCGGTCTACGGCACCGCCGAAGAAGTCGCCCGTCACGCTGAATCGCTGCTCAAGGCTGCGGGCCTGGAGGCCTGGCATGCGGCGCGCGCCACCTTGCAGGACCTTGAAGGTTTCGCCCCCGACGCCTTGCTGGCCGTGACCTCGACCACTGGCATGGGCGAACTGCCGGACAACCTCATGCCGTTGTACAGCAGCATTCGCGATACCCTGCCTGCGGCCTGGCGTGGCCTGCCGGGTGCGGTGCTTGCGCTGGGTGACAGCAGTTATGGCGATACCTATTGCGGTGGTGGCGAGCAGATGCGCGAGCTGTTTGCCGAACTGGGCGTGCGCGAAGTGCAGCCGATGCTGCGCCTGGATGCCAGCGAGACGGTGACTCCGGAGGCGGATGCAGAGCCTTGGTTGGCTGAGCTTGTTCAAGCACTGAAGGCCTGACTCGAGGCTTCACGCGAGCCCTTGTAGGAGCGGCCTTGTGTCGCGAAAGGGCTGCAAAGCAGCCCCAGCAATATCTGCTGCGCTGCCGAATCCAGGGGCTGCTTTGCAGCCCTTTCGCGACACAAGGCCGCTCCTACAGGGATCGCGTCAGCCGTGGTGTTCGCGTAGTAAAGACAACCACGCCTGCGCCGCCCGTGACAGATACGCCCCGCGCCGCCAGATGAACGCGATATCCCAACGCAAATCCTCCGGCGAGCGCAGCGGCAAGCGCACCACACCGGGGCGCTCCAGCGCTTTCGCCACCACACGGGGCAGCAGCACCACGCCCTGGCCCGCCGCCGCCAGCGCCGCGAGGAAGTCCGCCTGGCCACTGCGCCCGCCTTCCTTGGGGGTAAAACCCTGCTGCTGGCATGCCTTCAGCAACCGGTCATTGAGCACGAAGCTGCGCTGGTAAAGCAGGAACGGCGTATCTGCCAGCTGCTGCAGGTCCACCCCGTCCTGGCCCGCCAGCTCGTGGCCGGCAGGCAACAGGGCATCCAGTGGTTCGTTGCAGAACGGCTGGTAGTCGAACGCCTCGTCACTGGGCGTCAGGCTGCCACCCAGTTCCAGTTCGCCACTCTTGACTGCCTGTTCGATGCTGCGGCTGCCGCCTTCGAGCAACTGGACCGCGATGTTCGGGTGACGCCGCCGATACTCGGCGAACAAGCCGGCGAACAGCGCGTCGCTGCCCAGCATCGGCAAGCCCAGGCGCAGTTCACCGCGGCCCATCTGGCTGAGGTCGTCCAGTTCGCTGAGCAGCGCCTGACGTTGGCGCAGCAAGGCTTCGCCACGCTCCAGCACGATGCGCCCGGCAGCGGTCAGGTGCAGCTGCGAGGCCTGGCGCTCCAGCAGCGGCTGGCCCACATCTTGCTCCAGCTGGGCCACCTGTTTGCTCACCGCCGACTGGCTGATGTGCAGGGTTTGCGCCGCCTGGGTAAAACCGCCGCGGTGGACCACTTCGATAAAGCTGCGCAGCTGTTTGAATTCCATGATCGCAATTCCATTCTGGAATGGCGTTCAGTCTAACAATTCGCTTCTGGCCTAGGCAGCCAAATCTTAAAATGAGGGCCTGTCGAGGACCCCCCCATGAAACCCGCGTTATTGAAAAAAGCCCTGCGCTTGCTCGTCGAGCTGGCGATCCTCTGTGCCTTGTTCCTGTTCGGTGGCCAGCTTGCCACCTGGCTGGGCTGGCCGATTCCTGGCGGTGTGATGGGCCTGGCATTGCTGCTGTTGCTGTTCGCCTCGGGTGTGCTCAAGCCGGCCATGCTGCAACTGGGCGCCGGCTGGTTGATGGCTGAGATGCTGCTGTTCTTCATCCCGGCGCTGATGAGCCTGCTCGATTACGGCGCCCTGATCCGTGACGAGGGCTGGCGCATCCTGCTGGTGATCGCCGTGAGCACCTTGATGGTAATGGTGGTGACCGCGTTGACCGTGGAACTGGTGTGCCGCTGGAGCTTGCGCCATGAGCCTTGAACCTATGCCACTGTTCTGGCTGGCCCTGACCTTGCTGGCGTATCTGGGCAGCCGCTGGTTGTACCGGCGCAGCGGGCGCTACCTGCTGTCGCCGCTGATCCTGGTGCCGGTTCTGTTGCTGGCGGTGGCCGTGCCGCTGCACACCGCCTATGCCGAGTACGCCCGCAACACCCACTGGCTGATGAGCGTGCTTGGCCCGGTGACCGTGGCCTTCGCGGTGCCGATCTGGCAGCAACGGGCCATGCTGGCGCGCCACTGGCCGGCACTGATGGTGGGCATGGTCGCCGGCAGCAGCGCTTCGATCGCCAGTTCCTGGGGGTTGGCTCATATGTTGGCGCTGGACAGCGCGACCAGCCTGTCGCTGGTGCCGCGTTCGATCACCACGCCCTTTGCCATGCCATTGGCCCATGACCTGGGCGGCGTACCGGAACTGACGGCGGTGTTCGTGATGTTCACCGGCGTGCTGGGCGCCATGTTCGGCGGTGTGCTGCTGCGCTGGTTGCCATTGCGCACACCACTGGCGCGAGGCGCGCTGTTCGGCGTCGGTGCCCATGGTGCCGGTGTCAGCCGGGCACAGGAGGTGGGCCGCGAGGAAGGCTCGGTGGCCGGCCTGGTCATGGTCCTGACCGGGCTGTTGAACCTGTTCGCGGCACCGCTGCTGGCCATGCTGCTCTGACCGTTCGTGCCACTGACTCGCCAAGTCATCAAGCTGGCTGGCAACGCAAGTTCCAGCCCATGGGCTGCTGGCTAGACTCTGCCTCGACATAGAGAGCACATGTAAGTGCCGAGGTGACATGCAATGACCGCAGCCTTGCTCTATTCCACCAACACCACCTCACCGGGACCGTTCTGATGCCCATGGCCGAAATTCCATTGTGCGTCTGGCGTACCCGGGGACAGAGTTACAGCTTCCGGGGCCAGAGCATCCGCTACTGGACCGCAGGGCAAGGAGAGCCCCTGCTTCTGTTGCACGGCTTCCCTACTGCCAGCTGGGATTGGCGCTACCTGTGGGGGCCATTGGCCCAGCGCTTCCGGTTGATCGCCTGCGACATGCTCGGATTTGGTGATTCGGCCAAACCGGTCGATCACCTGTACAGCCTGATGGAGCAGGCCGACCTGCAGCAGGCCTTGCTCGCCGAGCTGAAGGTCGACCAGCCGGTGCATCTGCTGGCCCATGACTACGGCGGCAGCGTGGCGCAGGAACTGCTGGCGCGGCATCATGAACAGCGCGCCAACATCGCCAGCTGCGTGTTCCTCAACAGCGGGCTGTTCCCCGAAAGCTGCCGCATGCTGCTGATCCAGAAGTTGCTGCTCAGCCGTCTGGGCTGGCTGGTAGGGCGTTCGTTCGGGCGTGACGACCTGGTGCGCAGCGTGATCCAGGTCTACGGCTCTTGCACCCAACCCAGTGAAAGCGTGCTGGATGACTTCTGGAGTTTGATCGCCGCCAACCGTGGCACGCGCATCCTGCACAAACTGGTGGGGTACATGCCGGAGCGCAGGTTGCACCGCGAGCGCTGGGTTGGCGCGATGCAGCACGAAGGCGTGCCGCTGCGCTTGATCAGTGGCGTGGTCGACCCGCTGTCCGGCGCGCACATGGTGGAGCGCTACCGGCAACTGGTGCCGGAGCCGGACACCGTGCAGTTGCAGGGCATCGGCCATTACCCGCATACCGAAGCGCCGGTGCAGGTGCTGCGCCATTACCTGGCCTTTCGTGAACAACCGCTGAGCTGTTTCCAGCAGAAAGTGGCCTGGTACTGACAGGGCCTCATCGCCGGCAAGCCGGCTCCCACAAGTACAGCGCAGGCCTGGAGGCCGGCGCGGTTGGTGTGAGAGCTGGCTTGCTGGCGATGTGCTGCACAGCGGCCCCATAACCATCGTGCTGCGTTATTGCCAGGCATTCAGCCTGCGTGAGCTTGATTGTCCACCTGCCGCTGGCGGCGGACACTCGGCTGACCTGAACCTGCCTGGAGCCATGAGCATGAGCGAGCCTGTCCGTCTGCAAGATCGCGTGGTGATCGTCACCGGAGCCGGGGGCGGCCTGGGCCGCGCCCATGCGCTGCTGTTCGCTGCGCGTGGTGCGCGGGTGGTGGTCAACGACCTCGGCGGCTCCACCCACGGTGAAGGTGCCAGCGCCTCCGCCGCCGACCAGGTGGTAGCGGAGATCCGCGCCGCTGGTGGCAGTGCCATTGCCAACCATGACTCGGTCAGCCACGGCGCGCGTATTGTCGAGCAGGCCCTGGACAGCTTCGGCCGGGTCGATGTGCTGGTGAACAATGCCGGCATCCTGCGTGACAAGACCTTCCACAAGATGGAAGACAGCGATTGGGAGCAGGTGTATCAGGTGCATGTCGAGGGGGCTTACAAGGTCACCCGCGCCGCCTGGCCGCACCTGCGCGAGCAGAACTGGGGGCGGGTGATCTTCACCGCTTCCACGTCCGGTATCTACGGCAACTTCGGCCAGGCCAACTACGGCATGGCCAAGCTGGGCCTGTATGGGCTGACTCGTACCCTGGCGATCGAAGGGCGCAAGCACGGCATCCTGGTCAACGCCATCGCCCCCACCGGTGGTACCCGCATGACCGAAGGGTTGATCCCGCCCCAGGTGTTCGAGCGGCTCAAGCCAGAGCTGGTCAGCCCGCTGGTGGTGTACCTGGGCAGCGAGCAGTGCCAGGGCAGCGGTGAGCTGTTCGAAGTGGGCGGCGGCTGGGTGGGCAAGGTGCGGTGGGAGCGTAGCCTGGGGGTAGGCTTCGATCCGCGTGAAGGCTTTACCCCGGAGCAGGTGGCGGAGAACTGGGCACGGATTGGCGACTTCGACGGGGCAGTGCACCCACAGGACAGCTTGCAGGCGTTGCAGCAGATGATGGCGAACTTGCAGAAGTATCCGCTGGGCTGAAACTTGTATGCCTGTGCCGGCCTCTTCGCGGGTAAACCCGCTCCCACAGGTACACCACAAGCCTTTGGGGTAGTGATATCTCTGTGGGAGCGGGTTTACCCGCGAAGAGGCCAGCACGGGCGAAGAGTTTTTCAGGGCAGATAAAAAAGGCCGCTGCAAGCCGCAGCGGCCAATCGAGACGTCAGATCAAGGAGCTTCAAAATCTACGTCGGTGAACCTCGCAGGCCTGAAAGGCGGGGGGAGAGCCCTTCATGCCGGCCAGTGAGTTAAGAATAAGCGCCTGATCCTGTAGGAAAAATAGCCGCTTATGACATTCACCTTTACGTATCGGGCAATAGTGCCGCAAGCGCTCAGCCGGCGGGCGAATAGCCCATGCGCCAGCTGGTTTCCCGCGCTGCCGCCAGCAGCCGTTGCGCCGCCGGGCCATGCTCGTCGGCATGGAAGATCGACGTCGGCCCGACCACGGTCATCACCGCGGCGATCTGCCCCATGGCATTGAACACCGGGGCCGACAGCGCATCCACGCCCGGCATCAACAGCCCGTGCACATGGTGCAGGCCACGTTCACGAATGCCCGCCAGTACCGCCTGGTAGTCGGCGGCGCTGTGCTGCAGGGCGGCCAGTTCCCGGTCACGCAACTCCACGGTCTCGCGCTCGGGCAGGTAGGCGGCGAACACCAGCCCGGTGGACGACGTGAGCAGCGGCAGTACCGAGCCGATCTGCGTTACCACGGTGACCGCACGTACCGCCGGCTCGATGCTGACCACTGTCGCGCCCTGGTTGCCCCATACGGCAACGAAGCAGCTCTCGTTCAGTTCATCGCGCAGCTGCGACAACGGTAGCGCGGCAATCTTCAGCACATCGATACTGCCCAGCGCCGCCAGCCCCACCCGCAGTGCCTCGCGCCCCAGGCCGTAATGGTTGGTGGCCGCATCCTGCTCGGCAAAACCGCTGGCGATCAATGCCTGCAGGTAACGGTGCACCTTGCTCGCCGGCATCTGCACATGTTCCGCGAGGCGCGACAGGGAGGTGGACGGGGAGAGCTCGGCAAGGGCCTTGAGGATGTCGGTGCCGACCTCCGCCGAGCGGACTTTCTGCTTGCCGTTGTCGGCGGGGGAGCTGGCTTTGGCCATGGACATCTTCTTCCGGATTCTTCGAGTCGCGCCTTTATAGCTTGACGCATTGCCCGTAGCAAATTACGTTATTCGTAATCTGATTACGATAAAAACAATGCAGACGCGCTGCCACCCCGCCCCGGGCCAGCAGCCAGCTGCCAGCAACGGCTCGGCCAGAGCCCGGAGGCATCGATGAATCGCGATACGTCACCCGACCTTCACTACCTCAGCGGCTTCGGCAACGAGTTTGCCAGCGAAGCGCTGCCAGGGGCCTTGCCGGTCGGGCAGAACTCGCCGCAGAAGGCGCCCTATGGGCTGTATGCCGAGCTGCTCTCGGGCACGGCGTTCACCATGACCCGCAGCGAGCTGCGCCGCACCTGGCTGTATCGTATTCGTCCGTCTGCCTTGCACCCGCGTTTCGAACGCCTGGCGCGTCAGCCGCTGACCGGCCCGCTGGGGGCCATCACCCCCAACCGCCTGCGCTGGAACCCCCAGCCGATCCCCGTCGAACCGACCGATTTCATCGAGGGCTGGCTGCCCATGGTGGCCAACGCCGCTGCGGAAAAACCGGCCGGCGTGAGCATCTACATCTACCGCGCCAACCGGTCGATGGAGCGGGTGTTCTTCAACGCCGACGGTGAACTGCTGCTGGTGCCGCAACAGGGCCGCCTGCGCATTGCCACCGAACTGGGGGTGATGGAAGTCGAGCCGTTGGAAATCGCGGTAATCCCGCGTGGCATGAAGTTTCGCGTCGAGCTGCTCGACGGCGAGGCCCGCGGCTACATCGCCGAAAACCACGGCGCGCCGCTGCGCATCCCGGACCTGGGCCCGATCGGCAGCAACGGCCTGGCCAACCCGCGCGACTTCCTCACCCCGGTGGCGCACTACGAAGAGGCCGATGGCCCGGTGCAGCTGGTGCAGAAGTTCCTGGGCGAACATTGGGCCTGCGAACTGCAGCACTCGCCACTGGACGTGGTCGCCTGGCACGGCAGCAACGTGCCGTACAAGTACGACCTGCGCCGCTTCAACACCATCGGTACGGTCAGCTTCGACCACCCGGACCCGTCGATTTTCACCGTGCTGACCTCGCCGACCAGCGTGCATGGCCTGGCCAACATGGACTTCGTGATCTTCCCGCCACGCTGGATGGTGGCCGAGAACACCTTCCGTCCACCATGGTTCCACCGCAACCTGATGAACGAGTTCATGGGCCTGATCAACGGTGCCTACGACGCCAAGGCCGAGGGCTTCCTGCCGGGCGGTGCCTCGCTGCACGGAGTGATGAGCGCCCATGGCCCCGACGCCGAAACCTGTGAAAAGGCTATTGCCGCCGACCTGGTGCCGCACAAGATCGACAACACCATGGCCTTCATGTTCGAGACCAGCCAGGTGCTGCGCCCGAGCCTGCAAGCCCTTGAATGCCCGCAGTTGCAGGCCGACTACGATAGTTGCTGGGCCACCTTGCCGAGCACCTTCAACCCGAACCGGAGATAACCCATGAACCAGACCGCCATTGCCCGTAGCTGGGTCGAGCACGCTAACGGGCACAGCGACTTCCCGCTGCAGAACCTGCCGTTGGGCATCTTCAGCCGGCCGGGTGAAGCCAAGCGCTGTGGCGTGGCCATCGGCGACGCCATCCTCGACCTGGAGGCGGTGCTGGCCGCCGGCCTGTTCGACGGTGCCGCCAAGGCCGCTGTCGAGGCCACCCGTGGTGGGGCCTTGAACGCATTCTTCGCCCTCGGCCGCAATGCCCGCGTTGCCCTGCGCGAGCGCCTGCTGGTGCTGCTGGGCGAGCACAGCGAACACCAGGCGGCGCTGCAGGCCGCACTGTACCCGGCCAGCGCCTGCCAACTGCATGTACCGGCGCAGATCGGTGACTACACCGACTTCTACGTGGGTATCGAGCACGCCAAGAACGTCGGCAAGCTGTTCCGCCCCGACAACCCGCTGCTGCCCAACTACAAGTACGTGCCGATCGGTTATCACGGCCGCGCCTCGACCATCCGCCCGTCCGGCACTGATGTGCGCCGGCCCAAGGGCCAGACGCTGCCGGCCGGGCACACCGAGCCATGCTTCGGCCCCTGCGCGCGCCTGGACTACGAGCTGGAGCTGGGTATCTGGATCGGCCAGGGCAACGACATGGGCCAGGCGATCCCGGTAGGCGATGCCGCCGAGCACGTGGCCGGTCTGTGCTTGCTCAACGACTGGTCAGCGCGCGATATCCAGGCCTGGGAATACCAGCCGCTGGGGCCGTTCCTGTCCAAGAGCTTCATCACCACCATCTCGCCCTGGGTAGTTACCGCCGAAGCGCTGGAACCGTTCCGCTGTGCCCAGCCGGCACGCCCGGAAGGTGACCCACAGCCACTGTCGTACCTTCTGGACAAGCGCGACCAGGCCGCTGGAGCATTCGATATCGAGCTCGAGGTGCTGCTGCTGACCGAGGGCATGCGCGAGCAGGGTCTTGCCCCGCACCGCCTGACCCTGAGCAACACCCGCAGCATGTACTGGACCGTGGCACAGCTGGTCGCGCACCACAGCGTCAACGGCTGCCAGCTGCAACCGGGCGACCTGTTCGGTTCGGGCACGCTGTCGGGCACCGCGCCAGGTTCGTTCGGCAGCCTGCTGGAGATCACCGAAGGCGGCAAGCACCCGGTGGAACTGGCCAGTGGCGAGGTGCGCAAGTTCCTCGAAGACGGCGACGAGATCATCCTGCGTGCCCGCTGCGTGCGTGATGGCGTGGCCAGCATCGGTTTCGGCGAATGCCGCGGCACGGTCATCGCGGCCAACTGAGGAGGCACGGGCATGGAGCTGTACACCTATTACCGTTCCACCTCGTCCTACCGGGTGCGCATTGCCCTGGCACTGAAGGGGCTGGCCTACCAGTCCCTGCCGGTCAACCTGTTACAGGGTGAGCAGCGCGGTGCGGACTATGTCGCGGTCAACCCGCAGGGCCGTGTGCCGGCCTTGCGCACCGATGGCGGTGAGCTGCTGGTGCAATCGCCGGCGATCATCGAGTACCTGGAAGAGGTTTATCCACAGCCCGCGCTGCTGCCTGCTGCGGCCGAGGCGCGCGCCAAGGTACGGGGTGTGGCGGCGATCATCGGCTGCGACATCCACCCGCTGCACAACGTCAGCGTGCTCAACCGGCTGCGCCAGGCTGGCCAGGACGAGAGCCAGGTCAACCAGTGGATCGGCCACTGGATCAGCCAGGGGCTGGCGGCAGTGGAGCAGCTGATAGGCGATCGCGGCTTCTGCTTCGGTGATGAGCCGGGCCTGGCGGATGTCTACCTGATCCCGCAGTTGTACGCGGCCGAACGCTTCAACATCGACCTCGACAGCTTCCCGCGCATCCTGCGGGTTGCCGCCTTGGCGGCGGGGCACCCGGCGTTCGCCCAGGCCCACCCAGCACAGCAGCCGGACAGCCCGGCTCAGTGAATGGAACGGTTCGCCGCCGGAAGCTTGCCGATACGCTCGGACAGTTTCAGGCGCTGGACCGGGTCCTCCGTCAGCAGTAACGCATGCTCCAAGTCGAAGCGCTCGGCCTGCGGGCAATCCAGGTGCTGGTAGAGCGAGGCGCGGGTCACATAGTCGCTGACCTGCACCGGGCCCAGTTGCATGACCCGCTCGGCATCGATCAGCGCCGCCAGGTGGTCGTCGTTGCTGATGTGCAACTGGCGCAGGTTGCGTGACAGGCGTTGCAGCATCTGCAGCGGGCTGGCACTGCGCATGTGCTCGGCGGTCAGCGCTACATGCGGGCCAAACTGGCGAGCCAGCAGCTCACGGCAATCGTTGGGGTACAGGCGGCGGCCACCACAGGGGTCGAGCAGGTGATCCGCACCTGGCACGCGCAGCAGGAAATGGCCAGGGAAGCCTACGCCCTCAAGAGGGATGGACAGGCGCCGGGCCAGTTCCAGGGCAAGGATGGCCAGGGCCAGCGGTTGGCCACGGCGGCGCTGCAGCACCTTGTCCATCATCGCGGCATGCGGGCGCAGCGGGTGGTATTCATCCTGCTGGAAGCCCAGGGCATTGAGTTGGCGCAGCAGTGGCTGGGCCAGTTCGCACAGCGGCAGCATCGGCAGGTTGGCGCTGATCTCGCGCTGCAGGTCATGCAGCTTGGCAAGGCTGGCCGCGGGCTCGACGCTGCGGTCGTGCTCGGCGGCAATCCATAATGCGGCTTCCAGCAGGGCGACGGGCTCGCGTTCCAGGCAGGCCAGGCAGGCTTGACGTGGCTTCATGGGGCTTCTCCACACACGCTTGAGTATTAGCTGCGGCGCGCGGTTTCGTCCAGTGGTCCGGCGGCGGTGCCAGCCCAAGGGCCATGCCTATACTGGAGAGAGCACCTCGTAGGGGAGCCTGTCGATGTTCGCGCTGATGCAAAGCACCCGTACCCAGTCGCTGCACTTGTTCACCCACCCGCCCACCGGCCTGAAGGCCGTGGTGGCTATCCACAGCGAGCAGTTGGGCCCGGCCATGGGCGGTTGCCGCTACCTGCCTTATGCCGATGATGAAAGCGCCATGGCCGACGCCATCCGCCTGGCCCAGGGCATGAGCTACAAGGCGGCGCTGGCCGGCCTGCCACTGGGGGGCGGCAAGGCGGTGATCATGCGCAACCCGCATGTGGAAAACCGTGCCGCGCTGTTCGAGGCCTTTGGCCACTTCATCGACACCTTGCAAGGGCGCTTCATCATCGCCGTGGACAGCGGCACCTCGACCCTGGACATGGACTGCATTGCCCAGAGCACACCCCATGTGACCAGCACCACGGCCTCGGGTGACCCCTCACCGCATGCGGCGATGGGGGTTTTTGCCGGCATTCGTGCCACCACTTCGTTCCGCCTTGGCAGTGATGACCTGCAAGGGCTGCGGGTTGCGGTGCAAGGGTTGGGCAATGTCGGTTATGCGCTGGCGGAGCAACTGCATGCGGCGGGTGCTGACCTGCTGGTGAGCGATCTGGACCCTGGGCGGGTGCGGCTGGCGGTGGAGCAGTTCAATGCCCATCCGGTGACCAACGATGCGTTGATCAGCACCCCTTGCGACATCTTTGCCCCTTGCGGCGTGGGCCCTGTGTTGAACGGGCAGAGCGTGATGCAGTTGCGTTGCGCGGCAGTGGCGGGGGCGGCGAACAACCAGCTGACCACCTTGCAGGTAGCCGACCAGCTGGAGTCGCGCGGGATACTGTATGCGCCCGATTACGTGATCAATGCCGGTGGGTTGATCTACGTGGCACTTACCCATCGTGGCGAAGACCTGGGCACCATCACTGCGCACCTGGCGCGGATACCTTCACGGCTGACCGAAGTGTTTGGCCATGCACAGGCAGAGAAGCGCTCGCCGGCGCGGGTGGCGCAGATGCTGGCGGAGCGGTTGCTCTACGGCTGAGGGTTGATACCGGCTTTGCTGGCCTCTTCGCGGGCACGCCCGCTCCCACAGGAATACCTCCGGCCCAGCGCTTGTGCCGTACCTGAAGCAGCAACTGCCCCGTCCAAACCTTGAAACCTGCGCGGTCCCTGTGGGAGCGGGTTCACCCGCGAACACGGGCGTAGCCCGTGCCATCCACCGCGTCGCCTGTTTCGCGGGTAAACCCGCTCCCACAGGGATAGCGCCCGAGCCCAGCGCTTGTGCCGTACCTGCAGAAGCCGCCAGTGCAGGCAATTACTCGGCCGCTGGCCCTTCGAGCAACTCGGCCAGCGCATCCGGCTGGCTCTTGAACGCCCGGGCGAACACATCGCGGTTCTTGGCCATGTAGATACCGGCTTCCTCGACCTGTTTCTCGCTCAGCGAGGGCACTGCCTTGTGCAGTACTTCGGCCAGGCGCTCGGCCAGTTCGAGCATCTTGTCGTGACGGTCTGCTTCGGCCTTATCCATGAACAAGCGCTCCGGGTCGCGGCTGCTGCGGTACACCACTTCGACGGCCATTCATCACCTCTATGCCTTTTGCTGGTTGCGTTTCGATTTACTGTATCTATATACAGTAATGGCAATGTTGATTGCTTCGCAAGCAGAAATTGTAGCGTGGTGCAGAGGGCATACTGCTTCATGCCCAACTCAGCATCATCCATCAGCGCCTTGGCCATCCGGGCCCTTTCGCGGGTGAACCCGCTCCCACAGGTACGGCATCTACCTCAAGGCCTGTGGAGATCCTGTGGGAGCGGGTTTACCCGCGAAGAGGCCAGCCCAGACAACGCAACACCCAAACCTCAGTGCAAAGTCCGAGTTTCAGCGGGCATCTGCACCTGAACCAGTGCCGACTCAAGCAAAGCCCGCAACGTCTCCAGCTCATGCATTGAGGTCATCATCAGGATCGAAGCCGGCGATTTGGGCTGCAGTAGCAAGGGCTGATGCACCACGGTGGCTGCTCGCTTCTGGCAACTTGCCACGCCTCAAGGTGTCTTGCGGCAATCGGTCGCCTTCCAAGGCAGGGGCCTGGCCTTTTAACTGCATGGCACAAGCGTCACGCCGGTGACGCATCATCCTTCAAGACGTATCGGGGAATGGAACATCGTGAACATCAAATGGGCAGAAAAGCTGCGCAAGGGCCTGCACGGCTCGGCCGACTCGCTGGGCAACCTGTGCGTCGAGGCATTCCATTACCTGGCGCTGTTCGGCATTGGCGCGATCACCGCCTATGCGGCAGTGATGACGTTCCTGGACATGCTCGGCAAGGGCGGGGTCAGTGTCGATGACATCCTGCTGCTGTTCATCTACCTGGAGCTGGGGGCGATGGTCGGTATCTACTTCAAGACCAACCACATGCCGATCCGCTTCCTGCTGTACGTGGCAATCACCGCGCTGACCCGCCTGCTGATCGGCGACGTCTCGCACCACAAGGCGCCGGACGTCGGGCTGTTGTACGTGTGCGGTGGCATCCTGTTGCTGGCGTTCGCGATCCTGGTGGTGCGTTACGCTTCGTACCGCTACCCCTCGACCAAGGCGCTGGATGCCAACGGCAAGGAAGTGGAGGAGGGCAAGTAGCTCTCAGTTGGCGATGAAATGGCGCGGCTCGTGGCGGGCGTCACGGGTCAGCGCGGCCAGCACCTGCAGAGGGTTCTGGCTGTGTTCGATGGCCAGGCCCAGGCGGATGCTGTCGATCACCCGCTGCAGGCGTACCGGGTCATTGCGCTGGGCCTGGGTGATGAGGCGCTTGGCGACCACGCCAGCGTCGTCGGACAGGGTCAGCATGATGCTGCCGTCGAGGTTTGCAATGCTCAGGTTGACCCGGTATTCGGGGGCGAATGCAGCACTGATTCGTTCGAATGGGTTGTTCATGGTCATGCTTCTGCGGTGAATGAGTGCAGAAGTTGACCGGGGAAATTACCTGTTGGTTCAGCGCCATCGATCGATACAAACGAAAACGCCCGGCATCAGGCCGGGCGTTTGCATTGCCGATCAGGCGTCCGGATCACTCAGTTCCAGGGCTCCGCGCTTGCTGCGCAGCTTGCCGTAGAAGTGTTCCAGCGCGTGGTTGAGCTTGGTGGCGGCACCATCGACCGCCTGGTCCAGCGAAGTGGCGGTGTGGGTCACGGAAATCGGTTGGTGGCCTTTGGGGCGAGCCTCCATCTGGCAGCGTTTGTCATGCGGTCCGGGCTTGGCGCCGTTCTCGTCGCGCAGGTGAACCTCGATGCGGGTGAGGTCGTCTTCGTAACGTTCCAGCGAGTTCTGCAGTGTGCTGCGGACCCACTGGTCGAGCCGGGCGTTGCCTTCGAAATGGTTGCTGCTGTTGACCTGGATTTGCATGATTCAATCCTTATTCAGCTTGCTCGCATGGAGACGCGCCTAGGCCTTTGAGACCCTTGGAATTTCTGCGCCTCTTGACTCTAAGGTCAGGCAACGGCGAAACGAATTCAAGCCCTTTTCGAAAATAAATTTCTTGTTGCATTCAGGGCGGCAGGCGGCTCATCGCTCGGCCTTTGCTTATGAGAATTGAAATCATTATTATTGCAGGCCCGAAAACGCCCGGACCTTCGCCATGACGCGCAAAACCGCCGGTCTCTCGCTCAGCTATCGCCTGGCCGTGACTTCACGCAGCCTGGCCGCGCTGCTGGGCGGCTACCTGCTGGCGTCCGTGGCCAGCGTCTGCATCACCCTGCTAGCGCCGCTGTCACAGGTCGATGCCACGCTCACCGGCCTGCTGCTGTCATTCGTCTTCTACCTGCTGGCGTTCATCTGGTGCTTCGCCTGCCGCAGCGCTTTGCGCGCCTGGCTGGGCGTGCTGGCGCCAAGCGTGCTGCTGGGGGTGATCAGCGGGTTGGCCTACTGGATGAAAACCCCATGAAAGAAGGCTTCCGCCAAGCCATGGCCTGGCTGCACACCTGGACCGGCCTGATCTTCGGCTGGCTGTTGTTCGCCATCTTCCTTACCGGCACGCTGTCGTATTTCAAGGAAGAAATCACCCACTGGTCGCAGCCGGAAGTGCGCAGCCATGCACTGGACCCGACCCATAGCCTGGAGGTGGCCCAGCGGTACCTGCAGGACAACGCCGGGCATTCGGGCACCTGGCTGATCCGCATGCCCAACGCACGCGAGGCCGCCTTGAGCGTGGGTTATCGCGACCCCAATGGCGGGCCACGCGGCTTCGTCACCAAGACCCTCGATACCCAGACCGGCCAGCCGGTGGAGGCACGCGACAGTCGCGGTGGCGAGTTCTTCTACCGCTTTCACTTCCAGCTGCAGATGCCATACCCCTTCGGCCGCTGGCTGTCGACGTTCTGCGCCTTCATCATGCTGTTGGGGCTGGTCACCGGCATCATCACCCACAAGAAGATCTTCAAGGAGTTCTTCACCTTCCGCCCTGGCAAGGGCCAGCGTTCCTGGCTGGACGGGCACAACGCCATTGGCGTGCTGGTGCTGCCGTTCCACCTGATGATCAGCTACAGCAGCCTGGTGCTGTTCATGTACATGGTGATGCCGGCAGGCATCATGGCCAGCTACGGCAATGACACCGGCAAGTACTTCAACGACCTGTTCGGCCGTAACGATGCGCCCAAGGCGGCCCATGTGGCCGCGCCGCTGTTACCGTTGCCGAGCCTGTACGCCAAGGTGCAGGACCTGCAACCGGGCGCGCGTATCGGCCGTATCCAGGTGGAAAATGCCGGCGACAGCAATGCCCGCGTTACCTTCACCCAGTCCGCGGCCGACCATGTGGCCTATCGGCGCAGCGCCAATTGGACCTTCGATGGCGCCAGCGGTGTGCTGTTGAGCCAGGGTAAGCCGGAGAGCGGGGCAATGATGACCGCCTTCAGCTTTGCCGGCCTGCACATGGGCAATTTCGCCGGGCCCTGGCTGCGCTGGCTGTACTTCTTCTTTGGCGTGGCCGGTACCGCGGTAATCGGCACCGGGCTGGTGATGTGGCTGGGCAAGCGCCAGCTCAAGCATGCCAGGAGCGAACGCCTGCCGGGCGAACTGCGCCTGGTCGAGGTGCTCAATATCGCCAGCATGAGCGGCCTGTTGCTGGCCGTGGCGGGCTTCTTCTGGGCCAACCGCCTGATCCCGATGGGTGTCGACGGCCGGGCCGATTGGGAGGTCAACGCCTTCTTCAGCGCCTGGGGCCTGTCGCTGGTGCACGCTGTGCTGCGCAGCGGGCGCCGGGCATGGGGCGAGCAACTGGCGCTGGGCGCGCTGGCCTTCGCCTTGCTGCCGCTGCTCAACGGCCTGACCACCGGCCAGGGCCTGAACCATTCGCTGTCGGCGGGTGATTGGGCCATGGCCGGCTTCGACCTGACAGCGCTGGGCACCGGCCTGTTCCTGGCCTGGTTGGCCGGCAAGATGTTGCACAGCCCGAAACCTGTGGCCAAGCGTGCCCCGCGTGCAGCAAAGAAGCCGAGCACTGAAACGGCGGAGGCGAGCTGATGCTGGGTAATGCACTGATCGCTTACGCCGGCTTCGTTGCCCTGTGCCTGGCCATGGAGAAGCACTTCGTCGACCTGCTCGGGCGCAAGCCGCGCCCCGGGCAGTTGCGCCTGTTGCGCAGCACCGGCTGGCTGTTGCTGGTGCTGTCGCTGGTGCTCAGCGTGCACCTGCGTGGCTGGGCCCATGGCCTGGTGGAGTGGACCGCAGTGATGATGGCCGGGGTGACCCTGTGGGTGTTCGGCCTGCCATACCAGCCCCGCCTGTTGCTGGGCCTGGCCGCCGCCAGCGTGGTGCTGGGGCCGTTGCTGGCCGTGTTCGCCGAGTGATCAGGTGAGCGAGCCGGGCGACATGATCGAGGCGGATGCCGAAAGCGGCGGTGGGCGTGCGCGCTTCGTCCAGGTGTTCCAGGCCCAGCGGGCACGCATGGAGGCCCTGGTGAGCCGCCGGGTCGGCTGCCGGGCCACCGCATCGGATCTGGTCCAGGAACTGTTCCTGCGCTTCTGGCGTCGCCCCGAGGTCGAGGTCGAGGCGCTGGACACCTATCTGCTGCGTTGCGCCGGCAACCTGGCCATCGACCACCTGCGCAGCGAAGGCAGCCGCGAGCGCGTGGCCGAAGCTGTGCTGCCGCTGGATGAAGCGGCCATGGCCCAGGCCCCGGAGCAGGCCGTCGAGGTCGATCACGACTTGCAGCGCATCGACGCTGCCTTGCGCGCCTTGCCCGAGCGCACCCGGCAGATCTTCCTGCTCAACCGTATCCACGGCTGCAAGTACGGCGAGATCGCCAAGGCCATGCAACTGTCCCAGAGTGCTGTGGAAAAGCATATGATGCGCGCCCTCGAAGCGTGCAAGGCGAGTGTTGCCGAGCCCGCGTCCACCCCACGCCGGCCAGGGAGTGCCCGTCGATGAGCCGTTTACCGCCGATCACCGAGGCGCAGTCCCGGGCTGCACTGCAATGGCTCAGCCGCATCAACGAGCAGCCTGCGCAAGCCGAGGGCACGGCGTTCAAGCGCTGGCTGTTGGCCGACCCTGGGCACCGCGAGGCCTACGCCCAGGCCCAGGCGCTGTGGCAGAACAGCGCCGCCCCGGCGGCGCGCCTGGCCGCTGAAGAACAGGCAAGCCTGCAACGTTACCTGGATGCGATGGCCAGGCCACCGGCCAGGCACCCCTGGCGGCAGCGGGTCGCGGCGCTGGCGGTGGCTGCGTGCCTGGTACTGGCCGTGGGCGTTGCCGGTGGTTGGCACCCTGCCCTGTGGCTGCAGGACCTGCAGGCCGACTACAGCAGTGCTGGTCAAGTTCGCCAGGTGACCTTGGCCGACCAGTCGCAGGTGACGCTGGATGCGGGGAGCGCGATTGCAGTCGATTTTGTGCAGGGCGAGCGCCGCGTGCGGTTGTTGCATGGTGCGGCGTTCTTCCAGGTCACGCATACCGGCACGCCGTTCGTGGTGGAAGCTGCCGGCGGCGAGGTGCGCGTGCTTGGCACTCAGTTCGAAGTGCGCGAGCAGGGCGAGGGCGCCCAGGTCACGGTACGCAGCGGGCGCGTGGCGGTGAGCCCGGCACCGGGCACCGCAGCGCGTGAACTGACGGCCAACCAGCAGGCGGCCTACGCTGCCGGCCGAGTCGGCGACACCCTGACGGTGGACAGCGACAACCGCCTGGCCTGGCGCCAGGGCTGGCTGAATTACTACCAGGTGCCGCTGGCGCAGGTGGTCGAGGACCTGGGGCGTTATTACCCGGGGCGCATCCTGTTGCTCGATGATGAGTTGGGGCAGCGCAAGGTCAGTGGCAGTTTTCCCGTGGCCGAGCCGTTGCTGGCGCTGGATTCGCTGGGCAAGGTGATGGGCTTTTCGCGGCAGACAGTGCTGGGGCGGTTGACCCTGATCCGGTAGTCGCCTGTGCGGGCCTCTTCGCGGGTGAACCCGCTCCCACAGGAAGGGCGCAAGTTTCAAATCCTGTGCAGTACCTGTGGGAGCGGGTTCACCCGCGAAGAGGCCCGCACAGGCAAAAATATTTTCAGATAGCGGGTGAGGTAACAGGACGTGGCATCCGTGTAATGAGTGGAAGTGCGATTCATTCGCAGTCATATCCCTCTCACAGGTCAGCGTCCATGAAGTTCACCCCGCGTTGCGTCCCTCTCTGGCTCGGCCTTTCCGCGCTCCCGGCATTCGCTGTCGCCCCCCTGGCCTGTGCCGCCGAGCAGCAGCAGGCGTATGCCTTCGCCCAGCCAGCGCAACCCCTTGCCCAGGCACTTGGCGCCTTCAGCCGCACCACCGGCCAGAGTGTGATCTACACCCTGGAACTGCCTGGCGTGCAGGCGCCGGCGCTGAACGGCAGGTTCAGCGCCGAACAGGCCCTGCAACAGCTGCTGGGCACTACCGGGCTGGCCTGGCGCCGCGTCGATGCACGCACGCTCACCCTCGAAGCAGTGGACACCTCCGGCGCCCTCAACCTGCAGGCCATCACCGTGACCTCGCAACTGGACGACTACAGTTACCAGCCCCCGGCTACCGCCTCGATCATGCGCGGGCAGGGCCCTAGCCAGGACATCCCCCAAGCCATCAACGTGGTGCCGGCCCAGGTCATCCGTGACCAGGCCCCGCGCAACCTCGATGACGCCCTGGCCAATGTCAGCGGCATCACCCAGGGCAACAATTTCGGTGGCACCTCCGACACGGTGATGAAGCGCGGCTTCGGCGACAACCGCGACGGCTCGATCATGCGCGATGGCATGCCCATCGTGCAGGGCCGCAGCCTCAACGCCAGCACCGAGCGGGTCGAAGTGCTCAAGGGCCCGGCCTCGCTGCTGTACGGCATCCAGGACCCGGGCGGGGTCATCAACGTGGTCAGCAAGCGCCCGCAACTCGAGCAGTACAACGCCCTGACCGTGCGCGGGTCGACCTACGGCAGCGGCAAGAACGGCAGCGGTGGCGGGTTCGACAGCACCGGCGCGCTCGGCGACAGCAACTTCGCCTATCGCCTGATCGTCGACCACGAAGATGAAGACTACTGGCGCAACTACGGCGTGCACCGCGAATCGCTGGTAGCGCCGTCGCTGGCCTGGCTGGGCGAAGACACCCAGGTGGTACTGGCCTACGAGCACCGCGAATTTCTCTACCCCTTCGACCGTGGCACGGCGTTCGGCAACAACGGCCACCCGCTGGATATCCCAGCCACGCGGCGCCTGGACGAGCCCTTCAACGACATGGAGGGGCGTTCCGACCTGTACCGACTGGAAGTCGACCACCAACTGGCCGATGACTGGAAGCTGCACTTCGGCTACAGCTTCAACCGCGAAACCTATGATGCCAGCCAGGTGCGGGTGACCGGCGTGAATGAAAAAAGCGGCACGCTGTCGCGCAGCATCGACGGCACCCACAACGCCATGAGCCGTGACCAGTTCGCCACCCTGAGCCTGGCCGGCAATGTGCACCTGGCCGGGATGCAGAACGACCTGCTGTTCGGTGTCGATCATGAAGACCGCAAGGTCTTTCGTGGCGACCTGATCCGGCAGAGCGCCCAATCTACCTTCAACTACATGAACCCGATCTACGGGCAGGAAGTGGAGGGCACCACCGTCAAAGCCAGTGACAGCGACCAGACCGACAAGCTACGCACCGACGCGTTGTTCGTGCAGGACGCGCTGCACCTGGATGATCACTGGATCCTGGTGGCCGGTGCGCGCTTCCAGCAGTTCGACCAATACGCTGGCCGCGGCCGCCCGTTCAAGGCCAACACCGACATCAATGGCCAGGCGTGGGTGCCGCATGCAGGTATCGTCTACAAGGTGGACGAGCAGCTGTCGTTTTATGGCAGCTATAGCGAGTCGTTCAAGCCCAACTCCACCATCGCGCCGCTGGTCGGCAATGTGGTGCTTGACTCGTCGGTGGCGCCGGAGGAGGGCAAATCGTGGGAGCTGGGCGCCAAGCTCGACATGCCAGGCCGCCTTACCGGAACCCTGGCGTTGTTCGACATCACCAAGCGCAACGTGCTGGTTTCCAACTTTGATACCAGTACGCGCGAAACGGTGTACAGCAATGCTGGAGAGGTCAGCTCACGGGGTGTCGAGCTGGACCTGACCGGCCAGTTGAGTGAGCGCTGGAGCCTGATCGGCAGCTACGCCTTCACCGATGCGCAAGTGACCAAGGACCCGGACCTCAAGGGCAACCGCCTGCAGAACGTGGCCCGCCACAGTGGTTCGCTGTCGGCGGTGTATGACTATGGCAGCCTGTTCGGCGGCGATCGCCTGCGCATTGGCGCGGGGGCGCGATACGTGGGCGAGCGCGCTGGCAACCCGACCAACACCTTCGACCTGCCGTCCTATACCGTGGCCGATGCCTTTGCCAGCTACGAGACCAGGCTCGACGAGCACAAGGTGCTGTTGCAACTGAACGTGAAGAACCTGTTCGACAAGGTTTACTACAGCTCGGCGGTGAACCAGTACTTTGTGGCCATTGGCGATGCGCGGCAGGTGAGCTTGTCCAGTACCTTCGAGTTCTAGGCCAGCCTGTACCGGCCTCTTCGCGGCTAAAGCCGCTCCCACAGGTAGTGCACTGCCCTTGAGGGTGGCGCGGTCCCTGTGGGAGCGGCTTTAGCCGCGAATGGCCGAACGGTATTCGCCAGGCGTTGCACCGACCGCCTGGCGGAACCGGTTGCTGAAATGGCTGGCACTGGCAAACCCGCACAACAGGGCAATCTCCCCCAAAGGCATCAACCCCAGCCGCAACAGCTGGCAGGCCCGGTGCAGCCGCCGGGCCAGCAGGTACTGGTGCGGCGGCAGCCCGAAACTGGCGCGGAACATGCGCGCAAAGTGGTATTCGGACAGGTTGCAGCGCAAGGCCAGTTCACCCAGGGTGATGGGCTGGTCGAGATGCGCTTCGATGTAGTCGACCATTTGCCGGCGCAGGCTCGGTGCCAGCCCGCCTTTCAGGCGCAGGCCCTGGCGCAGCCCGACCTGGTTGAGCAGCGCATGGTCGACGATCTCGTGCGCCAGGCTGCTGGCCAGCAAGCGTTCGCCAGGTTCATCCCAGTCCAGGGTTATCAGCTGGCGAAAGCGCTTGGCCTGCTGCGGGTCATCGAGAAAGGTCGCTTCCTGCAGTTGCAGCTCACGCGGTTCACGGTCAAGCAGGCGCACGCAGCCCAGGGCGAATTGCGCCTCGCTGACATACAGGTGCGCCAGGCGGATCGCGCCATTGACCACCCAGTTCGATTCCTGCCCGGCGGGCATCACGCACAGCTTGTCGGGCGCCCCTTTGTCGCCGGGGCGCTGGCGGCGAAAGGTGCCGGTGCCGTCGGCGATGTAGCACGACAGGGTGTGATGGCTCGGTGCCTGGTAATCGCGGGCATCGTCGCGGTTGCTCCACAACGCCGCCGCCAGCCCGTCGCCCAGGTGCGCGCTCAGCTCCAGCCGGGCGTGGGGCGAGGCGTGCATGGCGTTGAACACTTGCAGCTGGGTGAGTGGCGTCATGGGCGGTTCCTCTTGCCAGCCATCCTACTGCGCCTTGGGCTGGCTTACAGCTACCAGCGGGACAAATGCGCAAGTTTGTGCAAGCGCGTGGGTGTTCGACAGGAGAACACTGAAATGCCTCGGCGAGGGCTGCGCCCTCGATTCGCGGGTGAACCCGCTCCCACAGGGACCGCGCCAGCCTCGAGAGCAGCGCGGTCCCTGTGGGAGCGGCTTTAGCCGCGAAGCGCCGGGCACCGATCCTGAAAGGCCCAAGGAACCGCCGCCATGAACCTGTCACTCTACCTGCTAACCGTCCTGATCTGGGGCACCACCTGGATCGCCCTGAAACTCCAGCTGGGCGTGGTCGCCATTCCGGTCTCGATCGTCTACCGCTTCGCCCTGGCCGGGCTGATCCTGTTCGCCTTCCTGCTGCTCACCCGCCGCCTGCAGCCAATGAACCGGCGTGGCCACCAGATCTGTCTGGCCCAGGGCCTGTGCCTGTTCTGCGTCAACTTCATCTGCTTCCTCAGCGCCAGCCAGTGGATTGCCAGCGGCCTGATCGCCGTGGTGTTCTCCACCGCCACCCTGTGGAACGCACTCAACGCGCGGATCTTCTTCGGCCAGAAGATCGCCAGCAACGTGCTCGGCGGCGGCGCCTTGGGGCTACTTGGCCTGGGGCTGCTGTTCTGGCCCGAGCTGTCCCACCACTCGGCCAGCCGCGAAACCCTGTACGGCCTTGGCCTGGCCCTGCTCGGCACGCTGTGCTTCTCGGCCGGCAACATGCTGTCGAGCATGCAGCAGAAGGCCGGGCTCAAACCCATGACCACCAATGCCTGGGGCATGGTCTACGGGGCGGTGATGCTGGCAGTGTTCTGCGTGGTCAGCGGCGTGCCATTCAGCATGGAGTGGAACCTGCGGTACATCGGCTCGTTGCTGTACCTGGTGGTGCCGGGCTCGGTGATCGCCTTTACCGCCTACCTGACCCTGGTCGGGCGCATGGGGCCGGAGCGGGCAGCGTACTGCACGGTGCTGTTCCCGTTGGTGGCGTTGAACGTGTCGGCGGTGGCCGAGGGGTATCAGTGGACAGCGCCGGCCTTGTTGGGGCTGGTGGCGGTGATGGCGGGGAATGTGCTGGTGTTTCGCAAGCCCAAGGCCAGGGTGGCTGAGGGTGTTGTGGTGGCCAAATAGGTAATGGGTTGCCTGCGCCGGCCTCTTCGCGGGTAAACCCGCTCCCACAGGTACCCCACAGCCCTCAGAGCCTTTGCAATACCTGTGGGAGCGGGTTTACCCGCGAAAGGGCCGGTGCAGGCAGTAGAGGGCTATCAGCCCTTCCACACCTGCGGGTTCACCAAGTCTCGCGGCCGCTCACCCAGCAGCGCCGCGCGCAGGTTGTCGATTGCCCGGTTGGCCATGGCCTCGCGGGTTTCGGCAGTGGCCGAGCCAACGTGCGGCAAGGTCAGGGCATTGGGCAGCTTGAACAGCGGCGAATCGCTCAGCGGCTCTTTCTCGTACACGTCCAGGCCCGCACCGCGAATGGTGCCGTTCTGCAGTGCCTCGATCAGCGCCGCCTCGTCCACCACCGGCCCGCGGGCGATGTTGATCAGGAACGCGCTCGGCTTCATCAGTTGCAACTCACGCGCACCGATCAGCTTGCGGGTGGCATCGGACAACGGCACCACGATGCAGACAAAGTCGGCTTCGGCCAGCAGTTGTTCCAGGCTGCGGAACTGCGCGCCCAGCTCTTGCTCCAGCGCGCTCTTGCGGCTGTTGCCGGAATAGATGACCGGCATGTTGAAACCGAACCGGCCGCGACGGGCAATGGCGGCACCGATGTTGCCCATGCCGACGATACCCAGGGTCTTGCCGTGCACATCGCTACCGAAGTGGGCCGGGCCTACGGTGGCCTGCCAGTTGCCGGCCTTGGTCCAGGCATCCAGCTCGGCGGTGCGGCGGGCGCAGCCCATGATCAGCGAGAAACCCAGGTCGGCGGTGCTTTCGGTCAGCACGTCGGGGGTGTTGGTCAGGGCGATGCCGCGTTCGTTGAAGTAGTCCAGGTCGTAGTTGTCGTAGCCGACCGACACGCTGGATACCACCTCCAGCCTGGCTGCCCCTTCAAGCTGCGCCCGGCCGAGCTTGCGGCCAACGCCGATCAGGCCATGGGCCTCGGGCAGGGCTTCATTGAACTGGGCATTGATGTCGCCGAGCTTGGGGTTCGGCACGATCACGTTGAAGTCTTGCTGCAGGCGTTCGGCCATGGCCGGGGTGATACGGCTGAAGGCCAGGACGGTCTTTTTCATCGGACAACTTCTCTGCAAGGCGGTGGGGCGGTGGTGGTTTCTTCGCGGGTGAACCCGCTCCCACAGGTATTGCACAGGCCTGGAAGGCAGTGGTGTGCCTGTGGGAGCGGGTTTACCCGCGAAGAGGCCGGCGATGGTTAGCAACCTACCATTGTCCGACCTCGCAATGCAGCAGCTTTTTAGTTGGCGATCATCACCTGATGGGTTTTCAGGTCCGCCTCATGGGCTGCCAGAATCTCCGGCAGCGAGTTGCGCAGGTACTCCACCCAGGTCTTGATCTTGGCATCCAGGTACTGCCGCGACGGGTAGATGGCGTACAGGTTCAGCTCCTGCAGCCGGTACTCGGGCAGCACCCGTACCAGGCTGCCATCGCGCAGGCCGTCGATGGCCGAATAGATCGGCAGCACGCCCACGCCCATGCCGCTGCGGATGGCGGTCTTCATGGCATCGGCAGTATTGACCATGAACGGCGAGCTGGTGATGTTGACCATCTCCTGGCCTTCCGGCCCGTCGAACAGCCATTTCTCCAACGGGATCACCGGGCTGACCATGCGCAGGCAGGCGTGCTTGAGCAGGTCGGCAGGCTTGTGCGCAACGCCGTGGCGGGCGATGTAGGCGGGCGAGGCGCAGACGATGCTGTAGGTGATGCCCAGGCGCTGGGACACGAACCCCGAGTCGGGCAGTTCGGTGGCCAGCACGATGGACACGTCATAGCCCTCGTCGAGCAGGTCTGGCACGCGGTTGGCCATGGTCAGGTCGAAGGTCACGTCCGGGTGCGATTCGCGGTAGCGGGCGATGGCGTCGACCACGAAGTGCTGACCGACCCCGGTCATCGAGTGCACCTTCAATTGCCCGGCCGGGCGGGCATGGGCGTCGCTGGCCTCGGCCTCGGCTTCTTCGACATAGGTAAGAATCTGTTCGCAACGCATCAGGTAGCGCTTGCCGGCTTCGGTCAGCGCAATGCGGCGGGTGGTGCGATTGAGCAGCCTTGTTTGCAGATGGGCTTCCAGGTTGGAGACCGCCCGCGACACGTTCGCGGTGGTCGTATCCAGTTGCCCGGCGGCAGCGGTAAAGCTGCCGAGTTGGGCTACGCAACTGAAAGCACGCATGTTTTGCAGGGTGTCCATGGGTCACTCTCGATGTAGAGGACAAAATTGTGTCACGAAGTAACGTAAAAGAGATGAAAAGTTGCCTTCGACCAAAGGCGGATTATCGCTGTTTTGGTAACAAAGATTCGCAGGAATCCACGCTTATCGCCAGTGCTGCCGCCCCCTAGAATTGCCCGGCCCCTTCACCTCTTCCTCGGGAAATCGCAGCTGTGCCGCGTCGCATCATCAGAACGCTCTGTGCGTTCAGTGCCTGTGCCCTTGCCCTCACCTTGAGCGGCTGTATCGGAACCTGGGGCATTGCCCCGCAAAGCAAGACGCTGCAAGCCAACACCCTGACCACCGACGCGGCCATACGCGAAGCCGCGACCGACGCCCACTGGCCCGACCAGCAGTGGTGGCACGCCTATGGCGACCCACAGCTGGACCGCTGGGTTGCCCTGGCCGTGGCCGGCAGCCCGAGCCTGGCCATGGCTGCGGCGCGGGTACGCGAAGCCAAGGCCATGGCTGGCGTGGTCGAGTCGGCGGAAAAACTCCAGGCCAACGGCCAGGCCACGCTCAAGCGCCACAACTGGCCTGAAGACCAGTTCTACGGCCCGGGCGCGCTGTCCGGCGCCAATACCTGGGACAACAACGCCGCCATTGGCTTCAGCTATGCACTCGACCTGTGGGGCCGCGAACGCAACGCCAGCGAGCAGGCCGTGGACCAGGCGCACATGAGCGTGGCCGAAGCCCGCCAGGCGCAACTGGAGCTGCAGAACAACGTGGTGCGCGCCTACATCCAGCTGAGCCTGCACTTCGCCCAGCGCGATATCGTCAAGGCCGAGCTGGAACAGCAGGAGCAGATCCTGGCCCTGGCCAAGCGCCGCCTGGATGCCGGCATCGGCACTCACTTCGAAGTCAGCCAGGCCGAAGCGCCGTTGCCGGAAACCCACCGCCAGCTCGACAGCCTGGACGAAGAAATTGCCCTGGCCCGCAACCAGCTGGCCGCCCTGGCCGGCAAGGGCCCGGGGGAGGGCGCGCAGTTGCAGCGCCCGAGCCTGGCCCTGGCCGCGCCGCTGAAGCTGCCGTCGAACCTGCCGGCCGAACTGGTCGGCCAGCGCCCCGACGTGGTCGCCAGCCGTTGGCAGGTGGCCGCCCAGGCGCGGGGCATCGATGTCGCTCACGCCGGCTTCTTCCCCAACGTCGACCTGGTCGGCAGCCTTGGCTTCATGGCAACCGGCGGTGGCCCGCTGGAATTCCTTACCGGGCGCAAGTTCAACTACAACGTCGGCCCGGCCATCAGCCTGCCGATCTTCGACGGTGGCCGGCTGCGCTCGCAGCTGGGCGTGGCCTCGGCGGGCTATGACGTGGCCGTGGCGCGCTACAACCAGACTGTGGTCGGTGCGCTGAAGAACATCTCCGACCAGCTGATTCGCCGTGAGTCGATGAAGGAGCAGTCGCACTTCGCCGCCGAGTCGGTCGCGGCCGCGCAGAAAACCTACGACATCGCCATGGTCGCTTTCCAGCGTGGCCTTACCGACTACCTCAACGTGCTCAACGCCCAGACCTTGCTGTTCCGCCAGCAGCAGGTGCAACAGCAGGTGCAGGCTGCCCGCCTGATTGCCCATGCCGAGCTGGTCACTGCCCTGGGCGGCGGCTTGCAGGCTGGCCAGGACGTGCCGAAAGAGGAGCGCCAGGCCGCACCGAAAACCCCGGCCACCCTGGCCATTTTCGACAAGAAGCCGGATAACGCCGAATGAGCACTTCCAGTTTGCCCGTGCGCTGGCTGCAGAGCCTGGAATGGCGCCGGGGCTTCTTTGCCTGGGCGCGCACCGACGGGGTGACCTGGGTGTATATCTTCAAGGTGCTGGCCGCTGCGTTCATCACCCTGTGGCTGGCCATGCGCCTGGAGTTGCCGCAACCGCGCACGGCGATGATCACCGTGTTCATCGTCATGCAGCCGCAAAGCGGGCATGTGTTCGCCAAGAGCTTCTACCGGGTGCTCGGCACCCTGGCCGGCTCGGCGATGATGGTGGCGCTGATCGCCATATTCCCGCAGAACACCGAGCTGTTCCTGCCCAGCCTGGCCCTGTGGGTAGGCCTGTGCTCGGCCGGTGCCATGCGCTACCGCACCTTCCGCGCCTATGGCTTCGTGCTGGCCGGCTACACCGCGGCGATGATCGGCCTGCCGGTGCTGGAGCACCCTGACCAGGCGTTCATGGCGGCGGTATGGCGGGTGCTGGAAATCGCCCTGGGCATTCTGGTGTCGACCTTCGTCAGCGCCGCGATCCTGCCGCAGTCGGCCAGTGCCGCCATGCGCAACGCCCTGTACCAGCGCTTTGGCGTGTTCGCCGGGGTGGTGGTCGAGGCCCTGCGCGGCGAAAGCCAGCGGGACCGCTTCGAGAGCAGCAACGTGCGCTTCGTCGCTGAAGCAGTGGGCCTCGAGAGCCTGCGCAACGTCACCGCCTTCGAAGACCCGCACATGCGCCGGCGCTCTGGTCGCCTGGTGCGCATGAACAGCGAGTTCATGGCCATCACCACACGCTTCAATGCCCTGCACCGGTTGCTGGAGCGCCTGCGCGCCCGCGGCCCGCTGCAGATCGTCGGCGCCATCGAGCCGGGCCTGAACACCCTGGTGGAGCTGTTGCAGCCCTACGTGGGCCGGGCGCTGACCGACGCCGATGCGCTGCGCCTGACCCTGGAGCTGGCCGCCTACAAGGAAGGCTTGCAGGCACAGGTGCGCGGCCTGCGCGCCGAGTACCTGGCAACCGAGCCGAGCGAGTCCGACCTGCTCGACTTCCACACCGCCTTCGAGCTGCTCTACCGCTTCGTCGACGAGATGTACGGCTACGCCGAAACCCACGCCTCGCTGGCCGCGCACCGGCACGAACGCGAGCAGTGGGACGAGCCCTACGTGGCGCAGACCAGCTGGCTGGTATCGTTGGCCGCCGGTGTGCGCGCCTCGGCGGTGCTGTTGCTGCTGGGCAGCTACTGGCTGTTCAGCGACTGGCCCAGCGGCGCCATGATGACCCTGATCGCCACCGTCACCGTGGGCCTGTCGGCAGCCTCGCCGAACCCCAAGCGCATGTCGTTCCAGATGGCCTGCGGCACGGCGATTGGTGCCTTCGTCGGCTTCTTCGAAACCTTCTTCGTGTTCCCCTGGATCGACGGTTTCCCGCTGCTGTGCATGGTCCTGGCACCAGTGTTCGTGCTGGGCGCGTTCCTTTCGTCACGGCCGGCCTATGCCGGCTACGGCATCGGCCTGCTGGTGTTCTTCGCCATCGGCTCGGTGCCGAACAACCTCACCGTGTATGACCCATACACCTTCATCAACGACTACATCGGCATGGTCATCGGCATGTTCGTCTGTGCCGCTGCCGGGGCGATCATCCTGCCGCCCAACAGCCGCTGGCTGTGGAGCCGCCTGGAGCAGGAACTGCGCGAGCAGGTGCTGTTCGCCATCAGCGGCCGCCTGCGCGGCATCGGCACCGCCTTCGAGAGCCGCACCCGTGACCTGCTGCACCAGGCCTATGGCCTGGCAGCCGGCAAGCCGCAGGTACAGAGCCAGTTGATGGGCTGGATGTTCACCGTGCTGGAAATCGGCCACGCCATCATCGAGCTGCGCAAGGAACAGGCCCGTGCGCCGGTGCACCCGGCCTACGCCGAGTCGCAGCCCTGGCGCCAGGCGATCCGCGTGATGGGCCGTGCCCTGGCCCGGCTGTTCCTGCAGCCCAGCGCCAGCAACCACGAACGCGCGCTGGTGGCGGTGGACCATGCCATCGCCCGCGTGCAGGCCACCGACGAGCCCTTCGCCCGCCACTTCGACACCTCGGTGCTGCGCCGCGCGCAAAGCTACCTGCACTTCATCCGTTCTTCCCTGCTCGACCCACAGTCGCCGTTGGCACCGGCGAAAGGACTGCACGATGCTCCGTGAAACCATGCCCCGTGAAATCGCTTTCCATGGCGTGTACATGCCCACCATGACCTTGATGTTCCTGTTCGCCCTGGGCCTGGCCTGGGGCCTGGACCGGTTCATTGCCAGCCATGATGGCTACCGCTTCTTCTGGCACCCGGCGCTGCTGCGCCTGAGCCTGTTCGTCTGCCTGTTCGGCGCTTTGGCGCTGTCGCTCTACTGGTGAGAATCCTTCGATGAAAAAGTTCTTCAGCCTGATCGCCACCCTGTTGGTGCTTGCCGCTGCCGTGGTGATCGGTCGCCAGTTGTGGCTGCACTACATGACCACGCCATGGACCCGCGACGGCCGTGTGCGTGCCGACATCATCAACGTCGCTGCCGACGTGCCTGGCTATGTGGTGGACGTGCCGGTCAAGGACAACCAGCGGGTGAAGAAGGGCGACCTGCTGATCCAGATCGACCCCGAGCACTACCAACTGGCGGTCGACCAGGCCAAGGCGCTGGTCGCTTCGCGCAAGGCCACCTGGGAGATGCGCAAGGTCAACGCCAAGCGCCGTGCCGACATGGACAACCTGGTGATCTCCAAGGAAAACCGCGACGACGCCAGCAACATCGCCAACTCCGCCCAGGCGGACTACCAGCAGGCCCTTGCCGAACTGGCCGCCGCCGAACTGAACCTCAAGCGCACGCATATCGTGGCCACGGTGGACGGCTACGTGACCAACCTGAATATCCACAAGGGTGACTATGCACGTACCGGTGAAGCGGTGATGGCGGTGGTCGACGAGAACTCGTTCTGGGTATACGGGTTCTTCGAGGAGACCAAGCTGCCGCACGTGAAGGTGGGTGACCAGGCCGAGCTGCAGATGATGAGCGGCGAGCGCATCAAGGGCCATGTGGAGAGCATCGCCCGCGGCATCTACGACCGCGACAACCCACAGAGCCGCGAGTTGATCGCCGATGTGAACCCGACTTTCAACTGGGTGCGGCTGGCGCAGCGGGTGCCGGTGCGCATTCATATCGATGAAGTGCCGGACGGGTTTTTGCTGGCGGCGGGGACGACTTGTACGGTGGTGGTGAAGCCGAGCGAGGGATGATCCGGGGTGAGGTAGTGCAGCTACTGGCCTCTTCGCGGGCTTGCCCGCTCCCACAAGTGATGCGCTGCTCTTGGGGCTGGCGCAAATCCTGTGGGAGCGGTGCAGTTAGCTCGCTGCCCCTACCAACACTGGCACCTTCACTCGATCAATCACCTTCGCGCTGATCGACGGGTCCAGCATCCGCCCCAGCCGCGACAGGTGGCGGTGGCCCATGATGATCAGTTCACAATTCAGTTCCTGCGCCTTGGCCACGATCGCCTCGACCGGCTGCCCGGCCACCATGCAGCCCCGGCTGGCGAAGCCGGCTTGCTGCAACTCGCGCACCGCCTCGGCCACGGCCTGGTCGGCCTGGTGCTGCTCTTCGCAGGCGGCAGGGTATTCTTCCAGTTCTTCTGCGGTGTAAGGCGCGGGTTGGTCGTGGACGGCGAAGGTAGAGTCGATGGCCAGCAGCACATGCAGTTCGTGGTCGCCGGGGCGGCAGTAGCGGCGGGCGAGGGTGAGCAGGGCGGTGGATGCAGGGGAGGCGTCGATGGCGATCAGGACGGGGCTGGGCATGTGGAATCCTTGTTTCAGGCTGGCTAAGGGGTTGTCTGTTCTGGCCTCTTCGCGGGTAAACCCGCTCCCACAGGTGCGCCACAGTATTCAAAGCCTGTGCAGTCACTGTGGGAGCGGGTTTACCCGCGAAGAGGCCGAACCTGCCATTCCTCATTCTTGGCTCAATCCACCCTCAGGATAAATGCCCCACCACGCACGAGCGCATTGCGTCTGGTGCAATCCAGCAACCTGCTACCATCGCCATCCCCCACAGCTGTAACGGAAAACGGCCATGCAACTCCCGGACATGAACCTGCTCGTCGCCCTCGATGCCCTGCTCGACGAGGGCAGCGTGGTCGGCGCGGCGCAGCGCATGAACCTCAGCCCGGCGGCGATGAGCCGGACCCTGGGGCGTATCCGCGATGCGTTGGGTGACCCGATCCTGGTGCGCGCCGGTCGCGGCCTGGTGCCGACGCCGCGGGCGCTGGCCCTGCGCGAGCAGGTGGCGGCGTTGGTGGAGCAGGCCGGCGAGGTGTTCCGCAGTGGCGACGAGGTCGACCTGCCCAAGCTTGACCGGGCCTTCAACATCCGCACCAACGACCTGTTCATCGCCCTGTACGGTGCCCAGTTGCTGCGGCGCATGCACGAACAGGCACCGCGCACGGTGCTGCGCTTCGTGCCGGAAAGCCCCGGCGGCGATGATGACAGCGTGCTGCGCGACGGGCGTACCGACCTGATCATCAGCTCGACCGTGGACCTGGGGCCGGAGATCAAGGTGCAGAGCCTGTTCCAGACCTACTACGTGGGCCTGGCACGGCGCGACCACCCGATTTTCGAGCAGCCGATCACGGCGCACAGTTTTGCCAGTTATCCACAGATCAGCGTGTCCCGCCGTGGGCGAGCCAATGGGCCGATCGATGTGGAACTGGCCAACTTCAAGGTGCAGCGGCGGGTGGCGCTGATTACCCCGAGTTTTCACTCGGCGCTGTTCTCGCTGCCGGATTCCGACCTGATCCTGCCGATGCCGGCCAACATCCTCAACAGCGTGCACAAGCTCGGGCTGCCGCTGCGCTCGTTCGAGATTCCGGTGCCGCTGGAGCGAGTGACCGTGCTGCAGGCATGGCACCCACGGTTTCACAATGACCCGGCACATCGGTGGTTGCGGCAGACCCTGAAGGCTTGCTGCAGTGTCGACCCTTGATTCCGGGTTGGCTTCTTCGCGGGCATGCCCGCTCCCACAGGTACACCACAGCCCTCAGGCCCTGTGATTTTTCTGTGGGAGCGGGCGCGCCCGCGAAGCAGGCGACTCGGTTTCGAAGTGGATTGCGCCTGACGCAACATAAACCTACCGATAAGTCAGTTTTCGTCAGCATTCGACCTTCTTAGACTTGCTCCAGTCGCAAATTTGTTGCTGGAGATGTCTGCCCATGAGTTCCCTGTCCGCCCCGTCTGCCGCGATTGCCGCCGCCCCCGCGCCGGCCGCGCCTGCGCAGACTGCGTTCGGCCTGCAGGTAGTGGTCGGTCTGTTCGGTGTGCTGCTGGCCGTGTTGTGCGCGGGCCTCAACGAGTCGGTGACCAAGATCTCCCTGGCCGATATCCGTGGGGCCATGGGCATCGGTGCCGACGAAGGCGCCTGGCTGCTGGCGGTCTACAGCGCCGCCTCGGTCTCGGCCATGGCCTTCGCGCCATGGCTGGCCACCACGTTCTCGCTGCGGCGCTTCACGATGAGCGCCATCGGCCTGTTCGCCGTGCTCGGCCTGCTGCAACCGTTCGCCCCCAACCTGCACAGCCTGATGCTGCTGCGTGTGCTCCAGGGCTTCGCCTCTGGCGCCTTGCCGCCGATGTTGATGAGCGTGGCCCTGCGCTTCCTGCCACCGGGCATCAAGGTCTATGGCCTGGCCTGCTATGCCCTCACCGCCACCTTCGGCCCCAACCTCGGCACGCCGCTGGCAGGGCTGTGGACCGAATATGTCGGTTGGCAGTGGGCGTTCTGGCAGATCATCCTGCCCTCGCTGCTGGCCATGTTCTGCGTCGGTTGGGGCCTGCCGCAGGACCCACTGCGCCTGGAGCGCTTCAAGCAGTTCGACTGGCGCGGCGTGCTGCTCGGCCTGCCCGCCATCAGCTGCATCGTGCTGGGCCTGTCGCTGGGTGACCGCTGGGGCTGGTTCGATTCGCCGCTGATCTGCTGGCTGCTCGGCGGTGGCCTGCTGTTGCTGGTGCTGTTCATGTACAACGAATGGTCCGAGCCGCTGCCGTTCTTCCAGTTGCGCATGCTGTCACGGCGCAACCTGAGTTTCGCCCTGGTGACCCTGGCCGGTGTGCTGATCGTGCTCTCGGGTGTTGGTAGCATTCCGTCGGCCTACCTGGCGCAGATCCAGGGCTACCGCCCGGCGCAGACCAGCCCGCTGATGATGCTGGTGGCCATGCCGCAGCTGATCGCCCTGCCACTGACGGCGGCGCTGTGCAACATCCGCGCGGTGGACTGCCGTTGGGTGCTGGGCATCGGCCTGGCGATGCTGGCGGTGTCCTGTGTCGGCAGCAGCCTGCTGACCAGCGAGTGGATCCGTGGCGACTTCTACCCGTTCTACCTGCTGCAGGTGTTCGGCCAGCCAATGGCAGTGCTGCCGCTGCTGATGCTGTCCACCAACGGCATGACCCCGCAGGAAGGCCCGTTCGCCTCCAGCTGGTTCAATACCGTCAAGGGCCTGGCCGCGGTTATCGCCGGTGGCCTGCTGGACGCCCTTGGCACCCTGCGCCGGCACTTCCATTCCAACCACCTGGTGGACAGCCTGGGCAACGCCCCGCTGGTCGACGGTAACGCAGCCGGCTTGGCCAGGCGCATCCACGACCAGGCGCTGGTGCTGACCTCGGCCGACCTCTACCTGGTCATGGCCTGCATTGCCGTGGCCCTGATCTGCCTGATTCCTTTCGTGCCTACCCGGGTCTATCCGCCGCGCGCGGTGGCCTGAACCCTGGATGAATTCGAGAACCACTGAAATGACCAACAACCGCAAAACCCTGTTCATCGGCTCGGTGCTTGCCGTGGCCGTCCTGGCCGGCATCGCTGGCCCCTGGATGTTCGGCAGTGACCACCGCCAGAGCACCAATGATGCCTATGTGATCGCCGACTACACCGTGGTCGCGCCGAAGATCGCCGGCTTCATCAAGGAGGTGCTGGTGGAGGACAACCAGCAGGTCAAGGCCGGCCAGTTGCTGGCGACCATCGATGCCCGTGACTACCAGGCCGCGCTGGATGCCGCGCAGGCGCAGTTGCTGGTGGCCCAGGCGCAAAGCGCCGATGCCCGTGCCACCCTCGAGCGCCAGGCGTCGCTGATTGCCCAGGCTGAGGCCGCAGTGAAAGCGGCCCAGGCCGAAGCTGCGTTCGCCGACCATGAGGTCAACCGCTACAGCCGCCTGGCCGAGCAGGGTGCCGGCACCGTGCAGAACGCCCAGCAGGCGCGCAGCGGGGTCGACCAGGCCCGCGCACGCCTGGCCAATGCCCAGGCGGCGCTGGTAGCGGCGCGCAAGCAGGTGGATATCCTTACCGCTCAGGTAGCCAGTGCCGACGGCCAACTGAAGCGGGCCGAGGCAGGGCTGGAAAAGGCCCAGCTCGATCTGTCCTACACCCGCATCACCGCGCCGGTGGACGGCATGGTCGGCGAGCGCGCCTTGCGTGTCGGTGCCTACGTCAACCCGGGAGCCCGCCTGCTGTCGGTGGTGCCGTTGCAGCAGGCCTACGTGGTCGGCAACTTCCAGGAAACCCAGCTGACCCACGTACAGCCTGGCCAGGCCGTGAGCATCAGCGTCGACACCTTTGCCGGTGAGAAGCTGCAAGGCCATGTGGAAAGCATCGCCCCGGCCACCGGCGTGACCTTCGCCGCGGTCAAGCCGGACAACGCTACCGGCAACTTCACCAAGGTGGTGCAGCGCATCCCGGTGAAGATCGTTTTCGATGACGGCCAGCCGCTGCTTGCCCGCCTGCGCGTGGGCATGTCGGTGGAAGCGACCATCGACACCCGTGGCGACAAGCTGGACGGCAAAGAGGTAAGCGCACGATGAAACCGGCATTACGCTTGAGCCCGTTGCTGCTGGCCGTATTGATGGCTGGCTGCACCCTGGGGCCGGACTTCCAGCGCCCTGACAGCCAGGCACCGCAACAGTGGGCGCCGCTGCAAGGTGAGGCGGCGGCCAGCCAGCCGCAGGCCGAACCGCTGGAACTGCGCTGGTGGGAGAGCTTCCACGATGCCCGCCTGAGTGCCTTGATCCAGCGTGTTGCCGAGCGCAACCTCGACCTGCAGATGGCCAGTGCCCGCCTGCTGCAAAGCCGCGCCCTGCGCAGCACCGTGGCTGCCGACGAAGTACCGTCGGTGGACGTGAACGCTGGCTACAGCCGCTCGCGCAACAGTGCCGAAGGCCTGAGTGACCCGTCCGGCAAGGCGGGCAAGGAAGCCTTCAACCTCTGGCAGGGCGACCTGGTGGCCGGTTGGGAGCTGGACCTGTGGGGCCGTGTGCGGCGCCAGGTCGAGGCTGCCGATGCCACGGTCGAAGTGGCCGAGAACGACCGCCGCGGCGTGCTGCTGGCATTGCTTTCGGAAACCGCCGGCAACTACATCCAGCTGCGCGCCGTGCAGCACACCATCGATGTGACCCGCGACAACCTCAAGGTCGCCCAGCACAGTCTGAAGTTGTCCGAAAACCGCCAGGCCGAAGGTGTCGCCACGCGCCTGGATGTGGCCCAGGCCAGTGCACAGGTCGCCTCGATCGAGTCGCGCCTGCCAAGCCTGGAAGCGCGGCGCGATGACCTGATCAACGCTCTCAGCCTGCTCGCCGCCGAACCGCCGCGCAGCCTGCAGGCCGAGTTGCTGCAGGGCGGCGAACTGCCTGCGCCGCAGCAGAAGTTCGCCATTGGCCTGCCGTCCGAACTGGCCGAGCGCCGCCCGGACATTCGCCAGGCCGAGGCCCGCCTGCATGCCGCCACTGCCAGCATTGGCGTGGCCAAGGCCGACTTCTACCCCAGCATCCGGCTGTCGGGCAGTGTCGGGTTCCAGGCCATGCAGCTGTCCGATTTCGGCGCCTGGGATTCACGCCGGTTCGCCTTCGGGCCGCAGCTGTCGCTGCCGATCTTCGAGGGTGGCCGGCTCAAGGGCACCCTGGAACTGCGCGAGGCGCAGCAGCAGGAAGCGGCGCTGAACTACCGCAAGGTGGTGCTGGGTGCCTGGCATGAAATCGACGATGTGCTACGCCTGTACAACGCCAGCCAGCTGCGCCGCGACCACCTGGCCGAGGCGGTGCGGCAGAACCGCATCGCCCTGGAAACTGCCCAGCGCCAGTATGTGGAAGGGGCGGTGGACTTTCTCAATGTGCTGACTGTGCAGGGTGCCTTGCTGGCCAGCGAGGAGCAGTGGATCGACAGTTCGGCGGCGGTGTCGCAGGCGTTGGTGGGGCTGTACAAGGCCCTGGGTGGTGGCTGGCAGGCGTTTGATGAGCAGCCTGTGAAGAAAGTGTGATTTTTTTGGGGCCGCTTTGCGGCCCATCGCGACACAAGGCCGCTCCTACAGGAGATCGCGTCCGCATGTAGGAGCGGCCTTGTGTCGCGATGGGCTGCAAAGCAGCCCCGGCAATTGTCCTGATTACCGAGGAGGCACAGATGCACATTTCCCTGAACGGCAAGCGCGCCATCGTCAGCGGCTCCACCGCGGGCATCGGCCTGTCCATCGCCATTGGCCTGGCCGAGGCGGGGGCCGAAGTGGTCCTCAACGGTCGCACCCAGGCTCGGGTCGACGAAGCCCTCAAAGTTGTGCGCGAACGCCTGCCGCAGGCGCGCATCATCGGCATCGCTGCCGACCTGGGCACCCAGGCCGGTGCGCAGAAGTTGTTCAACCAGGTGCCGCACACCGACATCCTGGTCAACAACCTGGGCATCTTCGAGCCCAAGCCGTTCTTCGAGATCGCGGATGAGGACTGGCAGCGTTTCTTCGACGTCAATGTGCTCAGCGCCGTTCGCCTGTCGCGCCACTATGCCCAAGGCATGGCCGAGCGCAAATGGGGGCGGGTGGTGTTTCTGTCCAGTGAGTCGGCGCTGCAGATCCCGACCGAGATGATTCATTACGGCATGACCAAGACTGCGTTGCTGGCGGTGTCGCGCGGGCTGGCCGAGACCCTGGCCGGCACCGGGGTGACGGTGAATTCGGTGCTGCCTGGGCCTACGCGTTCGGAAGGTGTGGGCGACTTCTTTGCCAAGCTGGCCGAGGAGCAGGGGGTATCGACTGAAGAGCTGGAAGCCAACTTCCTGGCTGAGCACCGGCCGACCTCGCTGATCAAGCGGCTGGCGACGGTGGAGGAGGTGGCGAACATGGTGGTGTACCTGGCATCGATGCAGGCCAGTGCCACTACTGGGGCTGCCTTGCGAGTGGATGGCGGGGTGCTGCGTTCCATTGCCTGATTCGTTACTGCCTGTACCGGCCTCTTCGCGGGTAAACCCGCTCCCACAGGGATCGCACAGGACTCAAATTCTGTGGGGTACCTGTGGGAGCGGGTTTACCCGCGAAGAGGCCAGCACAGACAACCAATCAATCAGAGCGGGCGCAGCAGGCCAAACCGCTTGCGCAACGCCCAATCCAGCACCCGCCGCGGCAGTAACCGGGCCATCAACGGCAACGCCGTACTGCCGTTCCCCAACCGCACCACCGCTGGCACCGGCGACTTCCCGACCGCTGCCAACACGCCCTGGGCAAACACCGCCGCCGAGGTCGGCTTGTCCTGCGAAGCTCGCGCCCGTGCCTGCACATGCTCGCGCAACGGCCACCACGCCGAATCCGTCGCCAGCACCTGCTCGGCCTGGCGCTGGGCATTGCTGGCGAACTGCGAGGCAATCGCTCCTGGCTGCACTTCCATCACCTGCACACCAAACGGCGCCAGTTCCAGGCGCAAGGCATCGCTCAGGGCATGCACGGCTGCTTTCGAGGCGCAGTAGGCGCCGGCGAACGGCGTGACCAGCACGCCTGATACGCTGCCGATGTTCACCACCAGGCCCCGTGAGCGGCGTAGCTGTGGGAACAATGCGCGGGTAACGCCGACCACGGCGAATACGTTGGTTTCGAACTGCTGGCGCAGGGCATCCACACCGCCATCGAGCAGCGGGCCCATGGCGCCGTAGCCGGCGTTGTTGATCAGGATATCGAGGTTTACCAGTTCCTCGGCCAGGCGGGCCAGCGCCTCGCTGTCGTTCACATCAAGTTGCCGGGCGGTGAAGCCGGCGGCGTTCAGTTGCTCGACATCCTCAGGTTTGCGGGCGGTGGCCCAGACGTGGTGGCCGGCATCGCGGAAGGCGTCGGCCAGGGCGCGGCCGATGCCGCTGGAACAACCGGTGATCAGGACGGTGGGCATGGTTGGGGCCTGTTGTCAGGGAGGATTGGTTTTTCCTGTGCCGGCCTCTTCGCGGGTAAACCCGCTCCCACAGGTACCTCACAGAATTTGAGACCTGTGTAGTCCCTGTGGGAGCGGGTTTACCCGCGAAGAGGCCGGCACAGGCGATACATTAGTTGGCAAACGTACCTTGCAGATGCTCTGCCCGAAACTCCAGGGTCTGCGGCCTGTACCCGGAACGCAGTGGCGGCAGTGGCAGGCAGTCTTTCCACTCGACCCCTGGCTGCAGTTCACCCGGCCCACGGTAGCGCGGGGCGTTGTAGGTGTTCTCCGCCAGGTTCACGGTATCGCCCGGAGCGTAAGCAGCCACTCGCCAGCGCAGCTCGGTCAGCGGCACGTCGTTGCCGTTCTTCATGCGCACCTGCAGGGCGCGGTCGGCGGGGCAGTGTTCGGGGGCGTAGGTCAGGCGCAGGTCCAGGCGGGCCAGTTGCGAGGTTTCGCGGGTGTCCTGCCACACGACGAACAGGGCCACCAGGCCCAGGCCACAAACGGCAGCCAGCGAGATCGGCAGGGCCTTGGCCGGGTAGCGCAACAGCAGCACCAGCCAGGTGAGGATGAGGAAGGCACCGATGATCATGGGGCGGGCAGACCTTGGTTGCGCGGGGTCTGACCATCGTAGCCCGAAATGGGGAGTGGCTCAAAAAGCGGGGCCGCAAAGCGGCCCCAGGGGTTGCATTACTGCGCGATGGTCTTCACCGAAACACCACGCTCGATCGGTGTAGAGGTACGCCCATACACATCCTCGAAGCGCTCGATGTCATCCTCGCCCAGGTAGCTGCCGGACTGCACTTCGATGATCTCCAGCGGGATCTTGCCCGGGTTGCGCAGGCGGTGCACCGAGGCGATCGGGATGTAGGTGGACTGGTTCTCGGTCAGCAGGAACACGTTCTCGTCACAGGTCACCTCGGCGGTGCCGGACACCACGATCCAGTGCTCGGCACGGTGGTGGTGCATCTGCAGCGACAGGCTGGCGCCCGGCTTGACGGTGATGTGCTTGACCTGGAAGCGGCCACCCATGTCCACCGAGTCGTACGAGCCCCACGGGCGATACACTTCCAGGTGGTTCTGGGTTTCGCTGCGGCCCTGCTCGTCGAGGGTCTTGACCATCTGCTTGACGCCCTGGACCTTGTCCTTGTGGGCAATCATCATGGCGTCCTTGGTCTCGACCACCACGATGTTCTCCAGGCCGATCACCGACACCAGCTTGCCGTTGCCGTGGATCATGCAGTTGTGGCTGTCCTGCACCACCACGTCGCCCTTGGTGACGTTGCCGTTGTCGTCCTTCTCGTGCACTTCCCACAGCGACGACCAGCAGCCCACGTCGCTCCAGCCGGCCGACATCGGCACCACGCAGGCGCGCTGGGTCTTTTCCATCACCGCGTAGTCAATGGAGTTGTCCGGGCAGCAGGCGAAGGTGGCTTCGTCGATGCTCAGCACATCACCGTCTTCCTGGCTGCGCTCCAGGGCCAGCACGCAGGTGTCGTAGATGTCGCCGTCGTGCTTTTTCAGTTCTTCGAGGAAGCGGCTGGCACGGAACAGGAACATGCCGCTGTTCCAGAAGTAACCGCCGGCCTGGACGAACTCGGCGGCGCGTTTTTCGTCGGGCTTCTCGACGAACTGCGCCACGCGCGCCACGCCTTCAGGCAGCAGGGCGTCCTGGCTGGAGCGGATATAGCCGTAGCCGGTTTCCGGCTTGGTCGCCGGCACGCCGAACAGCACCATCTCGCCACGCTCGGCAGCCACGGTGGCCAGGGCCAGGGCGCGTTGCAGGGCCTTCTGGTCCTCGATCACGTGGTCGGCGGGCAGCACCAGCATCAGCTCGTCGCGGCCTTCGTTGACCAGTTTCATGGCAGCCATGGCCACGGCCGGCGCGGTGTTGCGGCCGAACGGTTCCATCAGGATGCCTTGGGTTTCCAGCTTCAGCGCGGCCAGTTGCTCCTGGACGATGAACTTGTGGTCCTTGTTGCAGACCACGATCGGTGTGTCCATGCCTTCGAACACCAGGCGCTCGAGGGTTTGCTGGAACAGGGTGTGTTCACTGGTCAGGGCCAGGAACTGCTTGGGGAACTGCTTGCGCGACAGAGGCCACAGACGGGAACCGCTACCACCAGAAAGAATTACCGGGATCATCATGTTTCTCCAATAGTCGTTGAGAGGCAGGGGAATCAGTTGCTAGCCACGGGGCGAGTTACCCACACCGGCGACAAGGCGTTGCCGGAACCCGTTACGTACAGCACTGCGGCTTCGCCGCGCTCCAGGGCGACGGGTTTGACGTCACCCACTTTCTTGTCTCCTTGGTACAGCGCCAGGTTGACCTTGACCGGGTTGATTTCGCGTTCGCCACGGCCGTTGGCGGCCACCGGCTTGACCACTTCGGTCTTGCCGTCGGCGGTCTTCAGGGTCAGTTGCTGGTCACTCAGGTTCTGCACGCGAACCAGGGCTTTCTGCTTGTTCTTGAACGGCGGCTCTTCGATCAGCTGCGGGTTGCCGCTGGCGCTGTTGACCAGGGTGTAGTACTTGTCCGCAGCCAGCTTGACCGGCACGCTCTTGCCGCCGACCTGGGCGGTGTAGTCACCCCCTGGCAGGAAGCTGAAGTCGCTGCTGGCCTGGGCGCCAACCTGCTTGATCTGGGTGTTGCCGACCGAGGCTGCAGCCGGTGCGCCGGAGGCGTTGTACAGGCGTACGAAGGTCGAGCCTTTCGGTGCGCTCGGGCCATACAGCGCGGCGTCGGCACCGGCGAAGGCCTGCATGGAGGCCAGGGACAGGCCGGCTGCGAGGGTGAGGGCTTTGGCAATGGAAGTCTTGGTAGTCATATGTATGTTCCTCTGATTAGTGGTTAGTCCGGGTGGACGACAAAGCCAGGTTTTCTTCGGATTTACGGGTGTTCTTCAGCTGGGCGATCCACTGTGGATCGAAGCTGCTGAGGTCGTTCTTCATTGGCAGATAACGTTCTGGGAATTCCCACACCACCACCTGGGGTGCGGCGTTCTTGAAGGCATCGCTTTGCAGGTACTTGAGCATCGGCAGTAGCGGGCCATGGCCGTCTTCGGCGTAGTTGGCCACGTCGCTGCGCAGGGCCTGCTGCAGCGCACCGAGGAAGTTCCAGTGCGGGTTGGCGCTGTAGCTGGTACCCACCAGCGCAACCGGGATCTGCGTGTCGGCGAACAGTGCGTCACCGGCTTCACCTTCGGCCTCGACCGGGCGAGTGGTGCGTTGCTGCAGGTTGTCCGGGGCCGGCAGCAGGTTGCTGAACAGCGGGTCCAGTGGCAGGAAGTTGGTCAGGTCGCCCTTGTATGGCGCGGTGCTGCCGGCTTCGGTGATGAACGCCTGCGGGTCGCCGTTGAGCAGGCTCTGGCGGTTTACCGCTTCGGCCAGTGCCTGCGCCGCCACTTCGGCGCCCATCGGCGTCCAGTGGGTGTCGGTGCGCAGGAACACCTGGCCGCGGGCCTTGGCCTGCTCCATGGGTGCCATCAGGTCCGGGGCGAACACGTTGGCCTGGCGTGCCTGGGCATGGAACTGGTTGTACAGGTCGTCATGCAGGCTGGTCGGCAGTTCCTTGCCCAGGTACTCGGCATACACCCGCGCCTTGGCCGGCACGATCGCCAGCACCAGCTGGCTGCCGTGCTGCTGCAGGGTGTCGCGCACGCCACGGATCAGCGCCAGGTTTTCCTGCATCAGCTGCTCGGCACCGGCGGTGGGCTTGAACTCTTCGTCACTGAACAGCCACTGGTCGCGGCCCAGCACCACGCCGGGGCGGCCTTCGTTGAACAGCTTGAAGTCCATTGCCGCCCATAGGTTGGTACCCAGGCGCTTGATCGGGAACTGCTCGTCGTAGTGGGTCTCGGCGGCCTTGGCCAGCTTGCCGTTGAGCAGGGTCATCTGCTCGGTACGCTGGAAGCTTTGCAGGCCGCCGGTGGACCAGACGCCCATGCCCACCAGCAGGCCGAGGAACGACAGCGAATAGGTAATGCGTAATGTCCGGGTCATGTCATCAACCTCAGAACTGGAAGTAAAGGAACGGCGAGTAGCTCTGCGCCGAAAGCTTGAGGATCGAGGCCACGAACAGCAGCAGCACCAGGGCGCGGGTCATCACCCGGGTCCAGTCCAGGCCGATCGAACCGTCGCTGTTGACCTCCACCGGGGTGGCCTTGGGCGTTGGCCTGGCGTTGCGGTAGAAGTCGCGCAGGCCGAAGAACGCCAGGGTGATGTAGGCGACCACCAGGGTGGCTACCTGCAGGCCGGTGAGCTGGGCACGGTTGAGTTCCGACAGCTGCCAGTCGCCGAAGCTGAACATGGCGCCGTACATGCGACCGGCCACCTCCAGGTTCTCGGCACGGAAGATCACCCAGCCGACCACCACCAGCAGGAAGGTGAATGCCCACTTCACCGGGTTGAAACGCTGCGGGTTGGTGTCGATGCCCAGCGCGCGCTCGATGGCCAGCCACATGCCGTGCCAGGCACCCCAGATGATGTAGGTGAAGTTGGCGCCATGCCACAGGCCGCCCAGCAGCATGGTCAGGAACAGGTTGCGGTAGGTGTTGAAGGTGCCTTTGCGGTTACCGCCCAGGGTGATGTACAGGTAGTCGCGCAGCCAGGTCGACAGGCTGATGTGCCAGCGCCGCCAGAACTCGGTGATCGACTGGCTGATGTACGGCTGCTTGAAGTTCTCCATGAAGCGGAAGCCCATCATCAGGCCCAGGCCGATGGCCATGTCGCTGTAGCCGCTGAAGTCGAAGTACAGCTGCGCGGTGTAGGCCAGGGCGCCGAGCCAGGCATCGCCGGTGGTCGGGTTCTGCAGGGCGAAGCAGTGGTCGGCCACTACCGCCAGGGTATCGGCGATGAACACTTTCTTGATGAAGCCCTGCATGAAGCGGGTGCAGCCTTCGGAGAACTTGTCCAGGGTGTGGGTGCGGTTGTTGAACTGGTCGACCAGGTCCTTGAAGCGCAGCACGGGGCCGGCGATCAGGTGCGGGAAGATCGCCACGAACGCCGCGAAGTCGATCAGGTTGCGGGTGGCCGGGGTGTCGCCGCGGTACACGTCGATGATGTAGCTGATCGACTCGAAGATGTAGAACGAGATACCGATCGGCAGCAGCACGTGGGTGAGGATGAACGGCTCCAGGCCGAACGAGGAGATGATCGCGTTGAGGCTGTCGACGCCGAAGTTGGCGTACTTGAAGTAGCCGAGGATCGCCAGGTCGACACCGACGCCGAGCAGCAGCCAGCGCTGCGCGGGCTTGGTGCGCACACCGGCGGCGCCGACTTTCAGGCCGATCCAGTAGTTCCACAGGGTGACCCCGGCGAACAGGGCCAGGAAGTCCACCCGCCACCAGGCGTAGAAGATGTAGCTGGCGACCAGCAGCAGCAGGTTGCGATAACGTTGCCCGCTCAAGTAGTACAGGCCGAGGAAGATCGGCAAGAACAGGAACAGGAACACGTTGGACGAGAAGACCATCCCGGTTCTCCTTTTTGTTCACAGCATCCGGGGCAAAGCGCCCCCCAAACCCCCCACTCAAAAAGTGGGGGAAGCCTTGGTACCTGTGGGAGCGGGCATGCCCGCGAACAAGGGCGAAGCCCTTGCCATGCACCGCGGTGCCTTCTTCGCGGGCATGCCCGCTCCCACAGGTTCCGACCCCAGAAGGGGTTCAACTCATTTCTTGCTCTCTGCGCTCGGGTCGTAGACCCGGGTCAGGTCGCCGCCCAGCCGGAAGCTGTTGAACGGCTGCATACCGCGCTTGCGTTGCAGGGTGTCGCCACTGCACGCATACAGGCTGCAGTAGGGCTCCATCCATGAGTACTTGCTGTCGATCTTCAGGTCTTTCATGTCCTGTTTCTCGCCATTGCGGGCCTTGAACTCGCTGGGGTCCTTCGACCCGTTCAGCACCCGCTGCGCCAGGCGCTGCAGGGCGTTGTTGTTCTCGCCGCGCACATCCACGCCATTGACCTGGGCGAAGCTGGCGATCATCGCCAGCGGCGGCAGGGCGTAGTTGTGGTAAGCCAGGGCGCGTTGCTTGCGCTTCAGTTCGTTGGGCAGGAAGCCCTGCTCGTCGACCTGGTTGGCGCCAACCCGGTATTCCTTCACGGCCCAGTCGAACAGGTCGCGACGGTCGGTGGCCACGGCGCTGGCCATTACCGCCCAGGCTGCCCAGTAGCTGTGGTTGTTGATCTTCTCCAGTGGCAGGTCGCTCCAGTCGCGCACGGTCTGCTCGGCCAGGCGGGCGAACCATTTTTCGATCAGCTCGGCCTCGGCCTGGTGCGCGGCCAGCGGCTGCGAATTGGAGAACTTCAGGCGCAGCCACGAACCACTCATGCTGCCCAGCGCCCATTTGCGCATCGACTTGCCGGTGTGGTTGTAGTCGGTGGACATCAGCGCATCGGCGCGGGCCCATTCGCCCAGCCAGGCCAAGGTGCAGTCGAGCTGCGCCGGGCGGCCGTCACGCATGTACTGGCCGATCATCTTGCTCACGCCTTTCTCAAGGGTGGTGATGTCTTCGGTGGACTTGCGAAAGGCCTTTTCCGAGTCGGCATTGAGCGTTGCCCGCGCCTTGTCCGAGCCTTCGTACTTGCTGCGGAACTGCAGGGCACCGGTGTATGGCTTGGGGGCAGCCTCGCAGCGGAAGTTGCCGTCGCCGGTCTTGAGCTTTTCGATCCCCTCGTAGTAACCCTGGGGCGGTACCAGCGCGGCGTGCGCGGCACCGCCACACAACGCCAGGGCAAGCAGGGCGGGGCGGGAAATTCGCTTGAACGGGATCATGGTCGCCTCACTGGCCGGCCTGCGCGGTCTGCGCGGGCACGGCGAAGTTGTTGCGTTTGCAGAGCTTGGCTTCGACCTTCTGGGTACCGCTTTCCGGCCCCTGCACCTCGAACGCCAGCAGGCTCTGGCTGGCCCAGTCCTCGTCTTCGCGCATCTGGAAGACGAAGCGGCCGTCGGTGTCGGAGGTTTCCGGTTTTTCCAGCTTGATGTCCTCGTGGCGGCCGTTGAGGTACCAGAGGGTGGCCTGCAGCACCTTCACCGACGGGTCTTCGAACTTGACGTCCATCTGCATGTTGCGGTTGATCAGGTCTTTGATCACGCCGCCCTTGCCGTTGACCATCAGCTCGTTCTTGCCGGGCTTGAGGGTGGCGCTGGCGCTCATCAGGGCTGGGCGGTCATCGCAGCCGTCGTCGAGCAGGCCAAGGATTTGCCGCCAGATGGTTTCCTGGTCCAGGCGATACAGCGGGGAGAATTCCCAGATCAGGATCTTCGGCGGGTTCTTCTGGAATTCCTCGCTACCCAGGTACTGGATCATCGAACCTTCCAGGCCACCGCCAGGGAAGGCCACGTTGAGCACGTCGGCGCCGATGTACTGCTCGAGGAAGCCGGAGAAGTTGTAGTTCTTGCCACTGTGGCTGGTGCCGACCAGGGTGATCTGCGCGTTGCCGCCGTCACCGAACAGGTCGTCGCCGCCGCCGGTGGAGCCTTTCGGCTCGGTGGCGAACTGGTCCATGTACTGGACGGCGTAGCTGGTGCCGCACAGCTGGCCGGCCACGTTATGCAGGGTGCCGGTCTTGCCCATGCGCCCGGACTTTTTCGTTTCGAATTCCTTGCGCGGGATGCCTTCGAAAGCCGGCATCTTGTGCACGGTATCGGCCACGATCTTGGCCGCGCGCTCGGCGCCGTAAGGCGTCCAGTGCTGGTCGCCACGGAAGTAGAAGTCCTTGCCCTGGTCGGCAGCGGCCAGCTGTTCGTTGGTCAGCGGCGACAGGTCAGGCACGTTGTAGCCCATGCTGGCAAAGCGCTTGAGCATGGCCTGGTAGTTGCCCAGGGCCTTCTGGTAGTCGAAGGCAGCCTTTTCCGCCGGGTTGAGCATGTTGCGGTTCACCAGGCCACGGGTCGGTTGGTACACCACCACCAGTTCCACGCCGCGCTTCTTGAACGCGTCGTGCACTTGCTGCAGGCGCTTGTAGCCGGCCGGGGTGGTATTGAACTCGGTGCGCAGGTCTTCGCGGGTACGGAACAGCCAGTCGCCCTGGGCCTGCACCAGCGTGGTGAAGTTCTGCTGGTAACGGGTGGTGTAGCGGCTGGCGTCATGCGCTTCAGGGCACAGCTGGCAGCAAGGCTCGGCGCTGAAGGTAGGGGCCTTGACGTCTTCGGCGCGCACGCCCTGGCTGATCGCCAGGAGGGCAGCGGACAGGCCCAGCAGTTTCATCAGATGTGGAGTCATGGTCTGGGCTTCCTTAATCGATCATTTCGGTCTGGCGTTCGACCGGGTCGATCAGCACAGCCTTTTGCTGGCGTACCAGCAGGTCGAGGATTTCGTCCTGGCGTTCGCCCAGTACGCCGTTGAGGCTGATGCCGCTGGCCTTGCGCGGGGCGAGCATGGACACCTTGTACAGCTCGACCGACAGCGGCGAGTCGATCGACAGTGGCCCGGAGCCGTTGGCCGCCAGTTCGCCACCGACCAGGATCAGCGACACCTTGGTGTCGAACGGGTCGAGGGCGATGTCGCGGTCGGTGTTGGACAGGTCCTTGATGTGGCCGTATACGCCAACCAGGCCGTTGGCCATGGCGACGTTTTCGTACAGGCGGATGTTCACGCTGTTACGCACGCGGATGCCGTGGCGGCGGTTGTTGATCAGCTTGTTGCCCCAGATCAGGTTGTCGCCACTTTCGTACAGGGTGATGCCGTCGGTGTGGTTGCGGTAGATCTCGTTGTAGGCAATCAGGTTGTTGACGCTGTTACGGTCGATCACCACGCCCGAGAGCTTGTTGTCGAAGCTCTTGTTGTTGATGATCCAGCTGTCGTTGACCTCACGCGAAACGATGATGCCGTGCTTCTTCTTGGTGCCGTACACCGTGTTGCCGGCGATGATCAGCCGGTGCGAGCGGTCGTGCGGGTCGATGCCGTAGACGATGTTGTCGCGGTAGGTGCTGTCCTTGACCACGAAGTCCTGGGTCTCGTAGCAGTAGAAGCCGTACCACATGTCGCTGAACTCGGAGCCGATGATCCAGCCGGTGGGTTCCGGGCGGCCCATGCGCTTGGCCATGTTCGGCGTGTACTGCGAGATGCTCACTCCGTACGACTTGGACTTGGCGTAGCCGAAGCTGGCCATTTTCGTATTGACGATGTAGGTCTCGGTGCCGCCCCACGACAGCAGGAACGGGCGGAATTCCTTGGGCGAGCGGAAGATCGCCGGGCCGTTTTCCTTTTCCCGCCAGCCGGTCACCTGGGTGTCGGTGACGAACAGCTTGCCGTCGTTGACCAGGAACGAACCGCCTTCCTGGGACAGGCGCAGCTGCTTGACCTTGCCGTCGATCTCGAGGATGCCCTTCTGCCCGACCACGATCGGCAGGCGCGCCAGGTACACACCCGGCTCGACTTCGCTGAGGTACTGCTTGGGTACCTTCTTGCTCAGCTCGACCAGGTCGACATGGCCGTCATCGACGAAGATCGCCTGCGGAATGCCATGCTGGCGCTGGACCCACTCGGCCGCCTTGTTGTCGCCGCCGACGAATTCCTTGAGGGTATCCTCCTGGAACATGCGGCGCAGGCTGACCTTGCCCTTGTGGCGGCGGTCGATTTTCTTCTGCACCGCTTCGGCGGTGTAGCCGGTCAGGTCGGGCAGCTTCGGCGGGTCCATGTGCAGCGGCTCGATCGGCGCGCTGGAGACCGTGTAGGTCTTGGCCTGCTGCAGTTCCTTGGCGATCACCTGGGGCTCTGCGGCAGCCACCAGGCCGCTGGCCAGCAGCAAGGCGCTGGCCAACAGGCTGTGACGTAAGTGCGGGTGAAGGTTCATAACGGTAAGTCCTCTACCGGCCTCAGAAGCGCCAGATCACATCGACGAAGGCGCGGTGCATGTACGAGTCCGCTTCCTTGCCGTAGGCATCGCCCGGCTTGAACACGCCGGCGCGCAGGCGCACCAGGGCAGATGGCTCGTCGATGGCCTGGCTCATCGAAGCCGGCAGCAGGCCTTGCTTGAAGTACTTGGTCACGACCACGTCCATTTCCTGGCCAAGGTCTTTTTCGCCATCGACCAGCGGGCGGTTCACACCGTTGTCGTTGACCACCGCGTTGATGCCGCTGGAACCGATGTTCTGGTTGCCATCGACACGCCAGAACTTGTGGTAGATGAAGCTGGCGTCGTAGTCGTCGCGCAGCTGCCAGGAGGCGAACAGGGTGGCCGCCTGCAGGTTGCCCAGCTCGCCGCGGAAGGCTTCACCGAAGCGGTGCACGCGCGAACGGGTACCGGTGTAGTTGGAGCGGTTGCTCTCGAGGCCGGTCTGCTCGTAGTTGCTCGAACCGTCGTCGCCACCACCGCCGCTGCCACGGGCGTAGGCCGCACCGACCTGCCATTGCGGGTCGAGGCGCAGGCGGATGCCGAGGTCGGTGGCCCAGGCGTTGACATCACCGCTCTGCTTGCCGGTGGCCACGGTTTCGTCACCGACCACCTGGCTACTGAGGGTGTCGCGATCACCGGTCAGCCAGGTGACGCTGCCCCAGTAGTTGACGGTGTGGTCGTTGCGCCAGTTGTAGGCGTCGCTGTTGGCTTCCAGGCCCAGCCAGGTGAGGTCGCCGGTGCGGGTCTTGTCCAGCGCATCGACGGTTTCGCCCGGGTTCTTCAGGCTGCCGCCGTCGTGGGTGTGGTGGGCGCGTACGCCGACCCAGTGGCCAGGGGTCCACTGCGTGGCGACGTTGCCGTAGAGGTGCGTGCGGTCCTTGTCTTCCGGGGCCAGCTCGGTGAGGTCGGTGCGGTATTCGCTGAAGCGCTGGGCCACGCCCAGGTCGGCCTTGAGCAGGGTGGTGTCGAAGGTCCAGTTCAGCGCTTCGATGTTGGTGTCACGCCACATGCCATCGTCGCTGCGCAGGCGCTGGCGACCGAAACGCAGCTGTTCGCCAGGGTAGGCGGTGAGGCCGCTGTAGCCGACCCAGAATTCGCGCATGGCCAGGTAGCTCTTGTCCTGTTCACGGCCGTCGGCAGCGGTGTCGGTGCTGGTGCCGTCGTCGTTCTGGCGCAGGGTGTCGGTTTCGATGGTGTCGGTCGCGGTGACGGCCTGGCCCATGGCATAGGCGCTCCAGTTGCCACGCTCTCCATATACCCAAGGGCGCAGATCAAGACCGAGGCCGTTGACGTCGCCGCCGGAGCGGGTGCCCAGGTCACGGTCGTCTTCCGACTGGCCGGTGATTTTCACATCCAGGCCGAAGTTCTTTTCAGCGGTCATTTCCGCCAGGGTCGGGCAGGACCACAGCAGGGCGAAGCTCAGGCCGATGCCAGCTTTCACGAAGGGATTGAGCGTCATAGCGAGTCCTCACCGGTTACTTCTTTTTCGTCGTCTTGCAGGGCTTCGATGGCCAGGGTGCTGTTGGCACCTTGCGCCATGCTGCCGCGCGCCTGCTTTTCTTGTGCCAGCAGTTGCTGGGCCTGGCTGCGCTGGTCAGGCGTAAGTTGCTGGTCGAGTTGCTGCAGCAATTCAGCGGACTGCGGCGACGGGTTGGCCTGGGCCAGCTGGGCGAATACCCAGGCGTTGCCCGGTTGCGGGCGAATGCCGTGGCCTTCGCTGAACAGCTGGGCCAGGGCATAGTCGGCGCTGTTCTGCCCACCACGGGCGGCGGCCAGCAGGTGGTCGACGGCCTTTTGTGGCTCGACGTTGCCCAGGTAGCCGCGGCGGTACAGCTGGCCCAGGTAGTAATGGGCGCTGACTTCGCCGGCGTCGGCGGCAGCCTGCAGGTGTTGTTCGGCTTTGGCCGCGTCCGCAGGCACGGTCTTGCCTTCGTAGTACAGGCGGCCCAGCAACAGTTCGGCGCGTGGCTGTTCGGCTTCGCGGCCCTTGTCGATGTAGGCCATCAGCTGGTCGGTATCGCCCAGCTCGGGGAAGTCGTACATCAGTTGCGCCAGGCTGACCCAGGACGCCGGGTTGGCCGGGGCTACCTGCTCGAGCAGGTCCTTGGCGGTTTTCTCGTCGGTCTGGCCGAGGCTGCGGTCAGCCAGGACCCGGGCAACGCTGTCGAGCCGGGTGGCCGGTACTGCGCCGCGGGCGTAGGCAGCCTTGAGCTGGCCGAGCAGGGCAGCCTGCTGGTCCGCCTGGCCGCGCTTCTGGTACACGGTGGCCAGTTCGACGTAGCAGATGTCGGTGGTGTTCAGCGCGGCCTTGCAGATTTTCTCCACTTCGCCCAGGTGCTGGTCGTAGGTGCCCTGGGTGCGGTACAGCAGCACCTGGGCCAGGCCCGCTTCCGGGTTGCCGGCGGCGCGCCACTGGTCGATCTGCTGCTGGGCGTTGACCTTGGGGAAGCTCTGCGGGTAGCTCAGGTAGAGCATCGCCAGCGGGATCAGGGTGTTGCTTTCGCCCTGCTTGGCGGCTTGCTTGAGCAGGGTTTCGGCTTCTTCGCGCTCGGCCTGGGTGCTGTCGGGCTTGGCCACCAGCAGGCGACCAAGGCGTGCCTGGGCACGCGGCGAGATGGCGGCCGCGGCACGGTAGGTGGCCTCGGCTTCCTTGATTTTCGCCGGATCGCGGGTGGCGACCTTGATGTCGGCCAGGCCCACTTGCGCTTCGCTGTAGCCCAGGTCGGCCAGCGCCTTGTAGTTGCGCTCGGCCAGTGCCGTGTCACCGCGCTTCATGGCTTCGTTGGCCAGGCGCTGGTCGGGCAGGCCCGCACAGCCGGCCAGGGCGATGGCCATGGCCAGGCCACACAGACCAAGGTTCACACGCACCCTGTGGGAGCTGGCTTGCCGGCGATTGGCCAGTGCAGGCGATACATCTGCTGGGCGAGTGCTGCGCACTCGATCGCCGGCAAGCCAGCTCCCACAGGTATCGGGTTGTCTGCTAGTCATAGGCTTGTCCTCTTACAGCCCACGGGCCATGGCTTTGTCGATCAGCCAGTTCAGCGATGGGCCACGGTCGCTGTTGACCGAAGCCGGGCGACCGGCGAGTTCGGCGGGCAGGGCGCTGTCGGGCTTGATCTGCACGCGGATGTCGGCGGCCAGGTCTTCGCTGTTGAGGCTGGCGCTGCTGACGATCTGGCCGGTGCGTACTTCGTCTTCGCCGGCTACCTGGAAGTTGACCCGGGTACCTGGCTTGACCTCGTCGAACTGGCGGTAGGTGAAGCGCGCCTCGATCATCGGGTTGGTGGTGCGCGGGATCAGCTGGAAGATCGGCTGGCCCTTGGCGGCGTACTGGCCGTTGTCCACGAGCTGGCGGGCAACCACGCAATCACACGGGCTGGTGAGGGTGCCGGACAGTTGCTTGCCGAACAGTTCCTCGATCTTCGCCGGCTCCAGCTGCGCGTCTTCCAGGTTGCCCTTGAGCATGTCCAGCATGCTGGTGGTGAAGCTGGCCAGTGGTGCGCCCTTGGCGATCTGCCCACCGCTTTCGACCAGGCTGTTCACGGTGCCGTCGCGCGGCATGGTGACGTTGGTGGTGGGTACCGCGACCACGCCGGCTTCGGCATGGCTGACGAAGTACATGCCGTACAGCGACTTGGCGATGAAACCGAAGGCGGCGACACCGACCACGAACACGCCGAGGGTGACGGTAACCGCCTTGAGGCGGCCGAAGGCGCTCAGGCCGGCACCGCCGTCCTTCTGCTTGCGCGCCTTGGTGAAGTTGTCGCGCTGCAAGGTGCTGAGCACATCGCCGGCAGTGATCAGCTCACCCGACAGGTGCGAGGTGATGATGTGGCGCAGCGTGGCGATATCGCGGGGCTCGAGGTTCTGGAACTGGGCGCCGGTACGGCCACTGCCCGGGTTGTAGGAGCGCACCTGGAACTCGATGTCCATCGACAGGCCGAGGTTGTCGACCGTGAACTGCAGCCGCCCGCGGAGCACGTCGCCAACCGACAGTGGTTGCTTGGTGTGGAAGCTCAGGCCACCGGCGGAGAGGTCGTCGACCTTCACATCGTGGGCCTGGCGCTGAGGGTCGAGGAACCGCAGCTTGGCGGGGATGCGTACCCGGGCATGCTGGCGCTGGGCTTCGGACTCATGCACGACGTTGACGTTCACGGCGGTATTCATGTGGTTTGTTCCTGTTAGTTCCGATCCGGGTTGGGCTCACACGACCATGAACAGCACAGCAACGAAGATGCTGGCAGCCGAGAAGGTCATGGTCCGCGAGGACCAGGTGTTGAACCATTGTTGAAAGCTGGCGAGGTCACGCTTGAGAGCAGTGGGCTGACGCGTCCAGGACTGCTTGTCGAGGCGGAAGAACACGTAGATCTTCATCAGCGCGCCGATGATCTGGTTGTAATAGAGAATCAGCGGGTAGGCCGGGCCTACGTTGTGGCCGGAGCACAGCAGCATGATGGTGAGGATCAGGCGGGTGATGCCGATCCACAGCAGGTACACCAGCAGGAAGCCCAGGCCGAACTTGAGGCTGGCGATCACCGCCACGGTCAGGCCCAGCAGGCTGGTCCACATCGACACGCGCTGGTCGAACAGCACGATGCTGGTGAACAGCCCCAGGCGGCGCAGGCCCAGGCCAAGTGCGCGGGAGTTCTGCCGCAGGTTGTTGCCGTACCAGCGGTACATCAGCTTGCGGCTGGCCTTGAGGAAGCTCTTCTCCGGCGGGTGCTCGACCGTGTTGATGGCGGCGTCCGGCACGTAGAAGGTGTCGTAGCCCAGGCGCATCAGGCTGAACCAGCTGGACTTGTCGTCACCGGTGAGGAACTTGAAGCGGCCCAGGCGCCAGTGCATCAGCGAGTCGCTTTCGACGTCGGCGATGAACTCGGGGTTGGTCACCACGCTGGCGCGGAACATCGACATGCGCCCGGTCATGGTCAGCACGCGCTTGGACAGGGCCATCGAGCACATGTTGATGTGGCGCTGGGCAAAGCGCAGCTTGTGCCACTCGCTCATGATGTAGCCGCCACGCACTTCGCAGAACTCGTTGGTGGTCAGGCCGCCGACGTTGGGGAACAGCTTGAACCACGGCACGGTCTTGCGTACCACGCCATCGCCCAGCACGGTGTCGCCGTCGATCACCGCCACCACGGCGTTCTCGTCCGGCAGCATGCGCGAGATCGCACGGAAACCGTAGGCCAGGCCGTCACGCTTGCCGGTACCGGCGATGCGCACGATGTCCAGCTTCACGTGGGCTGGCGGGTTGTATTTGGCCCACAGGCTTTTCACCAGCAGTTCGTCCGACATCTCCACCAGCGAGCAGACCACGGTGGTGGGGAAGCCACAGTTGATCGCCTCGCGGATCACCGAGCTGTACACCTGGGCGGTGGTGAGTGCTTCGATGCGGAAGCTGGTCACCATCAGGTACACGTGGGACGGGTCGGCGTCCTTGCCCATCTTCTGCACCTTGCGGCGCAGGTACGGGTACACGCCGTAGAGGAAGATCATGCCGCGGATGAAATGGGTGGCGCCCATGGAATAGCGCCAGATGCCGACTGCGCCGACCAGGAAGATGAAGTGCTTCGATTGCGAGTCGAAGATATCGGCTGGCAGGGCCAGGGCGATCAGCATGAGCAGACTCATGTAGAGCAGCCAACCGGCGCACTGCAACAGCACTGTCTGGATCCTTTGCATGTTCAGCATCCGTCGAGAATTCGGGAAAAGGTGGGCAGCGGGGGTGGGGAGGCCCCCGCTGCCCGGCCAGCACTTACCAGCAGATGCCTTCGGTACGGCTGGTGGCGCAGGTCGGTTTGCTCATGAAGCCGACCAGGTCGATCACGTGCTTGCCGGCCGGCGCTTGCTGGGCCAGTGCACGGAACTGCTCGTCACGGTTGCCCAGGACGATGATGTCGGCGTTGTCGATCACCTTCTGGAAGTCGGCGTTGAGCAGCGACGACACGTGCGGGATCTTCGACTCGATGTAGTCCTTGTTGGCGCCGTGGACGCGGGCGTACTGGACGTTCTCGTCGTAGATGTCCAGCTGGTAGCCCTTGCCGATCAGGCGTTCGGCCAGTTCCACCAGCGGGCTTTCACGCAGGTCGTCGGTGCCGGCCTTGAAGCTCAGGCCGAGCAGGGCGACCTTGCGCTTGTCGTGGGCTTCGATCAGTTCGAAGGCGTTCTGCACCTGCGATTCGTTGCTGCGCATCAGCGAGTCGAGCAGCGGTGCGCGTACATCGAGGCTGGCGGCGCGATAGGTGAGGGCGCGTACGTCCTTGGGCAGGCACGAGCCGCCGAAGGCGAAGCCAGGGCGCATGTAGTACTGGGACAGGTTCAGCACTTTGTCCTGGCAGACCACGTCCATCACGTCACGGCCATCCACGCCTACGGCCTTGGCAATGTTGCCGATCTCGTTGGCGAAGGTGACCTTGGTGGCGTGCCACACGTTGCAGGTGTACTTGATCATCTCGGCCACTTCGATCGGCTTGCGGATGATCGGTGCGTCGAGCTCTTCGTACAGGGCCTGCAGGATGTCGCCGCTGGCGGTGTCCAGTTCGCCGATGACGGTCATCGGTGGCTGGTCGTAGTCCTTGATCGCGGTGCTTTCACGCAGGAATTCCGGGTTGACCGCAACGCCGAAGTCGACGCCGGCTTTCTTGCCCGAGCAGTCTTCGAGGATCGGGATCACCACGTTCTTCACGGTACCCGGCAGCACGGTGCTGCGTACCACGATGGTGTGGCGGCGCTCGCTGTCACGCAGCACGTAGCCGATTTCGCGGCACACCGACTCGATGTACTCGAGGCCCAGGTCGCCGTTCTTCTTGCTTGGGGTACCCACGCAGATCATCGATACGTCGCTGGCACGGATGGCTTCGGCGAAATCGGTAGTACCGCGCAGGCGGCCGTTGGCGATGCCCTGTTGCAGCAGTGCTTCCAGGCCAGGTTCGACGATGGGCGACTTGCCCTGATTGATCAGGTCGATCTTGGTGCTGGACACGTCCACACCGATCACTTCATGGCCTCGCGCCGTCAGGCAGCCTGCACAGACTGCACCCACATAACCCAAACCAAAGATGCTGATACGCATCGCTATCACCTCATGTGTTTATCACGCCGGCGCCTCCGGAGAGAGCCGGACTGGGTTGATTAACAACAGTTTTCGGGCGCACGGATCCATGGCGAAATGCACACTTCGCCGAGCGCAGGCAAAATAAATCCGGAGCGCAAAAAGTTATGCACTCAAATGTGGCAGTAAAAAGCCATTAATTAAAAAACGTGCCCTGGAATGCAGCCGTCTTTACTGCAAGGCGCTACATGGCGCTTTGCTGTGCTTGTTTTTTCAAGTGGAAAAATCCTTTGAAATCAACCACTAGGACGAATTGAAAGGGACGCGTCTCTCCTGCATGGACAGGGTCTTCGGGGGTTGCCCGTCATACCTGTCGAAGTTGTTGGGGCTGGTAGTGGATACCTGCCGTTGTCATCTGTAAGTCATCTCTCACAGCCCGGGGGCAGGAAAATCGTTACGGCACTATGAGCGATTCGTCGTAGCAGAAGTTCCGGGGTGGGTTCGGCGTGGATGAAAGATTTCTAAATATTTTTTCAGTGGCAGACAATTTCAATCTGATAGCACACGGGTGTTTTGTCCCTATATATAAAGGGCGAAACTGTTGCGAGATATTTTTATGCCAGCATCGAAAAATATTTTGAAAAATTCGTCAAAAAAGCTACGAACGGTCTTATGGCGTTTGGCTATAAGTTGCGCTGTGTCGATTTTTTGGCGTCGGATTTGTGGCGTGATGGCGCTTTGCGTCGTGCCCTGTTGCGGGGCGGAGGGGGTAAGTAGGGGGCGCTTTTTGTAGGAGCGGCCTTGTGTCGCGAAAGGGCCGCGCAGCGGCCCCAGGATTTCAGCATCAAAGCAGAAATTGCCGGGGCCGCTATGCGGCCCTTTCGCGACACAAGGCCGCTCCTACAGGGGATTGTGTATTGCCTGACTATTCGGAAGGATGATCCCGCAGGAACACCAGGTGGTCCGGCTTCGACTGTTCGGCACTGTAGTAGTACCCCTGCACATCGAACTGCTTGAGCTGCTCCGGGTCGCTGATGCGCTGCTGGATGACGAAGCGGCTCATCATGCCGCGGGCTTTCTTGGCGTAGAAGCTGATGATCTTGTACTGGCCGTTCTTCAGGTCCTTGAAGTCGACGTTGATCACCCGGGCCTTCAGCGCGCTGCGTTTCACTGCACTGAAATACTCGTTGCTGGCCAGGTTCAGCAGCACGTCATCGCCCTGTTCGGCCAGGGCCTGGTTCAGCCATTCGCTGATGCGCGTACCCCAGAAGGCGTACAGGTCCTTGCCGCGGGCGTTGGCCAGCTTGGTGCCCATTTCCAGGCGGTAGGGTTGCATCAGGTCGAGCGGGCGCAGCAGGCCATACAGGCCCGAAAGCATGCGCAAGTGCTGCTGGGCATAGCTGAAGTCGTCATCGCCCAGGCTTTCGGCATCGAGGCCGGTATACACGTCACCCTTGAACGCCAGCAGCGCCTGCTTGGCATTGGCCGGGGTGAAGTCCGGGGTCCAGCTGCCGAAGCGCGCTGCATTCAGGCCGGCGAGCTTGTCGGACAGGTGCATCAGTTCGCTGATCTGCGCCGGCGACAGGTCGCGCAGCTGCCGGATCAGCTCCTGGGAGTCGTCCAGGTACTGGGGCAGGGTGAAACGCTCGGTCACCGGCGGGGTGTCGTAGTCGAGGGTCTTGGCGGGGGAAATCACCGTCAGCATCGGGTCGGCTCCTGGCATCGTTGGCCGGGAATTCTACGGGCTGGACGGTGCAAGTCCAAACTATGGCGACGATAGTCACAGACCATGGCCGGTGCAGAGGCTATAGTGCGCGTTTCGCCGTTGCGGAGCCATCAACCGTGCGTATTGCCTCTGCCTTGCTGGCCGCTCTGCTGAGCCTGGCCGTGCAAGCCGCCCCTTCACCCCAGGTGAGCCTGGACCGCAGCCTGTGGCCCGAAAAGCTGGACAGCCCGGCGTTGTTCGATGTGGCCTCGCGGGCCGAGATCCTCTCGTTCGCCCAGGTGCTGCACGAAAGCGAACTGCTAGACGACGCGGCGCTGGCGGCACGCTTGGGGCTACGGCAGGTCAACCTGCAGAAGGTGCGCCTGGTGCGGGCGCGCATGTGGCAGCGGTTGTGGGAAGGTTATCAACAGGCACAGCGCAGTTGCGAGCAGGATGCGTCGTTCTGCTACCCGGTGACGTCGATGGCGGAGTTGCGTACGCAAGCGGCGACGTTCGCTACCGATGTCGGCACTTTCTACACCGATTGGATCGAGCCGAGCCACCAGTTCCATGTGCGTTACCTGGACGAACAACTGCGCAAGGCGGCGTTGCTGCCGCAGACCAGCAGCGAGGTGGAGCGGCTGTCCTCACGCGAGCGCAATGGGGATGAACTGAACGACCGCATGTTCCTGCTGACCTTCGTCGGCGGGCCCGGGCCGGATGGCGGCAGTACCGACCTGCTGGCTGATTACCTGCGCCGGCAAAAGCTTGAAGGCACGTTCTTCGTGCTCGGCAACCGCCTGCAGCAACGGCGCGACGCCGGGGCGGCAGATGCCTTGCGCCAGCTCTATGGCGGGCAGTGCGTGGGGATCCAGGGGTGGGAGTACCGCTCCCATGCGCAGTGGACAGGCTGGCAGGACTCGCTGCGGCGTAGCCAGGCGCGGGTGCAGGCCGACCTGCCGGAGCAGTATGTGCCGTTGTTCCGGCCGCCTTACGGGCAGCGTCGGGCCGATGGCGAGGCGTTCATGGCCAGCCAGCAGTTGCAGGTATCGTTGTGGGACATCGATGCCCAGGATGATGGCGCACTGAGCGCCGAGGCCTCTGCCCAGCGGGTGCTGACCTTGATGCTGCTATGGCGCAAGGGGGTGATCCAGTTCCATGACAGCCTGCCCAAGGCGCAGCCGGCGGTGGAGTGGTTGTTGCGCAATACGGCGCAGAGCGGGATTGGTTGGGAAGATTGCCAAGCTTATGGCTTGAGGGGGTAGGGGGCCGCTTTGCGGCCCATCGCGACGCAAGGCCGCTCCTACAAGGTCACGCGATGCCTGTAGGAGCGGCCTTGTGTCGCGATCGGGGTGCGAAGCGCCTCTCAGCAATGCCAGCCTGATTTTTGACTGTAGTCCTCACGCGCCCCCTCGCCAACCCCTGTTCGTCATTTGGAAAAATAAACTTCACCTGCACGTAAAAAGACTTTTTTTAGTCATCATTTTTGCGGTATGAAGAAACCAGACAGCCGATACCTGCAGCACAGGTGGCGTCATCCAGGCCCACCTAGCCAGGTTCGCTTCCCGCCCGTAACAACGCGGATACGGGGACAGCGGCAGTCACTCTGCGGCGTAACAGACCACGCCGTGTGGCTTCGACATAAGGTGACCGAGTATGGATGACCAAGGACGCAACCCTTCCTCCAGCAAGCCTATCCTGTATGTGCTCGATACCAACGTCCTGATTCACGACCCCAACGCGTTACTGAACTTCGAGGAGCACCATGTCGCCATCCCGATGACGGTGCTGGAGGAACTCGACAAGCTCAAGACCGGCAAACAGACCATCGCCGCCGAATGCCGCCAGGCCATTCGGCTGATCGACCAGACCCTTGGTGACGCCTCGCCCAGCGATGTCGAGCAGGGCGTGCCGATCCAGCGTGGCAAGAGCGGGCCCAAGGGCTTCCTGTCCATCCTGATGACTCCGCGCAACGAGCCGAACAAGCTGCTGCCGGAAAACCTCAACGACAACATCATCATCAACCAGTTGCTCGAAGTACGGGCCCGGCGCACCGACCTGGACGTTGTGCTGGTCACCAAAGACATCAACATGCGCCTGAAGGCGCGTGCCTGTGGCATCGCGGCCGAGGACTACAGCACCGACCAGCTGGTCGATGACGTGTCCTTGCTGTCCAAGGGCTACCATTCGGTCACCGGCTCGTTCTGGGACCGGGTGAGCAAGGTCGATACCCGCCAGGAGCGTGGCCGCACCTGGCACCGCGTGCAATTGATCGACAATCTGCCGGCGGTTCACGTCAACGAGTTCATCATCGATGAACAGGGCTTCGTCGGCTGGATCAAGGGTATCCGCAACGATGAGCTGCTGTTGCTCGACCTGCACCAGGAACCGCTGCTGCACCAGGAAGCCTGGGGCCTGAAGCCGCGTGACATCCACCAGAGCCTGGCGCTGTTCGCCCTGCTCGACCCGGATATCCACCTGGTCAACCTGACCGGCGCCGCCGGTTCCGGCAAGACCATCCTGGCCCTGGCCGCGGCCATCGAACAGACCATGGTCAGCAAGCGCTACCGGCGCATCATCGCCACCCGCAGCGTGCAGGGGCTGGACCAGGAGATCGGCTTCCTGCCGGGTACCGAGGCCGAGAAGATGGAACCCTGGCTGGGCGCCATCACCGACAACCTCGAAGCCTTGCACATGGATGACGAGAGCACCCATGGCAGCGTCGAGTACATCCTCGAGCGCGTGCCGTTGCAGTTCAAGTCGCTGAACTACATCCGTGGCCGTAGCTTCCAGCAGAGCCTGATCCTGATCGACGAGTGCCAGAACCTGACGCCGCACCAGATGAAAACCATCATCACCCGTGCCGGCTCGGGGTCCAAGGTGGTCTGCCTGGGCAACCTGGCGCAGATCGATACTCCCTACCTGTCCGCGACCAGCTCGGGCCTGACCTACCTGACCGAGCGCTTCAAGGACTTCCCCCATGGCGTGCACATCACCCTGCAGGGCGTGCCACGCTCGGTGCTGGCCGAGTACGCCGAGTCGCATCTGTAACCCTCTTCGCCGGGCGGTTCGCCGCCCGGCCTTTTCGCGGGCACGGTTGACGCACCCCTCTGCTCAAACCTGACTCACAGGTTTACACTGCAAGTTCCCTTCACAGGAGCAGAGCAGTGCTGACACATCTTGATTCCCAGGGGCGGGCCAACATGGTCGACGTCACTGAAAAGGCCGTGACCGAGCGCGAGGCCACCGCCGAGGCGCGGGTGCGCATGTTGCCGCAGACCTTGCAGATGATCGTCGACGGTGAACACCCCAAGGGCGACGTGTTCGCCGTGGCGCGCATTGCCGGGATCCAGGCGGCGAAGAAGACCAGCGACCTGATCCCGCTGTGCCACCCGTTGATGCTGACCAGCGTCAAGGTCGAGCTCAGCGCCGAGGGGCAGGACGCCGTGCGTATCGTCGCCCGCTGCAAGCTGGCCGGGCAGACCGGCGTGGAGATGGAGGCGCTGACCGCCGCCAGCGTTGCCGCGCTGACGATCTATGACATGTGCAAGGCTGTGGATAAAGGTATGGTCATCGAGCAGGTGCGCCTGCTGGAAAAACTCGGCGGCAAGAGCGGCCACTACAAGGTGGAGGCGTGATGAAGGTCAAGGTGATGTACTTCGCCCGTTACCGCGAACTGCTGGGCGTGGATGCCGAGCGGGTGGAGGGCGCGTTCACGGTGCTCGACGATGTGCGCCAAGCCTTGGTGGCCAAGGGCGGGCAGTACGAAGTGCTGGCCGAGCAGAACCTGATGTGTGCGCGCAACGAAGAACTGTGCAAGCTTGATGAGCCGCTGGAAGAGGACGATGAAGTGGCGTTCTTCCCGCCGGTGACCGGAGGCTGAACATGGCTGTGCGAGTACAGGAGGGCGCGTTCGACCCGGGGGCCGAGACCAATGCCATGCACGCGGCGAATGTCGGCGTGGGCGCGGTGGTCGGTTTTGTCGGCTACGTGCGGGATTTCAACGATGGCCGCGAAGTGGCGGGGATGTTTCTCGAGCACTATCCGGGCATGACCGAAAAGGCCCTGGCCAAGATCGTGGTCGAGGCCGAGCAGCGCTGGCCGTTGCTCAAGGTGGAGGTGCTGCACCGCATCGGTGCGCTGGAACCGGGCGAGCCGATCGTGTTCGTCGGTGTGGCCAGTGCCCATCGGCAGGCGGCGTTCGATGCCTGCAACTTCATCATGGACTACCTGAAGACCCGGGCGCCGTTCTGGAAGAAGGAAAATACCCAGGAAGGGGCACGGTGGGTGGAAGGGAAGCAGAGTGACCAGGATGCCGCTGGGCGCTGGTAGATCCTTGTTTGATGGCCGGGGCGGAGCCCCGGTTCACGGGTGAACCCGCTCCCACAGGTACTGCACAGGTTTCGGAAGTTGTGCAGTACCTGTGGGAGCGGGTTTACCCGCGAAGAGGCCGGCATAGGTCAATGGTGCTTGCGCGGCACCGGCTTCAGCAGCTCATCCGGCGGCATTTCACACTTGATCTTGCGCCCCAGCAGCTCTTCGATCGCCGGCAGCTGGTACGAGTCATCCTCACCGGCAAAGCTGATCGACACACCACTGGTGCCCGCACGGCCTGTCCGGCCAATGCGGTGCACGTAGTCGTCCGGGTCTTCCGGCAGGGTGAAGTTGATCACGTGGCTGATGCCATCGATGTGAATGCCACGCCCCGCCACGTCGGTGGCCACCAGCACGGTGATGCGCCCTTCGCGGAAATTCTCCAGGGTACGGATACGCTTGTGCTGCGGCACGTCGCCCGACAACTGCGCGGCATTGATGCCGTCGCGCACGAGTTTTTCCTCGATGCGCCGCACTTCGTCCTTGCGGTTGGCGAACACCATCACCCGTTCCCACTTGTTCTGGGTCACCAGGTTGTACAGCAGCTTGTACTTGTCGCTGCCGGCCACCGCATAGACGTGCTGCTCCACCGTTTCGCTGGCAACGTTCTCCGGCTCGATCTCGACGATGGCCGGGTTGGTGGTCCATTGCTTGGCCAGGTTCATCACGTCGTCGGTGAAGGTGGCGGAGAACAGCAGGGTCTGGCGCTCGCTTTTCGGCGGCGTCTGGCGAATGATCTGGCGCACCTGGGGGATGAAACCCATGTCGAGCATGCGGTCGGCTTCGTCCAGCACCATCACCTCGACCATGTCCAGGTGCACCTCACCGCGCTGGTTGAAGTCCAGCAGGCGGCCCGGAGTGGCCACCAGGATGTCGCAATGGCGCGCTTCCAGGGCCTTGAGCTGCTTGTCGAAGTCCATGCCGCCGACGAAGCTCATCACGTTCAGGCCGGTGTACTTGGTCAGGGCGATGGCATCCTTGGCGATCTGCACCACCAGCTCGCGGGTGGGCGCGATGATCAGCGCGCGTGGCTCGCCCATGTAGCGTTCCTTCGGCGGCGGCGTCTGCTGCAGCTGGGAAATGATCGAGATCAGGAACGCCGCAGTCTTGCCGGTACCGGTCTGGGCCCGGCCGATGGCGTCCTGGCCACGCAGGGTGTAACCCAGCACCTGTGCCTGGATCGGCGTGCAGTACGGGAAGCCCAGGTCGTGGATGGCGTGCATCACCTCGTTGGACAGCTTGAAGTCGTGAAAGCGGGTCTTGCCTTCCTGCGGCTCGACCACGAAGTCTTCCGGTTTCCACAGGCTGGCCTGCGGCTTGGGCTTGCGCTCGCGACGCGGTTTGTCCTTGGCCGGCTTGTCGGCGGCTGGCGTAACGGCGGCAGGCTGTTCGGCCTGTGGTGCTGGAGTGGCGCGTGGGGCGGCCGGTTTTGCCGCAGGCTGGGCCTCGCTGGCGGGTGCGGGCGCAGGCAGCGTCACGCTGGCAGCAGGAGCGACGGCCTGTGGCGCGGCGTCTCCCTTGCCGAAAATTTTCTTGAGTGCCTTGAGCACGATCGTCTCGTCAACTGGTTAAGGAATGTACGCCGGGCAGTGTAAAGCAAGATTCAGGCGCGGCGTAGTGGAATAGCCTTACAACTACAGGCGGCCCTGGCTTATTGCAATTGCTTGCTCAGCCAGTCGTGGATGTCGCTCAACTCTTCCACCACCACTTCATGTTCCATCGGGTATTCGTGCCAGCGGGCGGCGACGCCCCAGGTATTCAGGTACTCGAAGGCGGTGCGGCCCATGGAAGGGATCACCACCGGGTCGTGCACGCCGTGCAGGCACAGGGCCGGGGTGCGTTGCTGGCAGGCGCTCAACTGATGCTGGTCGTTGAAGGTGGGGGCGTAGGTGGACAGCGCGATCACGCCACCCAGCGCTTCTTGCCACTTTATATAGGCAGTGTGCAGCACCACCGCGCCGCCCTGGGAGAAACCGGCCAGGAAGATCCGCGACAGGCTGATGCCTTTGGCCTGCTCGGCCTTGATCAGGGCAATGAGCTGCTCGGCCGATTCTTCCAGCTGCGCCTCGTCGATGGCACGGGCCGGGGTCATGGCCTTGATGTCGTACCAGCTGGGCATGGCGTAGCCGCCGTTGATGGTTACCGGGCGGGTTGGAGCCTGGGGCATGACGAAACGGGTGCTGAGCAGGCGCTCCTGCATGAATTCGGCCACTGGTAGGAAGTCGTAACGGTCGGCACCCAGGCCGTGCAACCAGATCACACAGGCATCTGCGGTTTTCTGCGGTTCGAGAATCAGCGGGTTGGTCATGACTGCTCCGAAAGTGTGCGGGTCTTGTTATGGCGTGCGTGAAAAGAAGGCGCTGGAAATGATTGTCGGAAAAAGAATGTCGCAACGATACAACTTTCCCTACTTGACGAGCGCTTAATCGCTACAGCCGTAAATTCTGGTACGCGCTTTGCAATTCAACCAATGATGCAAAGGGCAGGCCGTGACGGTAACACCCTTTGCACGCGAAGGCTGTCACAGAACAGTCCATTGCGCCATTGACCCAATAACAAGCCAATACGGGTCGGATACGCCTCAAAAGGGTGCGGTGCAATTCCGGCTCGATACAACAAGAGCGATTTGGAGGTTGTGAATGAAGATGTTGAAAACCACCCTGGCAGTCCTGACCGCTGCCGCCGCGCTGGGCGCCGTGAGCAACGCCCAGGCCGGCGCCACCCTCGATGCGGTAAAGAAGAAGGGCTTCGTCCAGTGTGGCGTGAGCGACGGTCTTCCAGGCTTCTCGGTACCTGATGCGCAGGGCAAGATCGTTGGTATCGACGCCGATGTGTGCCGTGCCGTGGCCGCCGCCGTGTTCGGCGACGCCAGCAAGGTCAAGTTCAGCCAGCTCAACGCCAAGGAACGCTTCACCGCCCTGCAGTCGGGCGAAGTCGATGTGCTGTCGCGCAACACCACCTGGACCAGCTCGCGTGATGCTGGCATGGGCTTGGTATTCGCCGGTGTTACCTACTATGACGGCGTCGGCTTCCTGGTCAACAAGAAGCTGGGTGTTTCCAGCGCCAAGGAGCTCGATGGCGCGACCATCTGCATCCAGGCGGGTACCACCACCGAGCTGAACGTGTCGGACTTCTTCCGCGCCAATGGCCTGAAATATACCCCGATCACCTTCGACACCTCCGACGAAAGCGCCAAGTCGCTGGAGTCCGGTCGTTGCGACGTGCTGACCTCGGACAAGTCGCAGCTGTTCGCCCAGCGCTCCAAGCTGGCCGCGCCGACCGACTACGTGGTACTGCCGGAAACCATCTCCAAGGAACCGCTGGGCCCGGTGGTGCGCAAAGGCGACGAGGAGTGGTTCAGCATCGTCAAGTGGACCCTGTTCGCCATGCTCAACGCCGAAGAGGCGGGCATCACCTCGAAGAACGTCGAGGCCGAGGCCAAAGGCACCAAGAACCCGGACGTCGCCCGCCTGCTGGGTGCGGACGGCGAGTACGGCAAGGACCTCAAGCTGCCCAAGGACTGGGTAGTGCAGATCGTCAAGCAAGTCGGCAACTATGGCGAAGTGTTCGAGAAGAACCTGGGCCAGGGCACCGACCTGAAGATCGACCGTGGCATGAACGCCCTGTGGAACAACGGCGGCATCCAGTACGCGCCACCTGTGCGCTGATGGCTGCACCCTGCGGCGGCATCCCGCCGCCGCAGGCTGTTCGAATCCCTACTGTCCGGGGCACTTCATGCAAAATCAAATCGGCGCACCCAAGGGCTTGTCCCTTAACGATCCGCGTGTGCGCGCGTGGCTGTTCCAGATTCTCACGATAGTCTTCGTGGTCGGTCTGGGCTGGTATCTGTTCCACAACACGCAAACCAACCTGCAACACCGGGGCATCACCTCGGGCTTCGACTTCCTCGACCGCAGTGCCGGCTTCGGCATCGCCCAGCATCTGATCCCCTACGTGGAATCCGACAGCTATGCGCGAGTGTTCGTCATCGGCCTGCTCAACACCCTGCTGGTGACCTTCATCGGCGTGGTGCTGGCGACCATCCTCGGCTTCATCATCGGTGTGGCGCGGTTGTCGCCGAACTGGATGATCAACAAGCTGGCGACCGTGTATGTGGAAACCTTCCGCAACATCCCGCCGTTGTTGCAGATCCTGTTCTGGTACTTTGCCGTGTTCCTGACCCTGCCGGGACCGCGGGGCAGCATCAATATCGATGACACCTTCTTCATCAGCAACCGTGGCCTGAACATGCCCGGCGCGTCCATGGCCGAAGGCTTCTGGCCGTTCGTCGTGGCCCTGGCCCTGGCGCTGCTTGCCATCGTGGCGATGGTGCGCTTTGCCAACAAGCGCTTCGACGAGACCGGCGTGCCGTTCCACAAGTTCTGGGTGGGGCTGGCGCTGTTCATCGCTATCCCGGGTGTTTGCGCACTGCTGTTCGGCAGCCCGGTGCACTGGGAAGTGCCGCAATTGAAAGGATTCAACTTCGTCGGTGGCTGGGTACTGATCCCTGAGCTGCTGGCGCTGACCTTGGCGTTGACCATCTACACCGCCGCGTTCATCGCCGAGATCGTGCGCTCCGGTATCCGTTCGGTCAGCCATGGCCAGACCGAGGCCGCGCGCTCGCTGGGCCTGCGCGAGGGGCCGACCCTGCGCAAGGTGATCATCCCCCAGGCACTGCGGGTGATCATTCCGCCGCTGACCAGCCAGTACCTGAACCTGGCGAAGAACTCGTCGCTGGCGGCCGGTATCGGCTACCCGGAGATGGTCTCGCTGTTCGCCGGTACCGTGCTCAACCAGACCGGCCAGGCCATCGAGGTGATCGCCATCACCATGAGTGTCTATCTCGCCATCAGCATCAGCATTTCGCTGCTGATGAACTGGTACAACAAGCGCATTGCGCTGATCGAGCGGTGAGGATACGCCCGTGAATGCCCATGTTTTCAAACCCGACATGCCGCCACCGGTGAAAACCGTAGGCGTGCTCGCATGGATGCGTGCCAATCTGTTCTCCAGCTGGCTCAACACGCTGCTGACCCTGTTCGCCATCTACCTGGTGTGGCTGATCGTGCCACCGTTGCTGCAGTGGGCGTTGCTTGACGCCAACTGGGTCGGCACCACCCGCGCCGACTGCACCAAGGAGGGCGCCTGCTGGGTGTTCGTGCAGCAGCGCTTCGGCCAGTTCATGTATGGCTACTACCCGGCCGAGTTGCGCTGGCGCGTGGACCTGACCGTGTGGCTTGCCGTGCTCGGCGCCGCGCCGCTGTTCATCAAGCGTTTCCCGCGCAAGGCCTTCTACGGCCTGGGCTTCCTGGTGCTGTATCCGCTGCTGGCCTATGCCCTGCTGCACGGGGGCGTGCTGGGCCTGGAAAACGTACCGACCAGCCAGTGGGGCGGGCTGATGCTGACCCTGGTGATCGCCACCGTAGGCATTGTCGGCGCATTGCCGCTGGGCATCCTGCTGGCCCTGGGGCGGCGCTCGAAGATGCCGGCGGTGAAGGTGGTGTGCGTGACCTTCATCGAGTTCTGGCGCGGCGTGCCACTGATCACCGTGCTGTTCATGTCATCGGTGATGCTGCCGTTGTTCCTGCCTGAGGGCATGAGCTTCGACAAGCTGCTGCGGGCGATGATCGGCGTGATCCTGTTCCAGTCGGCGTACATCGCCGAGGTGGTGCGTGGTGGCCTGCAGGCCATCCCCAAGGGCCAGTACGAAGCTGCCGCTGCCATGGGCCTGGGCTACTGGCGGGCGATGGGCCTGGTGATTCTGCCGCAGGCGCTCAAGCTGGTGATTCCCGGCATCGTCAACACCTTCATTGCCCTGTTCAAGGACACCAGCCTGGTGATCATCATCGGCCTGTTCGACCTGCTGAACAGCGTCAAGCAAGCCGCCGCCGACCCGGCCTGGCTGGGCATGGCTACCGAGGGCTACGTGTTCGCCGCCCTGGTGTTCTGGATTTTCTGTTTCGGTATGTCCCGCTACTCCATGCACCTGGAGCGCAAGCTGGACACTGGCCACAAGCGTTAGGAGTTTCGAAATGAGTGAAGCGATCAAGCAGCCTGCGGGACCCGAAGGCATCATCCAGATGCAGGGCGTGAACAAGTGGTACGGCCAGTTCCATGTGCTCAAGGACATCAACCTGAACGTGCGCCAGGGCGAGCGCATCGTACTGTGCGGGCCGTCCGGCTCGGGCAAGTCCACTACCATCCGTTGCCTAAACCGCCTGGAGGAGCACCAGCAGGGGCGCATCGTGGTCGATGGTGTGGAGCTGACCAACGACCTCAAGCAGATCGAGGCCATCCGCCGCGAAGTGGGCATGGTGTTCCAGCACTTCAACCTGTTCCCGCACCTGAGCATTCTGGAAAACTGCACCCTGGCGCCGATGTGGGTGCGCAAGATGCCGCGGCGCAAGGCCGAGGAAATCGCCATGCACTACCTGGAGCGGGTGCGTATTCCGGAGCAGGCGCACAAGTACCCGGGGCAGTTGTCCGGTGGCCAGCAGCAGCGTGTGGCGATTGCCCGCGCGTTGTGCATGAAGCCGAAGATCATGCTGTTCGACGAACCGACCTCGGCGCTGGATCCGGAAATGGTCAAGGAAGTGCTCGATACCATGGTGGGCCTGGCCGAGGATGGCATGACCATGCTCTGCGTGACCCACGAGATGGGCTTTGCCCGGACCGTGGCGAACCGGGTGATCTTCATGGACAAGGGCGAGATCGTCGAGCAGGCGGCGCCGGATGACTTCTTCGACCGGCCACGCAGTGACCGGACCAAGTTGTTCCTGAGCCAGATCCTGCATTGATGCTGTAGGGGCCCCTTCGCGGGCACGCCCGCTCCCACAGGTACTGCACAGGGCTTGAGGCCGGTGTTATCACTGTGGGAGCGGGCGTGCCCGCGAAGGGCCGCAAAGCGGCCCCGTTTTTTACTTCTCTTCCTTGGCGACTGCCGGCGCCGGTGGCGGCCGCAGCCCCACCTCGGCGATCAGCTTCAGCTGCTGCCCATTGCGCATCACCTCGATGGTGATCTTCTCGTTGGGCTTGATCCGCGCCACCTGGTTCATCGATTTGCGCCCGTCACCGGCCGGCTCGCCGTTGATGCTCAGGATCACGTCACCCAGCTGCAACCCGGCCTTTGCCGCCGGCCCTTCGCGGAAGATACCCGCCACCACGATGCCCGGGCGGTCCTTCATGCCGTACGATTCGGCCAGTTCCTGGCTCAGAGGCTGTACTTCGATACCCAGCCAGCCACGGATCACCTGGCCGTGCTCGATGATCGACTTCATCACCTCCAGCGCCAGTTTCACCGGGATGGCGAAGCCGATGCCCTGCGAACCGCCGGATTTGGAGAAGATCGCCGTGTTGATGCCGATCAGGTTGCCGTTGGCATCCACCAGCGCACCGCCGGAGTTGCCCGGGTTGATCGCGGCGTCGGTCTGGATGAAGTCTTCGTAGTTGTTCAGGCCCAGCTGGTTGCGGCCAGTGGCGCTGATGATGCCCATGGTCACGGTCTGGCCGACCCCGAACGGGTTACCGATGGCCAGCGACACGTCGCCGATGTGAATGTTGTCGGAGCGGCCGATGGTGATCGCCGGCAGGCTCTTCAGGTCGATCTTCAGCACCGCCAGGTCGGTTTCCGGGTCGCTGCCGATGACCCGGGCCAGGGTCTCGCGGCCATCCTTCAGGGCCACGACGATCTGGTCGGCACCGCTGGTGACGTGGTTGTTGGTCAGCAGGTAGCCCTCGGGGCTCATGATCACCGCCGAGCCCAGGCTCGACTCCCAGCGGCGCTGCTTGGGCAGGTTGTCGCCGAAGAAACGGCGGAACTGCGGGTCTTCGAACAACGGGTGGGCGCTCTTGTTCACCACCTTGGTGGTGTACAGGTTGACCACCGTCGGGGCGGCCAGGGTCACGGCGTCGGCGTAGGAAACCGGGCCCTGCATGATCCGCGAGGTCTGCGGCGCCTGTTGCAGGTTGACGTCCTGACTGGGCAGGCCGACCCATTCCGGGAAGCGCTGGATGATCAGCATGGCGATCAGTACGCCGGTAAGCAGGGGCCAGCCAAAATAACGCAAAGCCTTGAACATGAATGAATCCTGGAAAGAGCCGGGGGACGGTGACCGTGCGGTGGGGCATGAGCGCGCGCGATCATACACCGGTTCCCCCAGTGCCGGCGACGGCCCATAATGGCCGGCATTATACGGGCGTTGCATGGGCGTTGTGCCCGAGAAAAACGCAGATTTCGAGGAGATTTTCATGGCCGTCGCTCTGAACACCCTGGTCGAGGAAGCCGAGCGTTACCTGGGCAGCGCGAAGATCCAGGATTATTGCCCCAACGGCCTGCAGGTCGAAGGCCGGCCGCAGGTCAGCCGCATCGTCAGCGGCGTTACCGCCAGCCAGGCGCTGCTGGATGCGGCGGTCGAGGCCGAGGCCGACCTGGTGCTGGTGCACCATGGCTACTTCTGGAAGGGTGAGAACCCGTGCGTCACCGGTATCCGGCAGCGCCGGCTGAAGACCTTGTTGAACAACGACATCAGCCTGCTGGCGTTCCACCTGCCGCTGGATGTGCACCCGGACGTGGGCAACAACGTGCAACTGGCGCGGCAGCTGGACATTACTGTCGAAGGGCCGCTGGACCCTGAGAACCCCAAGGTAGTCGGCATGGTCGGCTCGCTGGCCGAGCCGATGACCGCCCGCGACTTCGCCCGGCGGGTGCGGGAGGTGCTGGGGCGTGAGCCTTTGCTGGTCGAAGGTGAGCAGATGATCCGCCGGGTCGGCTGGTGCACCGGGGGCGGGCAGGGCTACATCGACACGGCGATCGCGGCCGGGGTGGATCTGTACCTGACCGGCGAGGCGTCGGAGCAGACCTACCATAGTGCCCGCGAGAATGGCGTCAGCTTCATTGCCGCCGGGCACCATGCCACCGAGCGGTATGGGGTACAGGCGCTGGGTGATTACCTGGCGCGGCGCTTTGCCGTGGAGCACCTGTTCATCGATTGCCCGAACCCGATCTGATATCGGCGTCGCCTTCTTCGCGGGCGCGCCCGCTCCCACAAGGACTCCGCTGCACCTGTGGGAGCGGGCGTGCCCGCGAAGGGCCGCAGAGCGGCCCCAATTCCAGCCCAAACCCCCAGTCATATCGTTAGACTTTTTCGATCTAGCCAGCCTCCTAAATAGAAGCAGCCGCTGTGATAAAGTGGCTCGCTCGAACACGGCCCGCAGGCCGTCCATAAGATCGTTTTTCGTGAGTAGCCATGGTCGACAAACTGACGCACTTGAAACAGCTGGAGGCGGAGAGCATCCACATCATCCGCGAGGTGGCCGCCGAGTTCGACAACCCGGTGATGCTGTACTCGATCGGCAAGGATTCCGCCGTGATGCTGCACCTGGCGCGCAAGGCCTTCTTCCCGGGCAAGCTGCCGTTCCCGGTGATGCACGTCGACACCCAGTGGAAATTCCAGGAGATGTACAGCTTCCGCGACAAGATGGTCGAGGAAATGGGCCTGGAGCTGATCACCCACGTCAACCCCGAGGGTGTGGCGCAGGGCATCAACCCGTTCACCCATGGCAGCTCCAAGCACACCGACATCATGAAGACCCAGGGCCTGAAGCAGGCGCTGGACAAGCATGGTTTCGACGCCGCCTTCGGTGGTGCGCGCCGCGACGAAGAGAAATCGCGGGCCAAGGAGCGTGTGTACTCGTTCCGTGACAGCAAGCACCGCTGGGACCCGAAGAACCAGCGCCCGGAACTGTGGAACGTGTACAACGGCAAGGTCAACAAGGGCGAGTCGATCCGCGTCTTCCCGCTGTCGAACTGGACCGAGCTGGACATCTGGCAGTACATCTACCTCGAAGGCATCCCGATCGTGCCGCTGTACTTCGCCGCCGAGCGTGAAGTCATCGAGAAGAACGGCACCCTGATCATGATCGACGATGAACGCATCCTCGAACATCTCACCGATGAAGAGAAAGCGCGCATCGTCAAGAAGAAGGTGCGTTTCCGTACCCTTGGCTGCTACCCGTTGACGGGTGCTGTCGAGTCGGAAGCCGAGACCCTGACGGACATCATCCAGGAAATGCTCCTGACCCGTACGTCCGAACGCCAGGGCCGTGTCATCGACCACGATGGCGCCGGTTCCATGGAAGACAAGAAACGCCAAGGCTACTTCTAATTTCAGGGTTACTCCATGTCGCACCAATCTGATCTGATCAGCGAGGACATCCTCGCCTACCTGGCCCAGCACGAGCGCAAGGAACTGCTGCGCTTTCTGACCTGCGGCAACGTCGACGACGGCAAGAGCACCCTGATCGGGCGCCTGCTGCACGACTCGAAGATGATCTACGAGGACCACCTCGAGGCCATCACCCGTGATTCGAAGAAAGTCGGCACCACCGGCGAGGAAGTCGACCTGGCACTGCTGGTCGACGGCCTGCAGGCCGAGCGCGAGCAGGGCATCACCATCGATGTCGCCTACCGCTACTTCTCCACCGCCAAGCGCAAGTTCATCATTGCCGACACCCCGGGCCACGAGCAGTACACCCGCAACATGGCTACCGGCGCGTCCACCTGCGACCTGGCGATCATCCTGGTCGACGCCCGCTACGGCGTGCAGACCCAGACCCGCCGCCACAGCTACATTGCCTCGTTGCTGGGCATCAAGCACATCGTCGTCGCGGTCAACAAGATGGACCTCAAGGGCTTCGATCAGGGCGTCTTCGAGTCGATCAAGGCCGACTACCTGAAGTTCGCCGAAGCCATCAACCTGACCCCGAGCAGCCTGCACTTCGTGCCGATGTCGGCGCTCAAGGGCGACAACGTGGTCAACCACAGCGAGCGTTCGCCGTGGTACGCCGGCCCGACGCTGATGGAAATCCTCGAAACCGTCGAAGTGTCGGCCGACCGCAACTTCACCGACCTGCGCTTCCCGGTGCAGTACGTCAACCGTCCGAACCTGAACTTCCGTGGCTTCGCCGGCACCATCGCCAGCGGCGTGGTGCACAAGGGCGACGAAATCGTCGTGCTGCCGTCGGGCAAGAGCAGCCGCGTCAAGTCCATCGTCACCTACGAAGGCGAGCTGGAAAACGCAGGCCCTGGCCAGGCCGTGACCCTGACCATGGAAGACGAGATCGACATCTCCCGTGGCGACCTGCTGGTGCATGCCGACAACGTCCCGCCGGTCACCGACCAGTTCGACGCCATGCTGGTGTGGATGGCCGAGGAGCCGATGCTCCCGGGCAAGAAATACGACATCAAGCGCGCCACGAGCTACGTGCCGGGCTCGATTGCCAGCATCACCCACAAGGTCGATGTGAACACCTTGGAGCAGGGCGCTGCCAGCGCGCTGCAGCTGAACGAGATCGGCCGCGTCAAGGTGTCCCTGGACGCTTCGATCGCCCTGGACGGTTACGACAGCAACCGCACCACCGGTGCGTTCATCGTCATCGACCGCCTGACCAACGGCACCGTCGGCGCCGGCATGATCATCGCCCCGCCAGTCCTGCCGCACGGCAGCACCGGCCATCATGGCAAGCTGTGCCATGTGGCCACCGAAGAGCGCGCCCTGCGCTTCGGCCAGCAGCCTGCGACCGTGCTGTTCAGCGGCCTGTCCGGCGCTGGCAAGAGCACCCTGGCCTACGCCGTGGAGCGCAAGCTGTTCGATATGGGCCGTGCGGTGTACGTGCTCGACGGCCAGAACCTGCGCCACGACCTGAACAAGGGCCTGCCACAGGACCGCGCTGGCCGTACCGAAAACTGGCGCCGCGCCGCCCACGTGGCGCGCCAGTTCAACGAAGCCGGCCTGCTGACCCTGGCCGCGTTCGTGGCCCCGGATGCCGAAGGCCGCGAACAGGCCAAGGCGTTGATCGGCAAGGAGCGCCTGGTGACCGTTTACGTCCAGGCCTCGCCGCTGGCCTGCCGTGAGCGTGACCCGCAAGGCTTGTACGCTGCTGGTGGCGATAACATCCCGGGCGAAAGCTTCCCGTACGATGTGCCGCTGGACGCCGACCTTGTGATCGACACCCAGGCCACCAGCGTGGACGAGGGCGTGAAACAGGTGCTGGACGTGCTGCGTCAGCGTGGCGCGATCTAAGCGCCAGGCTGCAAGAAAAACCCCGCTTCGGCGGGGTTTTTTGTTTCTATGCCCGGCATACATGCGCGGGTCTCCTGTGGGAGCGGCCTTGTGTCGCGAAAGGGCTGCACAGCAGCCCCCGGGTCTCAGCACTGATGCACAAATTGCTGGGGCTGCTGCGCAGCCCTTTCGCGACACAAGGCCGCTCCCACAAAGGATTGCGTGAGCTTTGGATTTTGAGCAAGGCAGTTGTTCCCGCATGGGCAGTGCATGTCGTTCAGATGTGTTTTTCCGACACCGGTATCACCCGCCGCTCCTTCACTGCCTTGTAGGAAAAACTCGAGTAAATCTCCTTCACCCCCGGCAACCGCTGCAGCACTTCCCGGGTGAACTCGCCAAACGACTCCAGATCCCGCGCCAGAATCTCCAGCAAGAAGTCGTAGCGCCCGGAGATGTTGTGGCAGGCGACAATCTCGGGAATTTCCATCAGCCGCTGCTCGAACGCCAGCGCCATGTCCTTGGTGTGCGAGTCCATCATGATGCTGACGAACGCGGTCACGCCAAACCCCAGCGACTTGGGCGAGAGGATGGCCTGGTAACCGGTGATGTAGCCGTTGTCCTCCAGCAACTTGACCCGCCGCCAGCACGGCGAAGTGGTCAGGGCTACCTGGTCGGCAAGTTCGGCAACGGTGAGGCGGGCGTTGTCCTGCAGGGCAGCGAGCAGGGCGCGGTCGGTGCGGTCGAGGCTTGAAGGCATGTTTTGCCCTCCTGGTCCGGTAATTATTGTTTTTGTTCCAGCAAGCACTTGGATGCGTGGGCTATTTTGGAAAAAATTGGGCAGCTCGGTGGCATAAGCTTATAGCAAACCACAAGAGGCTGTTGCCATGCGCGACTCCCATAACAACACCGGTTTTTCCACGCGGGCCATTCACCATGGCTACGACCCGCTTTCCCACGGTGGCGCCCTGGTGCCGCCGGTGTACCAGACCGCTACCTATGCCTTCCCCACCGTGGAATACGGCGCTGCCTGCTTCGCCGGGGAGGAGCCGGGGCATTTCTACAGCCGCATCTCCAACCCTACCCTGGCCCTGTTGGAACAGCGCATGGCCTCGCTGGAGGGCGGCGAGGCGGGGTTGGCATTGGCGTCGGGCATGGGGGCCATCACCTCGACGATCTGGACCCTGCTGCGCCCCGGCGATGAGCTGATCGTCGGGCGTACTTTGTACGGCTGCACCTTTGCTTTCCTGCACCATGGCATTGGCGAATTCGGGGTGAAGATCCGCCATGTCGACCTGAACGACGCCAAGGCCCTGAAAGCGGCGATCAACAGCAAAACGCGGATGATCTACTTCGAAACGCCGGCCAACCCCAACATGCAGCTGGTGGATATCGCCGCAGTGGCCGAGGCGGTGCGCGGGCATGATGTGCATGTGGTGGTCGACAACACCTACTGCACGCCCTACCTGCAGCGGCCGCTGGAGCTGGGGGCGGACCTGGTGGTGCATTCGGCGACCAAGTACCTCAGTGGCCACGGTGATATCACTGCCGGGCTGGTGGTGGGGCGCAAGGCGCTCGTCGACCGCATTCGCCTGGAAGGGCTGAAGGACATGACCGGGGCGGTGCTGTCGCCCCATGATGCGGCGCTGCTGATGCGCGGGGTCAAGACCCTCGCCTTGCGCATGGACCGCCATTGCGCCAATGCCCTGCAGGTGGCGGAGTTTCTGGCCCGGCAGACGCAGGTGGAGTTGATTCATTACCCGGGGTTGCCGTCGTTTGCCCAGTACGAGCTGGCGCAGCGGCAGATGCGTTTGCCGGGCGGGATGATCGCCTTCGAGCTCAAGGGTGGTATCGAGGCCGGGCGCAGGTTCATGAATGCCCTGCAACTGTTTGCCCGTGCGGTGAGCCTGGGCGATGCCGAGTCGCTGGCGCAGCATCCGGCGAGCATGACGCACTCCAGCTATACCGCGAAGGAACGGGCACATCACGGGATATCGGAGGGGCTGGTGCGCCTGTCGGTGGGGCTGGAGGATGTGGAGGACCTGCTGGCGGATGTCGAGCAGGCATTGCAGGCTTGCAGCTAGGTTGCCTGGGCCGGCCTCTTCGCGGGTAAACCCGCTCCCACAGGTCAGGCGCAGTGATTGAAACCTGCGCCGACCCTGTGGGAGCGGGTTCACCCGCGAAGAGGCCAGTGAATCCAGCCCACAAAAAAGGCCTCTTGCGAGGCCTTTTTCATGTTCGGCAGATCAGCGCTTGAGCCCGTAGCTCTCGTCGAGCATGCCCGGCGAGTTCGGCGCTTTCGGCGCGTAGTCGCGCGGTACTTCGGCAGTGTCCTTCGGTGGGGTCAGGCGGTCACGTGGGCCCTGGCTGCCTTCGGAATGCAGGGCGGCCAGCAGGCGCTGACGGGTCACATCGTCGAGGGCCAGGGTATTGGCGCCGTCGGCCAGGTGATCCTGGACGTCCTGATAGCTCTGGGTCAGTTTCTTGACCAGCACGGCGGTGCTGTTGAAGTGGGTGACCACTTCGTTCTGGTAGCTGTCGAAACGCTTCTGGATGTCATCCAGCTGACGCTGGGTGCTGCTCGGCGCGGCATTGGGCAGCAGGCGAGCGACGACGAAACCAACCACCACGCCGATGACCAGGGCCAGGGTCGGCAACAACCAAACAAGGAGCGAGAGTTCCACGAGTCCTTCCTCTATAAACGGCTTTGCTTTACGTTAACGGCTCAGACCTGCGCTGTATACCGCGAGCGATCGCAAATCAGAACAGAATTCCTCACCTAGACGAATCGACCCCTCCCGAGGTCACGGAGTAGTGCCTTGCTTGTCCGCGAAACCCCCTTGTTCATCGATGGCCCCAGCGGCCAGCTGGAAGCCTTGTATCTGGACGTGGCCAATGCACGTGGCGCGGTGCTGATCTGCCACCCCAACCCGGTCCAGGGTGGCACCATGCTCAACAAGGTGGTCTCGACCCTGCAACGCACCGCCCGTGATGCCGGTTACGTTACCTTGCGGTTCAACTACCGTGGCGTCGGGCAGAGCGCCGGCACCCATGACATGGGCGCTGGCGAGGTGGCCGATGCCGAGGCCGCTGCGGCCTGGCTGCGCGAGAAGCATCTGGGCCTGCCGCTGGTGCTGATGGGCTTCTCGTTCGGCGGCTTCGTCGCCACCAGCCTGGCCGGCCGCCTGGAGGCCACTGGAGTAGAGCTGCAGCAGCTGTTCATGATCGCCCCGGCGGTCATGCGCCTGACGGCGGATTTCCCGCTGCCGCAGCGCTGCCCGATCACCGTGGTGCAGCCGGACGCCGACGAAGTCGTCGCCCCGCAGCTGGTTTACGATTGGTCTGACAGCCTGTCGCGCCCCCATGAGCTGCTGAAAGTGGCAGAATGCGGACACTTCTTCCATGGCAAGCTGACCGATCTGAAGGATCTGCTGCTGCCGCGCCTTTCGAACTGAGCCAAGCCTGAATAAGCGAACACCCATGACCACGCGCATTCTTACCGGTATCACCACCACCGGCACTCCGCACCTGGGCAACTACGCCGGCGCCATCCGCCCGGCGATCCGTGCCAGCCAGCAGCCCGGTGTCGACTCGTTCTATTTCCTGGCCGACTACCACGCCCTGATCAAGTGCGACGACCCGCTGCGCATCCAGCGTTCGCGCCTGGAAATCGCCGCCACCTGGCTGGCCGGTGGTCTCGATCCGGACAAGGTGACCTTCTACCGCCAGTCCGATATCCCGGAAATCCCCGAGCTGACCTGGCTGCTGACCTGCGTCAGCGCCAAGGGCCTGCTCAATCGCGCGCACGCCTACAAGGCCTCGGTGGACAAGAACCTGGAAAACGGCGAAGACCCGGATGCCGGCGTGACCATGGGCCTGTACAGCTACCCGGTGCTGATGGCCGCGGACATCCTGATGTTCAACGCCAACAAGGTGCCGGTCGGCCGTGACCAGATCCAGCACGTGGAAATGGCCCGCGATATCGGCCAACGCTTCAACCACCTGTTCGGCCAGGGGAAGGACTTCTTCGCCCTGCCGGAAGCGGTGATCGAAGAGAGCGTGGCGACCCTGCCGGGCCTGGACGGGCGCAAGATGTCCAAGAGCTACGACAACACCATCCCGCTGTTCACCAGCGCCAAGGAGATGAAAGACGCCATCTCGCGCATCGTCACCGACTCGCGTGCGCCTGGCGAAGCGAAAGACCCGGACAACGCTCACCTGTTCACCCTGTTCCAGGCCTTCTCGACGCCGGCGCAGTGCGCCGAGTTCCGCGAAGAACTGCTGCAGGGCCTGGGCTGGGGCGAGGCCAAGCAGCGCCTGTTCCAGCTGCTGGACGGCCAGTTGGCCGAGAAGCGCGAGTACTACCACCAGCTGATCGCCCGCCCGGCGGACCTGGAAGACATCCTGTTGGCCGGTGCCGCCAAGGCTCGCAAGATTGCCACGCCATTCCTCGAGCAACTGCGCGAGGCCGTTGGCCTGCGTTCGTTCCGCAGCAGCGTGCAGGCCAGCACCGAAGTGAAGAAGAAGGCCGCCAAGAGCGCGCGTTTCGTCAGCTTCCGCGATGAAGACGGCAGCTTCCGCTTCCGCCTGCTGGCCGCTGACGGCGAACAACTGCTGCTGTCGCGCAGCTTTGCCGACGGCAAGAGCGCCGGCGCCGTGAGCAAGCAGCTGCAGCAAGGTGGCGAGGCGGATGTGCGCGTCGAAGGCCTGGGCTTCGGCCTGTGGCTGAACGGCGAACAGGTTGCCGACGGGCCGCAGTTCGACAGCGCCGAAGCCCGTGATTCGGCCATTGAAAGCCTGCGTGCAGCGCTTGCTCCTCAACCGGACTGAGGCATTTCGCCTGTAGGAGCGGGTTTACCCGCGAACACCGGCAAAGCCGGTGCCATCCAGCACTTAGTTGGTCTGGATGAGGCATATTGACGCAAGTCGCATTGCCATTAAGCGGGCCTGTCGCTACAGTGACGGCCCGTTTTTTGTTGCCTCGCTAACGAATCATGACGCCCCTAGAACGATATCAAGCAGATCTGAAACGTCCCGACTTCTTCCATGACGCGGCGCAGGAAACTGCGGTGCGTCACCTGCAGCGCCTGTACGACGACCTGGTGCACGCGCAGAACAACAAGCCGGGCGTGTTCGGCAAGCTGTTCGGCAAGAAGGAGCAGACCCCGGTCAAGGGCCTGTACTTCTGGGGTGGGGTAGGGCGCGGCAAGACCTACCTGGTCGATACCTTCTTCGAGGCGCTGCCGTTCAAGCAGAAGATGCGCACGCACTTCCACCGCTTCATGAAGCGTGTGCACGAGGAAATGAAAACCCTCAAGGGTGAGAAGAACCCGCTGACCATCATTGCCAAGCGCTTCAGCGAAGAAGCCAAGGTCATCTGTTTCGACGAGTTCTTCGTATCGGACATTACCGACGCGATGATCCTCGGCACCCTGATGGAAGAGTTGTTCAAGAACGGCGTATCGCTGGTGGCTACTTCCAACATCGTGCCGGACGGCCTGTACAAGGACGGCCTGCAGCGCGCGCGCTTCCTGCCCGCCATCGCCATGATCAAGCAGTACACCGAGGTGGTGAACGTCGACAGCGGGGTCGACTACCGCCTGCGTCACCTGGAGCAGGCCGAGCTGTACCACTACCCGCTCGATGAGGCGGCGCACCAGAGCCTGCGCGCCAGCTTCAAGGCGCTGACCCCTGAATGCACCCAGGCGGTCGAGAACGACGTGCTGATGATCGAGAATCGCCCGATCAATGCCCTGCTTACCTGTGACGACGTGGCCTGGTTCGACTTCCGCGCCCTGTGCGACGGCCCCCGCAGCCAGAACGACTACATCGAACTGGGCAAGATCTTCCATGCCGTGCTGTTGAGCAACGTGGAGCAGATGGGTGTCACCACCGACGACATCGCCCGCCGCTTCATCAACATGGTGGATGAGTTCTACGACCGCAACGTCAAGCTGATCATCTCGGCCGAGGTGGAGCTGAAGGACTTGTATACCGGTGGGCGCTTGGCCTTCGAGTTCCAGCGTACCCTGAGCCGCTTGCTGGAGATGCAGTCGCACGAGTTTCTGGCGCGGGCGCACAAGCCCTGAGAATCCGGGGCCGCTTTGCGGCCCTTTCGCGACACAAGGCCGCTCCTACAGGATTACGCGATTCCCTGTAGGAGCCGGCCTTGTGTCGCGATGGGCTGCAAGGCAGCCCCATTGGCCTCAAGCCTCCTGCATGAACTGTTGCCGATACTGGTTCGGCGACAACTCGGTGTGCTGACGGAACAGCCGCGCAAAGAAACTGGCATCGTCATATCCGACCTCATAGCTGATGGTCTTGATGCTCTTGCGCGTACTCGACAACAACCCCTTGGCCGTCTCGATCCGTAGCCGTTGCAGGTAGTGCAGCGGCTTGTCACCCGTCGCGCCCTGGAAGCGGCGCATGAAATTGCGAATGCTCATGCCGTGGTTGCGGGCCACGTCCTCGAAGCGGAACTTGTCGGCGAAGTGTTCTTCCAGCCAGTGCTGGATCTGCAGGATGATCAGGTCCTGGTGCAGCTTCTGCCCGCCAAAGCCCATGCGCCCGGGGGTGTAGTTGCGCTGCACCTCGTAGAGGATGTCGCGGGACACGGCGCGGGCCACGTTGGCGCCACAGAAGCGTTCGATCAGGTAGATGTACAGGTCGCAGGCCGAGGTGGTGCCGCCGGCGCAGTACAGGTTGTCGGCGTCGGTCAGGTGCTTGTCCTGGTTCAGCCGGATCTTCGGGAAGCGTTCGGCAAAGCTGTTGAAGAAGCGCCAGTAGGTGGTCGCTTCCTTGCCGTCGAGCAGGCCGGACTCGGCCAGCCAGAACACGCCACTGGCCTCGGCGCACAGCACCGCGCCACGGGCATGCTGTTCACGCAGCCACGGCAGCACCTGTGGATAACGTTGCAGCAGGTTGTCGAAGTCGTCCCAGAAGGCCGGGAGGATGATCACATCGGCGTCGTCCAGGCCGCCTTCGACCGGCAGCTGCACATTGCTGAAGCTGTCCACGGGCTGGCCGTCCGGGCTCACCAGGCGGATCTCGAACATGGGCTGAAGGCCCAGGCCCAGCTGCTTGCTGTAGCGCAAGCTGGCGAGGTGGAAGAAATCCTTGGCCTGCATCAAGGTCGAAGCGAACACCTTGTCAATGGCCAGGATGCTGACGCGCCGCAGCGACGCGGAGGGTTGGGTAAACATCATTGTCATTGTTCTTATAGGGTAGAGTGGTCAATCACCGGCTGGATCGTCTTATTTTTTGGCGATTGTGTCTAGCCTGCTACACCGTGCTGGTTTCTTCGCGGGCTTGCCCGCTCCCACAGGTACCCCGCAGGCCTGAGGGGCAGTGAGGTCCTGTGGGAGCGGGCGAGCCCGCGAAGAACACAGCACAGGGTCCGGCTCAAGGCGCCGGGTTCGGTTGCTCCTGGTGAATCGCCTCGATCGCCGCCAGCAGTTCATCACTCAGGCTCAGCTCGAGGCTGGCAAGGTTGCTGTCCAGTTGCTCGAGGCTGGTCGCGCCAATGATGTTGCTGGTCACGAACGGCTGCCGGGTGACGAATGCCAGGGCCATCTGCGCCGGGTCCAGGCCGTGCTCGCGGGCCAGCTGCACATAGCGGCTGCAGGCCGCCACGGTCTGTGGGTTGGAGTAGCGGGCAAAGCGGCTGAACAGGGTCAGGCGTGCGTTTTCCGGGCGTGCGCCGTTCTCGTATTTGCCGGAAAGCATGCCGAACGCCAGCGGCGAATAGGCCAGCAGGCCGCACTGCTCGCGGATGGCCACTTCCGCCAGGCCCACCTCGAAGCTGCGGTTGAGCAGGTTGTACGGGTTCTGGATCGACACCGCTCGCGGCCAGCCGCGGCTTTCGGCCAGTTGCAGGAACTTCATGGTGCCCCACGGCGTTTCGTTGGACAGGCCGACGTGGCGGATCTTGCCCGCGCGCACCTGCTCGTCGAGCACTTCGAGGGTTTCTTCCAGCGGGGTGAAGTGGTCCTGTGGCAGGTGCTGGTAGCCCAGCTTGCCGAAGAAGTTGGTGCTGCGCTCGGGCCAGTGCAGCTGGTACAGGTCGATGCGGTCGGTCTGCAGGCGCTTGAGGCTCTCGTCCAGCGCGGCGACGATGTGCTGGCGGTTGTGCTTGAGCTGGCCGTCGCGGATGTGGCTGATGCCGTTGCCGGGGCCGGCGACCTTGCTGGCCAGCACCCAGTCGTCGCGATCGCCATTGGCGCGGAACCAGTTGCCGATGATGCGCTCGGTGGCGGCGTAGGTTTCGGGGCGGGGCGGCACCGGGTACATCTCGGCGGTGTCGATGAAGTTGACCCCGGCGGCCTTGGCCCGGGCAATCTGCTCGAAGGCCTCGGCCTGGACGTTCTGCTCGCCCCAGGTCATGGTGCCCAGGCACAGGGCGCTGACATTGAGGTCGGTACGGCCGAGCTGGCGGTATTCCATCGGGTAGACACTCCTTGACAAAGAAGCCCATCAAAGCAGGTTGAAATTTTTCGCGCAATCTGGATAATTCGGCCCCTCTCCGTGTGGCGGAAGTGATGCACCACCACGCAGGAAGAACCCCGTCGAACATTGGCGTGCCTGACCCGAGCCCCCAAAAGCGTCAGCGTTCGGCTGCGCGCTTGCCCTTGGCAAGCTGTGCACTATCCAGTAAGATTCGCCGTCTATTTTTCGCTGGGCGGCCTCTGAGGCTTTAGAGAATGAAAACTTTTACTGCTAAACCGGAAACAGTAAAGCGCGAGTGGTTCGTAGTCGACGCCGCTGGCCAGACCCTGGGTCGTCTGGCTACCGAAATCGCTAGCCGTCTGCGTGGCAAACACAAACCAGAATACACCCCTCACGTTGACACCGGCGACTACATCGTCGTCATCAACGCCGAGCAGGTTCGTGTGACTGGTGCCAAGTCTTCCGACAAGATGTACTACTCCCACTCCGGTTTCCCGGGCGGTATCAAGGAAATCAACTTCGAGAAGTTGATCGCCAAGGCCCCTGAGCGTGTTATCGAAACTGCGGTCAAAGGCATGCTGCCGAAGAACCCGCTGGGTCGCGACATGTACCGCAAGCTGAAAGTGTACGCGGGTGCTGCTCACCCACACACTGCTCAGCAGCCTCAAGAACTGAAGATCTAACGGGATAGTTCATTATGTCGGCGACTCAAAACTACGGCACTGGCCGTCGCAAGACCGCAACCGCTCGCGTATTCCTGCGTCCGGGTACTGGTAACATTTCCATCAACAACCGTTCTCTGGACGTGTTCTTCGGTCGCGAAACCGCTCGCATGGTTGTTCGTCAGCCGCTCGAGCTGACCGAAACCGTCGAGAAGTTCGACATCTACGTCACCGTTTCCGGTGGTGGTGTCAGCGGTCAAGCCGGTGCGATCCGTCACGGTATCACCCGCGCTCTGATGGAATACGACGAAACCCTGCGTGGCGCTCTGCGTCGTGCTGGCTACGTCACCCGCGACGCTCGTGAAGTTGAGCGTAAGAAAGTGGGTCTGCGTAAAGCGCGTAAGCGTCCTCAGTACTCCAAGCGTTAATACCGCTTCGGCAGTCGAAAAAAGCCCGGTTCCTTGGAACCGGGCTTTTTTTATGTCTTGAACTAACCTGTCAGCATGTCGGTGACGACTTGCCGCATAGACGCAGATCAAGCAAAGCGAGGGTTGTAGCCCGTTCCCCGGGTAATCACCTTGTCAGTGTGTGGATTTGTTTCTTACCATGGCGGCCAATTTTTAGTGCCACAGACATTACCTAAGTACAGGCCAGGTCCAACTGGCCAAGCAAGCTGATGGGAGAGGACTGAATGAGCAATGACGGCGTCAACGCAGGCCGGCGCCGCTTCCTCGTAGCCGCGACATCTGTAGTCGGGGCAGCGGGGGCAGTGGGGGCTGCGGTACCGTTCGTGGGGTCATGGTTTCCCAGTGCCAAGGCGAAAGCCGCGGGTGCACCGGTGAAGGTCAATATCGCCAAGGTCGAGGCCGGGCAGCAAATGGTGGCCGAGTGGCGTGGCCAGCCGGTGTTCATCGTGCGGCGAACGGACGAGATCCTCGGTAACCTGAAAAAGGTCGTCGGTGACCTGGCTGACCCCGAGTCCAAGGCCTCGGTACAGCCCACCTACGTCGACCCGCAGGTTCGTTCGATCAAGCCGGAAATCCTCATCCTTGTCGGCCTGTGCACACACCTGGGCTGCTCGCCCACCTTCCGTCCGGAAGTCGCACCCGCCGACCTTGGCCCGAAATGGGTCGGTGGCTATTTCTGCCCGTGCCACGGCTCCCACTACGACCTGGCCGGGCGTGTCTACAAGTCGCAGCCGGCACCTCTCAACCTGCCCGTGCCACCGCACTCTTACGAGTCGGACGAGATCGTCGTCATCGGCGTTGACCAGGAGAACGCATGATGAGCAAGTTCATGGACTGGATTGATGCTCGCTTCCCCGCCACCAAGATGTGGGAAGACCACCTGAGCAAGTATTACGCGCCCAAGAACTTCAACTTCCTGTACTTCTTCGGCTCCCTGGCGCTGCTGGTGCTGGTCAACCAGATCGTCACCGGTGTGTGGCTGACCATGAGCTTCACGCCCTCGGCGGAAGAGGCGTTCGCCTCGGTCGAGTACATCATGCGTGACGTGGAATACGGCTGGATCCTGCGCTACCTGCACTCCACCGGTGCATCGGCGTTCTTCATCGTGGTCTACCTGCACATGTTCCGCGGCCTGCTCTACGGCTCCTACCAGAAGCCGCGTGAACTGGTTTGGCTGTTCGGCATGCTGATCTACCTGGCGCTGATGGCCGAAGCCTTCATGGGCTACCTGCTGCCGTGGGGTCAGATGTCGTACTGGGGTGCCCAGGTGATCATCTCGCTGTTCGGTGCCATTCCGGTGATCGGTGGCGACCTCACCCAGTGGATCCGCGGTGACTACCTGATCTCGGGTATCACCCTGAACCGCTTCTTCGCCCTGCACGTGGTCGCCCTGCCGATCGTGATTCTCGGCCTGGTGGTGCTGCACATCCTCGCCCTTCACGAAGTGGGTTCGAACAACCCCGATGGCGTCGACATCAAGAAGAAAAAGGACGAGAACGGTATCCCGCTGGATGGTATCCCGTTCCACCCGTACTACACCGTCAAGGACATTGTTGGCGTGGTGGTGTTCCTGTTCGTGTTCTGCGCCGTGGTGTTCTTCTTCCCGGAAATGGGCGGTTACTTCCTGGAGAAACCTAACTTCGAGCAGGCGAACGCTTTCAAGACCCCCGAGCACATTGCGCCTGTGTGGTACTTCACGCCGTTCTACGCGATCCTGCGTGCGGTGCCTGACAAACTGATGGGCGTCATCGCCATGGGTGCGGCCATTGCCGTGCTGTTCGTGCTGCCCTGGCTCGACCGCAGCCCGGTGCGCTCCATGCGCTACAAGGGCTGGATCAGCAAGCTCTTCCTGCTGGTGTTCTGCGTGGCCTTCGTCATCCTCGGCGTGCTGGGCGTACTGGCGCCGACACCTGGGCGTACCTTGCTGTCGCAGGTGTGCACGGTGTTGTACTTCGCCTACTTCCTGCTGATGCCGTTCTACACAAGGCTCGAGAAGACCAAACCGGTTCCGGAAAGGGTGACTGGCTGATGAAAAAGTTGATTGCAGTATTTTTGCTGGCAGTGATGCCTGCCTTTTCCTTCGCGGCCGAAACGGGCCTGGAGCTGGACAAGGTCGACATCGACCTGGGCGACAAGGCCGCCATGCAGGACGGTGCGCGTACCTTTGCCAACTATTGCATGGGTTGCCACAGTGCCAAGTTCCAGCGTTACGAGCGGGTGGCCGATGACCTTGGCATCCCCCACGAGCTGATGCTCGAGAAGCTGGTGTTCACCGGTGCCAAGATCGGTGACCACATGCAGATCGGCATGAAGCCCAGTGACGCCAAGACCTGGTTCGGCGCCGCACCGCCAGACCTGACCCTGGTGGCGCGGGTGCGTGGCACCGACTGGCTGTACACCTACCTGCGCAGCTTCTATGAAGACCCGTCGCGGCCTTATGGGGTGAATAACAAGGTGTTCCCGAACGTCGGCATGCCAAACGTGCTGGTTGGCCTGCAGGGCAACCAGTACGTCGGCTGCAAACAGGTGCAGACCGTGACCGATGGCAAGAAGCAATTCGACCCGTTGACCGGCGCCCCGATCACCCATGAAGCCTGCGACCAGCTGACCATTACGCCGAATTCCGGTACCCTGACGACCGAGCAGTTCGACGAGAAGGTCAAGAACCTGGTGACCTTCCTGGCCTATTCGGCCAACCCGGTCAAACTGGAAAGCCAGCGCATCGGTACCTACGTGTTGCTGTACCTGGCTTTCTTCTTCGTATTCGCCTACTTGCTCAAGCGTGAATACTGGAAGGACGTGCACTGATCACGCAGTAGTTTCTGGTTGTTGAACGCGCCCGTGGTGGCCTGGCAGATCTGCCAGGTCACCACGGGCGCGTTTTCATTTACAGTTTCACAAGCATCCCGTGCGAGGAGGCGCTACATGGGCGCAACCAACAGGTTAGCCTGCTATTCCGACCCCGCTGATCACTATTCTCATCGGGTACGCCTCGTGCTGGCCGAGAAGGGTATCAGCGTGCAGGTCATCGATGTCGACCCCGGCCGCCTGCCGCCCAAGCTGGCCGAGGTAAACCCTTACGGCAGCGTGCCGACCCTGGTCGACCGTGACCTGGCGCTGTATGAATCGACCGTGGTGATGGAATACCTCGAGGAGCGTTATCCGCATCCGCCGCTGATGCCGGTGTACCCGGTTGCGCGGGGCAACAGCCGCTTGCTGATGCATCGCATCCAGCGCGACTGGTGCTCCCTGGCCGATACCGTGCTCGACTCGCGCAGCAGCGAGGCTGCCCGAGCCGAAGCGCGCAAGGCGTTGCGTGAGAGCCTGACCGGAGTCTCGCCGCTGTTCGGCGAGTTCGCCTGCTTCATGAGTGAGGAGCAAAGCCTGGTCGATTGTTGTCTACTGCCCATACTCTGGCGTCTGCCGGTGTTGGGTATCGAGTTGCCGCAGCAAGCCAAGCCGCTGCTGGATTACATGGAGCGGCAGTTCGCCCGCGAGCCTTTCCAGGCGAGCCTGTCCTCTGTAGAACGTGAAATGCGCAAGCTTTAAGGAGCCGTTGATGAACTCCAGTCGCCCCTATCTGGTTCGAGCACTGTACGAGTGGATCGTCGACAACGATTGCACGCCCCATATGCTGGTCAATGCCGAATTTCCGAAGGTCCAGGTGCCGGATGGTTTCGCCAGTGATGGCCAGATCGTGTTGAACATCTCGCCAAGTGCCGTGCGCAGCCTGCACATGGACAACGACGCGGTCAGCTTCGAGGGCCGCTTTGGTGGCGTGGCTCACTCGCTGTACGTGCCGGTTGGCGCCATCCTGGGTATCTATGCCCGCGAAAATGGCCAGGGTATGGTCTTCGAGCTGGAGCCGCCCGTGATGGATGACGATGAGCCGGAAGATGATGATGTACAGCCGGATGACAATGGCCCACCAGAAGGTGGTGGCCAGCCGCCACGCCCGACTGGCCGGCCAAGCCTGAAAGTGGTCAAGTAACAAAAAAGGCGATCCAACCGGATCGCCTTTTTCTTTACCAGCCCTGGCTTACAGGTCGCTGATGGTGCGTACCTGGTCCTTGTTGATGCGGGTACGCTTGCCGTCGAGTTGCTGGAACTCGTAGAAGCCGGCGTCGCGGTCGAATTCCGGTACGTCGACGGCCTGGATTTCACGACCATCGTTGAGGGTGATCAGGCTTGGTGTGGAGCAGCCGGCCAGGGTGGCGAAAGTGCCGAACAGCAGGGCAGGCAGCAGAAGCTTTTTCATGCGGTGTTTCCTGGATTTCTGAAAGGTAGGGCAGTGTTGTCGCCTGTGCTGGCCTTTTCGCGGGTAAACCCGCTCCCACAGGAATACAACAAGCCTCGAAAGCTGTGAGATCCCTGTGGGAGCGGGTTTACCCGCGAAGAGGCCGGTGCAGGCAATCAGTGAATCAGTCGATGTACTCGAACAGTTTGACGATCTTCTGCACACCCGAAACGCCCTGTACCACGGCAGTGGCCGAGTTGGCCTCCTGCTGGGTCACCAGGCCGAGCAGGTAGACGATACCGTTCTCGGTAATCACCTTGATGCGCGAGCTGGGCACGGCATTGTCGGTCAGCATCTGGGTCTTGATCTTGGTGGTCAGCCAGGCGTCGTTGTTGCGCGCCAGGATGGAGGAGGGCTGCATCACCTGCAGCTCGTTGTGCACTTTCTTGACCCGCTGTACCTGGCTGGCAGTCTGCTCGGCAAGGCTCTTGAGGTCGGCGCGCGGGGTCTGGCCGGCCAGCAGGACGATGCCGTTGTAGCTGCTGACAACGATGTGCGAACCTTTGTCCAGGTCAGGGCTGGCCTTGGCGATGTTGACCGAGGCCTTGGTTTCGATCAGCGAGTCGTCGATCTTGCTGCCGATGGTGCGCGTGCCGCGATCGTCCTCGATTGGCGAATTGCGGGTAGAGGTCAGTACCGAGCTGCAACCAGTAACGCTCAGGCACAGGGTCAGGGCCATAAGGCCGAGGCGCATAGGGGTCATTCTTCACTCCCGAACAGTTGGCTGTCGATCAGATCACACAGGCAGTGGATCGCCAGCAGGTGGACTTCCTGGATGCGCGCGGTAACCGTCGAAGGTACGCGGATTTCCACGTCTTCGGGCAGCAGCAACGAAGCCATGCCGCCGCCATCGCGACCCGTCAATGCTACGACAATCATTTCGCGGTCATGTGCGGCCTGGATCGCCTGGATCACGTTGGCCGAGTTGCCGCTGGTGGAGATCGCCAGCAGAACGTCACCAGGCTGGCCCAGCGCGCGGATCTGCTTGGAAAAGACTTCGTTGTAGCTGTAGTCGTTGGCGATCGAGGTCAGGGTCGAGCTGTCGGTGGTCAGCGCGATGGCCGGCAGGCTCGGGCGTTCGCGCTCGAAGCGGTTGAGCAGCTCCGAGGAAAAGTGCTGGGCATCGCCGGCCGAGCCGCCGTTGCCGCAGGCGAGCATCTTGCCCTCGTTGAGCAGTGCATTGACCATGACCAGGCTGGCCTGCTCGATGTGCGGTGCCAGGATGTCCATTGCCTGTTGCTTGGTATCGATGCTGGCCTGGAACAGCCGGCGAATTCGGGATTGCATGTCCATCTGGTGACCTTAAGTGGGGCGGTGGCCTTTGCTACGCGCAACAACGACCAGCCCGCGAAACATAGAGCAAAAAAATCGGAGTGGGTTCAGCATTCGAAGGCGTTTTTCAGCCATTGAAGCGGTCTGCCTGCATGGTGGCTGCCCTGCAGGGCGACTACGTCGAAGCGGCAGGGGTGGTTGCCCCAGTGGGGCTCCTTCTGCAGGAACAGGCTGGCGGCGAGCACCAACCGTTTCTGCTTGCGCCCGTCGATACTGCCGAGGGCGCCACCGAAGCCCGCGTGCAACCGGTAGCGGACTTCGACGAATACTACTGTATCGGCGTCGAGCATGACCAGATCAAGCTCACCGCCTTTGCATCGCCAGTTGCGCGCCAGCAGGTGCAGGCCCTGCCCTTGAAGGTATTCAAGGGCTTGGGTTTCCGCTGCCTGCCCGGCGCTGGTGGGCGACGCTGCTGCCATCAGCGGGCGGTGTCAGGCAGGCGCTGGACCTGGCCGCCGACGAACTCGGCCCAAGGCAGCTGGCGCTCGACACGCTGGTTGGCGTTCATGCTCAGGCTGCCCGAAAGGCCCAGTACGCGGTTGTCCGGCAGCGCTTTCAGCTGGCCCAGGCGCGGCGCCAGGCTGTAGGCGTCGACGCCCATGGCATACAGGCGGCCCAGGCTGCCGGCGGCTTGCGGCCATTGCTGCACGACCTGCTGGCGCAGGCTGTTGCTGGTATCGAGCAGCCACGGGGTTTCGCAGAAGCGGATACCGTTCATGTCGTTGTACTGGTTGACGTCACCACTGGCGCTGTACAGGTTCGAGGTGGCGTAGACCGGTACGTCACCGGCGTACTGGAAGTTCAGGGTCGGCTTGATCTGCTGGGCCTGTTGCGGGGTCGAGGCGAGGAAGATGAAGTCGATGTCCTGGCGGCGCGACGGCTGCGCGGCGATGCTGCCACCTACCGTGCTCTGCAGGCTCTTGGCGCGGCCTTCGCTCTGGCGCAGCTGGAACAGGTCGGCAATCTGCTGGGCCAGTGCGACCGGCTGGGCGATGCGCTCGGCGGCGAGCAGGGTGCCACCGTTGCCTTCCCAGTCCTGGCGGAAGGCGGCAAGCACGCGGTCGCCCCATTCGCCGCTCGGCACCAGGGCCACGGCGCGGACCATGCCATCGGCGCGGGCGCGGCGGGCCACTTCACGGGCTTCGTCTTCGGCAGCCAGGCCGAACTGGAACAGCTGCGGCGGCGCTTTCTGGCCGGCGTCGGCGTAGTTCAGGGCCAGGGTGGTGATCGGCAGTTGTGGCTTGGCAGCCAGTTGCTTGACCAGCGGTTTTTCCAGTGGGCCGATGACCAGCTGTACGCCTGCGGCCTGGGCCTGGCGATAGAAGTCGTCGAGCGAACCGATGCGCGAGCTGTCGAATACCTGCACGGCTGGCGCCTGCTGGCCGGCTTGCTGGGCCTGGAAGTGCGCAGCCATGAAGCCGTCACGCAGGGCGCGGGCAACACCGGCCAGCGGGCCTTCCTGAGGCAGCAGCAGGGCAATCTTGGTCAGCGGCTGGCTGGCCAGTTCCTTGAGCTTGGTCAGTGCCAGCGGCAGTTGCTGGGCAGCCGGGTGGTCCGGGTGCTGTTTGACCCAGGTGTCGATAGCCGCTTGCTGCTGTTCCAGGGTGCCGGCGCTTTTTACCGCGAAGGCCAGGCTGGTCCAGCCGGCCAGGGTCTGGTCGTTGCCAGGCTGCTGCAGTTGCTCTGCCGGCAGCGAGGCGACCAATGCCCAGATGGCGTCATTGTTGGCGCTGGCGGCCTGGCCGCTGAGCAGCGGGGTCAGCAGCACGCGCTGTTGCGCGGCGGCCAGGGCCTGGCCATCAGCTTCGAGGGCGGCCGCGTGCACGCTGTAGGTGCGCGCTTGCTGTTCTTCCGGCAGTTCGGCGACGCGCTGCAGGCTCGGGTGGGCCAGGGCGGTCAGGGCAGCCTTGGGCTGGTTGCGGCTCATGGCCAGCTCGGCACCGAGGGTGCTGGCGAACACTTGCTGCGCCGGCTTGAGCGTGTCCAGCGGCACCTGCTCGAGGATGCGTGCGGCGAGTGGGAAATCCTTCTGCTTGTAGGCCAGGTCGGCTGCGCTCAGGCGCAGCAGGGCGGCGTCTTCCGCGGACTTGCTGGAAGCAGCCTTCTCGAGCAGTTGCTCGATGCTGGCGTCCGGGGTGCGTGGCAGTTCGCCCAGGCTGGATGAGGGCGAGCTGGCGCAGGCTGCCAGCAAGGCAGCAAGGCAGAGGGCTGTGAACAGCCGCAGGCAAGCGATCATGTAAAGGTCCTGTTACTCGATCAAGGTGGCCGGCAATTGTACCCAAGCGCTGGCCGGGGCGCGATGTTGCCGTGTCGATCCTTCACTATAGGAGGCCTGTCATCGGTCGTCGGCGAAGTTCTTTGCGCCCTGTTGCAGGCGCTCGGGCTACAATGGCGCCTTTGATCCGAACGACAGGTGTGCGCAGTGACTGATGTGGCAGGGGCTTCGAAATCCACCGTGGGGACGCTGTATGTGGTCGCGACTCCCATCGGCAACCTCGACGACATGAGCGCCCGGGCGCTGAAGGTGCTGGCGGACGTGGCCCTGATCGCGGCGGAAGATACCCGTCATTCGATCCGCCTGCTGCAGCACTTCGGCATCGACACGCCGCTGGCGGCCTGCCATGAGCACAACGAGCGTGACGAGGGCGGGCGTTTTCTCACCAAGCTGCTGGCGGGTGAGAATGTGGCGTTGGTCTCCGATGCCGGCACGCCGCTGATTTCCGATCCGGGGTACCACCTGGTGCGCCAGGCGCGGGCTGCGGGTGTGAACGTGGTGCCGGTGCCGGGCGCCTGCGCTCTGATCGCCGCGCTGTCGGCGGCCGGCCTGCCTTCGGACCGCTTCATCTTCGAAGGCTTCCTGCCGGCCAAGGCAGCGGGGCGCCGGGCGCGCCTGGAGCAGGTAAAGGAAGAGCCGCGCACGCTGATCTTCTATGAGGCCCCGCACCGTATCCTGGAATGCCTCGAGGACATGGAGGCGGTGTTCGGTGGCGAGCGCCCGGCGCTTTTGGCGCGCGAGCTGACCAAGACCTTCGAGACCCTCAAGGGCCTGCCCCTGGCCGAGCTGCGCGCGTTCGTTGCCGGCGACAGCAACCAGCAGCGCGGTGAGTGCGTGGTGCTGGTCGGTGGCTGGAGTGCGCCGGAGGGCGAGCAGGCGATCAGTGCCGAGGCGCAGCGGGTGCTCGACCTGCTGCTGGCCGAGTTGCCACTCAAGCGTGCGGCGGCGCTGGCCGCGGAAATTACCGGGGTGCGCAAGAACCTGCTGTATCAACTGGCCCTGGATAAGCAGAAAGCCGAGTAGTGGCAAATTGATATAGATGTCGGTATTGCTTGTTCTCGGGCGCGCGTGCCGTTAATCTTGGCGGCGGAGAGTCGATCGGACAGTCGCTGCCTGCTTTTGTTCCGCAACAGCAGGGGGAGGAAAGTCCGGGCTCCATAGGGCAGAGTGCCAGGTAACGCCTGGGAGGCGCGAGCCTACGGAAAGTGCCACAGAAAATAACCGCCTAAGCACTTCGGTGCCGGTAAGGGTGAAAAGGTGCGGTAAGAGCGCACCGCACGGCTGGCAACAGTTCGTGGCTAGGTAAACCCCACTCGGAGCAAGACCAAATAGGGTTCCATCAGGCGTGGCCCGCGTCGGAACCGGGTAGGTTGCTAGAGGCGTCCAGCGATGGCCGTCGTAGAGGAATGACTGTCCTCGACAAAACCCGGCTTACAGATCGACTCTCCACCTTTCCCTCCCTGCTTTATTCGATAGCAGATGCCCTCTGGTAATACCGAAAAAATCTTACTCTTAATAAATCACTTTAACTTCGAACTCCATTCGCCTGCGTGGGTTTGATTTTTCTCGTGTTTTTTTCTCCTCGGTAGTCCTTCCGCATTCCTTTATTGCGCTAAATCTCGGTCCTGTAAGGCTTTTCCTTCCGAACGTGCCTTGACGGTGCTGCGGGCGGATTCCTATAGTGTGCGCAAGTGGCAGAAAGTGGGATGAAGTGGGTTTTCTGGCACAAAAAAGCTAACATTGTGGGGAATCGCAGCCGTGTTCCGCGGAGCCAACGCCGTCAGCCTCGATGCCAAGGGCCGTCTCGCCATGCCGAGCCGGTACCGTGACGAGCTCGATTCGCGTTGCAATGGTCAACTGATCGTGACCATCGACGCGGTTGACCCCTGCTTGTGTGTTTATCCCCTCGATGAGTGGGAACAGATAGAAGCCAAGTTGCGTGCCTTGCCATCGTTGCGTGAGGAAAACCGCCGCCTGCAGCGTTTGCTGATCGGTAATGCGGTTGACCTGGAGCTCGATGGCAGCGGGCGTTTCCTGGTACCGCCCCGTCTGCGTGAGTACGCCAAGCTCGACAAGAAGGCGATGCTGGTGGGGCAACTGAACAAATTCCAGCTGTGGGATGACGATGCCTGGAACGCGGTTTCGGCAGCCGACCTTGCAGCTATTCAACAACCGGGCGCCATGCCCGACGAATTGCGTGACCTGATCCTGTGACCATAGATAGCGGCTTCAACCACATTACCGTCCTGCTCGACGAAGCTGTCGAGGCATTGGCCTTGCGCGCCGACGGTTGCTATCTGGACGGCACTTTCGGCCGTGGCGGGCACAGCCGGCTGATTCTCAGCAAGCTCGGGCCGCAAGGGCGGTTGCTGGGTTTCGACAAAGATCCACAGGCGATTGCCACGGGGCAAGCGCTGGCGGCCGAAGACGGCCGCTTTGTCATTGTGCAGCGCAGCTTTGCCGAGCTGGGCGCGGAAGTGGCCGAGCGCGGCCTGGATGGCAAGGTCAGTGGCGTATTGCTGGACCTGGGCGTTTCCTCGCCGCAGCTGGATGACCCCGAGCGTGGCTTCAGCTTCCTCAATGATGGCCCGCTGGACATGCGCATGAACCCGGACCAGGGCATCAGCGCCGCCGAGTTCATCGCCACTGCGCCGGTGGAAGAGATCGCCCGCGTATTCAAGGAATACGGCGAGGAGCGCTTTGCCGGGCGCATGGCGCGTGCTGTGGTGGAGCGTCGCGAAAAGCAGCCGTTCACCCGTACCGCCGACCTGGCGGAAGTGCTCAAGGTGGCCAACCCGGCTTGGGAAAAGGGCAAGAACCCGGCTACCCGTGCCTTCCAGGGCCTGCGCATCCATGTCAACAACGAACTGGGCGACCTTGAGACCGGTCTTGAGGCAGCGCTCGAAGCGCTGGAAGTTGGCGGGCGCCTGGCAGTCATCAGTTTCCACTCGCTGGAAGACCGTATCGTCAAGCTGTTCATGCGCAAGCTGGTCAAGGGCGAGGCCGACAACCTGCCACGCAACCTGCCGGTTCAGCACAAGGCCTTCGAGCCGAAAATCAAGCTCATCGGCAAGGCCCAGTTCGCCTCCGAAGCCGAGCTCAAGGCCAACCCGCGGGCGCGCAGCGCCGTGATGCGGGTGGCGGAGAAGCTGCGGTGAGCAGGCTGTTTGCCAAACCCTTGCCAGGCGGAAGCTTCCTGATGCTTCTGCTGTTCGTTGCCGTGCTGATTTCGGCCATCGCCGTGTCCTACAGCGCGCACTGGAACCGTCAGTTGCTCAACACCCTGTACGGCGAGTTGAACGAACGCGACAAGGCCCAGGCCGAGTGGGGCCGGCTGATCCTCGAGCAAAGCACCTGGACCGCCGCCAGCCGCATCGAAAACCTGGCTTCCGAGCAACTGAAGATGCGCGTACCTTCGGCTGACGAAGTACGGATGGTGGCGCCATGATGAAGCTCGAAGGCGCACTCTACCCATGGCGCTTCCGCGTGGTGATCGGCTTGCTGGCGCTGATGGTCGGTGCCATCTGCTGGCGCATCATCGACCTGCAGGTGGTCGACCGTGACTTCCTCAAGGGCCAGGGCGATGCGCGCAGCCTGCGTCACATCCCTATCCCGGCTCACCGCGGCCTGATCACCGACCGTAACGGTGAACCGCTGGCGGTCAGTACCCCGGTCACCACCCTGTGGGCCAACCCCAAGGAAATGCAGGCCTCCAAGGACCGCTGGCCACAGCTGGCGGCAGCGCTGGGGCAGAACCCGCAGCAACTGACCGAGCGCCTGACCCAGCAGGCCAGCAAAGAGTTCATCTATCTGGTCCGCGGCCTTACCCCGGAGCAGGGCCAGCATGTACTCGACCTGAAAGTGCCGGGCGTGTACGGCCTGGAAGAATTCCGCCGCTTCTACCCGGCCGGTGATGTCACCGCGCACATGGTCGGCTTCACCGACCTCGACGACCACGGTCGCGAAGGGGTGGAACTGGCCTATGACGAGTGGCTGGCCGGCGTACCCGGCAAGCGGCAGGTGATCAAGGACCGGCGCGGCCGGCTGATCAAGGACATCCAGGTAACCAAGAACGCCAAGGCCGGGAAGACCTTGGCGTTGTCGATAGACCTGCGCCTGCAGTACCTGGCTACCCGCGAGCTGCGCAACGCCATTGCCGAACAGGACGCCAAGGCCGGCAGCCTGGTGATCATGGACGTCAAGACCGGTGAGGTCCTGGCCATGGTCAACCAGCCGACCTACAACCCCAACAACCGCCGCAGCATGTTCCCGGCCGCCATGCGTAACCGCGCGATCATCGACGTGTTCGAGCCGGGCTCCACGGTCAAGCCGATCTCCATGAGCGCGGCGCTGGAAAGTGGCCGCTGGAAGCCGACCGACAAGGTCGAGGTGTACCCGGGCAGCCTGCAGATCGGCCGCTACACCATCAAGGACGTGTCCAGGAGCGAGGGCCCGATCCTCGACCTGACCGGCATCCTGATCAACTCCAGTAACGTCGGCATGAGCAAGATCGCCTTCGACATCGGCGGCGAGGCCATCTATCGGGTCATGTCCCAGGTCGGCCTGGGCCAGTACACCGGCCTTGGCTTCCCCGGCGAGCGCGTCGGCAACCTGCCCAACCACCGCGAGTGGCGCAAGGCAGAGACCGCGACCCTGTCCTATGGCTATGGCGTGTCGGTCACCGCTCTGCAACTGGTGCATGCCTACGCGGCGCTGGCCAACGACGGCAAGATGGTGCCGCTGTCGATCCTCAAGGTCGACAAGGCCCCGGAAGCCGTGCAGGCCATTCCGAAGGAAACCGCCGAAACCGTCCAGGGCATGCTGCAGCAGGTGATCGAAGCACCGCGCGGCGTGTTCCGCGCCCAGGTGCCGTTCTACCACGTGGCCGGCAAGTCGGGTACCGCGCGTAAAGCCACCGTGGGCTCCAAGGGCTACACCGAAAACGCCTACCGCTCGCTGTTCGCCGGCTTCGGTCCGATGAGCGACCCGCGCTACGCCATCGTCGTGGTCATCGACGAACCAGGCAAGGGCGGCTACTTCGGTGGCCTGGTTTCGGCGCCGGTGTTCAGCAAGGTCATGTCCGGCACCCTGCGCCTGATGAACGTGCCGCCAGACAACCTGCCGCCGCCAGCACCCGTCGAACAATCGCAAGTCAATGCAGCAGCAACCGCCAAGGGAGGGCGTGGATGATGACAATGCCATTGAGCAAGCTTTTCGCTCACGCCAGCCGTGACCCGCTGATCCGTGAACTGACCCTGGACAGCCGCAATGTGCGCCCGGGCGATCTGTTCCTGGCCGTGCCGGGCGCCAAGGTCGATGGCCGCGCGCATATCGCCGATGCCCTGGCGCGTGGCGCTGCTGCCGTTGCCTATGAAGAACAGGGCACGAGCGTTCTGCCACTGACCGACGCGCCGCTCATCCCGGTCAAGGGCCTGATCGCCCAGCTTTCGGATATCGCAGGGCGCTTCTACGGCGAACCGAGCCGCCAGCTGAACCTGGTGGGCGTGACCGGAACCAACGGCAAGACCAGCGTCACCCAGCTGGTGGCCCAGGCGCTGGACTTGCTTGGTCAGCGTTGCGGCCTGATCGGCACCCTGGGTACCGGCTTCTATGGTGAGCTGCAGAGTGGCCGCCTGACCACGCCCGACCCGATCGCCGTGCAGTCGACCCTCAACGATCTCAAGAAAGGTGGCGCCAAGGCCGTGGCCATGGAGGTTTCCTCCCACGCCCTGGAGCAGGGCCGGGTCGCCGCGCTGGAATTCGACATCGCGGTCATGACCAACCTGTCCCGCGACCACCTGGACTACCACGGCAGCATGGAGGCCTACGAGGCCGCCAAGGCCAAGCTGTTCGCCTGGCCGAGCCTGCGCTGCCAGGTGGTCAACCTGGATGACGACTTCGGCCGTCGCCTGGCCGCCGATTTTGCCCGCCGCCCGAGTGTCGACCATATCGAGACCCGGTTGCTCAGCTACAGCCTGGAGAAGCCGGAGGCCTCGCTGTTCTGCCGCGAAGCCGTGTTCAATGACGATGGCGTGCGCGCCACACTGGTCACTGCCCAGGGCGAACGTACCCTGCGCAGCCAGTTGCTGGGGCGCTTCAACCTGAGCAACATGCTCGCCGCCGTGGCGACCCTGTTGGCGCTGGACTATGCGCTGGACGAAATCCTCGAGGTCACCCCGCAGTTGCAGGGGCCGATCGGCCGCATGCAGCGCTTGGGTGGGGGCGACAAGCCGCTGGTGGTGGTCGACTACGCACACACCCCGGACGCCCTGGAGAAAGTGCTCGAAGCCCTGCGCCCGCACGCGCACGGCAAGCTGCTGTGCCTGTTCGGCTGCGGCGGCGACCGAGACCGCGGCAAGCGTCCGCTGATGGCCGAAGTGGCCGAACGCCTGGCAGACCGCGTGCTGGTCACCGACGACAACCCGCGTACTGAAGACCCGCTGCGCATTTTCGATGACATCCGTCCCGGTTTCGCCAGTCCTGCCGAGGTCGAGTTCGTTGCCGGTCGTGGCGAAGCCATCGCACACCTGATCGCCATTGCCGCTGCCGACGATGTGATCGTGCTGGCCGGCAAGGGGCACGAGGATTACCAGGAGATCAATGGCAAGCGCCATGATTTCTCCGATTTGACCGAGGCCGAAAAGGCACTTGCAGCCTGGGAGGCTCCACATGCTTAAGCCGATGTCACTCAGCCAGCTGACCACAGCACTGAGTGGTCAACAAATCGGTGCCGACGCCACCTTCACCGGCGTCAGCATCGACAGCCGCAGTGTTGGCGCCGGGCAACTGTTCGTCGCCCTGGCCGGCCCGCGCTTCGATGGCCACGACTACCTGGCCGATGTGAAGGCCAAGGGCGCTGTCGCGGCCCTGGTCGAGCGTGAAGTAGCCGATGTCGATCTGCCGCAGCTGCTGGTCGCCGATTGCCGCCTGGCCCTCGGCCAGCTTGGCGCGCTGAACCGTGCTGCCTTCGACAAGCCGGTGGTGGCCATCACTGGTTCCAGCGGCAAGACCACGGTCAAGGAGATGCTCGCCAGCATCCTGCGCACCCGTGGCTTGGTGCACGCCACCCGCGGCAACCTGAACAACGACCTCGGCGCGCCGCTGACCCTGCTGGAGATCGCCCCCGAGCACAGTGCCGCGGTGATCGAACTGGGCGCCTCGCGCATTGGCGAGATCCGCTACACCGTCGGCCTGACCCAGCCCCAGGTGGTCATCATCAACAACGCCGGTACCGCCCACGTTGGCGAGTTCGGCGGCCCGGAAAAGATCGTCGAAGCCAAGGGCGAGATCCTCGAAGGCCTGGGCGAGGGCGGTATCGCCATCCTCAACCTGGACGACAAGGCCTTTGATATCTGGAAGGCACGCGCCGGCTCGCACAAGGTCTTCAGCTTCGCCCGCAGCAATGCAAAGGCCGATTTCCATGCCACGGACATCGGTCGTGATGCCCGTGGTTGCCCGTCGTTCAAGCTGCACGGCGCTGGTGACGTGGTAGACGTGCAACTCAATGTGCTTGGTGAGCACAACGTCAGCAACGCCCTGGCCGCCGCCGCCGCTGCCCATGCCGTTGGTCTGAGCCTGAGCGGCATCGCCGCCGGCCTGGCTGCCGTGCAGCCGGTCAAGGGCCGTACCGTGGCGCAGATCGCGCCGAACGGCGTGCGCGTGATCGACGACAGTTACAACGCAAATCCCACCTCCATGTGCGCGGCCATTGATATACTCGCCGGCTTTTCCGGACGCACCGTCCTGGTGCTTGGAGATATCGGCGAACTGGGGCAATGGGCGGAAGAAGGCCACCGTCAGGTGGGTGACTACGCGCGTGGCAAGGTCGACGCCCTGTACGCAGTGGGTTCCAACATGACACACGCGGTCAAGGCGTTCGGCGCCAATGGCCGCCATTTCGCTACTCAAGCTGAGTTGATCGACGCGGTTGGCGCCGAGAATGCCAGCGACACCACTATCTTGATCAAGGGCTCGCGCAGCGCTGCGATGGAAAACGTCGTGGCGGCATTGTGCGGTGCCAGCGGGGAGAAACATTAATGCTGCTGCTGTTGGCCGAGTATCTGCAACAGTTCCACAAAGGCTTCGCGGTCTTCCAGTACCTGTCCCTGCGCGGGATTCTGGGTGTGCTGACCGCGTTGTCCCTGGCGCTGTGGCTGGGGCCGTGGATGATCCGTACCCTGCAAATCCGCCAGATCGGCCAGGCCGTGCGTAACGACGGCCCGCAATCGCACCTGTCCAAGTCCGGCACCCCGACCATGGGTGGGGCGCTGATCCTGTCCGCCATCGCCGTCAGCACCCTGCTGTGGGCCGACCTGACCAACCGCTACGTGTGGGTGGTGCTGATCGTTACCCTGGCATTCGGTGCCATCGGCTGGGTCGATGACTACCGCAAGGTGATCGAAAAGAACTCGCGTGGCCTGCCAAGCCGCTGGAAGTACTTCTGGCAGTCGGTGTTCGGCCTGGCTGCAGCCATCTTCCTGTACAAGACCGCGCCGACCAGCGTCGAAACCACGCTGATCCTGCCGTTCATCAAGGATGTCACCATTCCGCTGGGCATCGGCTTCGTCGTGCTGACCTACTTCGTCATTGTCGGTTCGAGCAACGCGGTCAACCTCACCGACGGCCTCGACGGCCTGGCGATCATGCCGACGGTGATGGTCGGCGGTGCCCTGGGCATCTTCTGCTACCTGTCGGGCAACGTGAAGTTCGCCGAATACCTGCTGATCCCCTACGTGCCGGGCTCGGGCGAGCTGATCGTGTTCTGCGGCGCGCTGATCGGTGCCGGCCTGGGCTTCCTGTGGTTCAACACCTACCCGGCGCAGGTATTCATGGGTGACGTCGGCGCGCTGGCGCTGGGCGCCGCGCTGGGCACCATCGCCGTGATCGTCCGCCAGGAAATCGTGCTGTTCATCATGGGCGGCGTGTTCGTCATGGAAACCCTGTCGGTGGTGATCCAGGTTGCCTCCTTCAAGCTGACCGGCAAGCGCGTGTTCCGCATGGCGCCGATCCACCACCACTTTGAACTCAAGGGCTGGCCAGAGCCACGGGTGATCGTCCGCTTCTGGATCATCACCGTGATCCTGGTGCTGGTCGGCCTTGCAACCCTGAAACTGAGGTAGATGAGCGTGTCCCTGATCGCTTCCGACCAATTCCGCATCGTTGTCGGCCTCGGCAAGAGCGGCATGTCCCTGGTTCGCTTCCTGGCGAGCCGGGGCATTGCCTTTGCGGTCGCCGACACCCGCGAGCAACCGCCGGAACTGGACACCCTGCGCCGTGATTACCCGCAGGTGGAAGTGCGCTGTGGTGAACTGGACGTGGACTTCCTGTGCCGCTCCAACGAGCTGTACGTCAGCCCCGGCCTGGCCCTGGCCACCCCGGCCCTGCAGCAGGCGGCCGCGCGTGGCGTGAAGCTGTCCGGTGACATCGAACTGTTCGCCCGCCACGCCAAGGCCCCGATCATTGCCATCAGCGGCTCCAACGCCAAGAGCACCGTCACCACCCTGGTCGGCGAAATGGCCGCCAAGGCGGGCAAGCGCGTGGCGGTGGGCGGCAACCTCGGTACCCCGGCGCTGGACCTGCTGGCCGATGACGTCGAGCTGTACGTGCTGGAACTGTCCAGCTTCCAGCTGGAAACCACCGACCAGCTCAACGCCGAAGTGGCCACCGTGCTGAACATCAGCGAAGACCACATGGACCGCTACAGCGGCCTGCCGGCCTACCACCTGGCCAAGCACCGGATCTTCCGTGGTGCCCGCCAGGTCGTGGTCAACCGCCAGGACGCCCTGAGCCGGCCGCTGCCGGTGGAAGGCCGCCCATGCTGGACCTTCGGCCTGAACCAGCCGGACTTCAAGGCCTTCGGCCTGCGCGAAGTGGACGGCGAGAAATACCTGGCGTTCGAGTTCCAGGCGCTGATGCCGGCGCGTGAGCTGAAGATTCGTGGCGCCCACAACCAGAGCAACGCCCTGGCGGCACTGGCCCTGGGGCATGCTGCCGGCCTGCCGTTCGAACCGATGCTCGAGGCACTGCGCGAGTTCGGCGGCCTGGCCCACCGTTGCCAGTGGGTGCGCGAGCGCAATGGCGTTAACTGGTACGACGATTCCAAGGCCACCAACGTCGGTGCTGCCCTGGCCGCCATCGAAGGCCTGGGTGCCGACATCGAAGGCAAGCTGGTGCTGATCGCCGGTGGCGATGGCAAGGGCGCCGACTTCGCCGCGCTGCGCGAGCCGGTCAAACGCTTCTGCCGTGCCGTGGTACTGCTTGGCCGTGATGCAGAGCGGCTGGCCGAAGCCCTGGGCGATGGCGTGCAACTGGTCCGCGTGAAGACCCTCGACGACGCCGTGCAGCAATGCGCCGAACTGGCCCAGGCGGGTGATGCCGTGCTGCTGTCGCCGGCGTGCGCCAGCCTCGACATGTTCAAGAACTTCGAAGAACGCGGGCGCCTGTTCGCCCAGGCAGCGGGAGGCCTTGCATGATCTTCGGCATCCTCAAGCCCTATCCGTCGCCGCTGATCAGCGGCCGTGGCATCGACCTGGACTTCGCGATGCTCGCCGGCTGCCTTGCATTGCTGGGCCTGGGCCTGGTGATGATCACCTCGGCGTCCTCGGAAGTGGCTGCGGTGCAGTCGGGCAACCCGCTTTACCACATGTTCCGCCACCTGGTGTACGTGTTCCTCGGCCTGGTCGCCTGTGGCGCCACCATGCTGGTACCGATCGCCACCTGGCAGCGCATGGGCTTCCTGATGCTGCTGGGTGCCTTCGGCCTGCTGGTACTGGTGCTGGTGCCGGGTATCGGCCGCGAAGTGAACGGCTCCATGCGCTGGATCGGCTTCAGCTTCTTCAACGTGCAGCCTTCGGAAATTGCCAAGGTATTCGTGGTCGTCTACCTGGCCGGCTACCTGGTGCGCCGGCAGACCGAGGTACGCGAAACCTGGATGGGCTTCTTCAAGCCGTTCATCGTGCTGCTGCCCATGGCTGCCCTGCTGCTGATGGAGCCGGACTTCGGTGCCACCGTGGTGATGATGGGCGCGGCGGCGGCCATGCTGTTCCTCGGCGGGGTGGGGCTGTTCCGCTTCAGCCTGATGGTGGTGTTGGCGGTGGTCGCAGTGTTCGTCCTGGTACAGGCGCAGCCTTACCGGATGGCGCGCCTGATTACCTTTACCGACCCGTGGTCCGACCAGTTCGGCTCGGGCTACCAGCTGACCCAGGCGCTGATTGCCTTCGGCCGTGGCGAGTGGCTGGGCGTTGGCCTGGGCAACAGCGTGCAAAAGCAGTTCTACCTGCCTGAAGCGCACACCGACTTCGTGTTCTCGGTACTGGCCGAAGAGCTCGGCGTGGTCGGCTCGCTGCTGACTATCGCGCTGTTCGTATTCGTGACTGTACGTGCCCTGTATATCGGCCTGTGGGCGGAAAAAGCCAAGCAGTTCTTTGCCGCTTATGTTGCCTTCGGCCTGGCCTTCCTGTGGATCGGCCAGTTCCTGATCAACATCGGTGTGAACGTCGGCCTGCTGCCGACCAAGGGCCTGACCCTGCCGTTCCTCAGCTACGGGGGCAGTTCGCTGGTGATCTGCTGTGCCTGTGTGGGCCTGTTGCTGCGTATCGAGTGGGAAAGCCGCACGCACCTGGGCAGTGAGGAACACGAATTCAGCGAAAGCGATTTTGCCGAGGAGACCAATCATGGCCGCTGACGGCAAGAACGTACTGATCATGGCGGGCGGCACCGGGGGCCACGTGTTCCCGGCCCTGGCCTGCGCCCGTGAATTCCAGGCGCGCGGCTACAGCGTGCACTGGCTGGGCACCCCGCGCGGTATCGAGAACGAACTGGTGCCCCAGGCCGGCCTGCCGCTGCACCTGATCCAGGTCAGTGGCCTGCGCGGCAAGAGCAAGCTGTCGTTGCTCAAGGCACCGTTCACCCTGGTCAAGGCCGTGCTGCAGGCGCGGCGTATCGTGCGTGAGCTCAAGCCGGTATGCGTGGTCGGCTTCGGTGGTTATGTGACCGGCCCCGGCGGCGTGGCTGCACGCCTGTGCGGCGTACCGCTGGTGATCCACGAGCAGAATGCCCGCGCCGGTACCACCAACCGCCTGCTGCTGCCGCTGGCTGCGCGTGTTTGCGAAGCCTTCCCGGCCACCTTCGCCGCCAGCGACAAACTGCGCACCACCGGCAACCCGGTGCGCCCGGAACTGTTCATGGACGCCCTGCGCGCGCCCCTGGCCGAGCGCCGTGCGCGCCTGCTGGTGATGGGCGGCAGCCTGGGTGCGGAACCATTGAACAAATTGTTGCCTAAGGCCCTGTCCGAAGTGCCCGCTGCACTGCGGCCAGAGGTATTCCACCAGGCCGGCAAGCAACACGCGCCGGCCACCGCCGAGCGTTATCACGAGGCGGGCGTCGAGGCTCAGGTAGAGCCCTTCATCAAGGACATGGCCCAAGCCTATGGCTGGGCCGACATTGTGGTGTGCCGGGCCGGCGCCCTGACCGTCAGCGAGCTGGCGGCAGCGGGCCTGCCTTCGATGCTGGTTCCATTGCCCCACGCGATCGACGACCACCAGACCCACAACGCCCAATATCTGGCCCGGGAAGGCGCTGCCTTCCTGATGCCACAAGCGACAACTGGCGCAGCGCAGCTCGCTGAACGCCTGAACGAGGTGCTGATGCAACCCGAGAAACTCAACGTCATGGCAGGCACCGCACGGCGCCTGGCCAAACCTGCCGCAACCAGCACCGTGGTCGATATCTGCCTGGAGGTGGCCCATGGTTGAGAGCCAGAAAGCCATGCCCCAGCCGAAGATGGGCCGTATCCGCCGTATCCACTTCGTCGGTATCGGCGGCGTGGGCATGTGCGGCATTGCCGAAGTGTTGCTGAACCTGGGCTATGAAGTGTCCGGTTCCGACCTGAAGGCCTCGCCGGTTACCGAACGCCTGGAATCGTTCGGCGCCGAGATCTTCGTCGGCCACCGCGCCGAGAACGCCGCCACCGCCGATGTGCTGGTGGTGTCCAGCGCCATCAACCCGGCCAACCCGGAAGTCGCCACCGCCCTCGAGCGGCGCATTCCGGTGGTGCCGCGTGCCGAGATGCTCGCCGAGCTGATGCGCTATCGCCATGGCGTGGCCGTTGCCGGCACCCACGGCAAGACCACCACTACCAGCTTGCTGGCCTCGGTGTTCGCCGCTGGCGGCCTGGACCCGACCTTCGTCATCGGTGGCCGCCTGACCGCGGCCGGCACCAATGCCCAGCTGGGTACCAGCCGCTACCTGATTGCCGAAGCGGACGAGAGCGATGCCAGCTTCCTGCACCTGCAGCCAATGGTTGCCGTGGTCACCAACATCGACGCCGACCACATGGCGACCTACGAAGGTGACTTCAACAAACTGAAGAAAACCTTCGTCGAGTTCCTGCACAACCTGCCGTTCTACGGCCTGGCCGTGATGTGCCTGGACGACCCGGTAGTGCGCGAGATCCTGCCACAGGTCAAGCGCCCGACCGTGACCTATGGCTTCAGCGACGAGGCCGACATCCGCGCCATCAACGTGCGCCAGATGGGCATGCAGACCCACTTCACCGTGCTGCGCCGCGACCGCGAGCCGCTGGAGGTGTCGGTGAACATGCCCGGCAACCACAACGTGCTCAACGCCTTGGCCACCATCGCCATCGCCACCGACGAAGGCATCACCGACGAAGCCATCGTCCAGGGCCTGTCCGGCTTCCAGGGTGTCGGCCGCCGCTTCCAGGTGTACGGCGAACTGCCGGTCGAAGGCGGCAGCGTGATGCTGGTCGACGATTACGGCCACCACCCGACCGAAGTGGCTGCGGTGATCCAGGCCGTGCGCGGCGGTTGGCCAAGCCGTCGCCTGGTGATCGTCTACCAGCCGCACCGCTACAGCCGTACCCGCGACCTGTACGACGATTTCGTCCAGGTGCTGGGCGATGCCAACGTGCTGCTGCTGATGGAGGTCTACCCGGCCGGCGAAGAGCCGATCCCCGGCGCCGACAGCCGCCAGCTGTGCCACAGCATCCGCCAGCGCGGCAAGCTGGACCCGATCTACATCGAGCGTGGCGTCGACCTGGCGCCGCTGGTCAAGCCACTGCTGCGCGCTGGCGACATCCTGATCTGCCAGGGTGCCGGTGATGTCGGCGGCCTGGCCCCTCAATTGATGAAAAGCCCGCTGTTCGCTGGCGCCAAGCAGGAGAAGTCGAAATGACCAGCGCCTACGACAAGCTGCACTCGACCCTGGACGTCAAGGCGTTCGGCCGCGTCGCGGTGCTGTACGGCGGCAAGAGCGCCGAGCGCGAAGTGTCGCTCAAGTCCGGCGCCGCAGTGATCGACGCGCTGACCACCGCCGGTGTCGACGTGGTCGCCATCGATGTGGGTGACGACCTGCTCGACCGCCTGCAAAGCGAGAAGATCGACCGCGCCTTCATCATCCTCCACGGTCGTGGCGGTGAAGACGGCAGCATGCAAGGCCTGCTCGAGTGCCTGGGCATCCCCTACACCGGTAGTGGCATCCTTGCCTCGGCACTGGCCATGGACAAGCTGCGCACCAAGCAGGTGTGGCAGAGCCTGGGTATTCCGACCCCGCGCCACGCGGTGCTGGCGAGCGAAAGCGATTGTTTGAAGGCCAGCACGGAACTGGGCTTCCCGCTTATCGTCAAACCCGCCCATGAAGGTTCCAGCATCGGCATGGCCAAGGTGAACAGCGCCCAGGAACTGGTCGCCGCCTGGCAGGATGCCGCCCGATACGATTCCCAGGTACTGGTGGAGCAGTGGATCCACGGGCCGGAGTTCACCGTTGCGGTATTGCGCGGCCAGGTGCTGCCGCCGATCGCCCTGGGTACGCCGCACGTGTTCTACGACTACGACGCCAAGTACATCGCCAACGATACCCAGTACCGCATTCCGTGCGGCCTGGAAAGCGTCAAGGAACAGGAACTGATCGACCTGACCGCACGTGCCTGCGATGCCATCGGCATCGAAGGCTGGGGGCGGCTGGACGTGATGCAGGACGAGCAGGGCCGGTTCTGGCTGCTCGAAGTCAACACCGCACCCGGCATGACCGACCATAGCCTGGTGCCCATGGCGGCCCGCGCGGCCGGCCTGGACTTCCAGCAACTGGTGCTGGCGATCCTGGCCGAAAGCGTGGCGACGCGAGGTTAACAACCATGCAAGGCGCGATGATACGTCAGCAGCAACCCGTTACCGGCCGTAGCAAGCCGGTGCCGCGTGGTGCCAGCCGGCTGGTGGCCGACGAGCCCGTATCGGCGCGCCTGCCGCGGCCAAGCCTGGGTGGTCTCAAGCGCCTGCTGTGGCCGGTGCTGCTTGTGGCGGCCGGTTTTGGCGCCTACGAGGGCGCCATTCGCCTGATGCCGTACGCCGACCGGCCGATCACCAAGATCGACGTGCAGGGCGACCTCAGCTACATCAGCCAGCAGTCGGTGCAGCAGCGTATCGCGCCCTACGTGGCAGCGAGCTTCTTCAGTGTCGACCTGCCGGCGATGCGCGCAGAGCTCGAGCAGATGCCGTGGATCGCCCACGCCGAAGTGCGCCGGGTGTGGCCCGACGAGGTGGTGATCCGCCTGGAGGAACAGTTGCCGGTGGCGCGCTGGGGTGACGAAGCCTTGCTCAACAACCAGGGCCAGGCCTTCACCCCGCGCGAACTGGCCAACTACGAACACCTGCCGCAGCTGGCCGGGCCGCAGCGTGCTCAGCAACAAGTGATGCAGCAGTATCAGGTATTGAGCCAGATGCTGCGCCCCCTGGGCTTTTCCATCGCTCGCCTGGAGCTGCGCGAGCGAGGCAGCTGGTTCCTGACCACGGGCGCGAGCAGCGCCGGGCCGGGCATCGAGCTGCTGCTGGGGCGCGACCATCTGGTGGAGAAGATGCGCCGTTTCATTGCCATTTACGACAAGACACTCAAAGACCAGATCAGCACTATCGCCCGCATTGATCTGCGTTATTCCAACGGACTTGCCGTTGGTTGGCGGGAACCGATTGCACCGACGACGGCCCAACCCGCCGTTGCGAAGAATTAGAGAGAGGCAGGACCATGGCAAACGCGCATAGCGGCAAAATGATCGTCGGGCTGGACATCGGCACCTCCAAGGTGGTGGCGCTGGTGGGTGAAGTGGGCGAGGACGGCACCCTGGAAATCGTAGGGATCGGTACCCATCCGTCCCGCGGCCTGAAAAAAGGCGTGGTGGTGAACATCGAGTCCACCGTGCAGTCGATCCAGCGCGCCGTGGAAGAAGCGCAGCTGATGGCCGGCTGCCGCATCCACTCGGCCTTCGTCGGCGTGGCCGGCAACCACATCCGCAGCCTGAACTCCCACGGCATCGTCGCCATCCGCGACCGCGAGGTCAGCCTGGCCGACCTGGAGCGCGTACTCGACGCCGCCCAGGCCGTTGCCATCCCGGCTGACCAGCGCGTGCTGCACACCCTGCCGCAGGACTACGTGATCGACAACCAGGAAGGCGTGCGCGAGCCGCTGGGCATGTCTGGCGTACGTCTGGAAGCCAAGGTCCACGTGGTCACCTGCGCGGTCAACGCGGCGCAGAACATCGAAAAATGCGTACGCCGCTGCGGCCTGGAAATCGACGACATCATCCTCGAGCAGTTGGCCTCGGCCTACTCGGTGCTGACCGACGATGAAAAAGAGCTGGGCGTGTGCCTGGTGGACATCGGTGGTGGCACCACCGACATCGCCATCTTCACCGAGGGCGCGATCCGTCACACTGCGGTGATCCCGATTGCCGGCGACCAGGTGACCAACGACATCGCCATGGCCCTGCGTACCCCGACCCAGTACGCCGAAGAAATCAAGATCCGCTACGCCTGCGCCCTGGCCAAACTGGCTGGCGCTGGCGAGACCATCAAGGTGCCAAGCGTGGGTGATCGCCCACCGCGCGAGCTGTCGCGCCAGGCCCTGGCCGAGGTGGTGGAGCCACGTTACGACGAGCTCTTCACCCTGATCCAGGCCGAACTGCGCCGCAGCGGCTACGAGGACCTGGTGCCGGCCGGCATCGTCCTCACCGGCGGCACCGCGAAGATGGAAGGCGCCGTGGAACTGGCCGAGGAAATCTTCCACATGCCGGTACGCCTGGGCGTGCCGCACAGCGTTCGGGGGCTTAGCGACGTGGTTCGCAACCCGATCTATTCCACCGGCGTGGGCTTGCTCACCTACGGCCTGCAGAAGCAGACCGAAGACCTGCCCCTGACCGGTAACAGCAGCAACAACAGCTATGGCGATGAACCGAAGGCTCCAGTGCTTGAACGCTTCAAACGCTGGGTCCAGGGCAATTTCTAAGTTTCAAAGCAGTAGTGGTAGGCGCGACAACTAGAGAACTGTAAGGAGAGGGAAAATGTTCGAGCTCGTAGACAACGTCCCGCAAAGCCCGGTCATCAAAGTGATCGGTGTTGGCGGTGGTGGCGGCAACGCCGTCAACCACATGGTCAAGAGCAGCATCGAAGGCGTGGAATTCATCTGCGCCAACACCGATGCTCAGGCGCTGAAGAACATCGGCGCGCGCACCATCCTGCAATTGGGCACTGGCGTGACCAAGGGCCTGGGTGCCGGTGCCAATCCGGAAGTCGGCCGCCAGGCCGCGCTGGAAGACCGTGAGCGCATCGCTGAAGTGCTGCAGGGCACCAACATGGTGTTCATCACCACTGGCATGGGCGGCGGTACCGGTACCGGTGCAGCGCCGATCATCGCCGAAGTGGCCAAGGAAATGGGCATTCTCACCGTTGCCGTGGTGACCCGTCCGTTCCCGTTCGAAGGCCGCAAGCGCATGCAGATCGCCGATGAAGGCATCCGCATGCTGGCCGAAAGCGTCGACTCGTTGATCACCATCCCCAACGAGAAGCTGCTGACCATCCTGGGCAAGGATGCCAGCCTGCTGTCCGCCTTCGCCAAGGCCGACGACGTACTGGCCGGTGCCGTGCGCGGTATCTCCGATATCATCAAGCGCCCGGGCATGATCAACGTCGACTTCGCCGACGTGCGTACCGTGATGGGTGAAATGGGCATGGCCATGATGGGTACTGGCTGCGCCAGCGGCCCGAACCGTGCCCGTGAAGCCACCGAGGCAGCGATCCGCAACCCGCTGCTGGAAGACGTCAACCTGCAGGGCGCCCGCGGCATCCTGGTGAACATCACCGCAGGCCCTGACCTGTCGCTGGGCGAGTACTCCGACGTGGGTAGCATCATCGAAGCCTTCGCCTCCGACCACGCCATGGTCAAGGTCGGCACCGTGATCGACCCGGACATGCGTGACGAGCTGCACGTGACCGTAGTGGCCACCGGCCTGGGCGCGCGCATCGAGAAGCCTGTGAAGGTGGTCGACAACACCCTGCAGACTGCCCAGCAGGTGTACGAGGCTTCCAACCCGGCGCCGGTTCGCCAGGAGCAGCCTGCGGTCAACTACCGTGACCTGGAGCGCCCGACCGTAATGCGCAACCAGGCCCATGCAGGTGCTGCTGCAGCCGCTAAACTGAACCCTCAGGATGACCTGGACTACCTCGATATCCCGGCATTCCTGCGTCGTCAGGCTGATTAATGGAATTTATCAGGGGTATAAAGGTGATTGGTATTCATCAAAGGTTGGGTCTGTTATCATCCCCAGCCTTTGTTGATACCTGTTCGCAATTTGCGCTGAAGCGGCCAATGCCATGATTAAACAACGCACCCTGAAGAATACCATCCGTGCCACAGGTGTCGGTCTGCACTCCGGGGAGAAGGTTTACCTGACCCTCAAGCCTGCACCTGTTGACACCGGCATCGTCTTCCGCCGCGCCGACCTCGACCCTGTGGTCGAAATCCCGGCGCGCGCGGCCAACGTCGGCGAGACAACCATGTCGACGACGCTGGTCAACGGTGACGTCAAGGTCGATACGGTCGAGCACCTGCTCTCCGCCATGGCGGGCCTGGGCATCGATAACGCCTACGTCGAGCTCTCCGCCTCGGAAGTGCCGATCATGGATGGCAGCGCCGGACCCTTTGTATTTCTGATTCAGTCTGCCGGCCTGGAAGAACAGGACGCAGCCAAGAAGTTCATCCGCATCCTGCGTGAGGTAACCGTGGAAGAGGGCGACAAGCGCGCCACTTTCCTGCCTTTCGACGGTTTCAAGGTGAGCTTCGAGATCGACTTCGATCATCCGGTCCTCAAGGGCCAGACCCAGAGTGCGGTCGTCGACTTCTCCAGCACCTCGTTCGTGAAGGAAGTCAGCCGCGCCCGTACCTTCGGTTTCATGCGTGACATCGAGTACCTGCGCAAGCACAACCTTGCGCTGGGTGGCAGTGTCGAGAACGCCATCGTGGTCGACGAGACCGGTGTGCTCAACGAAGACGGCCTTCGTTCCGATGACGAATTCGTCAAGCACAAGATCCTCGACGCCATTGGCGACCTTTATCTGCTGGGCAACAGCCTGATCGGCGAGTTCAAGGGCTACAAGTCCGGCCACGCGCTGAACAACCAGCTGTTGCGCAAGCTGATTGCCGAAACCGATGCCTGGGAAGTGGTCACCTTCGAAGATGCCAGCACGGCACCGATCTCGTACATGCGCCCTGTTGCGGCCGTGTAAGTTCGAACACTCTCTAGTTCATTAAGGCCACCTTCGGGTGGCCTTTTTTATGGCTGACGCATTTTGCCGGGCAGGTCCGGCCATTCGCGGGCACGCCCGCTCCCACAAGGTGCTCACTGCCTCTGGAGCGGCGCAGTACCTGTGGGAGCGGGCGTGCCCGCGAATGGATTGCGCAGCAGTCCCGAAGGTGTCAGCGCTTGTCCTGGGCGTGAGCTGCCAGCCTTTCCAGTGCTGCACGCAGCTTGGGGTCAGTGATGCCCTCGGCGGTATCGCGCAGGCTCTCGGCTGCGTTATTGGACAGTTCCGCAGCATGGCCACCACGCTTGGCTGGCACCAGCGGGGGCTGGACCTTGTACAGGATGCGCCTGAGATTGGCGAATGCCTCCATGGCTTGTAATGCCGACATCAGGCGTTTCTGCTGATAGCGCAGGCGGGTTGCCCAGTGGCCGTCGGTTACCACCAGCAACAATGTGCCGTCGCGCCACGACGCCACATGGCAGTGCTCGCGGGCGGCTGGTTGCAGCTGGCTTTCCAGCAGGCGCTGCAGGTGCTCCAGGCGTTCGGCCTGGTTCAGCAGCAGGCGCAGCGGGCGGACCTGGCGGAGCAGGGCCGAGGGCGGCTGGGCGGGAGAGGGTTTGTAGGCCATGGGGGTACGCATGAGGTTACATGGTCCGCAGTCTAACATCTCTATAGCCTGCACTGGCCTCTTCGCGGGTGAACCCGCTCCCACAGGTACGGCACTGACCTTGATATGTAGGTGATCCTGTGGGAGCGGGTTTACCCGCGAAGAGGCCGGCACAGATAACAAAAGACAAGACTCATTCTCGATACGTTTCATCTTCCCGAACCTTGAACTCAGGGAAAATGCCCCTATCTAAAACAAGCCCCCGCCAAAACGCTGTACAAGCATCGTGGAAATCCACCACTTTCCTCACCATCGTTTCCGGGTAGAATGCTCGTTCGCATGCGGCCTCAGGGCTGCACGGGCGACTCATGGGGCCGCCCTCCATCCCTACGTGTGGAAGATCCTGCCGATATGTTTGCGCCTTTGTTAAAGAAACTTTTTGGAAGCAAGAACGAGCGTGAAGTCAAACGCATGCTCAAGACGGTGAACATCGTCAATGCTCTCGAAGAGAAGATGGTGGCCCTCTCCGACGAGCAACTGCGGGGCAAGACCGCAGAGTTCAAGGAGCGCCTGGCCAAAGGCGAGACACTGGACCAGTTGCTGCCTGAAGCCTTCGCCGTGGCCCGTGAGGCCGGCAAGCGCGTGATGGGCATGCGCCACTTCGACGTGCAGCTGATCGGTGGCATGACCCTGCACGAGGGCATGATCGCAGAAATGCGTACCGGTGAAGGCAAGACCTTGGTCGGTACCCTGGCCGTGTACCTCAACGCATTGTCCGGCAAGGGCGTGCACGTGGTCACCGTCAACGACTACCTGGCCCGCCGCGACGCCAACTGGATGCGCCCGCTGTACGAGTTCCTCGGCCTGTCGGTCGGCATCGTCTCGGCCTTCCAGCCGCCGGAAGAAAAGCGCGCCGCCTACGCGTCCGACATCACCTACGGCACCAACAACGAATTCGGTTTCGACTACCTGCGCGACAACATGGCGTTCAGCCAGGACGAGAAGTTCCAGCGTGAACTGAACTTCGCCGTGATCGACGAAGTCGACTCCATCCTCATCGACGAAGCGCGTACCCCGCTGATCATCTCCGGTCAGGCCGAGGACAGCTCCAAGCTGTACATCGAGATCAACCGTCTGATCCCGCGCCTTACCCAGCACATCGAAGAGGTCGAAGGCCAGGTCACCCAGGAAGGCCACTTCACCATCGACGAGAAGAGCCGTCAGGTCGAGCTGAACGAAGCCGGTCACCAGTTCATCGAAGAGATGCTCACCCAGTCCGGCCTGCTGGCCGAGGGCGAGAGCCTGTACTCGGCGCATAACCTGAGCCTGCTGACCCACGTCTACGCCGGCCTGCGCGCGCACAAGCTGTTCCACCGCAACATCGAATACATCGTCCAGGACGGCCAGGTCCTGCTGATCGACGAGCACACCGGCCGTACCATGCCGGGCCGTCGTCTGTCCGAAGGCCTGCACCAGGCCATTGAAGCCAAAGAGAACCTGAACATCCAGGCCGAGAGCCAGACCCTGGCTTCGACCACCTTCCAGAACTACTTCCGCCTGTACACCAAGCTGTCCGGCATGACCGGTACCGCCGACACCGAAGCGTTCGAGTTCCAGTCGATCTACGGGCTCAACGTGATGGTCATTCCGCCGAACAAGCCGTTGGCGCGTAAAGACTTCAACGACCTGGTGTACCTGACCGCCGACGAGAAATACGCCGCGATCATCGCCGACATCAAGGAAAGCATGAAGCAGGGCCGCCCGGTGCTGGTGGGTACTGCGACCATCGAAACCTCCGAGCACATGTCCAACCTCCTGAAGAAGGAAGGTATCGACCACAAGGTGCTCAACGCCAAGTACCACGAGAAGGAAGCCGAGATCATCGCGCAAGCAGGTGCGCCAGGTGCCCTGACCATCGCCACCAACATGGCCGGCCGTGGTACCGACATCCTGCTGGGCGGTAACTGGGAAGCCGAAGTGGCTGCCCTGGAAAACCCGACCGCCGAGCAGATCGCCCAGATCAAGGCCGACTGGCAGAAGCGTCACCAGCAGGTGATCGAGACGGGTGGCCTGCACGTGATCGCTTCCGAGCGCCACGAATCGCGCCGTATCGACAACCAGCTGCGTGGCCGTTCCGGCCGTCAGGGCGACCCGGGCTCCAGCCGCTTCTACCTGTCGCTGGAAGACAGCCTGATGCGTATCTTCGCCTCTGACCGGGTGAAGAACTTCATGAAGGCGCTGGGCATGCAGTCCGGCGAGGCCATCGAGCACCGCATGGTCACCAACGCCATCGAGAAGGCCCAGCGCAAGGTCGAAGGCCGCAACTTCGACATCCGCAAGCAGTTGCTGGAATACGACGACGTGGCCAACGAGCAGCGCAAGGTGATCTACCACATGCGCAACAGCCTGCTGGCCGCCGAGAACATTGGCGACACCATCGTCGAATTCCGCAAGGAAGTACTGGACGCTACCATCAGCCAGCACATTCCGCCGCAGTCGCTGCCAGAGCAGTGGGACGTGGCCGGTCTGGAAGCTTCGCTTGCCAGCGATTTCGCCATGAAGCTGCCGATCCAGCAGTGGCTCGACGAGGACGATCACCTCTACGAAGAGACCCTGCGCGAGAAGCTGCTGAACGAAATCACCACCGCGTACACCGAGAAGGAAGACCAGGCCGGTATGGAAGCCCTGCGTACCTTCGAGAAGCAGATCCTGCTGCGCGTGCTGGATGACCTGTGGAAGGACCACCTGTCGACCATGGACCACCTGCGTCACGGTATCCACCTGCGTGGTTATGCGCAGAAGAACCCGAAGCAGGAGTACAAGCGCGAATCCTTCAGCCTGTTCCAGGAGCTGCTCGAGTCGATCAAGCGCGACACCATCCGTGTGCTGTCGCACGTTCAGGTACGCCGCGAAGACCCGGTCGAAGAGGAAGCCCGCCTGCGCCGCGAGGCCGAGGAACTGGCCAGCCGCATGCAGTTCCAGCATGCCGCTGCCCCGGGCCTGGAAAGCGAGCAACTGAACGAGGAGGGCGCCGAAGTGGCCGTTGCCTCGGCACCGGTGCGCAACGAGCAGAAGCTGGGCCGCAACGAGCCGTGCTGGTGTGGTTCGGGCAAGAAGTTCAAGCATTGCCACGGGCAGATCGAGTGATCTGACCTGAATGGGGCCGCTTTGCGGCCCTGTCGTGACACAAGGCCGCTCCTACAGGAATCGCAGTACTCTTGTAGGAGCGGCCTTGTGTCGCGATGGGGCGCGAAGCGGCCCCGCTTTTTGCAATTCAACCGTATTTTCTAGGAGCGCTCTAATGGCTGTTGGTCTTGGTCCTTTGCCCACCCTGCACCCGGTTCCGGGTTTTGAACTCGGCATCGCTTCTGCCGGCATCAAGCGCCCGGGGCGCAAGGATGTGGTGGTCATGCGCTGCGCCGAAGGCTCCAGCGTGGCTGGCGTGTTCACCCTCAACGCCTTCTGCGCAGCGCCGGTGATCCTGTCCAAGCAGCGTGTGCAGGGCACCGTGCGCTACCTGCTGACCAACACCGGTAACGCCAACGCCGGCACCGGCGCGCCAGGCCTGGCCGCCGCCGAGCGCACCTGCGCCAAGCTGGCCGAACTGGCTGGCGTACCGGCCGAGTCGGTACTGCCGTTCTCCACCGGCGTAATCGGCGAGCCGCTGCCAGTCGAGAAGATCGAAGGCGCGCTGCAGGCCGCCCTCGACAACCTGTCGGAAAACCACTGGGCTGAAGCCGCCACCGGCATCATGACCACCGACACCCTGCCCAAGGGCGCCAGCCGCCAGTTCCAGCACGATGGCGTGACCGTTACCGTCACCGGCATCAGCAAAGGTGCAGGCATGATTCGCCCGAACATGGCTACCATGCTCGGCTACATCGCCACCGACGCCAAGGTTGCCCCAGCGGTACTCAAGGACCTGATGCTGGACGGCGCCAACAAGTCGTTCAACCGCATCACCATCGATGGCGACACCTCGACCAACGACTGCTGCATGCTGATCGCCACCGGCAAGGCCAACCTGCCGGAAGTCACCGAGGCCAGCGGCGCATTGTTCGAAGCGCTGAAGAAGGCGGTGTTCGAAGTGTGCATGGAGGTGGCCCAGGCCATCGTCCGTGACGGCGAAGGCGCCACCAAGTTCGTTACCGTGCAGGTCAACGGCGGTGGCAACCACCAGGAGTGCCTGGACGTCGGCTACGCCGTGGCCCACTCGCCGCTGATCAAGACTGCGCTGTTCGCTTCCGACCCCAACTGGGGCCGTATCCTCGCTGCCGTTGGCCGTGCCGGTGTACCGGAGCTGGATGTGAGCCTGATCGATGTGTACCTGGACAGCGTGTGCATTGCCAGCAAAGGCGGCCGCAGCCCGAGCTACACCGAAGACCAGGGCGCCAAGGTAATGGCCCAGGAAGAGATCACCATCCGCATCGAGCTGGGCCGTGGCCAGTGCAGCGAAACCATCTGGACCACCGACCTGTCCCACGAGTACGTGAAGATCAACGCCGAGTACCGTACCTGATGTAATTGGGGCCGCGTTGCGGCCCATCGCGACACAAGGCCGCTCCTACAAGGGGTCCATGCTGTACGTGTAGGAGCGGCCTTGTGTCGCGATGGGCTGCAAGGCAGCCCCAAAAAATCCAAAACGATGGAGCCGAACCATGAGCTATCACCTGATCATCGGCGACAAGCTGTATTCCTCCTGGTCGCTGCGTGGCGCCCTGGCCCTCGAGCTGGCTGGCGTGCCTTACGAAGAAACACTGATCAAACTCAACCAGCCTGACACCCGTCAGCGCATCCTCGCCTTCTCTGCCACCGGCAAGGTACCGCTGCTCAAGACCGAGCACGGTGTCATCGCCGACTCGCTGGCCATTGCCGAATACCTCAACGAACGCCACCCCGACGCCCAGCTGTGGCCTGCCGACGTGGCGGCCCGGGCCCAGGCCCGTTCGGCCTGCGCGCAGATGCACAGCGGCTTCTTCGCCCTGCGCGGTGCCATGCCGTTCGACCTGTCGCGCGACCAGGCGCTGGACAGCGTGCCGCTGGAGGTTCAAATCGATATCGACCGTATCGTTGCACTGTGGTCCGAATGCCGCCTGGTGGCCAAGGACAGCGGCCCGTTCCTGTTCGGCAAGCCGAGCCTGGCCGATGCCTTCTTCGCCCCGGTGGCCGTACGCCTGCGCACCTACCGCGTGGAAGTGCCTGCGGAGGCGGCGGCCTATATCGAAACCATTTACCAGTGGCCGGCCTTCCAGGCCTGGCAGCAGGCTGGCCTGGCGGAGCGTGAAGGGTGAAACGGATTCATGTTGTAGCCGCTGTCATTCGTGGTACTGACGGCCGCATTCTGATCGCACGGCGTGCCGATACCCAGCACCAGGGCGGCCTGTGGGAATTCCCGGGCGGCAAGGTGGAAGAGGGTGAGGGCGTCGAGGCGGCGCTGGCCCGCGAGCTGCGCGAGGAGCTGGGCATCGAGGTAAGCCGTTCGCGCGCACTGATCAAGGTCAGCCACGACTACCCGGACAAGCAGGTGCTGCTGGACGTGCGCGAAGTCGAGGCGTTCACCGGCGAGCCGCATGGCGCCGAGGGTCAGCCGCTGGAATGGGTTGCCCCACGTGATTTGCCCCAGTACGAATTCCCCGAGGCCAATAAACCGATCGTTGCAGCCGCGCGCCTGCCGGACCAGTACCTGATCACCCCCGATGGCCTGGAAGTGCCGCAGATGCTCAAGGGCATCCAGAAGGCGGTGGCCAGCGGCATTCGCCTGATCCAGTTGCGTGCCCCGGACATGTACGACCCCAAGTACCGCGATGTGGCGGTGGATGCGGTCGGCCTGTGCGCGGGCAAGGCGCAGTTGATGCTCAAGGGGCCGCTGGAGTGGCTGGGTGACTTCCCAGCCGCAGGTTGGCACCTGACGGCTGCACAACTGCGCAAGTATGCCGCCAACGGCCGGCCGTTCCCCAAGGAGCGCTGGCTGGCGGCGTCCTGCCACAGTGCCGAAGAGCTGGCGTTTGCGGAGCAGATGGGCGTGGACTTCGTCACCTTGTCGCCGGTGCAGGCAACCCTGACACACCCTGAGGCGGTGCCGCTGGGGTGGGACGAGGCACAGCGGTTGATTGCCGGGTTCAACAAGCCGGTCTACCTGCTGGGTGGGGTAGGGCCGGGTGAGCGCGAGCAGGCCTGGGAAGCGGGGGCACAGGGTGTGGCCGGGATCCGGGCGTTCTGGCCTGAGATCTGAGTCGCCTGTAATTGGGGCCGCTTTGCGGCCCATCGCGACACAAGGCCGCTCCTACAAAGGAATCGCGTAATCCTGAATGAATCGCGAACCCCCTGTAGGAGCGGCCTTGTGTCGCGACGGGCTGCAAAGCAGCCCCAGAAATATCAGCCTTTTGGTTTCTCAGCAGGCTGCCACAAAACCTCAGCCACCCCCTGCCGCCGCCCAATGATCCGCGCCGCCACGAACAGCAGATCCGAAAGCCGGTTTATATACGCCAACCCAACCCCCGCCAACGGCTCCAGCGCATTCAGCTGCTGGCACCGCCGCTCCGCACTGCGCGCCAGGCTCCGGCACACATGCGCCTGTGCCACCAGCGCCGAGCCACTGGGCAAGATGAAGTTCTTCAACGGCCCCAGCTCTTCATTCCACACATCGATCGCCGCCTCCAGCCGTTCCACTTCCGCCAGGTTCAACGCCTGATAACTGGGCATCGCCAACTCACCGCCCAGGTCGAACAGGCGGTGCTGACACGGCGCCAACACCGCGCTCACTTCATCCAACCCTTGTTCGGCCAGCCCCGCCAGCAGCAAACCCAGTTGGCTGTTCAGGCTGTCCACCTCGCCAATCGCTTCGATCCGTGGGTGGTCCTTGGGCACCCGGCGCCCGTCGCCCAGGCCGGTTTCGCCTTTGTCGCCGGTGCGGGTGTAGATCTTCGACAGGCGGTAGCCCATGTCATTTCTCCGTTTTGGCCGGCGCCACCGCTGCCGGCTGGCCGAGGGGCAGGCGCAGGGTGAAGCAGGTACCCTGGCCGGGCGTGGATTGCACTTCCATCTGCCCCTTGTGGTTGTTGGTGATGATGAAGTACGAGACCGACAGGCCCAGCCCGGTGCCTTGGCCGATTTCCTTGGTGGTGAAGAACGGCTCGAAGGTGCGTTTGCGCACCCCCTCGGGCATGCCGACGCCGTTGTCCTCGACCTGGATTTCCGCCCATGGCGGGCTCAAGCGGGTGCGCAGGGTGATGCGCCCGGGCTCGCTCGGCTGCGGCCGCTGGTGGATGGCCTGGGCGGCGTTTTTCAGCAGGTTCAGCAGCACCTGTTCCAATTCGTTGGCCGTGCACGGCACCTGCCCCAGTTCGGGGTCGAACTGGCGCACGATGGCCTGGCCCTTGAAGTCGAAGCCGATGGCCAGGTCGAAGTCGTTGCCGGCAATCTCCACCGCCTGATCGATCAGCGCCGGCAGGTCGCACGGCGCCAACTGGCGGTTGCTGCGGCGGCTGAAGCTGAGCATGTGGGTGACGATCTTCGCCGCCCGGGCACCGGCCTGCTGGATGCCGTCGAGCAATAGCGGCACTTCGCGGCTCTCCAGGTAACGGTTGACCGTGGGCAGGTCGATGCCCAGTTCCTCGGCCTGCTCCTGGTTGCGCGGCAGCTCGGGTGACAGGCGCCGGCGGATGTTCTGCACGTTATGCAGGATCGCGCCTAGCGGGTTGTTGATCTCGTGGGCCATGCCGGCGGCCAGGCCGCCGACCGAAAGCATCTTCTCCGATTGCACCATCATTTCCTCCAGCGACAGGCGCTGGGTGATGTCGTCGATACGGATGACCACGCCACGGCCGCCGCCACCGGTCAGCGGGTAGAAGGTCAGGGCGTAGTGGCGCAGGTCGTCGCCCTTGGGCCAGGTGACCCGCTCGATCTTCGCCACCCGGTGCTTTTCCACGGTTTCCTTCAGCTGTGGCAGGAACGGCTTGAGCGGTTCGAAGGCGATAAAGATCGGCTGGTTCAGCGCTTCGTCCAGTGGCGTGCCGGAAAGCACCGTGGCTTCGTGATTCCACTGGGTCACGTAGAGCTGTTCGTCGAGGGCGATCAGCGCCGAAGGCATCGAGTCGATGATGCTGTTGAGGTAGTTCTGGAAACCGGTGAGCTTCTTCTCGATCTTGCTGCGCACCTGGACTTCCAGTTCCAGCTTGCGGTTGGTATGGCGGGTTTCCTCGGCCAGCCCCTGGGCCTGGTCATAGGCCTCCTGGAACTCGTCGCGGGTGCGCTTGAGCTGCTGTTCGCGGGCCTCGATGCGCGAAAGCATGGTGTTGAATGCTTCGGCCAGGCTGCCGATTTCGTCGTCGTTGCCGCGATGCGCACGCAGGGCATAGCTTTCTTCGCGGGTGACCTGGCGGCTGAGTTCTTCGAGCTGGTTGATCGGCTGGGTGATCAGGCGCTTGATCTGCCGGGCGATGACGATCCACAGCAGGATGCTGAACACCAGGATGCCCAGGCTGGCGCTGAGGGTGCCGGTGTAGAAAGCCGTGGGCAGTTCGCTGCTGGCCACCAGCAGCAGGTGCGCGGGCGGGTTGGCGTCGCGTGGCATGCGGATCAGCTGGGTGCTGCGAAACTCCATCAGGCGCCAGCCGTCGATGTCGCGAAAACGCCTGGGCAACGCCAGCGGCTCGCCGTGCTGCAGTTGCGCCAGTATGCGGCCATCGCCACCGTAGACAGCGGCGGCGCGCAGCGGCGTGTAGCTGTCCAGTTCCTTGAGCAGGGCGCTGGCGGTGTCCGGGCTGTCGCCGGCGCGGGCCGCCAGTTGCGGGTTGGCCACCAGCCGGCCGATGGTGTGCAGCGCCTGTGGCGCCATGCTTTCCTGGGTGATCCAGTAGGCGGCGCTGATGAAGGTGAGGTTGGCCACCAGCAGGATGGTCACCAGCAACACCAGCAGGGCCGCCAGCAGCTTCTGCCCGACCGGGAGGTTTTCCAGGCGTTGGCGCAAGGTCATGGGCTAGGCAATGTCCATATCCGGTTGAAAGGGGCGCGTCAGTCGCAGGGCAAACCACGCACGCGCAAATTATCGACCAGGCGCTGCCGCAGGTGTTCCAGCTGTGGCAGCTGCAGGCCATGACGGCCAGCGACGCGGCAGGCGTGGCCAAGCAGGTAGTGCACCTCGGTGCGCCGGCCAGCGCGTACATCCTGGTACATGGAAGAGTAGTTGGCTGCGGTGGCGAGGATCACCCGCTGTACTTCTTCGTCCAGCCCGTTTGCCGCTTCTGGCTGACCACAGTGGCGCAGCAGCTGGGCCAGCTCGATGCACAGGGCGTCCACTTCGCCCAGGTGCCCCAGCAGCCCGCCGTTCTGGCAGTCGTGCAGCACGGTCAGCGGGTTGATGGCGCAATTGAGCGCCAGCTTGCGCCACAGGCGGGTGAGGATATCCACCGTCCACTCGGCGGGGATGCCGGCCTCGTGCAGGTCATCGAACCAGGTCGGGATCGTCGGGTTGCGTGGGTCGCCCAGCCAGTTGAAACCGTGGCCGGCAAAGCGTACCTGCCAGTCACCCTCGCGGAACGCCCCTTCGGTACTGGAGGCGAAGATGCAGCGCGCGTGGGCCACCAGGTCGGCGACTTCGTCCTGGCTGCCCAGGCCGTTCTGCAGCAGCACCACTTCGGCGCCCTCGGCCAGGCGCGCTGCCACGCCGGCCATGGCCGGGGCAGCGTCGTAGGCTTTGCAGGCCACCAGCAGACGGTGGATCGGGCCGTGTGCCTGCGCGGTTTCGGCGGGGATGGCGTAGTGGCGGGGCTGGTCCTGTTCGACCAGGATAAGGCCGCCGGCCTGCTGGTAGGCCTGCAGCCGTTGCCCGTCACGCAGGATCAGGCGTACTGCCTTGCCCGCGCGCGCCAGGCGGCAAGCCCACAGGCTGCCCAGGCTACCGGCGCCGAGAATATGCCAGGTGCTGCTCATATGCGTTTCGCAACCCGTTATAATGAGCCCGCATTTTAACCGTCAAACCCAGCGCGCTCCATCTTCAGCCTGAGCGCGCTTTTATTTTGGGAGAACAACCATGCCTTCGTTCGACGTGGTATCGGAACTGGACAAGCACGAAGTGCAGAACGCGGTCGACAACGCCATCAAGGACCTGGACCGCCGCTACGACCTCAAGGGCAAGGGTACCTTCGAGTTCAAGGACAAAGAGCAGACCGTGATGCTCACCGCCGAGGAAGAGTTCCAGCTCGAAGCGATGCTGGAAATCCTGCGCCTGGCGCTGGTCAAGCGCAAGATCGACGTGAAGTGCCTGGAAACCAAGGACCCGTACGCCTCGGGCAAGGAAAAGAAACAGGAAGCCAAGTTCCGCGAAGGCATCGACAAGGACCTGGCGAAGAAGATCGTCGCCACCATCAAGGATGGCAAGCTGAAAGTGCAGGCCGCCATCCAGGGCGAACAGGTACGCGTTACCGGTAAAAAGCGTGACGACCTGCAGGAAGCCATTGCCCTGCTGCGTACCAAGGAATTCGACATGCCGTTGCAGTTCAACAACTTCCGCGACTGATGTGGGCACCACCCGGAACCCCGATGGCGAAATGATGTCCATGGGGGCCGGGGCTGCGCAATCGCGCGCGGCCTGTTCTACCGTGTACTTGCCGCTCGGCATCAGGAGATGAATATGGATTTGAACGCTGAAGTCGATCAGCTGGTCCGCCAATCCCAGACCTGGATTCCCTTGATCATGGAATACGGCAGCCGTGTGCTGCTGGCGCTGCTGACCCTGGCGGTCGGCTGGTGGATCATCAACAAGGTCAGCGCCCGCCTGGGCAGGCTGGTTGGCCTGCGCAACGCCGACCTGGCGCTGCAGGGCTTCATCAGCACCCTGTCGAATATCGTGCTGAAGGTGCTGCTGTTCGTCAGCGTGGCGTCGATGATCGGTATCGAGACCACCTCGTTCGTTGCCGCCATCGGTGCCGCGGGCCTGGCCATCGGCCTGGCCTTGCAGGGCAGCCTGGCGAACTTCGCCGGCGGTGTGCTGATCCTGATGTTCCGCCCGTTCCGCATCGGTGACTGGATCGAGGCGCAAGGCGTGGCTGGCACCGTCGACAGCATCCAGATCTTCCACACCGTGCTGCGCACCGGTGACAACAAGACTGTGATCATGCCCAACGGCAGCCTGTCCAACGGCATCATCACCAACACCAACCGCCAGCCGACGCGCAAGGTGGTGTTCGATGTGGGCGTGGACTACGACGCCGACCTGCAGAAGGCCCGCAACGTGTTGCTGGAGCTAGCGCAGGACCCGCGTGTACTGCCCGACCCGGCGCCGCAGGCGGTGGTCGCGACCCTGGGCGACAGCTCGATCACCGTGTCGTTGCGCTTGTGGACCAAGACTGCCGATTACTGGGATGTGATGTTCATGCTCAACGAGCATGCGCGCGACCGGTTGAAGGCTGAAGGGATCGACATTCCGTTCCCGCAGCGGGTGATTCGCGTGGTGCAGGAGACTGCAGCGCAGTAATACCGCGTTGTCATCGGTTGGGGCCGCTTCGCGCCCCTTCGCGACACAAGGCCGCTCCTACAGGGAATCGCGTAACCCTCGTAGGAGCGGCCTTGTGTCGCGATGGGGCGCGAAGCGGCCCCGGCTTTTTACACTTGTTCACAGCAATACCCCGCCATTTCTGGCATATAGCCTGACCCCACCTGCCACACCCGATACGCCATCATGAAACCACTGCTGTACATCACCCCCCTGCGCGCCTTGCTGTTCGGCCTGACCCTGGCGCTGTTCGAGCTGCTCACCTACCTGGCCAGCGACGCCGTCATGCCGGCCATGCCGGTGGTGGTCGGCGACCTGAACGCCAGCCCCGAATACATTCCCCACGCCCTCAACCTGTACCTGCTGGGTGGCGTGGTGCTGCAATGGCTGATCGGCCCGCTGGCCGACCGCTATGGCCGGCGCCCGTTGCTGCTGATTGGCTGCGCGTTCTTCGGCCTGGCCTGCCTGGCCACCTTCTGGGTCCACGACATCGGCCTGTTCAACTTGCTGCGCCTGCTGCAGGGCATCGGCCTGGGCTTTGTGGTCACGGTCAGCTACCCGGCCCTGAACGAAGCCTTCAGCGAAGCGGACGCCGTGCGCATGATGGCCCTGCTGGCCAACATCGCCTTGCTCTCGCCACTGCTCGGGCCGCTGGTGGGTACCTTGCTGCTGCAGTGGCTGGACTGGCGCTGGCTGTTCGTGGCCTTTGCCATCGGCGCGGTTCTGGCCTGGCTGCTGCTGCACCGGCTGATGCCGGAAACCCTTGGCGTGGAACGCCGTGATGGCTCGCGCCTGGCATTCACGCCGATCCACCTGCTGCCGCTGCTGGCCGGTTACGGCCAGTTGCTGGCCAACCGCCGCTTTGTCGCAGGTAGCGCGGCCCTGGGCCTGGTCGGTCTGCCGCTGATTGGCTGGATCGGCCTGTCGCCGGTGCTGCTGATCCACGACGAGGGGCTGAGCACCATGGAGTACGCCTTGTGGCAGTTGCCGGTGTTTGGCGGGCTGATCCTGGGCAACCTGATCATCAACCGCATCGCCGATCGCTATCCGCTGCCGGCGCTGGTGCGGGGTGCGTTGTGGCCATACCTGGCCGGCCTGTGCCTGATGGTGCTGGCGACCTGGTACTGGCCGAGCGTGACCAGCGTGGTGGCGGGCATGTCGCTGTACGCACTGGGGTTGGGCGTGGCCAACGCGGTGCTGTATCGCATGACGCTGTTCGCCAGCGAGCAGAGCAAGGGCCTGGTCTCGGCCATGCTGGGGATGATCACCATCGCCTTGCTGGGGTTGGGTGGGGCGGTGCTGGCGATGATTGGCGCCGGGGCCAGCTTGCTGCACTTTGCCCTGGCGGCGGGTGTGGCGGGGGCCTTGGCGCTGTGGCCGCTGTGGTTTGTGGTGGGTGGAAGGCCTGGTGAGGGGGCTGTTGCTCAGTAAACTTTATTGCCTGTACCGGCCTCTTCGCGGATAAACCCGCTCCCACAGGTACAGCACTGCCCTCGAGAGCTGTGCAGTCCCTGTGGGAGCGGGTTTACCCGCGAAGAGGCCAGTACAGGCAATACAAACCTGTCAGGGCCGCTCGGCCGCCGAACCTTCCTCTGCCACCGGTTTGCCCGGCCCGGCCTCCTGGCGCCACTGCAGGGCAATCAGGATCAAGGTCGGCACGCCTAGCAGGGCAGTGATCAGGAAGAAGTCGTGGTAACCGAACTTCTCCACCATCACCCCCGAATAACCCCCGATCAGCCTTGGCAACAGCAGCATGATCGAACTGAGCAACGCGTACTGGGTAGCAGAGAACTTCAGGTTGGTCAGGCTCGACAGGTAGGCGACGAAGGCCGAGGTGGCCATGCCGGAGCTGAAGTTGTCCAGCGAGATGGTCACCACCAGCATCTGCAGGTTCGGGCCCATGTCGGCCAGCATCAGGAACAGGATGTTGGTGCCCGCCGAGGCCACACCGCCGATGAACAGGATCGGCATGATGCCGAAGCGCACGATCAGCAGGCCACCAACCCCGGCGCCGACCAGGGTCATGATCAGGCCGAAGATCTTGCTGACGCTGGCGATCTGGTCCTTGGTGAAGCCCATGTCGATGTAGAACACGTTGGCCATCACGCCCATCACCGTGTCCGACATGCGATAGGTGGCGATCAGGCCGAGCAGCAGCAGGGCCTGCCAGCGGTAGCGGGCGATGAAGTCGTTGACCGGGGTCAGCACCGGGGCCAGGCCGCGACGACCCAGGCTCGACAGGCACGCCCAGGTCAGCAGCACGTAGAGGATCAGGCGCAGGAAGGCGCGGTCTTCCAGCAGCAGGTCCAGTGGCGTGGCATCACCGGAGATGACGCTGGACCAGCCGGTATTGAACATCTGGGTGAAGCTCGCCGGTACCGAAACCAGCAGGATGATCAATACGAACACCGAGGCCAGCTGGTGCACCAGCCCATAGCGCGCTGCCGACAGCTGGGTACGCATGGGTACGGGCGGTTCGCGCATGATCAGGGTGGTGAACACGGCGGGCAGCATCATCACCGCGAACATGACGTAGGTGCCGGCCCAGGCCTTGTGCAGGTAGCTGAAACCGGTGGAGCCGAACCACTCGGCGAAGAACAGTGCGCCAGCCGTGGCCAGCAGGGCCGCCACGCGGTAGCCGGCCATGTAGCTGGCAGCGAGCGCAGCCTGGCGCTGGTCGTCGGCGATTTCCAGGCGGTAGGCATCGACGGCGATGTCCTGGGTAGCGGAGGCGAAGGCCACCAGCACCGCCAGGGCGATCAGCCATGAAAGGTGCTGCTGCGGATCGCACAGGCTCATGCCGACCAGCCCGACCACCACCAGCGCCTGCGACAGCAGCAGCCACGAACGCCGACGCCCCAGGCTGCCGAGCAGTGGCAGGCGCCATTGGTCGAGCAGCGGCGACCACACCCACTTGAAGGCGTAGGCCAGGCCGATCAGGCTGGCGTAGCCAATGGTCTCGCGGGCCACGCCGGCTTCGCGCAACCACACCGAAAGGGTGGAGAACACCAGCATGTAAGGCAGACCGGCAGCGAAGCCGAGCAGCAAAAGTACCAAGGTTGACGGGCTGGCATAGGCAGCAAGCGCAGCGCGCCAGGTTTTACGGGGCATGGGCCAACATCTGCCTCAAGTTTGCGAAAACAAAGCGCGCACTCTAACCGCTGTGCTCCATCGGGCGCCAGCCATGGCGCGTCATATCCACACGATTGTTGGTTACATTCACACCCTCCGCACGCAGTCGCGCCCGTTGTTCATCCCCAGACGGGGTACCCAGTGCCAGGCTCAGCCGGCCACCTGCGCCAAGCACCCGGTGCCAGGGCAGGCGAGTGTCCGCGGGCAGTTGCCCGAGGGTACGCCCGACCCAGCGTGCCGCCCGCCCAAGCCCCGCCAGCTCGGCCAACTGGCCATAGCTGACCACCTTGCCGGCCGGCACTTGACCGAGTACCGAATACAGCGCCGTTCGTCGGCCCTCGGCGGAGTCGAGGGCGTGCTCATATCCGTCAGACATCAGGCCCCCACTGGGCTGCAGATGAAACCGGACCGGCGGTCTGGCAAATGAGAGTTGAACTCAACGGCATGCTCCCGGTCTTTCCTTGCTCTGGTCGTGGTTATCTGGATAATGCCCGGCTTTTTTCGTCAAATCGAACCCGTAGTCCGCAAATCATAGCCCGCTTATGTATTCTAGATCCTTGTTGTGCCTGCTTGCTGCTTCCCTGTGCGCCTCCCCGGTGTTCGCCGACACCGTGTGGATGAAGAACGGCGACCGGCTCAGCGGCAAGATCAAAGTCTTCGACGGCGGCAAGCTGCTGCTGGAAACCCCCTATGGCGGTTCCATCGCCCTGGACTGGAAAGAAGTCCAGACCCTGGAGAGCGACCAGGAGATGCTGGTCAAGCAGGATGCCTACAGCGGTGAGCGCGCCAAGTCGCTGAAGGCCGCCGAGCCCGGCAAGGTGACCTTGGCCAATGGCGAGGCGCCAAAGACCGTGGAGCTGGCCAGCATCGAGCAGATCATGAAGCCCAAGCCGCTGGTCGAGGACTTCGTGTGGAAGGGCAACGTCGACGTGGCGCTGGACTACAAGCGCGCCGAGAACGACACCGACGACTACGACATCGGCTTCAAGACCAGCGCCCGCCATGGCCGCTGGCGGCACAACGCCGAAGGCGAATACAACCGCGAGACCAAGGACGACGTCACCACCACCGACAACTGGAGTGCCGAGTACGCCCTGGACCGCTTCCTTACCGAGAAGTGGTTCTGGCAGGGGCGCGCAGAGTACAAGCGCGACCGCATCGAAGACCTCGCCCGCCAGCGCACCGTGGGTACCGGCCCGGGTTACCAGTTCTGGGACGACGAACTGGGCGCATTCTCGCTGGGTTCGCTGATCAACCGTACCGACTTCGAATACCAGGATGGCGCCAAGGACAACTTCTATTCCGCGGCGGTGAAGTGGGACTACACCCGCTACCTGATTGGCAAGAACGTGCAGCTGTTCACCAACGGCGAGTTCGCCAAGCCGCTGGGTGGCGTGGCCGACTACGCGCTGGATGCCGAGATTGGCCTGCGCTACAAGGTCACCGAGTGGGCCTCGCTCAACCTCAAGGCGGAGAAGGACGTCATCACCGGTACGCGTGACAGTGACCTGGACAAGACCCGCTATACCGCAGGCTTCGGCGTTACCTGGTAAATCTTTGCGGCCCATCGCGACACAGGATGTACGCGATCCCTTGTAGGAGCGGCCTTGTGTCGCGATGGGCTGCAAAGCAGCCCCATTGGCACTGGATCTGATAATGCTTATCTTGTCCCATCCAGCCCGATATCAGGAGCCGCCCCCAAGTGAGTACCAATGCCATCCGCCCCGCCCGGGAGCTGCTGCTCAAGGAATACCGCGGCGTGCTCTCGACCCATTCCAAGTCGATGCCCGGCTACCCGTTCGGCTCGGTCGTGCCGTACTGCCTGGACGCCCAGGGCAACCCGCTGATCCTCATCAGCCGCATCGCCCAGCACACCCACAACCTGCAGAAAGACCCCAAGTGCTCGCTGCTGGTGGGCGAACGCGAAGCCGAGGACGTGCAGGCCGTGGGGCGCCTGACGGTGATGGCCGAGGCGCACAAGCTGGTGGAGGAGGCCGCCATCGAGGCCGCCGCCGAGCGCTACTACCGCTATTTCCCGGACGCGGCCAACTACCACAAGGCCCACGACTTCGACTTCTGGGTGCTGCAGCCGGTGCGCCACCGCTACATCGGCGGCTTCGGCGCGATCCACTGGCTTGACCAGGTAACCCTGGCCAACCCGTTCGCCGGTAAAGCCGAGGCGAGCATGGTCGAGCACATGAACAACGACCACGCCAACGCCATCGCCCACTATGTGCAACTGACCGAGCTGCCAAACCATGCGCCAGCGCAGATGGTCGGGGTAGACAGCGAAGGCATGCACCTGCGTATCGGCCAGGCGGTGCACTGGTTGCCTTTCCCAAGTACTTGCAACACGCCGACACAAGTCCGCGAAGCCCTGGTTTTGCTGGCACGCGCCGACCAGTGGCCGGTTGCGACGGAAGTCGAGGGTTGAAAAGCCGAGCGCCCGCATCCATTTGTTGGTCTTACAGGAAGGGTCTCTTCCGACGAGGAATGCTTTGATGCGTGCTTTTCTACTGTTGTTTCTACTGTTTCCCGTGCTGGAGCTGTTCGTCTTCGTGAAGGTCAGTGCCGCCATCGGTTTCTTCCCGGCGCTGCTGCTGATCATCGCCGGCTCCGCCCTGGGTGTGCTGGTGATGCGCGTGGCCGGTCTGGCCACCGCACTGCGCGCCCGTGAAAGCCTGCAGCGTGGCGAACTGCCCGCCGAGGACATGTTCCAGGGCATGATGCTGGCCGTTGGTGGTGGCCTGCTGTTGCTGCCAGGTTTCATCAGCGACGTGCTGGGCTTGCTCTGCCTGCTGCCATTCACCCGTCACCTGGCCGCGCGCAAGATGCGCGAGCGTGCCGAGGCCCAGGCCATGCGCCAGCGCGCCTTCCAGGACGACCCGTTCCAGGCCCGGCCGCAGGATGGCGGGCATCGGCCGAATGTGATCGAAGGCGAGTACGAGCGCCGCGACAAGTAATAGCCGGGGGCCGCTTCGCGGCCCTTTCGCGACACAAGGCCGCTCCTACAGAGTACGCGAACCCCTGTAGGAGCGGCCTTGTGTCGCAATAGGGCTGCGAAGCGGCCCCAAGCTTTTCAGGCTAATGAAAAATTTTCTGAAACAAGCCTTGTAATTGAATATGGCGGCCTCATGTATGTGGTCACCGCAAGGTTTCTGGTGGCGACACCAGACATTACACAGGTGCTTCGCCCATTGCGGATCACCCCCGGCAACGCCGGACTGCATCAAACCGCCGGTGTCGACACCGGCCGATGAAAACCACTATTTGGGAGAGATCGACAATGAAGCTTCGTCCTCTGCATGACCGCGTCGTTATCCGTCGCAGCGAAGAAGAATCGAAAACCGCTGGCGGTATCGTCCTGCCGGGTTCGGCCGCTGAAAAACCAAACCGCGGCGAAGTCGTCGCCGTCGGCACCGGTCGCATCCTGGACAACGGCGAAGTTCGCGCGCTGGCCGTGAAAGTGGGTGACAAAGTGGTTTTCGGCCCTTACTCGGGCAGCAACACCGTGAAAGTCGATGGCGAAGACCTGCTGGTCATGGCCGAGAACGAAATCCTCGCCGTTATCGAAGGCTGATTTCCCCGACTTCCCGTTACTCCAAAGAATTCCAAGGATTAAACGATCATGGCTGCTAAAGACGTAAAATTCGGCGACTCCGCTCGTAAGAAAATGCTGGTTGGTGTCAACGTTCTGGCTGACGCGGTAAAAGCGACCCTGGGCCCGAAAGGCCGTAACGTGGTGCTGGCCAAGAGCTTCGGCGCGCCGACCATCACCAAGGACGGCGTTTCCGTCGCCAAGGAAATCGAGCTGAAAGACGCCTTCGAGAACATGGGCGCCCAGCTGGTCAAGGAAGTTGCTTCCAAGGCCAACGACGCTGCCGGTGACGGCACCACCACCGCTACCGTCCTGGCTCAGGCCATCGTCAACGAAGGCCTGAAAGCCGTCGCTGCCGGCATGAACCCGATGGACCTGAAGCGCGGCATCGACAAGGCCACCGCTGCCGTCGTCGCCGAGCTGAAGAACCTGTCCAAGCCATGCGCCGACTCCAAGGCCATCGCTCAGGTAGGTACCATCTCCGCCAACTCCGACAACTCCATCGGTGAAATCATCGCCGAAGCCATGGAAAAAGTCGGTAAAGAAGGCGTGATCACCGTTGAAGAAGGCTCGGGCCTGGAAAACGAACTGTCTGTCGTGGAAGGCATGCAGTTCGACCGTGGCTACCTGTCGCCGTACTTCGTCAACAAGCCGGACACCATGGTTGCCGAGCTGGAAGGCCCGCTGCTGCTGCTGGTCGACAAGAAGATCTCCAACATCCGTGAGCTGCTGCCAGTTCTGGAAGCCGTTGCCAAGGCCGGCCGCCCACTGCTGATCGTTGCCGAAGACGTTGAAGGCGAAGCCCTGGCTACCCTGGTAGTCAACAACATGCGCGGCATCGTCAAGGTTGCTGCGGTCAAGGCTCCGGGCTTCGGCGACCGCCGCAAGGCCATGCTGCAGGACATCGCCGTCCTGACTGGCGGCCAGGTCATCTCCGAAGAAATCGGCCTGTCCCTGGAAACCGCTACCCTGGAGCACCTGGGTAACGCCAAGCGCGTCATCCTGTCCAAGGAAAACACCACCATCATCGACGGCGCTGGCGCCGACACCGAGATCGAAGCACGCGTCAAGCAGATCCGTGCCCAGATCGAAGAGACTTCCTCGGACTACGACCGTGAGAAGCTGCAAGAGCGTCTGGCCAAGCTGGCTGGCGGTGTTGCCGTGATCAAGGTCGGTGCCGGCACCGAAGTTGAAATGAAAGAGAAGAAAGCCCGCGTTGAAGACGCCCTGCACGCTACCCGTGCAGCCGTTGAAGAAGGCGTGGTGCCTGGCGGTGGTGTGGCCCTGGTTCGCTCCCTGGCTGCCATTGCCGACCTCAAAGGCGACAACGAAGACCAGAACGTCGGTATCGCCCTGCTGCGTCGCGCCGTTGAAGCGCCGCTGCGCCAGATCACTGCCAACGCCGGCGACGAGCCAAGCGTTGTCGCTGACAAGGTCAAGCAAGGTTCGGGTAACTTCGGTTACAACGCTGCTACCGGCGAATACGGCGACATGATCGAGATGGGCATCCTGGACCCAGCCAAGGTCACCCGTTCGGCGCTGCAAGCTGCTGCTTCGATCGGCGGTCTGATGATCACCACCGAAGCCATGGTTGCCGACCTGCCGGAAGACAAGCCAGCTGCTGGCATGCCTGACATGGGCGGCATGGGTGGCATGGGCGGCATGATGTAAGCCAGCCTTACCCCCTGCACCATGAAAAGCCCCGGTTCGCGAGAACCGGGGCTTTTTTGTTTTTGCTGTTGGGGCCATTGGGGCTGCTTTGCAGCCCATCGCGACACAAGGCCGCTCCTACAGGATTGCGCCAACACTGGGACTTGCGCTGTACCTGGAGCTGGCTTGCCGGCGAAAGGGCCGCAGAGCGGGCCCCTGGGTCAGGCGACGCTACGCTCGGCAGCAGGCACCTCAGCCATTCCCCGACGATACAGAACCAGGTAATACGACCCCAAGCCGATCAACCAGCAGAACACCGCCGTCCACACGTTGTGCGAAAGGAAGTGCGCCCCCTGCATCATCCGCCCCAGCGAAAGCACCGACCCGGCCACTAAGGCCACCGTCAACGCCACCCGCGCCAGTCTCGGCTTGCGATCACGCAACATGAAGAACAGCCCGAACAGGCAGAACCCGGTGGCGGCATGCCCGCCCGGCCAGCACAGCCCGGGCTTGTCGGTCGCCGGCCGCGGCTCTAGCAGCTTGCTGTAGGTTTCCTTGCCGCCAAACTGGGTCAGGCTCCACGGGCATTGCACCTGAGTCACTTTCTTCAGCGGTGTGACAAACGCCGTGGACAGGCCCAGTGCCAGTACCAGGCAGCCCAGCTCACGGCGCCAGCCGAACAGGCGCTTCCAGAAGAAGCTGGCAGCAAAGGTCACCAGCGACATCACGCCCAGCAGGATCACCCCCTGTTTGACCCGGTCATGCAGGATGTTCTCCAGCAAATAGCTGTGGCGGCCGATGAATTGCCCGGCAGCAGGGTCGAAGAACAGGTTGGCAATGTCCATGTCGACCGAGGTCAGTTCCAGCAGGATCAGGCCAAGCGCGGTCGCCAGGGGTAGCCCAAGGTACAGCCAGAAATTGATCGGGCGAGGGCGGGTTGGTTGCTGCATGACGGCTCCAGGGCGCGAAAAAGATCGGGCATTGTCGGCCGCCCGCTATCCTGTGTCCGTGAAGGATCAGTGAAAAAACCGTCAAGTGCGCTGAATTTTTCCTGGGGCTGGCACCCTGCAGGCATAGGCCTTAAGCTGCGCCTGCCGCGCACCACAGCGAGAAGCGCCGCACAGGAGAAACCGATGCGCATTCTTTTGGTTGAAGACAACCGCGATATCCTGGCCAACCTGGCCGATTACCTGGGCATGAAGGGCTACACCGTCGACTGCGCCCAGGATGGCCTGTCCGGCCTGCACCTGGCAGCCACCGAGCACTACGACCTGATCGTGCTCGACATCATGTTGCCGGGCATCGACGGCTACACCCTGTGCAAGCGCCTGCGCGAAGACGCCCGCCGTGATACGCCGGTGATCATGCTCACCGCCCGCGACCAACTGGACGATCGCCTGCAAGGCTTCCGCTCCGGTGCCGACGATTACCTGCTCAAGCCCTTCGCCCTGTCGGAGCTGGCCGCTCGCATAGAGGCGGTGCTGCGCCGGGCCCAGGGTGGTGGGCGCCGCACCTTGCAGGTGGCCGACCTCAGCTATGACCTCGACACCCTCGAAGTCACCCGCCAGGGCCGCTTGCTCAAGCTCAACCCGGTCGGCCTCAAGCTGTTGGCGGTGCTGATGCAGAAGAGCCCGCACGTATTGCGTCGCGAAGTGCTGGAAGAAGCCCTGTGGGGCGATGACTGCCCTGACAGCGACAGCCTGCGCAGCCACGTGCACCAGCTGCGCCAGGTGATCGACAAGCCGTTTGAAAAACCGCTGCTGCATACCGTCCATGGCGTCGGCTATCGCCTCGCCGAGGGCCGTGATGGAGTTTAAGCAAAGCCTTGCCCAGCGCATCATCATCGCCTTTGCCCTGATGAGCGCGCTGGTGGCCGGGGCCTTCGCCTTCGGCATCGTCGGCACCGTGCACCTGGTCGAAGAGCGGCTGATTTCCTCGGTGCTGGGCGGTGACCTGCAACGCCTGCTGCGCATGGACAGCGTCAGCGACTGGAGCCACCGGCCACGTCCCGACCAGCTGTTCTACTTCAGCGGCGGGCGTGACGACTTCGAGCTGCCCAAGGACCTGCGCCACCTCGACCGCGGCTTCCACGAGGTATTCCGCGATCAGCTGTCGTACCACGCCATGGTCGAGATCGTCGATGGCCGTCGCTATGTGCTGCTGCAGGACCAGAGCGACTTCGAGGAGCGCGAGCGCGTGCTGTTCGCGGTGGTGGTGGTGGGCTTCCTGCTCAGCCTGGTGCTGGCGGTCATCCTCGGCTGGCTGGTGGCGCGCCGAGTGATGGCGCCGGTGATCCGCCTGGCGCGCCAGGTACGCCACCGTGACCAGTTGCTGGGCCTGGCCCCGCCGCTGGCGCCGGACTATGCCGCGGACGAAGTCGGCCAGCTGGCGGTAGCCTTCGACGATACCCTGGGCCGCCTGCGCGATGCGCTGACCCGCGAACGGTTGTTCACCAGCGACGTCAGCCATGAACTGCGCACGCCCTTGATGGTGCTGGCCACCTCGTGCGAACTGCTGATGGAAAACCCGACGCTGGACGCCCGCTCGCGCAGCCAGGTGGAGCGCGTGGCGCGGGCCACGGAAGAAATGCGCGAACTGGTCAAGACCTTCCTGATGCTGGCCCGGGCACAGCGCGACGAGGGCGCCGTGGCTTCGCGGGCCACCCTGCGGGAAGTGGCGGACGAACTGGTCGGGGTCTGGCGCGACACCATCGAGCAAAAGGGCCTGGCCCTGTATTTCGATGGTCGCGTCAGTGCCAGCCCGGTGCTGTACAACGCCACCTTCCTGCAGTCGGTGATGGGCAACCTGCTGCGCAATGCCGCGCACTACACCGATAGCGGCTATATCCGGCTTAGCCTGGAAGCCAACGGCTTCAGCGTGGAGGACAGCGGCGTAGGTATCCCGGAGGAGCAGCGCGAGGCGATGTTCCGGCCGTTCGTGCGCGGCGACGAGCGGCGCGGCGAGGGCCTGGGCCTGGGCCTGTCGTTGGTACAGCGGATCTGCGACGACCAGGGCTGGCATGTCACCCTGACCTCGACCTTGCCGCACGGCTGCCGTTTCATGGTGGACCTGAGCAATACCGCGGCCAAGGGCGACCCGGAGGCTTTGGTCGAGTAATCTGTTGTAACAGGTCATTCGGCGCTCAACATATTTTTCACATCGGCATGACCTGATTCCTACGCTTGCTTACCTAATGTGGGTGGAATGGAGTCAGGAGATGCCCAATGCGTAGCCCCATCAAGCTTGAATTTTCCGAGAAGTACGACAAAGAACATGCGCGCGAGTACTTTCTCAAGCACCAGGATGGCCTGGCGCGACGCCTTTCCCACAAGCGTGATGAGCAACTGGCGCGTCGCGCCTTGGCATTGGCTGGTGAGCCTGGGCTAGTCCTCGACCTGCCATGCGGTGCCGGCCGCTTCTGGCCGTTGCTGGCAGAAAAGCCGAACCGAGTGATCATCGGCGCCGACAACTCCGAAGCGATGATCGAGACAGCCTGTACCGCGCAAGCGCCAGAGGTGGTGGCACGGGTACGGCCTTTGCAGACTTCGGCATTTGCCATCGACTTGCCGGACAACTCGGTGGACAGCATTTTCTGCATGCGTTTGTTCCACCACATTGGCGAAGCGGCGCACAGAAAGACCATTCTTTCGGAATTTCAACGGGTTAGCCGTGATAGTGTGATCCTGTCATTGTGGGTGGATGGTAACTTCAAGGCCTGGCGCCGGAAAAAACTGGAACAGCGTCGCAGCGCCAGGAAGGGCGACCAGGACAATTACCAGAACCGTTTTGTGTTACCGGCCGACACGGTCGAAGAAGAATTCCGAGCCGCCGGCTTCAGAATCCAGGAACGCCTCGACTTCCTGCCGTTCTATGCCATGTGGCGGGTATATGTATTGCGTAAGGGGTAGTGTTTGATGGCTGTAGCCCAGAGAGGGGAGTCGCGGTTCGATTTTTACTGGCGCCAGCAGGGCGAGTGGGTCGAGGAGCCTAACCAGCGCCGTGGTGGCGAGAGTGGTGTGCAACGCCTCGACGATGGCAATGGCAAGCTGCTGTATGCCAAGCGCCAGGTCGGGCATATCTACCGTAGCCTGCTGCACCCTTTCGGCCGGCCGACCGTATTGCGTGAACTCGATGCGTTGAACAGCTTCGAGCAACTGGGCGTGCGTGTACCGCGCATCGTCTTCTGTGGCGCCGAGCGGGGTGCCGACCAGCAGTGGCGTGCGCTGCTGGTGAGCGAAGCACTCGACGGCTTCGTCGAACTCGACACCTGGCATGCCGAAGGTGCCCGCGAGCGTTACCCGCAGGTGGTGCATGAGCGCATGCTCAAGGACCTGGCGGACAACCTGGCGCGCATGCACCTGGGGCACTGGCAGCACGGCTGCCTGTATGGCAAGCACGTGTTCATCAAGGTGATTGGCGAGGGCGAGCAGGCCCGGGTCGAGGTCGCCCTGCTGGACCTGGAAAAATGCCGGCGGCGCATCAGCTGCCAGCGCGCGGCGGGCAATGACCTGCGCCAGCTGCGCCGCCATTCGTCGATCAATGACGCGGAATGGCAAACACTGCTCTACTTTTACCAGATGGCGTTTGGCAGCGCTGTCAAAGGGTTAGGGCAATGAAACTAGAAATAGCTCGAGCTTTGTTCCTGGTAGCTGGCCTGGCGGTGACCACCGTGGCGGTGGCTGCGTGGGAAGAGCCGAGGCCGACAGTGTTCAGCAAGGCCGAACTGGCCGACCAGTGCGCGTTGCCGCGGGATGTGAAACCGCAGCAACAGGCCGAGGCCGCGCCGGATCAGGACCTGTTGCTGTTCCTGTTCGGCATGCGCCAGGGGTTGCGGCCGTTCGGTTGAACCCGGTGGTAGATGGAAATGCCAGAGGCCTCGCGATTGCGGGGCCTCTGGCATTTTTGCATCTGCCTTGCCGGCCTCTTCGCGGGTGAACCCGCTCCCACAGGTACTGCACCCATTCCGGATCCGGTGCCGTACCTGTGGGAGCGGGTTTACCCGCGAAGAGGCCGGTTCAGGCAACCGATGTCGCTCTGGCCACCTCTTTGTGCGCCAGCAACGTGTAGATACAAGGCAACACAAACAGGGTAAACAGCGTGCCGATCGACATCCCGGTGGCAATCACCGTACCGATGTCGAAGCGGCTGACCGCCCCCGCCCCGGTCGCCAGGATCAGCGGCACCATGCCGAACACCATCGCCGCCGTGGTCATCAGCACCGGCCGCAGGCGAATCGCCGCGGCCTCCTCGATCGCCTCGCGCACGCTCAGGCCGCGCTCCTCACGCAACTGGTTGGCAAACTCGACAATGAGGATGCCGTGCTTGCTGATCAGCCCGATCAGCGTCACCAGCCCGACCTGGGTGTAGATGTTCATGCTCGATACGCCCAGGAACAGCGGCAGCAGCGCGCCACAGATCGACAACGGCACCGTCACCAGAATCACCAGCGGGTCGCGGAAGCTTTCGAATTGCGCCGCCAGCACCAGGAAGATGATTGCCAACGCCAGGCCGAAGGTCACCCACAGCGCGCTGCCTTCCTGCACGTACTGCCGCGCCACGCCGGCATAGTCGAAGGCGAAGCCTTCCGGAGCCTCTTCGCGGGCGATGCCCTGCACGGTCTGCAGCGCTTCGCCCAGGCTGACCATGGGCACGCCCTGGATGATCGCCGAGTTCAGCTGCTGGAACTGGTTGAGCTGGCGCGGGCGGGCGCGGTCGGTGAGGGTGATCAGGGTGGATAGTGGCAGCAGCTGGCCCTGGTCGTTCTTCACGTAGTAGTTGTTCAGCCAGCCGGGGTTGTCGCGGTACGGCCGCTCGACCTGGGCAATCACCTTGTAGCTGCGGCCTTCGAGGGTGAAGCGGTTGATTTCCGCCTCGCCCAGCAAGGTCGCCAGGGTGCTGCCCAAGGTGTCCATCGACACCCCCATCTGCGCCGCCTTGGCCCGGTCGATATCCACCACCACCTCGGGCTTGTCGAAGGCCAGGTCGATGTCGAGGAAGGCGAATTTTCCGGATTCCTGGGCGCGGGCCTTGATGCGCTGGGCCACATCCAGCAGTGCCGGGTAGTCGCCAGCGCTGTTGATGACGAACTGGAATGGCAGGCCCTCGCCGGTGCCGGGCAGTGACGGCAGGTTGAAGCCGAAAATCTGCAGGCCACTGATTTCCTCGAGCTTGCTCTGCACCAGCGGCAGCAGCTCCATCTGTGTGCGCTCGCGCTCGTTCCAGGGCTTGAGCAGGAAGCCGCCGATGCCGGTCTGCACGCCATTGAAACCGTTGATCTGGAACGATGAGTAGTACTCGGGGAAAGCCTTGAACAGCGGGGTGAATTCGTCGGTATAGGCGTTGAGGTAATCAAGGTTGGCCGGCTGCGGCGAACTGCTCATCATGAAGATCACCCCCTGGTCCTCGTTGGGCGCCAGTTCGTTCTGGGTGAACTTCAGCAGTACCGGAATCAGGCACAGGATGATCACGGCAAACACCAGCACGACAGGCCGGCTGTCGAGGGTGGTGTGCAGCAGGCGCTGGTAGCGCACCTTCAGGCGTTCGAACAGCACGTCCAGGCGGTGGGCCAGGCCGCTGGGGTTCTGTTCCTGGCGCAGCAGCAGGGCGCACATCATCGGTGACAGGGTGAGGGCAACGATGCCGGAGATGATCACCGCACCGGCCAGGGTCAGGGCAAACTCCTTGAACAGCGCGCCGGTGAGCCCGGTAAGGAAGCCGATCGGTGCATACACCGCCGCCAGGGTGATGGTCATCGACACCACCGGCATGGCGATTTCGCGGGCGCCCTCGAGGGCGGCGTCGAACGGCGACTTGCCTTCTTCCATGTGCCGGTGGATGTTCTCCACTACGACAATTGCATCGTCCACCACCAGGCCGATGGCCAGCACCATGGCCAGCAGGGTCAGCAGGTTGAGCGAATAGCCCATCATCTGCATGAAGAACAGCACACCGATCATCGACAGCGGAATGGTTACCACCGGGATCAGCACCGAACGCAGGGCACCGAGGAACAGGAACACCACCACGATGACGATCAGTACCGCTTCGCCGAGGGTCTTGATCACTTCATCGATGGAGGCCTGGATGAACAGCGTGGCATCGTAGGCGATCGATACCTTCAGCGCCGAGGGTAGCTGGCTTTCCAGCTCGGGCATGATGCGCCGCACTTCCTTGATGACGTCCAGCGGGTTGGCGGCCGGTGTGGCCTTGATGCCGATGTACACCGATGGGGTGCCGTCGAACGAGCTGACCGTGTCGTAGTTTTCCGCCCCCATCTCGACCCGTGCCACATCGCCCAGCAGCACGCGGCTATCGCCACTGGTCTTGACCGGCAGGGCGGCGAACGCCTCGGCCGACTTCAGCTCGGTGCTGGCGTTGATGCTGGTGACCACGTATTCGCCCTTCACCTCGCCGGCCGCGGAAAGGAAGTTGTAGCGACGCACGGCATTGGTCACGTCGGTGGCCGACAGGCCATAGCCTGCCAGTTTCACCGGGTCGATCCAGATGCGCATGGCGAACACCTGGTTGCCGAGGATTTCCGCTTCGGCCATGCCCGGCAGGGTCGCCAGCTTGGGCTGGATCACCCGTGACAGATAGTCGGTGATTTGCGGGTTGCTCATCTCCTTGCTGTAGAAACTGATGTACATCAGCGCCGAGGCATCGGCGGCTTCCTTGCTCAGTACCGGGTCTTCCGAGTCCTGGGGCAGCTTGTTGCGCACTTCGTTGGCCTTGGCCAGCAGTTCGGTGAACAACCGGTCGCTGTCGGCGCCGATGCGGGCGTAGATGGAAATGATCGAGAAGTTCTGCCGGCTCACCGAGGTCATGTAGTCGATGCCTTCGGCGCTGGCCAGGCTTTGCTGCAGCGGCTGGGTGATATAGCCCTGGATGGTCTCGGCGTTGGCGCCGGGGTAGGCGGTGGTCACCGTGATCAGGGCGTTTTCCATTTGTGGGTACTGGCGGATCTGCAGTTTGTTCCAGGCCTGGAAGCCCAGCAGCAGGATCAGCAGGCTGACCACGCTGGCCAGCACCGGGCGGCGGATGAACGGGTCGGTGAACGCCATGCCAGCCTCCTGTCAGTCCTTGCCCGGCGCGCCTTGGGCGGGCTTGAGGGCTTTGTCCTGGCCGATGCGGATCGCGGCGCCGGGGGTGAGCTTCAGTTGGCCGGCGGTGACCACCTGTTCCCCGGCCTGCAGGCCCTTGCTGACCACCACCACGCCGTCACGGCGCTCGCCGGTCTGCACCGTGCGCTGCTCGGCGGTGAGCTGCGGCTGGCCCTTGTCGTCGTTTTCCGGCTTGCCGTCCTTGTCCTTTTTCGGCGTGGCGACGTACACCGAGTTGCCATACAGGGTGTAGGTGATGGCGCTTTCCGGTACTACCACTTGTGGCTGCGGGTTGGGTAGCAGGATCAGCAGGCTGGCGAACATGCCCGGCAGCAGCTTGCCATCCGGGTTGGCCATGGTCGCGCGCACCAGCAGGTTGCGCGTGGTTTCCTCGACCTTGGGGTTGATGGCGCTGAGGCGGGCGGGGAAGGTCTGGCCCGGGTAGGCGGCCACCTGCACCAGCACCTGCTGGCCCAGGCTGAGGTGCGGCAGGGCCTGTTCCGGTACGTTGAAGTCGACGTAGAGGCTGGATGTGTCCTGCAGGGTGGCGATCACCGTGCCGGCGGCCAGGTAGTCGCCGACGTCCACCTGGCGAATGCCGATGGTGCCGCTGAACGGGGCGCTGATGCTCTTCTTGGTCTTCGATGCCTTGAGCTGGTCGACCACCGCCTGGTTGCGCCGGTACTGGGCGGTGAGGCGGTCGAACTCGCCGCGGGAGATGGCCGAGTCGCCGACCAGCTGGCTGCCACGACCGAAATCTACCTTGGCCAGGCCCAGGTCGGCCTGGGCGGTGCCGAGCAGGGCGGTTTCCTGATCGTCGTTGAGTTGCAGCAACAGTTGCCCGGCCTTGACCTGCTGGCCCGAGTCGAAATGCAGGGCCTTGACGATACCTTCCACCTCCAGGCTCAGCTCCACGCCCTGTAGCGCCTTGAGGCTGCCGACGGCGGGCAGGCGCTCTTGCCACGGGCGCTGTTCGGCCAAGGCGGCCGCCACGGTGATGGGCGGCTTGGGGGCAGTGAACATCTGGATCTGCTGGTAGATCGAAAAGGCTTTGTAGCCCCCCAGGGCCAGCACGATCAGCAGAACCACGGCCAACATGATGAGCATGCGGCGGCGCAGCATAGGTCCGGTTCCTTGGATGCGGTTGTTATTCGCTTAGACACGACAACGGGCGATCCTGCCCACGTGTGGATGGGGGAAGTATTGACTGTTTTTGGGGGGAAGGGGAGTGGAATGCCTGTGCCGGCCCCTTCGCGGCTGAAGCCGCTCCCACAGGGACCGCGCAGTCAGCGGGTTGCGCTATTCCTGTGGGAGCGGCTTTAGCCGCGAAGGGGCCAGTACAGCCAACCCGAAAATCAGACGAGATGCAGGTGGTTGTCCCAGAAACCGGACGGCAGGTTCATCGGTTGCCCGACCAGCTCGGCCTTGCGGCAATCATAGAACCGGCAACGGCCCTGCCCGGAGGTGACGACAAAGCCGTCCTGTACCGCGCCCACCCCCGCGCAATCGGGCATTGGCGCATCCAGCCGCACCGCGCCGCTGTCCAGGTCCCAGACGAACAGGCGGTTGGCCCGTGGCGCGGTCAGTGCGACCAGCCGCAGCTCGCTGTGGATAGCCACGCTGGCGGTGTACTGGGCCATGGCCTGCAACTGCCGCTCCGGCACCGGGAAGGCCTTGAACGGCTCGCCCGGGCGCTTGATCGCCAGCAGCTCTGCGGTTTCATCGGCATCGCCCATGAACTGTTGGCAGGCGGCGATAGTGCCATCGCTGCCTACCGCCAGGTGGCGCACGCTGTTCATCTGCTGGGCCAGGGTTTCCTTGCTCAGCAGGGTACCGTCGCGCTGCATCAGCACCAGGCTCGGTTCCATGGCGTCGAGGTTCATCTCCACCCGGCTTTCGGCTTCGGTGCGGATACCGCCGTTGGCCACGATCAGCGTTTCGCCGTCCGGCAGCCAGGCCACTTCGTGCGGGCCGATACCGTGGGTCGGAATCTCCCCGCTGTGCACCAGGCGCTCGCCTTCGAAGCGGTACACACCGAGTACGCCACGCCCCGGGTCGGTGGTGTCGTTCTCGGTGGCATACAGCCATTCGCCACTTTTGTGGATGACCGCGTGGCCGTAGAAATGCCGGTTCGGCTGCGAGGTGACGGTCTGCAGCAGGCGCCCGTCGCGCAGGTCGACCAGGTAGCTTTCGGTGCCGGGGCGGCGGGCGACGAACAGGGCGATCGGCAGGTCCGGGTGATGGATGATGGCATGGCAGCGTTGGGCGACCTGGGTGCTGAACACCTGGGTGCCGTCCAGGCGGAACCCGACCGCATAGTGCTTGCCGTCGCCGTCGTCACGCGCCGACAGCAGCAGGGGCTCGCTGCCTTTGTTGCGGAACAGGCTCCAGCCGCCCAGGGTGAGGGCGCTGAGCAATACGCTACCGAGTTTGAGGGCCTGGCGTCGCAGCATGATCAGTCACCGTCGTTGGCATTGAAGCCCAGCTGGATGTTCAACGCCTTGGCCAGCTCGCCTTCGTGCAGGCGGTGGACGGCGTTGAGGCTGTCGTAGATCTGGTTCAGGGTTTGCTGGCCGGCGTCGTCGGCCAGCAGCTCGCCCAAGGTCTTCTGGTTGGCGGCCAGCAGTTTGAGCGAGGCAGCGTAGGCGGCGTCGATCTTGTCCGCCAGGGCTTTCTGATCGCTGGACAGCAAGCCGCGCAGGCCTTGGTTGTCGACCCCGACCCAGACCGCTTCGGCGGCCTTGAGGCTGGCCTCCAGGCTCTTGAGCGAGCTGTGGCTGCGCCAGGCTTCGGCCTGCAGTGGCTGCGGGATACCCTTGCTCTGGCGGCCCATCGGCGCACCGAGCTTTTTCTTCAGGCTGTCCAGGGCGGTGACCTGGGCGCGCAGCAGGTCGGCGATGGCCTCGTGGGAGTCGGCGTAGCGCTGGTTGGGGAACTTGGTCATCTGCGAGAGCATGCCGTCGGTGCTGTTCCAGCCCTTGAGGATCTCTTCGGCCAGGGCCTTCTGGTGTTCACCAATGGCGACCAGCAACGGGCAGTAGCGGGCTTTCTGCTCGGCTGTGGCGATGTCCGGCTTGCTGTCGAACAGGATGTACTCGTAGGCCGACAGGCCACGTACCACCACGCTGGCCTTGCCCAGGGCCGCGGCATCGACCGGCTGGTCGGCGTTGACCAGCTGCTCGACCTGGCGGCCGACCAGGTTCTTCTTGTCGGGCCAGAACTGTACCTGCCAGGCGCGGTTGCCTTCGGCCAGCGGGCCGACCAGCAGCGGTTGCAGTTCGGCCCAGGCCTTTTGCGCGTTGAGGAAGTCGGCACGGGCCTTGTCCAGGGTTTCCTTGCCTTCGCAGTAGGCCAGGGCGCTGGCGGCCAGCGTTCGGTCGGCTTCGACCCAGCGGCTGTAGGTGGGCAGGATCACCTGCTTGGCGATGGCAGCGGAGGTCACGGCTTGCGGGTCCTGCGGCGAGCAGGCGCCGAGGGCGAGTGCGGCGAGGCTGGTGAACAACAGTTTGGGTCGGAACATGCCCGGCTCCTTTGCGCTTTTTAAAGTGAGTTCAGGAAAGCCAGCAACGCGGCACGCTGCTCGGCATTGAAAGTGAGTACGAAATTGCGTGCCGCCTCGGCCTCGCCACCGTGCCAGAGCACGGCTTCGAGCAGGTTGCGGGCGCGGCCGTCGTGCAGGAACTGGCTGTGGCCACTGACCGTTTCGCTCAGGCCGATGCCCCACAGTGGCGGGGTGCGCCAGTCCTGGCCGTTGGCGGCAAATTCGGTGCGCTCGTCGGCCAGGCCCGGGCCCATGTCATGCAGCAGCAGGTCGCTGTAGGGACGGATCAGCTGGTTGGCCAGCTCCGGCTCGGCGGCATTGGCGGCGGTGGTGAACTGCGGTGTATGGCAGCCCTGGCAGCCGGCCTGGTAGAACAGGTTCTTGCCCGCCAGCACCTGCGGCGAGCCCACATCGCGGCGGGCCGGCACGGCCAGGTTGCGGGTGTAGAAGGTGACCAGGCGCAGGATGTTGTCGCTGACTTCCTTCTCGCCATTGGCGCCGTCGCCGTTGGGCGCGGCCAGGCAGTCGGCCTGCGCCGGGGTACAGTCGTCGTTGGGCAGCAGGGTGGTGGTCAGGCCCATGTCGCCGGCAAAGGCGTGCACGTTCTGCTGGTTGACGTTGGGCTGCCCGGCCTTCCAGCCGAAGCGGCCGACCACGGTCTTGCCCTGGGCGTCGTCCCACACCCGGTTGGCCCGGCCGCGGATGCCGTCGCGGTTGCGGTCATCCGGGTCTTCGTTGGCCAGCAGGTCGGCTTCGGGGATGGCTTCGAGCAGGCCCAGGCCGATCATTGGCGGCGCCACCCGCGCCGAAAAGCGCGTGTCGGGGTGCATCACGCCATAGCCGAGCTGGGTGATCTGCAGGGCCGGCTTGCGCAGCTCGACCTGGTGGCCGTCCTCGAACGACACCGTTTCGCTGGTGTAGCTCACCCGCACCTTGCCTTCCGGCGTCACGCCGGGGATGGCCATGTCCTGCAGCTGGGTGCCATAGACCGGCTCCGGCACCACGCCGAGGCGTTCGACCACCTTGGCCAGGTAGGGCTGGTCGGGGATCGACAGGCGTACCAGCATCGATACGGCGTTGCTGTCGCCCGGCTCTGGCGGGTGGCCGCGGCCGTCGCGCACGTGGCAGTTCTGGCAGGCATTGGTGTTGAACAGCGGGCCCAGGCCGTCACGGGCGGTGGTGGTGGACGGGGCGATCACCCAGGGGTTGCGGAAGAAGCTGTTGCCTACGGCGAAGTCCAGGCGCCGCTCGGGCGAGAGGTTGGCCGAGGGCAGGGAATAGGCATTGCGGTCAGTGCGCTGCACGGTGGCTTTGCCGCCCGACAACGCTTCGCCGGGCTCGGCCTGGGTGAAACGCGGGGCGTCGTCACAGGCGGCGAGGGCAAAGGCCAGCAGCAGGGGGGAGAGTCGGGACAGCGACAAGGACATCGAGAATCCTGGGCGTGAGCGAAAAACCGGCGTGCAAGCTTAGCAGGGTGAGGGAGTTTGAATAAGAGCAATTTGCAATTGCTGGATGAAATCGGTGTCAGTTGGCCATGTCGGCAGCATTGGTGCGGGCTCTTGTAGGAGCGGCCTTGTGTCGCGAAGGGCCGCAAAGCGGCCCCAGGACCATAGCGTCAACGTCCAGATAGCTGGGGCTGCTTTGCAGCCCTTCGCGACACAAGGCCGCTCCTACAGGGGACCGTGCAGCTTGCAAAGAAAAAGGCGACCCGAAGGCCGCCTCTTTCAGAACCGCTACAGCAGGATCAGAACTCGTGATCCGCGGTATCCGGGTTCAGGTTGGCAATGCCCAGCTTGCCCGCGGCCTGCTCGATCGCACCGGTCTGCTTGACCAGGGAGGCGATGGCGTCACGCACGATCTGGTTGCCGGCTGCGTTGTCGGCAGCGATCAGCTGGTCGTAATGCTCGCCCTTGAGGGCGTGGTCGACGATCACCTGGATCTTGGCTTCGGTGGCTTCCAGGTCGGCCTTGAGGGTGGCGTCGGCGGCCGGGTCTACCTTGGCCACCAGCGATGACAGGCTCGGGCCGGTCACCTTGCTGCCGTCCGGGCGGGTGTACTCGCCCAGGTAGACGTTGCGGATGCCCTTGGCGTCGTAGAAGTGCGAGTAGTGGGTGTTGTCGCTGAAGCAGTCGTGCTCGTCTTCCGGCGAGTTGGCTTCCAGCGAAACCTTCATGCGTTCGCCAGCCAGTTCGCCCAGCGACAGGCTGCCCATGCCGAACAGCATCTTGCGCAGGCCGTCGTTGACCGACTCGGCTTCCAGCTTGGCGCGGTAGTTGTCGGCGACGTTCGGTGCCCAGTTGCCGACCATCTCTTCGAGGTCCTTGACCAGCAGGTCGGTGACCGCTTTCAGGTAGGCACGGCGGCGGTCGTTGTGGCCACCGGTGGCGCCCTTGCCTTCGAGGTAGTCCGACGCCGGACGGTTGCCCGCGCCCGGGCCGGTGCCGTTCAGGTCCTGGCCCCAGAGCAGGAACTCGATGGCGTGGTAGCCGGTGGCGACGTTGGCCTCGGAGCCGCCCAGTTCGTTCAGGCTGGCAAGCTTCTCGGGGGTGATGTCCTTGACGTCGATCTTCTCTTCGCCCACCTGGATCTCGGTGTTGGCGATGATGTTGGCGTTGGCCGCCGGGTTGCCCAGGGCGTGCTCATAGCTCTTGTCGACGTAGTCGATCAGGCCTTCGTCCAGCGGCCAGGCGTTCACCTGGCCTTCCCAGTCGTCGATGATGGTGTTGCCGAAGCGGAAGGCTTCGCTCTGCAGGTACGGTACGCGCGAGGCGACCCAGGCTTCTTTGGCTGCCTTCAGGGTTTCGTCGTTGGGCTTGGCCAGGAACGCGTCGACTGCGGTCTGCAGGGTCTTGGCGGTGCTCAGCGAGTCGCTGTACACGGCGTAGACCAGCTCGGCGTAATGCTTGACCACGGCTTTGCCGGCGGCTTCGTCGACAGCCCCGGGCGCCGCAGCGGTGGTGCTGGCGGCAGCAGGTGCCTGGGCTTGCGGCGCGGCGGCCTTGTCGTCCTTGCCTTCACCGCAACCGGCGAGAGCGATGGCAATGGCCAGCAGACTGGCGGAGGCCAGAGGCATTCGAATCATTATTGGTTTTCCTGCGTCGTGTGGTTGGACCAAGGGGTGGACCGTGCGCCGTGGCACGCGAAACCGCAACATCATGCGAAAGATTTGCATTTGCTGTAAAGGGGGCGGGCATGCAATTCGTGTAAATGCCGGTCACGGCCTGTAACCGGGCAGGCGACTCAGAACATCGAAACCTGGTTTCGCTGCGCCTGCTTGAGGAAGTTGGTCAGCTCACGGGCCGACAGCGGCTTGCTGTAGTGGTAGCCCTGGCCCTCGTGGCAGCCCTGGGCGACGATGTAGGTTTCCTGTTCGGCGGTTTCCACGCCTTCGGCGATCACCTGCATCCCCAGGCTCTTGCCGAGCTGGATGATGGCGCGAACGATGGTGGCGTCGTCATCGTCGTCCAGCAGGTCCTGGACGAAGCTCTTGTCGATCTTGATCTTGTCCAGCGGCAGCGATTTCAGGTAGCTGAGCGACGAGTAGCCGGTGCCGAAGTCGTCGATGGCAATCAGTGCTCCGGAGCGGCGCAGGCTCAGCAGGTGCTGGGCGGCGGTGCTGATGTCTTCCATCAGGCCGGTCTCGGTGACTTCCAGCTCCAGGCTGCGCGGCGGCAGGCGATAGGCCTGCAGCAGGTTGTTGACCACCCGCGGCAGTTCGTTGTGGTGCAGCTGCACGGTGGACAGGTTGACCGCCATGCGCAGCTCGCTGAAGCCCATGTCGTGCCATTCGCGCAATTGCCGGCAGGCCTGGTCGAGTACCCATTCGCCGATGCTGATGATGCTGCCGTTCTGTTCGGCCAGGGGGATGAACTGGTCTGGCGGCACCATGCCCAGCTCCGGGTGCTGCCAGCGCAGCAATGCCTCGACACCGACCACGCGGTGGTCGCGGTAGCTGATCTGTGGCTGGTACACCAGGTACAGCTGGTTGCGCGGCAGGGCTTCGCGCAGGTCCTTTTCCAGCTCGCGACGGCGGCGCATCTCGCTGTCGACGCTGGCGATGTAGAACTGGTAGCGGTTGCGCGAGCGGGCCTTGGCCAGGGTCATGGTCTGTTCGGCTTTCTGCAGCAGCTTCTCGGTGCTGTCGCCGTCTTCCGGGAACAGGGTGATGCCGATGGTGGCGCGCAGGCGGATCTGCTGGTGGTGGTCGAGGTCGAACGGCACTTCCAGGTCGTCGAGGATACTCTGCGCCAGTTCGGCCGCCTCGTAAGGCTGCTCGATATTGGCCTGCACCAGGGCGAACTGGTCACCACCCAGGCGTGCCAGGGCGCCCAGGCGGCCACTGTGGGCGCGCAGGCGGTCGGCCAGGGCCAGCAGCAGCTGGTCGCCGACCTGGTAGCTGAACTGCTCGTTGATGCCCTTGAAGTCGTCCAGGCCTACGCACAGTACCGCCACGCGGTGTTGCAGGCGGCCGCCGTCGATGAGGATCTTGTCCAGTTGCTGCTGCAGCTGCTGGCGGTTAGGCAGGCCGGTGAGGAAGTCGTACTGGGCCATGCGTTGCAGGCTGTTTTCCGCCTCGTGGCGCAGATGGGTGTTGCGCTCGATCGAGGCCAGCAGCTGGTTGGCGGTATTCACCCACAGGCCCAGCTCGTTCTTCTCGTGGCCCTTGAGCAGCGGCAGCTGGTGCTGGCTTGGGCGGTCGGGGTTGATCTGGGTGAGGTGCTCGATGATCTTCGACAGCGGTTTGGTCAGCAGCCAGTGGTAGACCAGGTACAGCACCAGGCCCATGGCCAGGGCCCGCAGCACACCGGAGATGAAGATGATCACGGCGTTGATCAGGAAGTCTTCGCCATAGGACGAGGTGTCCAGGGTGATGCTCAGGTCGCCGTAGTATTCGCTGTAGGGGCCGCGGCCGACCAGTTGCGTGGTGTAGGTACGTTCCTGGCCGAGGATCAGGTCGGTCAGCCAGCGCATGGACATGTCCTGCAACGGGCGGGACTTTTCCGCCAGCATGGTTTCGTTGGGGTGGCCGATGGAGGCCATGCGTACCGATTCGTCCTGGAACAGGCCTTCCATCACCTGCATGCCCATTTCGCGGTCGAGGCTGTATACCGCCTGGGTCGAGGGGTCGCGGAACATGTCGAGGATGCGCTGGGCATCGTTGTTCACGGCCTGGCGGGTCTTGTAGGTGTCGTAGACGATTTGCGCACAGCTGAGCACGACACCGACCGCTAGCGCCGACAGCAGCACGACCCTGAGCAACTTGACCGACAAGCTGTTCCGCAATTCCAGCTTCAATGGGGTTTCCTTAATCCATGCGCATGGCATCATTTTGCCATCAACGATGACGATACACTATCGGCCGACCATCAATAGTGTATCGGTTGCCTGACCCCGCAACTTGAATGCGCCGTAACAATCTTCCAGAGGTTTGATGTTAGCGTGCTATGCGGGCTGAGCAAGCAAAACCGTGCTGGCTTTTTCGCGGGTAAACCCGCTCCCACAGGGATAGCATCAAGTCCACAAGCTGCGCCGTACCTGTGGGAGCGGGTTCACCCGCGAAGAGGCCGGTACAGGCATAAAAAAACCCGGCACCGGGCCGGGTTTTTCGTTCAGGGCTGAATGACTCAGGCCTTGAAGGTCTTGCCTTCGAACTGTTCGGCAACGAAGGCCCAGTTGACCAGGTTCCAGAACGCCTCGACGTACTTCGGACGCAGGTTGCGGTAGTCGATGTAGTAGGCGTGTTCCCAGACGTCGCAGGTCAGCAGCGGGGTGTCGCCGCTGGTCAGCGGGCAGCCGGCGCCGATGGTGCTGGCCAGGGCCAGGGAACCGTCAGCCTTCTTCACCAGCCAGCCCCAGCCGGAACCGAAGGTGCCAACCGAAGTCTTGGTGAACTCTTCCTTGAACTTGTCGAAGGAACCGAAAGCGGCGTTGATGGCGTCAGCCAGGGCACCGGTCGGCTGGCCACCGGCGTTTGGTGCCAGGCAGTTCCAGTAGAAGGTGTGGTTCCAGACTTGAGCGGCGTTGTTGAAGATGCCGCCCGAAGAGCTCTTGACGATCTCTTCCAGGGTCTTGCCTTCGAATTCGGTGCCTGGGACCAGGTTGTTCAGGTTCACGACATAGGTGTTGTGGTGCTTGTCGTGGTGATACTCCAGGGTTTCCTTGGAGATGTGCGGCTGCAGGGCATCGTGGGCGTACGGCAGCGGCGGCAATTCAAAAGCCATGGTGGATCTCCTGATTCAGGTCTGTTTGCGGTTTGCGCAAGGCCGATCACGGGCGGCCCGATGAGCGTCGGCGAGTTTGTACTCTTTGCGACGCAAGGGCTGGATCATAGCACCGGGCCCGGCGCATAACCACGCAACAAAGATAGGGAATAGAGGTTCCAGAGCGGTTGGGGCGTGCCGACCGGTGGTGTTCGGCTTATCCCTTGTGGCGCCTGGCAGATCGAGCGCCGCGCGGGCGGCGCTCGATCTCACAGGCGCTAAAATGTTGTGACTAGCCCAGCTCAGTTGAAGATCAACTGCGCCGCCACCGCGAACATCATCACCGCCACCATCAGGTCGAGCATGCGCCAGGTCGCCGGCCTGGCCAGCCACGGTGCCAGCCAGGCGGCACCGATCGCCAGTGTCGAGAACCACAGCAGCGAGGCGCTGGCAGCGCCGGCCACGTAGGCGCCAGGCGCAGCCTGCTGGGCGCCCAGCGAGCCGATCAGCAGCACCGTGTCGAGGTACACGTGCGGGTTCAGCAGGGTCACCGCCAGGGCGCTGAGCAGTACCGCGCGGCGTGAGCGCGCACCCTGGCCTTGCTGGTGTTGCAGGCTCTGCCTGGAGCAGGCGCTGCGCAAAGCCTTGGCGCCGTACCAGATCAGGAACACCGCACCGCCCCAGCGGGCGATCGCCAGCAACGTCGGGTTGTGCGCCAGAACGGTGGCCAGGCCGAACACTCCGGCCGCCACCAGGATGGCGTCACAGACGATGCACAGTGCCGCCACCGGCAAATGATGCTCGCGGCGCAAGCTCTGGGCGAGGACGAAAGCGTTCTGTGCACCGATGGCCATGATCAGGCCGAAGGCCACGAGCATGCCGTTGAGATAGCTTTGCCACATGGCGTGCTCTCCAAAGAGTCCAAAAGATGCTGGTCATTGTGATGAACCACGCTGTATAAGAAAAACAAATAGAGCTGATCAGTCATTAGGAAAATCGATGTTCGACTACAAGCTGCTGGCCGCCCTTGCCGCGGTGATCGAGCAGGGCGGTTTCGAACGCGCGGCGCAGGTGCTGGGCTTGTCGCAGTCGGCCATCTCCCAGCGCATCAAGCTGCTCGAGGCGCGGGTCGGCCAGCCGGTGCTGGTGCGTGCCACACCGCCAAGCCCGACCGAAGTCGGCCGCCAGTTGCTCAACCATGTGCAGCAGGTGCGCCTGCTCGAACGCGACCTGCAGCGCCAGGTGCCGGCTTTGGACGAGGAGGGCATGCCGGAGCGCCTGCGCATAGCCCTCAACGCCGACAGCCTGGCTACCTGGTGGGCCGGCGCTGTGGGCAACTTCTGCGCACAGCAGAACGTGCTGACCGACCTGGTGGTGGAAGACCAGGAAGTGGGCCTGAAACGCATGCGTGCGGGCGAAGTGGCGGCCTGCCTGTGTGGCAGCGAGCGGCCGGTGGCCGGCGCGCGCAGCCTGCCGCTGGGCGCCATGCGCTACCGGGCGCTGGCCAGCCCCGGGTTCATGGCGCGGCATTTTCCGCAGGGCTTCGCTGCCAGCCGCCTGGCCCGTACCCCGGCGATCGTGTACGGCCCGGACGACTTCCTGCAACACCGCTACCTGGCATCGCTGGGCATCGAGGATGGCTTCCTGCACCATTTGTGCCCGTCGTCCGAAGGCTTCCTGCGCATGACCGAAGCCGGCCTGGGCTGGGGCCTGGTGCCGGAACTGCAGGCTCGCGAGCAACTGGTCAGCGGCCAGTTGGTGGAAATCTGCAGCGATACCCCCATCGATGTGCCGCTGTACTGGCATCATTGGCGCAATGGCGGGCAACTGCTCGCGCAACTGACCGACCACCTGCGACACACCGCACGGCAATGGCTGGTGCCCTTGTAGCCACGGCTGGCGTCAGTTGCATCTGAAATCTGGCAAGACGGAGTCTTACATGCGAATTCTGGTCACCGGCGCGAGTGGCTTCATTGGCGGGCGCTTTGCGCGCTTTGCCCTGGAGCAGGGCCTGGACGTGCGGGTCAGCGGCCGTCGAGCCGAAGGGGTCGAGCACCTGGTCAAGCGCGGCGCCCAGTTCATCCCCGGCGACCTGGGTGATGCCGAGCTGGCACGCCGCCTTTGCCAGGGCGTCGAGGCGGTGGTGCACTGCGCCGGCGCAGTGGGCAACTGGGGGCGCTACCAGGACTTCTATCAGGGCAATGTGGTGGTCACTGAAAACGTGGTCGAGGGCTGCTTGAAGGAGCACGTACGGCGGCTGGTACACCTGTCGTCGCCGTCGATCTACTTCAATGGCCGCTCGCGCCTGGACATCCGGGAAGACCAGGTGCCGCGCCGCTTCCATGACCACTACGGGCAGACCAAGCACATGGCCGAGCAGAAAGTGTTCGGTGCCCAGGAGTTCGGCCTCGAGGTGCTGGCGCTGCGCCCGCGCTTCGTCACCGGCGCCGGCGATGCCAGTATTTTCCCGCGGCTGATGCAGATGCAGCGCAAGGGGCGTGTGGCGATCATCGGCAACGGCCTGAACAAAGTCGATTTCACCAGCGTGCACAACCTCAACGAAGCGCTGCTCAGTGCCCTGTTCGCCGACGACCGGGCGCTGGGCCAGGCCTATAACATCAGCAACGGCCAGCCGCTGCCGCTGTGGGACGTGGTCAACTACGTGATGCGCCAGATGCAGTTGCCGCAGGTTACCCGGTACCGCTCCTACGGCCTGGCCTACAGCCTGGCCGCGCTGAACGAGGCGGCCTGCATGTTGTGGCCGGGGCGCCCGCAACCGACCCTTTCGCGCCTTGGGATGCAGGTGATGAGCCGCGATTTCACCCTGGATATCAGCCGCGCCCGGCAGTACCTGGACTACCAGCCCAAGGTCAGCCTGTGGACGGCGCTGGATGAATTCTGTGCCTGGTGGAAGCACCAGCCGCCGGGGCAGTGAAACCGTCGGGCCGACAATGGACATCAACGCGCCGCGCTGGCGGTTTATACTCGTGCCTCTTTGCGACTACCGCGGTTGAATGTATCCATGCGTAACCATGCTCACGATGACTACGATGACGTGCCTAGCCTGCGGGCCGGCACCCATGACGATGACGAACTGATGCCGGCGCACGTGGTGCGCAGCCGCCAGAAAGCCGCTCGTGGTGCCAGCACGGCGCCGCTGTGGGCATTGCTCGGGGCCTCGTTCATCGCCTTGGCGGGCCTTGGCTGGTGGAGCTTCCAGCAGATCTCGCTGATGGAGCAGCAACTGGTGGCGACCCAGGAAAGCTTCGCCCGCATCAGCGAAGAGGCTGCCGGGCGCCTGCAGGCGATCAGCGGCAAGGTGGCGGCCAGCGAATCCGGCGCCACTACCAACAGCGAGGCGTTGAAGCTGCAGCTGCGCCAGTTGCAGAAGGGTGTGGCCGGGCAGACCGGCGATCTGGGCAAGCGCCTGGAGCAGGTACTGGCCGATACCCGTGAACAGCAGAAGGTCGTGACCCAGCTGCAAACCCAGTTGCAGGCGCAGCTGAAGGCGGTGAATGGTGAGCTGGCCGCGTTGCGCTCGGGGCAGGTCGATGGTGGCAAGCTGGATACGCAGTTCAAGGGCCTGAACGAACAGGTTGCTGCGCTGAAGGCCGCGCAGGCTGATGGCGCCAAGCTGGACGGGCAGCTCAAGAGCCTGGGCAACGAGGTGGCAGCGCTGAAAAAGCAGGGTAACCCGAGCGCGGCCATCCAGGACCTGGAGCAGGACATCCTGGTGCTCAAGAGCCAGATCGACAACCGCCCGGCCGCGGCGGCGTCCAGTGGTGCTTCGGTGCAGGAATTCGACGCCTTCCGGGCGCAGACGACCCGCAACCTGAATACCTTGCAGAGCCAGATCCAGAACCTGCAGCAGCAGATCAATGCCCGGCCGTGACATTGTAGGGGAGGGCTTTGCCCTCCTATCGCGACACAAGGCCGCTCCTACAGGAAATCGCGTTCCCCTGTAGGAGCGGCCTTGTGTCGCGAAAGGGCCGCAAAGCGGCCCCGGCGATTTCAGTTACAACCGCGGATAATCGATGTACCCCACCGGCCCCTTGCCATAGAAAGTCTCCGGCCGCGCCTCGTTCAACGGCGCATCCGCCGCCAGCCGCGCCGGCAGGTCAGGGTTGGCAATGAACGGCACGCCAAACGCCACGGCGTCGGCCTTGCCATTGGCCAGGGCTGCATTGGCACTGGCCTTGTCAAACCGCTCATTGACGATGTACGGGCCACCGAACGCCTCTTTGATCAGCGGGCCGATACTGTCATCGGCCTCCTTTTCCCGCGAGCAGATGAAGGCAATACCCCGCTTGCCCAGCTCACGGGCCACGTAGGTAAAGGTTTCGGCACGGTCGGCATCGCCCATGTCATGGGCATCGGCACGCGGCGCCAGGTGCACGCCCACGCGGTTTGCGCCCCACACCTCGATGGCCGCATCGGTCACTTCCAGCAGCAGCCGCGCACGGTTTTCCAGCGAGCCGCCGTAGCGGTCGGTGCGCTGGTTGGTGCTGCTCTGCAGGAACTGGTCGAGCAGGTAGCCGTTGGCACCGTGGATCTCCACGCCATCGAAACCGGCAGCCTTGGCATTCTCGGCACCGCTGCGGTAGGCCTCGACGATGTCGATGATTTCTTCGGTTTCCAGCGCGCGTGGGGTGGGGTAGTCACTGAGCGGGCGCACCAGGCTTACATGGCCCTTGGGCTGGATCGCGCTGGGGGCTACCGGCAGCTCGCCGTTCAGGTAGCTGGGGTGGGAGATGCGGCCAACGTGCCACAGCTGCAGGAAAATGCGCCCGCCAGCGGCATGCACGGCCTTGGTCACATTGTTCCAGCCACGCACTTGCTCGTCGTTCCAGATACCAGGGGTATCCGGGTAGCCGACGCCCATGGCACTGACCGAGGTCGCCTCGCTGAGGATCAGCCCGGCGCTGGCGCGCTGCACGTAGTACTCGGCCATCAGCGCATTGGGCACGCGGCCTTCGTCGGCCCGGCAGCGGGTGAGCGGGGCCATGATGATGCGGTTGGGCAGTTGCAGGTCGCCCAGGGTGATCGGATCGAAAAGCGTGGTCATGACGGTTACCTGCCTGTTCAGAGTGCTTGGCGCAGTTGTTCGAGAAACGCCTGGATAGTGGCTTCGTTGCGTTTGAAGAAGTGCCATTGGCCGATCTTCTGGCTGCTGATCAGCCCGGCGCGCTGCAGGGTGGCCAGGTGGGCGGAGACGGTCGACTGCGACAGGCCGCAGCGTTGGTCGATCTGCCCGGCACACACACCGTTCTCGGTGCTGTGGTACTGGTCGGGGAATTGCGTTGCCGGGTCCTTCAGCCAGCTGAGGATTTCTCGCCTGACCGGGTGGGCCAGCGCTTTTATGATTTCGTCGAGATCGAGAGGCATGGGTTGAGGCTCGTTGTAGCGGTATATCGCGATAGGGCGAAATGTAAATCGTGGATTCCCGATATACAAATATGAAGAGGTTCTGAGCTGAGCACGAATCGCTATATCGCGTTATAACGATATAGGCGGCGGCGGTGCTAGACTGCGCTCATGAACTACCTCGCACACCTGCACCTTGGCGGCCCGGCGCCGCAACAACTGCTTGGCAGCCTGTATGGCGACTTCGTCAAAGGCTCGCTGGAAGGGCGCTTCCCGCCTGCGCTGGAGGCGGCCATCCGGCTGCACCGGCATATCGACAGCTATACCGACCAGCACCCGTTGGTGCTGGCGGCACTGGCGCGCTTTCCGCGGGAGCGGCGGCGCTTTGCCGGCATTGTTCTGGATGTGTTTTTCGACCATTGCCTGGCCCGGCATTGGCGGGATTATACCGAGCAGCCGCTGGCGCAGTTCACCGGGGACTTTTATCGGGTGTTGCTGGCGGAGCCCGAGTTGCCGGGGCGGCTGGCGGGGATTGCGCCGTTCATGGCGGCGGATGACTGGCTGGGGGCGTATGGCGACTTTGCCACGCTGGAGCAGGTGTTCAACGGTATTGCCCGGCGCTTGTCGCGGCCGGAGGGGATGGTTGGGGTGATGGGGGAGCTGGAGCGGCTGTATGAGCCATTGCTGGCGGACTTCAGGGAGTTTTATCCACAGTTGCAGGCGTTTGCAGCGGCTGGCCGGTTGTCTGGCAGTTAGTCCTGCGCTGGCTTCTTCGCGGGCTTGCCCGCTCCCACAGGTTGGCGCAGTTCTCAAGATATGCGCGGTCCCTGTGGGAGCGGGCAAGCCCGCGAAGAGGCCGGTACTGGCAGTGCAAGAATTCAGGCAGCCCGCGCCTGCCGCCGTGGCGCCAGCTCAACGTCTTCAACCCCGAACAACGCCAGGTGAATCGCCTGCTGCGCCTGCAACGCCAGCACCGCTCGCTCCTTGCCCACGCTGCCGATCGGCTGCAGCAGGTGAATGCATACCTCGCCCCGCGGCAGGGCAAACAGGCGCATCAGGTGCGACACCAGGTCATCGTCACCAATGAACGGTGCAATCGGGTCGATCTGGCCATCGCGCAGGTACTGGATGGCGACCGGCTGCACCGCCACGCCACGGTCGATGGCGCCTGCCAGCAGGCGGCCATGGAAGGTGCGCAGGGTACGGCCGCTGGTGGTGGTGCCTTCCGGGAAGATCAGCAGCGGCCGGGCAAGGCCCAACTGCCCGGCGATCTGTTCACGCAGGCGCTGGCTGTCGCCCCCGCCACGGCGGATGAACAGGGTGCCGGCCTTTTCTGCCAGCCAGCCGGCCACCGGCCAGTGGCGGACTTCGGCCTTGGACAGGAACGACAGCGGCAGCAGCATGCCGAGCAGGGGGATATCGGTCCAGGACACGTGGTTGCTGACCCACAGCATCGGCCGCTGCGGCAGCTCGCCGACCACCCGCACATCGAAGGGCAGGGCCGCGACCAGGCGCTTCATGAACAGGCAGGTCCAGCGCTGGCGGCGCTCGATGGGCGTCTTGAACCCCAGGCGTTCGCCCAGGGCGATCACGCTGGCCATCAGCATGCCCAGCAGCAGTACCAGCAGCAGTCGAGTCAGGCGGGCCATTACCCGCAGCTTCGGCATCAGACCGCTGCCTTGAAGTGGCGGGCGTAGCGTGGGCACAGTTCGTCGCGCTTGAGCAGGATGAACACGTCGGCCACCTGGAAGTCTTCGTCCCAGCACGGCTCGCCGCAGATCTTCGCGCCCAGGCGCATGTACGCCTTGAGCAGCGGTGGCATTTCGGCGATGACGTTGTTCGGCAGGGCCAGGTTGGGCAACGGGTTCTTCGGCTCGGCGCGCAGGTGCTCGGTGCACAGGTAGCGGTCACGCAGGCGCTGCATTACCGCGTGGGCCTGCACCCCGCCATCCTGCATGGGGATGCTGGCGCAGCCCATCAGGTAGCTGTAGCGGCCTTCGTTGAGCACTTCGGCCAGTTCGCCCCAGAGCACGGCGATGGTGCCGCCGTTGCGGTAATCGGGGGCCACGCAGGTGCGGCCCAGTTCCAGGATCGGGCCCTGCAGCTGCAACAGGCCGTGCAGGCTGAATTCCTCTTCGCTATAGAAGCGGCCCAGGCTGCTGGCGGCCTGATGGTCGAGCAGGCGGGTGGTGGCAACCAGCTCGCCAGTGCTCAGGTCGCGTACGCCAATGTGGCGGCAGTGCACGTCGTAGTCGTCCATGTCCAGGCCTTGCTCGGCTCCTTTGAGCTTGGCCTTGAATTCGGCGCTGAACACTTTGTAGCGCAGGGCCTGGGCTTCCTGCAGGGCCGCAGCGCCAACCAGGCGTTCGGCTTGCAGACGGCGTTCGGTGCTGTTGTCGCCAGCGTGAGCGATCCGAGTCATTACGAGTCTCCATAAGCCAGCCATGAAGGGTTGCGGCCGGTCGGCTTTGTTGTGCAAAGTCAGCCTAGGTAGATGGGGTGTCACCCCTGTGAATCTTTGGTGATGCTTGCGTGACACCCCCTGAGCCTCAACTGAAAGCCCTTCAGCAAGGAGCCGACCGATGGCCTGGTTGCAACGACTCAACGACCCGCTTCGCCAAGCGCTGGCGGGCACCCTGGGCGAAACCTATGCCGCGCTGCTCGAGCGCCTTGGCCCGGTTGCCCCGTTCGAACTGGCGGTGCTCGGCGGGCGCGCGATGGCCACCCCGGGCCTGGCCTTCCTGGTCGGCTACCAGGCCGCCTTGCGCGTGCTGTGGCCCAGTGCTCCACCGAGCCTCGGTGCCCTGTGCGCCACCGAGCGGCGCAGCGTGCGGCCGGCGGAGATGCGCACGCGCCTGGACGGCTTGCGGCTGACCGGCAGCAAGGACTTTGTCACTGCCGGCCTGGAGGCGGAATGGCTGCTGGTGGCGGCGCGCTGCGAGGCGACGGGCGCGGCGCCGCAGTTGAACCTGGCGGTGGTCTACCCCGGGGAGCCTGGTGTGACGCTGGAAGCGCTGCCGACCCTGCCGCTGATGCCGGAGGTGGGCCATGGGCGACTGGTGCTGGAGCAGGCGGCGTGCGAGTTGCTGGCCGGTGATGGTTGGGATGCCTATGTGAAGCCGTTCCGTTCGCTGGAGGACTTGTATGTGCTTACGGCGTTGACGGCCTGGCTGTATGGCGTGGGGCAGGAGTGCGCCTGGCCGCAGGCCCTGCGCCTGCAGCTGCTTGGGCTGCTGGCCGGGTGTGCCGAAGGTAGCCGGCAGTGCGCCGATAGCGTTGGCTGCCATTTGTTGCTGGGGGGATTGTTTGCACAGTTCCAGGCGCTGCGAGGGGAGATCGATGCTGCGTTGGCGGCGGGGCCGGCGCAGTGGGCGCAGATCTGGCAGCGTGACCAGGGGGTGATGGCGTTGGCGGCGGCGGCGCGGGAGAAGCGGCTGAACAAGGCTTGGGCTGCTGCGGGATTGTCATGAATGCCTGATAGGCTTGTGTGATCCGATGAATCCTGGGGCCGCTTTGCGGCCCTTTCGCGACACAAGGCCGCTCCCACAAAAGCAAGAGCAGCGCTGTTCCCTGTGGGAGCGGCCTTGTGTCGCGAAAGGGCTGCGCAGCAGCCCCAAAATTGCGAGCCTGAAACGGGATGCTGAAAAGTCTGCTGCTGCTTTTTTGCATGGCTACGGGAACCGCCAAAGCCGAGGTCTGGCCAACTCCGGACTGGCCAATCGACAACATCCCCCTCGACTGGCAAGCCGTCGACGCCTACGCCTTCCCCGCACACACCACCCCCGAACGCAGCGGCATCCGCACCGACGCCTTGCTGATCATCCGCGACGGCCGCATCCTCCACGAACGCTACGCCGCCCCCAGCACCGCCGCCACCGCCCACCTGACCTGGTCGATCAGCAAGAGCGTACTCGCCACGCTATTGGGCGTAGCCCAGGGCGAAGGCCGCTTCCAGCTGCAGGACCCGGTCACCCGCTTCTACCCGGCCATGCACGCCCATCCCGGCGTGCGCATGGCCGATCTGCTGCATTGGGCCAGCGGCCTGGACTGGCAGGAAGACTACGAATACGCCCCGCTCAAGTCCTCGGTGGTGGCCATGCTGTATACCCGTGGCCGCGAGGACATGGCGGCCTATGCGGCGGCGCGGGAAGCGGTGGCCAGCCCGGGCCAGCGGTTTCTCTATTCCAGTGGCGACAGCAACCTGCTGGCCGCCGCGTTGCGCGGCATGCTCGATGCCGGTCAGTACCCCGACTACCCCTGGCATGCGCTGTTCACTCCGTTGGGGATCGACAGCGCGGTATGGGAGCGTGACCGCGCAGGTACCTATGTGGGTTCGTCCTACCTGTACCTCAGCGCTCGCGACCTGGCGCGCATCGGCCTGCTGATGCAGCGCGACGGGCGCTGGCAGGATCGGCAATTGCTGCCCAAGCCCTGGGTGGCCTTCAACCGCACGCCGTTTGCCGCGGCCGAAGCGCTGCCCGGCGAGGCCAACCCCGGTGGCCACTGGTGGCTCAACCAGCCGCTGGCCGGCGCTGCACGGCCTTGGCCGAGTGCACCCGCAGACACCTACGCAGCCCTTGGCCACTGGGGCCAGGCGCTGTACGTGCTACCCGCGCAAAAGCTGGTGATCGTGCGTTACGCCGATGACCGCGACGGCAGCTACCAGCACGATGAACTGCTCAAGCGGATACTCGCGGCGCTGGCCGGGGAGGGGGCATGAAGCGGGTGCTGCTGGTGGTGTTGCTGGGGCTGGTGTACTGGGCCTGGCACGAGCGCCAGGCCTTGGCGGACTTCCCCGGTATCCTTTCGGCCTACTCGGCCAAGGAATATTGCTCGTGCCGCTTCGTCATGGGGTTCGAGCCGGCGCATTGCCAAGGCTACGTGAAGCAATGGCTGCCGCTGAGCCTGCTGGAGGAAGACAGCCAACAGCGGCAGATCACCGCCGAAGGCCTGGGCCGTCGCAATCGGGCCGCCTGGCAAGGCCCGCGCGAGGGCTGCCGCTTGCTGCCGTGAAGGCGGGCGGGTAAGGTTGGCGGCCTGGTTTCACGAGATCTGTCATGTTCAAGCTGCCCCGCCTGCTGCCCGCCTTGTTGCTGGCTTTTTGCCTGCCCGCCCATGCCAACTGGCACCTCGATGGCGAGTCTTCGCGCCTTTCGTTCATTACCGGCAAGAACGGTAACACCGCCGAAGTGCACCGCTTCCTGGTGCTGCATGGCACGGTCGACCGCAAGGGTGTGGCCGGGTTGAGCATCGAGATGGACTCGGTGAGCAGCGGTATTCCGCTGCGTGATGAACGCATGCGCGAGGACCTGTTCGAGGTCGAGCGCTTTGCCGAAGCCAAGGTGCAGGCGCAACTGGACCTGCGGCCGATCAACGACCTGGCCAACGGTGCCCAGATCGAATTGCGCCTGCCATTGACCGTGACCCTGCATGGCCAGTCGCACAGCTACAACGCCCTGCTGCTGGCCACCCGCCTGGACGAGCGACGCTTCCAGGTGGTGACCCTTGAGCCCCTGGTGCTGCGCGCCGAGGATTTCGGCCTGTTGCCGGGGCTGCAACGCCTGCGCAAGCTCGCCGGGCTCAAGTCCATCAACCCGTCGGTGCCGGTTAGCGCGGTGCTGATCTTCACCGCCCGCTGACATGCCGGGGCCGGTCTTTCCCTGGCGGGATGGCAATCAGTTCGAACTGCTGATCGACGGCCCCGAGTTTTTTCCGCGCATGCTCCTGGCGATCATGCGCGCCGAGTTCCAGGTCGACCTGGAGCTGTACCTGGTCGAAGCCGGTGACTGCGCGGATGCGGTGGTCGAAGCGCTGGAGCAGGCTGCCCGACGTGGCGTGCGGGTGCGCTGCCTGTTCGACGACTATGGCTCGCTGGCTTTCAACAGCCAGTTGCGTCAGCGCCTGCTGGACGCAGGTGTGTACCTGCGCTGGTACAACCGCCTGCGCTGGAAGCGTGGCCTGCGCAACCTGTACCGCGATCACCGCAAGTTGCTGCTGGTGGACGAGCGCTGGGCAGTGGTGGGCGGCACGGGCGTCACCGACGAGTTCTGGACACCGGGCGAGGCGACCAGTGAATGGCACGAGGTGATGGTGCAGATGCAGGGGCCGGTGGTAAGCGACTGGCAGTTGCTGTTCGACCGCCAGTGGCACGCCAACAACCGTCGCACTGCCTGGCGCCCCGCCGAGGGCTTTGGCCTGCCGCGCCTGCCCAAGGTGCCTGCGCAGGGGCAGGGCATGGGCCGGGTGGCCTATGCCGACGCCCGCCAGCACCAGGACATCCTGCATTCGCTGGTGCGGGCGATCAACAGCGGCAAGCAGCGAGTGTGGCTGGCCACGCCTTACTTCCTGCCGACCTGGAGCGTGCGCCGGTCGCTGCGCCGGGCTGCCGGCAAGGGGGTCGATGTGCGGCTGCTGCTGACCGGGCCGCGCACCGATCACCCCTCGGTACGTTACGCCGGGCACCGCTATTACCCGCGTCTGCTGCGCGCCGGGGTGCGCATCTACGAGTACCAGCCGTGTTTCCTGCACCTGAAGATGGTGCTGATCGACGACTGGGTCAGTATCGGCTCATGCAACTTCGATCACTGGAACCTGCGCTTCAACCTCGAGGCCAATATCGAGGCACTCGACCCGCCGCTGACGGCTGCCGTGCAAGCCAGTTTCGAGCGTGATTTCGCCTTGAGCGAGGTGGTCGACCTGGGCCACTGGAATGCCCGGCCGCTGTGGCGCCGGCTCAAGCAGCGGTTGTGGGGTTGGCTGGACCGGTTGGTGGTCAACTTGCTCGACCGTCGCGACTGAGACCGGCTATCGTGCAGTGACTGTCTCAAGGCAATCGAAGGAGTGGGTGCGATGACGGCGAAGAAAATTCTCATGTTGGTCGGCGACTACGTCGAAGATTACGAAGTCATGGTGCCGTTCCAGGCGCTGAGCATGGTCGGGCACACGGTGCATGCGGTATGCCCGGAAAAGGTCGCGGGGCAGACCGTGCGTACCGCGATTCATGATTTCGAGGGCGAACAGACCTACAGCGAAAAACCGGGGCACAACTTTGCCCTGAACTACGATTTCGTGCGGGTGCGTGCCGAGGGTTACGACGCGTTGCTGATCCCGGGTGGACGTGCACCGGAGTACCTGCGCCTGGATGAGCGGGTGCTGGAGCTGGTGCGGGCGTTCGACCAGGCCGGCAAGCCGATCGCGGCGGTATGCCATGGTGCCCAGTTGCTGGCGGCGGCCGGCGTGCTGGAAGGGCGCGAATGCAGTGCGTACCCGGCGTGCGCCCCGGAAGTGCGCTTGGCGGGCGGGACATTCATCGATATCGCGGTGGACCAGGCGCATGTGGACGGCAACCTGGTGACGGCACCGGCATGGCCGGCGCATCCGGCGTGGCTGGCGGCATTCCTCAAGGTGCTTGGTACCCGTATTGCCTGACAGGGCCTCTTCGCGGGCATGCCCGCTCCCACATGTACCTCACTGCTCTCAAGTCGTGTGGGATCCCTGGACTGCCCCCAAGAAGTTGGACACCAATCCAACCCTTGGGGGATCTATGGGTAAATACACAGAGCAGTTCAAGCTCACGGCTATCACCGCTTACCTAGAGGGCAGCCGGGGCTTTCGCAAGGTGGCACAACACTTTGGCATCGATTTCAGCCTGCTTCGGCGCTGGGTTGCTGGCTACCAAGTCGATGCCAGCCTCAGCCCTCGCTCGCATGGTCGCCGCTACACCGAGGAATTCAAGCGGCGGGTGCTCAAGTACATGCTTGAGCATCGCCTGTCCCTGCGCCAAACAGCGGCGCACTTTGACCTTGGACAGTCCTCACAGATAGGCATTTGGCTGCGGCAGCACTACAGTGGCAGTCCTGTAGCCACTCTCGCCAAACAAAGAAAATCAGCCGTGCCGAAGAAAATTAAGCCCATCAAGCCGACAGACACCAATGACGCAGAGAAATCTCGTGAGCAGTTGTTGAGCGAGCTCGAGTATCTGCGCATGGAGAATGATGTCCTAAAGGAGTTAAAGGCTCTGCGAGAGGAGAAGGAGCGAACACGGACGAAAAAGCCCTGATCGTCTGCAAATTCAGACATAAATATCCGCTGCCCGACCTCTTGCAGATGGTGGGGTTGGCACGCAGTACCTTTTATTACCAGGTCAAGTGCCAGCAAAAGCCGGACAGGCACGCCTCGCTCAAGGAGTTGGTGCAGCGTGTCTATCACGAGGAGAAAGGGCTGTATGGCTACCGCCGCATTGCCCTTGCCATCAGGAATCAGGGGACCTTGGTCAACAAGAAGGTCATTGAACGGTTGATGGCTGAGCTTGGTTTGCAGTCCGTTGTACGCCCGAAGAAGTATCGATCCTATCGCGGCATTGTCGGCAAGGTGGCAATGAATTTGCTGGAGCGTAATTTCGTCGCGCAACGCCCCAACCAGAAGTGGGTGACCGATGTCACTGAGTTCAAAGTGGCCCAACAAAAGCTCTACCTGTCGCCCGTGATGGACTTGTACAACGGTGAGATCATCGCCTATGAAACAGCTTGCCGGCCTACCTATGGCTTGGTCGGGAACATGCTGGAAAAGGCGCTCGATGGGTTGGGTGAAAAGCCCAAGCTAGTGATCCACTCAGACCAGGGATGGCATTACCAGCAGCCCCAATACCGCCATAAGCTCGCAGCGCACGGTGTGAAGCAGAGCATGTCTCGCAAGGGTAATTGTCTGGATAATGCAGCGATGGAAAGCTTCTTCGGCACACTGAAGTCAGAGTTCTTCTACCTGAAGCGCTTTGAAAGCGTCGAACAGCTGAAGGCGGGCCTGGAGGAGTACATCCATTACTACAACCATGACCGCATCAGGCTGAAACTCAATGGCCTGAGCCCTGTCAGCTACAGGACTCAGGCCACGGGCTAAAACTGTCCAACTTTTCGGGGGCAGTCCATCCCTGTGGGAGCGGGCGTGCCCGCGAAGAGGCCAGTACAGGCAATACACTCTAATCAGGCCACCTGCTCAACCCAGTCATTGAGGTTGTAGTAGTTGGTCACCCGGGCAATCTTCCCGCAATGGATATAGAAAAACGCCCCCGCCGGCAGTACATAGGTCTGCCCGTTGGCCGCCGGCAACCCTTCGTCATCGGCCAGATATTCCCCATGCACGGTGAACTCCGCCGCCGCGCGGCTGCCGTCGGCGTTCTGCATCACCACGATATCGGCCAGGCGCTCGCGGTAGCAGCGGTTCATCTTGTCCATGAACGCTGCAAACCGGGCCTTGCCCATCTGCCGCTCGCCCTGGTTGATGTCGTGGATCACATCCTCGCTGAGCAGGGCGAGAAAGGCCGGCATGTCGCCAGCATTGAAGGCGGCGTAGTAAGCATTTACCAGTTCGGTAGCGGTCATGGAACAATACCTGTCGTGGAGGGAAAAGGCGGGTCGTTGCTCCGGATGATAGGGTTTCCCCTCAAGCCCGGCTTAGCCGAGCGCGTCATCCACATCGACAAAACGACCGCCAAGCATGGAAATACGCCTGTTGCACGGCGCCGCTATCGCGCCTTACATCGATGACCTCGCTCGCCTGCGCCTTACCGTGTTCCGCGAGTTTCCCTACCTTTACGACGGCACCCCGGAGTACGAGGCCGACTACCTGGCCACCTATGCCCGCTCCGGGCGCAGCCTGGTGGTGCTGGCACTGGACGACGGCAAGGTCGTTGGCGCCTCCACCGGCCTGCCGCTGGTGGATGTCGCCCCCGAGTTCCAGCAGCCGTTCCTGGCCCAGGGGCGCGACCCGGCCAGCGTGTACTACTTCGGTGAATCGGTGGTACTGCGCGACTACCGTGGCCAGGGCCTGGGGGTGCGCTTTTTCATCGAGCGCGAGTCCTACGCACACAAGCTGGCCGAGTTCGACTACTGCGCGTTCTGTGCGGTCGAGCGGCCAGGCGTGCATCCACGGCGGCCAGCGGACTACAAGCCATTGCATGGCTTCTGGCGTAACCGCGGCTTCCTGCACGACCCGTCGCTGCGCACCAGCTACGCCTGGCGCGACCTGGACGAGCAGGAAAGCTCCGACAAGCTGATGTCGTTCTGGCTCAAGGAACTGCCGATATGATCCGTCTGGCGGCCTGCCAGTACGCCATCGAGCTGCATGAAACCTGGGAGGCCTACGCCGACCACCTGCAAGGCCTGTGTGCCGAAGCGGTGGAGGCGGGGGCCCGCCTGCTGCTGTTGCCGGAGTACGCCGGGCTGGTGCTCAGCGGGCAGCTGAGTGCCGAGCAGCGGGGTGACCTGAAGGCCTCCATCGTCGGCATCCAGCCGCTGATCGAGCCCTGGAAGGCCTTGTGCGAGAGCCTTGCCCGGCGCTGGGGAATCTACCTGCAACCGGGTAGCATACCGGTGCTGGACCGCGATGGGCGCTACCGCAACCGTGCCTGGTTGTTCGGCCCCAAGGGCGTGCTGGGTTATCAGGACAAGCTGATGATGACCCGTTTCGAACGGGAGCAATGGGATATAGCCGCAGGCCAGGGGTTGCAGGTGTTCGACACCGAACTGGGGCGCCTGGGCATCCTGATCTGCTACGACAACGAATTTCCGATGCTGGCGCGGCGTCTGGCCGAGGGTGGTGCCGACCTGATCCTGGCGCCGAGCTGTACCGACACCGAGGCGGGTTACCACCGGGTGCGTATCGGTGCCCAGGCGCGGGCGCTGGAGAACCAGATTGCGGTGTTGCAGAGCCCTACGGTCGGGCTGGCGCCCTGGTCGCCGGCGCTGGACGAGAATATCGGCCGGGCAGGGCTGTTCGTGCCGCCGGATCATGGGATGCCGGGGGATGGGGTGGTGGCCTTGAGTGAAGAATCGAGCCCTGCAACCAGTCAGTGGCTGGTCTGTGAGGTGGACCTTGAGGAAGTACGGCGGGTGAGGCGGGAAGGGCAGGTGTTTACCCGAAGGGACTGGCCGGAGCAGTTCGAAAGAATTGTGTAGAACAGGGGCGGCCTCTTCGCGGGTGAACCCGCTCCCACAGGTAGCGCGTAGCCCCAGGCTTGCGCTGTCCCTGTGGGAGCGGGTTTACCCGCGAAGAAGGCGACACTGTTACATCAGGCTTACTTCACTTCGACTGCCAGGCTCTGGGCAATCTTGCTCTGCCACAGGGCAGGGCCAGTGATGTGTACCGACTCACCGTTGCTGTCCACGGCGACGGTCACCGGCATGTCCTTGACCTCGAACTCGTAGATCGCTTCCATGCCCAGCTCGGCGAAGGCCAGGACCTTCGACTTGCGGATGGCCTGGGCCACCAGGTAGGCAGCGCCGCCGACGGCCATCAGGTACACGGCCTTGTTGTCCTTGATCGCTTCGATGGCGGCAGGGCCGCGCTCGGACTTGCCGATCATGCCCAGCAGGCCGGTCTGCTCGAGGATCTGGCGGGTGAACTTGTCCATGCGGGTGGCGGTGGTCGGGCCGGCTGGGCCTACCACTTCGTCACCGACCGGGTCGACCGGGCCGACGTAGTAGATGAAGCGGCCTTTCAGGTCCACCGGCAGCTCTTCGCCACGGTTGAGCATTTCGACCATGCGCTTGTGCGCGGCATCGCGGCCGGTCAGCATCTTGCCGTTGAGCAGGATGGTCTCGCCCGGCTTCCAGCTGGCGACTTCTTCCGGGGTGATGGCGTCGAGGTTGACGCGACGGGCGCTCGGGCCGGCTTCCCAGACGATTTCCGGATAGGCGTCCAGCGACGGCGCTTCCAGCTCGGCCGGGCCGGAGCCATCGAGCACGAAGTGGGCGTGGCGGGTGGCGGCGCAGTTGGGGATCATGCACACCGGCAGCGAAGCGGCGTGAGTCGGGTAGTCCATGATCTTGACGTCGAGCACGGTGGTCAGGCCACCCAGGCCCTGGGCGCCAATGCCCAGCTGGTTGACCTTCTCGAACAGCTCCAGGCGGATTTCTTCCAGGCGGTTCTGCGGGCCACGGGCTTTCAGTTCGTGGATGTCGATGGACTCCATCAACACTTCCTTGGCCATCACGGCGGCCTTCTCGGCGGTACCGCCGATGCCGATGCCGAGCATGCCAGGCGGGCACCAGCCAGCGCCCATGGTCGGGACGGTCTTCAGTACCCAGTCGACGATCGAGTCGGACGGGTTGAGCATGGCCATCTTCGACTTGTTCTCCGAGCCGCCGCCCTTGGCTGCGACATCGACCTCGACCTTGTCGCCGGGGACGATGGAGTAGTGGATCACTGCCGGGGTGTTGTCCTTGGTGTTCTTGCGGGCACCGGCCGGGTCGGCCAGGATCGAAGCGCGCAGGACGTTTTCAGGCAGGTTGTAGGCGCGACGCACACCTTCGTTGATCATGTCGTCGACGCTCAGGGTGGCGCCGTCCCAGCGCACGTCCATGCCCACGCGCACGAACACGGTGACGATACCGGTATCCTGGCAGATCGGGCGATGGCCGGTGGCGCACATGCGCGAGTTGATCAGGATCTGGGCGATGGAATCGCGCGCAGCAGGCGACTCTTCACGCAGATAGGCCTCGTGCATGGCCTGGATGAAATCGACGGGGTGGTAGTACGAGATGAATTGCAGGGCGTCGGCGACGCTCTGAATCAGGTCGTCTTGCTTGATCACGGTCATGCAGCGCGCTCCTCTTAAAGACGGGAACATTCATTACGGCGCTCGACGGTGCCGACCAGCGTGTCGAAGCGCCTTGCAAGGCGCCGGCAGGTCAGGCCGACGGAAAAAGGCGCGGCAGTATAGCGCGCATCCGTGCCGGGCACACCTGCGGCCGGTCTGGACCATGGTCGGCAGGTGGCAGGCATTCTTTTTGCTGCTGGGTTGCGCGGCTGGCCGTAAAATCGATTGGGGCTGCTGCGCAGCCCTTTCGCGACACAAGGCCGCTCCCACATGGGCCGGTGTACGCCGTGCCTTTGTGGGAGCGGCCTTGCGTCGCGAAAGGGGCGCAAAGCGTCCCCAGCAATCCAAAGCGGGAAGAGAAACCAGAACATGCCCGAACTTTGCGTGGGCGAGCGCCGCTGGGCGGTGCCGACCGGCAGCAACCTGCTCGATGCCCTGAACGAGGCCGGGCTGAATGTGCCCTACAGTTGCCGTGCCGGCAGTTGCCATGCCTGCCTGGTGCACTGCCTGGGCGGGCAACCGCTGGATGCCATGCCCGAGGCCCTGGCGCAGGACAAGCACGCCCAGGGCTGGCGCCTGGCCTGCCAGTGCCGGGTAGTCGAGGACCTGCGCGTGGCGCTGTTCGACCCGCAGCAGGATGGCGTGCCTGCGCAGGTCTGTGCCCTGGACTGGTTCGGCGATGTGCTGCGCGTGCGGCTGCGGCCCGAACGGGCAATGCGTTACCAGGCGGGGCAGCATGTGGTGCTGTGGAATGGCGCGGTGGCGCGGCCTTACTCCTTGGCCAGCCTTCCGGGCGAAGATGATTTCCTCGAGTTTCATATCGACTGCCAGCACCCCGGCGCCTTTTGTGACAAGGCCCGTGGCTTGCAGCTGGGTGATGTGCTGCGCCTGGGCGAGCTAAGGGGGGGGGCCTTGCATTACGACCCGGACTGGCAGCAGCGGCCGCTGTGGTTGCTGGCGGCGGGGACCGGGCTGGCGCCGTTGTGGGGCATCTTGCGCGAGGCTCTGCGGCAGGGGCACCAAGGGGAAATCAGGGTCATGCATGTGGCGCGCGAGGGCGTTGGGCATTATCTGGCCGAGCCGTTGCGGGAGATGGCGGATGTGAATGTCGAGTTGGTACTGGCAGAGCAGCTGGATGAGGCGTTGGCCGGGTTGCGGCCGTCATCGCGGCAGACGGTGGCGCTGGTGTGCGGGGCGCCGGGGAGTGTCGAGCGGTTTGCCCGGCGGCTGTTCATTGCCGGGGTGCCGCGGGGGCAGGTCTTTGCCGATGTGTTTGTCGAGCATGCCTGAGGCATTTGTGTAGCCTGGGCTGGCCTCATCGCCGGCAAGCCAGCTCCCACAGGATTGCATCAGACCTGGGCCTGCGCGGTACCTGTGGGAGCTGGCTTGCCGGCGATTGGGCCGCAGAGCGGCCCCCTCTGAAGCAGATCAACCGACCAGCGGATCACCGACATGCAGGATCTTCATGCCATTGGTGCCACCGATGGTGTGGTAGCTGTCACCCTTGGTCAGGATTACCCAGTCACCTTGCTCCACCAGGCCACGCTTGAGCAGTTCGTCGACCGCTGCCTGGCTCACCTTGTCGGCCGGCAGCGAGGCCGGGTCGAAGGCGATCGGGTACACGCCGCGGAACATGTTGGCACGGGCCTGGGTAGCGCGGTGCGGCGACAGGGCGAAGATCGGCACGTGCGAACGCAGGCGCGACATGATCAACGGGGTGTAGCCACTCTCGGTCAGGGCGATGATCGCCTTCACGCCCGGGAAGTGGTTGGCGGTGTACATGGCCGCCAGCGCGATGCTCTCGTCGCAGCGCTCGAAGGTGGTGTGCAGGCGGTGGCTGGACTTCTGGCTGGTCGGGTGCTTTTCGGCACCCAGGCAGATGCGGGCCATGGCCTGGACGGCTTCGATCGGGTAGGCACCGGCGGCACTCTCGGCCGACAGCATCACCGCGTCGGTGTTGTCCAGCACGGCGTTGGCCACGTCGGACACTTCGGCACGGGTCGGCATCGGGTTCTGGATCATCGACTCCATCATCTGGGTCGCCACGATCACCGCCTTGTTGTTGCGGCGGGCGTGCTGGATGATCTTCTTCTGGATGGCGATCAGCTCGGCGTCGCCGATTTCCACGCCCAGGTCGCCACGGGCGACCATGACGGCGTCGGAGGCGAGGATCAGCTTGTCGAGGGTTTCGTCGTCGGCCACCGCTTCGGCGCGTTCGATCTTGGCCACCAGCCAGGCGCTGCCGCCGGCTTCGTCACGCAGCTTGCGTGCGTACTCCATGTCGCTGGCGTCACGCGGGAAGGACACGGCCAGGTAGTCCAGGTCCATTTCCGCAGCCAGCTTGATGTCGGCCTTGTCTTTCTCGGTCAGGGCCGGTGCGGTCAGGCCGCCACCTTTACGGTTGATGCCTTTGTGGTCCGACAGCGGGCCACCGATGATCACCACGCAGTGCAGGGCATCTGCGGTGGCGGTCTCGACGCGCATCACCACGCGGCCATCGTCGAGCAGCAACTCGTCACCAACGCCGCAGTCCTTGACCAGGTCGGGGTAGTCGATACCGACGATGTCCTGGTTGCCTTCGGTCAGCGGGTGGGCGGTGGAGAAGGTGAACTTGTCACCGATCTTCAATTCGATGCGCTTGTTGGCGAACTTGGCGATGCGGATCTTCGGACCCTGCAGGTCGCCCAGCAGTGCAACATGGCGGCCGTTCTTGGCGGCGATGTCACGGATCAGGCGCGCGCGGGCCTTGTGCTCGTCCGGAGTGCCGTGGGAGAAGTTCAGGCGTGCCACGTCCAGGCCGGCGAGGATCAGCTGTTCGATCACTTCCGGCGAGTTGCTGGCGGGGCCAAGGGTGGCGACGATTTTGGTACGGCGGATGCTCATGCACAGACTCCTATAGTGAAGCGCAGCGAAAGGCTACTCCTGAATCTCGCTGTAGTCATTGTTCCGTTGCACTACCTGCGACCAAGGCAGGGTGGCATTTGAACGGGCAGGGTATCCTTGCAAAAGGGTGTGAAGATTTGCCGGCAAAGGCCGATACACTGGCATCAAAGGAGACCCCCATGCGAGCCCTGATCGTTTTAGCCCTGGCGGCCAGCGCCGTCGGCTGCACCCGCTGGTCCATGGACCACCACCTGAACAATGCCTACCGCGCCTACGACCGTGGCGATTGCGCACGGGTCATGCTCGAGCTGTCGCAGGTCGACCGCACCAGCCGTGCGCGACCGTTCATCCACCCCGAGGTGTCGCTGCTGCGCGGCCAGTGCCTGGAGCGCCAGGCCTTGTACGTGGATGCGGCGCAGACCTACCAGTACCTGATCCAGCAGTACCCGGGCAATGAATACGCCTATCGTGCCCAGGCACGCCTGCAGACCCTGGAGAAACTCGGCCATTTGCGCGGCGCCGAAGCCGCCGTGGCAAACCCGGTGAGCGCCGCACCTTGGCGTTAACACCAAGGTGTGATTTATTTCACGGGATTTGCCGCGCGTGCTGCGCTAATCTGTAACTCAGCTGTTACAACAACCGCCAGTTCCACGTATTCCTGGCATCGGATACGGACTGCACTTGCGATCATGTTCAACAAGCGCCACATCGAACGCCATCAGCTGCCTTGTGTTCTCAAGGTGTTCAACCGCATTACCGGCCAGGCCATCGGCCAGCTGGGCAACGCCTCCGAAGACGGGCTGATGCTGATAAGCCAGCTACCTGTGCTGGTCGGGCCCGACTACGATCTGCAATTACGCCTGCCGCTGGTTGGTGGCGGGCATCAGTTCGTCAACCTTACCGCCAGCTGCCTGTGGTGCCGTGAAGACCAGACACCCGGGCACTACGATTCGGGCTTCATGCTGCTGCAGGCGCCCCGCGAGTACGACGAATTCGTCCGCTCGTTGCGCGACTATTTCAGTTTCCGCCCCGCCAACGCCTCTGCCTGAGCCTCGGGCCCAGGCTCGCTGGAGTCGCGCCAGAATCGCGCTAGAATCGGGTCGACCTCGATACAGGACGACCCCGTGACCTCCAGCATTTTCTGGCACGACTACGAAACCACCGGCATCAACCCGCGCTGCGACCGGCCGCTGCAGGTGGCCGGCGTGCGCACCGACTTCGACCTCAACGAAATCGACGAGCCGATCAGCCTTTATTGCCGGCCCTCCGACGATATCCTGCCGCACCCGGCCGCCTGCCTGGTGACCGGCATCACTCCACAACTGCTGGCCGAACAGGGCCTGTGCGAAGCCGAGTTCATGACCCGGGTGCATGCGCAGCTGGCGCACCCTGGTACCTGTGGCGCCGGCTACAACACCCTGCGCTTCGACGACGAAGTGACCCGCTACAGCCTGTACCGCAACTTTTTCGACCCTTATGCCCGAGAGTGGCAGGGTGGCAACAGCCGCTGGGACCTGATCGACATCGTACGCACGGCCTATGCATTGCGCCCGGACGGCATCGAGTGGCCGCAGCAGGATGGGCGCACCAGCCTGCGCCTGGAGCTGCTGAGCAAGGCCAATGGCATCGACCATGGGCATGCCCACGAAGCGCTTTCCGATGTGCGGGCAACCATCGCCCTGGCCCGCCTGATCCGGCAGAAACAGCCCAAGTTGTATGACTGGCTGTTCCAGTTGCGCAGCAAGCATAAAGTGATGGAGCAGATCCATTTGTTGCAGCCACTGGTGCATATATCCGGGCGCTTCTCGGCGGCACGCAATTACCTTGGTGTCGTATTGCCACTGGCCTGGCACCCGCGTAATCGCAATGCACTGATTGTGTGCGACCTGCATCAGGAAACCCTACCGTTACTACGGGAAAGTGCTGAAGTTCTACGCCAGCGTTTGTATACCCGCCATGAAGAACTGGCCGAAGGCGAATTACCCGTGCCGCTCAAATTGGTGCAGATCAATCGCTGCCCGGTACTGGCGCCACTTTCGGTATTGCGCCCGGCTGATCAACAACGGTTGGGTCTGGACTTGACGTTGTTACAATTGCGCGGCGAAGAATTGGCCAAGCAACAGGCGCAATGGCAAGACAAGCTGGAACACATCTACGGCAAGGAAGACTTCGCCCCGAGTGAAGACCCGGAACAACAGTTGTATGACGGTTTTCTGGGGGACCGTGACCGCCGCTTATGTGAGCAAGTTCGTGCACTGGAACCGGCGCAGTTGGGCCGTGGGCAGTGGATGTTCGATGACCCGCGCCTGCCTGAACTGTTGTTCCGCTATCGGGCGCGCAACTTCCCCGAGACCCTGACCGGCGAAGAGCGGCAACGCTGGTTCAGCTTCTGCCAGCAGCGCCTGAGCGACCCGCATTGGGGTGCGCCGAATACGCTGGGCGACTTCGAACAGGCGCGGCAGCAGGCCTGGGAGGGCGCCGACGAGGCGGGGCGGCGCGTGCTGGACGCGTGGCAGGTACATGCCCGGCAATTGCAGGCACAGTTTGCAATTGGCTGAGCGCTGACACAAAACGCGGACAAACAAAAACGCCGGCAATATGCCGGCGTTCTTGTTGCGATAAGCAGCAGGCGTGTGCGGACAATCAGTCCAGCAGGGTCGCCCAGCTTTCAACCACATCGCCACCCCACTTGGCTTTCCATTCTTTCAGGGTCTTGTGGTTGCCGCCTTTGGTTTCGATCACTTCATTGTTGTGCGGGTTCTTGTATTGCTTGACCTTGCGTGCACGCTTGGTGGCGGTAGTCTTGACCGCACCACGAGGTGCCTTGCTCAGTTTCGACTCTGGGTCGAGCAGGGCAATCACGTCGCGCAGCGACTTGGAGTACTCGCCCATCAGTGTGCGCAGTTTGCCTTCGAACTCCAGTTCTTTCTTCAGCTTGTCATCCTGCGACAGGTTGGCCAGGCGGGCCTGAAGTTCCTTGATGGCTTCTTCGGTAGCGCGGTACTCGTTGATCAGGGACATGGAGTGTTCCTTAATGCGTGTTCAGAAATGTGTGGGGCAATAATAGACAGGCAATACTCGCAAGTAAACATATTGTTGGGCAATTAACTGTTAACTAAGCTGTGACAACCAATTCTCTACGTGAACAAAAATTTACAATTAACCCTGCATTTCGTCATGTCTGTCAGAGAATGCCGGCAGTGCATCTCGTCAGGAACACAGGCCACGGCCGCTGCGATCAATACTGCGTTTTTCCTGGCGGGCCGCTAGAATGAGCGCCTTTGCGAAGTTCTGGAGTCTCATTCATGCGCACCTATCGTCTGGTGATCGCCTGCCCCGACCGTGTTGGCATCGTGGCGAAAGTCAGTAATTTCCTGGCCTTGTACAATGGCTGGATCAACGAAGCCAGCCACCACTCCGATGAGCAGAGCGGTTGGTTCTTCATGCGCCATGAAATCCGCGCCGAATCGCTGCCATTCGGTATCGAAGCCTTCCGCGAGGCGTTTGCGCCGATCGCCGAAGAGTTCTCCATGACCTGGCGCATTACCGACTCGGCGCAGAAAAAGCGCGTGGTGCTGATGGCCAGCCGCGAGTCGCACTGCCTGGCCGACCTGCTGCACCGCTGGCACACCGATGAGCTGGACTGCGAGATCCCTTGCGTGATCTCCAACCACAACGACCTGCGCAGCATGGTCGAGTGGCACGGTATTCCGTTCTTCCATGTACCGGTCGACCCCAAGGACAAGGCCCCGGCCTTTGCCGAAGTGTCGCGCCTGGTGCAGGAGCACGCCGCCGACGTGGTGGTGCTGGCCCGCTACATGCAGATCCTGCCGCCGCAACTGTGCCAGGACTATGCTGAAAAGGTGATCAACATCCACCACAGCTTCCTGCCGTCGTTCGTCGGCGCCAAGCCGTATCACCAGGCCGCCCTGCGTGGTGTGAAGCTGATCGGCGCGACCTGCCACTACGTCACCGAAGAGCTGGACGCCGGCCCGATCATCGAGCAGGACGTGGTGCGTGTCAGCCATGCCGACAGCATCGATGACATGGTCCGCTTTGGCCGTGATGTGGAGAAGATGGTGCTGGCCCGTGGCCTGCGTTATCACCTGGAGGACCGGGTGCTGGTGCATGGCAACAAGACTGTGGTGTTTGACTGATACAGACTGGTTGCCTGTGAGGTTCTGGGGCTGCTTTGCAGCCCATCGCGACACAAGGCCGCTCCTACAAGGGATCGCGTACCGGCACTGCGTCGCGTAACTCCTGTAGGAGCGGCCTTGTGTCGCGAAAGGGGCGCGAAGCGCCCCCAGCAATCTGAGGGATAAGCCGATGGCCAAGCAGCGCAACCAACCCACCGCCTCACCCCCACCCACCCTCGGTGAAGGCTGCCTGGCCCGCTACGACCCCGAAGCCCTGGCCGACACCGATGGCACCGATTTCCCCGGCGCCGCCGAACTCTGGCAGCAGCTCAACCCGCCTGACGCCGCCAACGCTCCAGCAGCGGGCGCGCCAGCAGGCACACAAACACCGGCCCACCCGCCAGCAGATAAAAGTAGTAAGTGACCGCCCGCCATATCAGGATCGCCGCAGCCGCGGTCGAACTGCCCACCAGTGGCGTCAGCAGGCTGGCCGAAGTCAGCTCGGCGGCACCGGCACCGCCAGGCAGCAGGCTGAACTGGCCGGCACTGAGCGAGAGCATCTGCACCAAAAAGCTGGGGATCCACGCCAGGTCTACCCCCAACCCCCTCAATACCAGATACAACACGCTGTAGCGCAGGCCCCAGTGGGCGCAGGTCAGGGTGAACACCAGGGTCAGCGTGCGCTTGGGCAGGCGCCAGGTCTGCGCCAGTGCGTCGATGAAGCGCAGCAGCTTGCGCGCCCAGCGCCACTTGCGCTGGCGGCTCATGCCCAGGCGGCGCAGCAACCTGCCGTTCACACGCATCACCGTGCGCCGGTAGCGCAGCAGGCCAATCACCCCGGCCAGTGCCGTGCACAACAGCAACGCGCTGCCCAGCAACATGCTTTCCTGGCTGCGGCCCAGGCTGTGGAACAGTGCATAGCCGGCAATCGCCAGCATCGCGCAGAAAAAGAACACCAGGTCGTTCAGCTGGTCCATGGCAAACACCGCGCCGCTGCGCGCCGGGCCGATCCGGTCGCGTGCCAGCAGGGCCATCAGGGTCAAGGGGCCGCCGCTGCCGCCGGGGGTGGTACAGATGGCGAACTCGGTAGCCATCACCACACCCAGGCTACGCAGGCGCCCAAGCCTTGCTCCTTGCTGGCCGAGCAACAGGCGCAAGCGGATGGCGTTGATGACCCAGCACAGCAGGATCATGCCCAGCAGGGTCAGCATCAGGCTGGGGGCGAAGCGCTGCAACCTCGGTAGCAGCTCGCTGCCACCGAGCAGGGCTGGCACCAGCACGGCACCGAGCAGTGCCAGGGCCAGCCAGGCCAAGCGGTTCATGCGCTGGCCTGGCGGTCGAGCCAGGTGGACTTGGTCAGGGGCTCGCGGCCCTGTGCCAGTAGCGTGTGCAAGGTGTTCAGCCAATAGTCGCGGGAGGCGCGATGGCGCATGTCCACCGGGTGCAGGCCCAGGCGCAGGGTCTGGGCGTCGTGCCAGCGCCGGCATTGCCAGTCGCACAGCACCCGTGACAGGCCGCGACGCCAGGCGCTGCGGGCACTCCAGACCAGCCCCGGGGCCTTGATCGCGGTGAAGTCTGGTAAACGGTACAAGTGCTGTGGCGTGCTGGTGTAGCGCAGCGGCAGGCGGCGCAGTGCCTGGCGGGTGCCTTCGCTCATCAGCCAGGCAGGCGCGACGAAGCCGGCCACCGGCCAGCCCTGCTGGGCGAACAGGGCCAGGCCGTGCTCCAGACGTTGCAGGGCCTGCTGCTGGTCCAGGGCGTAGAACTCGCCTTCATGGGTATAGATGCGGCGCATGAAGTATTCGCCGGGCGTGCGTGGTGGCGGGCCGTTGTCGGCATGGTAGAAGCCGTGCAGGGCAAGCTCGTCGCCCTGGGCCAGGCGCCGTTCGAGCAAGCGGCAGAAGGTGGGCGAGCGCTGCAGCGGGTTGCGGTGGTGAAAGTCCGGCACCACCAGCCAGGTCATGGGGATGCCGCCGATGGCGTCGACGGCCTGGACGAAGGGTTGATAGTCGGGCCAGGTCTCGGGCGCGACATCGTGCAGCACCAGCATCAGGCTGCGCGCTGGCGGCAGTGGCTCAGCCATGGGCACGGACCTGCGGTTGGTGGCCAAGCACGGCCTGGTAGTGCTGCAGCAGGCCGGCGACCACGTGGTCCCACGAATACTGCTGCTCGGCATGGCGACGGGCCTGAGCCCCGAGCTTGCGCACGCCGGCCTCGAACGCCTCCTGCACGGCCGTCGCCATGGCTTTGCTATCGTTGGGGCGGCACAGGCGCCCGCACTGTTCGTTGACGATTTCGCCGAAAGCACCGGCGCGCACGGCCACCACCGGCGTGGCGCTGGCCATCGCTTCGAGAATGACCAGGCCGAAGGTTTCCTGGTCGCCGGCGTGCACCAGCAGGTCGGCGCTGGCCATCAGCCGGGCGACTTCCGGAGCCGGGCAGAAGTGATCGATCACACTGACGTTCTGCGGCACGTTGGCCGGCATGTTCGAACCCACCAGCAGCAAGTGGTAGGGGTGGCCCAGGTGCTGCATGCACTCGAGCAGCACCGGCAGGTTCTTTTCCCGCGAGCCACGGCCGGCGTAGATCAGCAGGCGACTGGTGTCGGCAATGCCCAGTTCGGCACGCAGCTGCGGGTCGCGCTGGCTGGGGTGGAAGGTGGCCAGGTCGACGCCCAGGCGCTGCACGTGCACATCGCGCACCCCCAGGCGGCGCAACTTGTCGGCCATGACCTGGCTGGGGGCCAGGACCCGGTCGAAATTGCCGTACAGCTTGCTGACATAGGCCTCTACATTGGGGGTGAACCAGTTGCCCATGCGGTTGCTGACCAGTAGCGGCAGGTCGGAATGGTAGAAGCCGATCACCGGCACATCGAGCTTGCGCCGCGCTTCCAGCGCAGCCCAGGCGGTCAGGTAGGGGTCGCCGACTTCGATCAGGTCGGGCTTGAGCCTGCGCAGCACATTGCACCAGGGGGCCAGGCGTACCGGGAAGCGGTAGCCATTGCCGAACGGCAGCGGCGGTGCGGGCACCTGGTAGATGCCATCGGCGTGCTGGGCGCTGGCACCGGGTATCAGCAAGCTGTGGCGGACGCCCTGGATGGCGTCGAGGCGGTGGTGTTTGGCATCAAGATAGGTACGTACGCCGCCGCTGGCGGGGGCGTAGAACATGGTGATGTCGGCGATGTGCACGATCAGCATCCCTCCGGGATCGTCTTCGGGTCTGTCATCCGGCGCTAACGGGCCGGCGATGACGCGCCTAAAGGTTGACCTATCAGAAGGATAGTTTGTTCGATCGGGGTTGGGCGGGGAGGGGGAAGGCGGGGGATCGGTGTGGGCTTCTTCGCGGGCTTGCCCGCTCCCACAGGGATCACCACGCATTCAAGAGCGGCGGAGATCCTGTGGGAGCGGGTTTACCCGCGAAGCAGGCGACGCGGTTTGCGATCAGATACGGAAGCTGCCCACCAGGTGCTTCAGGCGGCCGGCCTGCTGCTCCAGGTCGGAGCAGGCGCGCAGGGTGGCCTGCAGGTTTTCCACGCCTTCCTGGTTGAGCATGTTGATCTCGTTGATGTCCATGTTGATCGCCTCGACCACGGCGGTCTGCTCTTCGGTGGCGGTGGCCACCGACTGGTTCATGCCGTCGATCTCGCCGATGCGCACGGTAACGCTGTCCAGCCGCTCACCGGCCTGGTTGGCGATCTGCATGCTGTCCTGGCTGTGGCGCTGGCTCTGGTCCATGGTCTCGACCGATTCGCGCGCGCCGACCTGCAGTTCTTCGATCATGGTCTGCACCTGTTGCGCCGACTCCTGGGTGCGGTGCGCCAGGTTGCGTACTTCATCGGCTACAACCGCAAAACCACGCCCGGCTTCACCGGCGCGGGCCGCTTCGATGGCCGCGTTCAGCGCCAGCAGGTTGGTCTGCTGGGAAATGCTGGTGATCACTTCGAGGATCTGGCCGATGTTGACGGTCTTGCTGTTCAGCGTCTCGATGTGCGCGCTGGAAGTGACGATCAGGTCGGACAGGCGGTTCATTGCCGCAATGTTGCGTTCCACCACCTGCTGCCCTTCTTCGGCCAGCAACCGCGCCGAACTGGCGTGCTGCGAAGCCTGGGCGGCGTTGCCGGCAATTTCCTGGGCGGCGGCGCCCAGTTCGTTGATGGCGGCGGCCACGCTGTTGGTGCGGTTGGACTGTTCGTCGGAGTTGGTCATCGACGAGTTCGAGGCACTGATGACCCGCAGGGCTACTTCGTTGACCTGCTCGGTGGCCGAGGACACTTCGCGGATCGAGCTGTGAATACGCTCGACGAAACGGTTGAAGGCGCTGCCCAGGATGCCGAATTCGTCGTGGTTGTGAATACGCAGGCGCTTGGTCAGGTCGCCTTCACCTTCGGCGATGTCTTCCATGGCGCGGGTCATGGTGTGCAGCGGCTGCATCAGCACACGGATCAGCAGGCCGAGCAGGCCGATGATGATCACCACCGCCACCAGCGTGGCGATCACCGCCGAGGTGCGGAAGGTGCTGAGCATCGAGAATGCCTTGTCCTTGTCCACCGACAGGCCGATGTACCAGTTGGCCGAAGGCAGGCCGGTGATCGGGGTGAAGGTCAGCAGGCGGGCCTGGCCTTCGCTCTGCACTTCGGTCAGCTCACCGGTCAGTTTCGGCGTGTGCTGCGGGAACAGGTCCGACAGCGACTTCATCACCAGGTCTTTGTCCGGGTGCACCAGGATCTTGCCCTGGTCGTTGACCAGGAAGGCGTAGCCCATGCCGCCGAAGTTCAGCGAGTTGATGATCTGTACCAGGCCGTCCAGGGCCAGGTCGCCACCGACCACGCCGACACTGGCGGAAACCTTGCTGAGGATGCCGATGACCATCTTGTTGGTGGTCATGTCGATGTACGGCTCGGTCAGGGTCGCGCCAGCGGCATTCATGCCGTCCTTGTACCAGGGGCGGGTGCGTGGGTCGTAGCCGTCGGGCATTTTCGAATCAGGGCGCACGCTGAAGCCACCGTCGACCTTGCCCAGGTAGACGGTGAGGAAGCTGGAAACCAGCGCATTCTGGCCCATCAGGGTTTCGGCGTTGGTCGGGTCCTGGGCTATGTTCTGTGCCAGGTTTTCCACCAGCTTGATACGGCCTTCGAACAGGTTGCGAATATTGGTCGAAGTGGAAGCGCCCATTTCAGCCAGATAGTTTTCGAGGTCCTCGCGGATCGCATTACGCTGGAGGTAATCGTTGTAGAGCGTGAAAAGGCTGAAGGCGAGTATCACGATCAGTGACGCGGCCAAAAGAATCTTGTGGCTGAAACGAAGGCTTTTGTTCATGGCGTAATCGGTTCCGCTAAGGTTTCATATCAGGCGTTTGCACGCGTGGAGTCGCAAAGCAGTGCAACATCCCGAAAAGTCCCTTTTCGGTTGTTCCTCTCTATTAAGGCGAATATCACCCACAGGTATCGGCCGAATTACGGTAAAGCTTGAGCAGAGGATTAAAGAGATGTCGGAAATTTCGACCATCGTTGTAGGTGCTGGCCCGGATGGCCAGCCAGTTGGGCAAGCGATGAGGCTGGCTAACCGCCATGGCCTGGTGGCGGGCGCGACGGGTACTGGCAAGACCGTCACCCTGCAGCATCTGGCGGAAGCGTTCAGTGACGCGGGGGTTGCGGTGTTCGCCGCCGATGTCAAAGGTGACCTTTGCGGCCTGGGCGCTGCTGGTGCGCCGCAGGGCAAGGTGGCCGAGCGCATCGCCGGCATGCCCTGGCTGGGGCACAGGCCCCAGGCTTACCCGGTGAGCCTGTGGGACATTGCCGGGCAGTCCGGCCACCCGCTGCGCACCACCCTCAGTGAAATGGGGCCGCTGCTGCTGGGCAACCTGCTTGAACTGACCGACAGCCAACAGGCGGCGCTGTATGCGGCGTTCAAGGTGGCCGACCGTGAAGGCCTGCTGCTGCTCGACCTCAAGGACCTCAAGGCGCTGCTCGCGCACCTGAAGGACAACCCGCAACTGCTGGGTGAGGACAGCGCGCTGATGACCACGGCCTCCACCCAGGCGCTGTTGCGCCGGTTGGCGACCCTGGAGCAGCAGGGCGCCGAGGCGTTGTTCGGTGAACCGGGGCTGCAGCTCGAGGACCTCCTGCGGCCAGACCCGGATGGCCGTGGCCGTATCCACCTGCTGGACGCCAGCCGGTTGGTTCACGATGCACCGAAGGTGTACGCGACCTTCCTGTTGTGGTTGCTGGCCGAGTTGTTCGAGCAACTGCCCGAGCGCGGTGATGCCGACAAGCCGGTGCTGGCGTTGTTCTTCGATGAAGCGCACTTGTTGTTCAACGATACGCCCAAGGCATTGCAGGATCGCCTGGAGCAGGTGGTGCGGCTGATTCGTTCGAAGGGTGTGGGGGTGTACTTCGTTACCCAGTCGCCGGGGGATTTGCCGGATGCGGTGCTGGCCCAGTTGGGCTTGCGCATTCAGCATGGCTTGCGGGCGTTTACCGCCAAGGAGCAGAAGTCGCTGCGCGCCGTGGCCGATGGCTTCCGCCCCAACCCGGCGTTCGACACCCTGGCGGTGCTGACCGAACTGGGCATTGGCGAGGCGCTGGTGGGGACGCTGGAAGAAAAGGGCACGCCTGCGATGGTGCAACGGGTGCTGATTGCCCCGCCGCAGTCGCGTATCGGGCCGTTGAGTGCGGCTGAGCGCAGTGCGCTGATTGCCGATTCGCCGCTGGCGGGGCGTTACGACAAGCCGGTGGACCGTGAGTCGGCGTATGAGATGCTGACCCAGCGCAAGGGTGAGCCGGTGGAGCCCGCGCCGCAACCCAAGGCAGATGAAGAGAGCTTTGCCGACAAGGCTGGTGAGTTCTTGCAGAGTGCGGCAGGGCAGGCAATCAAGTCGGCGGTGCGCCAGGCGGCCAACCAGTTGGGGCGGCAGTTGGTGCGTGGGTTGATGGGGTCGTTGCTGGGGGGCAAGAAAAGGTAGTTTGCCTTTACCGGCCCCCATCCACAGGCCTGCGCTGTACCTGTAGGAGCGGCCTTGTGTCGCGAAAGGGCTGCGAAGCAGCCCCGGGATTTCAGCGCAGATGCACAAATTGCTGGGGCTGCTCTGCAGCCCTTTCGCGACACAAGGCCGCTCCTACAGGAGGCGTGTGTGTTTGCGGATACGAAAAAGGCGCCGGAGGGCGCCTTTTTCTATTGCGGTATCACTCAGCCAATGGCTTTGGACGCCAGCCAGAACAGGCCGGCCGCCAGGCCCATCGACGCAGGCAGGGTCAGAACCCAGGCCAGCAGGATGGTCTTCACGGTGCCGCCTTGCAGGCCGCTCTTGTTGGCGACCATGGTGCCGGCCACACCGGACGACAACACGTGGGTGGTCGATACCGGCAGGGCGAAGATGTTGGCCATGCCGATGGCGCAAGCCGCGGTGATCTGCGCCGACATGCCCTGGGCATAGGTCATGCCCTGCTTGCCGATCTTCTCGCCAACGGTCAGTACCACGCGCTTCCAGCCGACCATGGTACCCAGGCCCAGGGCCAGAGCGACGGCCACGATCACCCAGAACGGGGCGTACTCGGTGGTGGCAGTCAGGTCTTTGCGCAGTTTTTCCAGGTCGGCCTTTTCACGGGCTTCCAGGCCTGGCAGCTTGCCGACCTTCTTCGCCGTGTCGTCCAGGCACAGCAGGTAGCGGCGCACTTCGACACGCTTGTCGGCACTCAGGCTGTGGTAGTCGGTCACGCCCTGCAGCGAGGACTGCAGTGCGGCAATGGTCGGCTCGGTCTGCTGCGGGTTGCAGCTGAACTGCTCCGGCAGGTCGCTGGACTTGGCCTTGCCCAGTGCCAGGAACTCGCCCAGGGTGGCGGCGTTGCGCTGGTAGAACTGGCTCATGTGCAGGGTGGCGTCGCGGGTACGCTCGATCTGGTAGGTGGTGCTGTTCAGGTCGAGGACGAACTTGGCCGGGACGATACCGATCAGCACCAGCATGATCAGGCCGATGCCTTTCTGGCCGTCGTTGGAGCCGTGCACGAAGCTCACGCCCATGGCCGAAACCACCAGTACCAGGCGGTTCCAGAACGGCGGGTGCTTCTTGTCGTCGAGCTTGCGGCGCTGCTCGGGGGTCTTGTGCATCTTCGACAGCGGGCGCCACCACTTCAGGCCGATCAGTACCAGGGCGGCAACGGCGAAGCCGGCCATCGGCGAGACCACCAGCGACATGGCGATGTCGATCGCCTTCTGCCAGTTGACGCCGTCGCCCAGCGGGATGTCGTTGATCAGGGCATTGGCCAGGCCGACGCCGAGGATGGAGCCGATCAGCGTGTGCGAGCTGGAGGCGGGGATACCGAAGTACCAGGTGCCCAGGTTCCAGGTGATGGCCGCAGCCAGCAGCGAGAAGACCATGGCCAGGCCGTGTCCGGTGTTCACATTGATCAGCAGCTCTACCGGCAGCAGGTGCACGATGGCATAGGCCACCCCGACACCGCCGAGCAGAACGCCAAGGAAGTTGAACACGCCGGAGAAGAACACGGCGAGGTGCGGCGGCATGGCTTTGGTATAGATGACGGTAGCTACCGCGTTGGCGGTGTCATGAAAGCCATTGATGAACTCGAAGGCGAGCACGAAGGTCAAGGCGAGCAGCAGGCTCACCAACACCCAGGCATCCAGTCCGCTGAATAATTCGATCATGAAGGTTGTCTGGCGGTCTTAGGGGGGCGGGATTATGCCAGAAAACCTTGGCAATCGATGCATCTGCGACAGACCGATGGCAATCTTCCTGTCGGGAGCGTGATGTGCACGGCGTGACGTGGAGGCAGGGAAATGTCCGCTAAAACGCGCAAAATCTGGCGAAAACCGGCAAAAAGCTGGAGAAAAAGCCGCTTCGCTTCTGTTCAAACGGCCGTATGAAATTTGTGTAATTCCATTTCACCTTCGGCCGGACAGTAAAGATCGACCGCGCCCGGGCAGGCCGGGCGACGACGCGCTGGCGTGGTCCCGGGGGTCAGGGAGTGTCGCTGCGCAGTTCCTTTTCCATACGTTCCAGTTCCTGGCTGAAGGCCTGGTCGCGCACGCTGGCGCGCTTGCGCCAAGGTTTGCGTTCCGGATCCGGTTGTGCGGCGTAAGTGGTGACTTCGCCACCGTAAACATCCTTGTAACGTTCAGCCTGGCGCTCGAGTTCCGCGCGCAGTTCATCTTTCGTCACAGTAGTACCTGAATTAAGTTTGATGAGTGTTGTTATGCGCTGTGCAGCGTGCACATGCCTTGCTGGCCGCAACGGCTTGATACAGCGGAAGGTTCCATTGCCACGGCATCGTCGAGGCCTGCGCAATCGATTATAGCAACCGATATTTCGCCGAACATCGTTATTTACCCAACCCTGACATCACCAGACGCAAGTAACGGAATGCATCCGACAACAGTTTGGGCCTTTCGTACAAGTTTGAAAGGCAAGACGGACAAAAGTTCGTTGCAGTGCAGCAGCGGGACCGTCGAGCGGGAGGGTAATGAAAAACGGCCTCGCCAAAAGGCGAGGCCGTTGCCTGGGGACTTCTACGGTGGGTACCTGACCAGTCTCTCCAAAGAAGCCACAAGTGGCATGAGAAAGGTATAAGTAAAAGTGTCAGCGGTCAATTGCGATTATCGGTCGTTTGTTCGATAATCGCACGAGTGGGCGTTTTTTTTGAGGTGTGCGATGAGTGACGAAACCCTGGCCAACGATTCCGTCAATCCAGAGTCGGGCAACCCGGAGCAGGGGCGATCTGCCTCGGCAGCCCTGGCACCGCCGATCGTGGCTTCCCCGGCAAAGCGCATCCAGGCCTTTACTGGCGACCCGGACTTCATGACCTCCTTGGCCCGAGGCCTGGCAGTCATCCAGGCCTTTCAGGAACGCAAGCGTCACCTGACCATCGCCCAGATCAGCCACCGCACCGAAATCCCCCGTGCGGCGGTACGCCGTTGCCTGCACACGTTGATCAAGCTGGGTTACGCCACCACCGACGGGCGCACCTATTCGCTGTTGCCCAAAGTGCTGACGCTGGGGCATGCGTACCTGTCGTCGACGCCGCTGGCGATTTCCGCCCAGCCTTACCTTGACCGCATCAGCGACCAGCTGCACGAGGCGGCCAACATGGCCACGCTCGAAGGTGACGACATTCTTTATATAGCCCGTTCGGCCACCGTGGAGCGGCTGATTTCGGTCGACCTGTCGGTGGGCGGGCGCCTGCCGGCCTATTGCACATCGATGGGGCGCATTCTGTTGGCGGCCATGGATGACACCAGCCTGCGGGAATACCTGGAGCGTGCCGACCTGAAGGCGCGTACCAGCCGTACCTTGCATGACCCTGAGTCGCTGTTCGCCTGTATCCAGCAGGTGCGCGCCCAGGGCTGGTGCGTGGTAGACCAGGAGCTGGAGCAGGGGCTGCGTTCGATTGCGGTGCCGGTGTATGACGCCTCGGGGCAGGTGTTGGCGGCGTTGAATGTGAGTACCCATGTCGGGCGGGTGACGCGCAGTGAGCTGGAGCAGCGGTTCTTGCCGATCCTGCTGGCGGCCAGCCGGGACCTTTGCCATCAGTTGTTTGGCTGAAGTGTCCCGGGGGCGCGTTGCACCCCTTTCGCGACACAAGGCCGCTCCTACAGGTAGATCGCGTAACCCTGTAGGAGCGGCCTTGTGTCGCGATGGGCCGCAAAGCGGCCCCAAAATAAAACAGTAATAACCGTTTCCTGTGCGATAAACGCACAGTGTCGTTCGCGGTCAATTGCGCCACCACCGCCCGCTGATTAATGTCTCTCGCAACGGTCGGCTGTGCCGACCGAACAAGAAAAACATAATAAGAGGCACTTACATGAATACTGTCCCCTCGCTGCCGCGGCCGCACCCGCGCGCAGTACCGTTATATCCAGGCTGACGCCGGCCGCATTCCCTCAAACTATCGTCCTCTGTACCGGTTTATCGCGTGCAGTGGCCTGGCTGTGCCCCTCATTCTGGATAACAACAATGAACCAAGCGCAAACCAACGTCGGCAAAAGCCTTGACGTCCAGTCGTTCATCAATCAGCAGCCGCTGTCCCGCTACCAATGGCGGGTGGTGTTGCTGTGCTTCCTGATCGTCTTCCTCGATGGCCTGGACACCGCCGCCATGGGCTTCATCGCCCCGGCCCTGTCGCAGGAGTGGGGGATTGACCGCGCCAGCCTCGGCCCAGTCATGAGTGCTGCATTGATCGGCATGGTTTTCGGTGCCCTCGGCTCCGGCCCGCTGGCGGACCGGTTTGGCCGCAAGGGCGTGCTGGTGGGGGCGGTGCTGGTATTTGGCGGCTTCAGCCTGGCCTCGGCCTATGCCACCAACGTCGACCAGTTGCTGGTGTTGCGCTTCCTGACCGGCCTGGGCCTTGGCGCAGGCATGCCCAACGCCACCACGCTGTTGTCTGAATACACCCCCGAGCGCCTCAAGTCGCTGCTGGTGACCAGCATGTTCTGCGGCTTCAACCTGGGCATGGCCGGTGGTGGTTTCATTTCCGCCAAGATGATCCCGGCTTACGGCTGGCACAGCCTGCTGGTGATCGGTGGCGTGCTGCCGTTGCTGCTGGCACTGGTGCTGATGGTATGGCTGCCGGAGTCGGCGCGGTTCCTGGTGGTGCGCAATCGGGGCACCGACAAGGTGCGCCAGACCTTGTCGCCCATCGCGCCAGGGGTGGTGGCCGAGGCGGGCAGCTTCAGCGTGCCGGAACAGAAGGCGGTGGCCGCGCGCAACGTGTTCGCGCTGATCTTCTCCGGTACCTACGGCATGGGCACCATGCTGTTGTGGCTGACCTACTTCATGGGCCTGGTGATCGTCTATCTGCTGACCAGCTGGCTGCCAACCTTGATGCGCGACAGCGGCGCGAGCATGGAGCAGGCTGCCTTCATCGGCGCGCTGTTCCAGTTCGGTGGCGTGCTGAGTGCCGTCGGCGTGGGCTGGGCCATGGACCGCTTCAATCCGCACAAGGTGATCGGCATTTTCTACCTGCTGGCCGGGGTGTTCGCCTACGCCGTGGGGCAGAGCCTGGGCAACATCACCGTATTGGCCACCCTGGTGCTGGTTGCCGGCATGTGCGTGAACGGCGCCCAGTCGGCGATGCCTTCGCTGGCGGCGCGCTTCTATCCGACACAGGGCCGCGCCACAGGGGTATCGTGGATGCTGGGTATCGGCCGCTTCGGGGCGATTCTCGGGGCCTGGAGTGGCGCGACGCTGCTGGGGCTGGGCTGGAACTTCGAACAGGTGCTGACGGCGTTGCTGGTGCCGGCGGGGCTGGCGACCGTGGGTGTGATCGTGAAAGGGCTGGTGAGCCACGCTGACGCGACCTGAAGCCCGGGGGCCGCTTTGCGGCCCTTCGCAGCACAAGGCTGCTCCTACAGGGAAACGCGATCCCCTGTAGGAGCGGCCTTGTGGCGCGAAAGGGCTGCGCAGCAGCCCCAGAATCAAGATGAGTAGCAGGACAACAAATGGTTCGATAATCGCACAAATAGTCGATTATCGGATTGTAAGCCACCCACCAGTCTCCTTAATCTGAGCTCACCGAAGCACCCTGACCAGGAGTCTCCAAATGGCTGCAATTCTCCCGCTTCACGAAGCCGTGAAGCAGTTCATCCAGGATGGCGATACCGTCGCCCTCGAAGGTTTCACCCACCTGATCCCGACTGCCGCCGGCCACGAGATCATCCGTCAGGGCAAGCGCGACCTGACTCTGGTGCGCATGACTCCGGACCTGATCTACGACCAGCTGATCGGCGCCGGTTGCGCCAGCAAGCTGATCTTCTCCTGGGGTGGTAACCCGGGTGTCGGTTCGCTGCACCGCCTGCGTGATGCCGTCGAGAAGCAATGGCCACACGCCATCGAAATCGAAGAACACAGCCACGCCGACCTGGCCAACGCCTATGTCGCCGGTGCTTCTGGCCTGCCGTTCGCCGTGCTGCGTGCCTACGCCGGCTCCGACCTGCCGAAGGTCAACCCGCTGATCAAGAGCGTCACCTGCCCGTTCACCGGTGAAGTGCTGGCAGCCGTGCCGTCGGTGCGCCCGGACGTGACCGTGATCCACGCGCAAAAGGCCGACCGCAAGGGCAACGTGCTGCTGTGGGGCATCCTCGGTGTGCAGAAGGAAGCCGCCTTGGCCGCCAAGCGCTGCATCGTCACCGTCGAGGAAATCGTCGACGACCTGCAGGCCCCGATGAACGCCTGCGTGCTGCCGACCTGGGCGCTGAGCGCGGTGTGCCTGGTACCTGGTGGTGCGCACCCGTCCTATGCCCACGGCTACTACGAGCGTGACAACCGCTTCTACCAGGCCTGGGACCCGATCGCGCGTAGCCGCGAATCGTTCACCGCCTGGATCGACACCTACATCCGTGGCACTGCCGATTTCAACGAATTCAAGGCCAAGCTGGCCAGCACTGCGGAGGCCGCACAATGAGCTACTCCACTTCCGAAATGATGACCGTCGCCGCAGCCCGTCGCCTGCGCAACGGTGCTGTGTGCTTCGTCGGCATCGGCCTGCCATCCAAGGCTGCCAACCTGGCGCGCCTGACCTCGTCGCCAGATGTGGTGCTGATCTACGAATCCGGCCCGATCGGCGCCAAGCCAAGCGTGCTGCCGCTGTCGATCGGCGACGGCGAGCTGGCCGAAACCGCTGACACCGTGGTGCCGACCGGCGAGATCTTCCGCTACTGGCTGCAAGGTGGGCGCATCGACGTCGGCTTCCTTGGCGCCGCCCAGGTCGACCGCTTCGGCAACATCAACACGACTGTGGTCGGTGACTACCACGCCCCGAAAACCCGCCTGCCGGGTGCCGGTGGCGCACCGGAAATCGCCGGTTCCGCCAAGCAGGTGCTGATCATCCTCAAGCAGTCGCCGCGTGCCTTCGTCGACAAGCTGGACTTCATCACCTCGGTTGGCCACGGTGAAGGCGGCGACTCGCGCAAACGCCTTGGCCTGCCAGGCGACGGCCCGGTCGGCATCATCACCGACCTGTGCATCATGGAGCCGGAAGCCGGCACCCACGAATTCGTCGTCACCGCGATCCACCCGGGTGTGACCCGCGAGCAGATCATCGCCGCCACTGGCTGGGCGATCCGCTTTGCCGACGATGTGCAGACCACTGCCGAACCTACCGAAGTCGAGCTGTCCGCCCTGCGTGACCTCGAAGCCCGTACCGCCGCGGCCCATGGCCAGGTGGCAGGAGAAGCCTGATGCGCGACGTATTCATCTGTGACGCCATCCGTACCCCGATCGGCCGCTTCGGCGGCGCCCTGGCCGGTGTGCGGGCCGACGACCTGGCCGCCGTGCCGCTGAAGGCGCTGATCGAGCGCAACCCGAGCGTGCAGTGGGATCAGGTTGACGAAGTGTTCTTCGGTTGCGCCAACCAGGCCGGTGAAGACAACCGCAACGTGGCGCGCATGGCGCTGCTGCTGGCCGGCCTGCCGCAGAGCATCCCGGGCGTTACCCTGAACCGCCTGTGCGCGTCGGGCATGGATGCCATCGGCACTGCCTTCCGCGCCATTGCCAGCGGCGAAATGGAGCTGGCGATTGCCGGCGGCGTCGAGTCGATGTCGCGTGCCCCGTTCGTCATGGGCAAGGCCGAAAGCGGCTATTCGCGCAACATGAAGCTCGAAGACACGACCATCGGCTGGCGTTTCATCAACCCACTGATGAAGAGCCAGTACGGTGTGGATTCCATGCCGGAAACCGCCGACAACGTGGCCGACGATTACCAGGTTTCGCGTGCTGACCAGGATGCTTTCGCCCTGCGCAGCCAGCAGAAGGCAGCTGCCGCCCAGGCCGCCGGTTTCTTCGCCGAAGAAATCGTGCCGGTGCGTATCGCGCACAAGAAGGGCGAGACCGTCGTCGAGCATGACGAGCACCTGCGCCCGGAAACCACACTGGAAGCCCTGACCAAGCTCAAACCGGTCAACGGCCCGGACAAGACCGTCACCGCCGGCAACGCCTCGGGCGTGAACGACGGTGCCGCGGCGTTGATCCTGGCCTCGGCCGAGGCGGTGAAGAAACACGGCCTGACCCCACGTGCCCGGGTACTGGGCATGGCCAGTGCCGGTGTTGCACCGCGGGTGATGGGCATTGGCCCGGTGCCGGCAGTGCGCAAGCTGACCGAGCGCCTGGGTGTGGCGGTGAATGATTTCGATGTGATCGAGCTCAACGAAGCCTTTGCCAGCCAAGGTCTGGCGGTGCTGCGTGAGCTGGGTGTGGCCGACGATGCACCGCAGGTGAACCCCAACGGCGGTGCCATCGCCCTGGGCCACCCGCTGGGCATGAGCGGTGCGCGCCTGGTGCTGACTGCGCTACACCAGCTGGAGAAGAGCGGTGGGCGTAAAGGCCTGGCGACCATGTGTGTGGGCGTAGGCCAAGGTTTGGCGCTGGCCATCGAGCGGGTTTGACCTGTACCGGCCTCTTCGCGGGTAAACCCGCTCCCACAGGGAACCACGCATCCCCTGTGGGAGCGGGTTTACCCGCGAAGAGGCCGGCACATGCGACTCAAGGCTAATTGCCAGCCAGATAGCGGAACGAGTGTGTTACCAGGTGTGTCTAGAATTACCTGCGACCCTCCAGGAGTAAACTCACCATGACCTCAGCCTATTACACCGGCGAAGAACGCAGCAAACGCATCTTCGCTATCGTTGGTGCCTCTTCAGGCAACCTGGTGGAATGGTTCGACTTCTACGTCTATGCCTTCTGCGCGATCTACTTTGCCCCGGCTTTCTTCCCCTCCGACGACCCCACCGTGCAGTTGTTGAACACGGCAGGCGTGTTCGCCGCGGGCTTTCTGATGCGCCCCATCGGTGGCTGGATCTTCGGCCGCCTCGCTGACCGCCATGGTCGCAAGAATTCCCTGATGATCTCGGTGCTGATGATGTGCTTCGGCTCCCTGATGATCGCCTGCCTGCCCACCTATGCCAGCATCGGCACCTGGGCCCCGGCGCTGTTGTTGCTGGCCCGGCTGATCCAGGGCCTGTCGGTAGGCGGCGAATACGGCACCACTGCCACCTACATGAGTGAAGTGGCCCTGCGCGGCCAGCGCGGCTTCTTCGCCTCGTTCCAGTACGTGACCCTGATCGGCGGCCAGTTGCTGGCGGTGCTGGTGGTGGTGATTCTGCAGCAGCTGCTCACTGAAGATGAACTGCGCGCCTGGGGCTGGCGCATTCCGTTCGTGGTCGGCGCCATTGCCGCGCTGATCTCGCTGATGCTGCGCCGCTCGCTGCATGAGACCAGCAGCGCCGAAACCCGCCAGGACAAGGACGCCGGCACCATCAAGGGCCTGTTCCGCAACCACGCGGCGGCTTTCATCACCGTGCTCGGCTATACCGCGGGCGGTTCGCTGATCTTCTACACCTTCACCACCTACATGCAGAAGTACCTGGTCAACACCGCCGGCATGACCGCAAAAAACGCCAGCTACGTGATGACTGGCGCGCTATTCCTGTTCATGGTGCTGCAGCCGTTCTTCGGCATGCTCTCCGACCGCATCGGCCGGCGTAATTCGATGATGCTGTTCGGCGCCCTGGGTACGCTGTTCACCGTGCCGCTGCTGATGGCGCTGAAAACCGTGAGCAGCCCGTTCATGGCCTTCGTGCTGATTACCCTGGCGTTGTGTATCGTCAGTTTCTACACCTCGATCAGCGGCCTGGTGAAGGCCGAGATGTTCCCGCCGCAGGTGCGTGCGCTGGGTGTGGGCCTGGCCTATGCAGTGGCCAACGCGGCGTTCGGCGGTTCGGCCGAATACGTTGCCCTGGGCCTGAAGACCCTGGGCATGGAAAACACTTTCTACTGGTACGTGACGGCGATGATGGCGATTGCCTTCCTGTTCAGCCTGCGCTTGCCGAAGCAGGCCGCGTACCTGCACCACGATGATTAAGGACGTGGCATGACCAACCAACTGTTCGACGCCTACTTCACCGCACCGGCCATGCGCGAGATCTTCTCCGACCGTGGCCGCCTGCAGGGCATGCTCGATTTCGAAGCGGCGCTGGCGCGGGCCGAGGCGGCTGCCGGGCTGGTCCCGCATAGCGCGGTAGCGGCCATCGAGGCGGCGTGCCACGCCGAGCGCTATGACGTTGGCGCGCTGGCCAATGCCATCGCCACTGCTGGCAACTCGGCGATCCCGCTGGTGAAGGCGTTGGGCAAGGTGATTGCCAGTGGCGTGCCCGAGGCCGAGCGCTATGTGCACCTGGGCGCCACCAGCCAGGACGCGATGGACACCGGGCTGGTCCTGCAGCTGCGTGCTGCCCTCGACCTGATCGAAGCCGACCTCGGCAAGCTGGCCGATACCTTGTCGCGCCAGGCCTTGCAGCACGCCGACACGCCGTTGGTGGGGCGCACCTGGCTGCAGCATGCCACCCCGGTGACCCTGGGCATGAAACTGGCCGGTGTGCTGGGCGCCTTGACCCGTCACCGCCAGCGCCTGCAGGAGCTGCGCCCACGCTTGCTGGTGCTGCAGTTCGGCGGTGCCTCGGGCAGCCTGGCGGCTTTGGGCAGCAAGGCGATGCCGGTGGCCGAAGCCCTGGCCGAGCAGCTCAAGCTGACCCTGCCCGAGCAGCCCTGGCACACCCAGCGCGACCGCCTGGTGGAGTTTGCCTCGGTGCTGGGCCTGGTCGCCGGTAGCCTGGGCAAGTTCGGCCGTGATGTCAGCCTGCTGATGCAGACCGAGGCGGGGGAACTGTTCGAGCCTTCCGCACCGGGCAAGGGTGGGTCTTCGACCATGCCGCACAAGCGCAACCCGGTGGGCGCCGCGGTGCTGATCGGTGCCGCGACCCGCGTGCCGGGGCTGGTTTCGACGCTGTTCGCCGCCATGCCCCAGGAGCATGAGCGCAGCCTCGGCCTGTGGCATGCCGAATGGGAAACCCTGCCGGACATCTGCTGCCTGGTATCTGGCGCGCTGCGCCAGGCCCAGGTGATTGCCGAGGGCATGGAAGTGGATGCCGCGCGCATGCGCCGTAACCTCGACCTGACCCAGGGCCTGGTGCTGGCCGAAGCGGTGAGCATCGTCCTCGCCCAGCGCCTGGGCCGTGACCACGCCCACCACCTGCTGGAGCAGTGCTGCCAGCGCGCGGTGGCCGAGCAGCGCCACCTGCGCACCGTGCTGGGTGAAGAGCCGCAGGTCAGCGCCGAACTGTCCGCCGAAGAACTCGATCGCTTGCTCGACCCTGCCCATTACCTGGGCCAGGCCCGCGTCTGGGTGGCGCGCGCCGTGTCCGAACATCAACGTTTCACTGCCTGAAGGAGACCGCTGTGGCGCACTTGCAACTGGCCGATGGCGTTTTGAATTACCAGATCGATGGCCCGGAAAACGCCCCGGTGCTGGTCCTGTCCAACTCGCTCGGTACCGACCTGGGCATGTGGGACACGCAGATTCCACTGTGGAGCCAGCACTTGCGCGTGCTGCGCTACGACACCCGTGGCCACGGTGGGTCGCTGGTCACTGAAGGCCCTTACAGCATCGAACAGCTGGGCCGTGACGTGCTGGCCCTGCTCGATGGGCTGGATATTGCCAAGGCGCACTTCGTCGGCCTGTCGATGGGTGGCCTGATCGGCCAGTGGCTGGGCATCAATGCCGGCGAGCGCCTGCACAGCCTGACCCTGTGCAATACCGCCGCCAAGATCGCCAACGACGAGGTGTGGAACACCCGTATCGACACCGTGCTCAAGGGCGGCCAGCAGGCCATGGTCGACCTGCGCGATGCCTCCATCGCCCGCTGGTTCACCCCGGGCTTCGCCCAGGCCCAGCCAGCGCAGGCCCAGCGCATCTGCCAGATGCTGGCGCAAACCAGTCCGCAGGGTTATGCCGGCAACTGCGCGGCGGTGCGTGATGCCGATTACCGCGAGCAACTGGGCCGTATCCAGGTGCCGGCGCTGATCGTTGCCGGTACCGAGGACGTGGTGACCACTCCGGAGCACGGCCGCTTCATGCAGGCCGGTATCGCGGGTGCCGAGTACGTCGACTTCCCGGCGGCGCACCTGTCCAACGTCGAGATCGGCGAGGCGTTCAGCCGCCGCGTGCTCGACTTCCTGCTGGCTCACTGAGGGATACCACCATGGACGAGAAACAACGTTACGACGCCGGCATGCAGGTACGCCGCGCAGTGCTTGGCGATGCCCACGTGGACCGCAGCCTGGAGAAGCTCAACGACTTCAACGGCGAGTTCCAGGAGATGATCACCCGCCACGCCTGGGGTGACATCTGGACTCGCCCGGGCCTGCCGCGCCATACCCGTAGCCTGATCACCATCGCCATGCTGATTGGCATGAACCGCAACGACGAGCTGAAGCTGCACCTGCGCGCGGCGGCCAACAACGGCGTGACCCGCGACGAGATCAAGGAAGTGCTGATGCAGAGCGCGATCTATTGCGGCATTCCGGCGGCCAATGCCACCTTCCACATGGCTGAGTCGGTGTGGGATGAGCTGGGCGTGGAGTCGCGTACCTGACCACTACGCGGTCCCTTGTAGGAGCGGCCTTGCGTCGCGATGGGCCGCAAAGCGGCCCCGGCAATATTGGCTGCGAAGCTGAAACCCTGGGGCCGCTTCGCAGCCCTATCGCGACACAAGGCCGCTCCTACATAGAGCGCGCCACCACGGGCCCGGCGTTGGCCTCGACGGCGCGTTTCAGGGCCGGGCACAGGCCGAGCATGAATGCCGCTTCTGCCACCACGAACAACGGCCCGATGATCAACCCACTGACATCGTCGACAAACGCCGGCTTGCGGCCTTCGTAGTAATGGCCGACGAACTGGATGATCCAGCCCACCACGAACGCCCCCAGCCCGGCACCGAGCCACAGCGCTGTCGTCTGCATCGCCAGCACCTGGCCGACCCACAGGCATAGCCCAAGCAACAACCCCATCACCAGGCCGAAGCGCAGGTCCAGGCGCAGGTAGAACCAGACCGAGGCTGCCGCCGCCGGCAGGGCAGGGGACAGCCACATGCCGGCTACCTCCCAGCCAGGGCGCGACAGCAGGATGGTGACCGCCAGCACGATCATCGGGATGCCGACGAAATGGGTGGCGATGTTGCGTGGGTCGCGGTGGTAGCTGGCGTATTGGCTCAGGTGGTCGACGAGGGTTTTCATTGTTGTGCCTCCCTGGTTGCCTGATCGAGGTGTATTGCCTGTTCTGGCCTCTTCGCGGGTAAACCCGCTCCCACAGGGTCACCACAACTCCTGGGGGCTGCGCTGTGCCTGTGGGAGCGGGTTCACCCGCGAAAGGGCCGGTACAGGCGACCGATATAGCTCAGGATAGCCCGCCCCTGCCACCATCATCAGCTCAGCGAATGGCAGCAGCCCGCACTGGCATATCCAGCCCCACCAGCGTCTCGATCATCGCTCGCGCCGCCGGCGACAGCCGGTAACCGCTGCGGCTGACCACGCCACAGCGCACGCTCAGCACTTCCAGCGCCGGTGGCAGGTTGCGCCAGTGCAGGCGCACCAGGCGGCCGCTGGCCAGGTCTTCGGCCACGGCTTCCTCGCTGGCGGTGCCGATGGCATCGCTGGCCTCCACCACGCTGCGCAGCACGGCCAGGTGCTCGGTTTGCAGGTGCGGGGTGAAATCGCTGCGCCCGCTCAGGTTGGCCAGGCGCTTGCGCACGCCGGGGGCGAGCAGGGCGCTGGCCAGCGGGTAGCTGAACAGATCGTTGGTCGACAGGCTGTCCTTGGCCAGCAATGGGTGCCCCGGGCGGCAGAAGAACAGGCCGGGGCGCGGTGAAAGGGGCTCGGTGTGGAAGTTGGGGTCGGCTTCGAACGGGCGGATATCGTCGACGAAAAACTCGATCTGCTCGCGGCGCAGGGCCTGGCCGAGGCGTTCGGCGTTGTCCACCAGCAGCGAGGTGCGGATGCCCGGGTGGCGTTCGAGAAAGTGACGCAGGGCATCGGGCACCAGGCGCACGGCCAGCGCCGGGCCGCTGCCGAAATGCAGCTCGCCGGCGTCGAGCTTGGTCATCTGCAGCACTTCGTTGCTCAGCTGCGCGGCACCTTGTACCAGGCGCCGGGCATGTTGCAGCACCACCAGGCCTTCGGGGGTGGGCGGCAGGGCTTTGCTGGCGCGGTCGACCAGTGGGCAGCCGAAGCTGTGTTCCAGGCTCTGGATGGCACGGCTGAAGGCGGGTTGGGTGATGCCCATGGCCTCGGCGGCACGGACGAAGCTGCGGTATTCGGTGAGGGCGATGAAGTAGCGCAGCTGACGGAGGTCCATGTCACGGCTCTGGGGCGGGGATCAGGGGCCTATTCAAGCGGTTGCTGCATATGTCGTCAAAGAAGGTTTATTGATTTGTTTATAGCTTATGGTTATTTGCTGTGGCTTCTGGCCTCTTCGCGGGTAAACCCGCTCCCACAGGTTCACCACAGATTCTGAAGCTGTGGTGAACCTGAAGAATTCAGAGGAGATTCAGCGGGTAACTCACGATCAACCGGTTCTCATCGAACGAGTTGGTGCTGAAGTCCCGGCGCATGGTGGAGTTGCGCCACTTCACCGACAGGTCCTTGAAGCTGCCCGACTGCACCACATAGGCCAATTCGGTTTCCCGCGCCCATTCCTTGCCATCGTCCACGCCGCCTGCGGTGACGTTGTCACCCTTGATGTAGCGGTTCATCAGGGTCAGGCCTGGCACGCCGACGGTGGCGAAGTTGAAGTCATGACGCACCTGCCAGGAGCGCTCCTTGGCGTTGTCGAAGCTGGAGTTGTAGCTGTCGTTTGCCAGGGTGCCGCCGCTGGTGCCGTTGACCCGCATCCAGGCGTCGTCGCCGCTGACTTTCTGCAGGCCGACGTAGAAGGTGTGGCCCTGATAGCGCGCCGAGAGCATGGCCGAGGCGGTGCGGTTGTCCAGTTCGCCAGCGCGTTCGGCGCCGTCTTCCTTGCCGATGAAGTAGCCCAGGTTGGCGCCCAGGGTCCAGTCGCCCAGGGGTTGGCTGTGCACCAGGTTGAGGTACTGCTGGCGGTAGATGTCCTTGAGCTGGGCATCCCACAGGCCGATCATGGTGCGCTTGTCGTTGAAGGTGTACTCGCCGCCGCCAAAGTTGAAACGGTCGGAGGTGAATGCGGCCTTACCGTTCAGCGACATGTCTTCCATGCTGGCGTCGTTGCGCGGGCTGTTGCCGCGGAACTGGCCGGCGTACAGGGTCAAACCGGCGATTTCCTTCGAGGTCAGCTGGCCACCGCGGAAGGTCTGCGGCAGCGAGCGGCCATCGTCCGAGCGCAGGATCGGCAGTACCGGCATCCATTCACCCACTTTCAGCTCGGTTTCGGACAGCTTGGCTTTCAGTGCCACGCCCAGGCGGCCGAAGTCATCGGCCGGGCGGCCGTCGTCGTGCACCGGCAGCAGGTGAGTGTTGGTGGTGCCTTTGCCGCCATCGAGCTTGACCGAGTACAGGCCCAGTACGTCCACGCCGAAACCGACGGTGCCTTGGGTAAAGCCGGAGCGGGCGTCGAGGATGAAGCTCTGCGTCCACTCCTCGGCCTTGGCCTGCGGGTGTGCCGGGTCGACGAAGTTGCGGTTGATGTAGAAGTTGCGCAGGTTGAGGGTGGCCTTGGCGTCCTCCAGGAAACCACCTTGGTCGGCGGCGAACACGGGGAGTGCGCAGGACATGGCCAACAGGCCGGGCAGCAGCTGGCGTGCGGGTTGCAAAGTGCTCATCTGTCGTGGATCTCTTGTTTTTATGGGCGAGCCGGTACGCTGCAGGATGCGGCCTGCAGGTGCGGGTCTTTTGGGATGAACCGGGGCAACGTTGCGTGGGAGGATGGTGCGGGGTAGGGCTGGGGTGAGGCAATTCGCCACAAACGGAAGCGGGCGATAATCGAACAGAATGTTCTGGTTGGTTAATTGTTCTCCTGCACTGGCCTCTTCGCGGGCTCGCCCGCTCCCACAGGATCATCACAGCCTGTGGGAGCGGGCGAGCCCGCGAAGAGGCCGGTTCAGGCAACACAAAACAAAAAGCCCACCGCGAGGGTGGGCTTGATGCTTTGACAGCTTCAATCAGCTCTTCGGTGCTTCCACCGCTGCCTGCTGGTTGTTGGCCTGCCCGGTCTGCTCGTACCAGCCACCGCCAAGCGCCTTGTACAGGTTGACTTCGCTGGTCAGCTGCGACAAGCGGTCGCCGATCAGTGCCTGCTGGGCGCTGAACAGGTTGCGCTGGGCGTCGAGGAAGGTCAGGTTGCTGTCGATACCGATGCGATAGCGGCGTTCGGCCAGGCGGTAGTAGTCCTGGTTCGCCTGCACCAGGTCGCGTTGCGCCTGCAGCTGCTCTTCGAAGGTCTTGCGCGCCGCCAGGCCATCGGAGACTTCCTGGAAGGCGGTCTGGATGGTCTTTTCGTACTTGGCGACGTTGATGTCCTTCTGGATCTTCGAGTAGTCCAGGCTGGCCTTCAGGCTGCCGGCGTTGAAGATCGGCAGGTTGATCTGCGGCTGGAACAGCCAGGTGCCCTGGCCGCCCGAGAACAGGTGGCCCATGTCGGGGCTCAGGCTGCCGGCATTGGCGGTCAGGCTGATGCTCGGGAAGAACGCTGCGCGGGCCGCGCCAATGTTGGCATTGGCGGCCTTGAGCAGGTGCTCGGCTTCCTGGATGTCCGGGCGACGCTGGAGAATGTCCGACGGCAGGCCGGCCGGTACTTCGGCCAGCTGGTCGGCATTGAGCTCCAGAGGCTTGGCCAGGTCGGCGGGAATGCCGGTGCCCAGCAGCACGGTCAGGCTGTTGACGTCCTGGGCGACCAGGCGCTGGTACTGCGAGTACTTGACCCGGGCGCCTTCCACGGCGGTACGCGCCTGGCTGACGTCGAGTGCCGAGGCTACGCCGACTTCGTTGCTGCGACGGGTGAGGTTGTAGCTTTCCTCGTAGGTCTTCAGCGTTTCTTCGGTCAGCTTGAACAGCGCCTGGTCGGCCTGCCAGGTGTAGTAGGCGTTGGCCACGCTGGCCACCAGGCTGATCTGCGTGGAGCGACGCGCCTGCTCGCTGGACAGGTAGGTTTCCAGGGCCTGCTCGGTCAGGCTGCGCACGCGGCCGAACAGGTCCAGCTCATAGGCGCTGACGCCCAGGGTGGCCGAGTACTGGCTGGTGATGCCCGCTTCGCCCGTCTGCGACATGTTCGCCGGTACGCGCTGGCGGCTGCCGCTGCCGGTGGCCGAAACCGCCGGGAACAGGTCGGCACGCTGGATGCGATACTGCGCACGGTAGGCGTCGATGTTCAACGCGGCAACGCGCAGGTCGCGGTTGTTGACCAGCGAAGTCTGGATCAGCTGCTGCAGTGCCGGGTCGTGGAAGAACTGGCGCCAGCCCTGCTCGGCGGCGGCAACTTCCGCCGATTGCGTCGGCGAGTACGCAGGGCCTTGCGGCCACTGCGCAGCCACCGGCGATTCCGGGGTCTGGTAGTCAGGGATCAGCGAGCAGCCGCCAAGAATGAAAGCGGTTACTGCCAGGGACAACAAAGACTTGGTCATTGCCCAGCCTCATAACGTGGAGTTTCAGGGGTGACGTCTTTTTCCGGCTCTTTGCTGCCGAACAGTGACGACACTGCGACGAAGAACAGTGGTACCCAGAAGATAGCCAGCACGGTCGCACTGATCATGCCGCCGATCACGCCAGTACCGATGGCGTGCTGGCTGCCGGCGCCGGCGCCGCTGGCGATAGTCAACGGTACCACGCCGAGGATGAACGCCAGCGAGGTCATGATGATCGGGCGCAGACGCATGCGGCACGCCTCGATCGCCGCGTCGTACAGGCTGCGGCCTTGCTCGTGCAGTTCCTTGGCGAATTCGACGATCAGAATGGCGTTTTTCGCCGCCAGGCCGATGGTGGTCAACAGGCCGACCAGGAAGTACACGTCGTTGGACAACCCGCGCAGGCTGGTGGCGATCAGGGCACCGATGATACCCAGCGGTACTACCAGTACCACGGCGATCGGGATCGACCAGCTTTCGTACAGGGCTGCCAGGCACAGGAACACGAACAGTACCGAGAGGGCGAACAGTGCCGGCATCTGCGAACCGGAGAGTTTTTCCTCGTAGGACATGCCGGTCCAGGAGAAGCCGATGCCGCTTGGCAGTTCGCCAGCAATGCGCTCGACCTCGGCCATGGCTTCACCGGTGCTGTAGCCCGGGGCCGGAGCACCGAGGATTTCCATTGCCTCGACGCCGTTGTAACGCGACAGCTTCGGCGAACCGTAGGTCCATTCGCCCTTGGCGAAGGAGGAGAACGGCACCATTTCGCCGGCGCCATTGCGCACGTACCACTTCTGCAGGTCTTCCGGGCTCATCCGCGCGTTCGGCTCGCCCTGGATGTACACCTTCTTGACCCGGCCACGGTCGATGAAGTCGTTGACGTAGCTGGCACCCAGGGCAATCGACAGGGTGTTGTTGATGTCGGCGATGGTCACGCCCAGGGCGCTGGCACGCTCGTCATCAATGGTCAGCTGGTACTGCGGCTCGTCGTTCAGGCCGTTCGGGCGCACGGCGCTGAGGATCTTGCTCTGCGCGGCCTTGGCCAGGAACTGGTTGCGCGCTTCCATCAGCTTGGCATGGCCGACACCGCCGCGGTCCTGCAGGAACACGTCGAAGCCGGTGGCGTTACCCAGTTCGAGCACCGCAGGCGGGGCAAAGGCGAACACCATCGCATCGCGGAAGGTGAAGAAGTGCTGCTGGGCGCGCTGGGCAAGGGCGAACACGCTGTTTTCCTTGGAGCGCTCATCCCACGGCTTGAGCATGATGAACGCCATACCCGAGCTCTGGCCACGGCCGGCGAAGTTGAAGCCGTTGACGGTGAACACCGAAGCCACGGTGTCGGCCTCTTCGCTGAGCAGGTACTCACGCATCTGGTCGACCACCACCTGGGTGCGCTCGGCACTGGAACCGGCCGGGGTCTGTACCTGGGCGAACAATACGCCCTGGTCTTCTTCCGGCAGGAACGCGGTAGGGATGCGGGCGAACAGCCAGATCATGCCGACCACGATCAGCGCGTAGGCCAGCAGGAACGGTACCTTGTTGCGCAGGATGGTGCCCACGCTGCGCTCGTAGCCGGTTACGCTGCGGTCGAAGTTGCGGTTGAACCAGCCAAAGAAGCCACGCTTGGCCACATGGTGCTCGCCCTTCTTCAGCGGCTTGAGCATGGTGGCGCACAGGGCCGGGGTGAAGATGAGCGCCACCAGCACCGACAGGCCCATGGCCGAGACGATGGTGATGGAGAACTGCCGGTAGATCACACCCGTGGAGCCGCCGAAGAACGCCATGGGCAGCAGTACCGCCGACAGCACCAGGGCGATACCCACCAGGGCACCCTGGATCTGCTCCATCGAGCGCTTGGTCGCTTCCTTGGGCGGCAAGCCTTCCTCGGACATCACCCGCTCGACGTTCTCCACCACGACGATGGCGTCGTCCACCAGCAGGCCGATGGCCAGGACCATGGCGAACATGGTCAGGGTGTTGATGCTGAAGCCGGCAGCGGCAAGGATGCCGAAGGTACCCAGCAACACAACCGGTACGGTCATGGTGGTGATGATGGTGGCGCGGAAGTTCTGCAGGAACAGGTACATCACCAGGAACACCAGGACCACGGCTTCGATCAGGGTGTGGATAACGCCACTGATCGATTCGGTGACCACCGGGGTGGTGTCATACGGGAATACCGCTTTCACCCCAGGCGGGAAGAATGGTTCCAGGTCGGCGATGGTCTGGCGCAGGGCCTTGGCGGTGTCCAGGGCGTTGGCACCGGTAGCCAGTTTAACTGCCAGGCCGGAGGCCGGCTTGCCGTTGAACTGGGCGCTGACGGCATAGTTTTCACCACCCAGGCCAACCTGGGCGACATCACCCAGACGCACCTGCGAACCGTCGCTGTTGACCTTGAGCAGGATCTTCTCGAACTGCTCGGCAGTCTGCAGGCGGGTCTTGCCGATGATGGTGGCGTTCAGCTGGGTACCCGGCATGGCCGGCAGGCCGCCGAGCTGGCCGGAGGACACCTGCACGTTCTGCGCGGCCACGGCGGTCTTGACGTCGACCGGGGTCAGCTGGAACTTGTTCAGCTTGGCCGGATCGAGCCAGATACGCATGGCGTACTGCGCACCGAACACCTGGAAGTCACCCACACCCGCGGTACGCGAGATCGGGTCCTGCATGTTGGAGACGATGTAGTTGGCCAGGTCGTCCTTGGTCATGCTGCCGTCTTCGGACACCAGGCCGATCACCAGCAGGAAGTTCTTCACTGCCTTGGTGACGCGGATACCTTGCTGCTGCACTTCCTGCGGCAGCAGCGGGGTGGCCAGGTTCAGCTTGTTCTGCACCTGCACCTGTGCGGTGTCTGGGTTGGTGCCCTGCTCGAAGGTGGCGGTAATGGTCATGCTGCCGTCGGAGTTACTTTCCGACGACACATAACGCAGGTTGTCGATACCGTTGAGCTGCTGCTCGATCACCTGTACCACGGTGTCCTGCACGGTTTGCGCCGAGGCGCCCGGGTAGGTCACGGCGATGGCGATGGCCGGCGGCGCGATGCTGGGGTACTGGTTGATCGGCAGCTTCAGGATCGACAAGGCGCCGACCAGCATGATCACCAAGGCGATCACCCAGGCGAAGATCGGGCGATCGATAAAGAACTTCGACATGGTTTACTCCGCTTTGGCGTCTGCTTTCGCCGCGTTGGCCTGAACAGGGCTGGCCGGCTTCTTGACGTTGGTGGCTTCGCTGACCTTGACCTCGACGCCCGGGCGCACGTACTGCAGCCCTTCGGTGATCAGGCGGTCGCCCGGGTTCAGGCCTTCCTCGATCAGCCAGTCGCTGCCCAGGGTACGGTTGGCCTTGAGCTGGCGCAGTTCGACCTTGTTCTCCTGGTTGACCACCAGCGCCGTCGGCGCGCCTTTCAGGTCGCGGGTCACGCCCTGTTGCGGGGCCAGGATGGCGTTGGCGTTGACCCCGGCCTTGAGCCGCGCATGCACGAACATGCCTGGCAGCAGGGTGTGATCGGGGTTGGGGAACAGGGCGCGCAGGGTGACCGAGCCGGTGGTCTCGTCGACAGCGACTTCGGAGAACTCCAGGCGGCCTTCCTGCTTGAACAGGCTGCCGTCTTCCAGCACCAGCTGCACCGAGGCGGCGTTGTCGCCGGCCTTTTGCAACTGGCCGCTTTCCAGGTCACGGCGCAGCTTGAGCAGCTCGGCAGTGGACTGGGTGACGTCGACGTAGATCGGGTCGAGTTGCTGGATGGTGGCCATGGCGTTGGCCTGGCCATTGCTCACCAGTGCACCTTCGGTGAACGAAGAACGGCCGATACGGCCGCTGATCGGTGCCAGGACCTTGGTGTAGCGCAGGTCGATCTGCGCGCTTTTGAGCGAAGCCTCGGCCTGCAATCGTTTGGCATTGGCGTCGTCGTATTCCTGCTTGGAAACAGCCTGTTCGTCGATCAGCTGCTTGTAGCGCTCGGCCAGCGAGCGGGTGGCCTGCAGGTTGGCCTGGGCATTGGCCAGGGTGGCTTCGTACACGGCAGGGTCGATCTGGTACAGCTGCTGGCCTTCCTTGACCTCACTGCCTTCCTTGAACAGGCGCTTGAGGATGATGCCGTTGACCTGCGGGCGCACTTCGGCGACGCGGTAGGCACTGGTACGCCCCGGCAATTCCGAGGTCAGGGTGAAGGCTTGGGGCTGGATGGTCACGACGCCGACCTGAGGAGCCTGCGCCGCTGGCGCTGCTTCTTCTTTCTTACAGCCACTGAGCAGGGTTGCCAGGGCGACGGCGGAAACCAGAGCGGTAACGGCTGGCTTGAATTGCATGAGGATCCTCGGGTCGCTGGAGCTGGGAGACGCTCAAGAGTAATGGAAGAGTCTTGATCTGGAAAAGTTGCTATCCGGTGGATAAATAGCTTGCTAAGGAATATACTTACATTCATGGTTGTTTGTAAATACCGCTGGGTTGTACTCGGGTACTGCCACAGCCCTTGATTAGCTCCTCCGCGAGGCACCCTGCAGAGGTGCCCCCGGAGTGTTCCCCGCACGCGCCGCGCGTTCGGGGCAAATGAGGTTTGTACTGCCATGGTCCGTCGAACCAAAGAAGAAGCCCAGGAAACCCGCGCCCAGATCATCGAGGCGGCGGAAAAGGCCTTCTACAAGCGCGGGGTTGCGCGAACCACCCTGGCCGACATCGCCGAACTGGCGGGTGTGACGCGGGGGGCGATCTACTGGCACTTCAACAACAAGGCCGAGTTGGTGCAGGCGCTGCTCGACAGCCTGCATGAAACCCATGACCACCTGGCGCGGGCGAGCGAAAGCGAGGACGAAGTGGACCCGCTTGGCTGCATGCGCAAGCTGTTGCTGCAAGTGTTCAACGAGCTGGTGCTCGATGCCCGAACCCGGCGTATCAATGAAATCCTGCATCACAAGTGCGAGTTCACCGATGACATGTGTGAAATTCGCCAGCAGCGCCAGGGTGCGGTGCTGGATTGCCACAAGGGCATCACCCTGGCGTTGGCCAATGCCGTGCGCCGGGGCCAGTTGCCAGGCGAGCTGGATGTCGAGCGCGCGGCGGTGGCCATGTTTGCCTATGTCGATGGCCTGATCGGGCGCTGGCTGTTGCTGCCTGACAGTGTCGATCTGTTGAAGGATGTCGAAAAGTGGGTCGACACCGGGCTGGATATGCTGCGCTTGAGCCCGGCTCTGCGCAAATGACACTTTGTTAAGGATTGTGAGGGAGTGTTACCCCTTTGTGTTAAGGGGGGATTAATGCTTTCGGGTGACTGGCATAAGGTGCAAATCCTGTAGGAGCGGCCTTGTGTCGCGATAGGGCTGCAGAGCAGCCCCAGGATTCCAGCATCAATGCATGAATTGCTGGGGCTGCTCTGCAGCCCTATCGCGACACAAGGCCGCTCCTACAAAAATCGCGCAGCTCTTAGCGTCCGCGCAGTTGCCGATCCGGCAATGCCACCGCCGCCAGTAGCCCGAGCAGTGCAACCAGCGCACTCCCCATCAACAGTTGCTGGAACGTCTCGAGCAACCGCCCCTGTGTCACCAGGTCTACTTCACCGGCCTTCAGGCTCCCCAGCAACGGATTACCCAGCGACTCGAACCCGCCCTGGTGCAGCAGCGCCAGCAGCAGGCTGGACATGCACGCCACCCCCATGGCCCCGCCCAGCGAGCGGAACAGGTTGGTGGTGCTGGTGGCCACGCCGATGTCCTTGCTGTCCACCGCGCTTTGCGTGCCTACCAGCGAGGTCGGGAACTGCAGCCCACACGCGATGCCCGTCAGCAGCATGAACAGCGCACTGAGCAAGGCCGACTGCGGCGGGGTCAGCGCCATGGCGAAAATGGCCAGCGGCATCAGCAGTGCACCGGCGAGGATCTGCGGCTTGTAGCGCCCGGTCAGGCTGGTCATGCGCCCGCCGGTGAAGGCACCCATGGGCAGCCCCATCACCAGCGGCAGGAGGTGCAAGGCCGCGCTGTCGGCACCGGCGCCGGTGATGCCCTGGTAGCGCAACGGCATGAGCATGGTCAGGGAGATCGACTGGAAACTGGCGAAGAAGATCACGCCCCAGCACAGCACCGCCACGCGGTTGCCGAACAGGCCGAGTGGCAGCAGTGGCTCCGGGCAGCGGCGCTCATGGGCGATGAACAGCACCAGGCCCAGCGCGGCGCAGGCGAACAGGGCCAGCACGGCCGGGTCGGCCCAGGCGTGGCCCTGGCCGACCAGGGTAATGCCCAGCAACAGGCTACCCAGGCCGAGAATCAGCAGCACGGCGCCAAGGTAGTCCACCTGCGCCTCGCGGCGCTGCGCCGGCATGCCGCCGAGGGCGCGGCGGATCGCCCACAGTGCAACCAGCCCCAGCGGCAGGTTGATCCAGAACACCCAGCGCCATGACAGGTATTCGGTCAGCCAGCCGCCCAGCACCGGCCCGGCGACGCTGGCCACCGCGTACATGCTGCTGAAATAGCCCTGGTAGCGGCCGCGCTCTCGCGGGGGCACGAAGTCGCCGATGATCGCCTGGCTCACCGAGACCATGCCACCGGCGCCAATGCCCTGCAGTACCCGGGCCAGCACCAGTTGCTGCATGTCCTGGGCCAGGGCGCAGGCGATCGAGGCCAGGGTGAACAGGCTGATGCCGGTGAGGATCATCCTGCGCCGCCCGTACAGGTCGCCCAGCTTGCCGTAGATCGGCACGGCCACGGTCATTGCCACCATGTAACCGGAGATGACCCAGGCCAGCAGGCCGACATCGTTGAACTGCGCCGAGATCGCCGGCAGCGAGACGGCAACGATGGTCTGGTCCAGGGCGCCGAGGAAGATCGCCAGCATCAGGGCGGTGAGCACGTTGCGCAGGGTGGTGGGGGGCAGGGCGGCGGTCACGGGGATACCTTGTATGACGGTGGCGGCCTTCTTCGCGGGTAAACCCGCTCCCACAGGTCCGGTGTCGCTCCTGAGGACGGCGCGGTCCCTGTGGGAGCGGGCTTACCCGCGAAGAGGCCAGCATGAAGTCCCCGGATTGTAACCTGAGTTAGGTAGCTTCCTATGTACTATCTGCATCCCCTATGCAAGATCGGCATTGGCGCATTCATCCAGTGCTGCATGGCTGCGTGATATCGTTGGTATGCCACAGAGGCTGAAAACCGGGGGCTTGCACCAGCTTGGTGCAACATTATGCCGCAGGTTTTCGCGCCGCTGTCTCCCACACCTTTTATTCCTCTGCCTGCATGTCGAGCATGACCGCCCAGATGGCGACGGTTGGAACAGGCCAGGTAGACCCGATTACAGGGGTCGGTAGTTACCGTTCGAATTTCAACTTATTTTGCGGAGTGATCATGCCCAAGGCTTCCCATCAAGATCTGCGTTTTGCCTTCCGCGAGCTGCTCGCTTCAGGTTCCTGTTATCACACCGCATCGGTGTTCGACCCGATGTCGGCACGCATTGCCGCAGACCTGGGCTTCGAGGTCGGCATCCTCGGTGGTTCGGTCGCTTCGTTGCAGGTACTGGCTGCACCGGACTTCGCCCTGATCACCCTCAGCGAGTTCGTCGAGCAGGCCACCCGTATTGGTCGCGTGGCGCAACTGCCGGTGCTGGCTGACGCCGACCACGGCTATGGCAACGCGCTGAATGTCATGCGCACGGTCATCGAACTGGAGCGCGCCGGCGTGGCTGCGCTGACCATCGAGGACACCCTGCTGCCTGCCCAGTTCGGGCGCAAGTCCACCGACCTGATCCCGGTTGAAGAGGGCGTCGGCAAGATCCGTGCGGCGCTGGAGGCGCGGGTCGATTCGTCGTTGTCGATCATTGCCAGGACCAACGCTGGCGTGCTCACCACCGAAGAAATCATCGTGCGTACCCAGAGCTACCAGAAGGCCGGAGCCGACGGTATCTGCATGGTTGGGGTGAAGGACTTCGAGCAACTCGAGCAGATTGCCGAGCACCTGACGGTGCCGCTGATGCTGGTGACCTACGGCAACCCGAGCCTGCGCGACGACGAGCGCCTGGCACGCCTGGGCGTGCGCATCGTGGTCGATGGTCACGCCGCCTACTTTGCCGCGATCAAGGCCACCTACGATTGCCTGCGGCTGCAGCGCGGCCAGCAGAACAAGTCGGAAAACCTCAGCGCCACCGAACTCTCGCATACCTACACCCAGCCCGAGGACTACATCCGCTGGGCCAAGGAATACATGAGCGTCGAGGAGTGACAGCGCCACCCCTGTAGGAGCGGCCTTGTGTCGCGAAAGGGCTGCGTAGCAGCCCCGACAATATTTGATGTGGCCAAGATCCCGGGACCGCTGCGCGGTCCTTTCGCGACGCAAGGCCGCTCCCACATGGGCCTTACAAGTCCTGATCCCACTCCGGTTCGTCCTTGAACCGCTGCACCAGAAAATCCAGCATGCTGCGCAATGTCGCCGGCATGTGCTTGCGTGAGGTGTATACCGCATTCAGGTTCAGCTCGCGTGGGCTGGCTTCGGGCAGCAGGCGCACCAGTTCACCCCGGCGCAGGGCGTCCGCGGCCTGGTAGGTCGGCAGCATGGCGATACCTGCGCCGGCCAGCGCCGCCTTCTGCAGTGTCATCGCCTCGTTGGCACTGATGTTCCCCGCCACTGGCACGGCGACTTGCTGGCCGGCCACCTCGAAATGCCACAGGCTGTGGCCGAAGTAGGCATGGGTCAGGCAGTTGTGTCGGCTCAGCTCCTCGACCCGTTGCGGCGTGCCGTGCTCGCGCAGGTAGGCCGGTGCCGCACACACTGCCGAGCGGCACACGCTCAGGCGCCGGGCGATCAGGTTGGGGTCCAGGTCATTGCTGGTGCGGATGGCCAGGTCGATGCGCTCGTCCACCAGGTTGACCGTGCGATCGAGCATCTGCAGTTCCACCTTCACCCCGGGGTAGCGCCGGACGTAGGCGGCCACTGCATCCACCAGCTGGGCCTGGCCGAACGAGGTGCTGACGCTGATGCGCAGTGCGCCCTTGGGCGCGTCATCCGGCTGCTGCACCGCGGCCTGCAGGTCGCCGGCCAGTTCCAGCAGTTGCCGGCAGCGGGGCAGGGTTTCCTGGCCGGCGGCGGTGAGGCTGAGCTTGCGTGTGGTGCGCTGCATCAGCCGTGCGCCAACCCAGTCTTCCAGCTCTGCCAGGTAGCGCGACACCACCGGCCGCGACAGTTGCAGATGATCCGCCGCCGCCGACTGGCTGCCCAGGTCGACGACGGTGACGAAAACGCGCATGGCGTTGAGACGGTCCATGATTTGCCCGGTTTCAGAAACAAACTATGTTCGAGCATCGCATTTTTTGTCACGGATTGGGCAACTAAGCTGTTGGGCATTGTTCATCTGACGGGCGTTTGCGATGTCTCTTTTCACTCCTCTGCGTGGCCTGCTGCTGGCCTGTGTGACCCTGGCCGGCCCGGCGCTGGCTGCCGACCCCTTGCGGCTGGAGGTTTACAACCCCGGGCATGAGGCGATCTTCCCGGTCAGTTCGGTGATCGTCAGCGGCAAGCACGACGCCATCCTCGTCGATGCCCAGTTCGGCAAGGCCCAGGCCGAGCAGCTGGTGCAGCGCCTGCGGGCGGGCGGCAAGCAGCTGACCAGCATCTACATCAGCCATGGCGACCCGGACTTCTACTTCGGCCTGGATACCCTGACCCAGGCCTTCCCCGAGGCCAAGGTGCTGGCGTCGGCCGCCACGGTTGCCCATATCCGCCAGACCATGGATGCCAAGCTGGCCTACTGGGGCCCGCAGATGGGCGCGGACAAGCCGGCGCGGCTGGTGCTGCCGCAGGTGCTCGAAGGCAACCGCCTGACGCTGGAAGGGCAGGCCCTCGAAGTGGTCGGCCTGGACGGCCCGCAACCTGACCGCAGTTTTGTGTGGATCCCGTCGATCAAGGCGGTGGTCGGTGGCGTGGTGGTGTCGGAGAACATTCATGTATGGATGGCCGACACGCAAACGGCCAAGTCCCACGCCGACTGGCTCGGCACCCTGGCGCACATCGAAGCGCTGGCGCCGCGCACGGTCATCCCCGGGCATTACCTGGAAGACAGCAGCCGATCGCTGCAGGCCGTGCGTTTCACGGCGAACTACATTCGTGATTTCGATGCCGAGACCGCCAAGGCGAAAGACGCCGGTGCGTTGATCGCGGCGATGAAGCAACGTTACCCGGGGCTGGCCGATGAAAGCTCGCTGGAGCTGGGGGCCAAGGTCGCCAAGGGCGAGATGAAGTGGTAATTCCGTTCAACTGATGGAGAGTATCCCATGAGCAAGATTGCAATCATCGGTGCCACTGGCCGCGCTGGCAGCCAGTTGCTGGAAGAGGCCCGACGCCGTGGCCACAGTGTGCTGGCTATCGCCCGCGACCCGTCGCGGTTGCAGGGGCGGGACGGGGTGACCGTCAAGGCGCTGGATGCCAAGGACAGCGCGGCCCTGCAAGCGGCGGTCGCGGGTGTGGATGCGGTGCTGAGTGCGGCGCATTTCTCGACCATCGAGCCACACGCCATCATCGAGCCGGTCAAGCGGGCCGGGGTCAGGCGCCTGCTGGTGGTAGGTGGGGCCGGTAGCCTGTTGCTGCCGTCGGGGCATCGGGTGATCGACAGCCCGGACTTCCCCGAGGCATACAAGGCCGAGGCCACTGCCGGGGTGCGTTTTCTGGAAGCGTTGCAACGGGAGCCGAACCTGGACTGGACCTTCCTGTCGCCGTCGGCGGAGTTCGTTGAAGGTGAGCGCAGCGGGCATTACAAGCTGGGCAAGGATCATCTGTTGATCGGCGCGGATGGCAAGAGCTGGATCACCTTTGCCGATTACGCGATTGCCATGTTCGACGAACTGGAAAAACCGCAACATTCGCGGCGGCGGTTCACGGTCGGGTATTGAGTCGCCTGCTTCGCGGGCACGCCCGCTCCCACAGGTGAAGCACAGGTCTTGGAATCTGTGCTGTACCTGTGGGAGCGGGCGTGCCCGCGAAGAGGCCCTCACTGGCTGGCCTGGTGTTCCAGCCAATCCAGCAACTCCCCCAACCCCGCCGGCAAGCTCTTGGCCTGGCTCACCAGGTAATAGCCCTTGCCGGTCATCACTTTCAGCGCAAACGGCATGCACAACCGCCCCCCGCGCAAGTCATCGCCGATCAGCGACCAGTCGCCGATGGCCACGCCGGTCCCCTGCGAGGCCATGGCCATCGCCATGTCCAGCGTCTCGAAATGCTGCTTCGGCCCTTGAGTGCCCAGCGTCACCCCGGCTGCCTGCAGCCACAACCGCCAGTCATGCTCATCCCGCGACGGGTGCAGCAGCATGTGTAGCGCCAGATCCTCGACCTGCTGCAATGGTACCGGCCCTTGGCGCAATGACGGCGCGCACACCGGCGTCAGCTGCTCATCGAACAGCTTGCGCACGCGCAGCCCGTGGTTCGGCGCATCGCCATACACCACCGCCGCATCGAAACCCTCGCGGCGAAAGTCCACTCCATGTTGCACCGTGGTGGTCAGCTCTACAGGCACATCCGGGCGTAGCGCCTGCCATTCCATCAGGCGTGGCAGCAGCCAGCGCATCACGCAGGTCGGTGCCTTGAGCTGCAAGGTAGTGCTGCGCCCACCCACCTCGCGCACCCCTTGTTCGATCAGCGCGAACACCTGCTGCACCCTTGGCAGCCAGTCCTGGCCTTCACGGGTCAGGCTCAGCCCACGGGCCTGGCGCTGGAACAAGGCATAACCCAGATGCTCCTCGAGGGCCGCGATCTGCCGGCTTACGGCGCCCTGGGTGATATGCAACTGCTGCCCGGCACGGGTGAAATTGCAGTGCTGGGCGGTGACCAGAAAAGTATGCAGGGCGGGCAGGGGCGGGAGGCGTTTCATAGTGCTGAGCCATGATTGCAGGACATGGCTAGTATGTGTTTTTTTGCATTGTGGCGATAGCCGTGGCTGGGTCCAAATAAGGGCATAACCTAACCAAGATTCACGGTGAAACCCAATGGCGACCTGCGGCGAAGTACTGGTAAAACTCCTTGAAGGCTATGGCGTTGACCATGTCTTCGGCATTCCTGGTGTACATACCGTGGAGCTCTACCGCGGCCTGGCTGGCTCGTCCATCCGCCATGTTACCCCGCGCCACGAGCAGGGTGCCGGGTTCATGGCCGACGGCTATGCGCGGACCCGCGGCAAGCCCGGGGTGTGCTTCATCATCACCGGCCCGGGCATGACCAACATCACCACCGCCATGGGCCAGGCCTATGCCGACTCGATCCCGATGCTGGTGATTTCCAGCGTGCAGGCCCGCGACCAGCTGGGCGGTGGCCGCGGCAAGCTGCACGAGTTGCCCAACCAGGCAGCGCTGGTGTCGGGTGTGGCGGCGTTTTCCCACACCCTGATGAGTGCCGATGACCTGCCGCAGGTGCTGGCCCGGGCATTCGCCGTGTTCGAAGGCGCCCGCCCGCGCCCGGTGCATATCGAGATCCCGCTCGACGTGCTGGTCGAACCGGCCGATCACCTGCTGCCGGGGCGCGTGGTGCGCAGCAGCCGGGCAGGGGCAGCGCCGCAGGCCGTGGCGCAGATGGCCGAGCGCCTGGCCAATGCACGGCGACCATTGATCCTGGCCGGGGGCGGCGCATTGGCCGCGGGCGCTGCGCTGGCGCGCCTGGCCGAACACCTGCAGGCGCCGGTGGCGCTGACCATCAATGCCAAGGGGCTGCTGCCGGCCAGCCACCCGCTGCAGATTGGCTCGACCCAGTCACTGCCTGCCACGCGGGCGCTGGTGGCCGAGGCCGATGTGGTGCTGGCGATCGGCACCGAACTGGCCGAAACCGACTATGACGTCACCTTCAAAGGTGGTTTCGAGATCCCGGGCAGCCTGTTGCGCATCGACATCGACCCGGACCAGGCCGTGCGCAATTACCTGCCGGCGCTGTCGCTGGTGGCCGATGCCGAACTGGCCACCGAGGCGCTGCTCGGTGCCTTGCAGGCACTGACGCAACCCGTCCGTGAAAGCACGTGGGGGGCGGCCCGGGTGGCCAAGCTGCGCCAGGCACTGGCGGCGGGTTGGGACCAGCCGACCCTGAGCCAGACACGTTTGCTGAACGCAATTCTCGAGCGCCTGCCCAATGCCATTCTGGTGGGCGATTCGACCCAGCCGGTGTACACCGGCAACCTGACCCTGGACATGGACCAGCCACGCCGTTGGTTCAATGCCTCGACCGGCTACGGCACCTTGGGTTATGCATTGCCGGCGGCCATGGGCGCCTGGCTGGGCAGCGCGGAGCAGGTCGGTGAGCGTGCGCCTGCGGTGTGCCTGATTGGTGATGGCGGTTTGCAGTTCACCTTGCCGGAGCTGGCCAGCGCGGTGGAAGCTCAGGTGCCGCTGATCGTGCTGCTGTGGAACAACCAGGGGTACGAGGAAATCAAGAAGTACATGGTCAACCGGGCCATCGAGCCAGTCGGGGTGGATATCCATACGCCGGACTTCATCGGTGTGGCGCGGGCCCTGGGCGCGGCGGCGGAGCAGGTGGCAGATGTGGCGCAGTTGCAGGTGGCGTTGGGGCAGGCAGTGGAGCGCAAGGGGCCGACCTTGATCCAGGTTGACCAGAATCAGTGGCAGGGGGCTGTGTTGGGTTGAAGTGAAGCTATTGCCTGTACCGGCCCTTTCGCGGGTGAACCCGCTCCCACAGGTACTGCACAGTTTTCAGTATCTGTGCAAAACCTGTGGGAGCGGGTTTACCCGCGAAAGGGCCGGCACAGGCAAAGCCAAACTCAGCCAGCAGTCGCCCGCAACCTCGCCACATCACGAATCGGCGGCGCGCCATACAGCCGGCTGTATTCACGGCTGAACTGTGACGGGCTTTCATACCCCACCCGGTAGGCAGCCACCGCTGCCTCGAGCCCGTCATTCAGCATCAAGCGCCGCGCCTCCTGCAGGCGCAGTTGCTTCTGATACTGCAACGGGCTCATCGACGTCACGGCCTTGAACCGGTGGTGCAAGGTCGAGGTGCTGAGGTTGACCTCGCGCGCCAGGTCCTCGATGCGCAAAGGCAGCTGGTAGTTCTGGTTGAGCCAGGTGATGGCCTGGCAAACCCGATGGGTCTGGCTGTTGGCCAAGGCAATTTCGTACAACCGATAGCCCTGCGGCCCGCGCAGCAGGCGGTACAGAATCTCCCGACGGAACAGCGGCGCGAGCATCGCGATATCGCGAGGGGTGTCCAGCAGGCGTATCAGCCGCAGCAAGGCGTCGAGCAACGCGGCATCGGTTCTTTCCACATACAAGCCACGACCGGAAGGCCGGTTGGGCACCAGCATCGGCCCGCTTTCGGCGATCAGCTGGCTGATTTCGGCCGGGTCCAGGTCCATGCGCAGGCCAAGGCTCGGGTGCTCGGGGCTGGCGTCGAGTTTTACGCCGCTAAGCGGCAAGGTTACCGAGACCACCATGTAGTGCAGCGGGTCGTAGGCGTACTGCTCGTCACCCAGGAACAGGCTTTTGCTGCCCTGGGCGAGGATGCACAGCGCTGGTTGCGCCAGGGTCGGTACCGAGCGCACGTTTTCGGTGTAGCGCACCAGGTACAGGTCATCGATGGCCGATGCCGGGCCGTGGGGTTCCCCGGCGTGGCGGCGGATCAGCTCGGCGAGCTCCTGGCGTTGCAGTTCCAGGCTCGGGTCGATGGACGTGGCGGTGGTCATGATGGCTTTCCTCTGCTGACCGACGCAGCATAGGTTTGGGCAATGGCGGGCGCTAGTCAAAAGCTGCACGCCGATTGCCTGATCCTGCCGCGCTGCAGGATCAGGCAATCGGCGAGCAGTAATGGCCTAACGCGTCGCGCGGGTGAGGCCCTAACCTTGGCAGCCTGGCTTTTCCGTCCGCCTGCTTCAAGGAGATTGTGCAATGACCCCGACACAACCGGTCACCCACCTTGCTTTCATCCGTGCCAGCAGCGGGCGCTCGGCGGAGCTGGGCGCGCGCCTGCGTGACCTGCTCGAGCCCTCGTTGCGGGCACCGGGCTGCCTGAGTTTCACGGTGCAGCGTTCGCAGGCTGATGCCGATTTATGGTTGCTCAGTGGCAGCTGGCAAGACCAGCAGGCGATGACTGGCTACTTTGCTTCGCCGACGCTGGAAGTGTTTGGTGAGTTGGTGCAGGAACAGGTGGTCAGCAGCCTGGATCTGCATACCTTTGATTGAGGTATTGCCTGTTCTGGCCTCATCGCCGGCAAGCCAGCTCCCACAGGGTTATCACAGGTCTTGAGGGCGGTGCAGTACCTGTGGGAGCTGGCTTGCCGGCGATAGGGCCGGTACAGGTGAATGGGGTAAGATGCTGCCCTTGATCAACCAGGTAGATAGCAACATGGCACGTAGAGAATTCCCGCATTTCGAAGCGGTTTCGGCGATGGTCCCGGTGGAAGGTGGCGGCTACAACGCGGCCATCGCGGTCAAGGCCCTGGGCATGGGCGGCGCGCCGCGCTTTCACAAGATTCTCGACGGCCAGGTGTTCAAGGGCGCCGTGGCCGCCGATGAAGCGGCCACGGCCGAGCTGCAACGCCTGCAGGGCGTCAGCGAAGAGGGTGAGCTGATCTGGTGATCAGGCCGGCGGGCGGGCCATCTTGAACAGGTTGCCCAGCTCGAAATAGTCTGCCGGGCCACCCCCACGCAGGATCGGCTCGGCGGCAGCGGTATCGTAGATACCGTTCTTCAACAGGTGCTCGGCAATGTGCACCGCCACCACTTCACCCAGGATCAGCCAGCTGGGCACCAGTTCCTGGTCGGCCCGCTTGAGCTGGACAATCTGGCTGACCTTGCACTCGAAGGCCACCGGGGTTTCGCCGACACGCGGCACGTTGACGATGCTCGACGGCTTGGCGGTGAGGCCGCTCAGTTCGAATTCGTTTATCTCGGCGGCAACCGGTGCGCAGCTCTGGTTCATCTGCTCGGCCAACGGGCGGGTTGCCAGGTTCCAGACGAATTCGCCGGTCTGCTCGATGTTGTTCAGGCTGTCTTTGCGCCCGACGCTGCAGAAACCGATGATCGGCGGGATGTAGTTGAAGGCATTGAAGAAGCTGTAGGGCGCCAGGTTCAGGCGGCCTTCGCGGTCCTGTGAGGAGATCCAGCCGATAGGGCGGGGGCCGACGATGGCGTTGAACGGGTCGTGGGGCAGGCCGTGGCCTTTGGCGGGTTCGTAGTAATACATCTGTGCTGGGCTTGCTGGCCCTACCTCCTGGTGGACAAGGCGCCTAGTGTGCCAAGCCTGTGCCCGCCTGCAAATGATCAAGCCCGGCCGAAGCCGGGCTGGGTGCTCGCATCAGGGATCAGCTGATGCGGTGGGCGTTGGTGCGATCGAAGCCATCTTCGGCGAAACGTTGGCCGCCAGTGCGGTCGAAGCCGTCTTCGGCGAAGCGCTGGCCACCGGTGCGGTCGAAGCCGTCTTCGGCGAAGCGCTGGCCACCGGTGCGGTCGAAGCCGTCTTCGGCGAAACGCTGGCCGCCAGTGCGGTCGAAGCCATCTTCAGCGTAGGCAGCGGATTGGCTCTGGGTCGCTGCGAAGGTGTGGGCGTTGGTGCGGTTGAAGCCATCTTCGGCGAAGGCGCCAGCAGCGAAAACCGAGAGGGCCAGGGTGAGGATCAGTTTGTTTTTCATGGTCGTTGCTCCAGGGGTTCTTGAGGTTGTTTTGTTTCTATGGGTTTAATCCTACGCCGATTAACTTGATTAAAAAGCGCAAATAATAGCGTTTAAAAATCGAATAATTAGATATATATTGGCGCGCATCTTGGGGCTCTGGCAGCGGTTCTGGCTCAGGATGTGTCTGCCCATGCGCCGACGTTCTGCCAGCCATTGCAGCTTGAGGGGGTGGAATTAATGGGGCGTTAAGGATGAAAAATCTGTCATTGAAGGCTGTTCAACGCATTTTTCATACATCACCAACCGATTTTTCAAATGCTGCTCAGCACCATCGCCGCACCTCAAACCGGAGCGGCACAACAATGAACAAACTTCCGCAAATCACCTTGGCCTTCTGGGTCATGAAGATCTGCGCTACCACCCTTGGCGAAACGGCGGGTGATTTGCTGTCGATGACCCTGAACATCGGCTATGCCCTCAGCTCGCTGCTGCTGATCAGCGTGTTCCTGCTGACCTTGCTCGGCCAGCTGTACTCGCGCCGCTACCACCCGATGCTGTACTGGCTGGTGATCCTCTCCACCAGCACCGCCGGCACCACCATGTCCGACTTCATGGACCGCACCCTGGGCCTGGGCTACGCCGCGGGTTCGGCCATCCTCATCGGCATTCTGCTGCTGACCTTCCTGGTATGGCGCCTGAGCGGCAACCCGCTGGATGTCACCCGCATCAAGAACCGCACGGGCGAATTGTTCTACTGGGTGGCGATCCTGTTTTCCAACACACTCGGCACGGCGCTGGGCGATTACCTGGCCGATGACTCGGGGCTCGGTTTTGCCGGTGGCGCACTGTTGATCGGCAGTGCCATCGCCTTGGTAGTGGTGGCCCGCTACTGGACACGCATCCCTGGCGTGGTGTTGTTCTGGGTTGCGTTCGTGCTTACCCGCCCGTTCGGCGCCACCTTGGGCGACTTCCTCACCAAGCCCCACGAGAAGGGCGGCCTGGACTTCGGCACGGTCGGCTCTTCGGCGGTGCTGGGCGGGGTGTTGCTGGTACTGGTGCTGATGGCCACCTGGTACCAGCGCCGTGAGCCGCGTCAGGCGTTGGAGATGTCCTGAGTGTTGATGCGGTAGCGGGTACTGCGGCCCCCGCCAGGCAGGCGAACCAGGCAGGCCTTGTCGAGCAGATCGGACAGGTGGCGGGTCGCAGTGGCCTTTGATACCTTCGCCACCGCCTGGTATTGCGCTGCGTTGATGCCTTCCTCGAATCCTCGGGGGCCGCCATCGAGCAACCTGTTGAGCACCTTTACCTGTTCGGGCAGCAAACCATCTGAGCGATGTGCTTGCCAGAACCTGGCCTTGGCCAGTATCCGGTCGATATTGGCCAGGGCCTGTTCCAGGCTGCGCAGCAGGGTAGCAAGAAACCAGGATAGCCAGCGGGTGATATCCAGGTCGCCTTTCTGGCTGTTCTCCAGCACTTGGTAATAGCCGGCCCTGTCTTCGAGGATGCTGGCAGACATGGCATAGAAACGAATGGCCTGTCGCTCACCTTGCGCCAGCGCCAGGTCGGTGATTGCCCGAGTCAGACGGCCATTGCCATCGTCGAACGGATGCAGGGTGACGAACCAGAAGTGGGCGATTCCGGCACGTAGCAGTGGGTCCAGGCTGGTGGAATCGCGACTGTTGGCAAACCAGTCGAGAAACTCGTTGAGTCGGGCTTCCAGGCCATCGCGCGGTGGTGCTTCGAAATGCACGGTAGGCTTGTCGAGCCGGCCGGAGATCACCTGCATGGGCATTTCATCACGCAACTGGCCGACCAGTATCGCTTTGCTCAAGGCGCCTTGTGCCAGTGGGAACAGCCACTGGTGCCAGGTGTACAGGCGTTGCAGGGTCAGCGGTCGGTCATACCCTTGCGTTGCATCCAGCATCAGCTCCGCCAGCCCTTCACTGCGGGCATTGGTAGGTCCTTGCTCCTCGATGCCCAGCCGGCGAGCGAGGGAGGAGCGGACAGAACCCACGTTCAACTGCTCACCTTCGATTGCCGAAGAGGTGACGATGTTTTGCAGCAGCGTATCGAGGATGTTCTGGCACTCGCTGAGTGCATCGACGCTGCCGATCTTGCCCAGCAGGCGTCCTTGCATGTCGATGCAATTGCGTAGCATTGGGGCGATGGCTTCGTTTTGCCAGGTGAAGCGTGGCCAGGCAGGTTGCTGCCAGATCCATAAAGGGCTATTCATGATCCGTCCCATGAGCCGAATAAGCCGGCTATTCGGCTCATCTTGTGAGCCGAATAATAGCGCTATTCGGCTCATTCTGTGAGCCGAATAAGGCCGTCAATCGGCTCACAGGCTGCCGCGTATCACAAAAAAGGGGCGCCCCATGCACTGGAGCGCCCCTTTTCAGTACTGCCAGGCCAGCATCACTCAGTGGTAATCCGCGAGTGCTGCTTGGTGTCCTTCATGGTCGCGTAAACCAGCAGCGAGCAGGCGATGCAGGCGGTGACGTACCAGTAGAAGCCACTCTCCATGCCGGCGCTCTTGAACCACAGGGCCACGTACTCGGCGGTGCCGCCGAAGATCGACACGGTCAGGGCGTACGGCAGGCCCACGCCCAGGGCGCGGATTTCGGTGGGGAACAGCTCGGCTTTGACCACGGCGTTGATCGAGGTGTAGCCGCTGACGATGATCAGCGCCGCCATGATCAGGAAGAACGCGCCCCACCAGGTCTGGATGGTGTGCAGGGTGCTGAGGATCGGTACGGTGAACAGTGTGCCGAGTACACCGAAGGCGATCAGGATCGGGCGTCGACCGATCTTGTCGGACAGGCCACCGATCACCGGCTGCAGGCACATGAACAGGAACAGCGTGGCGGCCGAGATGGTGGTCGAGTCGCTGATGCTCATGCCCACGGTGTTGACCAGGTACTTCTGCATGTAGGTGGTGTAGGTGTAGAAGGCCAGGGTGCCGCCCATGGTCAGGCCGACCACGGTCATCAGCTCCTTGGGGTGGCGCAGCAGGGTGCGCATCAGGCTTTCCTTGGCCTTTTCCTTCTTGGTGAAGGAAGCGGTTTCTTCCATGCCGCGACGCAGGTACAGGGCCACCACGGCGCACAGCGCACCGATCACGAACGGTACGCGCCAGCCCCAGGCATACAGCTGCTCGGTGGTCAGGGTCTGTTGCAGGACGATCAGTACCGCCAGGGCGATGAGCTGGCCGGAGATCAGGGTCACGTACTGGAAGCTGGAGAAGAAGCCACGGCGGTCCTTGCTGGCCATTTCGCTGAGGTAGGTGGCCGAGGTGCCGTATTCACCACCCACCGACAAGCCCTGCAGCAGGCGTGCGATGACCAGCAGGATTGGCGCGGCGACGCCGATGGTTTCGTAGCCCGGGGTCAGGGCGATGACCAGCGAGCCTGCACACATCAGCAGCACCGAGGCCATCAATGCGGCCTTGCGGCCTTTGCGGTCGGCGTACAGGCCCATCAGCCAGCCACCGATCGGGCGCATGAGGAAGCCCACGGCGAAGATCGCGGCGGTATTGAGCAATTGTGCGGTGGAATCGCCGGCTGGGAAGAAGGCCTTGGCGAAGTACAGCGAGAATGCGGCGTAGACGTACCAGTCGTACCATTCGACCATGTTGCCGATGGACCCGCTGAAGATCGACTTCAGGCGGCTGGCGGTGGTTTTTTCTGTGGCAGGCGCGGTGGCCGCCCCGGCTGGCAGGGAGGTGGCATTATCCATCAGGGATACCTTCTCGTTGTTTTTGTGGAGCGCGCCGTGGCGCAGCTTGCCAAGGCAATTGCAGAAGGTGTGCCAAATGGGTGCATTGGGCTTCAAATGGGGGCGCTGCGCGACCCTTCGCGGGCACGCCCGCTCCCACAGGGACCGCGTGACGTCTGACTCTTCGCGTTTCCCTGTGGGAGCGGGCGTGCCCGCGAAGGGCTGCAAGGCAGCCCCAAAAGAATCCTGTTAATGAGCGGTTATTTGCTTAGTGACCGAGCGCGATAGGCGGATTTCCGCTCATTCTCGGCCAACAAAATCCTCGCGCACCAACCCATGCCGCTGCATTTTCTCGTTCAGCGTGCGCCGCGGCAGCTGCAACGTTTCCATCACAGCATTGATCGCGCCCCCGTGCTGGCGCAGCGCCGCGCGCAGGCATTGCGCCTCGAACGCTTCCATCTGCTCGCTCAGCGACTGCCCGGCAGGCGCCACCTCGATGTTCGGCGAGCCCAGCCCCAATGCATGGCGTTCCGCCGCGTTGGCCAGTTCACGTACGTTGCCCGGCCAGTCGTGCGACAGCAGCTGCGCCAGTTGCGCGCCCGACAGTGGCGGGGCCGCGCGGCCAAGCTTTTCGCCGGCGGCACGGGCAAAGTGCTCGAACAGCAGTAGAATGTCCTCACGCCGTTCACGCAATGGCGCCAGGCGCAGCTCGGCCACGTTCAGGCGATAGGCAAGGTCTTCGCGGAAGCGCCCGGCGCGGGCTTCTTCGAGCAGGTCGGGCTTGGTCGCGGCAATGATGCGCAGGTCGACGCTGATGCTCTGGTTGGCCCCCAGGCGCTCCAGCTTCTGTTCCTGGATCACCCGCAGCAGCTTGGCCTGTTGGGCCAGTGGCATGCTTTCGATTTCGTCGAGGAACACCGTGCCACCGTTGGCGTACTCCAGCTTGCCGATGCGCTTGCCTTGGGCACCGGTAAAAGCGCCGCTTTCATGGCCGAACAGCTCGGCCTCGAACAGCGACTCGGGGATGGCTGCACAGTTGAGGGCGACGAACGGCTTGTCGGCGCGCGGGCCAAAATCGTGCAGGCACCGGGCCACGCGCTCCTTGCCACTGCCGGTTTCGCCGCGGATCAGCACATTGACCGGCAGGCTGGCCAGGTCCAGCACTTGCCGGCGCAGCTGTTGCAGGCCTTGGGACATGCCAAGCAGCGTGCCTTCCAGGCGTGACTTGAGGTCGGCCTGCTCGTGCAGCCGGCGGTTTTCCAGGACCAGCTGGCGCTTTTCCAGGGCCCGACGCAGGCTGCCCAGCAGGTGCTGCGGGGTAAAGGGTTTTTCCAGGAAGTCGTAGGCCCCGCTGCGCATGGCTTCCACTGCCATGGGCACATCGCCGTGGCCGGTCAGCAGGATCACCGGCAAGTCGGGGTCGTCCGCCTGCAGGCGTTCGAGCAACTGCAGGCCATCCATGCCCGGCATGCGTACATCGCTGATGATTACTCCGGGAAAGTGCTGTGGCAGGTGTGCCAGGCATTCTTCGGCGCGGGCGAACAGTTGCACGCTGAAGCCGGACAGGCTCAGCCATTGCTCGACCGCGGTGCGGATACTGGCTTCATCATCGACGACGATCACTGAATTCAACATACAGGCTCCAGGTCACGGGGCAGGGTAAGGCTCAGGCGCGCGCCGCCAGGCAGGTTTTCGGCCTGCAGCTGGCCACCGGCCTCGTGGACGATACCGTAGGAAATGGCCAGGCCCAGCCCTAGGCCTTCGCCCACCGGCTTGGTGGTGAAGAACGGGTCGAAGACCTTGGCCAGGTCGGCCTCGGCAATGCCGCCACCCGAATCCAGCACGCTCAGGCGCCACAGCTCGCCGTCGGGCTCGATGCGGATCTCCAGGCGTTTGTAGCGCTTGTCGGCCATGGCGTCGAGGGCATTGCGCAGCAGGTTGATCAGCACCTGCTCCAGGCGAATGGCATCGCCGCGCACCCAGGCCGGGCGCGCCAGGTACAGGGCTACTTCCACTTCTTCGCTGCGAATGCGTGCTTCCAGCAGGTGCAGGGCCTGGTCGACCACCGTGGCCAGGTCGAGGCGCTCGCGCAGGCCGACCGGGCTGTTGCGGGCGAAGGTTTTCAGGTGGCTGGTGAGCGCGGCCATGCGTGTGAGCATCTGCTCCAGCGGCTCCAGTGCCTGGCGTGCTTCGTCATGTCGGCCATGGTCGAGCAGCAGGCGCAGGGTTTCCAGCTGCATGCGCTGGGTGGTCAGCGGCTGGTTGATTTCATGGGCCATGGCTGCCGACATCTGCCCCAGCGCCGCCAGCTTGGCCGATTGCACCAGCCCCTCCTGGGCGGTGCGCAGCTCACGGGTGCGCTCCTCGACCTGGCGCTTGAGCTCCTCCCGGCTGCGCTGGCGCAGGCGGGCCAGGCGCAGGCGCTGGCTGACGAACAGCGCAGCGAACACCAGGCTCAGCCAAACGGCGGCGGCGCCGAGGGCGGCATTGCGACCGTCGGCGGCTACCTGCGGCTTGCGCAGCAGGTGCAAGGTCCAGTTTTCACCCTCCAGTGGCAGGCTTTCCCACAGGTACTCGGCGCTGCCCTCAGGGCCTTGCACGCGGCTGAGGGTGCTGTTGTCGGCAAAGCGGGTCAGCACCTGGTGCTGCAGCGGCACCAGCGGTTGCTTGTCGTACTGACGGGTTTCGGCCAGTTCGGCACGGTCGGCACCACTGAGCGGCTGCAGTTCGCGGTAGCGCCAGCCGTCCTGGTTGGCGATGAAGGTGATGCCGCGCGCATCGCTGACCAGCAGGATGTCGCTGCCCTGGCGCCACTCGCGTTCCAGCTCGGGGAACTCCAGCTTCACCACCATGGCGCCGAGGAAGCGGCCATGCTCGTCGTTCACCGCGCTGGCGAGGAAGTAGCCCGGCACGCCACTGGTCACGCCCACGGCGTAGAAGCGACCACTGCCCTGGCTGCGAGTCTGCTTGAAATAGGGGCGAAAACCGTAGTTGGAGCCCACGTAGCTGCTGGGCAACCGCCAGTTGCTGGCGGCGATGGCCAGGCCGGTGCGGTCGAGCAGTTCGAGGGTGGAGGAGTTGGCGGCGCCATTGATGCGTTCGAGCTTGCGGTTCAGGGCGTCCTGCACCGGTTCGCTGACCGGGCCGCGCAGGGCGGCGATCAGCTCCGGGTCCAGCGCCAGCACGGCGGGCAGGGCGCGGTAGCGGTCGATCAGCGTGTGCAAGGCATTGGCATACAAGCCCAACTGCTGGCTGGCACGCTGGGCGTCGGCTTCCATGGCCTGGCGCTTGGCCTGGTGCATGGCCCAGCCGGCGCTGAAGGCGGTGCCCAGCACGATCAGCAGGGTGATCAGCCCCAGACGCAGGGCGCGAACGGAAAAGGGCATGGGGCGGATCCGGATGAATGGGATATCAGGGCGGGCCTCTTCGCGGGTGAACCCGCTCCCACAGGTATCGCGCAGGCCATCTGCTTGCGGAGTACCTGTGGGAGCGGGTTTACCCGCGAAGGGGCCGGTACAGGCAAACCGGTCAGTTACAGCAGTTCAAAGCTCTGCTGCTGCACCGCCTGGGAATCCAGCCCGACCTGGACATTGAATTCCCCAGGCTCGGCAACCCGCTGCAGTTGGCCATTGTAGAACTTCAGGTCTTCTTCGCTGATGCGGAAGCTCAACGTGCGCGATTCGCCAGGCTTGAGCATCAGCTTCTGGAAGTTCTTCAGTTCCTTCACCGGGCGGCTCATCGATGCCGATACATCCTGCAGGTACAGCTGCACCACGGTCTCGCCTGCCACCTTGCCGGTGTTCTTCACCGTCACCTTGGCTTCCAGCGTGTCGCCACGCTTGAGGTCCTTGTTCGACAGCTTCAGCCCCGACAGCTCGAAGCTGCTGTAGCTCAGGCCATAGCCGAACGGGTACAGCGGGCCATTGGGCTCCTCGAAGTACTGCGAGGTATAGTTGCCCGGCTTGCCCGGCGTGAAGGGCCGGCCAATACGGGTGTGGTTGTAGTACATCGGGATCTGCCCGACCGAACGCGGGAAGGTGATGGCCAGCTTGCCGGACGGGTTGTAATCGCCGAACAGCACGTCGGCGATCGCGTTGCCGCCTTCGGTACCGGCGAACCAGGTTTCCAGAATGGCGTCGGCCTGATCGCGCTCCCAGGCAATCGACAGTGGGCGGCCGTTCATCAGCACCAGCACCAGCGGCTTGCCGGTGGCCTTCAGGGCCTTGATCAGCTCCCGCTGGCTGGCGGGGATTTCCAGGGTGGTACGGCTCGACGACTCGTGGGACATACCGCGGGATTCACCGACCACTGCCACCACCACATCGGACTGCTTCGCCGCCTTCACCGCCTCGTCGATCAGCACCGCAGGCGGGCGCGGGTCGTCGACGATTTCCGGGGCATCGAAGTTGAGGAAGTTCAGGTAATCGAACATTGCCTTGTCGCCGGTGACGTTGGAACCTTTGGCGTAGACCAGCTTGGCCTTGCCCTCCACGGCGCGGCGCAAGCCTTCGCGCACGGTCACCGAGTGCACTGGTTTGCCGTCGGCAGCCCAGCTGCCCATCATGTCGATCGGGGCATCGGCCAGCGGGCCGACCAGGGCGATGGTGCCGGCCTTTTTCAGCGGCAGGGTCTGGTTGCGGTTTTCCAGCAGCACCAGGCTGCGGCGCGCCACGTCACGCGCGGCGTCGCGGTGCAGGCGGTCGTTGCCGTAGTAGTCCTTCAGGTCGGTTTCGGCCTTGCCTATGCGCACGTACGGGTCCTTGAACAGGCCCATGTCGTACTTGGCACCCAGCACTTCGCGCACCGCCTGGTCCAGCTCGCCCTGGGTCACTTCGCCGGACTTCAGCAGGCCTGGCAGCTCTTCGCCGTACAGGGTGTCGTTCATGCTCATGTCGATGCCGGCCTTGATCGCCAGCTTGGCGGCTTCGCGGCCATCGCGGGCGACGCCATGGCGGATCAGCTCCTGGATGGCGCCGTGGTCGCTGATGGTCACGCCCTTGAAGCCCCACTCCTTGCGCAGCAGGTCGTTCATCAGCCAGGTGTTGGAGGTGGCAGGCACGCCGTTGATCGAGTTCAGCGCCACCATCACCCCGCCGGCACCAGCGTCAAGCGCGGCGCGGTAGGGCGGCAGGTAGTCGTTGTACATTTTCGGCAGGCTCATATCGACCGTGTTGTAGTCGCGCCCGCCTTCCACCGCGCCATACAGGGCGAAGTGCTTGACGATGGCCATGATGCTGTCGGGGTTGGCCGGGCTGCTGCCCTGGAACGAACGGACCATCACCTGGCCGATCTTCGAGGTCAGGTAGGTGTCTTCGCCAAAGCCTTCACTGGTGCGGCCCCAACGCGGATCGCGGGCGATGTCGACCATCGGTGCGAAGGTCATGTCCAGGGCGTCGGCCGCGGCTTCGATGGCGGCGGTGCGGCCGACCTTGGCGACGGCGTCCATGTCCCAGGTCGCGGCCATGCCCAGGCCGATCGGGAAAATGGTGCGCTCGCCGTGGACGGTATCGTAGGCGAAGAACATCGGGATCTTCAGGCGGCTGCGCATGGCAGCGTCCTGCATCGGCCGGTTCTCGGGCGCGGTACGCGAGTTGAAGGTGCCACCGATGCGGCCGGCGGCGATTTCCTCGCGAATCTTGTCGTGGGGCATTTCCGGGCCGATGCTGATCAGGCGCAGCTGGCCGATCTTCTCGGCTTCGGTCATCTGGCTGATCAGATGGTCGATGAACGCCTGCTTGTCCTGCAGGGGCGGGGCGGAGGGGGCGGCGAGGGCCGCCTGACTGGCAAGGCCCATGGCCAGGCCCAGCAAAGACAGTTTCATCATCAATTCCGTTGTGGGGCCTCTGCCGTATCCACGGTGATACGCGCGCGGCCGAAGTTTTCAGGCGGCTATTGTTGTACGATTTGCAGGCATTTCTTCCAGCGGCGGATTATGCCTGAATATGTCGCCTGCGGACGAAGCCCCGAATGCCGGGACAACAACTATAAGAACGCTCAAGAGACCGACGGCATGACCCCCCTCGACGAATACCATCAGCGCCAGATCGCCGAAGCCATTGCCCGTGCCGAACGGCGCACCGATGCCGAACTGGTGACGGTGCTGGCCCGCCGGGCCGATGACTACGCCTACTGGCCGTTGTTCTGGGCCGCCGTGCTGGCGCTGGCCGTGCCGGCCCTGTTGCACTGGCTGCTGGGTTGGCCCGGAGTGCGTGGCTTGCTGGTGGCCAATGTGCTGTTGTTCGTCGGCTTGTGCCTGCTGCTGCGCAGCCCACGCCTGGCCGGCTGGCTGATCCCCCGGGCCCTGCGCCGCTGGCGCGCCTCGCGCCTGGCCCGCCAGCAGTTTCGCGAACAGAACCTGCAGCGCACGGCTGGTGCCACGGGCGTACTGATCTTTGTCAGCGAGGCGGAGCGGCATGTGGAGATCCTGGTCGACCGTGGTATCGAACACCATCTGGATGCCACCGCCCGCGCGGCCATCGTCGCTCGCTTTGCCGAACAGGTACGCCAGGGCCGCACCTTGCAGGGGTTTGTCGAGTGCATCGAGGCGTGCGGCGAACTGCTCAGCGAACATGTGCCGCCTACCCATGCACGTAACGAGTTGCCCAACCGGTTGGTGATTCTCGATTGAGCCGAACCCCGATGGCTTGACGCGCCCATAGAACTGCACATAACTCATTGAATTAGCAGGGACTCTGTGGGAGCGGCTTTAGCCGCGAACACCGGCGCAGCCGGTGCCATGCACCGCGTTGGATTCTTCGCGGCTAAAGCCGCTCCCACAGGGTACGCGTGCCGCTTGCGAATTCAGTTCTCTACGCGACAGCGCAGCCCAAAGGACTGGGCGATCTCCCACAGGAAGTTAGCCACCCTGTAGAATGCGTGCATTGCGCCATGCGCTCCCCGCTACCCGAGGCACCGTTTTTCCATGTCCGCCAGTTCTTCTGCCCCATCCGCGCCGGATGCGCGCACCCAGTTTCTCGACCTGCTGAACGCCGCCCTGCATGGCAATACCTTGGTCAAACTGGTATTGGCGCGCCATGTCGGTGCCGACCAGACCTTGCAACGGATCATTGCCAAGCCGCTGCAGGTCAAGGGCCAGCCGTGCCTGTCGCTGGTCTATCGCCACCAGACCCGCGACATCACCCGCAACCTGGCGCTGGATCAGGCCCAGGCGCTGGTCGCCGAGCTGCTGCCGGACAGCTTCCGCAACGCGCACCTGTTCGACGCCGACGGTGAAGTGCAGTTGACCTTCAGCAAGAAGGGCAAGCCCATGCTCCAGCGCCACGGCGCACAGGCACCGCGCGAAGCTGCCAGCAGCAGCGGCCATGACCGCGAGAAGAAGCGCTATCTGGAGCTGTCGCGGCCATTCCTGCGTGACCTCGGCGTGACTGACGCACAAGGCGCGCTGATCCCGTCCATGTCGCGCAAGTGGAAGCAGATCAACAAGTTCATCGAAGTCTTCGACCACGCCCTGGCCAGCGCCCCGGTGCCGGCGGAGCAGGCGCTGCGGGTAGCCGACTTCGGCTCTGGCAAGGGCTACCTGACCTTTGCCATGCACGACTACCTGCGCAACAGCCTGGGCCGCGAAGCGCAGGTAAGCGGCGTCGAGCTGCGCCAGGACATGGTCGACTTGTGCAACGCCGCCGCCTTGCGCCTGGAGCACCCGGGCCTGGAGTTCCAGTGTGGTGACGTGCGTAGCGTGGTGCCCGAGGCCATCGAAGTGATGATCGCCCTGCATGCCTGCGACATCGCCACCGACTACGCCATCCACACCGGCATCCGCTGCAACGCTGCGATCATCATGTGCTCGCCGTGCTGCCACAAGCAGATCCGCCCGCAACTGCACAGCCCGGGGTTGTTGCAACCGATGCTGCAGTACGGCCTGCACCTGGGCCAGCAGGCCGAAATGCTGACCGACAGCCTGCGCGCGCTGTACCTGGAAGCCTGCGGGTACGAGACCAAGGTGTTCGAGTTCATCTCGCTGGAGCACACCAACAAGAACAAGATGATTCTTGCGGTGAAGCGGCGCCAGGCAGGGGACAACGGCGCGTTGCTGGAGAAGATCGGGCAGCTCAAGGCGTTCTATGGAGTGCAGGAGCATTGCCTGGAGACGTTGTTGCGAGGGGACGGGTTGCTGCCTGGCGTGTGATCCTTCAGCGGCTCTTGTGAAACGCCGCACTCGGTAACACGTTATCCAGTAGTGGCGCATTCGAACCTTTCAAGGGCTCGCTTTCGCTGGCCGTCGCTTCGAGCTGGCGGGCCTGGCGGTATTCGCTGGGCGTGCAGTTGCTGACCTGCTTGAAGGTGCGGGCGAAGTAGGACGGGTCCTTGAAGCCTGCCTCATAGCCGATGCTGGTAATCGGCATCTGGCTGTTGACGAGCAGGTCCATGGCCAGATTCATGCGCTTGCTCAGGATGTAATCCAGAAACCCAACGCCGTTGACTTCCTTGAACAGGCGGCTGAAGCGGGCCGTGGTCATGCCGCAACGCTGCGCGAGGTCCTTTTGATCGACACATTCGCGAAAGTGCTGGTCGATGTACGGCATGACCTTGCTGAGCGCCTGGTGCTTGTGGTGTTCGCCGGTCAGGCGAATGCTGTCCGGCAGGGAGGGAAGGTGATCGATGCGCTGCGCATTGCCTGAGGGCTTGCTGGCGCGGCGTATGTCGCACAGCTGCTTGAGGACATCGATGTAGCGACTTTTCTCACCGCTTGTCAGCGGCAATACCAGATACTCCCAGACCCGCGAACGCATGGCCCAGACGGCCAACTCTTCGGAGTGCTGCACGGTGAACATGGTGACCGGGATGGATGGTGAGTTGCGTTTCACTTCCAGCAGCAGGTTGAGGTTGAGGGTGTCGGGGCGATCGAAATGCATGCAGATCATGTCTGCCTGCTGGCGTTCGGAATGCGCGACGGCCTTCGCCAGTTTGCAATCGCAGACATGGCTGAACTGTGCCATCAGCGCTTCGGTGGAATGATCGCGTGTCAGATCGAACCACAACAACAGCGGCTTTGTGCCCGGGTTAGACATCGTGACTTAACCTTAGTGCTGGGAGTTTCCCTACGAGCAGCAGTATTGTCAAAACACTATTAGTTCGACGAGCAATTTGGTTATTAACTTAGATCGTTTTTGCTTAAGGGGTTCTATGCGTTTTGTAAAACCCTGATGTTAGACAGGTTCCGCAGCCAGGCTGGTCTTTGATCATGGCGACCGCTTGTCGGCTTTGAACAAACGTGCCAGAACCTTTCCCTGAGCCGGCTGCAAATGCGTACGAAAGTGCTTCTCATATTCGGGTTTCCTGCCTGTTTTACTGGTGGCCTCGCCCACCTTTTCGATGCTGGCCAATGGCCGCAAAAAAGTCCTAGCGATTCGCAAAAATCTCCTAACCACTGCTGTCACCCTCTGACTAGGATTCGCAACAGGTAGTGCAAAACACCACTGCCCGGGAAGAAAAATAATGTCCTTAGCGAGGTGAGCGAAATGAATCTGCAAACTATCAAGGCTTCGGTGATGAAGTTCGCCAAAGACGAAGATGGCCTGACCATTGTGGAATATGCCGTGGCGGGGGGGCTGATAACGCTGGCTGTAGTTGCTGCTTTCGATTCATTGGGTGCTGCAGTAGTTACCAAAATCACCGCCTTGGTGAACGCAGTCAACTGATAAGCCCTACCGGGGGGATGCAGCAATGTCAGCAGAGCCTCTGTTCGCCATTGTCGTGCTGCTAGGGCTGCTGGGTATCGCGGTGGTGGGCGATCTTCGACACCACCGCATCCCCAACGTCCTGATCTTAGTGGGGTTGGGGTTGGGGTTGGCGGGCCAGGTTTACTCCGCAGCACTCGCCGGGTTGGGGTATGGCGTGCTGAGTATGCTTATCGGGTTCGCCATATTTCTACCGATGTATGCGTTGGGGGGAATGGCCGCCGGCGACGTCAAGTTGATGGCCATGGTCGGCGCCTTTCTTACACCGTACGACGTACTTTCGGCTGCACTTTTCAGCCTGATAGCCGGTGGCATGTTCGGGATCCTGATAGTGCTCATCCGCGGCCAGTTGCAACAGACGTTACAACGCTACTGGTTGATGTTGAGGGCAGGGGCTTATTTGGCACCAGCGTCGGATGCAGTTGCAGCCAAGCCATTCCCTTATTCGGTCGCAATCCTTTCTGGAACCCTTGTTAGCCTGTTTGGGCTACCGCTAGGCCTATAGCCTGGGAGGCTAATAATGTACGCACTCAGAGACAGTGGTGCCGGCGCCTGTGACAAGGACGCAGTGCAGAGCCTGGCACCTCAGCCACGTACAGTTCGCGAGACTGGCCTGGCGGAAAGCTTTCTCGGTGATTTGCTGTGCAAGCACCTGCATGACGCCGGTACGCTGGACCTGCCGCGCTTGGTCGAGCGCCTTGCGCTGACCGGTGCGGTGGTGGAAGAAGTGCTGGCCTTTCTGCGCAAGGATGGCCGCGTCGAAGTACTGGGCCAGGTCGGTGTGCAAACGGGGGGGCAGGTGCTGCGTTACGGCTTGACCGAACGCGGCCGCGGTACCGCCCGGGATGCACTGGCGCGCAGCGGCTACATCGGCGCGGCGCCCTTCCCCGTAAGTGCCTACCGTGACCTGCTCAAGCTGCAGACCATCCACCATGGCCGCATCAGTACGCAGGACATGCATGCGGCGTTCGCTGGCGTCGTGCTCTCGGAGAGCATGCTCGATCAACTGGGCGTAGCGTTGAACTCAGGGCGCGCCATCATGATTTATGGCCCCGCAGGTACCGGCAAGACCTACATCAGCAGCCGGTTGATTCGCCTGTTCGCCGAATCCATCTGGGTACCGCATGCCATAGAAATCAATGAGTCGGTCATCGAGGTGTATGACCCTCAGGTGCATCAGCGCCTGGAGGAGGAGGGTCAACCCACCAGCCTGTTGCTGAACGAAGGCATCGATCGCCGGCTGGTGCGCTGCAAACGCCCCGTAGTGATCACTGGCGGCGAACTGGGCATGGAGCAACTGGATGTCCGCTTCGATCCCAGTACCCGTCAGTACCAGGCCTCCTTGCAACTCAAGGCCAGTAATGGCCTGTTCATCATCGACGACATGGGGCGCCAGCGCATGGCCCCGGCCGAACTGCTCAACCGCTGGATCGTGCCGATGGAAGAGAAGCGCGACTTCCTCAACCTGGGTGGCGGGCGTCATTGTGAGCTGCCATTCGATCTGGTGCTTGTGTTCTCCACCAACCTCAACCCGCTGGAGTTGGCTGACGAGGCCTTCTTGCGGCGCATTGGCTACAAGCTGCAGTTCAGCTACCTGAAAGTCGATGAGTACGAACGCATCTGGCGCCAGGAATGCGAACGCCTGGGCCTGGATTACGACCCGCTGCTGTTGCGTTACGCGTTACAGGCGCTGTACGAGGCCGAAGGCGTGCCGCTGGTGCCCTGCCACCCTCGCGACCTGCTGAACATGGCGCTCGACCGCCAGCGTTACCTGGGCGGCGATGGTCCGCTGTCGCCTCAGGAGCTGAAATGGGCCTGGCAAAGCTACTTCGTGCAGATCGACTTCCTTGGATGAGGAGATGCAGACATGAGTGCCCGTACGCTGATCCTGGTTGCCGTTTCCCTGTCCTTGGGGCTTGGCGCCGCCTTGATGGCCAACAACTGGCTCAATGGTCGGCTCAACGCCGCCCCGGATGACAACATGAAGAACGTGGTGGTCGCCACGGTGGAGATCCCGTTCGGGCAGATGATCGAGGCGCAGCAAGTCGCCATCGTGCGCATGCCCAAGGATGCGGTACCTGATGATGCCTTTGACAGCAATGAAAAGGTGGTTGGCAAGATTGCCACTTTTGCATTGTTGCGCGGCGATGTGCTGCGTAGCGCTCGCCTGGCCGAGCACCTGGGTGGCAGTACCCTGGCTTCGCTGATTGCTCCAGACAAGCGCGCCATTTCGGTGCGTGTGGATGACGTGGTCGGGGTGGGCGGGTTCCTGTTGCCGGGTAACCGGGTCGATGTTCTGGCTACCAAGCAAAGCAATGGCGGTAGTAATGACGCTGAGTCCAGAACCATCCTCCAGGACCTCCGGGTATTGGCTGTGGACCAGACAGCGGGGACGGACAAGACCCAGCCGGTGGTGGTACGTGCCGTGACCCTGGAAATGTCGGCCAAAGAGGCCGAGGTGCTGGTCAGGGCGCAATCCGAAGGCAAGTTGCAACTGGCCCTGCGCAATCCGCTGGACGCTCAGAAGCAGGCGCCAGCCTTAGCCGCTGTCGAGCCGGTGAAGGCTGCAACGCCAGCATTCAAACCCCAACCGAGACCGGTGGTAAATCGTAGTAGTGAAGGTGGCTCGGTCACCATCATCCGCGGGACTGAAGTTGAAGTAGCGAAAGCGCGGTTCTAAAGCAGCTGGCGTCCGAATGGCTAACTTTCGGCAGGAACAAGAACACCTCGCAAGGAGTTGTGCATGAATACTTTGCAGAGATTAGGGATGTACCTGTTGTGCGGGCTGGGTACGCAGCTGCTGTTCGTCGGTGTGACGCAGGCTGCAGAACCGGGATCGGGATACAGCGCCATGCCGGCGGCCAACACCAATATGATCCAGGTACCCATCTACAAGTCGCGTACGATCAGCGCTCGTACGCCGGTGAGGAAAATCTCGGTCGGCAATCCGGATATCGCCGATATCCTGATCACCAGCCCGACCCAGCTCTACCTGCTCGGCCGTTCCCTGGGCACTACCAACGTGCTGCTGTGGGACAACAACAACCGCTTGATCGAGACCATGGATGTGGAGGTCGTGCATGACCTCACCGGGCTCAAGACCAAACTGCACCAGTTGCTGCCCGAGGAGAACATCGAAGTGTTCAGCGCCCAGGGCGCGCTGGTACTGCGTGGCCAGGTGCGCAGCGCCGCTGCCATGGACACGGCAATGAAGGTCGCCAAGACCTATGCCGCGCAAACCTCGAGCGTGGTGCAAGGCAAGGGTGAAGCCGCTGAAGCGGCACCGGCCCAGTCGCTGGAGGTGATCAACCTGCTCAGCGTCGGTGGCAGCCAGCAGGTGATGTTGGAAGTGAAAGTGGCCGAGATGCAGCGCAGCCTGATCAAGAATCTCAACGTGCGCTTCAATGCCCTTGGCTCATCCGGCAATTGGAGCGGTGGCGGGTTCAACAATGGCCAAGGGCTGGGCCTGACTCCAGGCGGCGGGTCGATCCTTTCGCCAGGTTCGCTGATTGGTGGCGGCAAAGGTTTGTTCGCCCAGTTCCTGTCCGACGATTTCCTGTTCAATGTGGTGCTGGAAGCGTCCAAGGACAATGGTTCGGCCAAAGTGCTGGCCGAGCCCACTCTCACCACGCTGACCGGCCAGCAGGCCGAGTTCATTTCCGGTGGCGAGTTCCCGATCCCGATCACCGAGGATGATGGCATCACCATCGAATACAAGGAATTCGGTGTCGGCGTGAAGTTCCTGCCGGTGGTGCTCGAATCCGGGCGTATCAACCTCAACCTGAATGTCTCGGTAAGCGAGCTTTCCAACGTCAACTCGCTGGTACTCGACACGGGACTGAACAGTATTCTGGGCGATGGTGTTACCCAGGTCATCCCGTCGCTGACCAAGCGCAGCGCCGAGTCCACGGTCGAACTGGGCAATGGCCAGACCATCGCCATCGCCGGTCTGATCAGTGAAAACACCCGCGATTTCGTCAGCCGTTTCCCCGGGCTGGGGGACCTGCCGATACTCGGGCACCTGTTCCGCAGCCAGTCGTTCATCAACGGTGAGACCGAACTGGTGATCCTGGTGACGCCGCACCTCGCCAAGCCTGTGGATGCCAAGGCGGTGCGCCTGCCCACCGAGAAATTCGTCGAACCCAGTGACCTGGACTTCTACCTGCTTGGCAAGACCAAGAGCAGTGAGCCCGGGCGCTCGGTGCCCGTCAGCCTCGGCGTCAGCGGTGGCAACTTTGGCCATGATCTGAACTGATCGGAGAGAACCAGCATGAGAACCATGATCGTGTGTTGCGCGCTGCTGTCGGGGTTGTCCGGTTGCATGTCGTACGACGAAGGGCGCGTTGGCCCGCTGGGCTACAGCGTCTACCAGACTACCTACCAGCAGATTGCTGACAAGCAGGTGGCTGCCAATCCAGGTACTGAACTGCCTGCTGCTGGCGCCGATGGGCCGTTGCTGGAGAAGGTGATCAATGGTTATAGGGGGGTGACTGGCGATGCGCAGCAGGTCGGTCAGCCGATCCAGATCCAAGTCACTGATTCAACTCGCTGATTGAGGGCGTGATCATGACTCCTCGAACTCAACGGATGTTCACCGCGCCGCCAGGCCAACAGCGGGGGGCAGTAACTGTCATCATCGTGATCGCCCTGTTGGCGATACTGATGATGGCCGCGTTGGTGCTCGATGGCGGTCACATGTTGTTGAACAAGACCCGACTACAGAATGCCGTGGATGCCGCCGCCCTCAGTGGCGCAAAAACCCTGAGCCAGGTAATGGGCGCTGGCAATGCTGCCACTACCGCACGTGATGCCGCGCTCTCTACCCTGCAAAAAAATGCCAGTGCTTTGGGCAACCAGGAGCTGGCAACGGCAATCGGCGGCAACCCTGGCGGGTTTGCGATGGTGGAACTGGCAGACAACGTCTATGGGCCTTTCTCCTTCCCAGGGCCGGCCAATGCCACCTATGTGCGGGTCTCGGTAGCGAATTATTCACTGGCGGGTTTTTTCTGGAGTTTCGCCCAGTCATTCGGTGACGGTGGCGTGGGAGCCAAGCAAGTCACGGCGATTGCCACCGCCGGACCGAGCCCGACCAGCCCATGTGATCTGGCGCCGCTGCTGGTGTGTGGCAACCCGGCTCAATACAACCCCGATGCCGGCATGTTCTGGGGGTATCGCTTTGGTGACCTGGAGGTCTTGAAATCAGCTTCCAAGAACAGCGACCCGATTGGTCCGGGTAACTTCCAGTTGCTCGATTTTGGCTCTGGCGGCAAGACCATTGGCGACCTGATGGCCGGAGGCGGTTCGGTATGCCGCAATGTCGGTGACAATGTCGCCACCAAGCCTGGCAACACGGTTGGCCCATCGGTCAAAGGCTTGAACACGCGCTTCGGTCAGTACTCCGGGTCACTTAGTAGTTCGGACTATCCGCCTGACCTGGTGACGAACTACAGCAACCCGGAAATGAAGTACAACGACAAAACCACGCCTCACCGGGTGGAGCACCAGGGCCAACCTGTCACTTCGAATAATGGCAACCTCTCGGCCGGCGGCACGCCGCTGTTCGACTACAACGACTATGCCGCTCAGACAGCTGCATGTGTCGGAGGTGGAGGGGCGGGGTGCCAGTCGAGCGGGGTTTTTGAGCGGCGGATGCTGAAGATCGTGGTGGGGGACTGCTCGGGCAAGAACTCAGGGGCATCGTCAATTCCAGTCATCGGTTTCGGTTGCTTCTATGTAGTGCAGCCGGCCGACAACTCGGGTGGGGATTCGCAGATCTTCGGCCAGTTCGTCAAGCAATGCGAGGGTGACGGCGTGCCAGGACCTACACCGCAAGACGATTCCGGCCCGCAGATCATCCAGCTGTACAAAACCTTTATCAGTGGCAGTGGCACACCGAGCACCGACTCCTAGGAGCGTGTCATGGAACTTTATCGGCTCAAGCGTGCGCAGCGTCAGCAAGGGGTGGCAATCGTCGAGTTCACCATCACTCTGCCACTGTTGCTCCTGACCTTGCTGGCCTTTGGCGAATTTGGCCGCATGCTCTATCAGTACAACAGCCTGCTGCAGGGCAGCCGGGATGCAGCGCGCTTTGTCGCCAGCCAGGCCTGGAACTCGACCCTTGGCAAGGTCGAGGTGAGCGCCGACCTCGAGTGCATGACCAAGAAAGTGGCGGTGTACGGTGCACCTTCCGCGCCGCCCTGCAGCCTGACCGGGATGCCGGCCAATACCACCGTGCAGGTGGCCAAGGTGGCGGGCACCAACGACCACGTGCAGGTGACCATCAGCGCGGTCTTTTCCCCGCTGATAGCCAGCGGTATTCCGGCGTTTATCGGCAACGGCACGGCACTGAACTTCCCGTTGGTCGCCACCACCGTGATGAGGGCACTGTGATGAAGCGCAGAGGCATGCAGGGCGTTTACGTGGTGGAGTTCGCCATCGTCAGTGCGTTGATGTTCACGCTGCTGTTCGGGGTGCTGGAAATAGGCCGGCTGTACTACACCGTGAACGTGCTGAATGAGTCCGTTCGGCGTGGTGCACGTCTGGCGGCGGTGTGCAATATCAGCGATCCGGTGGTGCTGCGCCGGGCGATATTCAACACTGCGGGCGACAGTGGTGCCAGCAGCCTGCTGGCCGGTCTGGACACCTCGGACCTGACTCTGCGTTACCTGGACAAGAACGGTGCACAGGTCGCCAACCCCGGTGATCTGGTGAGCGCCACCGGGTTTGCCGCTGTCCGCTATGTGCAACTGACGCTGCAGAACTTTCAATTCAGCCTGTTTATTCCAGGGTTTGGCGTGCCCATTACCTTGCCAGTATTCAAGGCGACCTTACCTCGCGAGAGCCTCGGGCGTCATACCGGGGCGGGTGTCGTACCGGAGATCACGCCATGCTGAATCTTAGGGAATCTTCTGTATCCGCAACCTCCATCAAGCCCGGGATGCGTCTGTTGATCAGCAGCTCGGACGCCTTGGCCTTGCGTCAGTTGCAAGAAATCTGTCAGCGCATCTCGGGTCTGGAGGTGAATGTTCGCCAGGTGAGCAATGGGCATTGCGACCCTCTGTACGGGCTGGACCGGATGCCCGATTTCTTGCTGCTGCGCGTTGGCCAGCTGTGGCGTGAGGAGCTGGCGGCCCTGTTGCAACGCCCGGCACATGAGCGCCCGCCGCTGTTGGTGTGTGGCCTGCTGGACGATCGGGAAGGCATGCGCCTGGCGATGCAGGCCGGTGCGCGCGATTTTCTGCCAGAGCCTATCGTTGCCACGGAGCTTATCGCTGCCTTGAACCGTATGGTCATGGAAACCCAGACCAACAGCACGGCAACAGGCAAACTGGTCGCGGTGATGAATGCCAAGGGGGGCTCCGGCGGCACTGTGCTGGCCTGCAACCTGGCGCATCAGCTCAGCCTCAAGGGCAACGCCCTGTTGCTTGACCTGGACCTGCAGTTTGGCAGCGTGTCGCATCATCTGGATGTGGCGCAGTCGCACAGCCAACTGGACGTGTTGCAGCAGATAAAAGAAATGGATGGTGTTGCACTGCGCGGCTTCTGCAGCCATTTCAGCCCGTCCTTGCATGTGCTTGGCAGCCGCGCCAATGAGCTGTGCCTGCCGCAGGATGTCCAGGCCGAACAGCTCGATGCGCTGCTGCAGCTGGCGCGGGCCAACTATGACTGGGTGGTGACGGACTTGCCGCGGCAGATCGATCACATCACCGCTTCGGTGCTGGAGCAGGCCGACCGGGTGTACGTCGTGGTGCAGCAGAGTGTCAACCACCTGCGCGACGCCAGTTCCCTGGCGCGCATTCTGCGCGATGACCTGGGCGTACGCGGCAATCAGCTGGAGGTGGTGGTCAACCGCTACGACAAGGCAGCACCGGTCAGCCTCAAGGATATTGGCGAGGCGCTGCGCTGCACCAATATCGTGAAACTGCCGAATGACTTCAGCGTCATCAACCAGAGCCAGAACACAGGTGTGCCATTAGGTCTGCAAGCACCTCGCTCCGCGATCACCCAGGCGCTGCGTGGGCTGGCCGAGGAATTGGTTGGCAAGCAGGTGGACACTGAAAACGGGCTGTTCAAACGCGCCTTCAAGCGTGTTTTTCGGGGGTGAACCATGCTTAGCGATTTCCGTAACCGTTTGCGCAAACAGGCAGCCACCCCCGAGGCATCGACGCCGTCGAAGCAGGGTGGAGGCGCGAAGGACCCGGCAGAGGCGCTGATGGCGTGGGAACATTCGGCACCGGATGTCCTGTTTGAAACGAAAAGCCAGGTCACATCGGTGGAAGCCGAGTGGCGGGAGAAGACCTATCAGCAACTGCTCAAGGTCATGGACCTGTCCTTGCTCGATTCGCTCGAGCAGGCCGAGGCCGTGCGGCAGATCCGCGATATCTGCCAGCGTCTGCTCGATGAGCATTCGGCGCCGGTGAGCTCTGCCAGCCGCCAGTTGATCATCAAGCAGATCACCGACGAAGTGCTTGGCCTTGGCCCGTTGGAGCCGCTGCTGGCCGACCATACGGTGTCCGACATTCTGGTCAACGGCCATGACTCGGTATACGTCGAACGGTTCGGCAAGTTGCAGCGCACCGATGTGCGTTTTCGCGATGATCAGCACCTGCTGAATATCATCGACCGCATTGTTTCCAGCCTCGGCCGGCGTATCGACGAGTCTTCGCCGTTGGTCGACGCACGGCTCAAGGATGGTTCACGGGTCAATGCGATCATCCCGCCGCTGGCCATCGACGGGCCAAGTATCTCGATCCGCCGCTTTGCGGTGGACCTGCTCAATGTCGACAGCCTGATCCAGGCGGGCGCCCTGACCCCGGCCATCGCCTTGCTGCTCAAGGCGATCGTGCGGGGGCGGCTGAACGTGCTGATCTCCGGCGGCACCGGCTGCGGCAAGACCACCATGCTCAATGTGCTGTCCAGTTTCATTCCCCACAACGAGCGCATCGTCACCATCGAGGACTCAGCCGAGCTGCAACTGCAGCAGCCACATGTGGTGCGCCTGGAAACACGGCCGGCGAACATCGAGGGACGTGGCGAGGTGGGCCAGCGTGAGCTGGTGCGCAACAGCCTGCGGATGCGCCCGGACCGTATCGTGATCGGTGAGGTGCGCGGCGCCGAGGCGCTGGACATGCTGACGGCGATGAACACCGGCCACGATGGCTCGCTGACCACGATCCACGCCAATACCGCGCGCGATGCGTTGGGCCGGGTCGAGAACATGGTTTTGATGTCTGGTGCCACGTTCCCGATCAAGGCCATGCGTCAACAGATCGCATCGGCCATCGATGTGGTGATCCAGCTGGAGCGGCAGGAAGACGGGAAGCGACGGTTGGTAAGCGTGCAGGAGATCAACGGCATGGAGGGTGAAATCATCACCATGACCGAGATCTTCTCTTTTGTCCGCAATGGTGTGGGCGAGCAGGGCCAGGTGCTAGGTGACTTCCGGCCAAGCGGCATGGTCCCAGCGTTTCGCGATTCCTTGGCCAAGCGCGGGATCGAGTTGCCGCTGACGATGTTCAGGCCTGAATGGATGGAGGCTCGTCAGCCATGAGCCAGATACCCGGTGAATTCATCCTGATGTTTCTTGGCATGGTGTTCGTTGCCGTGTTTCTCCTCAGCCAAGGATTGGCAGTGCCAGTGTTCGGCGAGGCGGGCAAGGTACGCAAGCGTATCCGCAGTCGACTTGTGCTCCTGGAGCGGGCAAGTCATCTGCCGAACATGCAGACCGTGCTGCGGCAGAAATACCTGACACGCCTGTCGCCGCTGGAGGCGCGGCTCGAGCAATTGCCCTTCATGGCGACGCTGACTCAAATGATCGAGCAGGCCGGGCATGAGTACCGGGCCTATCGGGTACTACTGCTGGGGTTGGCGCTGGCAGCTGCTGCCGGGATGCTGGCTTGGATGTTCTTTCCTTACTGGTGGCTGGCGCTGGCGGCAGCGTTCGTGGCGTTCTGGCTGCCGCTGCTGAAAATTACCCGTGACCGTGGCAAGCGTTTCGCCAAGTTTGAAGAGGGCTTGCCGGATGCGCTGGAAGCTATGTGCCGGGCATTGCGCGCCGGGCACCCTTTTAATGAAACCCTGCGTCTGGTGGCAGATGAGCACAAGGGGCCGGTGGCGCATGAGTTTGGCCTGACCTTCGCCGATATCAACTACGGTAATGATGTGCGCCGGGCCATGCTTGGCCTGCTAGAGCGGATGCCAAGCATGACAGTGATGATGCTGGTCACCTCGATCCTTATTCACCGTGAGACTGGCGGCAACCTGACAGAGGTACTGGAGCGCTTGAGCAATTTGATACGCGGGCGTTTCCGCTTTCAGCGCAAGATCAAGACAATGTCGGCCGAAGGGCGTATGTCGGCTTGGGTGCTGGTGGCCATTCCCTTCCTGCTGGCGGCAGCGATCATTATCACGAGCCCAAATTATCTGACGATGCTGATCAAGGATCCTACTGGGCAAAAGTTGGTCATGGGGGCTTTTGGCTCCATGTTGGTGGGGATTTTCTGGATTCGTAAGATTATCCGTATCCAGATTTAGGCAGTTCTCGCATGGGGGCGTCGGTCATGGACTATTTGCTCGGTTTATTGAGTGGGGTGACGGACAACGAGGCATTGGCACGCTTGCTGATCGTCGGTGCGATCGGGGTAAGCACGGTCATTGCCGTTATCACTGTGACGTTACTGGTGCAGGGTTTGCAGAGCCCACTGCAGCGTCGTCTTGCACTGATCAAGCGTGATCACTCCAGCGCTGCGGCCGGGCGAGAGGCGCCAGGCAACCTTCAGCTTCTACTGGAGCGGGTTGGTCGGCGCGTTACCCCGTCTACGGATGGGCAGGTGTCGGCTACTCGAACCCTGTTGACCCACGCGGGTTATGGTTCGGCGTCGGCGGTACAGGTGTATTGGGCGGTGCGTTTGCTGTTGCCGTTGCTGCTGGTAGGCGTCTCGCTGTTGGTACTGCCACTGGTTCCAAACCTTTCCCTGATGATGGGCATGGGATTGGTGGCCATGGGAGCGGCCGTCGGATGGCTTCTGCCGGCAATCTATGTCGACAAGCGAAAGAATGCTCGGCAAGGTCGGTTGCGTGCAGCCTTCCCTGATGCCCTGGACCTGATGGTGGTTTGCGTGGAGTCGGGCCTAGCGTTGCCCCAGGCCATCGAGCGGGTGGCTGAAGAAATGTCGGTCAGCCAGGCCGAGCTGGCCGAGGAACTGGCCTTGGTCAATGCACAGATCCGCGCCGGCATTTCCAGTACCGAAGCGCTCAGACAACTGGCGGACCGCACCGGCCTGGAAGACATCCAGGGTCTGGTCAGCCTGTTGGCCCAGAGCATCCGCTTCGGTACCAGCGTAGCGGCCACCTTGCGCATCTATGCCGAGGAGTTTCGTGACCGGCGCATGCAGGCCGCCGAGGAAATGGGCGCGAAAATCGGAACAAAGCTGGTTTTTCCGCTAATTTTCTGTCTGTGGCCAAGCTTTTTTCTGGTTGCCATCGGCCCGGTGATCATCGGGATACTTAAAACGTTCGGGAATCCATGACATGAACAGGATCAGCTTGCTGTTGACCATGATAGCCGTGCTCTCGGGTTGCCAGAGCACTGGGCCAGACTTGAATGGGGTGCGTTCTGTCTACTCCGCTGGCAATTCGGTGCTCTATCAGGTGCAGTCGCAGAGCAACTCGCCCGACCAGGCGATGCAGATGGCTGCTATGGCTTACCAGGCCGGTGACCTGGACCAGGCGCTGTACCAGTACCTGCGCGTCCTCGAGCTGGCGCCCGAACGTTATGAGGCCCTGGTCTGGGTTGGTCGTATCCACCGCGAACGGGGCAATAACCAGCTTGCCGAGATGGCCTTCACCGAGGTACTGAGCAAGGCACCTGAAAACCCCGATGCCTTGACGGAAATGGGCCTGCTGAACCTGTCCATGCGTAAACATGAGCAGGCCAAGGTGATGCTGTTGAAGGCAGTTGCCGTGGATCAGAAACGCTTCGCCAGGGACGCGGCCAACACCCAGACAGGGGCGGCTGCGCTCAGGGTCGACAGCAAGTCACCGCTCAAGGCGTATAACGGGCTGGGGGTGCTCGCGGATCTGGCCGACAACTTCGCCGAGGCGCAGACCTACTACCGCCTGGCCGAGCTCATCGATCCGCGTTCGGCGTTGGTGCAGAACAGCCTGGGGTATTCCTACTACATGGCCGGGCAATGGGCCGATGCCGAGCTCCGGTACAAGCGTGGTGTGAGCTACGACGGCACCTACAAACCGCTTTGGCGCAACTATGGGTTGCTGCTGGCTCGCATGGGGCGCTATGAGGAGGCGGTGTCTGCCTTCGAACAGGTCGAAAAGCGTGCCGAGGCCAGCAATGATGTCGGCTATGTCTGCCTGGTGGAAGGCAAGCTGGATGTGGCTGAGCAGTTCTTCCGCAGCGCGATCGAGTTGTCGCCGGGGCACTATCCCGTCGCCTGGGAAAACCTGAACAGGGTTCAGCAGATTCGGCAGATCCGCCAGCTGGGCGGCGATGTAGCGATGCCCGAGCCGATTGCAGTTGGCCCGGCCGTGCAGGTGACAACCGCGTCGGCGCCCTGATGCCTGACAGATAGCGTAAACGGGGCTGCTACGCAGCCCATCGCAGGCAAGCCAGCTCCCACAGGCACCGCGCAGAATCAGGAGTTGCGCGATCCCTGTGGGAGCTGGCTTGCCGGCGATGGGCCGCAAAGCGGCCCCCAATTGGTCCACTTCACCTGTGGGTGAGCGGTGCTTCAATAGCCAACGCTGCTTGCCCCAACGGATGCGTACTGGCATCGAAGAAATGCAGCACGGTCCCGGGCATATCCCCGAACCTGTCGACAAAATGCTGCTTCTGGTTGATCACCGATGCCTCGCTCAACGGCCTTATGGCAATCGACAGATGCATCGGTCGGGCCTGTCGGATGGCTTCGAGCAGATGCTGGTCACAGCTGTCCAGGTGCAGCCCGAACAGGCATAGCCCCTGGCTTTCCCGCGCCAGTTGCCCCAGGCACCAGCCCAGGTAGTCAGAGTTGCGGATGGCGCGCAGTTTCTCGTCGCTGCGGTCTTCGTTGATGAACAGCGGCACTTCGCCCGGGATGTTCACGGCAAAACCATCGAGCAGTTCGGCGCTGTCGGCGCTGCGTTGGCGGGTGGTGCCGTCGGGCAGCTTGAGCAGGTGCAGGCCGCCATGCAGATGCAGCACCCGCGTGCCTTCGCCGTTGGTGCGGCGCACGTCGAAGAAGCCTTGCTCGTCGAACAGTTCGGCGAAGCCGTGCGGGGCGTGTTGCACGGCCCACGGTAGCAGCAGGTCGTAGTTGCTGGTGTAGACGCTGCGGTAGCCGCGCAGGGCCTGGTTGAGGGTTGCCAGGGTCGTGGCCGGCATGAGTGGCCACGGCAGGTGCACCGTGCGTACGGCGTGTATCAGCGCTTCCTTGATCGAGTAGTAGCGGTTCAGCGGCGCGGTGGAGTTGATGGCCAGCGCGGCGTTGGTGCGCACGGTGGTGTTGAGGGCGCTGAGCACCGGCTCGAACAGTTCCGTACCCAGCGACTTGAACAGTGCCTGGTCGCTCACGGCCAGGCCTTTCTTGCGGCCGGCACGTTGCGCTTCCTCGAACAGCGAGAAGTAGCCGAACGGCTTCCACAGCACGCGGCTGGCGCCGTTGCCCAGCAGCAGGGCGTCGCAAGGGTGGCGGGCGGCGAGTTCCGGCCAGGGGGTGAGGGTAGCGTCTAGTGCGGGCATGCTGGGGTCCGTTGGGTGGAGCGGGAACGGGGGCGACTTTAGCATGTCATGCAAGGTGTGCGAGGGTTGTATCCAGGCAAGGGCCTTGTGTCGGCAATGCCGGCCCCTTCGCGGGCACGCCCGCTCCCACAGGAATCACACTGCCCTTGAATTCAGTGCAGTACCTGTGGGAGCGGGCGTGCCCGAGAAGAGGCCAGAACAGGCAGCGCAAGGTTCACAGAACGATAAAGGACTTATCCATGCGCAATCCCATGTTCAGTTTCTTGGCTTTGACCGCTTTGCTCACTGTATCGGCCGCTTCCGCCAGCAATGGCAAGGCCCTGGCCACCGCCCACGGCATTGCGCACCCGGCGGTGATCGCCCACCGCGGCGCCTCGTACGATGCCCCGGAATCCACCACCCCAGCATACCTGCTGGCCCGCGACCAGGGCGCCGACTACCTGGAACTCGACCTGCAACGCAGCAGTGACGGCGTGCTGGTGGTGGTCCATGACGATGTGCTGTCGCGTACCAGCGATGTCGCCGAGCGCTTCCCGGAGCGAAAGGACAGCCCGGTCAGCGCCTTCACGCTCGCCGAACTGAAGTCGCTGGATGCTGGCAGCTGGTTCAACCAGGCCTACCCGGCGCGCGCCCGGGCTTCTTTCCGCAAACTGCCGATCCTCACCCTGGACGAGGTCATCGACATCGCTGAAGGCAACCCCGAGCGGCACCCCGGGTTGTACATCGAGACCAAGGTCCCCAAGCAGTTCCCGGGTATCGAGCAGGACCTGAAGGCGCGCCTCGCAGCCCGCGGCTGGCTCGACCGGCCAGGCCGTGTGGTGTTGCAGACCTTCGACCGCAACAGCCTGGCGTTGCTGCACGAGGCAATGCCGCAGGTGCCGAAGGTACTCCTGCTGTGGGTGGGGACAAAAACCATCGAGCCCGCTTCCGGGCAGGATTTCGCTGACTCGGGTGAAACCGACAAGGCCGCGTTCTATGCCCGTCAGCAGCCGAAGGACCAGGCAGAATTCCTGCGCTGGCTCGATCAGGCCAGGCAGGGCGGTGCGGTCGGTACGGGGCCTTCTGCCATGCGCACTCATCTGGGCGAACAGAGCTATGCCGACCTGATCCAGCCCTGGATGAACCAGGCCAGCCAGGCGCGGGATTTGCTGGTGCATGCGTACACCCTCGACGAACCGGTGGACTTCGACAAGGCGATGAAGGCGGGTGTCGACGGGATCTTTACCAACCGCACGGGGGCGTTGCTACGGTTCTATCAGCGTCCGGCGGAGCCTGAGGTGGTGATGCTGGAGAGGTTGGGATACTGATGAATGCATGCGTACTGGCACTAGGTTGCTCCTACAAAGGGACCTGCGTCGGATCCTGAACTTGTGCAGGTGTCCTCTCACTGCGACTCCTGTTACGCCAAACCCGATAGGCGCGAATGCCCGCCCGCACCGAGCCGAACAGCAGTTTGTCTTCCATCTCGCGGGCCATCCCCGAGCGCACCAGCATGCGCAGGAAGGTGCCGCGGGCGCGGGCGATGGCGAAGAAGATGCCCTGGGCGGCCAGGGTGTCGCGCACTTCGCGCAGGGCGGCGATACCGCTGACGTCGATGCTGGTTACCGCTTCGGCATCGAACAGCACGGCCTTGGGCTGGTCCTGGCTCTGCACCGCCTCGAGCAGGCGCATCTTGAAGTAGTCGGCGTTGAAGAACAGGATCGCGTCGTCGAAGCGGTACACCACCAGGCCTGGCACGGTGCGGGCATCCTTGTGTTTGCGGATGTCCACCTGGCCTTCGGTGCCCGGCAGCCAGCCCAGCACCGCATCGGTGGGCTGATAGATGCTGTACAGCAGGCGCAGGATCGCCAGGGTCACGGCAAACACGATACCGGGCAGTACGCCCAGGCTCAGCACGCCGACCGTGGTCAGCAGGCACAGCCAGAACTCGAAGCGGCTCAGGCGGCGAATGTGCCCCAGCGACTTGATGTCGATCAGCCCCCAGCCGGCCATCAGCAGCACGGCGCCCAGCGCGGCCTGCGGGATCCACGCCATCGGTGCGGTGAAGAACAGCAGGATCAGGGCGATGACCAGCGCGGCGATGATGCCCACCAGCTGGCTCTTGCCACCGACCATGTCGTTGACCGCCGTGCGCGAGTCTGCGCCGCTGATGGCAAAACCCTGGGAAACGCCGGCAGCCAGGTTGCTTACGCCCAGGGCGACGAATTCGTGGTTGGCGTTGATCGCGTAGCCGTGCCGGGCGGCAAAGCTGCGTGCGGTGAGCATGGCGCTGCAGAAGCTGACGGTGGCGATACCCAGGGCGTCGCGCAGCAGGCTTTTCATTTCTGTCAGGTTACTGTGTGGCCAGGCCAGCTGCGGGATGCCGGCAGGCACCGGGCCGAGAATGGCGACGCCGAAGCGGTCGAGGCCGAGCAGGCCGACCAGCAGCATGAACAACGCCACTACCGTTAGCGCCGCGGGCAGGCGGGGGTAGCGCCGTGGCAGCCAGATCAGCAGGCCCAGTGCGGCGAGGCCGATGAGCAGCGTCACCCAGTGGATTTCCCCCAGGCGCTGGAAGAAGTTGATCAGGCTGAGGATGAAGCCGTCGCCCTCGATCTTGAACCCCACCACCTTGGACAACTGCCCGGCGATCAGGCTCAGGCCGATACCGTTGAGATAGCCGATCAGGATCGGCCGCGAGAAGAAGCTGGCGATGAACCCGGCCCGGGCCACCCCGGCCGCGATCAGCATTACCCCGACCAGCAAGGTGACGATCACCGACAGTTCGGCAATGCGGTGCGGCTCGCCCATGGCCAACGGCGCCACGGCGCCGGCGATCATCGCGCAGGTGGCGGCGTCAGGGCCTACCATCAACTGGCGCGAGCTGCCGATCAGGGCGTAGACCATCATCGGCAGCACACAGGCGTACAGGCCGTACTGCGGCGGCAGGCCGACGATCTGCGCGTAGGCGATGGCAATGGGAATCTGGATCGCCGCCACCGAGAGGCCGGCCTGCAGGTCGGCGTGGAACCACTCGCGGCGGTAGTGCAGCAGGTTGGCAAGGCCCGGTAGCCAGCGGGAGAGAAACATGCGTCGTCCTTTCGAAATGCTTCACGAATCCATCCACGCATTGAAGCGGATCGGCCGGCAAATGGCCATGGGGCAGGTCAAAGGGAGGGGAGAAACGAAAAAAGGAGCCTGGGCTCCTTTTGACAGCGATGACGTTGCGGGAACGCCATGCGGGAATGCGATGTGGAGCGGGTAGAGGGAATCGAACCCTCAACTAAAGCTTGGGAAGCTTTCGTTTTGCCACTAAACTATACCCGCGTTTGCGCAGCACTTTTTACCAGAACCCTCAACGAATTAGAAGCCCAAGTTATAAAAAAGCTTGTCGGCGCCCCCTGGCTTGCGGGTCTCATCCACAGGACGCCGAGCTGCTCAGATGGCCAATGCATGCTGCCCCTGTTTTACCGGCTGGTAACGTTGACGAGGTTCACGCATGGTTGGCTTCAGGAACCCCAGCATGACGCTGCGGGTGTTCTCGCAAGCGGTCTTGTTTTCCATGTCCAGGAAGTGGCCTGCATCGCGGATCACGCTGAAGTGGCTGCGACCCACGTGCTTGCTGAACTGCCGCGCATCTTCGACCGTGGTGTACTCGTCACGGTCGCCGTTGATGAACAGCACCGGGATGTCGATATTGCGTGCACCATCCAGCGCCCGCTCCAGGTCATGTTGCAGCACCTCGTTGATGTGGAAGTGCATCTGCGCGTACTCGTGGCTGTCCAGGCTGCTGACGTGGCGGTAGTTGAAGCGCTTGAACAGTGACGGCAGGTGCTTGCCGATGGTGTCGTTGACCAGGTTACCGACCTGATAGCGGTCGCAGGCGGCCAGGTACTGGCAACCACGGTCCAGGTAGTCCCGCATCGGTTCGTTGATCACCGGCGAGAAAGAACTCACCACTGCCTTCTTCACGCCCCGCGGCTGGTGCGCCAGCGCCAGCAGCGTACTTGCGCCACCCCACGAGAACGACATCACGTGGTCTGCCTGGAAGTGCTCGATCAGCTCGAGGAGAATATGCGCTTCGGTCTCCTTGCTGATAAAGCGTTCCTGGCGATTGTGCGGCTTGGATTTGCCCGCGTATGGCTGGTCGAACAGTACTACGTTGAACTGCGGGTGCAGGTTACGTACCGTCTGTGCGAACGAGGCCGTGGTGGCCAGCGAGCCATTGATCAAAATGATCGTATTCTCGGCCGCATCCGCGCGATAGAACTCCGTGTAAACCCGATACTGACCTTGGATATCAAGTACAGCGATTTCTGGCCTCATGTCATCGACTCCTGGCGCAAAAAGGGTATTCGCGTCACCTAGGGTGCACGTTCTTTATGACAGGTAGGCATTTGCCTGAAGAGATACCGGGGGGCCCTGTGTCGATCCTTGGCACTTGCGTCGACGGTATTGTTTTTGGCGGGCAATTTGCCGTGCCCCAAGGCATCAAGGCCCTGGGTGGCCGGCAAAAGGTGTCTTCGACTGCGGGTGTGACTTGGTAGTCACATGCAGACTGACGATTTGGATTCAAGCAGTGGGTCGGGGATCCCGCAAGTGCCGTTCGGGGGAAAATGTGACTTTTGTCGCTGAGCGGTCGTATGACGACCCTGATCTGTCTGTTCCGGCCTCTTCGCGGGCTCGCCCGCTCCCACAGGGGTAACTCCAGCCCGGAGGCCTGTGGTGTACCAGTGGGAGCGGGCGAGCCCGCGAAGAGGCCGGAACAGCCAACCTAGACCGTGGCTATTTCATCCGCCGTCAGCTCACGAAACGCCCCTGGCGCCAACCCCGGGTCCAGCCGGATCGCCCCCATGCTCTCCCGATGCAACCCCACCACCTTGTTGTCGAAATGGCCGAACATGCGCTTCACCTGGTGATAGCGCCCTTCGACGATTGCCAGCCGCGCCTGGCGCGGCCCGAGGATGTCCAGTTGGGCGGGCAGGGTGGTGAGGTCTTCGAAGGCGAAGTAGAAGCCCTCCAGGAACTTGGCCACATAGTGCTCGCCAATCTCGTCCTCGGTTTCCACCAGGTAGTGCTTGGGCAGCTTGGTCGCGGGTTGGGTAAGCCGCCGTGACCATTGGCCATCGTTGGTCAGGATCATCAGGCCGGTGGTGTTGAAGTCCAGGCGCCCGGCAATGTGCAGGTCCTCACGCAACGCGGCTGGCAGCAGGTCGAGCACGGTGCGGTGTTGCGGGTCCTGGGTGGCGCTTACGCAGCCAGCGGGCTTGTGCAGCATCAGGTAGCGCGCCGGGCGGCCAGCCTGCAGCAGCTGGTTGTCCAGCTCCACCCGGCTGAATTCACGCACCTCGGCCAGCGGGTCGCTGACCACCTGGCCATCCACCCGCACGCGGCGTTGCGCCAGCATCAGGCGGACTTGCTGGCGGTTGTGGCTGGGCAGGTTGGCGAGGAAACGGTCGAGGCGCATGGCAAACGGTCAGTCGGAGGCGGGGGAGCGAAGTTGTTCTTCGACGGCGGCGCAGCGCGGGCACAGGCAGGCTTTGTCTCGCAGATCGGCGGGCAGGGCCTCGAGCACGGCAGGGTCGATGGTCACGCTGTAACACCAGCAGGCCTGGGTGGCCCGGAGCGGGTCGGCCAGGCTGCACTGGTTGAGGGCGCCACAAGCGGGGCAGTGCTGGTTGTCGGGCATGGCTGCCGCTCACCTGTATCAAATTGTTGCAGAAATGGCACTGCACCTTGGCGGCACTGTCTTATTCAATGTCGATGATCGCATTTCGCATCGATGCTCGCCAGCGCCGCTGTTCGGGCACTCCAGCGGTCCAGGAGGCCGCCATGTCCTATCGAATCCTGTTGATCGCCCTGCTGGGGCTGATGACTTCCGCCTGCGTTCCGTACTACGAGAGCGGGGGCTATTACCGGTCGGACCACTACTACTCCGACCGTTATGTATCACCAGATTATTACCGCTATGACCGCTATTACGTAACGCCGCAACAGCGCTATTACTACCAGCCGGCGCCGCGCTACTACTACCGCTCGGCGCCAGCGCCTCACTACCGGTCTCATCCACAGCCGGGGATGAAGCAGTGGCATGGCAACCCACGCTATGACTATGGCAACCGCCAGCGGTATGACTATGGGCGCGACCGGGACCGTCATGATTATCGCGGTGGCAGCCAGCGCTACCAGCAGAATGACCGTTGGCACTCCAACGGGCGGGGGGATGGTGACCGGCGCGGGGACGGGCGGCGTGGGCATGGGCAAGGAGGGAACTGGCAGCGGTAGGTGAATTGAAAATCGGGGGCGCGGTGCGCCCCTTTCGCGACGCAAGGCCGCTCCCACAGGGGACCGCGATCCGCTTGTAGGAGCGGCCTTGTGTCGCGATGGGCTGCAAGGCAGCCCCAACTTCTCGAAGCTACCCGAGATCCGCCAGCGGATGCCGCCCCTCCCACACCTTGGCAAAATGCGCCTCCACCACCGCCGCCGGCACTTGCGCCACATCGGGCCAGTGCCAGTGCGGCTGGTTGTCCTTGTCCAGCAAGCGCGCACGCACGCCTTCGCTGAATTCCGGGTGGCGGCAGCAGTTCAGGCTCATGCTGTACTCCATCTGAAACACCTGCGCCAACGACAGGTGGCGTGCCCGGCGGATCTGTTCCCACACCAGGTGTGCGGTCAGCGGGCAACCTTCATGCAACCGTTGGCCGGCATCTGCCAGCAGCGGGTCGTCGTGGTGCTTGAGCCCCTCCAGCGCACGCCAGGCGGCGGCTGCGTCGGCCACATCGAGCAATTGATCGATTACCTGTCGCCGCGGCAGCCACTGGGCATCGGGCAACTCGGCGCAGGCGCGGTGCTGTTCGGCCTTGAGCAGGCTGTTCAGTTGCAGGGCAGTCTGTTCCTGCCAGTTCAGTTGCAGCAGTTCTTCGATCAGCGCCTCTTGCTGGTACTCACCCAGAAAGCGGTCGGCCAGGCCCAGGTCCAAGGCGTCGTGGGCATTGATCGGCGCGCCTGTCAGGCCGAGGAACAACCCCAGCTTGCCCGGCAGGCGGGCAAGGAACCAGCTGGCGCCCACGTCCGGGTACAGGCCGATGCTGATTTCCGGCATGGCCAGCCGACTGCTGGGGGTGACGATACGTACATTGGCGCCCTGCAGCAGGCCCATGCCGCCGCCCAGCACATGCCCGTGCCCCCAGCACAGCAGCGGCTTGGGATAGATGTGCAGGGCAAAGTCCAGGCGATATTCTGCGGCGAAGAAGGTGGCGGCCAGCGGGGGTACGCTGCCGGGGTGGTCGCGGCAGGCTTGCACCAGCGCACGCACATCACCGCCGGCACAGAAGGCCTTGGCACCGTTGCCGCGCAGCAGCACGCAGACGATCCCTGGGTCGCGAGCCCAGGCGTGCAACTGTTCGCCCAATACCTCGATCATCGGCAGGTTCAGGGCATTGAGCGCCTTGGGCGCATCCAGGGTGGCGATGCCGATGCGGGCGCCATCGGCGCCGGTGAGTACCTCGCAGTGAATGGTCATGGACTACCTCGCGCAAGTCATCGGACAAGTATGGCTTGCCTGGCCGAACATGCCGGTCGTCGGTCGGATCGTTTGACAAGCGGGAAGGGCTTACCTAGTGTCGCGCCATTGTTTATGGAAGGCCCCATGACTGACGACGATCGCATCAAACTCGAACCCAGCTGGAAGGCCGCCTTGCGCGCCGAATTCGACCAGCCCTACATGCATCAGCTGCGCGAGTTCCTGCGCGGCGAGTACGCCGCCGGCAAAGAGATCTACCCGCCAGGGCCGCTGATCTTCAATGCGCTCAACTCGACGCCGCTGGACCAGGTGAAGGTGGTCATCCTCGGCCAGGACCCGTACCACGGGCCGGGCCAGGCGCATGGCCTGTGCTTCTCGGTGCAGCCGGGCGTGGCCACGCCACCGTCGCTGGTCAACATCTACAAGGAGCTGCAGCGCGACCTGAACATCCCGATTGCCAACCATGGCTACCTGCAGAGCTGGGCCGAGCAGGGCGTGCTGTTGCTCAACACGACCATGACCGTGGAGCGCGCCAATGCCGCGTCGCATGCCAAGAAGGGCTGGGAGTTCTTTACCGACCGGGTCATCCAGGTGGTCAGCGAGCAGTGCCCGAACGTGGTGTTCCTGCTGTGGGGCTCGCATGCGCAAAGCAAGCAGAAGCTGATCGACGGGACCAAGCACCTGGTGCTGAAATCGGTGCACCCATCGCCGTTGTCGGCTTACCGTGGGTTCCTGGGGTGCGGGCATTTCAGCCGGACCAACAGTTTCCTACAGCAGCGCGGGCTGGCGCCGATCAACTGGGCGTTGCCACCGTTGTGATCACCTGAAAGAACGCGTTGCCTGCTTCGCGGGTGAACCCGCTCCCACAGGTACTGCACCGCCCTCAAGGCAGGTGCTATCCCTGTGGGAGCGGGCAAGCCCGCGAAGCAGGCGACGCGATTATTCCGAGTTGGTGTTCCACACCCGGAACAACGGCTCTGCCAGAAACAGCACGAACAACAAGCGCATCACCTGCAGCGCCGTCACCAGCGGCACCGACAGTTGCAGGGTCTCTGCCGTCAGGCTCATCTCGGCAATTCCGCCCGGCATCATCCCCAATGTCAGCGAGCGCAGATCCAGTGCGGTCATCACGCTCAATACCCAAGCGGCGCTGCCGGCAATCGCCATGCACAACGCCGTGGCCACCAGGGTACGCCCCAGGAACGACGGTGCGCGGCGGAAGAACGCGCGGTTGAAGTGGCAGGCCAGGCCACTGCCGATCAACCACTGGCCGATCTGGCTGGCGCCATTGGGCAGGGTTATCTGCAGGTTGCCCGCCAGGCTCACGGTGGCTGCCACCAGCAATGGCCCGAACAGCCACGGGTTGGGCTGGCGCAAGCGCTGCCAGAGCAGGGCGACGGCAACGCCCAGCGGCGCAATCAGCGCCAGCCAGCCCCAGCTCACACTGCCGGTGTGATTCAGCGGTACCCCGTCACCCAGCAGGAACTTGAACAGCGCCGGCACGCACAGTACTACCGCCAGCACGCGCAGGCTCTGCGCCGCCGCTACCTGGCTGAGCACCGCGCCGTTGCGCGCGCCAAGGTTGACCATCTCCCCCGAACCGCCCGGCATGCTGGCAAAGAACGCCGTGGCACGGTCTTCACCGGTGCGCCGCAACAGCCATACGCTGATCACGCTGGACAGGGTGGTGAACAGCGCGCCGAAGAAGATCAGCGCGAAATGGCTGGCCACCTGCTCGATCACCGCCGGGGTGAAGTGCAGGCCGATACCGATGCCGATGATCCACTGCCCGCATTTGCGACCATTGGGGATTTCCGGCAGCTGCCAGGGTGTCAGGCAGCGTACCAGGATGATCGCCAGCAACGAGCCGACCATCCACGGCAAAGGCCAGCCGACCTTGCTGGCGGCAAAACCGCCAGCGAGGCCGACCAGCCCGGTCGCGACAAACAACGGCAACGAGCGATCAGGCATCGGCCATCGCCCGGCGCTGCTGGCTGCGTTTGCGCCAGATGCGCAGCAGCGGCAGGGTCAGCATGCAAATGGTCAGTACCCATACCGACATGCTGATCGGGCTCGACCAGAGGATGCCCAGTTCGCCGTTGGAGATCGACAGCGCCCGGCGCAGGTTCTGCTCCATCAGCCCACCGAGGATGAAACCGAGCAGGATCGGCGAAAGCGGGAAGTCCAGCTTGCGCAGGATATAGCCCATGATGCCGATGCCGACCATCAGGAACAGGTCGAAGGTGGTGGCATGCACGGCGTACACCCCGATCCCCGTGATGATGGCGATCACCGGCACCAGCGCCCAGTTCGGCACGGCGAGGATGCGGGTGAAGATGCGGATCATCGGGATGTTGAGGATCACCAGCATGATGTTGGCGATGAACAGCGAGGCGATCAGGCCCCAGACGATGTCTGGCTGCTGTTCGAACAGCAGTGGGCCCGGGGTGATGTTGTACAAGGTCAGTGCGCCGATCATTACCGCGGTGGTGCCCGAGCCGGGTACGCCCAGGGTCAGCATCGGTACCAGGGCGCCACAGCAGGAGGCGCCGATGGCGGTTTCCGGGGCGGCCAGGCCGCGGGCGTCGCCCTTGCCGAACTTGCCCTTGTCACCTGCCAGGCGTTTTTCGGTCATGTAGGCCACGGCGCTGGCCAGTGTTGCACCGGCGCCAGGCAGCACACCCATGATGAAGCCCAGCAGGCCGCAGCGGATGTTGACCACGAATACAGAGGCCGCTTCCTTGAAGTTGAACAGCATGCGCCCGGTGGCCTTGATCGCCTGGTGGCCATGGTGGGTCTTTTCCAGCAGCAGGAGGATTTCGCTGATGGAGAACAGGCCCAGCACCAGCACCACGAACTGGATGCCGTCGGCCAGATGCACACTGTCGCCGGTGAAGCGGTACACGCCACTGTTGGCATCGATGCCGACTGCCGACAGGAACAGGCCGATCAGTGCGGCAATGAAGGTTTTCAGCGGCTTGTCGCCGGCCATGCCACCGAGGGCGACGATGGCGAACACCATCAGCACGAAGTACTCCGCCGGGCCGAAGGCGATTGCCCATTTCGCCAGCAGCGGGGCGAACAGCACCATGCCGCAGGTGGCGATCAGCGCACCGATGAACGAACTCCAGGCCGACAGCGACAGCGCTACGCCAGCCAGGCCATTGCGGGCCATCGGGTAGCCATCGAGGGTGGTCATCACGGTCGAGGCTTCGCCGGGGATGTTAAGCAGGATCGAACTGATGCGCCCACCGTACTCACAGCCCAGGTACACCGCCGCCAGCAGGATCAGCGCCGACTCCGGCGGCAGGCCGAGGGCGAAGGCGATGGGGATCAGCAAGGCCACGCCGTTGATCGGGCCCAGGCCCGGCAGCAGGCCGACCACGGTGCCGATCAGCGTGCCGGTGAGGGCGGTGACCAGGTTGTAGGGGGACAGGGCGACGCCGAAGCCCTGGCCCAGGTAGCTCAAGGTATCCATGTGTCAGTTCTCCAGTACGCTCAGCAGGCCAAGGGGCAGGGGCACGTCCATCACGCGGTCGAACAGCCAGTAGAGGAACAGGCTCATGCCCACCACCACGATGGCGCTGTGCAGCCAGCGGCCGCCGTACAGGCGGGCCATGGGCACGCCGACCAGGATGGCGCTGAGGATGAAGCCCAGGGCTTCGAAGGTGCTGGCGAAAACGATCAGCAGGCCGACGCAGGCGGTGATCTTGATCAGGGTTTCGCGGTCCAGTTCTGGTTCGTCGTCCTTGCGCACGATGGGCGTGGGGCGAAACACCAGATACAGCAGGCCCAGGCCCAACAGGCCGAGCATCAACAGCGGGTAGGCGCGCGGGCCCACCGGTTCATAGGAAAACGCCGCCTGGTAAGGCCAGGCCATCACGGCCAGGGCGGCGCACACCGCCAGCAGGGCCAGGGCGAAGATGCGTTGCAGGATCATCAGAGAGTCCTCATTGAGCACGGACCCTGTGGGAGCGGGCGTGCCCGCGAACACCGGCAACGCCGGTGCCTGGCACCGCGGTGTCTTCTTCGCGGGCACGCCCGCTCCCACAGGGATCGGTGAAAGATCGTGGGTGGCTTACTGGATCAGGCCAAACTCCCTGGCCAGTGCCTTGTAGTCAGCCACTTGCTTCTTCACATAGCCGTCCAGCTCTGCACCGGTCATGGCGAAGGGGAACAGTTCGCGCTGGTCACGCAGCTTGGCGAAGTCTTCCGAGGCCAGCATCTTGTCGAATGACTGTTTCCACCAGGCGTAGTCCTCGTCGCTCACCTTTGGCCCCAGGTAGAAACCGCGTACCACCGGCCAGACGATGTCGTAGCCCTGCTCCTTGGCGGTGGGGATGTCTTTCATCTCGGGCTCGTCCAGGCGGTTTTCCGAGAACACCGCGAGGATGCGCATGTTGCCGCTCTGAATGTGCGGCATGGAGTCGGAGATGTCGGTCGAGCCTACCTGGATATGCCCGCCCAGCAACGCCGTGGCGATTTCGCCGCCGCCTTCCAGGGCCACGTAGCGCAGGTCACGCGGGTTGATGCCGGCGGCCTTGGCGATCAGGGCGGTCTGCATCCAGTCCTGGCTGCCGACCGTACCGCCGGAGCCGATCACCACCTTGCTCGGGTCTTTCTTCAACGCCGCGACCAGGTCGTCGAGGGTCTTGTAGGGCGAGTCGCTTTTCACTGCGATGGCGCCGTAGCTGGTGCCGACGGCGGCCAGCCATTTCACCGCGTTTTCGTCGAAGCGGCCGAACTTGCCCTGGGCCAGGTTCAGCAGCGAGCCGCTGGACCAGGCCACCAGGGTGCCGGCATCGGCCGGGCGCTGGGCGACCACGGCGTTGTAGGCCACCGCGCCGACACCGCCGGGCATGTAGGTGACGCGCATCGGCTTGGTGAGGATCTTTTCCTGCACCAGGGCGCTCTGCACCAGTTTGCAGGTCAGGTCGAAGCCGCCGCCGGGCGAGGCGGGGGCAATGCATTCGGGGCGTTTCGGTTCGGCAGCGAGGGCGTTGCCGGCCAGCAGCAGGCAGCCGGTAGCGAGGACGAGGCGGCGCAGTGAAAAGGTCATCGTCTATCTCCGTGAGCGTTGTTGTTATCAAGTTATCGCTATGGGGTTACCACAGCGCCACGCTGTAGCTCACCAGCAGCCGCACCTCGTCCGCGTCGCGGGCGAAGTTGGAGCGGAAGGTGGCGTTGCGCAGGCGCACGGCGACGTTCTTCAACGGGCCGCTTTGTACCACGTACTTCAGTTCGGTGTTGCGCTCCCACTCCTTGCCCTCGCCACCGGCCGCGCGGCTGACGTTGTCGCCACTGATGTAGCGAGTCATGAAGGTCAGGCCGGGCACGCCGAGTGCGGCGAAGTTGTAGTCGTAGCGCGCCTGCCAGGAGCGCTCGTCGGCGCCGGCGAAGTCGTTGATCTGGACGAAGTTGACCAGGTACGGGTCGGCACCATCGACGTACGGGAAGGCGCTGTCGCCGGACAGCTGCTGCCAGGCGGCGCTGACCTTGTGCCCGCCCAGGGCGTAGCTGAGCATGCCGTTGACGGTGGTGTTGTCGATGTTGCCGGCCTTGGCGGCGCCGGCGTCGTCACTCACCGCCAGGCGCAGGTCGGCGCCGAAGGTGCCCGGGCCCCATGGCTGGGTGGCGACCATGCCGATGAAGTGCTGGCGGTAGATATCGTCGAGCTGGGCAAAGTGGTAGCTGCCGGTGATGCGATCGGTGAACTGGTAGTCGAGGCCGGCCAGGTCCAGGTTGTCGGCGCTGAACGAGCCACCGAAGCGGCCGTTCTTGTTGTTCAGGGCCAGGTCTTCCCAGTTGGTGTCGTTGCGGTCCTTGGCCTTGTCCAGTCGGCCGCCGGTGAAGGTAAGGCCCTTGACCTCCTTCGAGGTGAGCAGGCCGCCTTCGAAGGTTTGCGGCAGGATGCGCCCATCGTTGGGCTGCAGGGTCGGCAGTTCGGGGATCAGCGTGCCGATCTTCAGTTCGGTCTGCGACACCTTCACCTTGCCGGTCAGGCCGAGCTTGGAGTACTCGTCCGCGGCCTTGCCGTCATCGTGGGTCGGCAGCAGGCCGGTGTCGGTGCGGTCGGGGCTGGAGTCGAGCTTGATGCCGAGCATGCCCAGCGCATCCAGGCCGAAGCCCACGGTGCCATCGGTGTAGCCAGACTCGAAGTTGAGCATGAAGCCCTGGGCCCACTCGTCGCGCTTGGATTGCTGCGCACTGGTGCCGTCGCGGAAGTCGCGGTTGAAGTACATGTTGCGGGTTTCGAAGGTGGCCGTGCTGTCTTCGAAGAAGGCGGCCTGGCTCATCGGGGCGACACCGGCAAGCGCAAGGGCGCTGGCGATGGCGGAGGGGCGTGCGGCAAAGGAACGGGTAGGCGCGAACGCCTGCGGCTGCGATGACAGCATCACTGATGGCTCCGTTTATTGTTCTTATTCGTTGCACCTTGCTGGTGCTTTTTTCGGCGCGAAGGGCGACCGTGGTGCGATGCTAGGTAACCAACCTTTCGCTAACCTTTCAGCGTGAAAGGTTTGTCGACAGGGCTTCACAGGCCTGCCGACAGCGGTACACTCCGCGCCACCGTCCCACCCGAGCAGGGAGAATCCGATGCGTGTGCTGCTGGTCGAAGACCACCTGCAACTGGCCGAAAGCGTGGCCCAGGCCTTGAAAAGCCATGGCCTGACCGTGGATGTGCTGCATGACGGCGTGGCCGCCGACCTGGCCCTGGCCAGCGAGGAATACGCCGTGGCCGTGCTGGATGTCGGCTTGCCGCGCATGGACGGCTTCGAGGTGCTGGCGCGCCTGCGCGGCCGTGGCAAGACCCTGCCGGTGCTGATGCTGACCGCGCGCAGCGACGTCAAGGACCGGGTCCACGGCCTGAACCTGGGCGCCGACGACTACCTGGCCAAGCCGTTCGAGCTGACCGAACTGGAAGCACGGGTCAAGGCCCTGCTGCGGCGCAGCGTGCTCGGTGGCGAGCGCCAGCAACGCTGCGGGCCGCTGGTGTACGACCTGGACACCCGGCGCTTCGCCCTGGGTGGCGAAAACCTGACCCTGACCTCGCGCGAACAGAGCGTACTGGAAGCGCTGATCGCCCGCCCGGGCCGGGTGATGAGCAAGGAGCAACTGGCCGCCCAGGTGTTCGGCCTGGACGAAGAAGCCAGCCCCGACGCCATCGAAATCTACATCCACCGCCTGCGCAAGAAGCTCGACGGCCACCCGGTGGCCATCGTCACCTTCCGTGGCCTGGGCTACCTGCTCGAGCACCGCGATGCGTGACAACGGCAGCCTGCGTGGGCGCTTGCTCGGCAACCTGGCCTTGTTGCTGGTGGTGTTGATGCTGGCGAGTGGCCTGAGCGCTTATTGGAATGGCCGCGAGGCCGCCGACACCGCCTACGACCGGACCCTGCTGGCCTCGGCGCGGACCATTGCCGCAGGCCTGTCCCAGCGTGACGGCTCGCTGAGCGCAGATGTGCCCTACGTGGCCCTGGACACCTTCGCCTACGACAGTGCCGGGCGCATCTACTACCAGGTGCTGGACATCCAGCAGCGGCTGATTTCCGGCTACGAGAACCTGCCAGCGCCGCCGCCGGGCACACCGCGTACCGACGATTACCCGGCGCTGGCGCGGTTCTACAACGCCACCTACCTGGGCCAGGACGTGCGCGTTGTCAGCCTGCTGAAGCCGGTGAGCGAGCCGAACATGAACGGCATGGCGGAAATCCGTGTGGCCGAGACCGAGGAAGCGCGGGTGCGCATGGCCCGTGGCCTGATGGCCGATACCCTGCTGCGCCTGGGGATGCTGGCGCTGGGCGCGCTGGTGATGGTGTGGTTTGCCGTGAGTGCCGCTTTGCGGCCGCTGGAGCGCCTGCGCACGGCGGTGGAAGAACGCCAGCCGGACGACCTGCGGGCCTTGCCGGTGGTGCAGGTGCAGCGTGAGCTGGGCCCACTGGTGCGGGCTTTGAACCATTTCACCGAGCGTTTGCGCGGCCAGTTCGAGCGCCAGGCGCAGTTCATCGCCGACGCTGCCCACGAGTTGCGTACCCCGCTGGCCGCGCTGAAGGCGCGGGTCGAGCTGGGCTTGCGTTCGGCCGAACCGCAGGAGTGGCGGCAGACGCTGGAGTCCGCGGCCCAGGGCACTGACCGGCTGACCCACCTGGCCAACCAGCTGCTGTCGCTGGCGCGGGTCGAGAACGGTGCGCGGGCGATTGCCGAAGGCGGGGCGCAGCGCCTGGACCTGAGCCAGTTGGCTCGTGAGCTGGGCATGGCCATGGCACCGCTGGCGCACAAGCGTGGGGTGGCGCTGGCCCTGGAGGCCGAGGCGCCGGTGTGGCTGAAGGGGGAGCCGACGCTGCTCAACGAGCTGTTGAGCAACCTGGTGGACAATGCCTTGGCGCATACGCCGGCTGGCGGCAACGTGATCTTGCGGGTGCTGGCGCCGGCGGTGCTTGAGGTGGAGGACGACGGGCCGGGGATTCCCGAGGCCGAGCGTGAGCGGGTATTCGAGCGCTTCTACCGGCGCAGTGCGCAGGGCAGTGGGCTTGGCTTGGCGATTGTCGGCGAGATCTGCCGGGCGCACCTGGCGCAGGTGAGCCTGCATGACGGTGCGAAGGGCGGGTTGCGGGTGCGGGTGAGTTTTATCGCGGATTGATGTGTGGCCTGTACCAGCCCTTTCGCGGGTGAACCCGCTCCCACAGTGACCGCGCCGCTGCTGAAGGCTGCGCTATCCCTGTGGGAGCGGGTTTACCCGCGAAGAGGCCGGCACAGGCTGACACCGGTCAGCGCAACATGCTCCGCGCCTCAATCAGTTCACCTACTTCAAGCTCGGTGCCGTACGGCAGGCCCAGGTGGCGGTATGCCGGTAGTGCCGCCAGTGGCCGGTGGCGCCCGCGCTGGCTGATGCAGCGGGCGATCTGCACGATGTCGATGTAGTCGATCTTGTCAGTCTGCCGGTCCAGGTCCTGCACCTGGCTCGGCAGGTTGACCAGTTGCTCCGGAAACTCCCAGGCCTTGAGGATCTTGTCGCCCAGCACCGGCTGGATCTGCTCGATCACATAGTGCAGGCACACCGGATCGGACAGCAGTTCGTTGTGCTCTTCGGCATAGATCAGCACCGGCAGTGCGCCAATCTGGTTGACCAGCCCGCCGAGGGTGGCCTGGTCGGGCTTGAGTTGTGTAAAGCGGCGGCAAATTTCGTAGCTGATGCCCGCCACATCCAGGCTGTTGGCCCAGATATCACGTAACTTCTGCTCCACCGCCGGCGCCCGGGCGTGGAAAATCTGCTCGATCACCAGGCCAATGGCCAGGTTGCAGCTGTAGTTGATGCCCAGCCGCGTGATGGCGGTGTGCAGGTCGGTGACCTCGACCGCCGCGCGCAGCAGCGGGCTGTTGACGACCTTGATCAGGCGCGCTGAAAGGGCCGCATCGCGACCGATCACCTTGCTCAGGGCCGCTACGCTGATTTCGCTGTCTTCCGCCGCCTCGCGGATGCTCAAGGCAACCTCGGGCAGGGTCGGCAGGACCAGGTCATCCTTTTCGATGGCATCGAGCAACTGTGCTTGAACCATCTCGGCCAGCTTGTTCATGGGCGTGTCTACCGCAGTGGTGGTGCGGCCCCGCCACGTAGGCGGGGCAGGCTGGTCAACGCTGGATTTCCCGGTCGCGGTCCAGTTCGTAGGGCAGGGTCAGCACCTGCAGGCGTGGGCCTTCCAGGCTGCCCAGGTGCAGGTTGTCGTCTTTCACCGCTTCGGCGCTGAGCACGGCGAGCAGTTCGCAGCCTGTGCCGTTGCTGGCAGCGATGACCACTTCACCGACCGACGAACCATGGGTGGGCGAGAAGATCTCGGCGCCCGGGGCCGGAATGGCCTGCTGGTCCAGTGCCAGGCGGTACTGGCGGCGCTTGAGCTTGCCCAGGTACTGCATGCGGGCAACGATTTCCTGACCGGTGTAACAGCCCTTCTTGAAGCTGACGCCGTCGACGGCCTGCAGGTTGATCATCTGCGGGATGAACAGCTCGCGGGTCGGCCCCATTACCTGGCCGATCCCGGCGCGAATCTGCCCCAGCAGCCAGTCGCCGAGGCTACCTTCGGGCAGTGCGGCGGCCAGCGCCTGGCGAACGCTGTCGGCTTTGTCTGCCGGTACCCACAGCTCCACGCGGCCAGCGGACACGGCAATGGCGATCAACCCGTCGTGGCGCACGGTGCTGCCAGCTGCCGCAGGCACATCGAGCCCCAGGGCCTGCAGCGCCGCATCGCCGCCTTGCAGGCCGAAGCGTGCCCAGGCAGCGCTTTCATCGGTCAGCGTCGCCTTGGAGAACACGGCGTACTTCTTGAGGTCGGCCAGCTGGGCGTCGAGCAGCTCGCTGGCCATGGCCAGCAGGTAGCCGTTGCCTTCGGGCAGGATGCGGAAACTCGACTGCATGCGCCCCTTGACCATGCAGCGGGCGCCGAGGCTGGCGTGTTCCGGGCTGAGGTAGTTGATGTTGCAGGTCAGCTGGCCTTGCAGGAACTTGCCTGCATCGGAGCCGCGGACGGCGAGGATGCCCTCGTGGGACAGGGGGCAGAAGAAAGCGGAATCGGCCATGGGTCATCGCGGTGGCTAAAGACTGGCGGCCATCATAGAACGCCGGTAACAAAATAGGTAGGTGACTAGACCAACGCCCGGTGTCGCTTCGCTCGCCTGGCTGTATACTGGCGGGCCATTCGAGGAGGGCCCCATGGTCGAACAAACTGAACTCAACCGGCTTTTCTGGCACAGCCGCCGCGGCATGCTGGAACTGGACGTACTGCTGGTGCCTTTCACCCAGGAAGTCTACCCCACGCTCAACGAAACCGACCGCGAACTCTACGTGCGTCTGTTGAGCTGCGAGGATCAGGACATGTTCGGCTGGTTCATGGAGCGCACCGAGTCCGAAGACCCGGAGCTGCAGCGCATGGTTCGCATCATCCTGGACCGTGTCCAGCCCAAGTGAGTGCTTCGAGTGCCGCTGGCAAGGCTCGCGCCTGCTGGTGGCGGCCTACCTGGGGTGCCAGGTACTGGCGTGGTTCGCCGTATGGGCGAGCCCGCTGCCCGGGTGGTCGGCCCTTGCTGTTGTCGCCGCCTGTATTGCCCACGCTGGCTGGGCCATTCCCCGACGTATTCTGCTGACGCATGAGCATGCCGTTGTTGGCCTGCGCCGTGATGTGCGCGGCTGGCAGGTGTTCAGCCGTGCCCGTGGCTGGCAGCCGGTGCGCTTGTGCCGGGACAGCGTGGCGTTGCCGGCGCTGGTGGTGTTGCGCTTTGGGCGGGCGGGGCGCTGGTTGGGGGAGAGCCAATGCGTGCCACGGGATGCGCTGGGGGCTGATGAGCACCGGCGCTTGCGGGTGCGGTTGAAATTCAGCCGGCGCAGGTGGGCAGGGGTGAGCCGGGCATAAAACCATACCGAGTTGGCTTCTTCGCGGGCCTGCCCGCTCCCACAGGTACTGCGCAAGCCTGCAAGGCAGTGGGATTCCTGTGGGAGCGGGCGCGCCCGCGAAGGCCGCGACACCGATTTCAGATCGGGCTGAGAATGGTGTCCTTGGCCTCGTCCAGCATCCCCGGGTAATCCAGGGTGTAATGCAGTCCGCGGCTTTCCTTGCGCTGCATGGCCGACAGGATCATCAACTCGGCCACCTGCGCCAGGTTGCGCAATTCGATCAGGTCGCGGCTGACCTTGTAGTTGCTGTAGAACTCGTCGATTTCGTCCAGCAGCAGGCGAATGCGGTGCTGCGCTCGCTGCAGGCGCTTGCTGGTGCGCACGATGCCGACGTAGTCCCACATGAAGCGCCGCAGTTCGTCCCAGTTGTGCGCAATGATCACGTCCTCGTCCGAGTCGGTGACCTGGCTGGCGTCCCAGCCGGGCAGGGCCTTGGGCATGACCACTTCATCCAGGTGCGCCTGGATGTCGGCCGCGGCGGCACGGCCATAGACGAAGCACTCCAGCAGCGAATTGCTGGCCATGCGGTTGGCACCGTGCAGGCCGGTGAAGCTGGTTTCACCTATGGCATACAGGCCCGGCACATCGGTGTGGCCGCGGTCGTCGACCATCACTCCGCCGCAGGTGTAGTGCGCCGCAGGTACTACCGGGATCGGCTGGCGGGTGATGTCGATGCCGAAGGCCAGGCAGCGCTCGTACACGGTGGGGAAGTGGCTCTTGATGAAGTCGGCCGGCTTGTGGGTGATGTCCAGGTACACGCAGTCCACACCCAGGCGCTTCATCTCGTGGTCGATGGCGCGGGCCACGATGTCGCGCGGGGCCAGTTCTTCGCGGGGGTCGAAGCGTGGCATGAAGCGCTCGCCATTGGGCAGGCGCAGCAGGGCACCTTCGCCGCGCAGGGCTTCGGTGACCAGGAAACTCTTGGCCTGCGGGTGGTACAGGCAAGTCGGGTGGAACTGGTTGAACTCCAGGTTCGCCACCCGACAACCGGCCCGCCAGGCCATGGCGATGCCGTCGCCGCAGGCACCATCGGGGTTGCTGGTATACAGGTAGACCTTGGCCGCGCCGCCAGTCGCCAGCACGGTGAAGCGCGCACCGAAGGTGTCCACCTCGCCGGTGTTGCGGTCGAGCACATAGGCACCCAGGCAGCGCTCGCCGGGCAGGCCGAGGCGACGTTCGGTAATCAGGTCGACCGCCACGCGCTGCTCCAGCAGCTGGATGTTCGAGCGCAGACGGGCCTGCTCCAGCAGCGTGGTGAAGATGGCTGCGCCGGTGGCGTCGGCGGCATGGATGATGCGCCGGTGGCTATGGCCGCCTTCGCGGGTCAGGTGGAACTCGAAGCCACCGTCGTCGACGCTGTAGTGCTCGTCGCGGGTAAAGGGCACGCCTTGCTCGATCAGCCACTCGATGGCTTCGCGGCTGTGCTCGACGGTAAAGCGCACAGCTTCTTCGTGGCACAGGCCGCCGCCGGCATTGAGGGTGTCCTCGACATGCGACTGCACGGTATCGGTATTGTCCAGCACTGCCGCGACACCGCCCTGGGCCCAGAAGGTCGAGCCGTTGGCCAGGTCGCCCTTGCTGAGCACGGCGACTCGCAGGTGGCTGGGGAGGTTCAGTGCCAGGCTGAGACCGGCGGCACCGCTGCCGATCACCAGGACATCATGTTGGAATTGTTGGCTCATGTCGGGACACTAGTATTCTTTGGAAGGGGCGCGGCACAATAGTCACGCGCCGATGGCATTGTGAAACTATCGTTAAAGCTGGCCGGGTTGCCTTTATAGCAGCCCCGGGTGGCCAATTTCCATGCCACTTGCCTGGTCGCGACAACCTTTGTGGGAACTTTCCGACATGGCCGGAAATCCTATGAAGGCTGCCCACGCGCCACAACTTGCCGCGGCGACGCAGGGCGGCAGGCCTGTCCGGGCTGTCCCTGCGTACTCGAAACCTGATTATCGACGTAGCCGGCCGTGACCGTGCCGCGTCTTCCGTGCAACCCGACCAAGGGCTGCAGGAAACTTGCTTGGAGGGGAGAACTTTTGCGCAAAGCCCGAGTCTATGGTTGCAAGCCTGAACGATGGCTGTTGCAACGCTCCTTCGAGTTCACTGAGGAGTGTTCATGCTAACCCAGGAAGAGGATCAGCAGCTTGTCGAGCGCGTTCAGCGCGGTGACAGGCGAGCTTTCGATCTGTTGGTGCTGAAGTATCAGCACAAGATTCTCGGGTTGATCGTGCGGTTCGTTCACGATACCCACGAGGCCCAGGATGTAGCACAGGAAGCCTTCATCAAGGCCTACCGTGCGCTTGGCAACTTCCGCGGAGACAGTGCGTTCTATACGTGGCTGTACCGCATCGCCATCAACACGGCGAAGAACTACCTGGTGTCCCGTGGAAGACGGCCGCCAGACAGTGATGTGAGCTCCGAGGATGCGGAGTTTTACGACGGCGATCATGGTCTCAAGGATCTCGAGTCCCCAGAACGCTCGTTGTTGCGGGATGAAATCGAAGGCACTGTCCATCGCACCATCCAGCAACTGCCTGAAGACCTGCGCACGGCATTGACCCTGCGTGAGTTCGACGGGCTGAGTTACGAAGACATTGCCAGTGTCATGCAATGTCCGGTGGGTACCGTGCGCTCTCGAATCTTCCGCGCTCGGGAGGCCATAGACAAAGCCCTGCAACCTTTGCTGCAGGAAACCTGAGACAGCGGCGACAGCCAAGAGAGGAACCGCCATGAGTCGTGAAGCTTTGCAGGAATCGCTGTCCGCGGTGATGGATAACGAAGCGGACGAGCTTGAACTGCGTCGTGTGTTGAACGCCGTAGACGATGCTGAAACCCGTGCCACCTGGTCGCGTTACCAGGTTGCCCGCGCAGCCATGCACAAGGAGCTGCTGCTGCCCAACCTGGATATCGCCTCGGCGGTGTCTGCAGCGCTGGCTGACGAAGCCGTGCCGGCCAAGGCCAAGAAAGGGCCATGGCGCAGCATTGGCCGCCTGGCGGTAGCTGCCTCGGTCACCGTAGCGGTGCTGGCCGGTGTGCGCATGTACAACCAGGACGAGATCACTGGCGCCGAGCTTGCTGCCCAGCAACCTGCCCAGCAAGGCCTGACTGTGCCACAAGCACAAGGCCCGGCCGTTTTGGCAGGCTATAGTGAGAGCAGTGAGCAACCGACCGGGCCGATGGCCAACGGCGTGCTGCAGAACCAGGCCGGCTGGGACCAGCGTCTGCCAGGCTACCTGCGCCAGCATGCCCAGGAATCTGCGCTCAAGGGCACTGAAACCGCATTGCCGTATGCCCGCGCCGCCAGCCTGGAAAACCGTTAAGTAAGGAGGATCATGCGCGCGCTACCTCTCCTGTCGCTGCTGATTGGCAGCTGCATGACGGTGCCAGCATTGGCGGCCAATTCCTCGCCCGAGGCGAGCGAGTGGCTGAGCAAGCTGGCACAGGCCGAGCAAAAGCAGAGCTACCAAGGCTCTTTTGTCTACGAACGCAATGGCAGCTTCTCTTCCCACGAGATCTGGCACAGGGTCGACGACGGCAAGGTCAGCGAGCGGCTGTTGCAGCTCGATGGCGCCGCCCAGGAGATCGTGCGCGTGGATGGCAAGGTAGAGTGCGTCAGCGGGGCCTTGGCCAGTGGTGTGACGACGCCCCCGGACACCGCGCAGCGTGTGCTTGATCCGCTGAAACTGATGGGCTGGTATGACTTGAGCGTGGCGGGCAAGTCACGGGTCGCCGGGCGCGATGCCGTGATCGTGACGCTCACCCCGCGCGACCAGCACCGTTATGCCTTCGAATTGCACCTGGACCGTGCTACCGGCCTGCCGCTGCGCTCGTTGATGGTCAACGACAAGGGGCAGTTGCTGGAGCGCTTCCAGATGACCCGTCTCGATACCGAAGCACCTAGCGACGACGACCTGCGCGCCAGCGCTGCGTGCAAGCCGGTGCAGCATGTGGCCGCTGCCGCCAATGACACGGTCGCCGGCTGGCGTTCGGACTGGCTGCCGCCTGGCTTCGAACTGGTCAACAGCTCGGTACGCCGCGACCCCAAGAATGACAGCACGGTCAGCAGCCTGATGTACGACGATGGCCTGGCGCGCTTCTCGGTGTTCCTCGAGCTGGTAAAGGATGAGGGCGGGACCGACATGCGTACCCAGCTTGGCCCGACTTCGGCGGTCTCGCGTCGGCTGAACACGCCCAAGGGCAAGGTGATGGTCACTGTGGTCGGCGAGATCCCGCTGGGTACCGCAGAGCGTGTGGCGCTGTCGATGCGCCCCCAGGATGGCCAGGCGCGCCAGTGATGGCGAGCATTTGCGGGCCTGGCGTGCGGGCCATGCCAAGGCGTGCGGACATGCCTCTGAAATGAAATTAAAGCATTGTCATTTGCAATCCATCGGCAAATTTTCTATAGGTCAGGCTTCTTGGAGCCTGGCCTTTCCTGCTTTGTGCAGGGGCCTTTCTAAACTACCGCTCGTTGTGACGGGAGCCGTATGTCAATACCACGCTTGAAATCCTACCTATCGATGTTCGCCGCCGTGCTGATGCTCGGCCAGGTGCTCAGCGCCCAGGCCGAGGAAGCCCTGCCGGACTTCACTACCCTGGTCGAGCAGGCCTCGCCAGCCGTGGTCAACATCAGTACCAAGCAGAAGCTGCCGGACCGCCGCATGGCCGCCGGGCAGATGCCCGACCTGGAAGGCCTGCCGCCGATGTTCCGCGAGTTCTTCGAGCGCAACATGCCGCAGCAGCCGCGCTCGCCGCGTGGCGACCGCCAGCGCGAGGCCCAGTCGCTGGGTTCGGGCTTCATCATTTCCAGCGATGGCTACGTGCTGACCAACAACCACGTGGTAGCTGATGCCGACGAGATCATCGTCCGCCTGTCGGACCGCAGCGAGCTGCAGGCCAAGCTGGTCGGCACCGATCCGCGCACCGACGTGGCCCTGCTCAAGGTCGAGGGCAAGAACCTGCCGACCGTCAAGCTGGGTGATTCCGAGAAGCTCAAGGTGGGCGAGTGGGTACTGGCCATCGGTTCGCCGTTCGGCTTCGACCATTCGGTGACCAAAGGTATCGTCAGCGCCAAGGGGCGCACCCTGCCCAACGACACTTACGTACCGTTCATCCAGACGGACGTTGCCATCAACCCGGGCAACTCCGGCGGCCCGCTGTTCAACATGAACGGCGAAGTGGTGGGTATCAACTCGCAGATCTTCACCCGTTCCGGCGGTTTCATGGGCCTGTCGTTCGCCATCCCGATCGATGTGGCGATCGATGTCTCCAACCAGCTGAAGAAAGACGGCAAGGTCAGTCGCGGCTGGCTGGGCGTGGTGATCCAGGAGGTCAACAAGGACCTGGCTGAGTCGTTCGGCCTGGACAAGCCGGCCGGTGCCCTGGTGGCCCAGGTGCTGGAAAACGGCCCGGCAGCCAAGGGCGGCCTGCAGGTGGGTGACGTGATCCTGAGCATGAACGGCCAGCCGATCGTCATGTCGGCCGACCTGCCGCACCTGGTCGGCAGCCTCAAGGACGGCGAAAAGGCCAAGCTGGAGATCATCCGCAACGGCAAGCGCCAGAACCTCGACATCAGCGTTGGCGCACTGCCGGACGACGATGCCGACATCGGTACCGGCGCCGAAGGCAGCGCCGAGCGCAGCAGCAACCGCCTGGGCGTCTCGGTGGCCGACCTGACCGCCGAGCAGAAGAAAGCCCTGGAGCTCAAGGGTGGCGTGGTCATCAAGGAAGTCCAGGATGGCCCGGCCGCGATGATCGGCCTGCGCCCGGGTGACGTGATCAGCCACCTGAACAACCAGGCCATCGGTTCGGCCAAGGAATTCACCGAAATCGCCAAGGAACTGCCGAAGAACCGTTCGGTGTCGATGCGCGTGCTGCGTCAGGGCCGTGCCAGCTTCATTACCTTCAAGCTGGCTGAATAAGCGGCTTGGCAAGGAGAAAAGGGCAGCTTCGGCTGCCCTTTTTCATGAAAGTTCACAATTGCAGGGGCGAATGCTGTGTACAGCCCGATAGAGGAATCTCCCATATCCCGGCAGCTTAAGGTACAATTCCCGGCTATTTTTCGGCGGGCGTCCGGCTCGCAGCCTTTTCGAGTGTTGACCCGTGAGTGATTTGAGTCATATCCGCAATTTCTCCATCATCGCCCACATCGACCATGGCAAGTCGACGCTGGCCGACCGTTTCATCCAGATGTGCGGTGGCCTGTCGGCACGCGAGATGGAAGCCCAGGTGCTCGATTCCATGGACCTGGAGCGTGAGCGCGGTATCACCATCAAGGCCCACAGCGTCACGCTCAACTACAAGGCGCAGGACGGCAAGGTCTACCAGCTGAACTTCATCGATACCCCCGGCCACGTCGACTTCACCTACGAAGTCTCGCGTTCGCTGGCGGCCTGTGAAGGCGCGCTGCTGGTGGTGGATGCTGGCCAGGGCGTCGAGGCCCAGTCCGTAGCCAACTGCTACACCGCCATCGAGCAGGGCCTTGAGGTCATGCCGGTACTGAACAAGATGGACCTGCCCCAGGCCGATCCGGATCGCGTCAAGGACGAGATCGAGAAGATCATCGGCATCGACGCCACCGACGCCGTGGCCTGCAGTGCCAAGAGCGGCATGGGCGTGGACGAGGTGCTCGAGCGCCTGGTGCAGACCATCCCCGCGCCGGAAGGCGATATCGAGGCGCCGCTGCAGGCACTGATCATCGACTCCTGGTTCGACAACTACCTGGGCGTGGTCTCGCTGGTGCGCGTACGCCACGGCCGCGTCAAGAAAGGCGACAAGATCCTGGTCAAGTCCACCGGCAAGGTGCACCTGGTCGACAGCGTGGGCGTGTTCACCCCGAAACACACCCAGACCGCCGACCTGAAGGCCGGCGAAGTGGGCTTCATCATTGCCAGCATCAAGGACATCCACGGTGCCCCGGTCGGTGACACCCTGACCCTGTCCGCGACCCCTGAGGTCGAAGTGCTGCCAGGCTTCAAGAAGATCCAGCCGCAGGTCTACGCCGGCCTGTTCCCGGTCAGCTCCGACGACTTCGAGGACTTCCGCGATGCGCTGCAGAAGCTGACCCTGAACGACTCGTCGCTGCAGTACATGCCGGAAAGCTCCGACGCCCTGGGCTTCGGCTTCCGTTGCGGCTTCCTCGGCATGCTGCACATGGAGATCATCCAGGAGCGCCTGGAGCGCGAATACGACCTGGACCTGATCACCACGGCGCCAAGCGTGATCTACGAGCTGGAACTGAAAACCGGCGAGACCATCACCGTCGACAACCCGTCGAAGCTGCCAGACGTCTCGGCGGTCGCCGACTTCCGCGAGCCGATCGTCACTGCCACCATCCTGGTACCGCAGGAACACCTGGGCAACGTCATCACCCTGTGCATCGAGAAGCGTGGCGTGCAGCGCGACATGCAGTTCCTCGGCAGCCAGGTGCAGGTGCGCTACGACCTGCCGATGAACGAAGTGGTGCTGGACTTCTTCGACCGCCTCAAGTCCACCAGCCGCGGCTATGCTTCGCTGGACTATCATTTCGATCGCTACCAGTCGGCCAACCTGGTCAAGCTGGATGTACTGATCAACGGCGACAAGGTCGATGCCCTGGCATTGATCGTGCACCGCGACAACGCGGCCTACAAAGGCCGTGCGTTGACCGAGAAGATGAAGGAACTGATCCCTCGGCAGATGTTCGATGTGGCGATCCAGGCAGCTATCGGCGGCCAGATCATCGCGCGGACAACCGTCAAGGCGCTCAGAAAGAACGTACTGGCCAAGTGCTACGGTGGTGACGTCAGCCGTAAGAAGAAGCTGCTGGAGAAGCAGAAGGCCGGTAAGAAACGCATGAAACAGGTGGGTAACGTGGAGATTCCACAGGAAGCCTTCCTCGCCGTGCTCAGGTTGGATAGCTAGGTCCTATGTCGCTAAATTTCCCGCTGTTGCTAGTCATCGCCGTCTTCGTCTGCGGCCTGCTGGGCTTGATCGACCTGCTGTTCCTGGCTCCGCGCCGGCGTGCGGCAATCGCCAACTACCAGGGCAGCGTCAGCCAGCCCGAGATGGCGGTGGTCGAGCGCCTGGGCAAGGAACCGTTGCTGGTCGAGTACGGCAAGTCGTTCTTCCCGGTGCTGTTCATCGTGCTGGTGCTGCGTTCGTTCCTGGTCGAGCCGTTCCAGATCCCTTCGGGGTCGATGAAGCCGACCCTGGAAGTGGGCGACTTCATCCTGGTGAACAAGTTCTCGTACGGCATTCGCCTGCCGGTGATCGACAAGAAGGTCATCGAGGTGGGTGACCCGCAACGCGGTGATGTGATGGTGTTCCGCTACCCGAGCGACCCGAACGTCAACTACATCAAGCGTGTGGTCGGCCTGCCGGGTGACCAGGTGCGCTACACCAGCGACAAGCGGTTGTTCGTCAACGGCCAGCCGATTGCCGAACAACTGGTGGGCACCGAGCCGGGCACCCTGGGCAGCGCCGAGCTGTACAAGGAAAAGCTCGGCGAGGCCGAACACCTGATCCGCAAGGAAATGAGCCGTTACCGCATGCCGCCGGACCAGCAATGGACCGTGCCGGCAGGCCATTACTTCATGATGGGCGACAACCGCGACAACTCCAACGACAGCCGTTACTGGGATGACCCGAACATCCCGAAGGAACTGCACGGCATGGTTCCGGACCGGAACATCGTCGGCAAGGCCTTCGCGGTGTGGATGAGCTGGCCAGAGCCCAAGCTCAGCCACCTGCCCAACCTGTCGCGGGTCGGTCTGATCCATTGATACCCATCGGCGCTGGCCAGCAGGCAGCGCCGAATGCATTTCTGACATAGGCTGTGTTCTCAGGGATCGGGAGATTCGCCGCACATCGCGGCGGGCCACAGCCAAACAGTCTTTCAGGATGTTGATTTGAACAACGCGTTGAACAACGAACGGGTGGCTGCATGAGTGCTCCCCTTGCCCGTCTGGAGCGAAAGCTCGGTTATACCTTCAAGAACCAGGACCAGATGCTCCTGGCACTGACCCATCGCAGTTACGCCGGGCGCAACAATGAGCGCCTGGAGTTTCTCGGTGACGCCATTCTCAACTTCGTCGCCGGCGAAGCGCTGTTCGAGCGCTTCCCGCAGGCCCGCGAAGGCCAGCTGTCGCGCCTGCGCGCGCGCCTGGTCAAGGGTGAGACCCTGGCCCGCCTGGCCCGTGGTTTCGACCTGGGCGATCACCTGCGCCTGGGTTCGGGTGAGCTCAAGAGCGGTGGCTTCCGCCGCGAGTCGATCCTGGCCGATGCCCTGGAGGCGCTGATTGGCGCCATCTACCTGGACGCCGACATGGAAACGGCCCGGGAGCGCGTGCTGGCCTGGCTGGCCGATGAGTTCGAAGGCCTGACCCTGGTCGATACCAACAAGGACCCGAAAACCCGCCTGCAGGAGTTCCTGCAGTCGCGCAGCTGCGAGCTGCCGCGTTACGAAGTGGTGGACATCCAGGGCGAACCGCACTGCCGGACCTTCTTCGTCGAATGCGAAGTGGTGCTGCTGAACAACAAGAGCCGTGGCCAAGGCGTTAGCCGGCGTATCGCCGAGCAAGTCGCTGCCGCGTCTGCACTGATCGCCCTGGGCGTGGAGAATGGCAATGACTGATAGCAACCCGACCCGCTGCGGCTACGTAGCCATTGTCGGCCGCCCGAACGTGGGCAAGTCGACCTTGCTCAACCACATCCTCGGCCAGAAGCTGGCGATCACCTCGCGCAAGCCGCAGACCACCCGCCACAACATGCTCGGCATCAAGACCGAGGGTGACGTGCAGGCGATCTACGTCGATACCCCCGGTATGCACAAGGCCAACGACAAGGCCTTGAACCGCTACATGAACCGCAACGCCTCGGCGGCCCTGAAGGACGTCGACGTGGTGATCTTCGTGGTCGACCGCACCAAATGGACCGATGAGGACCAACTGGTGCTGGAGCGCGTGCAGTACGTGACGGGCCCACTGATCATCGCGGTCAACAAGACCGACCGCATGGAAGAAAAGGCCGAACTGATCCCGCACCTGCAATGGCTGCAGGAGCAGTTGCCGAACGCCGAAGTGATGCCTATTTCCGCGCAGCAGGGGCACAACCTGCAGGCGCTGGAAGCACAGATCGCCAAGCACCTGCCTGAGAACGAGCACTTCTTCCCCGAAGACCAGATCACCGACCGCAGCAGCCGCTTCCTGGCCGCCGAACTGGTGCGCGAGAAGATCATGCGCCAGCTGGGTGCGGAATTGCCGTACCAGATCACCGTGGAAATTGAAGAATTCAAGCAGCAGGGTCATGTGCTGCACATCCATGCGCTGATCCTGGTCGAGCGCGACGGCCAGAAAAAGATCATCATTGGCGACAAGGGCGAGCGCATCAAGCGCATCGGCTCCGAGGCGCGCAAGGACATGGAGGTGCTGTTCGACTCCAAGGTCATGCTCAACTTGTGGGTCAAGGTGAAAGGCGGCTGGTCCGATGACGAGCGCGCCCTGCGCTCGCTGGGCTACGGCGACCTCTAAGCCTCGCACGGCCGGTCTCTGTAGGAGCGGCCTTGTGTCGCGACAGGGCCGCAAAGCGGCCCCGGATTTTCAGTTTCGCAGCATAAATTGCTGGGGCTGCTGCGCAGCCCTATCGCGACACAAGGCCGCTCCTACAAGGGCCAGTGCAACCCCTGGGGCACGTATTTTCCATGGAACAACCTGTCGGCCAGCCAGCCTACGTGCTGCACAGCCGTGCCTACAAGGAAACCAGCGCGCTGGTGGACTTCTTCACCCCGCAGGGCCGCATGCGCGCCGTGCTGCGCCGTGCGCGTGGCAAGGGTGGCAGCCTGGTGCGGCCGTTCGTGCCGCTGGAGCTGGAACTGCGTGGGCGTGGCGAGCTGAAGAATGTCGGGCGCATGGACAGTGCCGGCATCGCCACCTGGCTGCATGGCGATGCCCTGTTCAGCGGGTTGTACCTCAACGAACTGCTCATGCGCCTGCTGCCCGCCGAAGCGCCTTTCCCGGCGCTGTTCGAGCACTACACCCTGACCTTGCAAGCCTTGGCCGCCGGTCGCCCGCTGGAGCCGCTGCTGCGCTCCTTCGAATGGCGGCTGCTGGACGAACTCGGTTACGCGTTTTCGTTGCACCACGACGTCAATGACCAGGCGATCGCGGTCGATGGCCTGTACCGCTTGCGTGTGGATGCCGGCCTGGAACGGGTCGAGCTGGTGCAACCCGGGCTGTTCCGCGGCACCGAACTGCTGGCCCTGGCCGAAGCCGACTGGGATGCCCCAGGTGCCTTGCTCGCCGCCAAGCGCCTGATGCGCCAGGCACTGGCGGTTCACCTCGGGGCAAAACCGCTGGTCAGCCGGGAACTGTTTCGCAAGCGCTGATCACGACGTATGCTGTGGGGCTAAATCTTCAGGAGAGCCTTTCGTGACTCACAGCAACCGCATGCTTCTCGGCGTAAACATCGACCACGTGGCGACCCTGCGCCAGGCCCGGGGCACGCGTTACCCTGATCCGGTCAAGGCTGCCCTGGATGCCGAGGAAGCAGGCGCCGATGGCATCACCGTGCACCTGCGTGAAGACCGCCGGCACATCCAGGAGCGTGACGTGGTGCTGCTCAAGGACGTGCTGCAGACCCGCATGAACTTCGAGATGGGCGTCACCGAAGAGATGATGGCCTTTGCCGAGAAGATCCGCCCGGCGCATATCTGCCTGGTACCCGAAACCCGTCAGGAGCTGACCACCGAAGGCGGCCTTGACGTGGCGGGCCAGGAAGCACGGATCAAGGCTGCGGTTGAGCGCCTGTCGCGTACCGGTGCCGAAGTGTCGCTGTTCATCGATGCCGACGAGCGGCAGATCGAGGCTTCGCGTCGCGTTGGCGCGCCTGCCATCGAGCTGCACACCGGGCGTTACGCCGATGCCGAAACCCCGACCGAAGTGGCCGAGGAACTCAAGCGTATCGTCGATGGCGTGGCGTTTGGCGTGGGGCAGGGGCTGATCGTCAATGCCGGCCACGGCTTGCATTACCACAACGTCGAGGCGGTGGCGGCAATCAAAGGCATCAATGAGCTGAACATCGGCCATGCGCTGGTGGCGCATGCGCTGTTCGTCGGCTTCAAGGCCGCTGTGGCCGAGATGAAGGCGCTGATCGTGGCCGCGTCGCGCTAATCGTTGGTCGCCTGTACCGGCCTCTTCGCGGGTAAACCCGCTCCCACAGGTACCCCACAGGCCTTGAGGCTTGTGCAATCCCTGTGGGAGCGGGTTTACCCGCGAAGAGGCCGACACAAGCGATGTATTACTCGGCTGGAAACACCAGGGTAAACCGGGTAGGCCCAAAGGGGCTGCTGCTGACCTCGACCCGCCCGCCATGCAACTGCATGATCGATTTCACGATCGCCAGCCCCAACCCGGTCCCTCCCTCCAGCCGTGAGCGCCCGGAGCCCACCCGGTAAAACCGCTCGAACAAGCGCGACTGGTGTTCTTCAGCAATACCAGGCCCCTGGTTTTCCACCGAAAGCCGAACTTCGCTGCCCACGCGCTCGATACGCAGTTCCACAGGCTTGTCATCGGGGCAGTGCCGAATGGCATTGCTCAACAGGTTCGACAGTGCCCGCTGAAACATCAGCCGATCACCCTGCGCCGTCCCCCAGCCTTGCACACGCAACTCAACCCCTTTCAGCTCGGCACTGAACGCAAACAGCTCGACAACCCGCGCCGTCTCGTCGGCCAATGCCATGGGCTTGAGCGCGACCTGGGCCTGGGGTTGGCTGACCTGGGCGAGAAACAGCATGTCATTGATGATGCGGTTGAGCCGGGTCAGTTCTTCGATGCTGTCTTCCAGCACTTCCCGGTAATTCGCGTTGTCCCGTTCGCGGGCCAGCGTCACTTGCGCCTTGCCCATCAGGTTGCTCAACGGTGTGCGCAGTTCATGGGCCAGATCATCGGAGAACTGCGACAACTGGCTGACGCCCTGATCGAGGCGGTCGAGCATCACGTTGATGCTGCTGGCCAGCTCTGCCAGCTCCAGCGGCAGGCCGGTAGCGGGAAGACGATGTTGCAGGTCCTGGGCCGACACCCGCCCGGCAATGCGCCGGAAGTGCCGCAGTGGTCTCAGGCCGCGCTGCATCAGCCACCAGGCACCGGCCCCGATCAGCAACAGCAGCAACGGCAGCGCGAGCAAGGTGGAGTGCAGGTAGGCCTGCAGCAGGGCGTTGTCGTCGGCGCGGTTGAGCGACATCATCACCTTGACCGGGGTGTCGTCGCGCAGGCGCATCAGCCGGGTCACGGTGAGTATCTGGTTGCCATTGCTGTCGCGCCACGCATGAAAGGCCAGGCGGGCATCGGTGCGCAGATCGCCTACCTGCGATTCCAGCGCTGGCCCCAGGCTGAGCAGGTGCGGGTGGCGGCCTTCGAGGGCCAGCACGCTGAGGCTGAGGTTGTCGTGCCCCATCACCAGGTCGAGCAAGGGATGGGCGCGGCTGCCCAGATCTTCGCTACGCAGGTCGACGCGCAGGTTGTGCTCGACCTGCAGCATCTTGCGCGCCAGGTCCTTGCGTGCGCGGCTGTCCAGTTCGTGATCGAGGGCGAACACGGCCAGGCAGGCCAGCAGCAGCACCAGTGCGGCGCCCATCAGCGTCACGCTCAAGCCCAGGCGCAGTGACAGGCTGGCGTTTTTCAAAAGCGTGCCTCGAGCACGTAGCCGACGCCACGCAGGGTATGGATCAGCTTGTTGTCGAACGGGTCGTCGATCTTTGCCCGCAGGCGCCGGATCGAAACCTCGACCACATTGGTGTCGCAGTCGAAGTTCATGTCCCACACCAGCGAGATGATCTGGGTGCGCGACAGCACCTCGCCGGTCTGGCGCATCAGCAGGTGCAGCAGGGCGAACTCCTTGGCGGTCAGGTCGATACGCTGCCCCGCGCGGTAGGCGCGGTGACGGCCGGGGTCCAGCTCCAGATCGGCGACGCGCAGGGTGCTGGGCTGCAGTTGCTGGTCGTTGCGGCGCAGCAGGCTGCGGATACGGGCCAGCAGTTCCGGGAACTCGAAAGGTTTGAGCAGGTAATCGTCGGCCCCCAGGTCCAGGCCCTTGACCCGGTCGGCCAGGCGGCCGTGGGCGGTAAGCATCATGATGCGCGTGGCCGATTCGGCGCGCAGCCGCTGCAGCACGGTCCAGCCATCGAGTTCGGGCAGGTTGACGTCGAGGATGACCAGGTCGTAGGGCTGCTGGCGGGCCAGGTGCAGGCCATCGGTGCCGGTGTGGGCGCAGTCGACCACGTAGCCGTTCTCGCGCAGGCCCTGCTGCAGGTAGTCGGCGGTACGCAGTTCGTCCTCGATGATCAGTAGACGCATGGGTGGGCTCGGTGTGATGAAAGGGGGCGATTCTCGACCCTGTAGTGGCATCAGGGTCAAGGCGTGGGATGTTACGGCATGAGTAAGGACGCGCGGCGCAGATAACGGATTTGTAATCCTGGTGTTATCTGGCTGTCTGTTCGGGCCCTATCGCCGGCAAGCCAGCTCCCACAGGTACTGCACAGTTTTCAAGACTTGTGGTGATCCTGTGGGAGCTGGCTTGCCGGCGATAGGGCCCGAACAGGCAAAACAGGGCCACATTGCAAGACTGTAATCCCCGCCTCACCTTGCCGTTAGCTAGCCCTCGCTAGGATGGCCCTGTCTGATCGGTTATCACGAGGCAACCACGATGAACCTGACCAAATACCTGCTGTTGGCCACCCTTGCCCTGGGCAGCGCCAGTGTTTACGCCGAGGGCGGTGCGGAACGTTCCAAACAATTCTGGCAAGCGTTCCGCGAAGACCAGCAGCGCCTGCACGACGACAAGCAACAGGCCGTTGCCGAGCGTGAGCGCAAGGCGCAGGAGAAGGCCCGCGAGTTGGCCAAGGATTGAGTGACAGCACCTGCGCCGTGACAGCTCCTCGGCGCAGGTGTATTCGGGCGCCCATCCGGGCGCCTTTTTTATTTGCGCGCCAGCAGGGTGGCGCGGCGTGGGGCCGGCAGGCCTTCGATGGTCTTGCTGTGGTCGTTCGGGTCGAGGAAGTCGCCCAGTGACTGGTAGCGCATCCACTCGGTGCTGCGCTGTTCCTCGACGCTGGTCACGCTTACGTCGACGCAACGCACGTCGCTGAAACCGGCACGGCGCAACCAGCGCTCCAGGGCCGGTACCGACGGCAGGTACCAGACGTTGCGCATCTGTGCATAGCGGTCCTCAGGTACCAGCACCTGGTTTTCGTCACCCTCGATCACCAGGGTTTCCAGCACCAGTTCCCCGCCTTTGACCAGGCAGTCCTTGAGCGCCAGCAGGTGCTCGATGGGCGAGCGGCGATGGTAGAACACCCCCATGGAAAACACCGTGTCGAAACCTTCGAGGTTGGCCGGCAGGTCTTCCAGGGCGAATGGCAGGTGCCAGGCGGGCAGCTCTGGCAGGTATTGCTGAACGGCCTGGAACTGGCAGAAGAACAGCCAGTTGGGATCTACGCCAATCACCATGTCGGCGCCGGCACCGAGCATGCGCCACTGGTAGTAGCCGTTGCCGCAGCCCACGTCGAGCACGCGCTTGCCCTTGAGGTCCAGGTGCGGGCCGACCCGGGACCATTTCCAGTCCGAACGCCATTCGGTGTCCACATGCACGCCGAACAGGTCGAATGGCCCTTTGCGCCAAGGGGACAGGCCCATCAGTGCCTGGCGCATCTGCGCGCGGGTGGCGTCGTCGCAATCGCAGTCCAGGCGCAGCCCGTTGACCAGGTCGATTTCGCTCGGATTCAGGGCGGGCAAGGCTTCCAGCGCACCGCGCCAGCGGTCGAGGTCACCGTGACCCTTCTCCAGCTTGGCTTCCAGTTGCGCTTGCAGGCCTTGCGACCAGGAAGCCAGGGGCGTGCCCGCCAGGCGGCGGACGAGTGGGGACAGATCGATCATGGCAGGGCAATCAAAGAGGCGAAATTAAGGCATTGGAACCAGGGCACCACCTTCGAGAAACCGGCTGCGCGCAGGCGCGCCTGGTGGGCTTCGAGGGTGTCGGGCCTCATCACGTTCTCGATGGCGCTGCGCTTCTGGGCAATTTCCAGTTCGCTGTAGCCATTGGCACGTTTGAAGTCCAGGTGCAGTTCATTGAGCAAGTCCTGCTGTTCATCATCGGCGAAGCGCAGTTTTTCCGAGAGGATCAGCGCACCACCGGGCAACAGCGCCTGGCGGATGCGGCCGAGCAGCTCCAGGCGCTGGTCGGGGGCGATGAACTGCAGGGTGAAATTCATCGCCACCACCGAGGCGGGCTCGAAGGGCAGGGCCAGGATGTCGGCTTCCAGCACCTGCACCGGCAGCAGTTCCTGGAACATCGAGTCCTGGGCGGTGAGGTACTGGCGGCAACGCTCGACCATCGCCGCGGAGTTGTCCACGGCGATTACCCGGCAGCCGTCACTGCGCACATGGCGGCGCAGCGATTGAGTAACGGCACCCAACGACGCACCCAGGTCGTACAGCGCGGTATGCGGCTGGGCGAAGCGCGCGGCCAGCACGCCGAGGTTCTCGACAATGGTCGGGTAGCCCGGAACCGAGCGCTTGATCATGTCCGGGAACACACGCACCACATCCTCGTTGAAGACGAAGTCGGGCACTTGCTCCAAGGGCTGGGCGAAAAGGCGGTCGGGTTGTTTGCTCACGGCGGGCTCGATACAGGGTGAAACGGAGGCGCATTTTAGCCAAAGGCCGCGATTCTTGCCATGGCAGCGCTTCAGGGGCGGGCGCTGAGGGACCTCTGCGCCTGCCTGGTGGGTGTGCAGGTTGCCTATGAGCGAAGCTGCGGACTTTAGCGGACGATGATCTTGCAGTCGAAGGTTTGCACGGGGGCGATATCTGCGGCCCATGGCTGCTGGTACACCAGCACCAACTGACCATCGCCGGTATCGCTGGCCTGGTAGCGCCAGGTGGAGACACCGGCGCTGCCGACCACGTCTTCCTCCTCGGGAGCGCTATACACCTCCGGACCAAGGCTGCGCAGTACGTTGGAGGCAGGTGCTTCGACGCGCCAGCGGTAGCCGGTGGACGGGTTGCTGGGCAAGCTCAGGATCAGCGCCTGGCCAACCTGCAGGCGCGTCGGGCATTCGCTTTCGGCGTCCAGTTCGACGGGTTGCGTGGGCTGTTGGGCGCAGGCGGAAATCAGGGCGAAGCTCAGGGGAACGAGCAGACGAGGGGCGGTCATGTTGGCTCCGGAGGCTGACGATGGCCTGAGGATAACCGATGATCGAGGAGATTTGTGTTGCCTGTGCCGGCCCTTTCGCGGGTCAACCCGCTCCCACAGTGATCTCACTGGGCTCAAGCCCTGCGCTATCCCTGTGGGAGCGGGTTTACCCGCGAAGAGGCCGGTGCTGGCTAGAACAGCACTTTGGCCACGTCGGCAAAGCGCTTGGCGAAATGTACGGTCAGGCCTTCGCGCAGGTAGTCCGGCAGCTCCTCATAGTCCCCACGGTTAGGCTCCGGCAAGATCAGCTCGAAGATCTTCTGCCGCCGCGCCGCAATCACCTTCTCGCGCACACCGCCAATCGGCAGTACCTGCCCGGTCAGGGTCAGCTCGCCGGTCATGGCCACGCCCTTCTTCGGCGCCTGGTCTCGGGCCAGCGACAGCAGGGCGCTGGCCATGGTGATGCCGGCACTCGGGCCGTCCTTGGGCGTGGCGCCTTCGGGCACGTGCAGGTGAATGAACGCTTCGTTGAAGAAGCCAGGGTCACCACCAAACTGCTTGAGGTTGGAGCTGACGTAGCTGTAGGCAATTTCGGCCGACTCTTTCATCACATCACCCAGCTTGCCGGTCAGCTTGAAGCCGCGGTTGAGGGTGTGGATGCGGGTGGCTTCGATCGGCAGCGTGGCGCCGCCCATGCTGGTCCAGGCCAGGCCGGTGATCACGCCTTTGCCAGCCAGTACCTGCTCGCTGCGGAACACCGGCATGCCAAGCGCGGCTTCCAGGTCCTTGGTGCCGATCTTCAGTTTGGCCTCGGGGTTTTCCAGCAGCTTGACCACGGCCTTGCGCACCAGCTTGCCCAGTTGTTTCTCCAGCTGGCGTACCCCGGCTTCGCGGGCATAGCCTTCGATCACCGCGCGCAGGGCGCTGTCGCTGATGCCGAGGCTGGTCTTGGCCACACCGGCCTTTTCCAGCTGCTTGGGCCACAGGTGGCGCTTGGCGATGGCCAGTTTCTCTTCGGTGATGTAGCCGGACAGGCGGATCACTTCCATGCGGTCGAGCAATGGCCCGGGGATCGAATCCAGGGTGTTGGCGGTGCACACGAACAGCACCTTGGACAGGTCCAGGCGCAGGTCCAGGTAGTGGTCGAGGAAGTCGACGTTCTGCTCCGGGTCCAGGGTTTCCAGCAGCGCTGAAGCCGGGTCGCCCTGGTAGCTCTGGCCCATCTTGTCGATCTCGTCGAGCATGATCACCGGGTTCATCACTTCGACGTCCTTCAGGGCCTGCACCAGCTTGCCGGGCTGGGCGCCGATGTAGGTGCGGCGGTGGCCCTTGATCTCGGCCTCGTCACGCATACCGCCGACACTGAAGCGGTAGAACGGCCGGCCGAGCGATTCGGCGATGGATTTGCCGATGCTGGTCTTGCCTACCCCGGGCGGGCCCACCAGCAGCACGATCGAGCCGCTGATCTCGCCTTTCCAGGCGCCCACGGCAAGGAACTCGAGAATGCGCTCCTTGATGTCGTCGAGGCCGGCGTGGTGCTGGTCGAGGACCTTGCGTGCGTGCTTGAGGTCGAGCTTGTCCTTGCCGTACACGCCCCAGGGCAGGGCGGTGGCCCAGTCCAGGTAGTTGCGGGTGACGGCGTATTCGGGCGAGCCGGTTTCGAGGATGGCCAGCTTGCCCATCTCTTCGTCGATGCGCTTGCGTGCCTGGTCCGGCAGGGTCTTGCCTTCGAGGCGCTGCTCGAACTGCTCGAGGTCGGCGCTGCGGTCGTCCTTGGTCAGGCCCAGCTCCTGCTGGATGACCTTGAGCTGTTCCTTGAGGAAGAACTCGCGCTGGTGCTCGCCGATCTGCCGGTTGACCTCGGCCGAGATCTCGTTCTGCAGGCGCGCCACCTCGACTTCCTTGCGCAGCATCGGCAGGACCTTTTCCATGCGCTTGAGCATGGGTACGCAGTCGAGCACTTCCTGCAACTGGTTGCCGGTGGCCGAGGTGAGGGCGGCGGCGAAGTCGGTGAGCGGCGACGGGTCGTTGGGGCTGAAGCGGTTGAGGTAGTTCTTCAGCTCTTCGCTGTACAGCGGGTTGAGCGGCAGCAGCTCCTTGATCGCATTGATCAGCGCCATGCCGTAGGCCTTGACCTCGTCGGTCGGCTCGGCTGGCTGGCGCGGGTATTCCACCTCGACGAGGTACGGCGGGCGGTGGTGCTTGAGCCAGGTACGGATGCGTACCCGGGTCAGGCCCTGGGCGACGAACTGCAGCTTGCCGTTTTCGCGGCTGGCGTGGTGCACCTTCACCAGCGTGCCGTACTGCGGCAGCGCCGAGGTGTCGAAGTGACGATGGTCTTCTGGCGGGGTATCCATGAAGAACAGGGCCAGGCTGTGGTCTGGCGACTGGGCCACCAGGTCGAGGGTTTCTGCCCAAGGGTCTTCATTGACGATGACCGGCAGCACCTGGGCCGGGAAGAACGGGCGGTTGTGGATCGGGATCACATAGACCTTGTCCGGCAGCTGCTGGCCGGGCAGGGCGAGGGCGTGGCCGGTTTCGGCCTGGGGAGTGGTGTGTTCGACTTCGCTGTGTTCGTCGGGATGTTCCGGGAAATCCTGCTGGTCGCTCATGGGGCACCTGCGTGAATGACTATGGTGCTTAGATGGGGCGGGGGGGGATGGGTTTCAATGGTAGTTGAAGGGTGCAGAGAGGAGTGATGCCTGTACCGGCCTCTTCGCGGGTAAACCCGCTCCCACAGGTACGGCGCCGAGCTTGGGGGCAGCGCCATACCTGTGGGAGCGGGTTTACCCGCGAATGCGGCAGCAGGTTCACTGCCGCATCTCTGGATTACTCAGCCAGTTTGTAAGCGATGATGTAGTCGCCCATCCTGGTGCCCAGCGAGCCATGCCCGCCGGCAGTCACCAGCACGTACTGCTTGCCATCCTTGCCGCTGTAGCTCATCGGCGTGGCCTGGCCACCCGCTGGCAGGCGGGCTTTCCACAGTTCCTTGCCGTTGTTCACGTCATAGGCGCGCAGGTACTGGTCCAGGGTGCCGCTGAGGAAGCCGACGCCACCGGCGGTGACGATCGAACCACCCATGCTCGGCACGCCAACCGGCATGCCGATCGGCACCGGGGTGCTGTCGCGGGTAGTGCCGTTCTTGTGCTTCCACACCACCTTGTTGGTGAACAGGTCGATGGCGGCGACGTAGCCCCAGGCCGGGGCCTGGCACGGTACGCCCAGTGGCGACATGAACGGGTGCATGGTCACCGCGTACGGCGCACCGGTGTTCGGCTGCACGCCGCTGGTCTCGCTTTCGCGCTTGCTGCCCTCGGCCACCTGCTCACGCGGGATCATCTTCGACACGAAGGCCATGTAGTTGGGCGAGGTGAACAGCAGTTGGCGCACCGGGTCGACCGACACGCTACCCCAGTTGAACACACCGACGTTGCCCGGGTAGATCAGCGAGCCTTGCTCGGACGGCGGGGTGTACTGGCCTTCGTAACGCAGCTCGCGGAACTGGATGCGGCACAGCATCTGGTCGAACGGCGTGGCGCCCCACATGGCCTGTTCGGTCAGTTCAGGGCCGAGCAGGTTGAGGTCGGAGCGGGCCTGGGTCGGCGAGGTGTGGTCGCCCTTCACCGCACCTTGCGGGGTGGGGATCTCGCGGATCGGCACGATCGGCGTACCGTCGCGGCGGTCGAGCACGTACAGGCTGCCTTGCTTGGTCGGCACGATGATTGCCGGCTTCACGCCATCGTCGGTCTTCAGGTGGACCAGGGTCGGCTGGCTGCCGACGTCCATGTCCCACAGGTCGTGGTGGGTGAACTGGTAGTTCCAGCGAGCCTTGCCGGTGGCAAGGTCCAGGGCGACCACGCCGGCGCTGTACTTCTCGGCGCCTGGGGTGCGGTTGGCGCCCCACTGGTCCGGGGTCTGGTTGCCCAGTGGCAGGTAGATCATGCCGAGGTCTTCGTCGACGCTGGCGATCGACCACATGTTGGCCGAGTTGCGGCTGTACATCTTGCCGGGAGCCAGTGGCTGGGTGTCGTCCGGGTTGTTGCTGTCCCAGTTCCACACCAGGTGGCCATCGTGTACATCGTAGGCGCGGATCACGCCGGATGGCTCGTTGGTCGACTCGTTGTCGGTGACATGGCCACCGATGATCACCAGGTCACGGGTGACCGCGGCTGGCGAGGTGGAGTAGTAGCCGCCGGCGGTGAACGGGCCGATGCCGGTGGTGAGGTCGATCACGCCCTGGTTGGCGAAGCCTTCGCAGACCTTGCCGTTGTCGGCGTTGATGGCGATCAGGCGGGCGTCTGCGGTGGGCAGGTAGAGGCGGCGCGGGCAGGCCTGGGCCACGGCCTGGCCGGCGTCGGTAATTTTCGGTACCGGGCTGCCGTCGCGGCTGACGTAGCGGTTTTCGTCATAGTACGAAACGCCACGGCAGGTCATGTGGGCGAAGCCCTTGAAGGTGCCGACCGGGCTCTTGACCTGCGGGTCGTAGCGCCAGATTTCCGCGCCGGTGTCCGGGTCCAGGGCCAGCACGCGGCTGTGCGCGGTGCAGGCATAGAGCATGCCGTTGACCTTCAGCGGGGTGTTCTGGTTGGTCAGCTCCACCGGGTCGTTTTCGGTCGGCAGGTCACCGGTGCGGATGCGCCAGGCCTCTTCCAGGCGGTAGGCGTTCTGCGGGGTGATCTGGCGCAGCGGCGAATAGCGGTCGCCGTGCTCGGTGCGGCCGTAGGCCTGCCATTCGCCGTCGGGCATGGCCGGGGCGGCGCTGGCCATTTCGCTGCTGTCGCGGCCCAGTTCGCCGAACACTTCACCGGGGTGGGTGAACTGGCTGCCCAGGGCGCAAGCGCCCGAAGCGACCACTGCAATGCCGAGCAGCGCAGTGTTGGCCTTGTTGGCCGGGCCGATCAGCGGGCGACGCGCCCAGGGCAGCAGCAGGACCACACCGATGGCAAACCAGATGGCCAGGCGCGGTACCAGTTGCCACCAGTCCAGGCCCACTTCGAGCAGGGCCCACACGGTGCTGCCCAGCAGTACCAGGCCGTACAGGCCCAGGGCGATGCGGCGCTGGGCCAGCAGCAGGATGCCCGACAGGGCAAAGCCGATACCGGCGATCAGGTAGTACAGCGATCCGCCCAGCTGGCTCAGCTTGATGCCGCCGGCCAGCAGGGCCAGGCCCATCAGCAACAGCAGCGCGCCGATCAGGCGCGGTAGCCAGCGGCTTCCATTGTTGGCACCTTCAGTGCTCATCGTAGGTTCTCCGTCAGGTCAAAAAGGGGGTTAGAAACTGCTCTGGATCTTCAGGCCGCCGATCAGGGCGCCATCGACCTGCGACACCCCGCCCGGGTGGCGGATGTACTGCAGGTTGGGGCGGACCGTGAGCCAGTCGGCCAGGTGGATGCCGTAGTACAGCTCGGCGCTGTACTCGGTGTCCTGCACTGGCAGGAAACCGGGGTTGTCGTAGTCGTAGAGGCCGGCGGCCTGGTTGGCCAGGCGCGCGTTCTTGCGATAGGCAGGGTTGACGTGCACACGGGCCAGGGCGAAACCGATGTCGTCCTTGGCGCGGGCGTCGAAGGGCCCTTTGTATACCAGTCCTGCCTGCACATAGTTGTCGATGGCATTGGTCTTCTTGTCGTGCACCGTGGCGTTGGCGAACAGGCTCAGGCCACGCGACTGGTCGGACGCCAGCGAAGTCACCTGCTGCTGGGCGCCGAGCCACAAGCCGTGCTTGCTCGAACTGCTGCGGTAGGCGGCGCCGCTGAGGGCTGCCGGCTGGCCGTTGCTGTCCTTGAGAACATCCTGTGCCTTGGCATTACTGTAGTAGTAGCCGGCGCGATATTCCCCTTTCAGGCCATTGATCTGTGGGCTCCACACCAATTCCACCGGCATTACCGCGCCTTGGGTGCCGCTGCCGCTGAGCTTGAAGCCGTTGCCCGACTCCAGGTTCGAGGGGTTCTGCTCGAACACGCCGACCTGGGCGTAGAGCGCGTCGCTGAGGTTGTAGCGCACGCGCAGGGCCCACTGGCTGACCGGCCAGTTGTACCAGATGCCACCCACCCAGTTGCCTACCTGCGAGCCGCAGAAGGCCAGGTTCTGGAAGTCGCAGGGGAAGCTGTTGAAGTCCTCGCCTTCGCCGAAACGGCCGAATTTCACGTCCAGTGCGCCATCGAAGTACTTCTGCTTGATCCACATCTGCGTCAGCCGCCAGGTTTCGCCACGGCCCCATACCTCCTGGGCCGAGGTGAAGCCGCCGACACGCGGGTCGTTGATGCGGTCGTTGCTGATGTTGTCGCCGTGGCGCTCGGTGATGGTCAGCTGGAATTCGGTGTCGTGCCAGCCAAGGATCTTCTCCAGGTCCAGGTGGCTGCCGAAGGTGAACTGGTCGCTGTAGCGCGCGGTGCGGTCGTGGTCGTAGCCACCATGCAGGTTGCTGCCCATCTCGCCGGTGTAGCCGAGGGTGAAGTCGTAGCCTTTTTCCAGCAGTTCGCTGCGGGTGCCACCCCAGTCGCCGAGCATCCAGGGGGAGTCGCTGGCGAACATCTCGCTGGCGCCGGTGGGGGCCGCCAGGGCGCTGAGGGCAAGGCCGATGTAACAGGTTTTGGGCAGTTGGAGCATGAGATAGCGCTATCTTTTGATTATTGAATAAACGGCAAGCGCATCGAAGGGCGGGCCCCTCAATGGATATGGCGACAAGATGGTTTCGATGAAGCGATTCAGCTTGCGGCGGGGAGGATATAGGGGAAGTTGTAAGAAAAAAAGACAAATTGTCGCAGTGGATTGTTGCTTGTCTGGTAACAGTACAGATGAAGTTAGGTTAATACGGGATCTTGTGGGAGCGGGTTCACCCGCGAATGCGATGGTGGTCCTGGCATCGCATTCGCGGGTGAACCCGCTCCCACAGGAATCTCGTCAGCTTCAAGTCTTAAGTAAAACGGTTGATCCCAAAGGACCCGGTAGATCAGAAGGTGGTACGCAGACCCACTTCCACACTACGCCCCGGCGCCGGGGCGATATCGCGCAGGATCGAGCTGGCATAGCGCACGGTCTGGTCAGTCAGGTTCTCGCCGCGCACAAACGCCAGCCACTGGCTCTGGCCAACTTCGAAGCGGTAGCCAACGCTGGCCCCCAGCGTGGTATAGCCATCGGTGCTGGTTTCGTTGGCCGGTTTGCGATGCTGCGACGCAGCATGCTGCACGTCGACCCGCGCCTGCCAGCGGTCCAGCTCCCAGACCAGGCCGCTGTTCAGGCGCAGTGGGGCGATGCGTGGCAGCGGCTCGCCACTGTCGAGGTTTTTCGCCCGGGTGTAGTCACCGGAGAGCTCCAGGGCAAAGCTGCCATAGCGGTTCTCGGCCAGTTGCCAGCGGTCCTGGGCCTCGATGCCATAGAAGCGCGCCCGCACGCCCTGGTACTGGTATTCCGGGAAACCGTCATGGTCGTGATCGTGGTCATGGTCATCCTCGCCATGGTCGTGGTCATGCCCCTCGCGGGTGTTGCCGGTGCCGATCAGGCCGATGTAGTTGCGGAAGTGACTGTAGAACACCCCGACACTGCCCTTGTGGGTGCCGTTGTCGAAACGCAGGGCCAGGTCGGCGGAAATGGCTTTTTCCTTGTTCAGGCTGGCATCGCCGACTTCAAAGGCTCCGGTGGCCACGTGGGCACCATTGGCATACAGCTCGTAGAAGGTCGGGGCGCGCTCGGTGTAGCCGAGGTTGGCGGCCAGCGACCAGATCGGGTCGAGCTGGTACACCGCCCCGGAAGACAGGCTGAAGGCGTTGAAAGTGCTGGCGCTGTCGGCGACGGCGAAGTTCTCGTTGCCTTTGGCATCCGGGTCGACCCGGGTGTGCTCCATGCGTGCGCCCAGGCTCAGGTTCAGGCGCTCGGTAGCTTGCCACTGCTCCAGCATGAACAGCGCCAGGCTGTCGGTGTCGGTGTGCGGGACGAAGGCTTCCTCACCCAAGGCGGAGAATTCGTTACGGCTGACCTGGGCGCCGATCACGCCTTCTACCGGCCCGAGCGGTTGGTGGCGGGCTTCGATACGTGCTTCATAGCCCTTGTTCCTGAAGGTGGTGTGGACTTCGCCTTCTTCGATTTCACGGTGCTCGTAGTCGGTGTAGCCGGCATCGACCTTGACCGAAGTGAACGGGCCGTCCAGGTCACGCAGTTCGGAGGCGAAGGCGTAGTGGTCCTGCTTCATGTCCAGGCGCACACCTGGCTCGGCCACCGAGCCATAGTTGCTGTCGTAGCGGCTGTACGACAGGCCGGCGTAACCGTGGTCCCAATGGTAGGCCCCACCCACGGCGCCACCGTCCTGGCGGCCGTCGCTGTTTTCCAGGCGGTGCTTGCCGCCGGGTTCGTCGGCGTCGCGCACCTTGGAACTGCGCGCGTAACCGGGGATGCGCAGGTCGTTGAACTGGCGGCTGTTGGCATCCAGGTGCAGGGCGAAGGCACCGTTGCCGGCCTCCAGCTTGCCAGCGCTGCTGCGGGTGGTATCGGCGCCACCGTAGCGCAGTTCACCGGCACCTTGGATGCCCTCGATGGGGGTATCCGGGATGCGATTGTCGAAGGTATTGACCACGCCTCCGATGGCGTTGCCGCCGTAGAGCAGGGCAGCCGGGCCACGGACGATCTCGACGCGGTCGACGGTCACCGGGTCCAGCGGCACGGCGTGGTCGTAGGACAGCGATGAAGCATCCAGGGCGCCGACGCCATTGCGCAGGATGCGAATGCGGTCGCCATCCAGGCCACGAATTACCGGGCGACTGGCGCCTGGGCCGAACCAGGTGGAGGCGACCCCGGGCTGCTTGTTCAGGGTTTCACCGAGGCTGCCGTGCTGCTGTTGCAGCAGGTTGTCGCCTTCTAGCACGGTGCTGGGTGCGGCCAGCTGGCTGTTGCCCAAAGGGTTGGCGGTGATGACCTGGGGTTCGAGTTCCACGGCGTGGCTGGGTGATGCGGCCAGCCACAGCGCGACGGCGAGGGGAGAGAGGCGAAGCGGTGTGTACAGCATGGGGATGGGGCGTTCCTTGGCAGATGCTTTTGTATTGTTACAATATAACATCTCTATTTCAGCACAGAGGTTTTGCGCCTGGCCAGCGGTTTTTCTGTCGACTCACCTGATCCCACCCACCACTACACTCGTGTAAGGTGCGCATCTTTCCTACGGAGCACTGGCATGAGCACGGCCCAACACAACGCGCTGCACGGCAAGACCCTCGAACAGATCCTCACCGAGTTGGTGGCGCACTACCAATGGCAGGGCCTGGCCGAGCGCATCGATGTGCGCTGCTTCAAAAGCAACCCGACCATCAAGTCGAGCCTGACCTTCCTGCGCAAGACGCCGTGGGCACGGGAAAAGGTCGAGCAGCTGTACGTGAAGCTGCAGCGCCAGGCCTGACATGCCGCGGCGTCCCTGGCTGACCGGCATGGCCGTGCTGGGTTGGTTCGGCCTGACCGTGCAGGTGTACCTGGTGCTGTTGGCGCGTTGGCAGGAACAGGCCAGTCTGGTGGGTGGCCTGATCAATGTGTTCGGGTATTTCACCGTGTTGACCAATACCCTGGTGGCAACAGTGCTCAGTTATGCGGCGTTCGGCCGGGAAGGCCGTGCCAAGCGCTTTTTCCTGTCGCCTGCGGTGAGTTCCGCGGTGGCCGCCAGCATCGTGCTGGTGGCATTGGCGTACAGCGTGCTGTTGCGTCACTTGTGGCAACCGCAGGGCTGGCAATGGCTGGCGGACGAGTTGCTGCACGATGTGATGCCCGTGCTATATGCCTTGTACTGGTGGTGCGAGGTGCCCAAGGGCAGGTTGCGGCTATGGCATCTGCTGGTCTGGGCGGTGTACCCGGCGATGTATTTTGCCTACGCGCTGTGGCGGGGGAGCGAGATTGGCGTGTATGCCTACCCGTTCATCGATGTGGCGAGCCTGGGGTATGGGCAGGTATTGCTCAATGCCCTGGGGGTGTTGGCTGGGTTCTGGGGGATTGGGCTGGTGTTGCTGGGGCTGGACAGGTGGCGGGGGCTGCACAGATTGGCTTGACCTGCACTGGCCCTATCGCCGGCAAGCCAGCTCCCACAGGTACAGCGTTGCTCTCGAGGTTGTCGCTGTACCTGTAGGAGCGGCCTTGTGTCGCGAAAGGGCCGCAACGCGGCCCCAGGATTGATGCGCCATAGTTGAAATTGCTGGGGCTGCTTTGCAGCCCTATCGCGACACAAGGCCGCTCCCACAGGGGCTAAGCGATTCCTGTGGCTGGCTTGCCGGCGATAGGGCCAGTGCAGGCAATAAACAATCATTCGTCGTCCGCAGTCCCGTCGGCACGCCAGTAGGCCACAGCCTTGAGCGCATCCTCAGGCAAACCTTTCTCCAGCAACAGTGCCTTGGCCTGCCGGGTCAGGGCTTTTTCCAGTGCCACCCAGCCATACAACCGGCCTTGTGGCAAGGTCAGGTTCTTCACCAGCGCCAGCACGTCTTCCTGTTGGCGACGTACCCAGATCACTTCCACCTGTGCCTTGCTCGGCAGTGGCTGGCGTTCCTGCTCGTCTTCGATCTGGATAACCGCCAGTACCTGGCGGCCCGCTGGCAATTCCTCCAGGCGGCGGCCAATGGCCGGAATGGCGGTTTCGTCGCCGATCAGCAGGTAGCTGTCGAAGATGTCCGGCACCACCATCGAAGCCCGCGGCCCGGCAATGTCCAGGGTTTGCCCGGGTGCCGCCTGGGCTGCCCAGGTAGAGGCAGGGCCATCGCCGTGCAGCACGAAGTCGATGTCCAGCTCATTGGTCACCAGGTCGATGCGCCGTGGCGTGTATTCGCGCATGGTAGGCCGCGCGCCACCTTCTCGGCCCAGGTTACGAGCCTCGATGGCCTGCTGTTGCTCCGGCGTCTCGGCGAACAGCAGCTTGATATGGTCGTCGCTGCCCACGCTGGTGAAGCCTTGCAGCTCGGCACCCCCGAGGGTGATGCGGCGCATGCGCGGGGTCAGTTCGGTGACCCGCAGCACCTGCAGGCGGCGTTGGCGGATTTCGTGGTTGACGCGGTGAATGGTGTCACTCATGGGGTGTCTCCCTGACAGGTTCGGCCGGCCCGGAGGCGATGGCCTTGGCGGTGTGGTTGAGCAGGTCGCGGACCCGCTCGATTTCTTCCGGTGTCCAGCGGCCACTGTGCATGTGCAGTGCGTGGCGCAGGTTGCCGACCGCTTCATGAATCTCTGGTGGGCGGTCGTGGCCGCGCAGGGCGCGCTTGCTGACTTCGATGCGCATGCGCACGCCGTCCAGTGCGACGGCCTGTTCGGCCAGGGCGGTGCGGCCGGCTTCGGTGATGGCATAGAGGCGTTTGCTGCCCTGCACCTGGCCGCTGATCAGCTCGGCCTCCTCGAGGAAGTTGAGGGTGGGATAGATCACCCCGGGGCTTGGGCTGTAGCTGCCGTCGAACAGGTTCTCGATCTGGCGGATCAGGTCGTAGCCGTGGCCTGGCTGCTCGGCGAGCAGGGCCAGCATCAGCAGCTTGAGGTCGCCGGGGGCGAAGACGCGCGGGCCGCGTTCGCCACGACCTGGGCGCCGCTCGAAGGGGTCATGGGGGGTATGTTCGCGCATGGGGGCAGGGCTCCGTCGTTTGCGATATATCGTAAGATATTACTCAAGATATATCTAAAGACAAGCCCTCAATTGCAGATGATTATCATCTAGTTGTTCGATGGATCCCCTTGCGGCGCGGCTGTGTGCATGGCCACTTGCGGCGCTTTGCACTCATTCGGATTGCCCGGTTGCAGGTATGGCATGAGAATCGGAGCCATGCCCTTGAGTACCTGCACCGGCAGCGCCGAGGTGAACTTGAAGGCCTCTGCCGAGCGCCCCGGCACGAACGCGGTCAAGGTGCCGAAGTGGTTGTCGCCCAGGAAGAACACGAAGGTGGCGGTACGGTTCAGCGAGCGCGAGCCGATCAGCCGGCCGCCAGCACCAAAGCTTTCGATGCGGTTGTCACCGGTACCGGTCTTGCCGCCCATCACCAATGGCGTGCCGTCCTGCAGCTTGAAACTGCCGGAAATACGCCGCGCGGTGCCTGCATCTACCACCTGCGACATGGCGCCTTTGAGGGCGCGCGCCACTTCGACCGGCAGAATCCGCACACCCCGGTCCGGGTCAGTGACCAGCTTGGTCTCGTAAGGCGTGTTGGCAGCGAAGTGCAGGGTGTCGATCCGCAAGGTCGGCAGGCGCACGCCGTCGTTCTGGATGATGCCGACCAGTTCGGAGAGGGCGGCGGGGCGGTCGCCCGAGCTGCCGATGGCGGTGGCCAGCGAGGGCACCAGGTGGTCGAATGGATAGCCCACGCGCTTCCAGCGCTGGTGAATGTCGAGGAACGCTTCGATCTCGACCATCGTGCGAATGCGGCTGTCACGGGCGCCCTGATGGCGGCTCTTGAACAGCCAGCCGTATACCTCCTGGCGCTCGAAGCGGCTGGCATTGACCATTTCGGTCAAGGTAGAGCCGGGGTTCTTCAGCAGGTAACCCAGCAGCCACAAGTCCAGCGGGTGGACCTTGGCGATATAGCCCTGGTCGGGCAGGTCGTACTTGCCCGGGCCATAGGCGTCGTACATCTCCGACAGGCGGCCATCGGTCAGTTTGCCCAGGACGATCTTGTCACCCTTGAGGTGGGCGCGGACGAAGGCGTTGAAGGTTTCCTGGCCAGCCTCGGGGAACAGGTAACGGTGCACGGCCGCCAACCGTTGCGGGGTTACGCGCATGCTGTCGAGGAAGGTGTCCAGGCGCTGCTGCGAGGTCTTGCGCTGGTATTTCTTCCAGAAGCGCATCAGGTAGTTGGTGCCTTCCTTGTCGGCGAAACGGGCCAGGTATTCCTGGCGGCGCGGGTCGGAGTCGTCCTTGAGCAGCGGCACGCGGTTGTATGGCTGCTGGTAGGTCACGTAGCGCACCAGGTCGCGCATCAGGCGGATGAACGGCAGGTTGATCGACTCGCGCAATGCATCCTTGAGGGTCGGGTTGCGGCTGTTGTCTTCCTTGCGGAAGTTGTTGAACACATGCATGCCGCCGCCGGTGAAGAAGGCTTCGCCGGTGTTGGCCGAATACTTGCGTTCCAGCGCCGCATCGAGCATCGCGTCCAGGCTCTGGTTCTTGCTGTTCTGCGCCAGCCATTCCAGCGACCACTGGCTGATACGGTCGAGTTCGGCGACTTCGACTTTCTTCAACTCGGCGGCTGGCTTGCCGGCGTACTTGTCGTGCAGTTCGGCGATGATCTCCAGGTAGGTGGTGAGCACCCGCAACTTGGCGGTGGAACCCAGCTCCAGCTTGCTGCCTTCGTTGATGTCGAACGGCTGGTCGGTGCTGTCGGTCTGCACCCGCACCCGCGAGCCGTCGGCAGTGCGCTCGAACAAGGTGAAGCTGTAGCTCACCTGGTCGGTGGTCTTGGCGGTAAGCAGGCGTTCGCCGATCAGGCCGATCTGCGCTGCGAATTCAGGGTCGGCAAGGTTTTTCAGGTACTGGCTGACCTGCAGCTGCAGGTCGGACTGCAGGGTACTGGTGGCCGACACGTCGAGCCGGTCGAGGTCGTACAGCGGGCGGTTGAGCATGGCCGCCAGGCGGTTGCGTGCCAGGCTGATGCCCTTGTTGGTGACGATCGGCACGATGGTCGGTTGCGCCACCCAGTCGCGGTATACCGCCTTGCTGGCCAGTGCCGCGTCGGCCAGTGGCTGCTCGATGACCTTGTTGGCGGCCAGCACGCGGATGTGCGCGTCGGTCAGTTCGGCCAGTTCGAGCCGCCCCTTGGACAGGTAGTGCGACGGCCGGCGCTGGGCAATCATCAGTGACAGCACCTGGCGCAGGGCCAGGCCGCGTGCGGCCATGCTCTCAGGGTCGCTGGCGGTGGAACTCAGGGCCTGGTTGACCTGGTCGAAGTCGGCGCCGTACCAGACCCGCAGGCCTTCGGCCATGCCATGCACTTCGCCATGCCCAGGCACTGCCGACAGCGGCACGCTGTTGAGGTAGTCCCGCACGATGCGCTGGCGCGCCTCGGTGGTGTCAGGGCCGCCCTGGTAGGCGCGCACGCTGGCGGAAATCATCTGGCGGATCTTCTCGGCGCCGGAAACGGTCAGGCCGTCCGGTGAATGGCGGTACTTTTCCAGCTGCGTGGCCAGGGTGCTGCCGCCAGCGGACTGGCCGGGCAGGGCCAGGTACTTGGCCACCTGGCTGTAGGCGGCCTTGGCGAAGCGCGGCCAGTCCACGGCCGGGTTGTTGCGCGGGTCCTTGGTGTCGAGCAGGTCGCGGTTCTCGATGAACAGCAGGCTGTTGACGATCACCGGCGGGATCGCCGCAAAGTCCGGGTACAGATGTTGCGGGTAGTTGTACTGGTACAGCATGTCGCCGCGGCAATCGGTGATCGACAGGCCAGCCTGGATTTTCTCGATATAGGGGGCGAACAGCCCATGATCGACGTAGTTCATCAACGCCGGCGAGAACTTCACCTGCTCGCTGATCAGGTAGTCGCGCTTGAGCAGGCGCGGCAGGAATTCGCCCAGCGCGCTGTAGCCCAGGCGTTTGTCGAACGGCCCTTCGCCGGGGTAGACGATGGCATCGCTGGGACCTGGTTGCAGCGAATAGGTGAGGGTGCTGGCCAGCTTGCTGAATTCCCGCGACTGCAGGTTGGAGGTGCGGAATTCGTCATACGCAGCAAAGCCGATGGCCACCAGCGCCACCAGCAGGATGAGGATGATCAGCCGCCACCATAGCCGACGCTGACGGGGGGACTTGGGTTGTGGCGTCTCGGCCGGAGGTATCTCGGGTGCTTCCGTTCTGCTTGGTTCCGATTGCCACAGTGCGCCCATAGTCTTCTATCCGGCCAGGTATTTTCGTCTTGCTTGTCTGAAGCTTAGACGTTGAGCGGGTCAGGTGAAAAATTTGTAAGAGACGGAGAAAAGTGGTGTAGGGCTATGCGGCTTTGGTGTGGGTTTTTTCGTCAGGCGATATTGCTATGGTGGCCGGGCGATTTTGGGGCTGCTTTGCAGCCCTTTCGCGACACAAGGCCGCTCCTACAGGAGACCGAGCACGCTTGTAGAAGCGGCCTTGTGTCGCGAAAGGGGCGCGAAGCGGCCCCAGAGATCTTGCTGAATTTTCCTGTTTATACAGCGAAAAACCCTGCAACGGTCTTCCTATACTGCTCGCCCCCTTCGCCTTGCCGGGCGCTCTATTCCGGCACACGGGCCGGCCCACAAGGCCAGCTCGGCAAGCCAACGCCACGCCTATCGGCCTGGCCGGTGCTGCACGAAGGTCAAATCCAATAACAAAATGAGGTTGTATTGCTATGCCAGTCGGCAACCACCCTGCCCACGGCCAGGCCACCGAAGGCGGCCCGCTCAAGCGTGAACTGGGCGAACGGCACATCCGCCTGATGGCGCTGGGCGCCTGTATCGGTGTCGGTCTTTTCCTCGGTTCGGCCAAGGCCATCGAAATGGCCGGCCCCGCCATCATGCTGTCCTACATCATCGGCGGCCTGGCCATTCTGGTGATCATGCGCGCCCTTGGCGAAATGGCCGTGCACAACCCTGTCGCCGGCTCGTTCAGCCGTTATGCCCAGGACTACCTCGGCCCGCTGGCGGGCTTCCTTACCGGCTGGAACTACTGGTTCCTGTGGCTGGTGACCTGCGTTGCCGAAATCACCGCGGTGGCCATCTACATGGGCATCTGGTTCCCCGACGTACCACGCTGGATCTGGGCCCTGGCGGCGCTGGGCAGCATGGGGGCGGTCAACCTGGTGGCCGTCAAGGCGTTTGGTGAGTTCGAGTTCTGGTTCGCCCTGATCAAGATTGTCACCATCATCGCCATGGTCCTTGGCGGCATCGGCATCATTGCCTTCGGCTTCGGCAATGACGGCGTGGCAGTGGGTATCTCCAACCTGTGGAGCAACGGCGGCTTCATGCCCAATGGCGTGACCGGCGTGCTGATGTCGCTGCAGATGGTGATGTTCGCCTACCTGGGCGTGGAAATGATCGGCCTGACCGCCGGTGAAGCACGCAACCCGCAAAAGACCATCCCACAGGCCATCGGCTCGGTGTTCTGGCGCATCCTGTTGTTCTATGTCGGTGCGCTGTTCGTGATCCTGTCGATCTACCCGTGGAACGAAATCGGCAGCCAGGGCAGCCCGTTCGTCATGACCTTCGAGCGCCTGGGCATCAAGACCGCCGCTGGCATCATCAACTTCGTGGTCATCACTGCAGCGCTGTCGTCGTGCAACGGCGGCATCTTCAGCACCGGGCGCATGCTCTACAGCCTGGCGCAGAACGGCCAGGCCCCGGCGGCCTTCGCCCGTACGTCGAAGAACGGCGTGCCGCGCAACGCGCTGCTGCTGTCGATCGGCGCGCTGCTGCTGGGCGTGTTGGCCAACTACCTGGTGCCGGAGAAGGTCTTCGTCTGGGTGACTTCGATCGCCACCTTCGGCGCGATCTGGACCTGGGTGATGATCCTGCTGGCGCAGCTGAAGTTCCGTGCCGGCCTCACCACTGCCGAGCGCAAGGCACTGAAATACCGTATGTGGTTGTGGCCGCTGAGTTCGTACCTGGCACTGGCCTTCCTGGTGCTGGTGGTCGGCCTGATGGCGTACTTCGAGGACACCCGCGTGGCGCTGTACATCGGCCCGGCGTTCCTGGTGCTGCTGACGGTGCTGTACTACGCGTTCCGCCTGGCGCCGAAAGACGCGCAGGGTGTGGCCAGTACTGCTTCCTGATCTGAAATGGCTGGGGCCGCTTTGCGGCCCTTTCGCGACACAAGGCCGCTCCTACAAGAGATCGCGTACTCCTGTAGGAGCGGCCTTGTGTCGCGATGGGCTGCGTAGCAGCCCCAGGGTTCTATCAGGCTGCCACTTCGCTGTTCGGTTCGAAGCTGTCCGCCCGCGCCAGCTGCCACATGCGCGAATAGAACTGCCCGTTCACCTCGCCAGTCAGCAGCTCACCCGGCTTCAGGAACACATGCATCTGCGAGAACAGCTTGATCTCGGTGGCCGAGATGCGCCGTACCAGGTGCTTGGCCTCCAGCTGCGCCGGGTGCTCCAGGCCCGCTGCCGCAAGCATTTCGGCCAGGGCACGCAAGGTATTGTGATGGAAGTTCAACACCCGTTGGGCTTTGTCCGGCACCACCAGCGCCCGTTGGCGCAGAGGGTCTTGCGTGGCCACACCGGTCGGGCACTTGTTGGTGTGGCAGCTCTGCGACTGGATGCAGCCGATGGCGAACATGAAGCCGCGCGCCGAGTTGGCCCAGTCGGCGCCAATGGCCAGCACGCTGGCAATGTCGAACGCGCTGACGATCTTGCCGCTGGCGCCCAGCTTGATCTTGTCGCGCAGGTTCAGGCCGACCAGGGTGTTGTGCACGAACAGCAGCCCTTCGCGCAGCGGTACGCCAATGTGGTCGGTGAACTCCACCGGCGCCGCGCCGGTGCCGCCTTCCTTGCCGTCGACGACGATGAAGTCGGGCAGGATGCCGGTTTCCAGCATGGCCTTGGCGATGCCCATGAACTCCCACGGGTGGCCCAGGCAGAACTTGAAACCTACCGGTTTGCCGCCAGACAGCTCACGCAGCTGGGCGATGAACTGCATCATCTCGATGGGGGTGGAGAAGGCGCTGTGGCGCGACGGCGATATGCAGTCTTCGCCCATCAGCACGCCACGGGTTTCGGCAATTTCCCGGGTCACCTTGTGCTTGGGCAGGATGCCGCCATGGCCGGGCTTGGCGCCCTGGCTCATCTTGATCTCGATCATCCGCACCTGCGGGCTGCGCGCCTGGGTGGCGAAGCGTTCGGGGTCGAAGCGCCCGTCCGGCGTGCGGCAGCCGAAATAGCCGCTGCCCAGTTCCCAGACCAGGTCGCCACCGTGCTCGCGGTGATAGGGGCTGATGCTGCCTTCGCCGGTGTCATGGTGGAAATTGCCCAGCTTGGCGCCTTGGTTGAGGGCGCGGATGGCGTTGGCGCTGAGCGAGCCAAAGCTCATCGCCGATATGTTGAAGATCGACGCCGAGTATGGCTGGCTGCACTGCGGCCCGCCGACGATGACCCGGAAGCTTGCCGGGTCGGCCAATGGCGCCGGGCGCATGGAGTGGCCGATGAATTCGAAGCCGGACTCGTATACGTCGATCAGGGTGCCGAAGGGTTTGTCCGAGGCTTCGTTCTTCGCCCGTGCATACACCAGCGAGCGCTGGGCGCGGGAGAACGGCAGGGCGTCGCTGTCTGCCTCCAGCAGGTACTGGCGGATTTCCGGGCGAATGGCCTCGACCAGATAGCGGATGTTGCCCAGGATCGGGTAGTTGCGGCGTACTGCGTGGCGTTGCTGCAACAGGTCGAACAGGCCGATCAGGCTGAGGATGGCGGTGCTCAGGGTGAACGGCCACAACCATTCGTGGTGGGTGAAGGGCAGGCTCGCCAGGGTGAACAGCACACAGGCGGCGAAGAAGGCATAGCGGCTGAGAAGTGACAGGCTCATACAGGATCCTTGCGATGGCGCGGTCAGGCTCAGGGCCTGGGGCAAACCCCGACCATAGCCAAGTTGCACGGCTGTGCAAATTAAAATCGGGGTAGCGAAAATCATTCTCGCCAAGCCTTGTGCTGGCTGTACTGGCCCTATCGCAAAAAAGCATTCAGATAGTGTCGCGCAGCAGCTTCTGCCGCCAGCTTTCCTGCTCTTGTGCCGGCGCTTCGACCAGGTACGAATAGTGCCCGGCCACCCGCACCGCCACCGGCACCCCGTCGCGATACAACAGGCGGTTGCCGCTCACCGCCGGCACTTTCGCCCCCGGCAGCAACGACCCGACCAGGTTCAGCGGGTCACTGGCGCTTACCACCACCAGTGCCCCGTCCAATTCACGCTTGCGCACCTGCCGCAGCAGCCCCACCGCCTCCGGCAGGGCGAACTGTTCGCCGGCCAGCCCGGCAATGAAACGCCCGCCACGAATCTCGCCACGCGCTTCCAGCCTGTGATAGCAGCGCAGCAGTTCGCGCCAGGGCGGCAGCACATCGCTTTCGCGCTCCAGCAGGCGCCAGCACACCACGCCATAGCGCCGAAGCAGGGCCCGGGCGATGTGCTCCAGGCGCTGGCTGTCGTCTACAGCACCCCTGCGCAGCAAGGCCCAGCGCCCGGCATGGGACATGCTGCTGGACAGCGGCGGGTGGCCGCGTCGGCTGTTGCGCGATGTGCGTTTCGCCGCCGGGGTGATCAGGCTGCGCAGGCCGGTGAAGCTGTCGGCCCCCACCAGGCCTGCGCCTACCAGCTCTTGCAAGGCCGTTTCCAGTTCGCTGGGCAGCAGGTGGGCATCGTTTGTCAGCTCGTCGAAGAACAGCGCGCCATGTGCGTTCAGCACCTCGTGGACGCGTTGCGCCCGTGCGCCGAGGCTATCCAGGGTTGGCACGGGGGCAAGGCTGCGCCACAACCCAAGATGCTCGCGCGGCAACAGCACCAGCGGTGTGCTCGACAAGGTGTTGCTCGACACGGTCGTCGCCAGCCGGCTCCAGGCGAACTGCCCGCTACGGCAGGCATCGTCGAGCCAGTGCGGGCTGTAGTCCTTGATACGTGCCGGCAGCAGTTCGGCCTCCCAGGCTCCGGCTGCACTCGGGAACCCTTGCAACTGGCCAAGTACCTCGGCCACGGCTTGCGGGCCGCGCAGGCGCGTGTCGTCAGCCAGGTGCTGCCAGTCGAACAGAAAGCGCATGAAGTCCTGCAGGCTGACCGGCTCGATCTCCCGGCGCAGGCGTTTGACCGTGTAGCGGTGGATGCGCGCCAGCAAATGGCGCTCGCACCACTGCAGTTCGCTTGCGCCGGGGCTGAAATGCCCACGCAGCACATAGCCTTCGGCCTCCAGGCGGGCCAGGGCCTGTTCGATGGCCGGCAGCGGTTTGCCAAGTGCTGCCGCAATCTGCGCACGGGTCAGCGGGCCATGGCCGCTCAGGCGGGCTCGCAGCAGTTCGACCAGCGCAATGTCTGGCTCGATGGCCTGATCGAAGCCTGGCAGTGCCTGCAACGCAGGTTCCAGCCGGGAGCCGGGATACAGCACTTGCAGCAGGTTCAAACGCTCACGCGCCAGCCACAGCTTTTCATCCACCAGGCGCAAGGCCCGGCCGGCCTTGGCCAACTGCCTGAGCAGCAGCTCCCAGCTGGCATTGCCCTGTACTTCGTCCTGGCTGATGGCACCCAGGCCCATCAACGCTTCATGCATTTCGTCGGCATTGCCCGGTTGCGGCCAGGCCTCGGCTGCGACGGCGGCTATGGCATCGGCGTCCAGCGCGCCCAAATCGTCGCCGCTCTGCACTTCGCTCCAGCGCCGGTTGAGCACCGCCTGAGTGCGCCGTTCTTCCAGTGGCGCGTCATCCAGGAAGGCATAGGGCCGTGCATTGAGGATGGCCGCCGCCAGCGGCGAAGGGGCGGGCAGGTCGCGGCACAGCAGGCGTACCGTGCCGCTTTCCATACGCCGCAACAGCGCCAGCCAGCCTTCGCTGTCCATCGCCTCGTGCAGGCAGTCGTCGAGGGTTTGCTCGACCAGCGGATGATCGGGAATCTGCCGCTCGCCGACGATGTTCTCCAGGCAGGCGATCTGATCGGGGAATACGGCGGCAATCAGGTCTTCACTCTTCATCCGCTGGATCTGTGGCGCCACCTTGCGACCGCCGACAAAGCGCGGCAGGGCCATGGTCACGCTGGCGTTCCAGCGCCAGCGCACGCCAAACAGCGGCGCATCGAGCAGCGCCTGGACAAGGATCGGCTCGGCGCTGCGGCTGTTCAGGTAACGCCACACGTCGTCCAGTTCGAAACTGTGGCTGGAGGACAGCGACAGCACGATGGCGTCCTCGCTGGCCGCCGCCTGCAACTCGAAGTTGAAGGTGCGGCAGAAGCGCTTGCGCAGGGCCAGCCCCCAGGCGCGGTTGATGCGGCTGCCGTAGGGCGAATGGATGATCAGCTGGGTACCGCCGGACTCATCGAAGAAGCGCTCCATCACCAGCGTGTCCTGCGAGGGCAGGGCGCCGAGCACTTCGCGGGTGCGGGCCAGGTAGTCGAGCAACTGGCCAGCGGCGGCTTCGCCCAGTTCGAAAGTGGCCTGCAACCATGCCAGCACCTCGGCCTGGTTGTTGTCCGCCAGCTGTTGGTCGATCTGCGCCTGCAGCCGGGCCACCGCGGCAGACAGCTCGTCGCTACGCCCTGGCGCCTCGCCCAGCCAGAATGGAATGGTCGGTGGCAGGCCATGGGCATCCTCCACCCGCACCCGGCCCGGTTCGACGCGCAGGATGCGATAGGAAGCATTGCCCAGCTGGAAGATATCGCCGGCGATGCTTTCCACCGCAAAGTCTTCGTTGACGCTGCCGATGTTGAGCGCCTGCGGTTCGAGCAGCACGGCGTAGTCGGCGTTGTCGGGGATGGTGCCGCCGCTGGTCAGGGCGGTCAGCTGGCTGCCGCGGCGGCCACGCAGGGTGCCGCTCACCGCATCGCGGTGCAGGTAGGCACTGCGCACGCCCTGGCGGCCGTTGTAGCCCTCGGCGAGCATGCGCAGCAGGGCCTGGTAATGTTGCTGGTCGAGCTCGGCGTAGGGTGTGGCCTGGCGCAGGCAGTCGAACAGGGCCTGTTCGTGCCAGGGCTGGTTGCTGGCTTCGGCGACGATCTGCTGGGCCAGCACATCCAGCGGCGCCCGGGGAATGTGCAGTTCATCCAGCTCGCCCCTGCGTATGCAGTCGAGCAGGGCCACGCATTCGATCAGGTCATCGCGCGAGGTCGGGAACAAGCGCCCCTTGGGCACGCCATCGACCTGGTGTCCGGCGCGGCCGACCCGCTGCAGCAAGGCCGCGATCGAACCTGGCGAAGCGATCTGGCAGACCAGGTCGATGTCGCCGATATCGATGCCCAGCTCCAGCGATGCAGTGGCCACCAGCACCTGCAGTTGGCCGTTCTTCAGGCGTTGTTCGGCATCCAGGCGTAGCTCCTTGGCCAGGCTGCCGTGGTGCGCGGCAACCGCCTCCTTGCCCAGGCGGTCGCTGAGGTGGCGGGTGATGCGCTCGGCCAGGCGTCGGGTGTTGACGAACACCAGGGTGGTGCGATGTTCGCGCGCCAGGGTGGCCAGGCGGTCATAGACCAGGCCCCAGACATCGGTGGCCATCACTGCACCCAGCGGCACTGGCGGCACCTCGATGGCCAGGTCGCGCTGCCGAGCATGGCCGACATCGACGATTGCGCAGGGGCGGCCGTTGCCGACCAGAAATTGCGCCACCCGCTCGACCGGGCGTTGCGTGGCCGACAGGCCGATGCGCCGCAACGGCCGGTTGCACAGGGCCTGCAGCCGCTCCAGGGTCAGTGCCAGGTGGGCGCCGCGCTTGTTGCCTGCCAGCGCATGGATTTCGTCGACGATCACCGTGTACACGCTGGCCAGGCCTTCACGGCCAGAAGCCGAGCCCATCAGCACGTAGAGCGATTCGGGGGTGGTCACCAGGATGTGCGGCGCCAGCTTGCGCATGGCGGCACGCTCCTTCTGCGGGGTGTCGCCGCTGCGCACGGCCGTGGTGATGCGCGGGGCGTTCAGGCCCTGGTCCGCGATGGCCTGGCTGATGCCTTCGAGCGGGGCTTGCAGGTTCAGGCGGATATCGTTGGACAGCGCCTTGAGCGGCGAAACGTAGACCACCTGGGTTTGCGCTGGTAGCTCGCCCTGATGCTCCAGGCCTTGGCGGAACAGTTCGTCGAGCACGGCCAGGAATGCACTGAGGGTCTTGCCCGAACCGGTCGGCGCGGCCAGCAGCATCGACTGGCCTGCATGGATCAACGGCCAGGCCTGGGCCTGGGCATCGGTCACCGTGGCGAAGTGGCGACGGAACCAGGTGCGCACGGCGGGGTGGAACAGCTCGAGCACCGGGTGGTGTTTGGCGGGCAGGTTCATGTGTTGGTTATGGAGGGTGTGGGGCGGGTTGGCAAGGGGCCGTTCGTCTGCCAGATCTGCTATGACCTGTGCCGGCCTCTTCGCGGGTAAACCCGCTCCCACAGGTACTGCGCCGCTCTCTGGCCTTGTGGTGCACTTGTGGGAGCGGGTTCACCCGCGAAGAGGCCGGCACAGGAAACACTGGCCTTGTCAGGCCAGGAACCCCATGGGATCCTCCCCGGCCATTGTTTCAGGTGAGCCCAGCCCATGCCCAACACCATCCGCATCGCCGCCGCCCTGCTGATCGACCCCCAGGGACGCACCCTGCTGGTACGCAAACGCGGCACCCAGGCCTTCATGCAGCCCGGTGGCAAGATCGATGCTGGCGAAACCCCGGTGCAGGCGCTGGTGCGCGAGCTGCATGAGGAACTGGGCCTGCACATCGACCCGGCCCAGGCCGTGCACCTGGGCCAGTTCAGCGCCCCGGCCGCCAACGAGCCGGGGTTCGAGGTACAAGCCGAACTGTTCCGTGTCGACAGCGCCGCAGCCGTGCTGCCGGCCGCGGAGATCGAGGAGGTGGTGTGGCTGGCCGCTGACCAGGCCCCCGCCATGCAGCTGGCACCTCTGACCCGCGACCTGATCCTGCCGCTATACCGCCAGGCCGTCAGCGCACCGCGCTGACGCCATCGAGGGTAGCGAACGAGGTGTCCTTCGCCGTCAGCAGGAAGTCGCGCATGTATGGCGCATCGAGCATGTCGGTGCGCACGGCGGCATAAAGCGTGGCGAACAGCCCTTTTTCACCCAGGCGCTTGCCCTTCACATACCCGCGCGAACTGTACTCGTGCAGCGCCCAGTGCGGCATGCCGCACACGCCACGGCCGCTGGCCACCAGTTGCATCATCATCACCGTCAGCTCCGAGGTGCGCACGGCAGCGGGCTCGATGTCGGCCGGCTCCAGGAAGCGGGTGAAGATGTCCAGGCGGTCGCGCTCCACCGGGTAGGTGATCAGGGTCTGGTCAAGCAGGTCCTGCGGCACGATGTAGGGCTTGCTGGCCAAGGGATGCTGGTTGGCCACCGCCAGCATCGCCTCGTAGGTGAACAGCGGTACGTAGGTGATGCCCGCCAGGTCCAGCGGGTCGGAGGTCACCACCAGGTCGAGGTCACCGCGGGCCAGGGCCGGCAGTGGGGCGAAGGCAAAGCCGGAGGCCAGGTCCAGCTCCACCTCCGGCCAGGCGTCACGGAACTGGTCGATGGTCGGCATCAGCCACTGGAAGCAGCTGTGGCATTCGATGGCCATGTGCAGGCGCCCGGCGGTGCCACCGGCCAGGCGCGCGATGTCACGTTCGGCGCCGCGCAGCAGCGGCAGGGTGGCATCGGCCAGTTGCAGCAGGCGCAACCCGGCGCTGGTGAAGCGGATCGGCTTGGTCTTGCGCACGAACAGCGGCAGGCCCAGGCGCTCCTCCAGCTCCTTGAACTGGTGCGACAGCGCCGACTGGGTCAGGTGCAGGCGCTCGGCGGCCTCCACCAGGCTGTCGGCCTCGCGCAGGGCATGAAGGGTTTTCAGGTGACGGATCTCCAGCACATCTGACTCCGGTGTGTGGACTTGAGGAAACAGGGAATGAGTTGAGTTTCCCTCATGTTGCCGCGCCTGTCGACTGGGCGTACCGCCGCACCGCCTGGCGGGAGTCATCAAACTGTCACTGAACTGTGGCAGCGCGCCCGAACAGAATTCATCAGACTCGCGCTCTACTGGGGATCTGCATTCTGGTGTTTCTTTCATGCGGGCTTTTTGGCTTTTTCTTTTCTTTGTATTCGGCGTACCTGCGAGTTTCGCTGAACAGCGTTGTGACGCCCACGTGCCGGTGCAGCGTGCCGAACTGGGCGCGGTCAGCCTGGTGTATCAGAGCGTCGGTGCCCCACGCGACCCGGCCTTGCTGCTGGTGATGGGCCTTGGCGGGCAGCTGATCCACTGGCCGGACGACGTGGTCGAAGCGTTGTGCCGCCAGGGCTTTCGGGTGATTCGCTATGACAACCGCGATGTCGGCCTGTCACGCTGGAGCCAGCTGCCACCGTCGGCCAACCTGACGGTCGAACTGCTGCGCTACAAGCTGGGCCTGCCGGTGGCTGCGCCCTATACGCTGACCGACATGGCGGACGATGGCCTGCGCCTGATGGATGCGTTGGGCGTGCGCCAGTTTCATGTGCTGGGGGTGAGCATGGGCGGCATGATTGCCCAGCACCTGGCCGCCATGGCGCCCGAGCGCGTGCGCAGCCTGACGCTGGTCATGTCCAGTTCAGGGGCGGCGGGGTTGCCGGCGCCGGATCCGGCGCTGGTGCAGTTGCTGGCCCGGCGCAGCGCTCCGAACCGCGAAGTGGCCATCGAACAGCAGGCCGACCTGCTGGCGGCGCTGGGTAGCCCCGAGGTGCGTGACGACCGTGCGGCCTTGCTGCAGCAGGCGGCGGTGGCCTATGACCGGGCGTTCAACCCCGAGGGGGCCAAGCGCCAGATCATGGCGATACTGGCCGAGCCGAGCAGGGTCGAGTTGCTGAACCAGTTGCGGGTGCCGACCCTGGTGGTGCATGGCACGGCCGACCCGTTGCTGCCGGTGATGCATGGCGTGCATCTGGCGGCGCATATCCAGGGCAGCCAGCTGCGCTTGATACCGGGGTTGGCGCACCGCTTCCAGGAGCCGTTCAAGGCGCCGTTGCTGGGGGCGGTGTTGCCTTACCTGCAGGCACATCGGCAGGATGTCACGCATATCGCAGGGCTCTGAATCGAGGTCTGGCGCGGTCCATTGTGGGAGCGGCCTTGCGTCGCGAAAGGGGCGCGTAGCGGCCCCAGGATTCAAGCCCCCCTGCAAAAATGCCGGGGCCGCTTTGCGGCCCTTTCGCGACGCAAGGCCGCTCCCACAGGGTTGCGTGCGCCTTCAGGCTAGTGCATCCGCACCCACAAGGTCACCAGCACGGTCGCCGCCATCAGCCAGGCTACCGTGGCCAATGCCAGCGATGCCTCCAGGCGCATGCGGTCGACCAGTACATACAAGGTCGCCAGGTACACGAAGTACGGAATGATCGACCACATGCCGAACAGGATGGTGGTCTTCAGGTCGGCAATGCTGCGCCCCTTGCCGACGATGTAGTGGGCAATCAGGGCGAAGGTGGGGAACAGCGGCACCAGCCCGGCGATGTAGTAATTGCGCGTCTTCGACAGCACCGCCAGCAGCACCACCACGCCAGCGCCCAGGGCAGCTTTGAATACCAGGTCCACGTTGTCTTTCCAGGTTGGGGTTGAGGTCAGCCGAGGCCGTATTTCTTCACTTTATCGAAAAGCGTGGTCTTGGCCATGCCCAGCTCCTGGCTGGCCTGGCTCAGGTTGCCGCCAGTGCGTTGCAGGGCATCGCCGAGCAGGTTGCGCTCGAACGCTTCCACCGCCTCGGCAAAGCCCAAGCCTTGGCTGGCACCACCGCTGGGGCCTTTCTTGAACGCTGGCAGGCCGAGGGCATAGCGTTCGGCGACGTTGCGCAGTTCACGCACGTTGCCTGGCCAGTCGTGGGCCATCAGGCGCGACAAGGTCTGGCTGTCCAGCGCAGGCGTTTCGCGGTCGAAGCGCAGGGCCGACTGCTGCAGAAAGTGTTCGAACAGCTGCAGGATGTCTTCGCGGCGCTCGCGCAGCGGCGGCAGCTCCAGGGTCACCACGTTCAGCCGGTAATACAGGTCGCTGCGGAACTGGCCGCTCTGGCCCATGGCATCCAGGTCGGACTTGGTGGCCGCGATCACCCGGCAGTCCACTGGAATGCTCTGGTTCGAGCCCAGCCGCTCCAGGGTGCGCTCCTGCAGCACGCGCAACAGCTTGATCTGCAGGTTGATCGGCATGCTCTCCACCTCGTCGAGGAACAGCGTGCCGCCGTTGGCATGTTCGATCTTGCCGATGCGGCGTTTGCCGGCACCGGTGAAGGCGTTGGCCTCGTGGCCGAAAATCTCGCTTTCGAACAGGTTTTCCGGCAGGCCGCCACAGTTCAGTGCCACGAACGGCTGGCCCTGGCGGCGGCTGAAGTCGTGCAGGCAGCGGGCGACCAGTTCCTTGCCGGTACCGGTTTCGCCTTCGATCAGCACGTTGGCCGAGGTATCGGCGACGTTGGCGATCAGTTCGCGCAGGTGCTCCATGGCCGGCGAGCGGCCAATGATGCGCCCCTCCAGGCTGCTTTGCTCGGCCAGCTGGCGGCGCAGGGCCACCACTTCGCGCGACAGCCCGCGCTGCTCAAGGGCGCGGCGCACCACGTCGACCAGGCGCTCCGGGGAGAAGGGTTTTTCCATGAAGTCGTAGGCGCCATTGCGCATGGCGCCGACCGCCATGTCGATATCGCCGTGGCCGGTGATCAGCACCACCGGCAGGCTGCGGTCGCGGGCCTTGAGGCGGTTGAGCAGCTCCAGGCCATCGATGCCCGGCAGGCGGATATCGCTGACGACGATGCCGGCAAAGTCGTCGCCGATGCGTTCCAGCGCCTGTTCGGCGCTGCCTACGCCTTCGCAGGCGATGTCTTCCAGGGCCAACGCCTGTTGGCAGCCGAGCAGCACATGCGGGTCGTCTTCGACGATCAGGACGGTAAGAGGCGCTTGGTTCATGGGTGCTCTGCCGATTCGCTAGGGGGTGAGACCAGGGGCAGGGCCAGGACGAAGGCCGTGCCGCCGCTGGCGGGGTGCTCGACGTTGAGGCTGCCCTTGGCGGCGGCGGCAAGGCTCGCCGACAGGGTCAGGCCCAGGCCCAGGCCGTGTTCGCCCGGTTTGGTGGTGAAGAAAGGTTCGAACAGGTGCTTGCGCGCCTCGGCGTCGATGCCGTGGCCATTGTCGCGCACCTGCAAACGGTACTTGTCGCCCTGCAGCTCGCCTTCCAGCCACAGTTGCGGCAGCGGCTGGGCGGCCATGGCATCCAGGGCGTTGCCGATCAGGTTGACCAGGATCTGCTCCAGGCGGGTCTGGTCGATGGCCAGCTGCTGGTCCTCGAACTGATTGTGCAGCTGCAGGTGGCAGGCGCTGATGCGGTTGGCCAGCACCTGCAGGGTAGCGTCCACTGCCTTGGCCAGCGAGGCCTGGCCGCTGTCGTCACTGCGTCGGGCGAACGAGCGCAGGCTGGCGGTGATGCGGCCCATGCGGTCGATCAGGTCGTTCATGGTGCGCAGGTTGGTGCTGGCGGTTTCCAGTGCCCCGCGCTCGAGGAAGCGCACGGTGTTGCCAGACAGCGTGCGCAGCGCGGCCAGCGGCTGGTTCAGTTCGTGGGCAATGCTGGTGGACATCTGCCCGATGGCGGCCAGCTTGCCGGCCTGTACCAGTTCGTCCTGGGCGTGGCGCAGGGTCTGCTCGGCATGCCGGCGCTCGCGAATCTGGCCCTTGAGGCGTTCATTGCTGGCGCGCAGGTCGGCCGTGCGTTCGGTAATCCGTCGTTCCAGCTGGCTGTTGGCTTCCTGCAGGGCCTCGCGGGCTGCCAGGCGGGTGGCGATGACCTTGCGCCGTTCGTTCCAGGCAATGCCGAGGATCGCCAACAAGGCGAAGGCCACGCCCACCAGGATGCCCTGTACCATGGATTCGCGGCGCAGGTCCTGCAGCGGGGTCAGCAGGGTGAAATGCCAGGGTGTGTCGACCAGGCGCCGGGTCTGGGCCAGGTAGGCCATTTCGCGGGCCTTGCCCTGTGCGGTTTCGCTGTTGGCCGGGAAGGTCAGCTTTTCCACACCATCGGCCAGGGTTTCCCGGGCCAGGGGCTGCAGTTCGTTCAGCGGCCACCAGTAGTATTGCAGGCTACGGGCCAGGCGCTCCTTGATCTGCGGGGTCAGCGGGCGTACCGACTTCAGGCGCCGGGCCGGGTCGCTGGAAAGGATGATGATGCCGTTCTCGTCGCTGACGAACGCTTCCAGGCGGGCACGCTGCCAGCGCTCCTCGAGGGTGTCCAGGCGCACTTTGATCACCGCCACGCCAATGATCTTGCCGTGCTCCTCCAGGCCATGGGCCAGGTAATAGCCGGCCTCGCCGGTGGTGCTGCCGATACCGTAGAAACGCCCGGGCTCGCCGCGCACGGCGGTCTGGAAGTAGGCACGGAACGACAGGTCCTCGCCGAGGAACGAGTCGGCATCGCGCCAGTTGCTGGTGGCCTGGACCCGGCCATTGGTGTCGAGGACGAAGATGGCCCGGCTGCGGCTGCGCCGGTTCAGGCCTTCGAGGTATTCGTTGACGATCTGCCGCGAGCCGCCATCAGGGTCGGTGAGCAGGTGCGAGACGCTGTCTTCCAGCTCCAGCAGGCTCGGCAGGTAGGTGTACTTGCTGATTTCGCTCTCGACCGTGCGCGCGTGCAGCTCCAGCTGGCGTTCGCCGTTTTCGCTGAGGGTGCGGATACCGTTGCTCTCGCTGATCAGGTAGCCAGCCATACCCAGGCCGACCATCAGCAGGATGATCAGTGGCGGCAACAGCAATTGGCGGAGCAGGCGGGATTTCACGGCAGGCTTGGCAGGGAGAAGAAGCGAAGGATCGCATTTCATCACAGTGGCCTTGTCACGACCAGCGCCTGCTGCCCGAAAGGGCAGCGGCGCCGACCGCTTCAGTGAAGCAAAATCAGTGTTGCAGGATCTTGCTGAGGAAGTGCTGGGTACGCTCGTGGCGGGCGCTCGGGTTGCCGAAGAAGTCTTCCTTCTGGCAATCCTCGATGATGTTGCCCTTGTCCATGAAGATCACGCGGTTGGCCACCTTGCGGGCGAAGCCCATTTCGTGGGTCACGCACATCATGGTCATGCCTTCGTGGGCCAGTTCGACCATCACGTCCAGTACTTCGTTGACCATCTCCGGGTCCAGCGCCGAGGTCGGTTCGTCGAACAGCATGACGATCGGGTCCATCGACAGGGCACGGGCGATCGCCACGCGCTGCTGCTGGCCGCCGGACAGCTGGCCTGGGTGCTTCTTGGCGTGGGCACCGAGGCCGACACGGTCGAGCAGGGCCAGGCCCTTCTTGGTCGCTTCCGCTTCGCTGCGGCCAAGCACCTTGCGCTGGGCAATGGTCAGGTTCTCGGTGATGGACAGGTGCGGAAACAGCTCGAAGTGCTGGAACACCATGCCGACGCGCGAACGCAGCTTGGGCAGGTTGGTCTTGGGGTCGGCGATCGAGGTGCCGTCGACCACGATGTCACCTTTCTGGAACGGCTCCAGGGCGTTGACGCACTTGATCAGGGTGGACTTGCCCGAGCCCGACGGGCCGCATACCACCACCACTTCACCCTTCTTGACCTCGGTGCTGCAGTCGGTCAGTACCTGGAAGTCCCCGTACCACTTGTTGACGTTCTTGATGGAAATCATACGGTGATCCTTTTTTGCAGGCGCTTGACCAGCCACGAAGCGGAGAAGCTGATGAGGAAGTACACGACACCGGCGAAGATCAGGAACTCATGGGAGCGCCCGATGATGTCGCCGTTGGAGCGTGCCGAGTTGAGGAAGTCCACCAGGCCCACGGTGTATACCAGCGAGGTGTCCTGGAACAGGATGATGCTCTGCTGCAGCAGCAGCGGGGTCATCTTGCGGAAAGCCTGGGGCAGGATGATCAGGCGCATGGTCTGGCCGTAGGTCATGCCCAGTGCCTGGGCGGCGCCCATCTGGCCCTTGGAGATCGACTGCACGCCGGCGCGGACGATTTCGCAGAAGTACGCGGCCTCGAACATCATGAATGCCACCACGCAGGAGGTGAAGGCACCCACCGGGGTGTCCTCGCCGGTGATCCAGCGCAGCACGAACGGTACCGCCAGGTAGAACCAGGTGATGACCAGCAGCAGCGGGATCGAGCGGAAGTAGTTGACGTAGGCGCCGGCCACGTTCGACAGCAGCTTGCTCGACGACAGGCGCATCAGGGCCAGGATGGTCCCCAGCACAATGCCGCCGACCACGCCCATGACCATCAGCTGCAGGGTCATGACCATGCCTTCCCACAGGGCAGGCAGGGCCGGGATGATTTCGCTGAAATCCATGTCCATTTATTTGCCCCCTACGGAAATCAGGCCGGGCACCGAGACTTTCTTCTCGACCATGCGCATCAGCAGCATCAGGCCCATGTTCAGGGTGAAGTAGATCAGCGTGGCCAGGGTGAAGGCCTCGAACAGGTTGGCCGAGAATTCGGCGGTCTGCTTGGTTTGTGCCAGCAGTTCCATCAGGCCGATCAGCGACGCCACCGACGAGTTCTTGAACACGTTCAGGAATTCCGAGGTGAGCGGCGGAATGATGATCCGGTAGGCTTGCGGCAGCAGCACGTTGGTGTAGATCTGCGACAGGCTGAAGCCCATGGCGCGGGCGGCGGCTTCCTGGCCGCGGGGCAGCGCCTGGATGCCGGTACGCACCTGTTCGCACACGCGGGCGGCGGTGAACAGGCCCAGGCAGATGACCACGCTGATCAGCGCCGAGGTGGTCGGGTTGAGGTCCTGCTTGAACCATTCCTGCAGGCCTTCTGGCAGCAGGTCCGGCACCAGGAAGTACCAGATGAACAGCTGCACCAGCAGCGGTACGTTGCGGAACAGCTCCACGTAGGCAGTGGCGATACCTGCTACCACACGGTTCGGCACGGTACGCATGACACCGAGGACCGAGCCCAGCAGCAAGGCGATGATCCAGGCGGAGATGGCGATGGCGATGGTCCAGCCCAGGCCGGTGACGTACCAGTCCAGATAGGTTTCGCTGCCCACGCCGGTGGACTTGAAGAACACGCCCCAGTCCCAGTTGTAATTCATCGGGATTTCCCCTCAGACGATTGTTTCACGGGCACCTTCGAGCATCCGAGAGCGCTTGGCGCCCTCGGATGAAAGGTTAGACACTAATGAGTGGCCTGCAGTATTGATTGGTGCTGTTGAGCACCAGGCCACTATCTGAGAGTCAGGACTTCTTCTCGTCCGCAGCCTTGTCGGTCGGCTCGGCGATCAGTTTCTTCAGCTCGTCGCTCATCGGGAACTGCAGGTTCAGGCCCTTTGGCGGGATTGGCTGCTGGAACCACTTGTCGTAGCTCTTGTTGACTTCGCCCGACTTGAAGTAGCCGACGATGGCGTCATCGACCGCTTTCTTGAAGGCCGCGTCATCCTTGCGCACCATGCAGCCGTAGATTTCGTACGACTGCGGGGTACCGGTGATGACCCAGTCCGTCGGCTTGCGAGCCTTGGCCATTTCGCCGGCGAGCAGGGCGTCGTCCATCATGAAGGCCACGGCGCGGCCGCTTTCGAGCATGTTGAAGGCTTCACCGTGGTCCTTGGCGGAAATCACGTTCATCTTCATCTGCTTGTCGGCGTTCATCGCCTTGAGGATGCGCTCGGAGGTGGTACCGGCGGTGGTCACCACGTTCTTGCCGGCAAGGTCCGGGAAGTCCTTGTATGCTGGCTGACCGTCCTTGACCTTGGTCAGCAGGCGGGTACCGACTTCGAAGATGCCGACCGAGAAGCCGACCTGTTGCTGGCGCTCGACGTTGTTGGTGGTGGAGCCGCACTCGAGGTCCACGGTGCCGTTCTGCACCAGCGGGATGCGGGTCTGGGAGGTGACGAGGTTGTAGCGGACCTTGATGTCCGTGCCCAGCTGCTTCTTCAGGGCGTCGACGACAGCCATCTGGATGTCATGCGAGTAGCCCACGGGCTCGGGCTTGCCGGCCAGGTAGGAAAACGGGATGGAGGAGTCGCGGTGGCCCAGGGTGATGGTGCCCGAATCCTTGATCTTCTTCAGGGTGCCGGTCAGTTCTTCGGCCATGGCCGGCGAAGCGATCACAGCGGCCGCGATGGCGGCGCCCAGCAATTGACGAACGATGCGCATCAAATTTTCCTCGACGTGTTTGTTTTTTTTATGGAGCCGTTGGCGGACTCTTCGTTCAACGAATACAGAAATAAACGATTGCATTCGGCTACCAAGTGTAGAGCATGAGTCGTGCCAAGCCCTGTGTTCGATGATAACGCCGCGAATTTGCTGGGAATCAATCTTTTTTGACCATTGTATGACGGTGAGTTGCGTACGCATTTCCGAACGAATTGTTTTCGGTCATTCGGAAATCCGAACGCATATCTCGTCACACACTGCCGCTACCAACCCGGTCAGGCCACGGTCCAGGCAGCCTGACCGGGCAGCGTTCGAGGATCAGCGCTGAAGCGGGCGGTCCACGTCAGCCAACCTGGCACGTGCCCACGCCTCGGCCGTCAAACGGCGAATCAAGGTTGATTCTTCTGCCGCCAGTTCGTGCATCAGTGATCTGGCGCGTTCTTCGTAGTTGCCTTCCTGGCCCGCCGTGGCCTGCGCTTCGAGCGCTTCCATTCGATCGTGGTAAGGCCCGGCCATCGCCTCGAAACGCTCCGCATAGGTTTCACGCAGGTAGGTCTGCCAATAGGGGCGGGCGGCGAGCGCATCCAGCATGGGTAACGTCTCGTAGGTGCCCAGCACTTCCAGTTGCGCATCGTTCAGGTCTGCGGACGTCACATGCGCGTACGAAGCGAAATGCATTTCATCGGGCGGTATTGGCAGGTCGAGGGCATCTGCAAGGCGCAAGCGATAGAACAGGCGGACTTCGATTTCATCCGGCTTGCGCCCTGCCTGGCGCAAGCGCTGGACATGGCGATTGGCAATGGCATCCAGCAGGTCGAGACGATGCAACTGCTCCCCCAGGTGCAGCAAGCTTGTTTCTCTCATTGCAGCAGGTACGCCTTCGACGCCCTGATAAGCCATGACGCCGACCTCCATCTGGTTGAGCATCAGCAGCAGGCGGTCATCGCAGCTGCGTGGTCCATCGGCTTCGCGAAACAGCTGTTCACGCAGCGCTTCGTTGTTTTCGCAGGCTTCCAGGATATGCCAGGCGCGCCGACGATAATGGCGAGGATTGTCCTGGAAGTCCTCGCTTTGGGCGAAGTCGGCCAGGAACCGGAACATGCCTGCCGAACCAGGCTCTTCGATCAGGCGGTCCCAGGCTGCCTCGCGTTGAGCGCGAAGCAGCTCGTTCCTGGACGCTACCCAATTGGCGCGGGTGTCCTCGTCGACCACCCCGTGGGTGTAGCTGGCGCTGCCCCTGCCACCGGCATCGGTGACGCCGCGCGCTTCGTCGAGATACTCGATACTGCTTTCGCTCAAGGGGTTGTCGTGCAGGTTGAGGCGCTGCAGACGCAGGCGCAGCCCGCGCATTTCCCGCTGTAGCTCGCTGATCCTGTTGTCGCGCAGATCGACATGGGCGCGCATCGTTATCAACTGGTGAATCTGGCTGATGTCTGCCTGCCCAGTGGCACGCAGCTGCAGGTCACGCACATGCGGCAACGCCGACAGGTCAGGCAACCCATTGAGCGGGTTGTAGCTCAGTATCAACGTATCGAGGCGCTGCAGTTGGGCCAGGCGGTTGCTTGCCGTCTGGTCCAGCGTGATCCGGTTGTTGCCAAGGTTCACGCGTCGGAGCTGGGTAAGGCTTTCGATACCCTCGGGCACCTGGGTCAGCCGGTTGCCGCTGAGGTCCAGATCGACGATGTTGGGAAAGCGCCTGAGGAATTGGGCATCGATGTGTTCCAGATGCATGTCACGCAATGTCAGCCGGCGCACATGCCCGTATTCGATGCCTGCTGGCAACGCTGGCAGGGTCGGTACGGACTCGCCGTCTATGAACAACTCGTACTGGTCGTTGCCATCCACCAGCTTGCGCCGCCAGCTGCGGCGAAGGGCATCGACGATACGGCGGCGACGGATGGCGTCGACCGGCGACTGCCAGTCGGCCTGCCAGGCCCGTAGCGTCTCGCGTAGTTCGCCAAGCTGGCGTTGCAGCATCTGATAATGGCTCCACAGGTTTTCGCCTCGCTGACGCACGGCGTTCAGGTAGGCGTCCAGTTGCAGTTCGCTCAGTGTCGGGAAGATCTGATGGATGCCTTGGCGAATGGCCTGCCGGCTGCTTTCGCCGCCACCGCTGAGTGGGTATCCAAGCCTTCCATCGGCAAAGCGCCTGGGCGGCCGCAGATTGGCACCGATCCGGGGGAGCCCGAGGATTTCCGCCGTGCGTTGCCGATCCTGCACCGCGGCCACAAGGAGTTGCTGACGGAGCTGCCTGGCCTGCAAATTGCGGTTTCCAAGCTTGGTTTTCTGCTGCTCGTCAAAGGTGCGCAGTACCGTTTCGAGCAAGGTACCGCTGGCCAGGTGATTCGCGTCATTGGCCAGCCTGTAGCCGTCTGGTTGTCGCACGATGATCGACACCTGGCTGTTCTGCGTATCTTGGCTTGCATACAACAGGCGTCCTTTCTGGTGACCTTCACGCAGTTCCACACGCAATGCGGCCGGCCAGGGTGCTTGGCGCTCGATCAGCCGCATCGCCAGTTTTTCGCTGTCGGCTGTACCCAGCGCCGCCAGGCGCATGCCAAGGCAAGCCCGGTCGATACGGCTGTCCCGCTCATACCAGCGGGCACGTTCCGCCATGCCCAAAGGCACACGCCCGGTTGCCTGGAGTTTTTCCAGCTGGGAGGAGCTGCTGTGCTCGATGATTTCCTGGGCACCCCTCGGTGAGAGGTACCTGAAGGCATTCATCAATGTATTCTGCTCATCGGAAACGGCCTGGCGACGGGCGAGCAATTGCTCTTCGAAGGCCACGCCGCGTAGCCCCGGGTGGTCGGTATGCAATGCGATACGTTCGTGGATGTCGAGCAGCCGCGCCGGCGGTGAGGCGTGTTCCTGGCACAGTTGGCGTAATTGCTCCGTGGAAAAACCGGTGACATCCAGCAGCATGCTGGCGCTCGACTCCTGAAGTTCACCCAGGTGGTTGCCTTGCAACCCCTGCAGCAGTACCGACGCGTTTTCCTCGGCTGGGAAGTAGTGAGGAGAGCGAGCCAGTTTGACTTTGCCTTCAGGAAGCGGCCTTGGCGCCAACCCATCGACAAAAGGTACCCGCCGTATTGCCTTTATCGCGCCTGCGCTGGCGCCGGCGAACACCAGGCCCTGGGTCACGGTGAACAGGTGATCCAGAGCCCCTTGGCGATCACCCAGTTGCCAGTCCTGATAGCCTTCGTAGACCTCGTCCAACAGTTGCGCAGCGCTCAGCACCAGCATCAGGTCGCCTACGACGGGTACGACGAATGCAACCAGCCCCAGCAGGTCCAGCCCTGCGCTGAGCATGGCCTGCAAGCGCCTGTGCCTGCTTAGACGGTCTTCCTGATCGGTCGCTACGGCCAGGTAGGCGGCATCGTCGAAGATCCTGGTGATCAGCAGCGCCTGCACGTGGGCGAACACATCACCGCTCACGGCGAGGTTGCGCCCGTCAATTTCCGGGGTGTGCTCCTTCTTCGATGCAGCCAAAGCCCGCGAGAGAGCCTGGTCGAACTCGCTCCTGTCCTGCGCCTTGACGAAACGCCGCAGAAAGGTCTGGAACGACCGATGTTCGAGGCGCCTGGCAAGGTCGTCGTAGAGCTCGCCCCACGAGTCGTAGAAACGCACGCTTCGGTCAGGGTCATCAGGGATCCAGACGATGATCTCATCGATGGCGGAATCTGGCAGCGGCCGCCATTCGAGCGCGATGATGCCGACCATGCACTTGCCCAGCACATACAGTTGGCGCGGGATCAGACTGCCTTTGCCATGCACCGGCTGGGCAGGGGGCGCAAGCACTGATAGCAACCGCAGCAGATCCTGCTCATCCAGCTGGCCCTTGAGCCTGCCTTCATGAAGCGCGGCTCGCATGCGCGAACGAATACCGCGCTGAAACTGCTGTTCCACCTTGATTCGCGCCTGATCCGCTGGTTGGCCTCGGCCCGCTCTGGGTTTGAGGATGCGGTTCAGAAGGGCTTGGTATCGTCCGCCGATGTCCAGCGTGCGGCACAGGCTGGCAAAGCGCTCGAACGTCATCGCCAGGCGCCTGCCCTTTTCGTCTACCAGATACGCCTTGCGCTGCCACCAAGGCTGGGTTTCGTGTGCTTCGAAGTTGTGTAGCGCGGCGGCTAGCAGGCTCTGTCGTGTGGTGTGAGTGGTGCTGGGTTGGTAAAGCTTTTCTGCAGCAGAGGGCAACTGAAACGCTTCGCTGATGACCACGTATGTAGACCGAGGGTCGACCTCGCCAAGCCCTTCTGCAAGCAAGGCGCCTTCGAGCAGAGGGACGGCGAACTGTTCAATGTCCGGTATCGAGGCAAGCAGATGCTTGAGGCCGTCGGCTGCCTGCTGCTGTTCGCTCAAGGCTTCGCGATAGGCTTCACGGTGCTGTGCGTCCGCGCGTATCAACCAGTCAGGAAGCTGCTGCGCGATCAGATTGTCGATGGAGTCGGACGGGATACTTTCGATGGGCGGCACGTGGTGATCTCCGGGGCTGAAAAAGCCACCAGAGCATCACGCTGGGAACCTGGCTTGGCGGTAGATAGTGCTGCGCTGAGCTGCCTGTGTTGCCGCCAGGGACGATGACGGCCAGCCGGGAAATCAAGGTTCGATCCATGAGCATTATCTAGTGCCCATGCCCGGTGCGCAGGTGTTGAGGTGGCCGCCCATTGCCGCTGGAGACATCACATGACATCCGTTGAATTCCCCCCTGACTCGATCGATACGCTGATTGCTCATCAGTTGCCCGATTGGCTCACGCATGCCCCGGCCGATCGACGGAGCACTTTCCTGAAGGCCTTGCGCAAACAGGAACAGACCACCCGCAACCTGGGCGAGGTGCTACACAAGATTCCATCGCTGGACGTGTTTGCCCGGCAACTGCTTACCGCTGGCTTGCAGCAAGCCGGAGTCAGCAACGAGCAGGCGTGGCGTTGGCAGGTGTTCCAGCAGGAATCGAAGTTCCAGCCATCCGTGCAGCCGGGGATACGCAAGGCATACCCTGTCAGTTGGTCTACACGCAATTTGTTGACCGCCGCGCTGCACAACTATCACGTCAACGAGACAAAGGCTGACTCCCTGCGAAACGCCTATTTCCTGGACGGGAATGGCAGGAGGCTGCCATTGAACTTCGAGGCGTTCGCGAAACTGTGCAGGCAATTGGATGTGGGTGGACAATACCAGGCCACGCTCGATACGTGCCTGAAGCCGAGTGACCCCCAGGGTGCCGCGCCGGGGCAGGCCGAGCGCGAGGTACACAAACTGTTCGAAGACAATCAGCGCGCGCATTTTCAGGTCGCTGTGTACATGGCTTTGTTCAAGGGCGCGTTGGACGAACGCAGCTATCTGCAACTGTTGCCCTTGTTGGCTGAAACCCCGGTGGTGCCGGCATTGCCCCAAGTGACCACGGCGCGGCAGCTCTATCTGCTGGGGAAATGCATCTGCGGTGTAGTGACCTTCGAAGTGGCACAGGCAGGCGGCGATGGTGTCGAGGGAGTCATTGCCTGGGTTCCCGGCGATCCGATCACCCCTGTCGCTCGGTTTGCCATCTGGCAAGCGCTATACGTTGCACTGGCCGTTCGTTTGCAGAGCCCGGGCTACCGTGCATTCTTCGCTCGGTTTGTCAGTGAGCGGGACCGAGGCCGTTTCTTTACCCTGTTGACCGAGCGCCTGGCGAAGAGGGCGGGTTCGGCTATCGAACTCGAAGGTCGCCACCTGGCTGTCAGTGAACCGTTGTACGTACACCTGCGACGCTTGCAGATCGGCAAGATCTACGACGATGCCCGACTGCTCGCCGTGCCCACGGGCGATGAAGACCAGCAGGCGCGCAACGAGCGGTTCAATGCCTATGCATCACTGGGGTTGGACCTGCTCAACCTGGCGGGCCTGTTCGTGCCGGTGCTTGGGGAGGCATTGCTGGCGGTGGCTGAGGTGCAAGTGGCTTCTGAAGTCTATGAGGGCTACCAGGACTGGCGTATCGGGGATCGCGAGGGTGCGCTGGACCACCTTTTTGGTGTGGCGGAAAACGTCGCCACCGGTCTGCTCCTTGCCAAGGGCGGCGCGGCAGTGATCCAGGGCTTGAAGCGAGTCGCCTTCGTCGATGGCCTCGTACCGTTATCTGATGGCCTGGGCAAGGTAAGGCTGTGTTCGCCAAGTCTCGAAGGATATGGCGTGGATGCTGCCGAGGCGAAATTGGCCGACGCTGGGGGCGCTTCCGATTACCGCCTGCTGCGCAGTGAAGAGTCGGCCTTTCAGGTCTGGGACGATCCGCAGGACGGGATACCGCGTATTCGTCACCCGGGCCGCGCCGAGGCATTTGCGCCGTGGGTGGAGGACAACGGCGGTGGTTGGCATCATGCGCTCGAGCAGCCTCAGCGTTGGCAGGGCGCTGCTCGCCTGATGCGGCGCCTGGCGGCGAGCCTGGCAGAAGTGCCTGATGACACGGCGCACCAGCTGTTGCAGATCACCGGCCTGAAGCTGGAGCAGCTTCGCCGGCTGCGTGTGGAGAATGCTCCGGCTCCGGGCCGTTTGCTGGACGCCTTCGAGTTCCATCAATTGCATGGGCAGATGCCATTGTTACGGGGGGCAGCGCTTGATCGCGTCTTCACCGAGCGCCAACCCAAGCCCAGTGGCGGGGCAGCTGCCGTGCTTGTGCGTGACTTCCCCACGTTGTCTGCGCACGCGCTGGACGAGTTGCTTGGCCAGGCTTCTGGTGTGCAACTCGATAACCTGGCCCAAGGTCGGCGAGTACCGCTGGCGCTGGCGGAACGTGCGCGCTGGCTACTGCATGACAGTCGTCTCGATCGGGCCTGCGCCGGCGTACGCCTGCTGCGCGCGGCCAATGCAGACAGCGAGGCCTTGGCGTTGGGGCTTGTATCGGAAACTGCCCCGTGGCCGGAATCGGTTCGCGTGGAGCTGCGTGAGGCGCAGCTAAACGGCCGGCTCTTGATGGCTTTCGGCGCGGAGCAAGCTGCTGACGTGCGTTGCATCGTCAGAGGCGAGCAGGGATACCATCTTGCTGACGCTGCCAGCCAGAGTCTGGAGCTTTCACAAGCGCTGCTGCGCCTGCTCGAGGACGATCAGAAAGGGTTGCTCGGCGGTATCGAAGGGGAGCAGGGCCTGCGTGATTCCCTGGCTACCCTGGCTGCTGCCGACCGTGAACGGGCCGCGCGGCTGATCGGCTGTTCTGACAATCGACGAAGAGCGGCTTGGCTCCCTGCCGGTGCTGCCCGCTGGGCTGGATTTCGGACACGTCAGCAGGCTGGTGCTGCGCAACATGAACCTGAGCGAAGTCGGTGCAGACTTTCTGTCACGTTTCGGCAACCTGATCGAGTTGGACCTCGCTGGCAATCGTCTCGAGCAAGTGCCTGTCGGGCTCGAGCGACTGTCGCGTCTGCTGCGTTTGAACCTTTCCGGCAACCGTATCGTGATGAATGTCGCCAGTGAACGGCGCCTGGCCAGCCTGGGGCGGCTGACGATGCTGGACCTGAGCCACAACCCGTTGGGGCGCGCACCTGTGCTGACCGGCTTGCACCAACTTACTGATGTTCGGCTGCGCGACGCAGGCCTGGAGACGACGCCCGCGGACGTGATCCTGCGTGGGCATGTGGACTTGAGGGAAAACCGTATTCGCCAGTTGCGCCAGGAACTGAACGGCTTGGGCGAGCGATTGCAGTCGCTCAGCCTGCACGACAACCCACTCGATGCCCAGGGCGAGGCCGCGCTTGATCGGGCTGCCGGTGTTGACCGCGCCGGCAGCAGGGGTGGTGGCTCGTTCCGCCATCGTGCTGTTGACCACGCTGTCCGCGATGCCTGGGTCGGCAAAGACGGCGCATTGAAAGCGCCCAGGGCCGCATTGTGGGAGTCGTTACACCAGGAGCCCGATGCGCAAGGGCTGTTCCAGTTCCTTGCGGACTTTATCGACAGCGACGATTTTCACGAGCATCCCGATTATTTCCGTAAACGCATCTGGCGCATCCTTCAGGCATGCGAGCAACATGAACAGCTGCGGTTGCGGGTGTTTGCCGAGGCCTCGTCCCCCCGCACCTGCGAAGACCAGATGCTGTTGATTCTGGAGCAACTGGAGTTGAGCTTGCTGGCGGAGCGGGTGAGCAGCCGTGTTCCACCGGCGGAGCTGGAAGAGGGGCTGGTTCGTCTGGGGCGGCAACTGGCTCGCCTGGATGCCGTCGACCGGTTCGCTGCCGCGCACATCAGGCAGTTGCGCAGAGGGGATGCGTCGATCGTGGACGATATCGAAACGAGGCTTTTTTTCAGGCTGCGCCTGCGGCAGCCGCTGGACCTGCCCATCCTGCCGGACACGATGCACTTCGAAGATTTCGCCAGCGTCACCGAGCAGGATCTGCGCAGCGTTCAAAGTAGTGTGCTGGAAATGGAAAACCGAGAGGACCTGATCGTCTCGCTCGCCCAGCGCCCGTTCTGGGAGGTGCATGTGCGCCAGCGTTACCCGGGTCGCTTCGACGAGGTGCGGCAGCGCTTCGACCTGCGCCTGGAACAGATCGAGGCGGACCTGGCCACGCAGCGCATCGATGAATGGACCCACGTACAACGCGGCAGAACGGTCATGAGTGATTATCAGGTTGCCGAACGTGACTTGATAAGCACGTTGGCCAGGGAAGCCTATGACCGGTTGAACCTGTGACTGCAGCGGTTACGCACCCGGTGCGCACTCACGGACGGCTTGCTCGCCGTTCCGTGGGTGCGGGCAGGCATGGGTCACGCCGCTTGGGTGCGCGCCTGCTGCTCTCGTTGCAGATAGTCTGCAAGCGCCTGTTGCTCGCCGGTGCTGGTGAACAGGCCCAGCTTGGTGCGGCGCCAGAGAATGTCTTCAGCGCTGCATGCCCATTCGTTGTGTGCAAGGTAGTCCACCTCCCGGGCGAACAACCCACCGCCAATGGCCTGGCCCAGGTCTTCCGGCCCTTGCACGCCATCCAGCAACTGCCATACGCGGCTGCCATAGGTCAGCACCCAGCGCCTGGCGATATCGACCGGCAACCAGCCACAACGCGCCAGCACCGCATCGACCAGAGCCTGCACCGTAGTCATCTGCTCACCACCTGGTAGCGGCGCGCCAGCGGTCCAGCTGCCACGCATCTGTGGGAAGTGCGGCTTGAGCTCGGTCATGGCCGACTCGGCCAGTTTGCGGTAGGTGGTCAGCTTGCCACCGAATACCGACAGCAACGGCGCTTGCCCTTCACTGGCGGACAGCGCAAGGGTGTAGTCACGGGTGACTGCGGACGGATTGTCCGATTCGTCGTTGCACAGTGGGCGCACGCCGGAATAGGTGTGCACGATGTCGCTGCGGCTGAGCTGGTGGTTGAAATGGGCGTTGACCACCTTGAGCAGATAATCGGTTTCCTGCTCGGTGATCGCGACTTTGGCGGGGTCGCCGCTGTATTCGCGATCGGTGGTACCGATCAGCGTGAAGCGCTCCAGGTACGGGATGCAGAAGACGATGCGCTGGTCCTCGTTCTGCAGGATGTAGGCATGTTCGCCTTCGTACATGCGCGGCACGATGATATGGCTGCCCTGGATCAGGCGGATGCCATAGGGGGCATCGAGCTTGAGGTCATCCTTGATGAAGCTGGCCACCCATGGGCCGGCAGCGTTGACCAGGGCGCGGGCGCGAATGGTCTGCAGACGGCCGTCAGCGTGCTGCAACTCCACCTGCCACAGGCCATTCACACGCTCCGCACGCAGGCAGCGGGTACGGGTATGGATATGGGCACCTTTTTCCCGTGCGGCCATCGCATTCAGCACTACCAGGCGGGCATCGTCCACCGCGCAGTCGGCATATTCGAAGCCACGGCTGATTGCAGGCTTGAGCGGGTAGCCCGGGCCGAAGCGCAGGCTGCGCGAAGCACCCAGGCGCTTGCGCTTGCCCAGGTGATCGTAGAGGAACAGGCCGGCGCGAATCATCCAGGCCGGGCGCAGGTGCGGGCGGTGCGGCAGCACGAAGCGCATCGGCTTGACGATGTGCGGGGCTTTGGCCAGCAGCACTTCGCGCTCGGCCAGCGCTTCACGTACCAGGCGGAACTCGTAGTGCTCCAGGTAGCGCAGGCCGCCGTGGATCAGTTTGCTGCTGGCCGACGAGGTGTGCTGGGCCAGGTCGTCCTTTTCGCAGAGGAATACCTTGAGGCCACGCCCGGCGGCATCGGCAGCGATGCCCACGCCATTGATGCCGCCGCCGATCACGGCGAGGTCATAGCAGTCGGCGACTGGGGGCTGGGACGAAACGGGCTGGGACACGGGCAAGGCCTCCTGGGGCTGTTCACATCGAATATGAACATTGATGTTCGTTTTCGAAAATACTAGCGCAACAGAAAGCCGGTCGCCAGTCAGTCTTTATAGAAAAAACTGATCAGATGACAATGAAATGAACATTTGCGAAAATTTTGGATGATCGGTTTGAAAGGTGTGGCGTCTGTGGGATCGAGCGCGGCGCGGGCGACGCTCGATCTCACAGGCGCGACAAACCTTGCGGCATGCGCCTGTCAGCCCTCAAACCACCTCAAGCCGGATCTTGTACTGGTTCAGCAGCTGGGTGAGGGCGGGGGTTGGCGCCTGGTCGGTCACCAGGCAGTCGACCAGGCTGATCGAGCCCATGCGCACCATGGCGTTGCGCCCGAATTTGCTGGAGTCGGCGGCAAGGATCACTTGACGGGCATTGGCGATGATCGCCTGGGACACCCGCACTTCCTGGTAGTCGAAATCGAGCAGGCTGCCGTCTTCGTCGATGCCGCTGATGCCCACCAGGGCGAAGTCGACCTTGAACTGGTTGATGAAGTCGACACTGGCCTGGCCGACAACGCCCCCATCACGGCGCACCGTGCCACCTGCCACCAGCACTTCGAAATCGTCCTTGGCGGCAAGGATCGCGGCCACGTGCAGGTTGTTGGTGATGACTTTCAGATGGTTGTGGTTGAGCAGCGCCCGGGCGATGGATTCGGTGGTGGTGCCGATATTGATGAACAGCGAGGCATGGTCGGGAATCTGCCGGGCCACGGCTTCGGCGATGCGTTGCTTTTCGTCACGCATCTGGTCGGCGCGCATGGCGTAGGCGGTGTTCTCGATGCTCGAATCGTAGGCCGCGCCCCCGTGGTAGCGGCGTAGCAGATTGAGCTCGGCCAGCTGGTTGATATCACGGCGGATGGTTTGCGGTGTGACGACGAACAGCTGCGCCATTTCTTCGATACTGACGTAACCGCGTTCGCGCACCAGTTCGAGGATTTGTTGTTGGCGAGGGGGCAGATTCATGGGCGGTCCTTTGGGGCTGCCGGACAAATGCTGCAATGATGCCGTAGGACGCGGACTACGACCAGTAGACTATCGGGGCGGCTGTTTCACGCGGTCCCCTGTGGGAGCGGCCTTGTGTCGCGAAAGGGCTGCAAAGCAGCCCCAGCAATTTCAACTATTGCGCATCAATCCTGGGGCCGCGTTGCGGCCCTTTCGCGACACAAGGCCGCTCCCACAGGTACAGCGACAACCTCGAGATCAACGCTGCACCCACAGAGTTTGGACAAGCTATCGCGCCGGGGATCAGGCCTCATGATCTTCCCAGTCACGAGTACGGTCGACTGCCTTCTTCCAGCCGGCATACAGCTTCTCTTTCTGCGTTTCATCCAGCTGCGGGCTGAACTCGCGTTCGATGATCGCCTTGTCGCGCAGTTCGTCCAGGCCGCTCCAGAAACCACAGGCCAGGCCTGCCAGGTAGGCCGCACCCAGCGCCGTGGTTTCGCGCATCTTCGGCCGCTCCACGCAGGTGCCGAGGATGTCGGCCTGGAACTGCATGAGGAAGTTGTTGGCCACCGCACCGCCGTCCACGCGCAACTCGGACAGGCGCTGGCCGCAGTCCTGCTGCATGGCGTCGAGCACATCGCGGGTCTGGTAGGCGATCGATTCCAGAGCAGCGCGGATGATGTGGTCCACCTTCACGCCACGGGTCAGGCCGAACAGTGCACCACGGGCATATGGGTCCCAGTACGGGGCACCCAGGCCGGTGAAGGCAGGCACCAGGTATACGCCGTTGCTGTCCTTGACCTTGCTGGCAAAGTATTCGGTATCCAGTGCGTCGTTGACGATCTTCAGTTCGTCACGCAGCCACTGCACGGTGGAACCACCATTGAACACCGCGCCCTCCAGCGCGTAGGCCACTTCGCCTCGCGGGCCGCAGGCGATGGTGGTGAGCAGGCCATGGGACGACTTCACCGCCTGGTCGCCGGTGTTCATCAGCAGGAAGCAGCCGGTGCCATAGGTGTTCTTGGCCTGGCCCGGCTCCACGCACATCTGGCCGAACAGTGCCGACTGCTGGTCGCCGGCGATACCGGCAATGGCGATGCCGCTCTTGGTGTGGCCGTAGACCTCGGAAGAAGGGCGAACCTCGGGCAGCATCTGCCGTGGGATGCCGAGGATTTCCAGGAGCTTGTCGTCCCACTGCAGGCTGTGGATGTTGAACATCAGCGTGCGCGAGGCGTTGGTGTAATCGGTGACATGCACCTTGCCACCGGAGAACTTCCAGATCAGCCAGGTATCGATGGTGCCGAACAGCAGTTCGCCGCGCTCGGCGCGTTCACGGGCGCCCTCGACATTGTCGAGGATCCACTTCAGCTTGGTGCCGGAGAAGTACGGGTCGGTGACCAGGCCGGTGGTTTCGCGAATGTAGTCTTCATGGCCGTCGCGCTTGAGCTGGGCGCAGATCTCGGTGCTGCGGCGGCACTGCCAGACGATGGCGTTGTACACCGGGCGGCCGGTTTCCTTGTCCCATACCACGGTGGTTTCACGCTGGTTGGTGATACCCAGTGCGGCGACCTGAGCGTGGCTGATGCCCGCCTGGGCCAGGGCCTCGACCATGGTCGCGCTCTGCGTGGCGAAGATTTCCATCGGGTCGTGCTCGACCCAGCCCGCTTGCGGGTAGTGCTGGGCGAATTCGCGCTGGGAGGTACCCACCACATTGGCGTCGCGGTCGAAAATGATGGCCCGCGAACTGGTGGTGCCCTGGTCCAGGGCGATGATGTAGTTCTTATCCTGGGTGTCTGTCATGGTCGTAGGCCTTGCGAAAATAGGGGTTCAGGGCTGGGCGTGATGCCGGCGTCAATTGACTTGAGTATCGCCCTGGCGACTGTCATTTGTCTCAGGGTTCACGGCGGCTGCCATTGGCAGGTTGCGGGCGATCAGGCCGCGATAGGTCGCGGCGCCCAGGCAGGCGCCAAGGATCGGTGCGAACACCGGAACCAGGAAATAAGGCATGTCCCGACCGCCAGTGAAGGCGATTTCGCCCCAACCGGCCAGGAAGGTCATGAGTTTGGGTCCGAAATCGCGGGCCGGGTTCATGGCAAAGCCGGTCAACGGGCCCATGGCGCTACCGATCACGGCGATCAGCAGGCCGATCAGCAGCGGGGCCATGGCGCCGCGCGGCAGGCCGTTGTTGTCGTCGGTCAGGGCCATGATCACGGCCATCAGGATGGCGGTGATGATCACTTCGACCAGGAACGCCTGGCCGGTGGACAGCGATGGGTGCGGATAGGTGGAGAACACCGAGGCCAGTTCCAGGCTGGCTTCGCTACCGCGCAACATGGCGTGGGTTTGTTCGAAATCGAAGAACAGGTTGCTGTACAAGGTGTAGACCAACGCTGCGCCACAAAATGCGCCGCATACCTGGGCCAGCATGTAGAAGGGCAGCTTGCGCTTGTCGAAACCGGCGAACAGGGTGAGGGCAATGCTCACCGCAGGGTTCAGGTGCGCGCCGGAAACACCGGCGGTGAGGTAGATCGCCATGCTGACGCCCACGCCCCAGATGATACTGATTTCCCAAAGGCCGAAGCTGGCGCCCGCGACCTTGAGCGCGGCGACGCAGCCGGTACCGAAGAAGATGAGCAGGGCAGTGCCGAGGAACTCGGCCAGGCATTGGCTGGACAGCGCGGGTTGGCGTAGAGCAGTCGTCATGTATGACCTCGTTTTTTTTGTTGTGAGGCGCGTGGCGCTCGACAGCAAAGCCCGGAGTCTATCCCCGTTGACCCCAGGCAGATGTAGGAAATGCACCTTAAAAGTGCACCATTTATTCAGAAACGAAAAAATATAGACAAGAAACGCTGATGTCAAAGGTCGAAAGTGAACGGTCGGTCACGATCTGGATGCTGGTTTCAGGTGCGAATCCGCGTACTAGAGGCGCGCAGTTGCGGTTCGCTGGCTGAGGTGTGGGAATTGTCCTAAAGTAGCCGCCGAGCTGTCCCCGACCGGAGCCCCCGCATGACCCCCGCCCTAGACCTGTTGAAGAAACACCGTGCCGAGCATCGTGTGCACAGTTACGAACATGACCCCAAATCGGCGTCATATGGCCTGGAGGCGGCGGAAAAGCTCGGTCTCGACCCGCAGCAGGTGTTCAAGACCTTGCTGGCGAGCAGTGAGAAGGGTGAATTGCTGGTGGCGGTGGTGCCTGTGGTGGGTACGCTCGACCTCAAGGCCCTGGCCCATGCTGCCGGGGTGAAAAAGTGCGAGATGGCCGACCCGGCGGTTGCGCAGCGGGCCACGGGCTACCTGGTGGGCGGGATCAGCCCGCTGGGGCAGAAGAAGCGCCTGCGCACCTTCATCGATGACTCGGCGCAGAACTTTGCAACCATCCATGTCAGCGCCGGGCGGCGTGGGCTGGAGGTGGAGTTGGCGGCCGTGGTGCTGGCTGAGTACACCCAGGGCAAGTTTGCCGGGATTGGTCGGGGCTGAGATTTCTGGGGCTGCTTTGCAGCCCATCGCGACACAAGGCCGCTCCTACAGGGGGAATACGTACCCTTGTAGGAGCGGCCTTGTGTCGCGAAAGGGCCGCAGAGCGGCCCCAAAATTTCGAATCAGGTCGCCGAACTGTACCGGCGCACCCCGTTTTCCTGTCGCGGCAACTGCGCCGCCACGCTGCCCGGCACCGGGAACAGCACCAGGTGATCGGCCTTGACCGCAATCCCCACATCCTCACCGACCTGATGGTCGTCATGGCTAGGGAAGATCGCCTCCAGCTGGCTGCCGGTCGGCAACTGCAGGCGGTACAGGGTCGATGCCCCGAGGAAGCTCTTGCCGACGATGTTCGCCTGCAGCGCGCTGCCCGGTGCGTGGACGATATCGTCAGGGCGCAGCAGCACATCCACAGAGCTGCCCGGCGCCATGATGTAGGCACGGTTGCCGCGCAGTTCACCCAGCTCGGTATTGACCGCTTCGTGGCTGATCATCTGCCCACGGATGAAATATCCCTGGCCAATGAAGCTGGCCACGAACGGAGTCTGCGGCTCGTGGTAAAGGTTGTAGGGCGTGTCCCACTGCTCCAGGCGGCCTTCCTTGAACACGCCAACCTGGTCGCTGACGGCAAAGGCCTCTTCCTGGTCATGGGTCACCAGGATGGCGCTGGTGCCGCGGCTCTTGAGAATGTCGCGAACCTCATGGCTCAGGCGCCGGCGCAGCTCTACGTCAAGGTTGGAGAATGGCTCGTCGAGCAGCAGCAGTTGCGGCTCCGGTGCCAGCGCACGGGCCAGGGCGACCCGTTGCTGTTGGCCGCCGGACAGTTCATGCGGGTAGCGCCCGCCCAGGCCGCCCAGCTTGACCAGCTCGAGCATTTCTTCGATGACCTCGGTCTGGCGCGGGTGCTTGGCGATGCCGAAGGCAATGTTCTGTGCCACGGTCAGGTGCGGGAACAGCGCGTAATCCTGAAACACCATGCCGATGCGGCGTTTTTCCGGGGCCAGGGTGAAGCCAGCCCGGGAAATGACCTCGCCAGCCAGCTGGATCTCGCCGTCGTGCACGGGTTCGAAACCGGCGATGGCGCGCAGGGTGGTGGTCTTGCCGCAACCGGATGAACCCAGCAGGCAACCGATGTCGCCTGCGTTCAGGTGCAGATTGAGGTTCTGGACGATGCGCTGGTCGCCATAGCCGCAGGCGAGGTTGCGCAGGTTGAGCAGTAGGGGTTGACTCATGCGTGGTGGTAAGCCGGTTCTACAAGGAATTCGAGAAGGGCCTTCTGTGCATGCAGGCGGTTTTCAGCCTGGTCCCAGGCGACCGAACGTGGGTCGTCGAGCAGGTCATGGCTGATTTCCTCACCACGGTGGGCTGGCAGGCAGTGCATGAACAGGGCGTCGGGTGCCGCCAGGTCGAGCAGTTCGCGGGTGACCTGGTAAGGCGCGAAATGCGCCAGGCGCCGTGCAGTTTCCTCCTCCTGGCCCATGGAAGTCCAGACATCCGTGGTCACCAGATGGGCGCCGCGCACGGCTTCCTTCGGGTCACGCACGATCTGCACGTGGTCACCACCAATGGCCATGAAGCGTGGGTCCGGCTCGTAGCCTTCCGGGCAGGCGATGCGCAGCTGGAAGTCGAACTGCCTGGCTGCCTCGATGTACGAGTTGCACATGTTGAAGCCATCGCCGATCCAGGCCACGGTCTTGCCCTGGATCGAGCCGCGGTGTTCGAGGAAGGTCTGCATGTCGGCCAGCAGCTGGCACGGGTGCGACTCGTCGGACAGCGCGTTGATCACCGGCACACGCGAGTTGGCGGCGAATTCGGTCAGGGTGCTGTGGGCGTGGGTACGGATCATCACCACATCGAGCATGCTCGACAGCACGATGGCACTGTCGCCGATCGGCTCGCCACGGCCCAGCTGGGTGTCGCGCGGGGACAGGAAGATGGCCTGGCCGCCGAGCTGGATCATGCCGGCCTCGAACGACACGCGGGTACGGGTCGAGGACTTCTCGAAGATCATGCCCAGCACGCGGTTCTTCAGGGGCTCGAACAGCACGCCTCGCTTGCGCAGGTCCTTCAGCTCGATGCCGCGGCGGATCACCCCGAGCAATTCGTCGGTGGTGAAGTCCAGCAGGGAGAGAAAGTGCCTAGCGCTCATGATTGACTACCTTATCTGCAACGGTATGCAGGTCGACCGTATGGTTTTTTTTGACAACGGGAGTGACCTGCGGCGTAAGCCGCACGGGGCGGACGAAATAGGGAAAGGCGCAATACTATAAGTAAATGTCGCCTGAAGCCAAGAGGGGAAACAGCTGCCCAGTACCAAAGGGTGTTGCAAAGGGTGTCTTTACCCGACGGGCAGTGCTGTTTTTTATTTGCTACAGAGGGTTGTACACGGCTTGCCGGCAATTTGGCAAATGGCTGTCGCAAATCGTGTGCCTGATGTCGGTGGATTCACGCCGCGAAGCGCGCTGGCCGGCGGCGGGGGCTGGGCGCATAGTCGATGTTCGACAACCCTCTACACATCCTCCATGACAACAAGGCAGAGGCGGCTATGACCAAGACCCTGCATCACCGTGCCTGTCACCTGTGCGAAGCGATCTGTGGGCTGAACATCGAAGTGAGCCATGACGACGACGGGCGGGCGCAGATCAGTTCGATCAAGGGCGACCCCCAGGACCCGTTCAGCCGCGGCCATGTCTGCCCAAAGGCCGTGGCCCTGCAGGACATCCAGAACGACCCCGACCGCCTGCGCCAACCGCACAAGCGGGTGGGCGAGCACTGGCAGGCCATCGGCTGGGACGAGGCCTTTGCCCTGGCCGCCGACAGGCTGTGGGCGATCCAGCAGGCCCATGGGCGCAATGCCGTGGCGGTGTACCAAGGCAACCCGAGCGTGCACAACTACGGCCTGATGACCCACAGCAACTACTTCCTGGGCCTGCTGAAAACCCGCAACCGCTTCTCTGCCACCTCGGTGGACCAATTGCCGCAGCACTTGGTCAGCCACCTGATGTACGGCCATGGCCTGCTGCTGCCGATCCCGGACATCGACCAGACCGGTTTCATGCTGATCCTCGGCGGCAACCCGCTGGCATCCAACGGCAGCATCATGACCGTGCCGGACGTGGAAAAGCGCTTGAAAGCGCTGCAGGCCCGGGGTGGGCGCCTGGTGGTGGTGGACCCGCGACGCAGCGAAACAGCGGCGATGGCCGACAGTCACCTGTTCATTCGCCCTGGAGGGGATGCGGCCTTGTTGTGTGGCTTGCTCAACACCCTGTTCACTGAAGGCCTGGCGCGCGGCTCGCACTTGCCGGTCGCGGGTCTGCAGCAGGTGCGCGAAGCGATCGCGCCGTTCAGCGCGGAGGCCATGAGTGCGCACTGTGGCATTGCCGCGACAGACATCCGCCAGCTGGCACGGGACTTCGCCGCGGCCGACAAGGCGGTGTGCTACGGCCGCATGGGGGTTTCGACCCAGGCCTACGGCACCCTTTGCCACTGGCTGGTGCAACTGATCAACCTGGTGACCGGCAACCTTGACCGTGAAGGCGGCGCGTTGTGCACCGAGCCTGCCGTCGACCTGGTGGCGACCACCTCGGGTGGCCATTTCAACGCCTGGCAGAGCCGGGTGTCGGGCTTGCCCGAGTACGGCGGCGAACTGCCCGTGGCGGCCTTGGCCGAGGAAATGCTGACACCCGGCGAAGGGCAGGTGCGCGCGCTGGTGACGGTGGCTGGCAACCCCGTACTGTCCACGCCCAACGGCCGCCAGCTGGATGTGGCGCTGGAGGGGCTGGAGTTCATGCTCAGCATCGACCTGTACATCAACGAAACCACCCGCCATGCCGACCTGATCCTGCCCTCCACCTCGGCGCTGGAAAACGACCATTACGACTCCACGTTCAACTTGCTGGCCGTGCGCAACGTGACCCGCTTCAACCGGGCGATCCTGGCCAAGCCCGAAGGGGCATTGCACGACTGGGAGATTTTCGTCGGGCTGGCACAAGCGTTCGCCAAACGCGCCGAGCTGGAGTTGAAGCCGACCTGGGCGCCAGCGCAGATGATCGACCGGGCCCTGCGCAAGGGGCGCTATGGTGAATCGACACCCTGGCAGTTGTCGCTGGCAGCGCTGGACGAGCACCCGCATGGCCTCGACCTGGGGCCATTGCGCGCCAACCTCGCAGCGCGCCTGACGACTGCCAGCAAGGCTGTCGAAGCGGCGCCCCAGGTGCTGCTGGACGACCTGGGGCGGTTGGCGCAACAAACCCCTCCGACGCCGGGCGAACTGCTGCTGATCGGCCGTCGCCATGTACGCAGCAACAATTCGTGGATGCACAATTTTCATCGGCTGGTGAAAGGCAAACCGCGACATCAGTTGTTGATGCACCCGCAGGACCTGCAGCAGCGGCAGCTGCAGGACGGCCAGCGGGTTCGTATCCGCTCGCGTACCGGGGACCTTGAAGTCGAGGTGCAGGCCTGCGAGGACATGATGCCGGGCGTGGTGAGCCTGCCTCATGGCTTCGGTCACTCTCGTCGAGGCGTGCACATGCAGACCGCCCAGGCGCAACCTGGCGTGAGCGCCAACGACCTCACCGATGAGCGCTTGCGTGATCAGGTTTCCGGCAATGCCGCCCTCAATGGCGTACCCGTGCAGGTAGAGGCCGCGTAAGGAACGGTAAGGCCGAGCATGCTGCTCGGCTTTCCGTTACAATGCGTCACCGTGCCGACGACCGCGTCGGAAAGTTCAGCCGAGGTGCTACATGGATATCATCGAAACGATCAAAGAGCAGATTGCCAACAACACCATTCTGCTTTACATGAAAGGCTCGCCGAATGCCCCGCAGTGTGGCTTCTCTGCGCGTGCATCGCAGGCCGTGATGGGTTGTGGCGAGAAGTTCGCCTACGTCGACATCCTGCAGAACCCGGAAATCCGTGCGAACCTGCCAAAGTACGCCAACTGGCCGACCTTCCCGCAGCTGTGGGTAGCCGGTGAGCTGGTCGGCGGCAGCGACATCATGCTGGAAATGTTCGAGAAGGGTGAGCTGCAGACCCTGATCAAGGAAGCGGCTGCGAAGGCCAAGGCTTCCGAGGCCTGAATTTCCGGCAAGCATGAAAAAACCCGCTGATCGCGGGTTTTTTCATGGGGCGAATATTTATTCTTCGCCCATCTGCGACTGCAGGTAGTTCTCGATACCAATCTTGTCGATCAGCCCCAGTTGGGTTTCCAGCCAGTCGATGTGTTCTTCCTCGGACTCGAGGATGTCTTCGAGCATGTCACGCGAGCCGAAGTCGCCAGCGGTTTCGCAATGGGCGATGGCTGCTTTCAGGTCGACCAGGCCTTTCTGTTCGATCTTCAGGTCGCATTCGAGCATTTCCTTGGTGTGCTCGCCAATCAGCAGCTTGCCCAGGTCCTGGACGTTAGGGATGCCTTCGAGGAAGAGAATACGCTTGATCAGTTTGTCAGCGTGCTTCATCTCGTCGATGGATTCCTTGTACTCGTGCTTGCCGAGTTTGTTCAGGCCCCAATCTTCGTACATGCGTGCGTGCAGGAAGTACTGGTTGATCGCGACCAGCTCGTTTCCGAGGATCTTGTTGAGATGCTGGATGACGCTTACGTCGCCTTTCATGTCGGGTTCCTGCCCTGTAGAAGTGTGCCAATACAGTGAAGTTTGAGCCCGATACTTAGGAGTGTCAAACCTAAGTTCTTGAATAATAAGTGAAAATTAATGGAAATAAGAATGTTTGTGAACCGCGTTGGAGCGCTAACTTATTGAATTGCGGGCATAAAAAAACCGGACGCAAGGTCCGGTTCTTCGAATTCTGGGATTTCAGGCCGCGGTAAATTCCACGGGGTAGGGCAGGGCTGCCTGGCTGACCTGGAGTTCGGTCAGGGTCTCGCGGACCACCTGCTTGGCCACGCAGGCACATTTGCCACACTGGCTGGCGACATTGGTCGCGGCTCGCACTTCCTTGTAGCTGCAGCATCCTTCATAGATCGCATCGCGGATCTGTCCGTCGGTAACGCCGACACAAAGACACACATACATAAAGGCTGACCATCGTTGGTGGGCTCGATGGGGTGGAGCTTAATGTTAATGAGAATGCTTGTCAAAGGAGTTTCTGAAAGGGCCGTGCTTGAGCGACCGGCGGTTGCTTCGTCGTTGGAGTCGGCCTGTCACCAGAAGCCGTGTATGATGGTCGGCCTTTGTTGGATGTCGGGCAAGCCCGTCTGGCCCGGCAAACGGTTTTTCACCCTCATCAGGAGATTACAATGAGCGTACTCGTTGGTAAGAAAGCCCCCGATTTCACCGTTCCGGCCGTGCTGGGCAATGGCGAGATCGTCGACAGCTTCAACCTGGCTTCGGCCATCAAGGGCAAGTACGGCCTGGTGTTCTTCTACCCGCTGGACTTCACCTTCGTCTGCCCGTCCGAGCTGATCGCCCTGGACAACCGCATCCCTGACTTCCAGGCGCGCAACGTGGAAGTGATCGGCGTGTCGATCGACTCGCACTTCACCCACAACGCCTGGCGTAACACCCCGGTCAACAACGGCGGTATCGGCCAGGTCAAATACACCCTGGCTGCCGACATGACCCACGAAATCTGCAAGGCCTACGACGTCGAGTCCGAAGGCGGCGTGGCCTTCCGTGGTGCCTTCCTGATCGACACCAACGGTGTTGTCCGTTCGCAGATCGTCAACGACCTGCCACTGGGCCGCAACATGGACGAGCTGCTGCGTCTGGTCGATGCCCTGCAATTCCACGAAGAGCACGGCGAAGTCTGCCCTGCCAACTGGAAAAAAGGCGACAAAGGCATGAACGCTTCGCCGGAAGGCGTTGCTGCCTACCTGAGCGAGAACGCTGGCAAGCTGTAATTGCCAAGCGCATGAAAAAACCGGCCCTTGTGGCCGGTTTTTTTGTGCCGTCCTGTGCCGGCCTCTTCGCGGGTAAACCCGCTCCTACAGGTACCCCACGGGCCTCAGCCATTGTGCGATCCCTGTGGGAGCGGGCATGCCCGCGAATGCTTTTTCAACTCAATCGTTGAAATCGCGCCAGCCGCCCATCTCTTTCCAGCGGTTGACGATGCCGCAGAACAGCTCGGCCGTCTTCTCGGTGTCATAACGCGCCGAATGCGCCTCACGCCCGTCGAAGTCGATGTCGGCGCTCTGGCAGGCCCGCGCCAGTACGGTCTGGCCGTAGGCCAGGCCCGCCAGGGTAGCGGTGTCGAAGCTGGAGAACGGGTGGAACGGGTTGCGCTTCAGGTCATTGCGCGTTACCGCCGCATTGAGGAAGCCCAGGTCGAAGCTGCTGTTGTGGCCGACCAGGATTGCCCGCTTGCAGCCATTGGCCTTGAGCGCCTTGCGTACGCCGCGGAAGATGTCGGTCAGCGCACTTTCCTCGCTGACCGCCATGCGCAGCGGGTGGTCCAGCTTGATCCCGGTGAACTCCAGCGCGGCCGCCTCGATGTTGGCGCCCTCGAATGGCTCCACCCGGTGGAAGTAGGTGTGCTCGGGGAACAGGAAGCCCTTTTCGTCCATGCCGATGGTGACAGCGGCAATTTCCAGCAGGGCATCGGTAGCGCTGTTGAAGCCGCCGGTTTCAACATCTACCACTACCGGCAGATAGCCGCGAAAGCGCTCGGCCATCGGGTGGCGCGAGCCGCTGCTGCCTTGGGTGTCCAGGTCGTCTTCGTAGAGGTCTTCGCTCACGCGTTTTCCTCCAGCAGGCGCCAGCGCAGTTTTTCGCCGGCGCGCAGCGGGACCACGGTCTGCTCGCCAAACGGCAGGCTGTCCGGGGCGGTCCACTCCTCGCGGACCAGGGTAATGGTGTCGGTGTTCGCCGGCAGGCCGTAGAACGCCGGGCCGTGCAGGCTGGCGAAGCCTTCCAGCTTGTCCAGCGCGTTACGCTGCTCGAATGCTTCGGCGTACATCTCGATTGCCGCGTAGGCGGTGTAGCAACCGGCACAACCGCAGGCGGCTTCCTTGGCATGACGGGCGTGCGGGGCCGAGTCGGTACCCAGGAAGAACTTCGGGTTGCCGCTGGTGGCCGCGTCCAGCAGCGCCACCTGGTGGGTGTTGCGCTTGAGGATCGGCAGGCAGTAGAAGTGCGGGCGAATGCCGCCAACCAGCATGTGGTTGCGGTTGTACAGCAGGTGCTGCGCGGTGATGGTCGCGCCGACGTTGGCCGGGGCCTCGGTGACGAACTGCGCGGCATCGCTGGTGGTGATGTGCTCGAACACCACCTTCAGCGTCGGGAAGCGCTCGACCACACGGCGCATGTGCTCGTCGATGAAGCGCTTCTCGCGGTCGAACACGTCGATCTCGCTGCGGGTCACTTCGCCATGCACCAGTAGCGGCATGCCAACTTCCGCCAGCGCCTCGATGGCCGGGAAGATGTTGTCGATGCTGGTCACGCCCGAGTCGGAGTTGGTGGTGGCGCCGGCAGGGTACAGCTTGGCGGCGTACACGAAACCGCTGGCCTTGGCCGCGCGGATGTCCTCGGGGCTGGTGCGGTCGGTGAGGTACAGCACCATCAGCGGCTCGAAGCGGCTGCCAGCCGGGCGGGCGGCCAGGATGCGCTCACGGTAGGCGGCGGCCTCGACGGCATTGCGTACCGGCGGAACCAGGTTGGGCATGATGATGGCACGGGCGAAAGTACGCGCCACGTCGCCAACGGTGTGGGGCAGGACGGCACCATCGCGCAGATGGATGTGCCAGTCGTCGGGACGCAGGAGGGTCAGGCGATCGGACATTGGGGATTCCAGGCGGGTCGAACTCAAGCCCCAATGCTACCGGAAAACCCTGGGTGGAGCACGGCTATCAAGTTTTCCGGCAGGCGTCCGATAGCCTGCAGGTAAGCCGTCAGAATTTGTGGAGCCGCCCGTGCGCCAGCGTTACCTAGCCCTGTTGACCCTGTTCGCCAGCCTGCCGGCCGGCGCGCTGACCTTCCAGACGCGCATGGAGAACATCGCCTGGAAGGTCGAGGGTGACCAGTTCGAATGCCGGCTGATCCAGCCGATCGACGGTTTCGGCAGTGGCGAGTTCGTGCGCCGCGCGGGCGAGCAGCCGGTGTTCCAGCTGCGTTCGGACAGCAATGTACTGGGTGCGGGCACGGCAACATTGCTGGCAGCCGCTGCGCCGTGGCAACCCGGGCGCAGCGACATCAACCTGGGCAGCGTGCGCATGGCCCGCACCGGGGTGCTGTTCAGTTCGTCCCAGGGCCAGGCGAGCCGCCTGATCAACGGCCTGCTCGATGGGCGCAGCACGGTGGTACGCAATTACGCCGGCGAGGCGGGCAGGCCGATGGAAGTGCGTGTGCTACCGGTCAGCTTCGCCAAGGCCTACAGCGACTATCAGGCCTGTGCCGGCAAGCTGCTGCCGATGAATTACGACCAGGTGCGCCAGACCCAGGTGGGCTTCCCCGGGGGCGGCTTCGAGCTGGATGGGGCGGCCAAGGCGCGGTTGGACGTGATCCTCGACTACATGAAGGCTGACCCGACGGTGAACCATGTCGAGCTCAACGGCCACTCTGACAACAGTGGCAACCGCCTGACCAATCGCGACATGTCGCGCCGCCGGGCACTGGCGGTGGCCGACTACCTCAAGGCCCATGGCGTTCCGGAAGAGCAGATTACCGTGCGTTTCCACGGCGAGCGTTACCCATTGGCGAAGAACACCAATGCTGCCAACCGGGCGCGTAATCGTCGGGTGAATATTGAACTGGATCGGGTGGCGGTAATCGAGAAGCCAGTTGAGAAGCCTGTCGAAAAGGCCCCTGAGCCAGCACCTGCCAAGTCCTGAAGGCTGCGGAGCTTTCTGTAGGAGCGGCCTTGTGTCGCGATGGGCTGCGCAGCAGCCCCGGCAGTTTTCGCTGCATAGCTGAGATCCAGGGGCTGCTGCACAGCCCATCGCGACACAAGGCCGCTCCTACACGGCATTTCATACTTTCCGACGGTAAGTCGCCCTTCCGAAACTTCCTGTCGCTTTGTCGTCAGAAGCTGTCGCCCCACTGTAAATTTATCCGTAACGTCGTTAGAATCGATCCCTTTCCGTACAACCCCGTGGAGTGATGGCATGGCGGACGTAAAAAAGGTCGTACTGGCGTATTCCGGCGGCCTTGATACTTCGGTGATTCTCAAGTGGCTGCAGGATACCTACAACTGCGAAGTGGTGACCTTCACCGCTGACCTGGGTCAGGGCGAAGAGGTCGAGCCGGCTCGTGCCAAGGCCCAGGCAATGGGCGTTAAAGAGATCTACATCGACGACCTGCGCGAAGAATTCGTGCGTGATTTCGTGTTCCCGATGTTCCGCGCCAACACCGTCTACGAGGGCGAGTACCTGCTGGGTACTTCCATCGCCCGTCCGCTGATCGCCAAGCGCCTGATCGAAATCGCCAACGAAACCGGCGCCGACGCCATTTCCCACGGCGCCACCGGCAAAGGCAACGACCAGGTGCGTTTCGAACTGGGCGCCTACGCCTTGAAGCCAGGCGTCAAGGTAATCGCCCCATGGCGTGAGTGGGACCTGCTGTCCCGCGAGAAGCTGATGGACTACGCCGAGAAGCACGGCATCCCGATCGAGCGCCACGGCAAGAAGAAGTCGCCGTACTCGATGGACGCCAACCTGCTGCACATCTCCTACGAAGGCGGTGTCCTGGAAGATACCTGGACCGAGCACGAAGAAGACATGTGGCGCTGGAGCGTCTCGCCCGAGAACGCCCCGGACCAGGCTACCTACATCGAGCTGACCTACCGCAACGGTGACATCGTTGCCATTGACGGTGTCGAGAAGACCCCGGCCACCGTCCTGGCCGACCTGAACCGTATCGGTGGTGCCAATGGCATCGGCCGTCTGGACATCGTCGAGAACCGTTACGTCGGCATGAAGTCGCGTGGCTGCTACGAGACCCCAGGCGGCACCATCATGCTCAAGGCCCACCGTGCCATCGAGTCGATCACCCTGGACCGCGAAGTCGCTCACCTGAAGGATGAGCTGATGCCGAAGTACGCCAGCCTGATCTACACCGGCTACTGGTGGAGCCCGGAGCGTCTGATGCTGCAGCAGATGATCGACGCTTCGCAGGTCAACGTGAACGGCGTGGTACGCCTGAAGCTGTACAAGGGCAACGTCACCGTTGTCGGCCGCAAGTCGGACGACTCGCTGTTCGATGCCAACATCGCTACCTTCGAGGAAGATGGCGGCGCCTACAACCAGGCGGACGCAGCGGGCTTCATCAAGCTCAACGCCCTGCGTATGCGCATTGCTGCCAACAAGGGCCGCTCGCTGCTCTGATCGCTGGCATGTGCAGCAAGAACCCCGGCTCAGGCCGGGGTTTTTTTTATCTGTCATATCAATGGTCGTCGCTCGCCTGCTGTCCATCAAGCGCGTTGATCGATAGTTGTACGCACTGGCGTCTATCCAGGTTGCAAAACCGCCACGTGCGCGCTTGCTGAGGCGGTTGGGCAAGGGCGGACAACAATTGCTGCTCCATCATGCGATAGGCATCCGGGCCGGAAAACATGAATGTGACAGGCTCACCCTGCAGCGCTTCGCTGGTATTACCGGGCATTGCATGTTTGGCCACATCGCTCTGTGTCGACGTGTTGTCATTTGCCGTCCTGTTTGATGAAGGGTCGTAGAACGACTTGTAATTGAAGTTGAGCGTGAGGAAGAACAGTGCCGTCAGGAAGAATGGGAAGCCCACCAGGAACCAGGTATAGAGCTTTTGACTGGACTCGCTGAGAAACGGCAATGTGGCAAGGGCGGAGGCTTCGATAATCCCTGCGAAGATGGCAATGATCGTCAGCGGGGCGACAGGCTGTACTTGGTGCATATGGGTCGTCTCCAGCGATTTTGCACATCTTTACCTTACGGCGATGCTCAACTAAAGACTGGATTGTTTCCCGGGTGAGAATAATCGCTTGAAATCCTGATGACGGTGTTTGTTCAGCGCATTTGAGCTGAATATTTCCTGAGGTGTCGGCCGGTTTCCAACTGGTGCACTTTTACCGGCCGGTGATACCGTTCATTCGGTAACAGGGAATTTGATTGTTACAAATGCATCAGTTGAGTGTAGGAAATTTCTGTAAGTGTTGTAGGTTCTATCTGTTCATATATTTCGCCGGTAAATCACCGCGCCAGTAAGCGTTCTGTAGGTTATCTTGGCGGGCCAAAGCAAAAGCAATGAATGGATATCGCATGAATAAAGTGCTTATCGTGGATGATCATCCGGTCATACGCCTGGCCGTACGCATGCTGATGGAGCGGCATGGGTATGACGTCGTGGCGGAAACCGACAACGGGGTGGCTGCGCTGCAACTCACACGGCAACACCTGCCGGATATCGTGGTGCTCGATATCGGTATCCCCAAGCTGGATGGCCTGGAGGTGATCGGTCGCATGACAACTTTCAGCCCGGGCAGCAAGGTGCTGGTGCTCACATCGCAGGCCCCCGGCAACTTCTCGATGCGCTGCATGCAGGCGGGGGCGGCGGGGTATGTGTGCAAGCAGCAGGAGCTCACCGAGCTGCTGAGCGCCATCAAGGCCGTACTGTCGGGCTACAGCTACTTCCCCAACCAGGCCTTGCATGTGTCACGTGGCAGGGGCGGAAGCGAGACGGATATGGTCAACCGCCTGTCGGCGCGCGAGATGACGGTGTTGCAACAGCTGGCGCGAGGGCGTTCCAACAAGGAGATTGCCGACAGCATGTTCCTCAGCAACAAGACGGTCAGTACCTACAAGTCGCGCCTGTTGCTCAAGCTCAATGCGCGCTCGCTGGTCGACCTGATCGAGCTGGCGCAGCGGCAAGGGTTGAACTGACCGCCAAGGCCGTAAAGCCTCCAGCCAGGAGGCTTTGCCAGGGTTACAGATCGTAGTCGAAGTCGGCCAGCTGCTTCTGCAGGCGCCTTTCTTCCAGCATGTTGTCGATGGTGCGGCGCTTGCTCAGGTTGGTCTTTGCGGTTTCTACCTGGGGTTCCGCTTCGTCATCCGCGGCAACAAAATCATCTTCGATCGACAGGTCGTCTTTATCGCTACTCATGAGTCGCTCCAAGCCAAGGGGCCATTGGCCGTCCTTATAACCAGAAAGCAGACGCTGGTAAAAAAGATTTTTTCAATCGCTGCAGGTGGTTTCCAGCTATCGACTCAATCGTCGGAGGTCTTGTGCTTGTACTCGCACAAGTCTTCGATCCGGCAACTGCCGCAGCGCGGCTTGCGTGCCTGGCACACATAGCGCCCGTGCAGGATCAGCCAGTGGTGGGCGTCGAGCAGGTAATCCTTTGGCACGAACTTGATCAGCTTTTTCTCCACTTCCAGCACCGTCTTGCCTGGTGCAATACCCGTGCGGTTGCTGACCCGGAAGATATGGGTATCCACTGCCATGGTTGGCTGGCGGAACGCCGTGTTGAGCACTACGTTGGCGGTCTTGCGGCCCACGCCGGGCAGCGCCTCCAGGGCTTCGCGGGTTTGCGGTACCTGGCTGCCATGGCGTTCGATCAGCAGTCGGCAGGCTTCGATGACGTTCTTGGCCTTGCTGTTGTACAAGCCAATGGTCTTGATGTACTCGCTCAGGCCTTCGACGCCCAGCGCATAGATGGCCTCGGGGGTGTTGGCGACCGGGAACAGGCGTGCGGTGGCCTTGTTGACGCCGACATCGGTGGACTGCGCAGACAGTGTCACGGCGACCAGCAGTTCGAACGGGGTGGTGTAGGCCAGTTCGGTCTTCGGGTCGGGGTTGTCTTCGTGCAGCCTGCGAAAGATCTCCAGGCGTTTGGCGGCATTCATGAAATCAGAGCTTTCCTTGACGACGTGGTTGGGCGGGGCCCGGACGCAGGCGATTGTACAAGGCCAACAGCAGTCCGAGCAGTAGCAAGGCGCCCGGGGCCAGACTGGCCAGGTGCAGGCCGGTACCGTCGGCCAACCATTGGCGGCTGGCGCCGAGCAGCAGGCATGTGGCAAGCAGCGCACAAAGGTGGCCGGCGAGCAGGCGCCAGCGCCCTTGATCGGGCAGCAGGTGGTCAGTGGCCAGGCATTGCAGGCACAGCAGTGCGGGATAGTGGCCGAGGGCAAGTGCCACTGGCAGCAGCCAGGCACGCAGCGCCAGTTGCAGGCAACTGGCCAGGGCCGCCAACAGCAGCAGGCTGGCCAGCACATAGGTCCAGGTGGCAAGCCGATGGCGCAGGGGGGCCAGCAACAGCTGGTGAAGGCTGCTCATCAGCACCGCACACACGCCGATGGTGGCGCCTTCGCTCAGTGTTCGGGTGGCGCCCAACAGGGGCACCAGGCTTGCGCCGAGCAGGTAGAACCTATTCATGAGAGCCGCCCTCCAGCAATACGCTGCGCTGCTCATCGAAGTAGCTCAGCGCCTCTTGCAGCGCGCCGATCACCGCCCGTGAGGTCACGGTTGCGCCAGCCAACTGGTCAAAGTCGCCCTGGTCGCGCTTCAGCGCCCAGCGATCGCCCAACTGGCGGTTGGCAAATTGCCCAAGCCAGTTCAGCTGCGGATCACCCAGGCGTGCACCCAGCCCGGGGCTTTCCTGTTGCTCGACCACCTGGCTGCCGATCAGCCGGCCGTCCGGGGTGATGGCCACGCTCAGCACGATCGGCCCGGCATAGCCCTGGGCCTGGGTGACCAGGATGATGGCGGCCGGCTTGCCTGCCAGCGTCGCCCGGTAAGCTGCCAGGATACGGCTGTTTGGCCGCTGTGCGGCGGGCCTGGGCAGCGGGCTGTCCAGGGGCTGGTTGTCGTAACTGCCTTCTGGCAGCACTGCCAGCCGCTGACGGCTATTCAGTTGTTTCTCGGCGTCGGCGATGGCCGCGCTGGTCCAGTGTCGCCAGGCCAGGGTGGCCGACAGTGCCAGTACCCCGGTCAGTAGCAACAGGCCCACATCACGTACCAGGCGCTTCATCGTGCAACCTGCTGGCGCTGCAAAGCCAGGCGTTCGAGGCTCGGCGCCATGAGGTTCATCAGCAGGATGGCGAACGCCGTACCGTCCGGGTAGCTGCCCCAGGTGCGGATCAGGTAGATCAGCAGGCCCGCCCCCAGGCCGAACCCCAGCTTCGCCCACTCCTGCCGGGGGCCGGACACCGGTTCGGTGGCAATGAAGAACGCCGCCATCATGGTCGAGCCGGAGAACAGGTGCAGCAGGGGGGAGCCGTTGGAGTCCGAACCCGAGCCATTCCAGCCCAGCAGGCTGAACAGGAACAACCCTGCCAGCAGGCCAACCGGCGCATGCCAGCTGATCACCTTGCGTTGCAGCAAAAACAGGCCGCCCAGCAGGAGCGCCAGGTTGACCCATTCGCTGCCCTGCCCACCGATGCTGCCGAAGCCCGGGTGGCTGGCGAACAGTTCATCGATGGTCAGGCTGCGGTTGTGGCGCAGGCCGTCGAGCAGTGTCGGCCGGGCCCAGGCATCGATCTGCTCGCCGCCGGCGAACACCAGCTGCAGGCTGTCGAGCAGGCCTGGTGTCGGCCCCGGCCAATGGTTCATCTGCAACGGGAAGCTCAGCAGCACGAAGGCGTAGCCGACCATGGCCGGGTTGAACAGGTTGCGCCCGACCCCGCCAAAGGCCTGCTTGCCGATGCCGATGGCAACGCTGGCTGCGACCACAGGCAACCACCAGGGTGCCAGGGTGGGCAGGGCGGCGGCCAGCAGCACGGCGGTCACCAGCGCGCTGCCGTCGTTCAGCGCCGTGCGCAGCGGTTGTGCTCGCAAGGTAAGCAACAACGCCTCGCACAGCAGCGCGGCGCTGGCGCACAGCAACAGGTTCAGTAGCACACTCCAGCCATGCAGCCAGAACAGCGCCAGCAGGCCAGGTACGCAGGCCAGCAACACCAGGCCCATGCTGGTGCGTAGCCGCGGGTCGGGCTTGGCGGTCATTGGGCGAACAGCCCGTTGAAGCCGGAAAACGCCATGGCCATTACCCCGGCCCCAAGCACTTCGATGGGCAGGCCGCGCATTGCCCTGGGGACGTCGGCATGAGCGCTGCGCTGGCGCAGGTCGGCGAACAACACCAACGCCAGCCAGAAGCCGCCGCCGGCCAGCAGGCCTTGCAGCAAGGTAGCGAGCCATGTGCTGTCGTCGCTTGCCTGTTGCAGGGCCAACCCCAGTACTACCGCGTTGCTCAACAGCAGCGCGGGCAGTTGCGTCACCGGCCAGCTCGGGCGCCACCTTGTCAGCAGCCATGGCACGCCCCAGGCGAGCCCGGCCAGCCAGGGCAACAACAGGAACAGGGCAAGGTCCTGGGCCTGCAGCGGGGCAAGCACCCCGCGCACCAGTAGTTGTGCGCCGGTCACGCCCAAGGCAATGCACAGTGCGCAGGCGAGGCCGTGCACGTGGAGGTGCAGCCTGGGGAATGGCTGTTGTTGCAGGCACAGGTGATTGACCAGCGCAGCGCTGATCAGGACCAGGATGTAGTCGCTCATGAGATGACGATAGCCGGGAATCGGGGCGATTGTCCGGGTTTGGCATCAAGGTGCCGGAGTCATTGTGGGAACGGGCGTGCCCGCGAACACCGGCAACGCCGGTGCCATGCACCGCGTAGTCAGTTTCGCGGGCACGCCCGCTCCCACAAGGTCCAGCAGGTTTTGTTACTTGATGCGCTGGCCCGGCTTGGCACCGCTGTCCGGGCTCAGCAGGTAGATCTCTTCACCGCCAGGCCCGGCCGCCATGACCATGCCTTCGGACACGCCAAAGCGCATCTTGCGTGGCTTGAGGTTGGCCACCATCATGGTCAGGCGGCCTTCCAGCTGGGACGGGTCGGGGTAGGCCGACTTGATGCCGGAGAACACGTTGCGGCGCTCGTCACCGATGTCCAAGGTCAGTTGCAGCAGCTTGTCGGCACCCGGCACGGCCTCGGCCTTGACGATCAGTGCCACGCGCAGGTCGACGGCTGCGAAGGTGTCGAACTCGATTTCCGCCGACAGCGGGTCCTTGGCCAGCTCGCCGTTGCCGGCCGGGACCTTGGCTTCGGCGGCCAGCAGGTCTTCCTTGCTGGCTGCGACCATGGCTTCGACCTTGGCCGGTTCGATACGGCTCATCAGCGCCTTGAACGGGTTCAGCAGGTGGTTTTCCAGGCGCGACTGGTGGTCGTTCCAGGTCAGCGGTGCCACGTTGAGGAAGGCCTCGGCGTCGGCAGCCAGTACCGGCAGGACCGGCTTGAGGAAAATCACCAGTTGGCGGAACAGGTTGATGCCCTGGGCGCAGATGGCCTGCACTTCATCCTGCTTGCCTTCCTGTTTGGCCAGCGACCATGGGGCCTTGTCGGCGATCCAGGCGTTGGCACGGTCGGCCAGCGCCATGATTTCGCGCATGGCACGGCCGAAGTCGCGGCCTTCATAGGCGTCGGCGATCGACGGGGCGGCCGCCAGGAAGGCTTCGGTCAGCTCCGGTGCGGCATCGCCAGCCACCATCACGCCTTCGTTGCCCTTGTGGATGAAACCGGCGCAGCGGCTGGCGATGTTGACCACCTTGCCGACCAGGTCGGAGTTGACCTTCTGCACGAAGTCTTCCAGGTTCAGGTCCAGGTCATCGACACCACGGCCCAGCTTGGCCGCGTAGTAGTAACGCAGGTATTCCGGCTGCAGGTGGTCGAGGTAGGTGCGGGCCTTGATGAAGGTACCGCGCGACTTGGACATCTTGGCGCCGTTCACGGTCAGGTAGCCGTGCACGTTGACCGCGCTCGGCTTGCGGAAGCCGGCGCCTTCGAGCATGGCTGGCCAGAACAGGGCGTGGAAGTTGACGATGTCCTTGCCGATGAAGTGGTACAGCTCGGCCTTGGAGCCCTCGTTCCAGAACGCGTCGAAGTCCAGCTCCGGGCGGCGTGCGCAGAGGTTCTTGAAGCTGGCCATGTAGCCGATTGGTGCGTCCAGCCACACGTAGAAGTACTTGCCTGGCTCGCCCGGGATCTCGAAGCCGAAGTACGGCGCGTCGCGGGAGATGTCCCATTCCTGCAGGCCCGAGTCCAGCCATTCGGCCAGCTTGTTGGCTACCGCGTCCTGCAGCGTGCCGCTACGGGTCCACTGCTGCAGCATGGCCTGGAAGTCTGGCAGCTTGAAGAAGAAGTGCTGGGAATCACGCAGTACCGGGGTGGCGCCGGAGATCGCCGACTTAGGGTTCTTCAGCTCGGTGGGCGCGTAGGTGGCGCCGCATTTCTCGCAGTTGTCGCCGTACTGGTCTTCGGCCGCGCACTTGGGGCAGGTGCCCTTGATGAAACGGTCGGCGAGGAACATGCCCTTTTCCGGGTCGAAGTACTGGGTCACCGAACGGGTGGCGATATGCCCGGCGTCACGCAGGCGCGCGTAGATCAGGCCCGACAGCTCGCGGTTTTCTTCGCTGTGGGTGGAGTGGAAGTTGTCGAAGTCCACCAGGAAGTCGGCGAAGTCGCTGCTGTGTTCGGCCTGGACGTTGGCGATCAGCTGTTCCGGGGTGATGCCTTCCTTCTCGGCGCGCAGCATGATGGCCGAACCGTGGGCGTCGTCGGCGCAGACGTAGATGCACTGGTTGCCGCGCAGCTTCTGGAAGCGGACCCACATGTCTGTCTGGATGTACTCGAGCATATGGCCAAGGTGGATCGATCCGTTGGCATAGGGCAAGGCGCTGGTGACGAGAATCTGACGTGGCTCGGACATGGTGGCTCGGCTACTTATCTGGCGACGGGGTAAAAATGAGGTTGATCGGCCACTATAAAGGGCTGGCGAAGATATTTCACCCCGCATGCGCATCTGCTGACGATTGACGGGTTAGGATAGGCGTCTGTTTTACATTCAGTTTGCCATTGGGAGTCTCCATGAGTGCCGTCACCCGTGCCGCCGTCGAAGGCGTGCTTCGCCAGTACACCGACCCCTATCTGAACCAGGACCCGGTCAGCGCCGGCTGCGTGCGCGCCATCGATATCCAGGGCGGGCAGGTCAGCGTGCAGTTGCAGCTGGGTTATGCCGCAGGGCTGTTCAAGAACGGCTGGGCCCAGGTGTTGCAGACCGCCATCGGCAACCTCGAGGGCGTCAGCAGTGCCCAGGTGTCGATCGACTGCGTGGTGGCCGCGCACAAGGCCCAGGCCCAGGTGCCGGCAATGGCCAACGTCAAGAACATCATCGCCGTGGCCTCGGGCAAGGGCGGTGTGGGCAAGTCGACCACCGCGGCCAACCTGGCCCTGGCGCTGGCCCGCGAGGGTGCGCGGGTGGGTATTCTCGATGCCGATATCTATGGCCCCAGCCAAGGCGTGATGTTCGGCATCGCCGAAGGCACCCGCCCGCAGATTCGCGAGCAGAAGTGGTTCGTGCCGATCAAGGCCCATGGCGTGGAAGTCATGTCCATGGCGTTCCTGACTGACGACAACACGCCGATGGTATGGCGTGGCCCGATGGTTTCCGGCGCGCTGCTGCAGCTGGTGACCCAGACCGCCTGGGACGACCTGGATTACCTGGTGATCGACATGCCGCCGGGCACCGGTGACATCCAGCTGACCCTGGCGCAGAAGGTACCGGTGGCCGGTTCGGTGATCGTCACCACCCCACAGGACCTGGCCTTGCTGGATGCCAAGAAAGGCGTGGAGATGTTCCGCAAGGTCAACATCCCGGTGCTGGGCGTGGTGGAGAACATGGCCGTGCATATCTGCTCGAACTGCGGCCATGCCGAGCACCTGTTCGGCGAAGGCGGTGGCGAGAAGCTGGCGAGCCAGTATGGTGTCGACCTGCTGGCATCGTTGCCGCTGTCGATGCTGATCCGCGAGCAGGCCGATAGTGGCAAGCCGACGGCGATCGCCGAGCCGGAAAGCCAGATTGCCATGGTCTATCAGGAACTGGCCCGCCAGGTGGGCGCGCGGATCGTGCTGCAGGAAGCTGCTGCGCCGGCGATGCCTAGCATTACCATCAGCGAAGATTGACTGGCAGACCGAGTCGCCTGCTTCGCGGGTAAACCCGCTCCCACAGGGACAGCGCAGCCTTCAAGTACCGCGCTGTCCCTGTGGGAGCGGGTTTACCCGCGAAGAGGCCGACTCGGTCTTTCGGCCAGGCATAAAAAAACCCGCCGGAAGGCGGGTTTTTTGAAAGCTAGGAAGCTTCGATCGACTTAGGCGATCTGAACTTCTTCAGCCTGCATGCCTTTCTGGCCGCGGGTAGCGACGAAAGTAACAGCCTGGCCTTCTTTCAGGGTTTTGAAGCCGTCAGCTTGGATGGCTTTGAAGTGCACGAACAGGTCGTCGCCCGACTGAGGGGTGATGAAGCCGTAGCCTTTCTCATCGTTGAACCACTTAACAACACCGGATTGACGGTTGGACATTTTTCTGTCTCCTTGGACAATTTGATAACGGTCAGGAAAAACCCTGGCCGGGACTGAGCGCAAAGAGAGCAGAAAATTCAGCGATGGGCCGATCAGGATCGTGCATCAAACTAGAGATTCTCGGTGTCACGTGCAGCACAGTGGCGCCACCTTACCCCACTTTCCGCAACCTGCCAATGGTCAGAAGACGCTTTACGCAAATTCGGATCGACGGCGGCTGCAGCCCCCGCCCGGCGCGGGATGAGGCATGGAACTTTAACCTGGGCGCCGGGACCGGTAAGATGCGCGTCTCGAATTTTCACCTCGCAACTCTTCAGGACACCCCGCCATGAGCATCAAATCGGACAAGTGGATTCGCCGCATGGCGCAGGAACACGGCATGATCGAACCGTTCGTCGAGCGCCAGGTGCGCGGCGAACAGGACAGCCGGGTGATCTCCTTCGGCGTCTCCAGCTACGGCTACGACGTGCGCTGCGCCGACGAATTCAAGGTGTTTACCAACATCAATTCGGCCACCGTCGACCCGAAGAACTTCGATGCCGGCAGTTTCGTCGACATCAAGAGCGACGTATGCATCATCCCGCCGAACTCCTTCGCCCTGGCGCGCACCGTCGAGTATTTCCGCATTCCGCGTGATGTGCTGACCATCTGCCTGGGCAAGAGCACCTACGCCCGTTGCGGCATCATCGTCAACGTCACTCCGCTCGAGCCCGAGTGGGAAGGCCATGTGACACTGGAGTTTTCCAACACCACCACGCTGCCGGCGAAGATCTACGCCAACGAAGGTGTGGCCCAGATGCTGTTCCTGCAGTCCGACGAAGAGTGCGAAGTGTCGTACAAGGACCGTGGCGGCAAGTACCAGGGCCAACGCGGCGTCACCCTGCCGCGTACCTGAACCGACGAGCGCGGGGAATTCCCCGCGCCTTTGGCACTCCAACTGGATAACGCCGGTGCGCATGATGCGCAGCGGCCTTGTCAGGAGCAGCCAATGAAACTCCACCCCGCAATCAGTGCCAAGCTGGCAGTTCTGCAGCCCAATCACGTCGGGTTGCTGCCATGGTCACTGCTGGCACACCCGCTGCCCATGCAGGCGGGCGGCGTGCCCCACCAGCCTGACCCGGATACCCCGCAACCGCCGGAGCCCGGTGAAACACCACCCATGGAACCGGGCGAGCCAACCTTGCCTGATGAGCCTCCTCCGGCGCCTGTAGCCTGAGTTAACTCCGCTAGAGCGCCCAGACACGGTCTGCCCCTGCCAGGTACACCCGGCTGGCGCTCGTGGGCGCGATTTCCCAACCCCCGGTGAATTCACCGAACGCCGGCAACAGGCTGACCTGGCCATCGATCAGGAAGCAGGGCAGTCGCAGGCGTTGCCGAGCCTTGCCACGCAGTACAAATACCGGATGTACATGGCCTGCCAGTACCGGGTGGCTGGGGTGCGGTTCGGGTTCGTGCTGGAGCGCGAAGGGTTCAAGCAGCCAGGGTTCGTTCATGACTTCTATTTCGAGCGACACGGGTGGATCACCGGCGTTGCGATCATGATTGCCGCGTATCAGCACGATTTTGAGGGCCTTGTGCCGTTCCCTCCATGTCTGCAGCCTGGTGAGCGTTGCCGGCGCCCGCGCTGTTCGGGCATGCAGGAAATCGCCAAGAACGATCAGTTGCTCGCAATCATGCGCGGCCAGCAATGCATCCAGGCGCTCGAGTGTCGCTTCGGTGGTGCCGCGTGGTACCGGTTGGTGCAGGGCGCGATAGCTTGCTGCCTTGCCGATGTGCACGTCGGCCACCAGCAGGGCACGGCGGGCTGGCCAGTAGATGGCCTTGTCCGAAAGCAGCCAGAGCACCTGGCCATGGTGTTCGATGGATAGGAAGTTGGTCATTCCGTAGCGTCCGCCGCACTGTTCAGTTCCGCGACCATCCTGGCAATCCGGTCCGCCAGTTTCTCGGTGCTCAACGTTTCGCGCATGCCTTCCACCAGCAAGGCAAATGCCAACGGCCCGGGCCGCTCAAGCTGGCGCAGCTCCAGCCGTAACTGCCCCATTTTCAGCAATTGACGGTGCAGCCGCTCGATCTCCAGTTCCTCATTCAGCACTTCGTCCCGTGCCTGAGCCAGCAGCAAGTTGCCGGCGTCGTGCTTGCGAAATACCTCATAGAACAAACCGCTGGAGGCCTGGATCTGCCTCAGGCTTTTCTGCGCCGCCGGATACCCGCCAAACACCAGCCCGGCAATCTGCGCGATCTCGCGAAAACGGCGCAATGCCATTTCTCCAGCATTGAGGCTGGCCAGCACATCCTCCAGCAGGTGTTCGGTAACCAGCGCCTGTGGCAGATGCGTTGCCCAGTCCACGTTGCCCGGGCTGAGCAGTTCGAACCCGTAGTCATTGACGGCAATCGAAACCGAAAGCGGCTGCACGCGGCTCACTCGCCAGGCAATCAGGTTGGCCAGGCCAAGGTTGGCCATGCGTCCGGCGAACGGGTACAGGAACAGGTGCCAACCTTGGCGCGACTTGAAAGTCTCGGCCAGCAGCGTGCCGGGGGTGGGCAGCGCCGACCATAGCGCCTGCAAGGTCAGCAGAGGGCGCACTGCACGCATCTCCGGGCCTTGGTAGCACCCTTGGGATGCTGCGCCAAGCTGCTCGACCAGTGCGTCGGCCAGTTCGCTGGAAAGCGGCATGCGGCCACCATTCCAGCGAGCGACCGCTGCCTTGCGCGCGGTGCTGCGGCGTACGTAGGCGGTCATGTTTTCCACGCGCACCAGTTCCAGCACTCGCCCGGCGAACACCAAGGTATCGCCAGGGCGCAAACGGGCAATGAACGCCTCTTCGACGCTGCCCAGCGCCTTGCCTCCGCCGCCCTTGCTCCAGTACTTGAGCTGCAGGCTGGCGTCGCTGACGATAGTACCGATACTCATGCGGTGGCGACGTGCCAGGCGTTCGCTGGCAACCCGGTAAGCACCGTCGGCCTGGCGCTCGACGCGCTGGTAGTCCGGGTAGGCGCTGAGTGAACTGCCGCCATGGCAGACGAAGTCCAGCGCCCATAGCCACTGGCTGTCGCGCAACTCGCGAAAGGCCCAGGTGCTGCGCACTTCGGCCAGTAACTGCTCCGGGTGAAAGCCACTGCCCAGGGCCATGCTGACCAGGTGTTGCACCAGCACGTCCATGCACAAGCGCGGCGAATGACGGGCCTCGATGTGCCCGGCTGCCAGGGCCTGCCTGGCGGCGGCTGCTTCCACCAGTTCCAGGCTGTGGGTGGGCACCAGAGTAACCCGGGAGCGCCGCCCCGGCGCGTGGCCGGAGCGCCCGGCCCGTTGCACGAGGCGGGCAATGCCCTTGGCGGAACCGATCTGCAGTACTCGCTCCACGGGCAGGAAGTCCACCCCCAGGTCCAGGCTGGAGGTGCAGACCACTGCCTTCAGGCTGCCTTGCTTGAGGCTGCGCTCGACCCAGTCACGGGTATCGCGGGCCAGCGAGGCATGGTGCAAGGCAATCAGGCCGGCCCAGTCGGGGCGTGCTTCGAGCAGGGCCTGGTACCAGAGTTCGGCCTGTGCCCGCGTGTTGGTGAATACCAGGCAACTGGTGCTGGCATCGATCTCCCGGCTGACCTGGTCGAGCATCTTCAAGCCCATGTGCCCGGCCCAGGGGAAGCGCTCGATGGCCGTTGGCAGCAGGGTATCGACCTGCAGCGGCTTGTCTTGTCGGCCTTGTACCAGCAAGCCGCCTTGTGGCAGCAATACGTCCAGCGCATGTTGAAGATTGCCGAGGGTGGCGGACAGGCCCCAGGTCGGCAGGCTCGGGTGCCAGTGGCGCAGGTGGGCCAGCGCCAGTTGCAGTTGTACCCCGCGCTTGTTGCCCAGCAGTTCGTGCCATTCGTCCACCACTACCAGGCGCAGCGTGGCGAAGTCTTCGCGGGCTTGTGCCCGGGTCAACAGCAGCGTAAGGCTTTCAGGGGTAGTGACCAGTACGCTGGGCAGGCGCCGTGCTTGCCGGGCACGTTCGGCGCTGCCGGTGTCGCCGCTGCGAACGCCCACGCTCCAGGGCAGGCCCAGGTCGTCCAGCGGCAACTGCAGCGCGCGGGCGGTGTCGGCGGCCAAGGCACGCATGGGGGTAACCCACACCACCTGCAAGGGTGCAGCATGACGCCCCTGGGCTTCGGCCTTGAAGGCCCGCAGCGCGGCGAGCCATACGGCGTAGGTCTTGCCGGCACCGGTACTGGCATGCAGCAAGCCGGATTCGCCCCGGTCCACGGCTGCCCATACACGGCGCTGGAAAGCGAAAGGCTTCCAGCCACGCTTGGCGAACCAGGCCTTGGCGAGGTCGGTGGCGGCGGGCATGGGGCATAGGGTCCTTCGGTGGCTGTGTTTCTACAGACAACCAGCCAGGTGCAATGGTTTTACCGGATCAGTTTGCCAGCAGGTAGCCGCTGCGGAACACCTGCTCGCCTGCGACGTGGGCGATGACCATGCCGGCGGTAGCCATGCGCCGTACGTTACGTGCATACAGCAGGCCGGGCTGGCTGTTGTGGATGGCAGTCACCCGGTCGCTGAGCGGGTCGATGACTTCAGCGATCAACTGGCCCGCTTCCAGGTGCTGGCCTGGCCGGGCGTGGTACACCAGCAGCCCGCCCAGTGGCGTTATCACCGGTTCGACGGCGGCCAGCGGCGTGGCCGGGCAGCGCAAGTCGGGCAAGGCCGGGCTGGCGCCTTCGATGACCCTCGCATGGGTCAGGAAATCGAGAATCGCCTGGCAGTCCTTGCTGGCCAGGTCGTGGCTGACATCGGCCTGGCCGCGCAGCTCGACGGTGACCGAGCAGCAGCCCAGCGGAATCGGGAACCGTTTGCCGAAGCGTTGCTGCAACTGCCACCACACCAGGCTGAAGCATTCATCGAACGACTGCCCGCCCGAATCGGTGGCCAGCAGGCTTGCCTGGGCACCCAGGTAGCGGGCCAGCGGTTCGATCTGCGGCCATGCGTCTGGCGTGGTGTACAGGTGCTCGACCGCCTCGAAGTCGCAGTGCAGGTCCAGCACCATGTCGGCATCGCAGGCCAGGCGCTGCAGTATCAGGCGTTGGGCCTGCAGCGGTGTGCGCGCCGGGTGTGCGTCCAGCCCCCGGCGCAGGTATTCGCGGATCAGTGCGAGGTTGTGTGCCGGGTCTTCGGTCAGGTGTTCTTCGATCTGGTCGCCGATGCTGTCGGAAAGGTCGACGAAGTTACGGTTGAAGTTCTCGCCACTTTGCAGTTCGAAACGCCCCAGCGGCGCGTCCAGCAGCACCTGTTCCAGGCCGACCGGGTTGGCCACCGGCACCAGGATGATCTCGCGCTGCAGGCGGCCTTGCTGTTCCAGTTCACCCAGGCGGCGCTTGAGGTGCCAGGCCACCAGCATGCCGGGCAGCTCGTCGGCATGCAGCGAGGCCTGGATATAGACTTTGCCGCCACCGCGAGGTCCGAAGTGGAAGCTGTGCAACTGGCGGGTAATGCCCGGAACGGGCGAGAGCAGGTCGTGAGTTGAATGGTGCATGGTGGTCCTGGGTGCGTGGCGAAAACGGTCTGCGACACGGGGCGGCACACAGATAGAAGCACAGTTTTTGGCCTTGCGCCTGCATCGGTACCCTCCTGGCCACCGCCCTGGCCTCTTCGCGGGTAAACCCGCTCCCACAGGGATCGTACAAAACTCAGCTTTTGTGCATGACCTGTGGGAGCGGGTTTAACCGCGAAGAAGCCAGCACGGTCCAGAAATTGTTTCAGGCCAGCAGCGCCTGCAATGTAGCCAGGTCATCCGCTTCTTCCACTGGCTTGTCCAGCCGCCAGCGCAGCATCCGTGGAAAGCGCACGGCAATGCCGCTCTTGTGCCTCCTCGACAGCGCGATGCCCTCGAAGCCAAGCTCGAACACCAGCGTCGGCGTCACGCTGCGTACCGGCCCGAAGGTTTCAACCGTGGTCTTGCGGATGATGGCGTCGACCTTGCGCATCTCTTCGTCACTGAGCCCTGAATAGGCCTTGGCAAAGGGGACCAGTGCCCGCCCCGGCGTACCGGCTGGCGCGTCCCACACGGCGAAGGTGTAGTCGCTGTACAAGCTGGCCCGCCGGCCGTGGCCGCGCTGGGCATAGATCAGCACGGCATCGACGCTGAACGGGTCGATCTTCCACTTCCACCAGGTGCCCATGTCCTTGGTGCGCCCCACGCCATACAAGGCCTCGCGCTGTTTCAGCATCAGCCCTTCCACCCCCAGGCTGCGGGACTGTTCGCGCTGGCAGGCAAGGTCGGCCCAGTCCCGGCCTTCGAGTAGAGGCGAGAGCAACACCGGGGCCAATGGGTGCTGCTCAAGCACGTGTTCCAGCTGTTGGCGGCGTGCATGCTGCGGCCGGCTGCGCCAGTCCTCGCCTTGCCATTCCAGCAGGTCGTAGGCCTGCAGCACGACCGGCGCGTCGCTCAGCAGCTTCTTGCCCAAGGTCTTGCGACCCAGGCGCTGCTGCAACATGGCAAAGGGCTGTACAGCCAGTTCAGCCGCTGAGCCGCCGGGTTTCCACACCAGGATCTCGCCATCGAGCACGACACCGTCGGGTAGCGTCTGCGCCAGGCTGTGCAATTCGGGGAAGCGTTCGGTGACCAGTTCCTCACCGCGCGACCAGACCCACAGCTGGCCTTCGCGCTTGACCACCTGGGCGCGAATGCCGTCCCATTTCCATTCGATCTGCCATTCGCTCGGCGGCCCGAGCAGTGCATCGAGCTGTTCGATTGGTACCTGCAGGGGGTGGGCCAGAAAAAACGGGTAGGGCTGGCCGCCACGCTGGCTATGTTCATCGTCTGATTCCGGGGCTATCAGCCGTTGATAGCTGGCTGCCGTCGGGCGGTGGCTGATGTCGGTGTAGCCAACCATGCGCTGGGCCACGCGTTTGGCATCCAGCCCGGCCAGTTGCGCGAGGGCGCGAGTGACCAACAGCTTCGATACCCCCACGCGAAAGCTGCCAGTGATGAGTTTCAGGCAAAGCATCAGGCTGGGGCGGTCCAACTGGGCCCAAAGAGGCGGCAGGCGTTGCTGGATCTCCTCGACCGGCAGGCCACGCAATGGCAACAGATGGGCTTCGACCCAGCGGGCGAGGCCCTCGTCGCCAGGGTGGTGGCTTTCCGGTACCAGCAGGGAAATGGTTTCGGCCAGGTCGCCAACGGCCTGGTAGCATTCCTCGAACAGCCAGTCAGGCAGCCCCGCCAATCTGCCGGCCAGCTCCCGCAGCACGCGTGTAGGCACCAGTTGGCGGGGGCGGCCACCTGCCAGGAAGTACACCGCCCAGGCGGCATCCACAGCCGGGGCGGTGCTGAAATAGTCGCGTAGCGCCGTGAGCTTTGCAGTGCTGGATGTGGTCGCATCCAGCCTCAGGTACAGCTCGGCGAATGCCTTCATGCGTCTGGCTCCGCGGCTACCACGTCATCTTCCTCGCCGTACTCGGTCACGAAGGCGCGGGCATCGAGGCCTTGTTCGATGAGGTAGCGCACCAGCACATTGACTGAGCCATGGGTGACCATCACGCGTTCTGCGCCAGTCTGGCCGATGGCCCAGAGCAACCCCGGCCAATCGGCATGGTCCGAGAGCACGAAACCTCGGTCTACCCCGCGCCGGCGGCGGGTGCCGCGCAACAGCATCCAGCCACTGGCAAAGGCATCGCTGTAGTCGCCGAAACGGCGCATCCAGCTGCTGCCACCCGCCGAAGGCGGTGCCAGGACCAGTGCCTGGCGCAGCAGCGGGTCGTTGCGTGGGATATCGCCCACATAGCGGGTTTGCGGAAGGTAGACGCCAGCGTCCCGGTACACCCGGTTGAGTGGTTCGACAGCGCCATGCACGAGGACAGGACCAATGTTGGCGTCCAGCCCGTGGAGGATTCGCTGGGCCTTGCCGAAGGCATAGCAGAACAGCACGCTGGCTTTGCCCTGTTCGCTATTGGCGCGCCACCAGTTATTGATGCCGGTGAAGATCTCGCCCTGGCTGGGCCAACGGTAGATGGGCAGGCCGAAGGTCGATTCGGTGATGAACGTGTGGCAGCGCACCGGTTCGAACGGCGTGCAGGTGCCGTCGGGTTCCACTTTGTAGTCGCCGGAGGCGACCCAGACCTCGCCCTGGTACTCCAGGCGCACTTGCGCCGAGCCCAGTACATGCCCGGCCGGGTGCAGGCTCAGGGTTACGCCATGGTGCAGCAGGCGTTCGCCGTACGGCAGGGTTTGCAGGTTGATGTCCTGGCCCAGACGGCTGCGCAGGATGCCGGCGCCTGGGGCGGCGGTGAGGTAATGGCGGTTGCCGACGCGGGCATGGTCGCCGTGGCCGTGGGTGATGACGGCACGCTCCACTGGCCGCCAGGGGTCGATGTAGAAATCACCGGGCGGACAGTACAGGCCTTCGGGGCGGGCGATGACGAGGTCCATGGCATGGGCGCTGGCTTGGAGTTACCAGTTAGGAACCATGGTAGGTGCGGGAAGTTCGACTGGAGATGGTTGGGGCACAAAGTGGCCCCAACAAAGGCGCCATTGTTTATTTCCCAGGCACCAACGTCAAACGCTGGTTGCCATACGCCCGCCCGAAGTTCTGCTGCTGTAGTGGCAGGCTCATGAAGCGCCCTTTGAACCAGGCATCCAGCCCGTCGCTGTAATGCGTGCTGGCCGGGTTGCCGGATTGCCCGCTGCTGGTCAGCACCTGCAATGGCTCGGCCTGGCCGAAGTCGACGATCATCCGCGCCGAGGCCGGCAGGCGGGTGTCGAAGCCGCTACCCCAGGCGTATGGCGTCAGGGCCAGGGTGGTGAAGTCGCCACCGGCAGCCAGCGGCGAGCGGCCGAGGGCGTCGCCCAGACCATGGTAGGCCGGTGCAGGCCAGCGGTATTGGTGCAGCTTGCCCCACTGCCAGGCGCGGCGGTCGGCGCCCAGTTGCGCGGTGCCGGCATCCACCGCGCCAGCCAGGCTGCGGGCGAGAATGGCCGGCTTGTCTTCTGTCTGCGGCGTGCTGCGGTCATCCCAGAACGGGCTGTCGTCGCGGCCCAGCAGGTGGTCGGCCTGCGCCGAGAACGACAACCTCGCATTGCTGACGAAAGCCTGCCAGGCCGGGCCGGATTCCGGGCCCAGGTCGTCGAGGAAGGTTTGCCGGGCCACTTCCTGGAGGAACAGTTCGTACAGTGCGGCATCGGCCGATACCGGGCTCAGGCGCCCATCGAAGGCCTTGAGCCGGGCCAGCGCGTCGCTGGCCTTGTCGCGCTGTGCGGCGGGCAGGGCGTCGATCGCCTGCTTGAGCGGCTGGGCCATGCCCGGGGCGTCGAACATCTGCTTGAGCTTGTCGGCCAGCAGTGTGCTCTGGTCGTTCTGCAGGGCCATCAGGCTGCGGCTGTCGTGGCGGCCATTGCCGGCCAGCTGGGCCAGGCGCTCGGCGCGCTCGGGGTAGTACCAGGTGCTGGACAGCTGCATGCCATAGCCACGCGGCAGGCTGCGCTGGTTGGCGTGGCCGATCCAGCCGGCGGGCGGGTCCTGATCGTAAGGGTGCAGCATCGGGTCGGCATAGCCGTCCCAGTCGTAGCGCCCGTCCCAGCCCGGCGAGGGCAGCAGGCCCTGGCCTTCGCGGCGGTTGGGGTAGCGGCCACTGACTTGCCAGCCGATGTGCTCGGGTTCGGCGAAGACGAAGTTGAGGGCGGCGGCGGTCACTTCACGGGTGCTGTCGAAGGCACGCTCCACGCTCTTGGCACGGGTCAGGTCGAAAAGTGCATCCAGGCTGCGGTCGCTCTTGAACTGTGGCAGGTTCAGCGCCAGGCCCAGGCTGGCATTGCCTGGCTGGGCCAGCAGGGTGCCGTGGCGGGTGTCGTACATCACCTCGCGCAGCGGGCGCTGGCCGCGGACGAAGAAGGTTTCGCTACGGGCGCGGGCCGGCAGCCATTTGCCGTCGGCCAGGTAGCTCAGCTGGCTGCCCTGGTGGCGCAGTTGCTCCAGGTACAGGTCCTGGTTGTCGGCCATGACCGCGCTGCTGCTCCAGGCCAGCTTGCCGTTGTAGCCGGCCAGCACGATCGGCAGGCCGGGCAACGACAGGCCGGCGACCTGGTACTTGCCGGTGTGGATCTGTACCGGGCTCAGGGCCCAGGCGGCTCGGCTGTCGCTGGCCAGCAGGCTCTTGCCGCTGCGGCTGCGCTGCGGCGCCAGGGCCAGGTTGGCCGAGCCCGGGCTACCCAGAAGGTCGAGGTCGGCCAGTTTCTGGCTGGCAGCTGCCAGGGCCGGCAGCCCCGGCAACTGGCTGGCCAGGTTCAGGCCCTTGAGCTTGTCTACTTCGGCTTCGGCCAACGGCTCGTCCGGGGCACCGGGCAGCAGCCAGGCCAGCTTGTCGCTGCCGGCTTTCTGCGCCAGGGTCAGGGCGCTCAGTTCTTCCTGCAGGTTCACCGACTGGCTGAATGCATACAGGCTGAAGATCAGTGCCGAGTCTTCGGGCTTCCAGTATTCGGGGCGGTAGCCACTGCTGGCCAGGCCGGCGGGCAGCTTGTCGCGGTAGCGGAACAGGTAAGCGTTGACCCCTCGTGCATACACTTCGAAGAAGCGCTTGAGCCTTGGCGAGGCGTCGGCGTACTGCTGGGCGGCGCTCTGCTTGAGGTTGGCCGCGCGCATCAGGCGGTCGATGTCCAGCGCGTCGCTGCCGGCCAGTTCTGCCAGGCGGCCCTGGGCCAGCAGGCGCATGGCGACCATCTGCTCGATGCGGTCGCCGGCATGCACATAGCCCAGGCTGAACAGGGCGTCATGGAAGCTGCTGCTTTCGATCAGTGGTGCGCCCATTGCGTTGCGCCGTACCGAGACGTTCTGCGCCAGGCCCTTGAGCGGCTGCACGCCGCTGGTCGGTGGCACGCTGCCCTGGTAGCCGCCCGTCTGGCAGCCGGCCAGCCCGAGCATGCCGAGCAGCGTGGCAGCGGTTGCGAACCGCGGGCGGAATGGAGGAAAGGCGGAGGCGGCCATGACAAGGGCTCCTGCAAGGCGTGGCGGGTTTCGAAAGGCGCTAAGGTAGTGAGCGCGCAGGCGCCGTGCAAGGTCCCTGGGCGCTTTATTTGCCAGTGTCGACTCAAACCTTGAAATGTTCGGCCACGGCGTCGGAAAAGTGCGTGCAATTGATGCGAGCAAGGCGTTGATAGTCACGGCTGACGGCGAAGGCCGAGCCTGGCATCAATAGCACCTTGTGCTGTTCCAGGCGACGCATGAAAGGCTGCAGGTCGGCCAGTTCGGGGTGGTAGACCCACAGGAACATGCCGCCTTGGGGCGTTATGTCGAACTGCCAGCCACGCGCCCGCAACAACTGCTGGGTCTGCGCCTGCTGCCGGATCAGGCGCTGCTGCAGGTCTTGCATGTGCCGGGCATAGGTGCCGTCGGACAAGATGGTGTTGACGAAGCGTTCGCAAAACGCCGGCACCGCCACGCAGGTCAGCAGCTTCAGGCGCGTCAGCGGCTCTATCAGCTCTGCCGAGCAGGCGATGTAGCCCACGCGCAATGAAGCGGACAGGCATTTCGAGAAGCTGCCGATGTAGATGACCCGCTCAAGGTTGTCCAGTTCGGCAAAGGTCTGGCGCACACCCGGGCTGAAGTCGCCGTAGACATCGTCCTCGACCACGAAGAAGTCGTGTTCCACCGCCAGGCGCAGGACGCTGAAGGCATTGTGCGGACTGATGTTGCCGCCGGTCGGGTTGTGGAAGGTGCTGTTGCAGAAGAACGCCTTGACCTTGTGCCTGGCCAGGTGCTCCTGCATGTCTTCCACGCTTGGTCCGTCCTGGGTTCGGCGCACCCCGACCACGTGGCCGCCGGCCAACTGGATCAGTTTGATCAGGTTGCCGTTGCCGGGCTCGTCGACGAACACGTGATCGCCTGGCTTGATCAACAACCGCGCCACCAGGTCCAGCGCTTGTGTGGCGCCCAGCGTAGTCAGCAACTGGCTTGGCCGGGCATCGACACGGGTCAGGCGTTTCAGGTGCACGCACAGCTGTTTGCGCATGGGCAGGTAGCCCTGGATGTCGCCATATTCCGCCAGCGAACTCTGCTCCAGCCGCGCCGTGCGCCGAATCGCCTTGGCCAGCAGCTCGGTGTCACGCCAGGCGGGTGGCAGCCAGCCGCTGCCCAGTTTGATGTAGTGCTGGCCCCCCTGCAGCAGCTTGAACAGCGGGTCGCCGGCCATGCCTGCGGGCGCATCCACCGCACTGGTTTGCCGTGTGTGGCTGGCGACGAAGTAGCCGCGGCCGGGAATGGCGGTCAACACACCTTCGCTGACCAGCCGGGCATAGCTGGAGACGACATCGTGGTAGCTGCAGCCAGCCGCCGCCGTCAGCTTGCGGATGGACGGCATGCGCTGGCCGGGCAGCCATTCGCCGGCTTCGAGGCGCTGTTTCAACTGGTCATGAAGGCTGTGCGGGCGCATGGCGGGTCCAGCAGCTGTTAGAAAAAGCAGCCTAACAGTTAACCGGAAAGCGCGTCGACTGTTCGAATTTCAGGGCGTGGCAGATGCGACCATGCACCTGTCGGCATCTTTCCCAATACCGAAATCGACCCGTCCACCAACCGTGAGCACACGCTATGTCGAGCACACTTCCGCGGCGCACGTACCTGTATTTCACTGCGCAATCGATCAACCTGACGACTGCGGTCATGTCCGTGACCATGGCGGCCATTGTCGGGGCGGCGCTGGCGCCTGCCGCCACGTGGTCCACCGTGCCCTATGGTTTCCAGTTCCTCTGCCTGATGCTGGCCACCTATCCGGTCTCCAGGCTGATGAGCCGTATTGGGCGCAAGCGCGCCTTCATGCTGGGCTCGATCCCTTTGGCGGTGTCTGGCATCAGTGGTTACCTGGCTGTGCAGTACCAGCACTTCCCGACGCTGGTGATCAGCCATTCGGCGTTGGGCATCTACATTGCGTTTGCCAACTTCAATCGCTTCGCGGCCACCGACAATCTGGCTCAGAACCTGAAGCCCAAGGCGCTTTCCCTGGTGGTGGCCGGTGGGGTGATCGCTGCCGTGGTCGGGCCGGCGCTCACCGAGTGGCTGAGGGACGTTGGTGGGTATCCGCTGTTTTCGCTGTGCTACGCCGCTTTTGTCGGCCTGGCGGTGATGTCGTTGCTGACAGCGGCCTGCCTGCCCGGCGATACCGGCACCGCCAGTAACGACCGTGCAGCGAAACCGGCTGGCACGACCGCCGAGCCGCTGAGCCCGGTGGTTGCCGTGGCCATGGCAGTGGCCGCGCTGGGCTATGGGATCATGAATTTGCTGATGATCCAGGCGTCCATGCACATGAAACACATGCATGAGGACTTTTCCGACGTTCGCCTGGCGATTCAATGGCATGTGATTGCCATGTTTGCGCCGTCGTTCTTCACCGGCGCCATCATCCACAAACTCGGCATCAGGGCCACCATCTGTCTCGGCCTGGGCCTGCTGATCGGTTGCACGGCCATGAACATGTGGTCGCACAGCTACGCGATGATGACCTTGTCACTGATAGCCCTGGGCCTGGGTTGGAACCTGACCTACGTGGGCGGTGGGGCGCTGTTGGCGCAGACGCTGCAAAACAGCCCGGCAGCGATGCAGATGCAGGGGAAGAACGATCTGGCCATTGCGGTGTTCGCGACCATTGGCGCATTCAGCCCGTCGCTGTTGCTGGGCACGGTCGGTTGGGATGGCACCAATGCCATCTGCATGGCCCTGTGCATCGTGCTGCTCATGGCCACCGCAGGGGTGCTGCAGCGCAAGGTTTCAGGGCCTGCCAGGGCCAGCTAGGCCCCGGCTACCCACTGCGCGGCCCGCGGCAGGGACGCGCAAGTGCTGTTCAGGTCAGGCGCCGTGGCACTTCTTGAACTTTTTCTGGCTACCGCACGGGCACGGGTCGTTACGGCCAACGTCCTTCAGGGCGTTGCGTACCGGCTCCTGGTGGCCGTGGTTGCAGTGCGGGCCGTGTACATGGCCATGATCGTGGTGGTGATCATGATCGTGGTTGCAGTCAGGGCCATGAACGTGGGGTTGCTGGGACATTGCAGGGTTACTCCGGTTTGTAATCACCGGGGATTATCTCACCACTGCGCGACAAGTGCAGGTCCCGATGGATGAGCAACCCGGTCGCCAGCTCGCCCTGCAGGCTGTAGTGCAGCGGTTGTTCGCTTTTCAGCAGCTTGGCCAGTGGTTTCAGGTGCTGCCACAGGTTGGTCCGCGCGGTGATCTTGAAAGTACGCTGGGCATGCCCGCCGACACTACGCCACACGCTGGTTTCATCCTGCACCAGCAACAGGTCGTTGAGGCGTATGGCATACGACAGGTTGCGGATGAACAGGCGGCTGTCATTGGGGTTGTCGATTCGCAGATGCAGCACGAACTCCTGCTCCAGCAACCTGGCCTTGACCGTCTCCACCTCGACCAGGTGCACCTCGGGTTCGCGCCAGTCGTCACTGCCCCAGCTGGCGCAGCCCGCCAGCAGTGCCAGCCATGCCATCAAGGTGGCGAGCAGCAGCGGGCGGGTGCGAGCGATCATGTTCAGCTACCCACGTAACTGGCGCAGCATTTCTTGAACTTCTGGCCGCTGGCGCAGGGGCAGGGGTCGTTGCGCCCGGCCTTGAGCCCGACCGTGGGGTCGATGAAGTACCAGCGCCCGGCATGCTGGACGAATGCCGAGCGCTCGCGGTGCTGATGGTCACCCTCCTGGTCGTGCCAGCGTGCAGTGAAGGTGACAAAACCGTGCTCCGGCTGGCCGCCCAGCACCTCTGCGCTTTCCACCTCCAGGCCCAGCCAGGTGCTCTGGGCGCTCCAGGCGGCCATGGCGGCACGGTCCAGGCCGGCTTGCTGGGCGGGCAGGGTGGTGGCCACCAGATAGTCGACCAGGCCCAGCACATAAGCGCTGTAGCGTGAGCGCATCAGCGCCTGGGCATCCGGTGCCGGGGTGCCGGCATGGTAATGCCCGCAGCAGGCGTCGAGCAGGTTGCCACTGCCACAAGGGCAGACCGAGACACTCATCATCACCACCAGTACTTGCCGAAGTTTTCAGGGTTGGCCCAGAACTTGGCATTCAGCCAGTCCGGTACCTGCTTGTAGTCATGTAGATCATAGGTGAACAGGCTCAATACCTGCTGGTCACGGCGGAATTTCTCGCTGGCCGACAGGGCCAGGGCAAAGAAATCGGTGTCTTGCCAGCCACAGGCGGCCAGGTCGGCCAGCACCGCGACCCGGCTGGCATTGAGGTTGCGAATGCCGCCGAGCAATTCCAGGCCGGTGCGTTTGGGCAGGTGCTCCAGGCAGTCCACCAGTACCGCCAGGTCAAAGCGCTGGGCTGCCAGTTCGGCCGGCAGCGGGCCTGGGGCGGCCGTGGCGATGGTTACCTGTGGGTGCGCCTGGGCGAAGGCGTCCAGCGCCGGGAAGCGCGTGCCCACCAGCAGCAGGCGTTGCGGGGTGAAGCGCTCGAGCAGGGCCGCCAGGGCCTGCTGCGGGGTGCGCTGGGAAAAACCGTCGGTCATTGGCAATCCTCGTTGAAGTCGTCCAAGACTAGCGGGCCGCAGCGTGCGGGCAAAGAGGCATGTGACTGTGTCGTGGCTTATTGGTGGCAGGGATCAGATGCTCGGTCTTTACTCCCTGAAATCGGCCTTATGCCGATTCCCCCTAGGAGAAGCAATGAAATGAGCATAGTACGCACAGCGATACCCCTGGTTCTGCTCACCAGTGTGTTGACTGGTTGTGCAGGTTTGCAAAAGACCGACTGGCCGAAATGTGCCGCCGTCGGGGGTGTAAGCGGCGCTGCCCTGGGCGCCATCGAGAGCTCCAGCTGGGCTGGTTGGGGCGCGTTGCTGGGCGGTGGCCTGGCGGCGGGCTATTGCTGGGCCCATGGCGATGGCGACGAGGATGGCGACGGCGTGCCGGACAGCCGTGACAAGTGCCCAGGCACCCCGCGCGGTGTGCAGGTCGATGCCAACGGCTGCCCGCCAGAGCCGGCCGCGGTGGTCGAGGAAGTGGTGGTGCAGAAGGAAGAAGTCATCGTCATCCGCGATGTGCACTTCGAGTTCGACTCTGCGCGCCTGACCGCCAGCGACAAGGAGCGCCTCAACACCATTGCCACGCGCCTGAAACAGGAAGCGCCGTCCGCCCGCCTGAGCGTCAGCGGCCATACCGACAGCGTCGGCTCCGACAGCTACAACCAGAAACTGTCCGAGCGCCGTGCCCACTCGGTGACCGATTACCTGGTCGAGAGCGGTGTGCCGCGCAGCAGCTTCGTTTCGGTGGTCGGTGCCGGTGAAACCCAGCCGGTGGCAGACAACGCCACGGCCGATGGGCGCGCCATGAACCGCCGTACCGAGATCAAGATCCAGCGGTAGAGCGGCGTGCGCCCGTGCCTTGAGCAGTGGCACGGGCGCGCCTTCACGGCGGTCAACCGTCCGTGGCCAATGACACAGGAGCATTCAGCATGAGTGTGACGTCGAAGGCGGCGCTGCCGCTGTTGGTGGCTGCCAGCCTGCTCGCGGGCTGCGCCACCCACAGCGATGGCAGCGCGCCGCTCAACCAGAGGACCTGGCCCATCTGCAGCCTGCTCGGCGGCCTGGTCGGTGGTGGCCTGGGCGCCATCGAAAGTTCGAGCTGGGCGGCTGGCGGCGGTGCCCTTGGCGCCATTGCCGGGGGCCTGATCTGTTACGCCCAGGATGGCGACGAAGATGGCGACGGTATTTTCGACCGCCGCGATCGTTGCCCCGATACCCCCGCCAACACTGCGGTCGACCACATGGGTTGCCCGTTGAAGGTGTACCCCGCATCGCCGCCTGCCACTGAACCTGAACCCTCGCCAGAGGTGATCATCCTGGATGACAACGGCGCGGTGATGTTCGCCTTCGATTCCGCCGAGCTGACCCCGGCGGCCCAGCAGCGCCTGCAAGGCCTGGTGGCGAAGCTCGATTCACCGACAGTGGCGAAAGTAAGCGTGATCGGGCATACCGACAACGTAGGCTCCGACAGCTACAACCAGGCACTTTCCGAACGCCGCGCCAGCAGCGTGGCCGTTTACCTGATCAGCCAGGGGCTGGAGGCGGGCAAGGTCACCAGCCAGGGGCGTGGTGAGAGTGAGCCGCTCACCGACAACGAAAGCGGGGAGGGCCGCGCCCGCAACCGACGGGTGGAACTGCACCTCAACTGAGTGGTGCTGGCGCCTGTCCTGGCATTGCAGTTAATGTTGGTCGCACGGCCCGCTCGAACGGGCCGTCTCGACATAACAACAATTCATGGGGGCGGGATATGAGGTTCATCCTGGGCTTGGGCAAGGTCCTGACAGTCGCTTTCTGGGGTGTGGTGTTGTTCAATCAGTTGATGCCACAACCCTTGCCCTTCAATCTGCTGATCAACGCCGCCGGCATCACCTTGCTGGGCCTGCACCTGCTCGAAGTGCTGTTCTTCAATGGCAGCCTGCGCGGGCGCAGCCACCGCTGGTTCGATCGTTTGCAGATCCTGTTGACGGGTATCTTCCATGTCATGTCCATCCCCCGTGTGCAGGAGGCGCCGCGAAATGCGTAATCTGATGTTGCTGGCCATGTTGGCCGTTCCCCTGGCCCAGGCCGAAAGCCTGGAGGTCGCTGCCAATTCCATGCTGCGCCTGCCCGACAAGTCGGCAAGCGTGCACCTGGCACAGTTGCGTGTCGCCGATGCCGCAACCCTGCTGCTGCCTGCCACGCTCGCTGAGTTGAAGGTCGACCAGCTGGAGTTGGGGCGCGATGCACGTATCGCCATTGCACCTTCCGATAGCCCGTTGCTGATCGAGGCGCGCAGTGCGCGGCTGGGGGAGGGTAGCGAATTCAGTGCGCCGGGAGCGGCGGGTACTTACCAGCGGGGAGCCCGGTCGGGCCGCAGCCTGGACCTGAAACTGGCTGAAGTGGATGCCGAGCGCCTGGCCATCGATGCCCGTGGCGGTGCCGGTGCGCCGGGGTACGTGGGGCTCGATGGCGCCAACGGCCAGGCCGGTGGCTGCACCTGGGGCCAGGCTAGCCGCGGTGCCAATGGCGATGACGGCGGCAACGGGCACGATGGTGCGCCGGGTGGGCGCATCCGCTTGAGCGTGCCGCAGGGCTTCCCGCAAGAACGCATCGTGGTGCGCCTGGACGGCGGCGCACCGGGCAAGGCCGGGGCTGCTGGCAAGGCCGGCAAGGGCGGGGCTAGCAAGGGTTGCCTGGTGTACCGCACAGACGCCGGCGCCAATGGCCGGCCGGGGCAGCCGGGCCAGCCTGGGTTGGCCGGCGCTGCAGGTGAGCTGATTCTGCAGCGCCTCTGAAGCCTTGCCGCGCCCCCTGTAGGAGCGGCCTTGTGTCGCGATGGGCTGCGCAGCAGCCCCAGGATTTCAGCGCCTTCGCACAAATTGCCGGGGCTGCTGCGCAGCCCATCGCGACACAAGGCCGCTTCTACAGGGGCCGCGCAGATCCTGTCAGAGCATCAGCCGCGAACTGGCCACGGCTACCACCGCCAGGCCCAGCAGCAGGTTGATCCCCACCATCCGCCGAATCCGCCCCAGCACTGCCGCACCTGCCGGCCAGTCTTCGGCCTGCACCGCCGCCCTCAACTCCGGCAGCAGCAACGCCTGGATGCGCATGAACAGGGCAAACATGGCGATGCCTCCACCGATCATCACCTGCACATACTTCGGTGCAGTCTCGAAGCCGCTGAAGCGCATGTGCAACATGCCGATACCACTTATCGCCAAAATCGCCACGGCCAGCCAGACCCAACCGAAGAAGCGTCGGAAAACTTCCACCCACAAGCGCAGCCGGGCAGGCCCCTCAAGGGCTGCAACCGTTGCCGGGCGCAGCACAAGCCAGGCGAAGAACATGCCGCCGACCCACACCAGGGCGGCCAGGACATGCAGTGTGTAGGGCAGGGCAAAGGCAAGCATCCGGATCTCCATGCGGCATAAAGGGCAATAGCGGGGTATGATAGCCGCCCCATGCGAAACACTGAAAATATATCCAGCCCTCCGGGCGCCTGCAGACCATGATCAGCAACGAACTCAAAGCCACCATCCAGGGCGCCTATACGCGTTTTCTCGAAGCCAAGAGCCTCAAGCCGCGCTATGGCCAGCGCCTGATGATCGCCGAAGTGGCCAAGGTGCTCGGCGACATCGCCTGCGACGAAGAAGGCCGCCGTGCCGGCGAGCCTGCCGTGGTGGCAGTGGAGGCGGGCACCGGTACCGGCAAGACGGTGGCCTACAGCCTGGCTGCCATTCCGGCCGCCAAGGCCGCCGGCAAGCGCCTGGTGATCGCCACCGCCACCGTGGCGCTGCAGGAGCAGATCGTCTTCAAGGACCTGCCCGACCTCATGCGCAGCAGCGGGCTGAACTTCAGCTTCGCCCTGGCCAAGGGCCGTGGCCGCTACCTGTGCCTGTCCAAGCTCGACATCCTGCTGCAGGAGGGCCACGCCCAATCGGCCACCGCCCAGCTGTTCGAGGAAGAAGGCTTCCACATCGAAGTCGACGAGCGCAGCCAGAAGCTGTTCAACAGCATGATCGAGAAGCTTGCCGGCAACCGCTGGGACGGTGACCGCGACAGCTGGCCCGAAGCCCTGGAAGACCAGGACTGGGCGCGCCTGACCACCGACCACAGCCAGTGCACCGGCCGTCATTGCCCGAACTTCCAGCAGTGCGTGTTCTACAAGGCCCGCGAAGGCATGGGCAAGGTCGATGTGATCGTCACCAACCACGACATGGTGCTGGCCGACCTGGCCCTGGGCGGCGGCGCGGTATTGCCCGACCCGCGCGACACCATGTACGTGTTCGACGAAGGCCACCACCTGCCGGACAAGGCCATTGGCCATTTCGCCCACTATTCGCGCCTGCGTTCCACTGCCGACTGGCTGGAGCAGACCGCCAAGAACCTGACCAAGCTGCTGGCCCAGCACCCGCTGCCCGGTGACCTGGGCAAGTACATCGAACAGGTGCCGGAGCTTGCGCGGGAAGTGCGCACCCAGCAGCAGTTCATGTTCACCCTGTGCGAGCAGGTTGCCGACTTCCGCCCCAGCGAGGACAACGAAGGCCGTGAGCGCCCGCGCTACCGCTTCGAAGGCGGCGTGGTGCCGGAGCAGATTCGCGAAGTGGGCATCGAGCTGAAAAAGGGCTTTGCCCGCCTCAACGACCTGTTCACCCGCCTGGCCGACCTGCTCAAGGAGGGCATGGACGGTGAGGTCAACATCGGCATCGCCAGCCATCAGGCCGAGGAGTGGTACCCGCTGTTCGGTAGCCTGGTCACCCGTGCCCAGGGCAACTGGGAGCTGTGGACGGCCTTTACCGCCGAAGACCCGGAAGACAGCCCGCCCATGGCCCGCTGGCTGACCCTGGCCGAGAGCGGTGCGCTGTTCGATATCGAAGTCAACGCCAGCCCCATCCTGGCCGCCGAAATGCTTCGCCGCAGCCTGTGGAGCGTGGCCCATGGCGCGCTGGTGACCTCGGCGACGCTGACCGCGCTGGGCAAGTTCGACCGCTTCCGCATGCGCTCGGGGTTGCCGCGTGACGCGGTCACCTGCGTGGTGCCCAGCCCGTTCGTGCATGGCGATGCCGGCCTGCTGCGGGTCCCCGACCTCAAGGCCGACCCGAGGGATGCGGCCGCGCATACCGCAGCGATCATCCGCGAACTGCCGAACATCGTCGAAGATGCCCGCGGCGCGCTGGTGCTGTTCTCCTCGCGCAAGCAGATGCAGGACGTGTTCGATGGCCTGGACCGTGACTGGCGCAAGCTGGTGCTGATCCAGGGCAACCTGTCCAAGCAGGAAACCCTGAACAAGCACAAGGCGCGGGTCGACGATGGCCAGCACAGCGTGCTGTTCGGCCTGGCCAGCTTTGCCGAGGGTGTCGACCTGCCGGGTGCCTACTGCGAGCACGTGGTGATCGCCAAGATTCCCTTTGCCGTGCCCGACGACCCGGTCGAAGCGGCGTTGGCCGAGTGGATCGAAGCTCGCGGCGGCAACCCGTTCATGGAAATTGCCGTGCCCGACGCCTCGCTGCGGCTGATCCAGGCTTGCGGCCGCCTGCTGCGAACCGAACAGGATCGCGGTGTCATCACCTTGCTTGACCGGCGCCTGGTCACTCAGCGCTACGGCAAGGCTATTCTCAATGCGCTGCCGCCGTTCCGGCGGGAGATTTCCTGACCGCCGGAGCACACTTGCTCCGGCGCGATGTCCATTACTCAGTCGTGGGCCATGAGGGCCCTGAAGGAGAGCCCCAGCCTTATGGTCCGCCGTACCCTGCCCGCCATTTTCGCCCTGTTGTTCAGCTCGCCCTTGCTGGCTGGGCAGCAGACGCTGTTCAGCTTCGTGCGCCCGGCCTCGGTGGTCAACGTGGCGACCGAGGATGCCGGCATGCCGCAGTACAACGCGGAGCAGACGGCCGAAGGCGAAGTGTTGCGGCGCGTGGTGTTCAACCCGGCCCAGCGGCCGACCCTGCGCCTCAGCCCGCAAAGCGGTGTGTGGGATTGGTCCGGCGGTCAGTTCCTGACCTTGCGCCTGCAAAGCGCGATGGATTGGGCGCTGACCGTGGACGTCATGGTGCAGGGCAGTGATGGCCGCACGTTGACCAGCCGCATTGACCTTCCGGCCGGTCCTGCGCAAACCGTGATGGTACCGCTGACGGCCAGCTCGCCGCTGAGCCAGGGCATGCGCGCCGGCCCGCCCATGCCCTGGAACCATGGCGGCCAGCGCCTGCTGCTGACCAGCAGCGCCGGCGCGGTCGACCTCAAGCAGGTGGCGTCGGTCAGCCTGAGTATCCCCAACCCCAAGGTGGCGCAGAACCTGCTGATCGAGCGGGTTGGCATCCAGGATGACGACCAGGCCTACAAGGCGGCCTACCATGAGCTGATCGATGCCTATGGCCAGTACACCCGCGGCCATTGGCCTGAAAAGGTTGCCAATGACGAGCAGCTCAAGGCGGCCGATGCACGCGAGCAGCAACAGCTCAAAGGCTGGCTGGCAGAGCGCGGCAAGCAGCAGCTGGATGCATACGGTGGCCTGCTGGCCGGGCCGGCGTTCGAGGCCAAAGGCTTCTTCCGCACCGAAAAGCGTGACGGCCGCTGGTACCTGGTAACGCCCGAGGGGCATCCGTTCTATTCCCTGGGGGTGAATGCCGTGGCCGCGGATGGCGGGCGTACCTACGTCGCCGGGCGTGAGGGGATGTTCAAGGCGTTGCCGGGCGAGGGTGATGCACTGGCCGCATTCTATGGCGATGGCAACAACGACGACGGCAACCCCTCGTCGCAAGGGCGCAACTTCAAACAGGGGCGCTGGTTCGATTTCTATGCCGCCAACCTGCAGCGCACCTATGGCAAACCCTGCCCGCCCGCCGTAGAAGGGCAGCCGGCCAACTGCCCACCATTGGCGCTGGATAGCGCACGCTGGCAGGCGCATGCGCTCGACCGCCTGCAGGCCTGGGGTTTCAACACGGTCGGAAACTGGAGCGAGCCGGCCCTGGGCCAGGCCAGGCGTATACCGTACACCTTGCCGCTATCGATCGTGGGGGATTACGCCAGCATCAGCACCGGCATGGACTGGTGGGGCCGCATGCCCGACCCGTTCGACCCGCGTTTTGCCATGGCTACCGAGCGCGCCGTGGCCATTGCCGCCCGCGATCACCGTGACGACCCCTGGCTGATCGGTTATTTCGCCGACAACGAACTGGCCTGGGCCGCCCCCGGTAGCGACCCGAAGGCGCGTTACGGCCTGGCCTACGGTACCTTGCGCCTGACCACCGATGTACCGGCCAAGCGCGCCTTCCTCAAGCAGTTGCGTGACAAGTACCGCAACCAGGAAGGGCTGTCCAAGGCCTGGGGCATCGAGCTGACCGCTTGGGAACTGATGGAGGACCCGGGCTTCGAGGCACCGTTGCCCGACCCGGAGCACCCGGAAATCGAGCGTGACTACCAGCACTTCCAGCAGGTGTTCGCCGAAACCTACTTCAGGACCATTGCCGACTCGTTGAAGTGGCATGCGCCCAATCACCTGCTGCTGGGGGGCCGCTATGCCGTCAGCACGCCGGAGGCGGTCAAGGCCTGCGCGGAGTTCTGCGATGTGCTCAGCTTCAACTTCTATACCCTCAAGCCGCAGGATGGCTACGACTTCGCCCGCCTGGCCGAGCTGGACAAGCCGGTGTTGGTGTCCGAGTTCCAGTTCGGCTCGCGCGATCGCGGGCCGTTCTGGCCGGGGCCGCTGGAAGTGGCGCGGGAAGAAGACCGTGGCCCGGCCTACGGCAACTTCCTCAAGGCGGCCCTGGCGCAGCCGATGATCGTTGGCGCGCACTGGTTCCAGTACCTCGACCAGCCGGCCAGCGGCCGCCTGCTCGATGGCGAGAACGGCCACCTCGGGTTGGTGGCGATCACCGATATGCCATACCCGGGGTTTGTCGATGCCGTGCGCAAGAGCAACTTGCAGGCAATGAGCCAGCTGCGCGCCCAACTGGAAAAACCGGCGCCCTAGCAACCGGCTGACGCGGTCTGGTGTAGGAGCGGCCTTGTGTCGCGATGGGCTGCGCAGCAGCCCCAGGATCTCCGCCGCAATGCACAATTTGCCGGGGCTGCTGCGCAGCCCATCGCGACACAAGGCCGCTCCTACAGGAGCACCGTTCGTCCTGGCTGCCATTCGTCGCGACCACTTGGCCCAAGCCAGTTTGCAAAACACGCAACTACTGAAACAATGCACACCATTTTCGGAATTGGTCGTACGGAGAACAGCGGGTGCAGATCCAGGGTCACTATGAGCTGAAGTTCGAAGCAGTGCGCGAAGCCTTTGCCGCGCTGTTCGATGATCCCCAGGAGCGTGGCGCCGCGCTGTGCATCCAGGTTGGTGGCGAAACCGTGGTCGACCTGTGGGCCGGCAGTGCCGACAAGGACGGCCAGCAGGCCTGGCACAGCGATACCATCGCCAACCTGTTCTCCTGCACCAAGACCTTCACCGCTGTCACCGCCCTGCAACTGGTCGGCGAGGGCAAGCTGGCCCTCGATGCGCCGGTGGCCAACTACTGGCCCGAGTTCGCCCAGGCAGGCAAACAGGCGATCACCCTGCGCCAGCTGCTCAGCCACCGTGCCGGCTTGCCGGCCATCCGTGAGCTGCTGCCGGCCGAAGCGCTGTATGACTGGCAGGCCATGGTCGATGCGCTGGCTGCCGAAACGCCCTGGTGGACACCCGGCACCGAGCACGGCTATGCCGCCATTACCTACGGCTGGCTGATCGGCGAGCTGATCCGCCGTGCCGACGGCCGTGGCCCCGGCGACTCGATCGTGGCCCGTACCGCTCGGCCGTTGGGGCTGGATTTTCATGTCGGCCTGGCGGACGATGAGTTTTATCGCGTGGCGCACATCGCCCGTGGCAAGGGCAACGCCGGGGACGCTGCGGCGCAGCGCCTGCTGCAGGTGACCATGCGCGAGCCCGAGGCCCTGTCGACCCGTGCCTTCACCAACCCGCCGGCGATCCTGACCAGTACCAACAAGCCGGAGTGGCGGCGCATGCAGCAGCCAGCGGCCAATGGCCATGGCAATGCGCGCAGCCTGGCGGGCTTCTATGCCGGGTTGCTTGACGGCAGCCTGCTCGAATCCGAACTGCTCGACGAACTGACCCGTGAGCACAGCCTCGGGCAGGATCGCACCCTGCTCACCCAGACCCGTTTTGGCCTGGGCTGCATGCTCGACCAGCCCGACGTGGCCAATGCCACGTTCGGCCTCGGGGCCCGCGCCTTCGGCCACCCAGGTGCTGGTGGCTCGGTCGGTTTCGCTGACCCGGAACACGATGTGGCCTTCGGTTTCGTGGTCAATACCCTTGGCCCTTATGTGCTCATGGACCCGCGAGCCCAGAAACTGGTACGCGTCCTTGCCAGTTGCCTTTGATCGGGTAATGCGGGTGTTGCCCCACCCCTTTGACTATCCTCAATGCCAACGCCTGAAAGGCGTAGGCAAAATTTCTTTCTATTTCATGGTGTATCGCTGATGTCTTCACACAAAACCTTAGCACTCGCCCTGTGCCTGACCGCCGTTACCGGCTGCGCCAGTCACCCCCAGGACGGCTCGAAGGACAGCGCCTCGAGCTGGTGGCCCTTCGGTTCGGACAAGGTTGCCGAGCAGGAAGTGAAGCAAGCCGTCACGGAAAACGTGGCCAAGGCCGACGCCAAGTCCGACAACGCCAGCCGTTGGTGGTGGCCGTTCGGCGGTGAAGAGAAGCAGGCAAAGGGGCCGGTGGTACCGAAGATCGACCAGAAGGCCACCCAGGCCTGGCTGGACGAGTACGAGCCCAAGCTGCGTGAGGCGATCAAGGGCAGCAAGCTGGAACTGGAGCGCCGTGACAACGTGCTGGCCGTAACCATCCCGGTGGACAGCTCGTACAACCCTGATCGTCCGAACATGCTGTTGCCGATGACTCTGGGCCCGATCACTCGTGTGGCCAAGACTGTCGAGGGCGATGCCAAGACCGCCGTGCTGGTGCTCGGCCATGCCGACAGCAGCGGTGTCGCTGCCGCCAACCAGAAGCTCAGCCTGGAGCGCGCCGCTTCGGTGTCGGCCATTTTCCGCCTCAGCGGCCTGCAGCGTGATCGCCTGAACCTCAAGGGCATGGGCTCGGAAATGCCGCGCGCCGCCAACGACAGCGCCGAGGGCCGTGCCCTGAACCGCCGTGTGGAAATGCTGCTGACCCCGCAGAACACCATGGTCGCCCTGCTGGCCAAGTACCAGCAAGCCGCCCCGGCGCGGGCCCCGATGGTGGCGGTGCAGGACGTCAAGGCGCCTGCCGCCAAGCCTGCCGACAGCAAGCCGGCCACCAAGGCTGCGGCGAAGAAGCCTGTAACCAAAGCCAAGGCCAAGGCGCCAGCCAAGACCACGGCCAAGAAAAAAGCCGCGCCGGCCAAGCCCGTCGCCAAGAAAGCTACCACTGACAAGAAAGTAGCTGCCAACAGCCCTGCGAAGACCAACTGATCGTCAAGGAACGCAGCAATGACCCAATCCCTGGCCGATATGCGCCGCGACTACACCCGTGATGGCCTGGCCGAAGCCCAGGCCCCGGGGGAGCCGTTCGCCCTGTTCCACCAGTGGTTCGCCGATGCGGTGAAAACCGAGCAGGTACCGGTGGAGGCCAACGCCATGACCTTGGCCACTGTCGATGGTGACGGCCGCCCTCACTGCCGTATCTTGCTGCTGAAGGGGCTCGATGAGCGTGGTTTCACCTTCTTCACCAACTACGATAGTGCCAAGGGCCAGCAACTGCTGGTCAACCCTTTCGCCGCCATGACCTTCTTCTGGCCGGCACTGGAGCGCCAGGTGCGCATTGAAGGGCGGGTGGAAAAGGTCACGCCCCAGGAGTCTGACGCCTACTACCAGGTGCGCCCGCTGGGCAGCCGCCTGGGGGCCTGGGCTTCGCCGCAGAGCCAGGTGATTGCCGGCCGTGAGGAGCTGGAGGGGCTGGTCAAGGCCACCGAGGCGCGCTTTTCCGACACCCAGCCGCATTGCCCGGAACATTGGGGTGGGTATCGTTTGCTGCCTGAACGCATCGAGTTCTGGCAGGGGCGGGCCAGCCGCCTGCATGACCGACTGAACTACCGGCTGGTGGATGGGCAATGGCTGCGGGAGCGGTTGGCGCCCTGAGATTGTTGGGGCCGCTTTGCGGCCCTTTCGCGACACGAGGCCGCTCCTACAGGGAGCCGCGTCAGTTGCCGGGATCGCGATCCCCTGTAGGAGCGGCCTTGTGTCGCGAAAGGGCTGCGCAGCAGCCCCGGCACTCCATCAGGCTACCCCGGATACCCCGCAGCCGCCCGCTCCAACCACCCCGCCAACTGCTTGCGCCCCACCTTCTCCACCCGCGCCTGCTCCAGCCTTTGCAGCATATACGTGCGTTTTGCAGGGTCCGCCCCAGCCAGCGACAACGCCAGGTCACGGTCCATCCAGCGGCGCATGCGCACATACAGCCACCAGTGGAAGTACAACCCCGCAACGGTGGTGACCACGACGATGAAGTAATCCATGGCTATCCTTGGTCTCACTTGAAAGGCCTCGACACAGCCACGCAGGCTGTCCCTTGGCTGAATGAAAACAATTTTATTACGTTTGTACCGTGACAGCCGTCAACGTGCAGCGTCTAATGAGCACCTGACTTATGGAGACTTTACCCATGCGTAAATCCGCTTTGCTGGTGGCGACCTTTACCACCATGTCGCTGTTGCTGGGTGGCTGTGCCTCGAGCCTGACCGGTGACAGCTACTCCCGTGATGAGGCCCGCCGCGTGCAAACCGTGCGCATGGGCACCATCGAGTCCCTGCGCCCGGTCAAGATCGAAGGCACCAAGACCCCGATCGGCGGTGGTGCTGGCGCCATCGTCGGTGGCGTGGCCGGCAGCGCCGTGGGTGGGGGCCGTGGCAGCATCGTCGCCGCCGTGATTGGTGCCGTTGCCGGTGGCCTGGCCGGTTCCGCCGCCGAAGAAGGCCTGACTCGTACCCAGGGTGTCGAAATTACCGTGCGTGAGGATGATGGCAGCATGCGTGCCTATGTGCAGGCCGTGCAGCAGAATGAGATCTTCCGCGTTGGCGACCGCGTGCGCATCATGACCGTCGATGGCACCAGCCGCGTCACGCACTGACCGTAGCCCAACAAGACAAAACCCCGACATGGCGCTCGCCAGTCGGGGTTTTTTCATGCTGCGGCCAGGTCAGCCGACGTTGTGCTTGCGGCTGGCCATGGCGGTTACCGCATAGCCGATCACGGCGGCGAAGAACGAGCCGGTGAGAATACCCATGCGGTCCATTCCGGCGTAATCACTGCTGCCAGGCACAAAGGCGAGCGAGCCAACGAACAGGCTCATGGTGAAGCCGATACCGCAAAGTATCGCCACACCCAGCAATTGCCCCCAACTGGCGCCTGCAGGCAGCGCGGCCAGGCGCAGCTTGACCGCGACCCAGGTCAGGCCGAAGACACCCACGGTCTTGCCCAGCAGCAGCCCGACGGCGATGCCCAGTGGCACCGGGTGGGTGAAGCTTTCTACGGTCATGCCTGCCAGCGATACACCGGCATTGGCGAAAGCGAACAGCGGCAGGATGGCGTAGGCGACCCAAGGATGCAGGGCGTGTTCCAGGGCGAGCAGTGGCGAGCGTTCGGCATGGCGCGTGCGCAGCGGGATGCACAGGGCCAGGGCAACCCCGGCCAGGGTGGCATGCACACCGCTCTTGAGCACGCAGACCCACAGGATCAGGCCAACTACCATGTACGGCCCAAGCTTGACCACGCCAAGCCGGTTCATGGCCACCAGCACTACCAGGCAGGCGGCGGCCAGCAGCAGCGACACGCTCGACAGGGTGCCCGAGTAGAACAGGGCAATGACGATGATCGCACCCAGGTCGTCGATGATCGCCAGGGTCATCAGGAACAGTTTCAGCGACACCGGCACGCGCTTGCCCAGCAAGGCCAGTACGCCGAGGGCGAAGGCGATGTCGGTGGCGGTGGGGATCGCCCAGCCGGCCACGGCCGCCGGGTTGTCACGGTTGATGAACCAGTAGATCAGTGCCGGTATCACCATGCCGCCCACGGCGGCGGTGGCAGGCAGGATCACCTGGGAGGGCTTGGACAGGTGGCCGTCGACCACCTCGCGCTTGACCTCCAGGCCGATGAGCAGGAAGAACAGGGCCATCAGGCCGTCGTTGATCCACAGCAGCAGCGGTTTGGCGATGTGCAGCGCGCCGACCTGGACGGCGACGGGGACGTCGAGCAGGCCGCTGTACAGGTAGGACAGCGGCGAGTTGTTGATGACCAGGGCCAGGATGGCCGCAGCGATCAGCAACAGGCCGCTGGCGGCTTCGAGCTGGAAGAAGCGGGTGAACAGGCTACGCACGGGCTATAGGCTCTCCATGAGCAGTTGACGATGGAACGGGCGTACACCCTAGCCTGTGACGATATGCTTTCAAACAAAAACTATATTCGTTTTTGTTATATGTTGTTACTGGCTGGGCTGAGGGAAGCCTAGATGCAGATGGGGAAAGAGTGGGGAGGGGAAGTCTGATGTTTGTTGTGGATTTTTCTGATGTCTGCAGTGGCCCTTTCGCGGGTAAACCCGCTCCCACAGGTACTTCACAGTCTGCAATACCTGTGCAGTACCTGTGGGAGCGGGTTTACCCGCGAAGAGGCCCTGGCATGTAATAAAGGCTCAGAGGCCGAGCATATCCCGCGCCACCGCCTCGGCGATACGAATGCCATCGACACCTGCCGACAGGATCCCGCCCGCATACCCAGCCCCTTCACCCGCCGGGAACAGCCCCTTCAGGTTCAGGCTCTGGAAGTCCTCACCGCGGGTAATGCGCAGCGGCGACGAGGTGCGGGTCTCGATCCCGGTCAACACTGCATCATGCAGGTTGTAGCCCTTGATCTGCCGGTCGAACGCCGGCAGTGCCTCGCGAATGGCCTCGATGGCGAAGTCCGGCAGGCTCGGCGCCAGGTCGCCCAGGGTCACGCCCGGTTTGTAGGACGGCTCGACACTGCCCAGTGCAGTCGACGGCCGGCCGGCGACGAAGTCACCCACCAGCTGCGCCGGGGCCTGGTAGTTGCTGCCGCCCATCACGTAGGCGTGGGCTTCCAGGCGCTCCTGCAGCTCGATGCCGGCCAGCGGGCCGCCCGGGTAATCGCGTTCGGGGTCGATGCCGACGACGATGCCGGAGTTGGCGTTGCGCTCGTTACGCGAGTACTGGCTCATGCCGTTGGTAACCACCCGGCCTGGCTCGCTGGTGGCGGCGACCACGGTGCCACCCGGGCACATGCAGAAGCTGTACACCGAACGGCCGTTCTTGGCGTGGTACACCAGCTTGTAGTCGGCGGCACCAAGTTTCGGGTGACCGGCGTACTTGCCCAGGCGCGCCTTGTCGATCAGCGTTTGCGGGTGTTCGATGCGGAAACCCACCGAGAACGGCTTGGCTTCCATGTACACGCCCTTGGCGTGCAGCATGCGGAAGGTGTCGCGGGCACTGTGGCCCAGGGCCAGCACCACATGGCGCGAGTGCAGCTGTTCGCCGCTCTCCAGCACCACGCCGGTCAGCTGCCCATCCTCGATCAGCAGGTCGGTGACCTTCTGCTGGAAGCGCACTTCGGCGCCGAGGGCGATCATGTCCTGACGCATCTGCTCGACCATGCCGGTGAGGCGGAAGGTGCCGATGTGCGGCTTGTTGATATACAGGATTTCGTCTGGCGCACCGGCCTTGACGAACTCTTCCAGCACTTTGCGGCCGTGGTGCTGCGGGTCCTTGATCTGGCTGTACAGCTTGCCGTCGGAGAAGGTACCGGCGCCGCCTTCGCCGAACTGCACGTTGGACTCGGGGTTGAGCACGCTCTTGCGCCACAGGCCCCAGGTGTCCTTGGTGCGCTGGCGCACTTCCTTGCCGCGCTCGAGGATGATCGGCTTGAAGCCCATCTGTGCCAGCAACAGGCCGGCGAAGATGCCGCACGGGCCGAAGCCGACCACGATCGGGCGCTCCTGCAGATCGGCAGGGGCCTGGCCGACGAACTTGTAGGTCACATCTGGCGCCGGGCCGATGTTGCGATCGTCGGCGAACTTGCTGAGCAGTTCGGCTTCGTTGCTGGCTTCCAGGTCGATGGTGTAGATGAACAGCAGTTCGCTGTTCTTCTTGCGCGCATCGTAGCTGCGCTTGAACAGGTTGAAGCTGAGCAGTTGCTCGTCGCGGATGCCCAGGCGCTGGACGATGGCTTCACGCAGGGCTTCGTCGGGATGGTCCAGGGGCAGCTTCAGTTCGGTGATTCGTAGCATGGCAGGGTCCAGTATCCCGGCCATGGGCGGCCGGCGGCTTTACACAAACCGCCAAGTATAAGCTGTTCGCCGCCCCGACTGGCAGGATAAAAGCGCCCGGCGATCAGTTGTCGCGCGCACCGCCGTAGTAACCGCAGCCCTGCAGGGTCTTGCCGTCGATGCGCAGTTCGGCGCGCAGGTGGTGGATGGCACCGGTGGCGGTGTCTACGCAGCGTTGTGGCGCGACCCACAGCTCCACGTGCTGGCCGTTGGCTTCGCTGGTCAGGGTCAGGCCGCCGCCGGGCACTTCTTCTTCCAGGAAGGGCAGGGGCAGGGGTTCCTGGCCGACGCGGTTGAGCACCATGCCTTTGCCGCTGGCCTTGATGTCCCATTCCGGCTCATGGCCGTTGGCGCGCAGGGTCAGCTGCTTGAAGTTGGGGTCTTCACAAGCGCGGGTGGAAGGTTCCAGGCGGTACAGGCGACGAACTTCCAGCTGGCCGTCGTTGTTGGCCTGCCTGCTGCCGGTGAGGCGGCCACGGACGTCGGCGAACAGCTTGTCGTTGGCGTCCTTGGCGAGGTTGGCGGCTTCCTGCAGGATGCCGGTGGCGGCGACGTCGTTGATCACGAAAGTGCGGCTTTCGCTGCACGGCTTGAACAGCAGCTGGCCACCGGCAGCACGCAACTCGCCCTGCATGCGCGTGGTGCCGATGTTCGGGTCGCTGGGGGCGTCAGCCATGAGCTGGCAGCCGGCGAACAGGGGCAGCAGGGCGGTGAGCAGCAGGGTGGGGGTGAGGCGCATGGGGCGGGCTCCGGGGGGATCTTTTGCCAAGGAGCTGGCCACGTTACTCAGGCTTTGCCGGGATCACAAGTTTTCGGTCAACTGTGCTGGCTTCTTCGCGGGTAAACCCGCTCCCACAGAGATAGTGCAAGGCTTGAGTGTGGCGCCGTACCTGTGGGAGCGGGTTTACCCGCGAAGAGGGCTGCACAGGCGACACAAAACCGGCAGGCAGAAAAAAGGGCCCGAAGGCCCTTTTCCCATCAACCCCCCAGGTACGCGTCGCGCACCTTCGGGTCGGTCAACAGTGCTTCCCCAGTACCCTGCATCACCACCCGGCCGTTCTCCAGCACATACGCCCGGTCAGCGATCTTCAGCGCCTGGTTGGCGTTCTGCTCCACCAGGAACACCGTCACGCCATCACGGCGCAGCTGTTCGATGATGTCGAAGATCTGCTGGATGATGATCGGCGCCAGGCCCAGCGAGGGCTCGTCGAGCAGCAGCAGCTTGGGTTTGCTCATCAGCGCCCGGCCAATGGCGAGCATCTGCTGCTCGCCACCGGACATGGTGCCGCCACGCTGGATATAACGCTCCTTCAGGCGCGGGAACAGCTGCAGCACTTTGTCCAGCTGCTCCTGGTAATCGCCCTTGTCGGTGAAGAAACCGCCCATCGCCAGGTTTTCCTCGACGGTCAGGCGGGAGAACACGCGGCGGCCTTCCGGCACCACCGCGATGCTCTTGCGCATGATGTGCGAGGACGGCTGGCCGACCAGTTCTTCACCCAGGTACTTGATGCTGCCGCTGTGCGCCTGCGGCGAGCCGCACAGGGTCATCAGCAAGGTCGACTTGCCGGCACCGTTGGCGCCGATCAGGGTAACGATCTCGCCCTGGTTGATCTCCACGTTGACGCTGTGCAGCGCCTGGATCTTGCCGTAGAAGGTGGAAACGTTCTCGAACTTCAGCATTTACGCTTCCCCCAGGTAGGCTTTGATCACGTCAGGGTTGTCGCGGATCTCTTCCGGCGTGCCGTGGGCCAGGGGGGTGCCCTGGTTGATCACCACGATATGGTCGGAAATGCTCATCACCAGCTTCATGTCGTGCTCGATCAGCAGCACGGTGACGTTGTGCGACTCACGCAGGTAGGCGATCAGCGCCTTGAGGTCTTCGGTCTCCTTCGGGTTCAGGCCCGCTGCCGGTTCGTCGAGCATGATGATGCGCGGCTGGGTCATCATGCAGCGGGCGATTTCCAGGCGGCGCTGCTGGCCGTAGGCGAGGGTGCCGGCGGTACGGTTGGCGAACTCGGTCAGGTTGACCTTCTCCAGCCAGTACTGCGCGCGCTCCATGGCCTCCTTCTCGCTGCGGCGGAAGTTCGGGGTCTTGAACAGGCCGGCGAAGAAGTTGGTGTTCAGGTGGCGGTGCTGGGCGATCAGCAGGTTTTCCAGCGCGGTCATTTCCTTGAACAGGCGCACGTTCTGGAAGGTCCGCACCACGCCCTTGCGGGCGATCTGGTGCCCGGCCAGGCCTTGGATCGGCTGGCCATCGAGCAGGATGGTGCCGCCGCTGGGCTTGTAGAAGCCGGTCAGGCAGTTGAACACCGTGGTCTTGCCGGCGCCGTTCGGGCCGATCAGTGCCACCACCTGTTTTTCCTTGACGGTCAGGCCCACGCCGTTGACCGCCAACAAGCCGCCGAAGCGCATGCTCAGGCCGCTGACTTGCAGAATTTCGCGGCTCATCGACGCAGCTCCATGTGTGGACGTTGCATAGGCAGCAGGCCTTGCGGACGCCAGATCATCATCAACACCATCAGCGCACCGAACATCAGCATCCGGTATTCGCTGAACTCACGCATCAGCTCGGGCAGCAAGATCATCACGATGGCCGCGAGGATCACGCCCAGTTGTGAGCCCATGCCGCCGAGCACGACGATGGCGAGGATGATCGCCGACTCGATGAAGGTGAACGACTCCGGCGTCACCAGGCCCTGGCGCGCAGCGAAGAAGCTGCCGGCGAAACCGGCGAAGCAGGCACCCAGGGTGAATGCCGACAGCTTGATCACGGTCGGGTTCAGGCCCAGTGCACGGCAGGCGATCTCGTCTTCGCGCAGGGCTTCCCAGGCGCGGCCGATCGGCATGCGCAGCAGGCGGTTGATCACGAACAGCGCCAGCAGGGCCAGCAGCAGGGCCACCAGGTAGAGGAAGATGACCTTGTTGATCGAGTTGTATTCCAGCCCGAAGAACTCATGGAAGGTCTGCATGCCCTCGGCGGCACGGCGTTCGAAAGTCAGGCCGAAGAGCTCTGGCTTGGGGATGTTGCTGATGCCGTTGGGGCCGCCGGTCCAGTCGGTGAGGTTACGCAGGAACAGGCGGATGATCTCGCCGAAGCCGAGGGTCACGATCGCCAGGTAGTCACCGCGCAGGCGCAACACCGGGAAGCCGAGCAGGAAGCCGAAGGTAGCGGCCATCAGGCCGGCGATCGGCAGGCATACCCAGAAGCTCCAGCCCAGGTAGTGCGAGAGCATGGCGTAGCTGTAGGCGCCGACGGCATAGAAACCGACGTAACCGAGGTCGAGCAGGCCTGCCAGACCGACCACGATGTTCAGGCCCAGGCCCAGCAACACGTAGATCAGGATCAGCGTGGCAATGTCGACCGCACCGCGCGAGCCGAAGAACGGCCATACCAGTGCCGCGACGATCAGGCCCATGATCACGTAGCGCTGGGTTTTCGGCAGGGTCAGGTAGTTGCTGACCGCCGGCGGGATCAGCTTGCGATCCGAACGGCGGCCCATTACCGAGTTCCACTGCTTGTCGAACAGCACGCGCAGGAACATCAGCACCGAGCACAGGGCAATGATGCTGAGGTTGAACGAGCCCTGGCTGTGCACGGACAGGCTGATGCCGTCGATGCTCAGTTTCAGGCCCAGTACCGGGAAGGCCACGGCCCATACCAGCAAGGCGCTGAAGAACGCCTGTTTGAGATTTCTGTTCATACTTTTTCAACCTCCGGGCGGCCCAGGATGCCGGTCGGCCGGAATAGCAGGACAAGAACCAACAAGCCGAATGCCACCACGTCCTTGTACTGGTCGCCGAAGATATCGGCACCGAACGCTTCGGCCACGCCTAGCACCAGCCCGCCGAGCATGGCGCCCGGGATGCTGCCGATGCCACCCAGCACCGCCGCGGTGAAGGCCTTCAGGCCCACCAGGAAACCGGCGTTGGGGTTGATCACCCCGTACTGCATGCTCAGCAGCACGGCCGCCACCGCCGCCAGGGCGGCACCGATGACGAAGGTGAGGGCGATGATGTTGTTGGTGTTGATGCCCAGCAGGTTGGCCATCTTGATGTCCTCGGCGCAGGCGCGGCAGGCGCGGCCCAGGCGGGAACGGGAGATGAACAGGGTGAGGCAGGTCATGGCCACCAGGGTGACCACGAACACCAGGATCTGCATGTAGCTGATCAGTACTTCCTCCGCGCCGCCCGGCCCGAACGAGAAGCTTCCGGGGATCAGGTTGGGGATGGACTTGTCCTTGGAGTCTTGCGAAAGCAAGACGGTGTTCTGCAGGAAGATCGACATGCCGATGGCGGAAATCAGCGGGATCAGTCGGTTGCTGTTGCGCAGGGGGCGGTAGGCAACCCGTTCGATGCTGTAGCCATAGGCACTGGTGACGAAGATCGTCGCGACGAAGGCGACGGTCATCAGGATCGGCAGCGAATGGATACCCATCATGGCCAGGCCCGCCAGGGCGATGAAGGCCACGTAGGAACCGATCATGTACACCTCGCCGTGGGCGAAGTTGATCATGCCAATGATGCCGTACACCATCGTGTAGCCGATGGCGATCAAGGCATAGGTGCTGCCGATGGTCAATCCATTAACCAGTTGTTGGAAGAAATGGTAGATCTCAGGCATTACAGCGCTCCTAAAAACCTGATTTGCATTTCGCTGGCGGGGGTAGGCCAGGAAACCGCGGGTGACGGTTTTAAGATTTTCAGGTGAGCCCGCCCCCGGATCGCGGGGATCAGGCCCATGAACCTCGTAAAACAAAGCCCACTGCTCGCACAGTGGGCTTCTACGGTCAGCTATTAGTCACGCAGTTACTGAGGGGAGACTTCGGTCTTCGGCTTGCCGAAGTGCCATTCGTAGACCACGAACTTGAAGTCTTTCAGGTCACCTTTGGCGTCGTAGGACAGGTCACCGGTCGGGGTCTTGAAGGTGCCGGCGTGGATGGCGGCTGCCACCTTGTCGGTATCTTCGGACTTGGCGGCCTTGATGCCCTGGGCGATCAGCTCGACAGCTGAGTAGGCCGGGAACACGAACGGGCCGCTTGGGTCCTTGCCGTCAGCCTTGATGGCGTCGACGATCTTCTTGTTCGCAGGGTCCGCGTCGAACGACTTCGGCAAGGTCACCAGCAGGCCTTCGGAGGCGTTCTGGGCGATCTGCGAGATGGAGTCGTTACCCACGCCTTCCGGGCCCATGAACTTGGCTTTCAGGCCCTTTTCCTGAGCCTGGCGCAGGATCAGGCCCAGCTCTGGGTGGTAGCCGCCGTAGTAGACGAAGTCGACGTTGTTCTGCTTGAGCTTCTGGATGATCGAGGAGAAGTCCTTGTCACCGGCGTTCAGGCCTTCGAACACGGCAACCTTGGTGCCTTTGCCTTCCAGGGTCTGCTTGACCGCGGTAGCGATGCCTTCACCGTACTGCTGCTTGTCGTGCAGGACGGCGACCACCTTCGGCTTGACGTGGTCGGCGATGTAGTTGCCGGCAGCCGGGCCCTGGGCGCTGTCCAGGCCGATGGTACGGAAGATCAGCTTGTAGCCACGGGCGGTGATTTCCGGGGAGGTGGCGGCCGGGGTGATCATGATCACGCCTTCGTCTTCGTAGATGTCGGACGCAGGCTGGGTGGAGCTGGAGCACAGGTGGCCGATGACGAACTTGACGCCGTCGTTGACCACTTTGTTGGCGACTGCAACGGCCTGTTTAGGGTCGCAGGCGTCGTCGTATTCCTTGGCTTCGAGCATCTTGCCATCCACGCCGCCCGCGGCGTTGATATCCTTGATGGCTTGCTTTGCGCCGATGAACTGCATGTCGCCGTACTGGGTCACAGGGCCGGTCTTGGGACCTGCAATCCCGATCTTGATGGTATCGGCGGCAAACGAATGGCTGGCTACCCCTGCCAGAACCATTGCGGCGAACAGCTTGGAAATCTTGATCATAGTGCTCCACTCATTCTGTTGTAATTCTTATAGTCCTGGCGGCCAGGGCTACAGACCGGGCGGGATTTGCGGCGTGGCCATGCCAACGCGCAAGCCCACCTTCCCCCGGAACATGTCCCGGAACTGTACCGGTACAGTGTAGAGCGCTGTTCGAGCGCTTGAAAAGCGGTCGAAAAGTGCCTGCTTCCTGGGTTGTCGCATGGTCGACACAAAGATACAGAAAGGCGCCATCAAACTGCCTGCATCTGCGACCCCGCCCCACAAGTTCGGGATCAATCGACCAAATTACATATTTGAAACCGGGTTTTTCTGCAAAAATGCCGACCTTTTTTATTGGCCGATTTTTGCGGAAACCACCCATGACTGATCAAACAAGCACCCTCTATGCCAAATTGCTTGGCGAGACGGCAATCATCGAGTGGAAAGCGTTGGAGCGTTTCTGGGCCAAGGGTGACCTGATTTGGGTCGACCCGAGCCTCGACCTGATCGCCGTTGCCGAGGCGATGGCCGAGAATCGCAGCGAGATCTTCGCCAAGTGGCGTAGTGATGGCACTGTTGGGCCGGTGACCGCCGAGCAGGCCCATGACCTGCAAAGCCGCGATCCAGAGATCTGGGCGGTGGTGGTTTCGCCGTTCATCGTGATCCAGGTGAAGCCCCCGGCAGAGGCGTGATCGCTTTTGGTGCGCGAAAATGCGCAGCAGCCCCGTTCTGGTGCTCGAAGGCGCTCAAGGCGGGTAGAGGGAAGTAACAATTCGGCGTGGCGGTAACAGTTTACGGAATGCGTAATGGGGGCTGCCTTGCAGCCCTTCGCGGGCATGCCCGCTCCCACAGGTCAGATGCTGCTCTTCAGACCAGCGCTGGTCCCGTGGGAGCGGGCGCGCCCGCGAAGGCCGCAAAGCGGCCCGGATCGATATCGAATTTGTCCGGAGTCATTGATGAACTCAAAACTACCTTCGCTTGGATTCGCCGGCATCGGCCTGATGGGCCTGCCCATGTGCCGCCGCCTGCTGGCCGCGGGTTACCCGCTGACGGTATGGAACCGCAGCCCGGACAAGTGCGCTGCACTGGTCGCCGCCGGCGCGCGCCTGGCCAGCAGCCCTGCCGAACTGTGCCGCGACAGCGACATGCTGCTGCTGTGCCTGGCCGACACGGCCGTGGTCCGCGAAGTGGTGTTCGGCGAGCAAGGCATCGCCCAGGGCGGACGCAGCGGCCAGTTGCTGATCGATTTCTCCAGCCTGGAGCCAACCGCCACCCGTGAAATGGCCGCCGAACTGGCAGCGCTGTGCGGCATGGCCTGGCTGGACGCGCCAGTTTCCGGCGGCACGCCGGGGGCCGAAGCCGGCACCCTGGCGATCATGGTCGGTGGCGAGGCGGCCGACCTGGAGCGTGCGCGCCCGGTACTGCAGGTACTCGGCCAGCGGGTGACGCACATGGGGGCGGTGGGCGCAGGCCAGGTGACCAAGGCCTGCAACCAGATGATCGTGGCCTGCAATGCCCTGGTGATCGCCGAAGTGGTGGCCTTGGCTGAACAGTCCGGGGTCGACGCGACGCTGATCGCCGAAGCGCTGGCGGGCGGCTTTGCCGATTCCAAACCGTTGCAGATCCTCGCTCCGCAAATGGCCGAAAGCCGCTTCGAGCCGATCAAGTGGCACGTGCGCACGCTGCTCAAGGACCTCGATGGCGCGGTCAAGTTTTCCCGCGAGCAAGGCTCGGCGACGCCGCTCAGTGGCCTTGCTGCACAATTGATGCGCCTGCACGCAAGCCAGGGTTACCTGCAAAAAGATCCGGCGACCCTGGTTGAGCTGTATCGCAGCAAGGGCTGAACACGCCGCCCTGGTGCTGCAGCCGCTCCAGCAGCGAGCGCAGTTCGGCCAGCGGCTCCGGGCGGCCCAGCAGGTAGCCCTGCAGGTAGTCGCAGCCGTGGGCTTCGAGAAACGCCAGCTGTTCGGCGGTTTCCACGCCCTCGCTGACCACCTGCAGATGCAGGGTATGCGCCATGACGATGATCGCCTGGACGATCTCGCGGTCCTTCTGGCTGCCCGGCACATCCTGCAGGAAGCTGCGGTCGATCTTCAGCACGTCCAGCGGCAGGCGCTTGAGGTAGGCCAGTGACGAGTAGCCGGTGCCGAAGTCATCGATCGAAAGCGCCACGCCCAGGGCGCGCACGCGCTTGAGCAGGTTGACCGTGCGCTGGATATCACCCATCAGGGCGTTCTCGGTCACTTCCAGTTCCAGCTGCCGGGATGCGAGCCCGGCGTGGAACAGCGCCTTTTCCACTTCGTTGGGCAGTTCATCGTGGCTGAGGGTGACGGCCGAGCAATTGACCGTGACCTTGAGGTTGCCATGGCCGTGGCGCTGCAGGTAGGCCAGGTCGGCGCAAGCGTGGCGCAGCACCCACAGGTCGAGGTCGATGATCAGCCCGTTGGCTTCGGCGATGGCGACAAAACGATCGGGCCCGAGCAGGCCGTGTTGCGGGTGTCGCCAGCGCACCAGGGCCTCCAGTTTGGCCACTTGCCTGCTGCGCAGGTCGAAGATCGGCTGGTAGTGCACGCACAGCCCATGCTCCTCGAGCAGGGCCACCCGCAGTTCCTCTTCCAGTTGCAGGGCAATCGAGGCCTGGGTCTTCAGGCTGTCGTTGAAGAAGTTCAGGCTGTTGCGCCCGTTGCCCTTGGACTGGTACAGGGCGAGGTCTGCATGCTTGAGCAGCTCTTCGGCGGTGGTGCCGTCGTCGGGGAAGATGCTGATACCGATGCTGGTGGTCATGACCATGCGCCGGCCGCCCAGGTTGATGGGCTCTTTCATCCTCTGCATGATGCGCTGGGCCAGGTGGCGGGCTTCGTCGCGGTTGTTGAGGCTGGTGACCACGCAGAACTCGTCGCCGCCAAAGCGTGCGACCAGGTCGTGGTTGCGGGTGGCGGCCTTGATGTGGCTGGCGATCACCTTGAGCAGTTCGTCACCGGCGTCGTGACCGAGGCTGTCGTTGATGCGCTTGAAATGGTCGATGTCGAGGAACATCACTGCCAGGTGGCTTTGCGTGGCCTGGTGTTCGGCGAGGCGTTCGGCGAACACCTGGTTGAAACCGCGGCGGTTGACCAGGCTGGTCAGGGCATCGTAGTGCGCGGCCTGCTGCAGCGACGCGCGGGCCTGGTCGAGCTGGCTGAGCAGCACGCTGACCCGGCGCAGGTCGTGCTCCTTGCTTTGCAGCTTCTTGTCGGCCAGCGCGGTACTGATGCTGGCAGCACTGATCAGCAGGGTGATGAAGCCGATGCCCAGCGCCAGTTGCAGGCTGTTATCGCCAGAGGGCAGGCGCAGGGCGGTGTCTGCCGGGATGACCAGGGTCATGGCCGACATCGCGGTGAAGTGGGTGGCGACGATACCGCCGGCCATCAGCAGGCTGGCGCCGTACTTCATGGCCTGGTGCAGGGTACCGCTGCCATGGCGGAAGTAGCGGGCCAGGTACAGCGCGGTCAGGCTGGTGAGCAGGGCAATGGTGGCCGAGGCCAGCAGCAGGCCGGACTGGTAGTACTGGCGGGCGCCGGTTTCCAGAGCGGCCATGCCTACGAAATGCATCACGATGATACCCAGGCCGATCAGTACCGCACTTTGCAGGTAATGGAGTGTGTGCATCTGACTGCGGTCGAGGCTGTGCATGGCCAGCCAGGCGACGGCCAGGGCGATGAGCAGCGAAAGGATGGTCAGGGACGCGTCGTAATGCACTTCAACTGGCGCCTGGAAGGCCAGCATGCTGATGAAGTGCATGGCCCAGATGCCACCAGCAAGGCAGCAGGCACCGAGCATGTTCCATTGTCGGTGGGCGGTGGGATCTTCGCTGTGGGATTGGCGCTCGGCCATGTCCAGAGTGGCGAAGCAGGCCGCACAGGCGACGAAGTAGGCGAGCAGAACCAGGAACGGTTCATGCCGGCAATCAATGACGATGCGCCCGGTTGCCGGCAGGTCGGCGAACAGTTGCAGCCCCAGCCATTCCATGGAATGCCTCATGATCGAGTTTTCACTCGTCTGCGCTACAACCCTGTGCAGACTGTCCAGAGGCAGTATAGGAAGAGGTGTTTAACCCTTCCTGACTAATGGCACATTGATTTCTACGATTTGGTTATGAACCTGATCGCAGGCTGGAATATGTACACGGGTTCTAAAAATTGGCCCCCCTGTGGGAGCGGCCTTGTGTCGCGAAAGGGCTGCAAAGCAGCCCCAGCAGTTTCAACTATTGCGCGTCAATCCTGGGGCCGCGTTGCGGCCCTTTCGCGACACGAGGCCGCTCCCACAAAGGCGGCGGTGTCTGACCTGTATTAGCCAGCCACCAGCACGCGAATGGCTTCCAGGCGCAGGGCGGCCTTTTCCAGCATCGCCAGGCCCTCTTCGCGCTGCTTGCGCAGCGCTTCGATCTCGCTGTCGCGCACGCTCGGGTTGACCGCTTGCAGCGCGATCAGACGCGCCAGTTCTTCGTCGGCTTCAGCTGTGAGGCGACGCTGGGCCTCGGCCACGCGCTCGACGTGGGCCGGCATGACCTTGGCCTCGCCACTGCTGATGCGCTGGGCAAGCACGTCGCGCTGTGCCTGGACGAACTTGTTGGCGCTGGCGCGTGGCACGCTTTCCAGCTGGTCGTTGAGGGTTTCGAAGGCCACGCGGGACGCCAGGTCGTTGCCGTTGGCGTCGAGCAGGCAGCGCAATGCCGCCGGTGGCAGGTAACGGCCCAGTTGCAGGCTGCGCGGTGCCACCACCTCGCTGACGAACAGCAGTTCAAGCAGCACGGTGCCGGGTTTGAGCGCCTTGTTCTTGATCAGCGCCACAGCGGTGTTGCCCATCGAGCCGGACAGCACCAGGTCCATGCCGCCTTGCACCATCGGGTGCTCCCAGGTGAGGAACTGCATGTCCTCGCGCGACAGCGCCTGGCCACGGTCGTAGGTGATGGTCACGCCTTCGTCGTCGCCCAGCGGGAAGCTGGCGTCGAGCATCTTCTCGCTCGGCTTGAGGATCAGGGCGTTCTCGGAATGGTCTTCGCTGTCGATGCCGAAGGCGTCGAACAGGGTTTCCATGTAGATCGGCAGGGCGAACTGGTCGTCCTGTTCGAGAATGTCCTCGACCAGCGCCTGGCCTTCGCCGGCACCGCCGGAGTTGAGCTCCAGCAGGCGGTCACGGCCGGTATGCAGTTCGGCTTCCAGGCGTTCGCGCTCGCTGCGGGCATCGGCCACCAGGGCTTCCCAGGCCTTGCTTTCGCCACCTTCGAGCAGCGGCAGCAGGCGCGGGCCGAACTGGTGCTGCAGGGCGTTGCCGGTAGGGCAGGTGTTGAGGAAGGCGTTGAGGCCTTCGTGGTACCACTGGAACAGGCGCTCTTGCGGGCTGTCCTGCAGGTACGGGATATGCAGCTGGATGGTGTGCTTCTGGCCGATACGGTCGAGGCGGCCGATGCGCTGTTCGAGCAGGTCGGGGTGCGCCGGCAGGTCGAACATCACCAGATGGTGGGCAAACTGGAAGTTGCGGCCTTCGCTGCCGATCTCGGAGCAGATCAGCACCTGCGCGCCGAACTCTTCGTCGGCGAAGTAGGCGGCGGCGCGGTCGCGTTCGAGGATGCTCATGCCTTCATGGAACACCGAGGCCGGGATGCCGGAGCGCACGCGCAGGGCGTCTTCCAGGTCCATCGCGGTTTCGGCATGGGCGCAGATCACCAGCACCTTGGTGCGCTTGAGCATCTTCAGGGTGTCGATCAGCCAGTCGACGCGCGGGTCGAAACGCCACCAGCGCTCGTCGTCGGCCACCTCGCCCTGGGCCTGGAAGGCGACTTCCGGGTACAGCTCGGCGTGTTCGCCGGCTGGCAGGTCGCGGTACTGCTCGGGCGTGGCCAGTGGGTAAGGGTGCAGCTGGCGCTCAGGGAAGCCCTGGATCGCCGCGCGGGTGTTACGGAACAGCACGCGGCCGGTGCCGTGGCGGTCTAGCAGCTCACGGATCAGGCGCGCGCTGGCCTGGGTATCGCCGTCGCTGACCGCGGCCAGCAGGGCTTCGCCTTCGGCACCCAGGAAGCCCTGGATGGTGGCGTGGGCCTTGGGCGACAGGCGGCCTTCGTCGAGCAGTTCCTGTACGGCTTCAGCCACCGGGCGATAGTGCTCGCTCTCGGCGCGGAAGGCGGCCAGGTCGTGGAAACGGTTGGGGTCGAGCAGGCGCAGGCGGGCGAAGTGGCTGTCCTGGCCGAGCTGCTCGGGGGTGGCCGTGAGCAGCAGCACGCCCGGGATCACCTGGGCCAGCTGTTCGACCAGGCCATATTCGGCGCTGACCTGGTCTTCGTGCCAGACCAGGTGGTGGGCTTCGTCCACCACCATCAGGTCCCAGCCGGCGGCGAACAGCGCGTCCTGGGCCTTTTCGTCGTCGACCAGCCACTCCAGGGCCACCAGCGCCAGCTGGGCATCCTCGAACGGGTTGCTGGCGTCGCTTTCGATGAAACGCTCGGCGTCGAACAGGGCCACCTGCAGGTTGAAGCGGCGGCGCATTTCCACCAGCCACTGGTGCTGGAGGTTTTCCGGTACCAGGATCAGAACGCGGCTGGCACGGCCCGACAGCAGCTGGCGGTGGATCACCAGGCCGGCTTCGATGGTTTTGCCCAGGCCCACTTCGTCGGCCAGCAAGACGCGCGGCGCGCTGCGGTCGGCGACTTCGCGGGCGATGTGCAACTGGTGGGCGATGGGTTGGGCACGGCAGCCGCCCAGGCCCCACAGCGCCGACTGCATCTGCTTGCTGGTGTGCTGCAGGGTGTTGTAGCGCAGGCTGAACCACGACAGTGGGTCGATCTGCCCGGCGAACAGGCGATCGCTGGCCAGGCGGAACTGGATGAAGTTCGACAACTGGGTTTCCGGCAGGGTGCGCGGCTGGTTCTGCCCGTCCAGGCCGTGGTAGACCATCAGCCCGTCGATGTCCTCGACCTCGCGCACGGTCAGCTTCCAGCCTTCGAAGTGGGTGATCTGGTCACCTGGCGAGAAGCGCACGCGGGTCAGCGGCGCATTGCGCAGGGAATACTGGCGGGTGTCGCCAGTGGCCGGGTAGAGCACGGTCAACAGGCGGCCATCCTGCGCCAGGATGGTACCCAGGCCGAGCTCGGCTTCGCTGTCGCTGATCCAGCGTTGCCCCGGTTGATACTGCTGCGCCATACTGCCTGAACTCCCGCGATGAAAAAGCCGGTTATGTTAACGGATCGGCCGGTCAGACCAAAGTGCCGAGCGCATCGAAAGGTGCCGAAGTGCGATAGGTAGCAACAGTCTAGCCGCTTCATCGCCCCCCACCGTGCTGCCGACGAGGGCCCCGGATCAACATGTCTGCCAAGCACCGCTGGATCAGCACTTCGATGGCCGTGGGCAGCCTGTTGCTGCTGGCCGCCTGCGAGCAGAAAAACTTCGAGACCTTGCCCGCCATCCCGATCGAGCAGCTCGAGGTACTGGGTGTGCAGACACCGATCAAGAGCGTGCACTTTCGTGACCGCGACGGTGAAGGCCTGCTGGTATTGAGCCGCAGCGATGGCCAGGCCAGCGACCCGGAAAGCGAGCAGGAAGTGGACAAGGTGGTACTCAAGGCCACGCTTTACGGGCGCACCGCCGAAAACGACGCGTTCAAGGCGCGCTGGCAGATCGAACAGGAAACCACCTGCCCGGGCCTGGACCTGGACGTGGACTTCTATAACGACGTAAGCGATGTCGGCGACCTGAACAAGGACGGCGTCGCCGAGGTGACGGTCGCCAGCCACGCCTTCTGCGGCGGTGGCATCGACCCGCACGACATCGCCATCGAGATGCGCGAAGGGCAGGCCAGCTACAGCATCACCGGCCAGTCGCTGATCACCCCGGCGGGTGAAGAGCCGATCGGCGGTGAGCGCGAGGACAGCGCTTCGCTCAAGGCCGCGCCGCAGGTGCTGCGCGAGCACATGGACGCGGTCTGGCAGCAGGTGTACAAGCGGCCCTGGAGCGAGGCCAGCCCGCCAAGCGACGACGACCCTGACGACGAAGCCGAATAAGTGTTGTGCCTGCCATCAAGATAATCCCGCGCCTGCCGATACAGGGGGCATAGGAGAACGTCCATGCTGCCACCGATCATTCCGCTCAGTGCCGCGCCGGTGACCTCGCAACAGGACCCGGTCAAGCCGACACCCGACATCAAGCCGGTGGTGCCGACGCAGCCTGCATCCGGTGAAAGTGCCATCGACCTCAAGCACCAGCGTGACCCGCAGGAGCAGGCGCTGCTGCTGCGCGACGAGCAGCGCCGCCAGCAGCAACGCCGGCAGAAGGGCGACGACGAACGCTACAGTGCGATGCCGGGTGACGAGGTCAACGCCGACAACACCGTGCCGGTGGCGCCGTTGATGGGCGAGCATGTACGCCAGGGGCTGCTGGTGGACATCGAAGTCTGACATGGGGCTGGTCAGCGCCAGCGCCTGGCTTCATCATGCAAGTCTCAGTTGATCGTCGAGCCCACCCATGAGCCAAGACAACCTCATCGATTTCGATGCCGAACGCGCCAAGCGCGTCCACGACCTCAAGGAAAAGCGCCTGAACGAGATGCGCAATGCGTTCGAGCAGGCCCTGCCGTTGAACACCGCCAAGAAAAAGAAGCCCAAGGGCAAACCGAAGAAGCGCTGAAACTTGACGCAGGTCAACCCTGCACCCGCCTCGCGTGCCCGGCCCCGGGCACCATTGACACCGATCAATTTTCCCCGCCCCCACATTGGTTAACTTGCACCCATCGGACAACGGCAAACGAATGGGGAGGCCAGCATGTTCTTCGACAACGTGGTTATCGCCGGAGTGGTAACGGTCGGGTTGATGGTCGTCTTCTTTGCCGGTCTGGGCATTTTCATCTGGAAGGACTCGAACAAGCGCAAGCCGCGCTGACCTTCCGGGTACACGAGCACGCAAGGCATTTAGGGCGACTTCGGTCGCCCATTTTTTTGCCTGCAATTTTTGTGTTGCCTGTACCGGCCTCTTCGCGGGTAAACCCGCTCCCACAATGACTTCACAGGATTCGGACTGTGCGCGGTCCCATGTGGGAGCGGCGTGCCCGCGAAGAGGGCAGCGCAGGAGAGCCTGTCCACAACAAAGATGATTAGCTAGCTAATTAATCGTTTCCGCTTTATCCTTTCCCCAATTGTCTATCTTTCTACAAGACTATCCCCGCAAGGTCCGTCTCGTGCCCATCACCCTCCAGGCCCTGTTCGCCCCCAGCAGCCTCGCCCTCAAGTTCGCCATCAAGACCCTGCTCGGTGGCGGCCTGGCGCTGTGGCTGGCGATGCGCTGGGGGCTGGAGCAACCGTCCTGGGCACTGATGACCGCTTTCATCGTCGCCCAGCCGTTGTCGGGCATGGTGGTGCAGAAGGGCCTGGCGCGGTTGGCCGGTACCTTGGTCGGCACGTTTGCGTCGGTGCTGTTCATCGGCCTGTTTGCCCAGACCCCATGGCTGTTCCTGCTCACCTTGGCCCTGTGGCTGGCCCTGTGCACCGCCGCCTCCACCCAACTGCGCAGCGCCTGGGCCTATGCCTTCGTGCTGGCAGGCTACACCGCGGCGATCATTGCCCTGCCGGCCATCGACCACCCGTTGCAGGTGTTCGACCAGGCCGTGGCGCGCTGCACCGAGATCTGCCTGGGTATCTTCTGTGCCACCGCCAGCAGTGCCTTGCTCTGGCCCATGCGGGTAGAGCAGCAACTGGGCGGGCAGGCCCGCCAGGCCTGGCAGAACGGCCTGCAGGCCGCCAGTGCCATGCTGGGCGGCGAAGACGAGGCGCGCAAAGGCCTGCTGGAAAGCCTGGGGCGTATCGTTGCCATCGACAGCCAACGCGAACACGCCTGGTTCGAAGGCAACCGCGGGCGCCAGCGCGCTCGCGCCATTCGTGGCCTGAGCCAGAAACTGATGGTGCTGTTGCGCATTTCCCGTTCGGTGCGCCGGCAGTGGCGGCAACTTGATGAGCGCGAGGCCGAACGCCTGGCACCCTGGCTGGAGGAAGTGCGTGCACTGCTGGGCAAGCCCGACCAGCCGAGCCTGTTGTTGCTGCGCCAGCGCATCTGGGATGCTGCCCACGATGAACAGATCAGCCCGGCGGAGCACTTCTGCCTGGCGCGCATGGCGCTGCTGCTGGACTACGCCATGGCTGCCAGCCAGGCGCTGGACGATGTGGAGGCGGGCAGGGCGCCCAAAGATGTGTCCCAAGGCCTGGCCGCGCACCGCGACTGGTCGCTGGCTTTGCTGTTCGGCTCACGCAGTGCGCTGGCCTTTCTGGTAATGAGTGGCTTCTGGCTGGCCACCGCCTGGCCTTCGGCACCAGGTGGCCTGGTGCTGACCTGCGTGGTCTGCAGCCTGTTCGCCAGCCGCGAGAACGGCGCGCAGATCGGCCTGAGCTTCTTGCGTGGGATTTTCCTGGCGATACCTGCGGCGTTTCTGGTCGGGCAGATTCTGCTGCCGCAATGGAGCAGCTTCGCCATGCTCTGCCTGGGCATGGGCGTGCCGCTGTTTCTTGGCGCGCTGGGCATGGCTCACCCGCGGACCGGGGCCACGGCCACCTCCTATTGCCTGCATTTCATCGTGCTGGTGTCGCCGCTCAACGCCATGCAGTTCGGCGTGGCCACCATGCTCAACAGTGCCTTGGCCATGCTGGTGGGTGTATCGGCGGCGGTGATGGCCTTCCGTTTGTTGGTGTTCCGCCACCCGGCCTGGCTGGGCCGGCGCCTGCGTGCGGCGACCCAGAACGACCTGGTGCGCCTGACCCGGCGCGACCTGCGCGGGGCCGACAGCTGGTTTGGCGGGCGCATGGCCGACCGCCTGATGCAACTGGCGCGGCATGCCGGCGAACTGCCCGAGAGCGAACGCAAGCGCTGGGACGACGGCCTGCACGGCCTGGATATCGGCGACGAACTGGTGCACCTGCGCATGTGCCTGGCGGTTGCCCAAGCCCCGTTGGGGCGGGCCGAGCGCGAATACCTGCAGCAGGTAGAGGCCGTGCTGGCCAAGGGGCCGGCGCCCGGGCGAGGTCAGCGCCTGGATGCCGCCAGCGAACAGTTCATTGGCGCCTTGCGCCGTCTACCCTCAAGCGATCCGCTGCGGTTGGCCGAAGGGGCGGTGCTGCAACTGCAGAAGAGCTGGGGCAAGTGGTGCCACTGGCAGGAGGAAGCCCATGGGGTTGCGTGAGTGGGAAGTGGGCGGCGTGCTGTTCAGCCCCTTCCTTGTTTATGTGTTGCTGGCGCTGGTGCTTACCGGGTTGTTGCGTCTGCTGGTGCAGGCCACGCCGTTGGGGCGCTGGATCTGGCATGAAGCGCTGTTCGACGCGGCGTTGTTCGTTTGTGTGCTGTTCCTGGTGGTGCGACTGCTGGGAGCTTTATAAAGGAGTGTTTCGATGCGTGCGGCCGTACGTACCCTGGTCACCTTGTGTGTAGTGGCCCTTGCCGTGTTCGCCGGCTATCAGCTGTGGCAGTACTACATGCTCACCCCCTGGACCCGCGATGCCCGTGTGCGCGCCGATGTGGTGGTGATCGCCCCTGATGTGTCCGGCTGGGTGCGCGAGCTGAAGGCCCGTGACAACCAGCAGGTCAAGGCCGGCGACCTGCTGATGAGCATCGACCGCGAACGCTTCCAGGCGGCCTTCGACCAGGCCAGCGCGGTGACCGAGACCCGCAGTCAGCAACTGCGCCTGCGCGAGCGTGAAGCGGCCCGGCGTACCGCCCTTGGGCCGGAGGCGATAAGTGCCGAATTGCGGGAAAACGCCCAGATCAATGCGGCCATCGCCCGTGGTGAGCTGCATGAGGCCGAGGCACAGTTGCAGGTTGCCAGAATCAACCTGGCGCGCAGTGAAGTGCGGGCACCGCGCAGCGGGCATATCACCAACCTGCGCCTGGCCGAGGGCAACTATGTGAACACCGGGGAATCGGTGATGGCCCTGGTGGACGATTCAACCTTCTATATCCAGGCCTACTTCGAGGAAACCAAGCTGCCGCGCATTCGTGTGGGGGATGCGGTGAAGGTCTGGCTGATGGGCGCAGGCGAGCCGATGCAAGGGCATGTAGAGAGCATCAGCCGCGGTATCACCGACCGCAACAGCAACCCCGACAGCCAGTTGCTGCCGGAGGTTGAACCGACCTTCAACTGGGTGCGCCTGGCGCAGCGGATACCGGTGAGGATTCGCCTGGACCAGGTGCCGGAGGGCGTGACCCTGAGTGCGGGGATGACGGCCAGTGTGCAGGTGCATGAGGAGCAGAATCAGCCGTGAGGGCCAAGGGGGCTGCTGAGCAGCCCATCGCGACACAAGGCCGCTCCTACAGGCGATCGCGTATTCCCCGTGCGATTGCGTATTCTTGTAGGAGCGGCCTTGCGTCGCGATGGGCCGCAAAGCGGCCCCAGATTCTCGATTTCAGAGGAACATCCCGCCTGAAACCTCCAGCCGTTGCCCGTTGATCCAGCCATTGCCATCTTCGAGCAACAGCGCAATCGCTGCCCCGATATCATCCGGCAAGCCCACCCGCCCCAGCGCCGTGTTGCCGGCAATGTATTCATTCACCTGGCGGTTGTCCCGCACCACGCCGCCGCCAAAGTCCGTCTCGATCGCCCCCGGCGCCAGAATGTTCACGCGAATACCACGCGCGCCCAGTTCCTTGGCCTGGTAGCGGGTCAGCACCTCCATCGCCCCCTTCATCGCGGCATAGGTGGCATACCCCGGCAGCGCAAAGCGCGCCAGGCCAGTGGAAATGTTGACGATGCGGCCATTGTCGACCAGCAGCGGCAGCAGGCGCTGGGTGAGGAAGAACGGTCCTTTCAGCTGGATATTCAGCAACTGGTCGAACTGCGCCTCGCTGGTTTCGGTGTATGGCACGTTCAAGCCGATCCCGGCATTGTTCACCAGAAAGTCGAAACGCTCGCGACCGAAGTGTTGCTGCAAGGTTGCCCCCAGGCGTTGGGCGAAGCCGGCAAAGCTGGCGCTGTCGCTGACGTCCAGTTGCAACATGGCGGCCTTGACCCCGGCCTGCTCCAGCCGCACGGCCACGGCCTGGGCTTCCTCGGCCTTGCTGTGGTAGGTGCCGATGACATTGATGCCGCGTGCGGCCAGGTGTTCGGCAGTGTTGCGGCCCAGGCCGCGGCTGGCGCCAGTGATCAGGGCAATCTTGCGGGTCATGGTGAAAACCTCATGGTGGGCTGATGAGCACAGGTTATTGGTCGGTGTTGTGCTGTTAAATCCAGCAAATATGGAAATACTGTTCGGTAAAACCGGATAGACGAGGTTCAAGTGAACAAGCTGGAGTTGTTGCGCACCTTTGTGCGCGTGAGCGAGGTCAGCAGTTTCACCCTGGCTGCCGAGAGCCTGGGGCTGCCCCGTTCGACCGTGTCGGAGCAGGTCAGGGCGCTGGAGCGTTTGCTGGGTACGCAGCTGTTCAACCGCACCACCCGCCGGGTGCAGGCAACCCAGGATGGCGCCTTGCTGTACGAGCGCAGCAAGGACCTGCTGTCGGGCATGGACGAGATCGAGAGCCTGTTCTGCGCCGACGACGCCGAGCTGGCCGGGCGCCTGCGGGTCGACCTGCCGACCATGATGGCCCGCCGGGTCATCATCCCGGCGCTGCCGCAGTTTCTGCAGCGCTTCCCGCGCCTGGAGGTGGAGCTCAGTTGCACCGACCGCCAGGTCGACCTGCTGCGTGAAGGCTTCGATTGTGTGATGCGCATTGGTGCCCTGCATGACCTGGACGTGGTGGCGCGCCCGGTCGGGCAACTGAGCATGCGCAACTGTGCCAGCCCTGCCTACCTGGCCCGCCGTGGCGTGCCGCGCACGCTGCAGGACCTGGCCGAGCACCACCTGGTGCATTACGTGCGCACCCTTGGGGGGCGCAGTGCCGGTTTCGAATACCTGCAGGGCGGTGAACTGCACTTCCAGGCCATGGCCGGAGTGGTCACGGTCAACAATGCCGAGGCCTACTCGGCGGCCTGCCTGGCCGGGCTGGGGTTGATCCAGGTGCCGGCGGTGGGCGTGGCCGAGCACCTGCAGCGCGGTGAGCTGGTTTCGGTACTGGAAGGCTGGCAGGCCCCGGCCATGCCCGTGTCACTGCTGTATGCCCGGCAACGGCACGTGCCACGCCGGGTGCAGGCCTTCATGCAGTGGCTGGGCGAGGTGCTGCATTCGCAGGTTGACGGTGGCCGCTGATTGATGAAAAGCGTGGCGCCTGTGCGACGGCCTGCGTTAGGCTGCCAGTCACGAGTTGCCCGGCAGAGGCAACCACCCCCGCCTGGCGTGCGTATCTTCCGATTTCATTGCGAGGTTACGTCATGGCCATCACTTCCCAAGACATCTGCAACGCTGCCGACCAGCTCAAGGGCTTCGTCGGTTTTCATGGCAAGCGCGGTGTGCACATCGTGCGTTTTTCCGAAGATTCGTTCGGCATGGACGTGGCCGACGCCAGCATCACGCCCTGCAACGAGTTTGTCTGGCGGCCCGAGCAAGGGCAGCGCATGGCCCTGTGCCGCGAACGGCTGGCGCTGTTGCTGGAGCAGCATGTGGATGACCGTTTGAACATCGGTGAACCGCTGCGCACCTACCTGCGCCGGCGCGACCTGCCGGAAATCGTGGCAGAGCGCAGCTTGCAGCGGAATTCCGCTCTGTAATAGCGGAGTAACTGCCTCGCTCGAATACCGAAAACCTGCACCATCACTGTGGGAGCGGGTTCACCCGCGAACACCGGCGAAGCCGGTGCCATATACCGAGTTGCATTCTTCGCGGGTGAACCCGCTCCCACAGGGGATGTGCAAGTATCAAACCTGGACAAGACAGTTACGTCCGCGCGCTACAGGTAGGGCGCCGAACGCTGGGATGCCTGCTGCAACAACGCCTCGAGCCCCGCACTGTCCAGCGGCCTGCTCAGGTAATAGCCCTGCACTTCATGGCAACGGTCCTTCTGCAATGCCCTGAGCTGCTGCTCGCTTTCCACCCCTTCGGCCGTCACCGTCAGCCCCATCGCTTCGCCCAGGTTGATGATGGCCTGGACCACGGCGCGGTCGCTGCCAGCGGTGTTGTTCAGCCCGCCGATGAAGCGTTTGTCGATCTTGATGCTGTCGAACGGGTAGGTGCGCAGGTAGCCCAACGACGAGTAGCCGGTGCCGAAGTCGTCCATGTTCAGGCGCACCCCCAGCTCCTTGAGCGACAGCATGGTGCCCAGCGCGCCTTCGATGTCATTGAGCATCACGTTCTCGGTAATTTCCAGCTCCAGGCGCTGGGCAGGGAAGGCGGTTTCCAGCAGGATCTCGCGTACATCGGCCACCACATCGCTGCGCAGGAACTGCGCCGGTGACAGGTTCACGGAAACCAGTACATCGGCGGGCCAGTCATGGGCGGTGCGGCAGGCTTCGCGCAGCACCCAGCGGCCCAGCGCAACAATGATGTCACTCTGTTCGGCCAACGGAATGAAGGTGTCCGGCCCCAGCAACCCCTCCTGCGGATGCTGCCAGCGCAGCAAAGCCTCGACCGCGACGATGCGCAGGTCGCTGAGGCGATAGCGCGGCTGGTAGTGCAGCTCGAATTCCTGGTTGCGCAGGGCCCGCCGCATGTCGTTCTCCAGTTGGCGGCGGTACTGGATCTGCTGGTTCATTTCGGCAGCGAAATAGCGCCAGGTGCACTTGCCGTCGGCCTTGGCCTGGTACAGGGCGATATCGGCGCAGCGGATCAGCTCGCCGGCATCGAAGCCTTGGGTACGGGTCTGGGCGACACCGATACTGGCGCCAACGTGCAGGGGCTGGTTATCGAAGATGATCGGTTGTTGCAGCAGGCTGATCAGGCGCGCACAGAAGCGGTCGATCTCGCTGCGGTTGTCCATGCCGCCAAGCACCAGGAGGAACTCGTCGCCGCCCAGGCGCGCGACCAGGTCGCCATCGCGGGTGCTGTCGCGCAGGCGTGTTGCTACCTCCTGCAGTACGGCGTCACCGGCGGCATGGCCGAGGGAGTCGTTGATCGGCTTGAAGTTGTCCAGGTCCAGCAGCAGCAAGGTCAGTGGCGGCGAATCACTGCCGCGCAACAAGGCCTGCTCGAGGTGCCGGGCGAGCTTGTTGCGGTTGGCCAGCCCGGTCAGCGGGTCGTGCAGCGACAGGTGCTGGATGCGCGCATGAGCGTCGACTTCGTCGGTGATGTCGCTGGCGGTGCCGCGAAAACCGACGGGCTTGCCGTCGTACCAGATGGCGCGGGCCGATATCCGGCAGTAGCGGTTCTGGCCATTCTGGTCGCGGTAGGTGCAGCGCAGGTTGGCCAGTTGTTGCGGGTCGGCCGCGGCCAGGGCATCCAGCCACGGCGAGAGCGGCGTGGTATCGCAGGCCAGCAACTGGTTGAGCGGGTGGCCGAGCCAGTCGTCCACCGGGTAGCCGGTGACATTGACGAAGCGTTGCGAAAGGTAGGTCAGGCGTTGTTGCCGATCGGTTTCCCAGATCCAGTCGGAGGCCGACTCGGCCACCGCGCGAAAACGCTGCTCGCTGGCCTCCAGGGCCTGGTTGCTCTGCTGCAGATCGGCGAGCGTGAGGTCGATCGCCCGCGAACTGCGCAAGGCATGGCGGAACAGGTACAGCATGACCAGGCCGAGTATCAGCAAGGCACCCGCCAGCGGCGGCAACACTGCACGCAGCAACTGGTGTCCTGGCAGCGGGCTGCTCCAGGACAGGTGGTAGCCGGTATCGCCGAGGTCGATGCGCAGGTGCCCGTGCTCCCGCACATCATCGTTTTCCACATGCATGCCGGTCAGGCCGGCACCGCTGCTCAGCTGTGCCAGCTTTTCCTCGGTGAGCTGGTCGACGAACAGCATCACCGGCGCCTGGCGCACCTCACTATCGGTGACATCCCGGTCCGGGCGCACCGCCGCGGCACTGAGCACTGCCGGCCAACCGTTGAACAGGACGAAACGGGTGATCTGTTCACGTGGGATGGCCGCCGCCCGAGCCTGGTCGATGATTGGCTGCAGCGCTGCATCAATATAGGTATTGGCCGCTGCCTGGGTAGGCTGGCCTTTGAACAAACCGTAGGTGGTGCGAGCGTCCTCCACCACGAACACCCCTTCATAGCCGCTGGCGCTGTACAGCGACTCGCCCACGTTCTTTTCTTCGTAGGCCCATTTCCAGTCGGCCTGGCCCGCCAGGTGTTCGAAGGCAGCATCCCACACGGCATAGCTGGACAGGAACTGGCGCGAGGCGAGCAGCCGTTGCTCCAGCGCCTTGGTTGCCTGCGAGGCACTGCGCTGGCGTTCCTGATGGTCAAGAGTACCCGCGATATTGAACAGGGCGCCGAGGATGATCAGGCAGGCCAGACCGAAAACTGCGCTGAAGCCGGCAATCAGGCGACGCACCTGGAAGTGTGGTGTGGGGCTGGCGGGTGGAAGGTTGGCGGTCCTGGCCATGCGCGAGCGGCTCCTTCAGGCAGCCTCCCGCCAGTTGGTCAGGAAGGAGGTTCAATCAGGATAGGCCAGCCTGAGCGCCGCAGCGTCTCTGTGGGCAAAATTGACCTGGTCGCGTCCGGCATGCTTGGCGGTGTACAGCGCCTTGTCCGCCTGTTCGAGCCAGTGTTCGGGTGACTCCAGGTCGGCCTCGAATGCCGAAAGGCCGATGCTCAGGCTGATGCGCAGGTGCGGCAACTGCGGGTTACGGTAGCTGGCGACCTGCTCGCGCAGGCGCTCCATGGCCTGGCAGGCTTGGGCCTCGCTGGTGTCCGGCAGGATCACGCAGAATTCGTCACCACCGTAACGCCCGGCCTGGTCGCCTTCGCGCAGATTGCGCCGCAGCTCGGCGCCGAGCTGGCGCAGCACACAGTCGCCGACCACGTGGCCGAAGGTGTCGTTGATGGTCTTGAAGTGGTCGATGTCGATCAGGGCAATCACCGCGTGCCCCTGTTGCTGCTGGCAAGCCTGGAACTTCAGCAGCAGCAGGTCTTTCCAGGCGCCGTGGTTGAGCAGACCGGTCAGGCTGTCGGTAAGGCTCAGGGTGCTCAGCCGGCGCTTGTGGTCGGCCAGCTTGATCGCCAACTGGTAGCAGACCCAGCCCAGCGCCAGCGGGTAGAGGGTCAACATCGGCAGGCAGGCATAGACCTGCAGGGGCGTCGCATTCAGTTGCAGGCCGGGGCCCAGCAGCAGGATCGCGACGAGCATGCCCGCCAGCTGGGCCAGCACCCCGCGAACGACCATGCGCTTGCCGCCGGCGGCGACGTTGTTCATGGTCATCATCGACAGCACGGTCACGCTGGGCAATGGATTGAAATGCATGGCGGCGGTCCAGAACCCACCCATCAGGGAGTCCAGCACCAGGTTGCGCTGTTCTGCCTGGTAGGGCATTGCTGAACGGGCGGCCCACAGGTAGGCCACATGCGGCCATACCAGGCCGTTGAACAGTACCAGCAGCCATGCCCAGGTGGGCGGTGACAGCGGCGCCATGGCGGCCATGACGCTGAACAGGCCGATCCCCAGGCCGATGACCCGCGGCAGGTAGATGCGTTTGGCGAATGAAAGGCCTTTGCCGCTGCGTTTATCCATCTTGGTCATCGTTCTTCTGCTGAAGCACCGTTTATCGCATAACTCGCATGAATATTGTTGAACAGTGTTTCATCGACGAAAAATGACCTTACAAGCCAATTCACGGTTGATCCGATCACTGTGGGGTAACATGAAGGCTTTCCTGTTGCTCGGAGTGTTGCTGATGGTCCCTTTGGCCAACCCTGCCGGCGAGCCGGCGCCTCAGCGGGAAGGGCGCTTTCACAATCAGGCGTCGTTGCCACAGGATGGCGTATTGAAGAAGCTGCGCATCGGGCTCAAGTACCTGTTCCTGCGCAAACCGCCGGAAACCCGGCCGGCCACCCCGGTCAGCCTCCAGCCCATGACCCGCCAGCAGGTGCTCGATGCGCCCGACCGCAGCCTTTGGCGCCTGGGCCATTCCACGGTACTGCTCAAGCTGCGCGGGCGCTTCTTTATTACCGACCCGGTATTCGCCGAGCGCGCCTCGCCGGTGCAGTGGGCCGGCCCACTGCGCTTCCATGCGCCGCCCCTGGCGCTGGACCAGTTGCCGCCGTTGGCTGCGGTGGTACTGTCCCACGATCACTTCGATCATCTTGACGAACAGGCGATTCGCCAACTTGCACCGCGCACCAGTGTGTTCCTGGCGCCGCTTGGCGTAGGCAACCTGCTGATGACCTGGGGCGTAGCACCGGCAAAGGTGCGGCAGCTGGACTGGTGGCAGGAAAGCGAGGTCGAGGGTGTGCGCTTTGTCGCCACCCCGGCTCAGCACTTTTCAGGGCGTGGGCTGCTGGACAGCAACCGGACCTTGTGGGCGTCGTGGGTGATCGTCGACGAGGATGTGCGGGTATTCTTCAGTGGCGATACCGGCTACTTCGATGGGTTCAAGCAGATTGGCGAGCGCTTCGGGCCGTTCGACCTGACCCTGATCGAGACCGGGGCCTACAACGTCGCCTGGCCCGATGTGCACATGCAGCCGGAGCAGAGCCTGCAGGCCCATCTGGATCTACGCGGGCGCTGGCTGTTGCCGATTCACAACGGCACCTTCGACCTGTCCATGCATGGCTGGCAGGAGCCGTTCGAGCGCATCCTGGCGTTGGCCAACCAGGCACAGGTGCGCCTGAGCACGCCGCAGATGGGGGAGCGGGTCAGCCTCGACTCTCCGCACGCCGGGCAGAACTGGTGGCAGCCGCGGCCTGTGCGTCAGCGCGGCCAGGCGAACGAGCGCGTGGTGGCGGCACGCTGAAGTTCATTTGTTGCCGTTGTTGCGGCGCGGGGAGGGTGGCCGGTCCTCTTTCAGTAGCCGTGAGGGCGGTTTGCCGCTGTCGCTGCGCACCTGTGCATGGCTGATCAAGCCGAAGATGAAGCTGCCGCCGATGATGTTGCCCGACAGTGTCGGCAGCGCGAACTCCAGCCAGAAGCTGCTCCAGGTTTCATCGCCGGCCCAGACCAGATAGGACACCTCGACCGAGCCGACCACGATATGGGTGAAGTCGCCCAGGGCCATCAGGTAGGTGATCATCAGGATGATCCAGATCTTGGCGTGTTCCATCGACGGGATCATCCAGACCATCGTGGCGATCATCCACCCCGATACGATGCCTTTGGCGAACATCTGGCTGATATCGTTCTTCATGACCTTGCGGCCCACCTCCAGGAAGGCCACGTCGGTCTTGCTGTCGAAGATCGGCAGTTCCAGCATTACCCAGGCCACCAGCAAGGTGCCGGCGAGGTTGCCAAGCAGTACAACGCCCCAAAGGCGCAGCAGGCGCCCGAAGTTGGCCAGGGTAGGGGCGGTCATTACCGGCAACACGGCGGTCAGGGTGTTTTCGGTGAACAACTGCTGACGCGCCAGTATCACTGCAAGGAAGCCAGCGCTGTAGCCGATGCTGGCGACCACCTGGGCACTGTCCCCCTCCGGCAGGCGAGCGTAGAACAGGCCCATGGCCATGAGCGACAGCCCCATGGACAAGCCTGCGGCCAGTGCCGACCACCACAGTGCGGCGAGTGTACGTTCCAGTTCCTGGTCGC